>NZ_WTFM01000010.1:0-36818 GCF_022496715.1 Sphingomonas sp. SFZ2018-12
TGCCACCACGACCGCTTGGCCGGGTTGTCGAAAAGTCGCCGTCCCATTCACCCACCTCGTCATCAGATCGGAGGCGATATGGTCATCCACAAAAACGCAGAACAATGTGCGAACTTCGGACGGTTACATTCGGACTGTTTTGGAGGGCGAGATAAAAGAGGTGCCAGCACTCGGTTGTTAAGCAGATGAGTTATTAGAGCTTTTCCCTATGGCACCGAATTTCCGGTGCCATACGCTCCCGTTGAAACTCCCGGATCTCAGCCCTGAAACGGTATGGCACCGCCCAAAATCGACAGATTGCGCCGCCGGAGGCCGAGCGCCGCCATCGCATCACCGCCCCATCACGGGCACCCATCGCACTCGGCCTATCGTTGACCGAACCGGATCGAGCACAAACGCCCAAAAATCAGCGGTGCCAGACGATAGCGCCGCAGATTTCTGCGCTTTTGCGCAATATCGTATGGCAGCCTTCCTTCGGTGCCATACGAAATTCCTCAACTGAACCAACCACATAAGGGTCAGGGGCTGGCACTGCTTTTATCTTGCCCTCCACACCCTACGCCAGACTACTCACCGGAAACACGCTGGTCTTCACTTGCTGAAAATGCTTTCCGCAAAATTTCGGTCAGTTTTGTCGGGAAAATGGATGCCCCCGCTCGGAGGCGTCAGATCGACAAATCGGCACCGATCGCGCAACCTTCGGATCTAAGTTTGCGAAGGGATTCGATGACCTTCAGGCATTGCTTTTCTGAAGGATTTTTCATCGGAACAGATGCAGCGACGCGCAGAATTCCCAGCTCGGTTGGCGAAAGCAGTTTTCGCGACTGACCCCATCCGCTCAATTGCTCCCAAAGCTGCCCTCCGGCAGAAACCACTATCGATTGCGCCTCGATGCCGTTCAGCAGTTTCTGATCTTTGATGCCATCGCGCTTGCCTGCCTTGATGTGATCTTTGCCAATCAGCTCATCCAGCCACGCAGCAGGCCAATCGACGTCGATTGCTTTGACCCTCGCCCAGCACGCATGTTGCTTTCCCCACTCGGTGACATTGCTGATCCCTGCGGGCGGTGAGGCGATGCTGCTCTATCCTCATCACGCCAGCCTTGGCAGTGAGGCGCTGGATGCAGGTTACGGCATGATGGAAGGCGATGAACGCCTGCGGATTGCAAGCGTTGATCTGTTGGTTGGCAAAGGTGCGGTCGTGCAACAACTGGCGGCGCTGATTGCACCTGCCATGGCTGCTTCGTTGGGTGCGGCTTGATTCGGTTTTTCGCCGTTCTCAGGCAGGAAATTGTCGGCGGGTCGCAAAATAAATTTTGGTGTCGCGGATTGATCCGAAATAGACCGTCCGCAGCGATTTGAGTCCTCATTGAGGACCAACGCCAGTGCCAAGACGGTATTTTCGACGGTATCGAAATTCGAAAAATCGCAATAAAGCATTGTGATATAACGCTTTGGCGACACGTCACGGTCCCTCTTCTGGCACCAGTCAACCACTTTATCGTGTTGTTTTTACACGATAAAGTGGAGTTCCGGAAAAAGCGATCCCACATTGATTCCCACATTTTGAGTGGGTCGTGGTGATCCTCGCTGGTCCTTGCCGGGACGCCAACTCGCCCTCGCTGATACCATCATCTGCTCTTTGGCTGCGTCATGGGACGAATCTTGACGCTGCATCGTACTGGCTGTTGTGAGGTTGCAGCGGTCTTCCGGCAAGCGTCAATGGCATCGCGGTTGTCGCGCTGGATGTCAGCGGCCTGCACCAGTGCATTCCATGCCTCAGGGCTGTCGCTTTGCATCAGCCGTGCACCAGCGTCCCAGCGGGAGGATGCGCCAACCATCCGCGCTGCCATGCGCTCGGGCCAGTGCCAGCTTTCCGGCATGACACGGGCAATGGTGCTAGGAAGAAGGGACCAAAGCAGTATGCCTGTAAGCAAGGCTCCGCCTGCCACCTGGTAGAGCTGCTGCCGCTGCTCGGCGGCGGTGCGTGCGTGGGCGGTGACGCTGCGCATCTCCTGAGCGGCGTGGCTCAAGTCGCTCCGGGCCTGAGTGATCCTGTCCTGATCGCTGCGCCGCGCGGCTTCGGCTGCGGCGGCAATCCGATTGCCGATGCTGTCAGGGGTCATCTGCATCGCGGGATGACCAGCCATGCCCTTCAGGCTCTCGCTGATCGCGCCCATCCGCTTGGCCATGTCGGTCAGGGTCGCACCGTAGTCGGGAATGACAATGTCTGCACGCTCGGCGGCAAGGTGCTGCACCGCCCGGCGCATCAGGGCTAACTCGCCCTGAAGGCGGGCAAACGCCTCGGCGGCGGGATCGGTCACGGTATCCGAGGTGAGTGGGTCGGGATCGGGTTCCGGCTCCGGCTCAAGGTCCAGGGTCAGTTCCACGTCATCAGCATCGGTATCCATATCCATTACGCTTCTCCTACAGGCCCATGCCGATTGAGCGGCTCCGCTCCATCGTGATGGAGGCGGCAAGGTCGCGGGCCAGATCGCGACCGAGTTCTGTCTTGATGCCCAGCTCGCGGGTGCGACCGCGCAACAGGGATTCGACCTGCGCGTCGCGCTCCAGCCCCTTCGCCATATCCGTCATGCGGTTGGTGAGCCGCTGCGCACCGTTGCTGTCGCCATCGCGCTGCATCGCTTGCCGTGCTTGTCCCAGCTGCTGCCATTCGCTGACAAAGCGGTCGGCGCGCTGCGCGGGATCGACGCGGATTTCGGCCTCAAGCTGCATGGCGCGGATTGCACCCTGGCTGCGACCATCGGCGGCCTCACGGGCGAGCGAGGGTTGGCGCTGCAAAGCGTTGGCAAGGTCGGCTGTGCCATGGGGCCGGATCGCGTCGAGTGCCTTTCCTGCCTTCTCCAGCGCGTCGCGCTGATGTGGCAGGACCGGCAATCCCTGCTCGCGCATCTGCCCGATGTCGTTGGCAGCACGCGCGTATCGTTCGACGGCGCGGCGCTGATCGGCCAGGCCAGCCTGATCGGCCAGGCCAGCCTGATCGGTCGGCAATGCTTCGAGCCCTTTGGCCTGCGGCCTGAAGCCAGCGAAGATCGACTTCGCTCGTTCTGGCAATTGCCGGGCGATCTGCACGATCCGCTCGCGGAAATTGATACCGCGCCGTTCGGCAAATTGCTGCTCGGGCTTGTAGTCGCTCGCCATATCCTTGCCGCGCTCGCGGCTGAGCGTGCGAACAAGTTTCGACTGATCGGCGAAGTCGTCGCGGCCATAATGCAGGGCCACGCCGTCACGGTGGCGAGAGATCGCGACATAAGCACCGTGGCTGTCCATGCCCGGCGTGGCCAGCACATGCGCCCGGTCCACGGTCATGCCCTGCGCCTTATGGATCGTGGCAGCGTAGCCATGATCGAGGTGCGCATAGACTTTGGTGTCGAAAACGACGTTGCGACCATCGTCTGTGCGCACGGCCATGCACTGCGGCGTCACCTTTTCGACAGTGCCGAGTGTGCCGTTTTTGACGCCCAGGCCCCGCTCATTTCGCAGGAACATGATGCGGTCGCCGCTGGCGAATTGACGCTCGCCCCGTTCGGCGCGGATGCTCACATCGATGCCCAGGTCGCCACTGGCGCGCAGCTTTTCGCGGGCCGCGTCATTGAGCTCGCGCACCTCGTCATTGGTGTGGGTGAGGATGATCCGCGTATCGCCGGGACTTGCCTGCCGGTCGCGATCCCAGCGCTCGATCAGCTCGCCGCGTGCCGCTTCCCGCGTCTCGGCGGCGTGCACCATGCCGCGTTCGTCATAGGCCTGAATCGCAAGACCAGTGCGCCCGGTGGCAAGGTGCCGCGTTGCGTCCTGCTGCCAGCCGTCATGCTGGCGGCGGACCTCGCTGATTTCGACGCCGCCGTGCCGTTCATGGATCGCGCGGAAGGCGGCTCCGGCTTCGATGGCCTGGAGCTGTTGCGGGTCGCCGACCAGGACAACTTTCGCGCCTACATCGGCGGCATGGGAGAGAACGCGCTCCATCTGGCGCGTGCCGACCATGCCAGCCTCATCGATGACAAGAACATCGCGCGAGGTGAGCAAATCGCGGCCCTGGCTCCACTGGTGCTCAAGGCTGGCGATGGTGCGCGATGCAATGCCCGAACCGTGCTCCAGCCCCTCTGCGGCAATCCCGGACAGCGCCGCACCGCGAACGGTGTAGCCCGCGCTCTCCCATGCCTCGCGCGCAACGCCCAGCATCGCGCTCTTGCCGGTCCCGGCATAGCCGACGACAACGCTCAAACCCCGCCCATAGGTCACATGCTCGAACGCTGCGCGCTGCTCACCGGACAGGATCAGGCCGCGTGTCTCGGCGCGCGCCAGCGCTCCTTCCCGGCCATGCTGATCGACGCCATGCCGCTCACGTTCCGCCAGCAATTCTGACGCACGACCGAGCCGCTGTTCGGTTTCGATCATCTGGCGCGATGTGAACCGGTCTTCGCCGCGCCCGTCTTTGCCCAGCGCGATCAGGTCGGATGATCCGCGCACAGCGCTTATCGCCTGATCGAACTGCTCCTTCCCGTCGCTGTGCCGATGCACGAACATGGCAAGGTCGCGGTTGGTGAAGGTGGCCTGGCCGTGTGTGATCGCGTCGAGCGCGACGGCGGGATTGGCGATGATCCGCTCGCCATTGCGCTGCGCGACAGCGCGATGTTCTTCGATCCGTTCGGCCTCAAGTCCGCGCACGCCCATGCGTGATGCGGCGGGGCCAATCTTGTCCTGCGGCTCCAGCGCAATGCCTTGTGCCTCAAGGCTGCGATGATCGATCCGCGCGTCGATATCGAGTTCGGCAAGGCGCTGGTTGACGTGTTCGGCCCAGCGTTCGCGCCACTGCTCAACCAACTCGGACTTGTTCCACTCGCGCACCTTCGCGCCGAACCCGTCTTTGCCGACTTCGCGCATGGTGAGCATGACATGCGCGTGGGGCTTGGGCTGGCCGTCCGCGCCAATATCCCAATGGACATTGAGGTCGGCGATCATGCCCTTTTCGACGAATTCGGCCTCGGCAAATTCGCGCGCCAGCTCGATGCCCTGTTCCTTGGTCAGCTCGCGCGGAATGGCGAATTCGACCTCGCGGGCAAGCTGTGCGTCCTTGCGCTTCTCGGCGGCTTCGACCGCGTTCCAGAGCTTTTCGCGGTCGGCAAATTCCTCCGGCGCGCCTTCCGGCAACAGCACTTCGGAATGGACGACGCCGTCCTTGTTGGTGAAGTCATGGTCGCGGTCTAGGCGTTCGTCGTGCAGCCGCTCGGCCCCGCGATAGGCTGCCGCCGCCACGGCGCTGCGCCCGCTCGACCGGCTGATGACTTTGACGGAGAGGTGGAAGATCGCCATGACGGCAATCCATCTACGCCATGAGCGCCACGTCGGCACGACGTATAAGCGCGCCCTCCCATGATAAAATCCTGATCGGGACTATTCAGTATCAGGCCGTCTCGACGACTCTACAGCATTGGGAGAGCATCGATATTATCATCAGCGCATCACCTCTCAATGGAGAACTTCGATGCGCAAACCCCGCGACTTTGATTCGGAACTGAAGGCGCTCGCCGACAAGGCGAAGCAACTCAAGGAACGCCGCGTGCAGCAACTTGGCGAACTGGTGATCGCCACCGGGGCCGATGCGACCGATGCGGAAACGCTGGCCGGTGCGCTGCTCGTCATCGCCGAAACCAAGGAAGCCCAGAGGAAGGAGGCGTGGCGCAAGCGGGGCGCGGCCTTCTTTCAGAGCAAGGCGCGCAAGCGTGTCGATGGACCTCAAAGCCAACCGGATGGCACTCTCCCGCTTGACGGCGGCGCGGCATCGGCTTGAGGCAGTGAAGGCGCGAACCGACATGCGCGAGTGGCAGGTCAAGCGCCGCGAACGCACGCGGCAACTGATCGAACTGGGCGGCCTGGTCGTGAAGGCCGGGCTGGTCGAACTTGCGGACGATGATCGCGCCACGCTCTACGGCGCGTTCCTTACGGTTGCTGCCAAGCTGCGGGGCGAGGAACGGGAGCAGGCGCTGGTGCTCTGGAAACGCAAGGGCAAGCGGGCGTTTGAAGCGGAAAGCGGTTAAGCCTTGGCATCGCTCAGCCTTGGCAATCTGTGTGCTCCGTGGCCCGCTCATTACCCGCAAGGATCAATTCGGCGAGGGAGTCGAGCTCTCGTTTCGCGGCCTCCCAGCCCGGCATCTGCTTGGTGAGCAAATCAAAGAATCTCTTGCTGTGGTTGTGTTCGACCAGATGGCAGAGTTCGTGGAGAATGACGTATTCAATGCAATGGCGAGGAGCCCTTATGAGCGCGGGGTTCAGGTAAATCATTCCGCCCGGCGAACAACTACCCCATTGCGTTTTCATGCGCATAAGCTTGACCGGCGGCCGCGCCTCGATCCAACTCAACCGGTCTGCGATTTCCGAAAATTTGTCGCGCAGATATTCGTTAGCACGCGCTTCATACCATCGACCGAGTCTCCGTCTGACGGCAGCTCTGTCGGCCACTGGCAGGGTTACCTCTAGCTTGCCGCGCAAGAGCTTAACTTCGGAAGGCTGCGCGTTGATCTCGTGGACAATGAGCTTGTGCCGCCGCCCAAGATAGAAATGCGTTTCGCCGCTCACATATTCACGCGGTAGCGCCATTTTTCGCGCTGCGATTGCGGCGGTCCGATGCTGGAATATCCACCTTGCACGTCGCTGGGCCGCCGTTCTGATCTGGTCGGCGTCCTTATTCTCAGGTGCTTCAATTTCAACGTCACCATTGGGGTAAACGTGGATGCGGATGCGACCAGTGACGGTTGCGGTTTGTCGCACCAGGCACGATACCTCTTGATCGCCGTATCGAACAATCATGCGTTCGCGCCATTACCACGAGCAAGCCCGACACGGGTGACCTCGACGACCTTGTCGGTGATGACTTTGGCTTTGTCCAAGCCGGTCAATCCGAAAAGACGCGGCAATAAGGCCTTGCGGATGGCCGCTTCAATGTTTGCTGGATTCAGCGAATTTTCCGCGATGGCGCTTTCGACGAATTTCTCCATATCTAGCGCCGCCCGGATGAACTCCTCCTGATCATGTCCGTTTGCGACCGCGTCGCTCATCTCCAGCCGGATGATCCCGAAATAGGCACTGGCGTGGCGGTGACCTTTGAGGCCTTTGGGCAGATCGTCGACCGTCTTGGTTGCGAGCTTTTCCTCCAAATCCTTGAACAGGACATATTGCTTGTAGGGGTGATCGAACAGCGCGGAAGCCTCCGCAATGGCTCGTCTGAGAAGGTCGGAAAAAAACAGCTGCGCGTAGGGATCGTCGGCCAATTCCTGCTCGATCGTCTTGCGCACTCTGGATCGGATGATGTCGGTTTCGTTGCGGGTTTTCTCAGGGGACCAAGTCTCGGTGGGCTGCTGATTTCCAAGCTCGTTGACGATCAGAACGCCGTCCACGTTCTCCACGTCCTCGCCCACAACATAACGATCGACCAGTCTCCTGATCTGGTCCTCGTAGGCACTGTAGTCGACGGTTTCCTGTGCGTCTTGTTTCACGATCTTGCGCAGGTTTGAGAAAAATTTGAGGTCGCGCTTGTACTCCGCAATCTGTGCTTCGGTGATCGACGCGTCCTCGAAGAATGAACGCGATCCTAGCGCGATCTTGAGGCACATGCCGTAGGCTGTCAGGGCCTCGTAGAAATCCTCCCTGATCTTCTGGTTCAGGTCGATAGGTATTCCGTCGTCGCTCTCGCGGGTCTGCGGCACCAGGAGCTGCCGGTACTGCTCGATGTCCGCCCTGTTCTTGACTGGCTTAAAGATTCTCCAAAGCTCGGCGTGGAGGGAGGGCAATCGCTTATACTCAGTGCTGACATCGGCATAGAGTTCGTCAATGTCATCGAGATCAAAACCGCCCTGCGTGCGTTCTGCCAGGTCCTGATATTCGGTGAGCGCGGTATCAAGCGCCTTCAGAATGCCCCGATAATCGATGAGCAAGCCATATTTCTTCTGCTCATGCAGCCGGTTCACGCGGGCAATGGCCTGGATCAGATTGTGCTGTTCGAGTTTCTTGTCGATGTAGAGGACAGCGTTGCGTGGCTCATCGAATCCGGTGAGCAGCTTGTCGACCACGATGAGTATGTCGGGTCGGCCCTCGGTCGAGAAATCCTCGATCACCTGGCGCTCGTAGTCCTCGGCGTCGCCTTTGACGTTTTCCTTCCACCATTGCAGCACCTCGGGCAATTCTGCCTCATCGACTTCCGAATGGCCTTCGCGCGTGTCTGGGGGAGAAATAACGATTGCGCTGCTGACCAGGCCGGTTGCATCCAGTGCCTTCTTGTAGCGGATGGCTGAGCGCTTGGAATCGGTCGCCAGCTGACCCTTCAGGCCGAGATCGAGATCCTTGAAATTCTCCTTGAAGTGGGTCGCGATATCGAGTGCGATCAGATTGATCCGGTCGCCAGAGCTATAGACCGCGCCCTTGGTTCCGAACTTCTTCTTGAGATCGCCCTTCTGCTCATCGGACAGGCCAGCCGTGACCTTCTCGAACCAGTTGTCGATCGCCCGTTCGTTCACGTCGAGGATCGGCTTGCGTTCTTCGTAGAGCAGCGGCGTCACCGTGCCGTCCGAAACCGCGTCCTTCATTGTGTAGGCGTGGACAATCCGACCAAACTTGTTAGCCGTCTTGTCGTCCTTGAGGAGCGGAGTGCCGGTGAACGCAACATAGGCGGCGTTTGGCAGGGCCTTGCGCATTCGCTCGTGGTTCTCGCCGCCTTGACTGCGGTGGCCTTCATCGATCAGCACGATCATGTCAGCACTGTCGTTCCGGCATTCCGGGTGGCGCGCCGCGCTGCCGAACTTGTTGATGATCGTGAAGATGATGCGCTCGGTTCCCTGGCCGATGCGCTTTGCAAGGTCGCGGCCCGATTGCGCCTTGGCCCTCCCCGCATCCTTGGAGCCGATGTCCGAGCCGAAAGCGCCGCCGGTCAGGAAGTTGCCTGCCAGTTGCTTCTCTAAGTCGCGCCGGTCAGTCACGACGACCAGGCGGCACGCCTTCAGTTTGTTGTGGAGGAGCAGCGCCTTGCAGAGCATCACCATCGTGAAGCTCTTGCCCGAACCGGTGGTGTGCCAGATCACCCCGCCCTCGCGTGCGCCATCGGGCTTGATCCGGCTGATCTGGCCGAGCAGCGCGCGGATGCCGAAGAATTGCTGATGGCGCGCGACGATCTTGTCCACCTTGCGGTCGAACAGGACGTATGAGCGCACAAATTCCAGCAAGCGCTCGGGCGTGCAGAGACCGATCAGAAGACGGTCCTGCGCGGTCACCTCCTGCTCGTCGCTCCACAGGTGCTGGAAGTGATCCCTAACCTCACGGACATGGTTTTTCAGGATCGCCGCGCGCGGATCGGTCTCTTTCGCCGCGTTCTTGATCTGGCGGAAGTGGTCCTCGGAAAACTCCTCCTCGCGCCATTGAGCCCAGAATTTGCGCGGGGTCCTGGTGGTTCCATAGCGGCCATCGGTCATGCCGATAGACATCAGGAGTTGGACGTAAGCGAACAGGTGCGGAATTTCCTCCTGCCCCTGGTTGCGGATCGTCTGGCTGATCCCTTCGTCGACCATCGACTTGTTGGGATTACCACTGTCAGGCCGCTTGGCTTCGATCACCAGTAGCGGGATTCCGTTGACGAAGCCGACGATATCGGGCCGCCGCGTGTGGGTGCCCGGAACGGCGAGCACCTCCATCTCATCACTGACAACAAAGCTGTTCGCCAGCGGGTGCGACCAGTCGATGATCGGCACGGTGACGCTGTGCTTCTTGCCATCGACGAATTCGGTAACGGTGATGCCCAGCGTGATGGCGTTGTAGAGCTTCTCGTTGGCGGTGATCAGCCCTTCGTTGAGCGCGGGCGAAGTCAGCTCGCGGACAATCTGATCGATCGCGTTGGTCGAAAGCGGGTAGGTCCGCCTCTTGTAGTCGAACGTGCGCCGCCGAAGTTGCTCGACCAGCACATCGCGCAGCACCACTCCCTGATTGCCGCCACGCGCGACAAGGCAATCCTCGGGCGAGAGATACTCCCAGCCCAGCGAAACCAGTGTTGCGAGGGCCGGGATATGGGAGCTGTAGAGCTCGGCAGTGTTGGGGGTGATTCTCATGGTCACAGCTTGTCGAACACCGAACCGATCCGGGGTGCGAATAGCCGTTCATATGCCCTCAGAAGGTAGGTGTCCGTCATCCCGGCGACGTAATCACAAATGTCCCGCAAAGGATCGTCGCTGCGCTGGTATTTGCTGTAGATATCGGGCGGAAGGAAGCTCTTTGGATCAGACTTCAGGACTTCGAATACGGAGATGACCATCATCTGACCCTTGAATTCCAGATGTTGGACACTCGGGCTGAAGATCACTTCCTCGCGAATGAAATCCTTCACTGCTTCGACAAACCGCGCCACCAGCTCTGGCAGTCGAGCACGATATCGCAGCCGCGGCTCCTCGAACTCAGGCAATTCGTCAATCTCAACGCTGGTGATGACGAAATTCAAAATTCGATTGATCTGATGTTTCCGCTCGGCGCCGTCCGCGAAAAGTCGTTCAACCAATCCACTGTATACGTCGTTGCCGTACTTCCCGGCATAGTTGCTGTTCAGATAATCCAGCAGTCCCTCGCACTTCTTTGGAGTGACGTGCCGCCGAAACCCATCTTGGTCGACGAGGCGAAGCGCCAATGCGTCTTCCATGTCATGGATGCCGAAGCTGATATCGTCAGCAAGGTCCATAATGCTGCAAGCAAAGGATTTGTGTCGGGCCTTGGCATGCTTGCCCTCCTTCAATTCGAAGGACTGAAACGTCTCTCTGTCAGTCCCTGAGAGAGGTTGAAGCAGCCATTCAACCACATCTTTTTCGCTGTCCATGTAGCACTTTGGCGGCTTTGAAGCCTCGCGATCCAGCAGCGGGGTGCCGCTGGTTTCGGGCAGCATTCGTGGAGCCTTGGCCGGATTGGCGACATCACTAAATGCGACCGGATACTTCAGCACACCGAGCAGGGCCTCACGGCAGAGGTCGGCACCATCCGCTTCAGAGAACTTCTCCAGCTTCGAGAGGATGCGCAGCGTCTGCCCATTTCCCTCAAAGCCGCCGTTCTCCCGCATGCAGTAGTTGAGCGCGACCTCTCCACCATGGCCGAATGGCGGATGCCCAAGGTCATGGGTACAGGCGATTGCCTGCAACATGCTGCGTTCCGGAATGAACTTGATGGCATCATGGCTCGGAAAGCTCTGGCGAAGTTGGGCACCAAGACCACCAGCGATCTGCGCCACTTCAAGTGAGTGAGTCAGCCGCGTGCGGTAGAAATCACTATCGCCGAGATTCAGAATTTGGGTCTTGCCCTGAAGGCGGCGAAATGAGCCGGAGTGGATGACGCGCGCGTAATCAATGTCGCCGGGTGTGCGAGCGTCTTGTGGCTTCTTGGTCCAACCGGACTTGCGTTCTTGCCAGATCATTCTCACGCCCCCCAGACGTTGGCAGAGGCTGCGTCGTAGAAGGCGACCTCAAGCGGTGATTTGTGATGCCGTGATGCGGCCAACGCGTTTGCCCTTGCCATGATCCGCTGGTTGTCCGGCGTCAGTGGATCGCCGTAGATGCCTACGTACAGCTTCGGAAATCTGCCACGAGCCAATCTATTCAGGATATGGTCGTCATTCTCGGCGAGCGAGTGGCCGAAGATGAAAAAGCAGTGCTTCCCCTGCTTCACGTTTGCTGTCAGCTGTTTAAAGCCTTGATAGAGATAAGCGTTGTGGCGGATTTTCGCTTTCTTCTTCGCGCTCGTCCCTTCCGCAACGAACAGCGGATAGGCATCAGCGGCAATCGCGGCACGGGCCTGTTCGACCAGCGGAACACCTTTCCTGATCCAGGTGTATTTCTTCAGCTCGGCCCCGGAATCGAAGAGGTGAAGTGCGCCGTGCAGGAAGTGCACCCTGGCGTCGTGTGCCCCGGTTTCGCCCTGCCAGACAACGTAGTCAGCGTCGGGATCATCTTCATCATTTCCGAAGCCGTCGTTCGTCGCCAACGGGATCGGCTCATCGAACGGCATGTCGTCGTGCATCAGCGTCCAGTAGAGCAGCAGGTCGTAGTTGAGCGTGAAAACCTGCCCGTCGCTCGCTAGGAAATGCGACAGGAACTGACGGCACGCCCAGAACTTCTGATCGGGAATATCTGGTGGGATGTGCGGGTGGTTGCCCGCGATGGTCTGGACCAGAATTTCTTTCAGCGCTGCCGCGTGCTCCAGCATCTTTGCAATCGCGGCGGCTCCATGTGGGACATAGGCCGGCAGGATTCGTGCGGCGTTTTCCAATGCACGGATCGCCGCTTCAAAATCCTGGGTGCCTAGCGCTTCAAAGACGGCGACGACTTCCGGCACTTGGCTGAAGTCAGCTTGCGCGAACAGAGAGCCATAGTGAAAGATATCGGCCCGGCAGGCGATGCTGAAGCCGTTGCCAAGTAGCAGGTGCCGCTTTGAAAACTGGTTCGAGTCGGCAATCGCCTGAGCGAAGGTCATCAATGGCATCAGGCTGCCTCGCCTTCCGGGAGTTTGACCCGCCGCTTGCCGGTGAGCAGTTGCTGCATCAGCGCGGCCTTTTCGTGGCGAAGGGCGGTAAGTTGGGCTTCGAGAGCAGCGATTTCTTTGTCGGCGCTGGCTGCGAGTTCACCGATTTTCTCCTGTTCCGGTCTTGCTGGAACGGGAATCGAGAACTGGCTTAACGCCTTCTTCTGGACGTTGGGGAGGCCTGATCCGACGCGGAGCGACATGATCTCGGGCTGCCGATGCTTGAGCACCGCGAAGAGATAGTCCCGGTCCACCTTCAGATTCTTGAGCGCGTAGCAGTGGCCGCCGCACCAGAAGGGCTGGGTGATCAAATCGACGTGGCCACACGAATTGCCGCCTTCGGAAATCGTGATGGTGTTGGCAGCGGTGTTGGGATGATCCGTGTATCCTGATGGCGCGATTCCACCATTGATCACAGGAACGGGGCCTTCCCCAGAAAGGCTGGCCCTGCCTTTCTGTTCGCCCTTGGAGATATCTGCGAGCGAGCCGAGCCTTCCCTCGTGCCACTCCCCCGAAAAGCCGGGGAGGCGTTTTTTGGGTGGGGTGGCGCCTTGTGGGAGCAGTTGCTGCATCAGCGCCTGCTTCTGCGCGCGGGCGTTGGCGATCAGCGCCTCGACCGTCTCGATGGCGCGGTCCCAAGTTTGTAGTGTCTCCGCGATGCGATCTGCTTCGATTGAAGGGGGCACCGGTGTTGGGACCGCGCGCAAATCCTTTAGATTGATCCTGCCGAACGTGCTCCCGCCCTGAAGCCGAAGGATGCTAAGCTCAAACTGCCTCGATTGGAGCCATTGATGCAAAAAGCCGGGGCTTATGGTCGTTGGCTTGATCAAGACAGTGTCCTGCCCAAGCGCAAATGGGCTATCGGTGGTGACAATCGACGATACACCCACAGACTGATTTCTGCCGAACACAACGTCGCCGATTGCGACGCTGCAATGATCCATCATCTCAGCGTGGTCGGACTCTGAAATGGTTCTGCAGCCGTCAAGTTTGAGCGCCCCCCAAGCAAGATTGCCCGGCGAGACGATCGGTACCCCTTGCGCTGTATAACGCGGCGTTTTGTGCTTGCAGTCAATGACGGGTGCAACGTCCTGCAGTTTAGCTTCTTGCCATCCCTCGGGAATCATTGCGCACCGCCCTTGCCCTTGGCGGGCTTGTCAGCGGCGAGCTTTTTCACCTTGGCGGTTGCCTCGATGAAATGCCGCTCGACCGCGCTCGGCGCATTGATCGCGCGGCTGTGCCAGCGGTCATATTCGGCCTCGACATGGCGCTGCGCCTGTTTGGCGGAAACCCGGCCCGCGCCATCGAGCAGCGGGTGATCACCAAGCTTCAGGAAGTCGTCCAGCTTGGCGATCCATTCAGCCATGTGCATCGGCTTGCGGTTCTTCGCCATCGCTTCGGCAAATTCCAGGAAGGCGACGGTGATGCGGTTCAGCGTCTCCATCTCCTCATCCTGCAGATAGTTCTTGGCGATCTGCGCGTCCTGCTTGGTAGGCAGGCGGCCCTGCCTCTCTCCGGGCCAGCTGGTCAGCCCCATCATCGGCTTGGCGGCATCGGCGCGGGCCAGTTTGGTTTCTGCCGCCGTCTGGCCGTGGGCGGCGTGGTGCATCTTGTTCTGCACTGTCTGGAAGAACTGCTGGCTCGTTTCCGCCTTCGGATCATAGTCCACGGCGGTGGCGTAGATATCCAGCACCTTCTTGTAGAACAGCTTTTCCGACGCTCGGATGTCGCGGATGCGGGCGAGCAGCTCTTCGAAATAGTCGTTGTCCGGCTCCTTCAGCCGGGTGTCGTCCATGACGAAACCCTTGACCAGATATTCGCTCAGCGCCTCCGACGCCCAGCGCCGGAATTGCATGCCGCGCAGCGACCGCACGCGGAAGCCGACTGCAAGGATCATTTGCAGATTGTAGAGCAAAATCTGGCGGGAAACCTTGCGTTTCCCCTCGGTTTGAACTGTCAAGTTTTCTTTGACAGTTGCCGCTTCCTCCAGCTCGCCCTCTTCCAGAATGTTCCGGACGTGAAGGCTGATGCTCTGCTTGGTGGTCTGGAACAGCTCGGCCATTTCGGCCTGGCTCAGCCAGACGCTGCCATCGCTCGCCTTAAGGCGGATGACGGTAACGCCGTCTTCCGTCTGGTACTGGATGATCTCGCCCGCCATCAGTAGCCAAGCTCCCTGAGGTAGCCGTCCATCTTCTCTTCCAGTGCGGCGAGTTCGGCCTTCAGCTTCAGGCGCTCGGCACGGACAGCGACCAGGTCGATCTCTTCCTCTTCCTCGAAGGTGTCGACATAGCGCGGGATGTTGAGGTTGTAGTCGTTCTCGGCCAGTTCCTCGGGCGTGGCGAGATAGGCGTATTTGTCAACGCTCTCCCGCTTGCGGTAGGTCTCGACGATCTTCGCCAGATGATTTGCATCAAGCTGGTTCTGGTTCTTGCCCGCCTTGAATTCGCGGCTGGCATCGATGAACAGCACCTTGTCGTCCGTCTTGGTCTTGCGGAAAATGAGGACGCAGGCCGGAATGCCGGTGCCGTAAAACAGCTTTTCCGGCAGACCGATCACGGCTTCGAGCAGGTTTTCCTGGATCAGCTTCTGCCGGATCGTGCCCTCGCTCGATCCCCGGAACAGCACGCCGTGCGGCGCGACCACGGCCATGCGCCCGGTCCTCGGCTTCATCGTCTCGATCATGTGGAGGATGAAGGCATAATCACCCTTCGTTTTGGGCGGCAGCCCGCGACGGAAGCGCCCGAACCTGTCATTCTCCGCCGTGTCGACGCCCCACTTGTCCAGGCTGAAGGGCGGGTTTGCGACGACCACGTCAAAGTGCTTCAGCCGATCATCGGCATCCAGCAGCTTGGGGTTGCGGATGGTGTCGCCCCATTCGATGCGGTGGTTGTCCTCGCCGTGGAGGAACATGTTCATCTTGGCGAGCGCCCAAGTGCTGCCGATCGACTCCTGCCCATACAGTGCATAGCGCTTCGACCCGCCGAACTTGGCCTGCACGCGGCGTCCGCACTTCATGAGAAGCGAGCCGGAACCGCAGGTGGGGTCACAGGCTTCCTCGCCCTCGGCCATGTCCATGATCTCGGCCATCAACTCGGAGACTTCCGGCGGTGTATAGAATTCGCCTGCCTTGCGGCCTGCATCGGCGGCAAAGTTCTTGATCAGGAATTCGTAGGCGTTGCCGATCACATCGAGGTTGCCAATGCGCGACGGGCGCATGTTCAGCTCGGGACGCGAGAAGTCTTCCAGCAGGTGGCGCAGGATGTCGTTCTTCTGCTTCTCCTCCCCCAGCTTATTGGAGTTAAAGCTGATATCCTGGAACACGTCGCGCAATTTGCCGACGTTCGCCTCTTCAATGGCGTGAAGCGCCTTGTCGATCCGTTCGCCGTTACCCGGTTCGTGCCGCGCCTTGTAGAGCGTGGTAAAGTTGGCGGATTCCGGCAGAACGAACCGCTCGTTCGTCATCAGCTCCGCAATCAGCTCGGGCGTGTCGCCATACTGCTTCTTGTATTCGTCGTAGTGGTCCTGCCACACGTCCGACAGGTACTTCAGGAACAGCATGGTAAGGACGTAGTCCTTGTAAACGTCGGCAGAGACCGTCCCGCGAAAGGTATCGCAGGCAGCCCAAACGGCCTTGTTCACTTCGTCCTGTTTGATCTGGTCGTTCATGATGCTCTCTGTTCGTGTCGAATTGACGAAGCTGCCAGCAAACTTTTTGCAATGGCAGCCATTTCAGCCGTTCTAATTTCAATAAGCCGAATAAGGGTCGCGCGTTCAGCCTTCGCTGCTGCGTCCAGTTCGACAATGCGCTGCTGCTCGGCCAGCGGCGGAACCACTATCGGCAACTGCTCGACAACTTCACGCTTGAGATTCAGGATGTAGGAGCCAGTAGCACCGGCAGCGAAGTGGTCCTGGGCTGGCTTCTGGTTCAACTGCCAGGCAAGGAACTCCGGCAGAATTGCTTGCCGCTTGGCCCGAATGACAAAGAAGTGGGGAGAGCAAACGACCTGTTTCTGCCGTCCCTCCATATAATATGCGATATTGCGCCCGCCTCGCGTCGAAAGGATTACGTCCCCCTCGGCGAGAAACGCCTTTGCGCTGACGCGAGGTAGCGCCACCCGCGAAAGGTTGGGCCAGTCGATGCCATTAACAGGGTCGGCGTTACGCATCTGGATGACAGCGACCTCGCCATCGGGGAGCTCGTCAACCTTGCCGCGAAACGGGTATCCCGCCGAGATGGTGGCAATCCGAGCCAAAAAAACAGAACAATTTGCATCAACGACTTTCATGCGATCCATATGGCCTCTTAGGGCGCCGTCGTCAAGGCCCATATGCATCAATCGCGTTACTGCAAACTTTCTGGTCTCGCCTGCCGCTTTCGCTCCAATCATTCCGTGTCGATTCTTTGCGCGATTCGTGAGTAAGAATTCGTCATGCTTGGCGCGAAATTCCGCCTCTTGCGCGCAAAATCTCGGCCCAGAAACAACCAACAGCGTAGCTCGGAAAATTTTCTGCCGCCCACGGCACGATTACATTGGCGTCCGTGTTCGTCTCTAACCTTCCGTAGCCGTCCCTATCCTTGGCTTTGTCTTTATAGTCACGTGTTCGACAGGCTTCGCCGACCGCGAATTGGCCTTGCATCCGGAGGTTGGGCAAACAAATCTTGCACTCAGGGGGTGCCAGAAACGACCAGCGAATGGAAATCCGTACCATGTCCAGCACCGACAAAATCATCCGCCTGAAAACCGTACTCGCCCGCACCGGGCTGTCACGCTCCACCATGTATCGCAAGATCGCCGAGGGGACCTTTCCATCCCAGGTGAAGATCAGCATTCACGGCGCAGGCTGGCGCGAATCTGCGGTGAACCGTTGGATCGACGATCCGGTCTCGTATCGCAATGAAGGTGCAGCACAGTGACAACGCCGGTTGCCGAACCAATTTGCGTGAAGGTCAACGAGGCGGCACGCATGATCGGCGTCGGGCGAACCAAGCTGTATGAGCTGATCGCTGCGGGTGATGTCGAAGCAGTAAAGCTCGGCAAATCTACGCGCATAGTCACCGCCAGCCTTCACCGGCTGATTATGCGGCAGCGCGAGCCGGAGTAGGCTCGCCTGCCGCCTCGGCTGGGTCGATGCTGGTGGCGGCCTTTCCGGCATCGAGGAACTCTGCCCAACGAGCCATCAGATCGCGGCGTTTGTCGAAAAAGTCCGTTCGCCGATAGGCGGCTTCCACCTGATTGCTCAGCTTGTGCGCCAATGCCTTGTCGGCAACTTCCTTCGGGAAATCTGTCTTCTCCGCTGCCCAGTCCGTGAAGGACGAGCGGAAGCCGTGAACCGTCGCGCCGGTGATCCCGTTGTTGCGGAGCAATTTGGTCATCGTCATGTCACTGATCGGCTTTTCGCCGTCTGCGGAGAATACAAGCCCGTCATCGCTGGTCCGCTCTTCCCACCGCTTGCGCAGCAGCGCCACGGCGGGCGGCGACAGTGGCACGACATGGGTTTCACGCGCCTTCATGCGCTCGCCGGGGATTGTCCAAATGGCCTTGTCGAGGTCGAATTCGGTCCAAACCGCAAAGCGCGTCTCGTTAGAGCGCACAGCGTTGTAGATCGTGAAGCGCAGTGCATCTCTGCCAGTCGTAGGCGACGCTGCTGCCAATTGGGCCATAAGTGCTGGCACCTCGGCAAACGGCATTGCTTCAAGGTGCACCGCTTTCGCTGTCTGGCGCGGAAGGCCCTTTCGCACCGAACGCAGGGAAGCCTCCTCGGCCCGCCAGCCCTTGATATGGGCGAAGTCCAGGACTGCGCCTATGCGCTGAAGCAGGCGACGTGCCGTTTCCGGTATTTCCAGCCAGATGGGCGACAGCACGGTGACAACACAGGCGCTGTCCACCTGATCAACCGGCTTGGTGCCGATGTGCGGGAATACGTGGTTCTCGAAGCTGGAAATCCAGTTCGCGTAGCGGCGGTTCTTCCAGCCCTCCTTCAACGCGTCGTAGCAGTCGCGGGCTGCCGTCTCGAAACTCGGTATGACTTTGCGTGCCTTGCGCCGCTCAGCCACCGGATCAGCACCAGCCCTAACTTTGCTCCGCAGCGCCGTTGCCGCCTCTCGGGCTGCGACAAGGGACACGTCCAAGGCAGAGCCGAGCCCGTAATCCCTCCGTCTGCCTTTGTGCTGCATACGCAGCACCCAGGTTGCCGCGCCGCTCTCCTTGACCAGCAGGCAAAGGCCACGGCCATCAACGTGACGGCCCGGTTTCGCGTTCTTCACTTTCAATGCAGTCAGTGCCATCGTTCGAGTCCCGTTTAGGGAATCTTCGGCTGCCGTTCCCACGGAAAGGCCGCCGAAAATGCTCCCACATTCGTTCCCACAAATCAGTGGGATTTCAGGCAAATGTGGGCGACCGACCACGAACACCTTACAAGCCAAATCGGCAAAATTACAGTGTGGTTGGGGATGCCTCGGCATTGCCTAAGACAGAATTTTTGCGCCTCTTCTGGCACCACACTCCTGAAATCGGACCTCATAGAGGACAAAACCGGGCACTGGGGCCTGGCTGAGCGAAAGGCGTTGGGCATCCTTCGCTTGACTTGTTGGAAAGTGTTGCTGATATGTTCTCGCCGCATCGAGCAGCGAGGGGCGGCATGATTCAGATATCCGATAGCGATCGTCGACGCGCTTTTTCTATTTGGCTGCGCACAGGCAGGTTGCCCCAGATTTCAACCACCGACGGTATCGAACGCAAATTCAACCCCTGGCACGACCCGTTCGATGGCCGTTTTACCTTTGCCGGCTCAGGGCGCCATTATGGTGCAGGCGGAGCCGGGTTGAGCAGTCGCGCCAACGACCGTAACCCCGGGTCTATCGATCGCCAAAAGCCGCGCCAGCCTCGGATAGCAGCGCGCCCGAGCACAGTAGCGTCGCCCCCCATGCAAGCGGGGCAGCCCAGCAGGAACCCGCCTTCTCCCGCGGCGGTCCAGCCACCGTCGAAGCCCACCGTCTCGCGACGTGACGATCCGCCAAATCCAGTCGCCGAGTTTATCGTGGGTGCCGCTGAAGGGGGATATGGGGTGATGAAGGGAACAGTTGCGGGCGCATATGCCGCCTTGACGACGAGCCCGGTCACCACTGTGGGCAAGGCCGGTCGCGAGATCGCCGCCATGATCGACACGGTCATCGCGGCCGAGGATACGCCGGCTCGCGTCCACGTGTCACGTGCGGCCCATGCGGTCGCCAGCGCTTCGCCGCGCGATATTGGCCGTGCGACTGGAACTGTTGCTGGCAATGTAGCGCTTGCGTTCGCGCCGGGTGCGGCGCTCGCCCAAGTTTCCGCGCGGCGCCGGCTGCTCACGGCAAGACCTAGTACAGGGCCGTTTCCCCCGCCGGAGATTGGCTGGTTGAAGGAAAATCTCGGTCGCGACAGTCCAGCGAAGCGGTACAACGACACCGCGCCGGGTGCGCGGCCGGGCCAAGCGCCGACGTTGATGCGGACGTTGGCTGACGGATCCCAAAAGCCTGTGAAGTTCGATGGCGTAGATGGTGAATATCTCGTCGACCGGAAGTTTGGCGTGTCGGGCAAGCCGCGGGCGATTGCGCAGATATTGCGGCAGTCAGAAGCTTTGGCACAAAATAGGCAAATCGGGATCTGGGAAGTGCCCACGCAGCTTCAAAAGGACAAAGCGTTGAAGTTACTTCAAAAATTAAACGTAAGAAACATAAAATTCAGGATCGTGAGGCCATGATCGTTCTGCAAATTGCGCGCATTATTGCCAACTTCTCGCTGTTTTTGGATCTCACTGATGATGATACCCTCGATCCTGACGAGGCTGTCGAGATGATGGAGCAGCTGGCTGTTGATCTTCAGCAACTGGACAAGGGTTTTCTTCGTGAGCTAATCGATGCCTTCACTGTTATTGCTCCAGAATACAGCGGCGAAGCGCAACGGTTAGTGCGCAACATGGCCTATCACTTCTATCTCGAGGAGGCGTTGGCAGCCGACGATCCAACGAGACTAGCGGAGCTTGAGGCATTGCGTGCGGCGCGCGACGACTAAAGGCTGCGGTCCGGTGTGTAGTGCGGCAGGGCAATGCATGCCGGGGCGCAATTTCCCGACATCATGGACGACTGATCGAAATTGTCCAATGTTCTGAGTGCCCAGCTTTGTCCTCTATGGGGCACCATTTTTTGGCGCTAAGTGTGTCCAGCAGCGTCCAGTAATCGACTGGTTTCACAGCATTTTTATACCGAGAATCGCCAGACACCGTCTGGCGAAATCCGGCTAAGGGCAACAGCAGCGGCAACAAATGTTGCTCTTACTGTTGCCCTCGGATCGACCCGGCTTTGCTGGGAAAACGACCATGCTGAACTACCTCCAGATCAACGCTGCTAAGCCGAGGGAAAAGGCTTGGCGACGCCCTTTTGACGCTTGGCTACGGATCGTTTCCCGATGTGGTGGGAGGCGCATGGAACGGGCAGGGCAAGCTCATGGCTCTGGCCGCGACCATCGCCATCGCTGGGCATCTGCACTTCGGGCTGCGCCGGATCGGCCTGACCCTCTCGCCCGCCGCGGGCAGTCTGAAGGCCGCGGCAATCGTTGCTGCGGCCTATTGCGGCTTCTTTGTCGTGATCGCCATGCTCTTCCCTGCCGACCCGCCCAGTACGGAAGATGTCGCATTCCAGACGACGATGCCCGGTCTGGACGAAGAACTATTCTATCGGGGACTCCTGCTGTTCGCGCTCGACCACGGGTTCCGGGGGCGCAAGCAGTTGCTGAGGGTCGGTTGGGGCTGAGGGGCGGTGCTGTCACGCCTGCTGTTCGGCATGACGCATGCGTTCGGCTATTCCGATGGGGCCTTCGCATTCGATCCCCTGACCATGGCGCTCACCGCCATTCCTTCCTTCATCGCGGTATGGCTGCGCCTGCGCACCGGCAGCCTGCTGCTCCCCGTTGTGCTGCGCAATTTCGGCAACACGCTTTACTTCATCATCTGAAGTGAAGCGTCAGCCACGGCTTGATCGGGCCTGGGTATCGTTGGAGAGTTTGGGCGTGACCACCAACTCATTTTCAGTCCGGGGAGGCGGCCGGCAGCGGGTGACCGCCGTCAAAGCGTGTTCTGCCCTGAGTTTTGCGCGCCATTCTCACGATGAATATGGCGTCGGCCTGATGCTGGCTGGCGCTCAACGGTCCTGGAGCGGCAGGGGGCATGTCGAGGCCTTTGCTGGCGACCTCATCACGGTGAACCCCGGTGAAGTGCATGACGGCATGGCGATCGGCGACAGCCGCAAATGGGCCATGCTCTATCTCGATACGGACAAGGTGAGCGCCATCGCGGCCGATATCCACGAAGGCAAGCGCAGCGAAACAGAGTTTACCCGTCCGGTGCTTCGGAACGTGGTGGCTGCCCATAGGTTTGTCGCCGCTTACGCAGCCCATGAGCGCGGCGATGAAGATGCCATGGATGAGCAGCTCATCCTGCTTCTGGCCGGAATGCTGGGCAATCCGAGAACATCCCGGGCAAGGGCGCCGCAGTCGATTGACCAGGTCAAGGAACGGATCGACGCTGATCCAGCCGCCGATCATCCGCTCGACGAGTTGGCGCAGATATCAGGGACCAGCAGGTTCAAAACGCTGCGTGGTTTTGCCGCTCTGACGGGCCTCACCCCGCACGCTTATATCATTCAGCGGCGGCTCGACCTCGCCAAGGCATTGATCCGCAGCGGTGTTGGCCTCGCCCAAGCTGGCAGCGAGGCGGGCTTTGCCGACCAGAGCCATTTTCACCGCACATTCGTTCGGCGCTTTGGCATGACCCCCGGTGCCTATGCTGCTGCCATGCGTTGAGCGTCTGCAATTTCCTTCAAGATCGCGCTGCACCTCCCAAATAAATCGACTCCATTGCAACTGCGGGGAGCAGATCATTGGAGCATCGTGCAGAAGCGATGGAAGCAGGTGCCATCAGGCCCTGTGCCGAGCATGAAAATCAGGCGATCATGGCCATCATCAACGAAGCGGCGATGACGTATAAAGGCGTGATCCCGGCCGATCGCTGGCATGATCCGTATATGCCCCTGGATGCGTTAGAGGCCGAGATCGCTGCCGGTGTGCGCTTCACGGGCTACGCCATCGATGGTCTGCTCGTCGGCGTGATGGGCATTCAGAGCGTTCGCAATGTCCGCCTGATCAGGCATGCCTATGTCCTGTCGAACCACCAGGGTCACGGCATCGGCTCGGCATTGATCAATCACCTGCGGGGCAACGGCAACTCTCCCATTCTGATCGGAACCTGGGCTGCTGCAGTCTGGGCCATAGGCTTCTATCGGAGGCATGGCTTCGCGCTCGTCCCCGAAACGGTGACAGCGCAACTCCTGAAGACATATTGGGATGTGCCGGAGCGGCAGATCGCGACATCCGTGGTGCTGGCAGCGCCTGCACTGACGGTTGACAGCGCTCAGCAGCTTATCGCTGCGGCTTGCAATGATCCGGAGCTTCCGAATGATTTGCGATAACGGAAAAGTGGCACGTCACGTCCCGGAAACCCTTCGCCACGACGGCCTGCGTGGTCCCTCACGGGCACTGTGAGATGTGTACGACAGCGCCGGCGGACGCTTGCCGTGCCGTCTTCAGACATGACCGGCTGGATGCAGCGCAGGAGGATGACCGGCCTGTCAGCACTGCCACGTTGGTCTTACAGCACCCGTGGGCAAGCTTACAAAGCATCGGGCGATGTCAAAGCGCACCGCAGACCACGTCCGCATCCACTCGCTTTTGTGCGCGATGTCGACCGTCACGACTTGGTGACGGGGCGGCCACCTCGTGCGGCGGCCGCGCGAGTTAACGCACGATGACGTTGCCGCCGAGATGTGGCCACTCGGACACCAAGTGGGTCGGTACGCCAGCGCCGGCGAGGGCGGTGGCGTAATTCTCCGCATCGTCCATGGGGTGATATCCCAACTTCCGCCAATTTTCGGAACGCACGCCTGCGCGACGGTTGTTGGACAACCCCCAAACGGGGAGAAACCCCGTCATGTCCGCCCGCAGCGCCGCGTCCGCCAGGCGGACCATATCGCCCGGGCTGATCCAGGTGCGCAGTTCGCGGGCGTTTTGCGGGGCGGGGCGAAAGCTGCCGATCCGCAGCGCCACGGCGCTCATCGCGTGCTGTTCGCTGATGTAGCGCAACATCATCTCTGCCGCCGCCTTGGACACGCCATAGGGGCTGTCGGGGCGATAAGGCACGTCATCCGAAAATTCCGTGTCGGCGGCAAGAAAGCCCGCAACATGGATCGAGCTCGCATAGACGAAACGGCGCACCCCGGCGACGGCCGCCGCCTCCGCCAAGCGGCGCGACGCAACGAGGTTGGCGTGTTCGACAACCGCCCAGTCGCGCGAGTTCGGATGCCCGGCTAAATGCACCACGGCATCGACGTCGCGCACGATCGCGGTCAGGTCGTCGCTCGCCAAGTCGCAAAGCGTCATCGGTGCTGGGTCACCGCCGAAATCCGCAGCGACGATGTCGGTCAGCTCGAGACGGTAACCGGTCAGCCCCGCGGCAAGCGTGCGCCCGATTCGCCCGGCCGCGCCGGTGATCAGAACCTGCATGGGATACTCCTGCTGATGGTTGAACTGGTGGGAATTGTCGGGCAACCACGTTCGCAGGGCTGGGATACGGAACGGAACCTTGCATGAGCGAAGCCGACGCCAGTTCGGTCAAATTGGGCGATCTGGTTTATGCCAAGATCGCCGGCCGCATCCAGTCGGGCGAGTATGCGATCGACTCGCGGCTGCCGACCGAGAATGAATTTGCGGAGATGCTCGGCGTCTCGCGGCCCGTCGTGCGCGAGGCACTGGCGCGCCTGCGCGACAGCGGCGTGGTCGTGTCGCGACGCGGATCTGGCACCTATGTGCAGCGGCGGGTGACGACGACCAACGCAAAGCCGCTCACCTCGATCGCGGACATGCGCCGCTGCCTCGAGTTCCGGGTCAGCTTTGAAGGCGAGTCCGCCTATCACGCAGCGGCCGGCCGCGCCGAGGACCGCGACGACCTGATCGTCGCCGTCGAGCGCCTGGAGCAGGATCGCGCTGGCCTGCGGATGGAAGTAAATGATGACTTCGCCTTCCACTTGGCCGTCGCGCGCGCCACCGGTAACCGCTTCTTCCACGACACGATGCAGGGGTTGCGCGAGAGCATCATCACGGCGATGGGCATTACGCCCAGTTTCATGCAGGTGCGCACGCCCGAGCGGCTGGCGCTGCTCCATGCCGAACATATCGCGGTGTTCGATGCGATCATGGCGAACGACCCCGAAGGCGCGCGAACCGCGATGCGCACGCACCTGAACAATGCGATCCGGCGTGTTTTCGATGGCGTGTTTTGAAATCGGCACTTGTCTAAGCTAATCGATATGTTAAAAGTTGTCATACCTTTTTGAGGATGACATGCGGATCACGTTGGTTACCCCTTATGTGATGCAGGCGGGCGCGCCGACGGAGACGAGCTGGTCGGCGCAGGGGATGAGCGCGGCGGGCAGCCGCAATTGGTGCTTCGTGCGGATCGACACCGATGAAGGCGTCCATGGCGTCGGTGAGGGCAGCGGATGGCCGCTGGTGGTCGGCGCCGCCATTGCCGACTTGGCACCGTTGTTGATCGGCGAGGACGCCCGCAACATCGACCAGTTGTGGCACCGGATGTTCGTTGCCCAGATGGGGCACGGCCAGACCGGGGTCGTCGGCGCGGGCGCGATCGGCGCAATCGACATGGCGCTGTGGGACCTCAATGCCAAGGCGCTCGGCGTGCCGGTCTGGCGAATGCTGGGCGGTCGGTTCCGCGATCGCATCCGCGCCTATGTTCATGCCAGCTCGCTCGAAACCGCGCGCGGCGCGATCAACGCCGGCTTCACGGCGCTCAAGACCGGCAATGTGACCGATGCGGCGGCCAAGATCGCGCTGTTCAGGCGCGAGCTGGGGGACGAGATCGACCTGGCGGTCGACCTGCACGGGCCTCCGTGGCTGACCGCTGCCGACGCGATCGCGACGATCCGCCAGCTTGAGCCGCACCAGCCGATGTTCGTCGAAGAGCCCGTCCCGCCTGAAGATCTGGACGGACTGAAGCGGGTGCGCGCGGCGACCGACCTGCCGATTGCCGCCGGCGAACGGCTGGCGTTGCTATGGGGCTATCGTGCCCTGATCGAGCAGGGGCTGGTGGACATCATTCAGCCCGATACGGGCCGCGTGGGCGGCATCAGCCAGCTGCGCAAGATCGCGGCACTTGCCGAAGCGCATTTTGTCCAGGTGGCACCGCATTCCGGCACGCTGGGGCCGGTCGCCGAATATGCCGCGATCCATTTCCTGGCGTCGATCCCCAACGCCCTGATCCACGAACGTTTCCTGACCGACTGGCCGGGCCGCGACCGCGTGGTGAGCCACCCGATCGACGTCGTCGACGGCCATGTGATCGTCCCCGACCGCCCGGGCCTGGGCGTGGATCTGATCCTGGAGGAAGTGGCGCGGCATCCCCCCGGGCACAATGTTCAGGCGGGTGGCGAACGCTATCTTGCCGCCTATGCAGCAGGGACCGCCGACGAGCGCGTCTATTTTCAGGCAAGGCGCGCGCGCGCCAGCCAATTCAAGTCGATCGAAGGGGAAGCGCGTGAGGGATGATCCGGTCCAGGTATCGGCGGAGGCGTTGGCGCGACTAAAGACCGCCGCCACGTCTTCGCTCGCGACGCTGTTGCTCAAACGGGGCTTGCGCAATCAATATGTCCAGGGCGCACGCCTGATCGGTCCAGGTCCGCGGCACATGGCCGGACCGGCATTCACGCTGCGCTACATTCCGGCGCGGGAGGATATCGACGTGGTTGAATCGTTCCGCGATCCCAAGCACGCCCAGCGTGTCGCGGTCGAAACGGTGCCGCCCGGCCATGTCCTGGTCATGGACTGTCGCCGCGACGCATCGGCCGCATCGGGCGGGTCGATCCTGTTCACGCGGCTCGAAGTGCGCGGCTGCGCGGGGGTCGTCACCGATGCCGGCGTTCGCGATGTCGATACCATCGCAACCTTGTCGATGCCCTGCTTCGCCGCGGGCCCCAGCGCACCGACCAATTTGTCGAAGCATCATGCGATCGACATGAATGTGCCCATCGGTTGCGGCGGTGCCCCCGTCTATCCCGGCGACATCATGGTCGGCGACAGTGACGGCGTGATCGTCGTGCCCGCGCACCTCGCCGACGAGATCGCCGCCGAAGTCGGCCCGATGGAAGCGTTCGAGGAGTTTGCGCTCGCCGAGATGCGGGCGGGCCGTTCGGTGATCGGTACATATCCGCCCAATGCCGACGCCGAAGCGCGCTATCTAGCCTATCAGGCGGGCGAATATCGGCCGGGGTGACGCGCTGGATTAGCCGCCTGGCGCCGCGCCATCCCGCATGACGCAGAATGGCGTGGCGATGCCGCCCGCCACGCCGTCGATCATCAGCACCGCGCCCGCCAGGCCCGCCGGGTCGGGCCGTGTCAGTCGCTCGGCCATGCTCGTCACATAGAGCCGGTCGAGTGCCGGGCCGCCAACGGCGACGCGCGTCGGGTTTTCAACCGGCATATCGATCTCAGCGACATGAACGCCTTCCGCGTCGAAGCAGTGGACGCAGCCGCCGCCCACCCCCGCGATCCAGTAATTGCCGCGCGCATCCACCGTCGCACCGTCCGGCCGGCCGCGTAGCGAATCGAAGCGCGCGAACACCTGGCGCGGGCCGATCGCGCCGCCGTCCCACGGCGCGCGCCACACCATCTGAACTTCGGGATGCGAGTCAGACAGATACAGCCAGCAGCCGTCTGGGGAAAAGGCGAGGCCATTGATCGTCCAGAAACCGGTGGCGAGCACCGACCATCGGCCCTGCGCCAGACGATAGAGCGTGCCGGTCGGCGACGCGCCCAGATGGCTTTTATGCATCGTGCCGATCACCAGGCTTTGGTCGGGCGCGACGCAGGCATCGTTGAAGCGATGCGTGTCCGGATGGTCGGCCGGCGCATCGACGCGCCGCCATGCCCCTTGGTCGGGATTGCCAGCAAGCAGATGTGATTCGAGCGCGACGAGCACGCCTTCATCCGCCGGGACGACGCAGGCCGCCATTTCCGGCATGGCGAAGCGGGCGGGCTGATGATCGGCATCGTGCCGCCACAGCTCGCGGGACCAGATGTCGACGCTGAACAGGCTTTGGTCGCGCACCGACCAACATGCGCTTTCGCCCACCCGCGCGCGCAGCGCACTGATGGCGGTCGGCGTCACTGGGAGATACCGTCATCAGCGGCGATCCCAGGCGCGAAGATCTTGCCGGGGTCGAGGATGCCGGCCGGGTCGAGCGCGCGCTTGATCGCCGACCTTACCCCAGCCTTCGCCGCGCCCGGCTTATTAGCTGGCTCGCGACGTTCGTCCGCGCGGGTCCCCGCCATCGCCGGGTTGCCCATCATCCGCTCACCGACACCCAGCGCAAGCATTGCAACGAGCGGATCACGGCATCATCGGCCTGTTCCATGGTTGCATCGCCCCCGTTTCAGTTAGCTGTTGCCAAGTCGTTTGCTATGCGACAAAGTTGTAATACTTTTATGGCTAATTGCAAGCGAGGCGCTCATGGGCAAGGCTTGGATCGCGACGATAATCTGCCTGATCGCCAGCGCCTCGGCAATGGCGCAGGAGGCGGCGCTGGAACAGCGGCTCGTGCTGATCGGCGAGGTCGCGCCGAAATCCGCGCGCGAAATCGCCCGGAATGACTGGTCGATCGGCACCGAGACGATCGACCGCGACTTCAGCCGCTACGAGGCATGGCGCGATTATCTCGGTCCGTTGGGGGCCAAGCATGCTCGGCTGCAGTCCGGCTGGGCGCGGACCGAGCGTCAGCCAGGGATGTATGACTTCACCTGGCTCGACCCCGTAGTTGCGGGGATTGCCGCGGACGGCGTGCGTCCCTGGTTCACGCTTGGTTTCGGCAACCCGGCGATTCCCGGCGGTGGCAGCGCACAGCGGGACAGCGATCTGCCGCGCGGTGCGGCACGGCGGGCCTGGCTTGCCTATGTCCGCGCCATCGTCACCCGCTACCGCGACCAGGTCGATTATTGGGAGCTGTGGAACGAACCCGAATTGATCGGCAAGTTCACCGCCGAAGAGTTCGGTGAATTCGCCGCCGAGACCGCCCAGACCGTCCGATCAGCGCAGCCCGATGCGACGATCAGCATCGCCGGTTTCTCCGGCCTGGGATCGGCGGAGGGCAATGCGTTCATCCGCCAGGCGACGCGAACCTTTGTCGCGCGCGGTGGTCGCGGACTGGCGCAAGTGGTCGGCATCCACATCTACAATCCCCGCCCGGAGGGTGCGAACGACGCCCTCGACGCCCTGATCGCGGATCTGCACACCATCGACCCCGGACTGGTGCTGCGCCAGGGGGAGAGCGGCGCGCCGTCGATCAACCAGCCGCTGTTCGCGCTGTCGAACCTGTGGTGGACCGAGGAAGCCCAGGCGAAATGGGTGCTGCGCCGGATGCTCAACGACGCCGCGCGCGGCATGTGGACGTCGGTTTTCACGCTGACCGACCTGCATTACTCGGTCGCTGCCGAGCGCGGTGCCGGCTTCAATGCGTCCCAGGCACGAAAGACGGCGGCGGTGGCGCTGAACAGCAAGGGGCTGCTGGAGACGCGCCGCTACGACCCAAGTGGGCGCAACGACGACAAGCAAGTGGTCCGCGCCAAGATGGGTTATCGCGCGATGCAGTCGGTCACATCGATTTTCGACGCGCGACTGAAGCCGGTCGCGGCGCCATGCCGCGCCTCGGACGCGAACGTTACCGTCGCCGCCTTTCGCCGCGACGACGGCGCGAGCGCGATCGTCGCCTGGCGCAGCAGCGACCGCCCAGGCGAAAAGCCGCACCATCAGTCGGTCGACATAAGCTGTACGGGCGTGCGCCTTGCCGATGCGCCGCTGTACGTCGATCTGCTGACCAGCGCCGTCTATCGCACCGACGGGGTCGCGGAATCGAAGGGTGATACGCTCCAGCTGACGGCGCTGCCGGTCTATGACGCGCCGGTGGTCGTGAGTGACGCAGTGCTGGTCGAGATGTGGTGATGGCGACGCAAGTGGCAGCGCCGGTTGGCGAAGGATCAACGGGCGAGGCGCGCGCTACCCCGCTTAAGTCGATCCCGCTGGCCGCCTGGTGGGTGCTGGCGCTGATGACGATCGACTACGCGCTGGGCATGATCGACCGCAACGCCGTGTCGGTGCTCAAGACAACGCTGAAGGCGGAGTTCGGGGTCGGCGATTCCGCTTACTCGCTGCTGGTGACCGCGTTCATGGTGCCTTACGCGATCTGCTACATCCTGTGCGGACGGATCGTCGATCGGTGGGGCAGTCGCGGGCCGCTCACGCTGTTTGTCCTGGTGTGGTCGGGCGCGACGATCGGCGCTGGCCTGTCGCGCACCTTCCCCGAACTCGTCGCATGGCGGGCGGTGCTGGGCGCGGCGGAGGCGGGGCTGCTGCCGGCGACCCTGTATGCACTCGTCAACTGGTTCCCGCGCGACCGGCTCGCCACCGTCTATGCGATCAAGAACCCGTTGCAGACGATGGGCGCGATCCTGTCGCCGCCGCTGATCGCCGGGCTGGCGCTCGCCTATGGCTGGCGCGCCGGGTTCATCGTTCCCGGCATCACCGGCATCGTGTTCGCAGTGCTGTGGTGGTTCGCCGATCGGAGCCCGCCACAGGACCGCGCGACGCTCAAGGCGGAAGCTGCGGTGCCGCGCCCCGGCTTCACGGCGCTGATCCGCAATCCCCTGCTATGGGGCGTGCTGCTGGCGCGACTGGTCAGCGATCCGGTGTGGTTCTTCTTCCAATATTGGCAGGCCGGCTATCTTCAGGAACAGATGGGCCTGTCGCTGGCCGATGTCGGCCGGATCCTGTGGATCCCGCCCTTCCTGTCGGTGCTGCTGACCTTTGTCACCGCCGCCATTTCCGATCGCCTGATCGCGCGCGGCTGGGCACCGGCCAAGAGCCGCATCCGCATCATGCAGGCGACCGTCATCCTGTCGCCGCTGATCGCGCTGATCCCGTTCATCGACAATGTGACGATCGTCATGGCGATCTTTGCGACCACCTATTTCATGGCGTTCACCTGGCTTGCCATGTCGAACATCCTGATGGCCGACCTGTTTCCCAAGTCCCAGGTCGGATCGGCGGTCGGGATCATCAGCTGCGTCGGCACCATCGGCGCGGCGGCGTTCAACGCCGGCGTCGGCACGGTGATCGAAGGGGTGGGCTATGTGCCCGTGTTCAGCGTGCTGGCGCTGGTGCACCCGGTCGCGCTGATCATCATGTGGCGCTTTTATTCCCGCCGCTTTGACTGATCCGGTCCGCCGTCAGGATCAGGCGGCCAGTACGTCACGTCTTACGATCCGGACTTGTTTCGACATTGCCGCTGTAGCCGTGCCATGGTCGCGGCTATCCGCAGGCCAAGCGTGCGCTGGGCGGGCGTCGACAGATGCAGGCCATCCGGGTTCAGCGGGATATTGTCGGCGCCGACCCGTTCGACGCATCGCGCCTCAAGGCGCAATTGCACCGACCTCAGCGCATTCCAGGCCGGATAGCGGGCGGCGAGGTCAGGCATTTTCGGTTGCCGGGCGATCCGCACCAGGATGACCGGCAGATTGGGCTGCCCAAGCGACGTTCGAGCTGCCGAAACGATCCTTGAGAAATCCGCCGACCAACGCGTTACATCCGCCGTCGACCGCGTGTCGCTTTCCCCTTGATACCACAGAATGCCGGCGATCCGTCCCCCGCTTTCACGGGCGCGAGCCATGCAGGATCCGAAGAGCGTGGATCGTGCCGGATCAGGTCGCCATTCACGTATCGACGTTCCCCCCTTGGCACAGGGGACCAGCCGGATCGGCACGCGTCGCGCGGCAAGAAGATGACGCGCGAAAAAAAGACCTGGCCCAACCGCCGCGTTCGGGTCTGCCGAAACGCGATCGATCTGGTCGGACGCATCGTCCAGCGGTTCCCTCGCAGGTCGAACATGTCCGTCGTTTGCGTAAACGGTGATCCGGCTGTCCGGCTCACGTTCGTGCATGGTCAGCTGATTCAGGTCGCCGCGCCCCGACATATTGGATTGCCCCATCAAGAGGTACACGTCGGGCAAACCAGCGCTCGATGTCGAAAGCGTTGCAGTTCCAAGCAGCAGTGGCGGGAGGAAGCTGTAAAAACCCATCAGTTCACCCCGCATGATCCAACGCGCGCTTACATCGTCCGGTTGCGCAGATCGGCGATATCGCGATCCGCGCAACCACGCACCGTCGTCTGCACTGGCTCAGTTGAACAGGGCAATGCCCTGATCGGCCAGCACCACCGGACTGTCATAAACGGGAAGCCCGGTGATCGTGACACCGCTGGCACCCTGCACGACGGTCGTACTGCTCGTCAGGGCATAGACGCGGCCAGTCAGCAGATCGACATAGCGGGGGCGCAACGTCGGATTGGAGGCGAAGCGCGGAAACTGGAATACGGTGCATGTGATGTTGATCGCGGCGGTCGCCTCGTTCTCTCCCGGTCGCGCGTTGTTGCGCCACACGACCAGCATGTTGCGCCGGATGTCGTTGGCATCCAGACGCGTATAGGCCTGGATCGTATAGCCCGACGGCAGGGTGCAACCCTGATTGAACAGCGAGGTCAGCCGGCTGTCGAAGATCGCGGCCAGCGATTGAACCGCACGATACGCCGCTTTCGGCCGCTGGACCGTCTGGTCGCCATAAGTGGGCGCCGCGCTGCTCCACGCCCCCGTCTGCAGGATGCCCTTCAGGTTCTTGGCGCTGGCATAGTGAAGCTCGGTCAGCGTGAAGAGATTGCTTTCGATCCCGCGTCGAAAGTCGCCGAGCAGGCGGCGGAGCGCCCATTTCGCCTGGGCATCCTCGGTCCAGGGCAGGTTGTTGAGTGCGAATTCAGGCTGGCTCGCGGATGGCGCACCATTCTCACCCTGGCGGATCGTGAACCCTCGTGCCTCGGCCGACGCCCGGAAACTGTCAAAGGTGCTGGAATAGCTGGCGTCCGGGTTCGCATTGTACGGGTGATAGACGACCTGGACATCGGCGTTGGGGACCGTGCTGCCCTTTTCGTTCGCGAAGTTGGTGAGCACCGTCTGACCGTACTGATAATTATTGCTGATGACGCCTTGCGTGAAGCCACCGAGCAGGATCTTGGCTTCCGGCTGGACCTCCTTGATCGCCCGGGCAGTCTGCGCAGCAAAGGTCGCGTAAACGGAAGCGCTGTTGGGGCCGAGATCGGGTTCGTTCCAGATCTGCCACTCCGTGACCTTGCGCTCGGGCGTGTTGAAATGTGCAACCGTTGCCCTGACGAAGTTCAGCCACGCGGCGCGACCCTCGCTGCCCGCCGAAGGCAGCGCGGCGCCCAGCCCGGTGCCGCCGCCGCCGCTGTACAGCGCGTTGCCATAGACGAGGTCGAACCACGGCTCCACCGATTGCGCCTTCATGTCGGTGACGATGGTATCGAGCTTGGCGAAGTCATAGGTGCCGCGCACCCGTTCGACGTCGGCCCAGCCGGTCTGCACTCGCGCCTTGGGAAAGCCGAGTGGCCCCAGATAAGTCCTCCAGTTCGCATAGGTGCTGAAGTTGCGATCGGTGGTCTCGCCGCCGATTGAGAACGGGCTGGTGATGCCCGCTGCTTTCAGCTGAGCCGCGCTGCGCGGGGTGACGGTGCCGAGCAATGAAAAGCTTGCGGGCGGCGCCACGACGCTGGCGGCCAGCGTCGTGGCGCCTGTACCGGCCGTCGGTTTGGCCGCGACCAGCAATTGTCCGGAAGACAAGGGTCCAGACGGGGCCCCGGAACCAAATGATCCATAAGCGGCGAGGGCGCCGGCGGCAGCCGTCCCTGCCAGCGCGACGAGTCCAAATTTCGACTTCGACATCCCATTCTCCCGGTTACTTATGGTTGTTGATTGGTCATTCCCTTCCGTAATGCGCCGATTTGCCGGGCCGCGGGCTCTTTAGAGCCGATAGCGGGCACCGAACGTATAGGTGCGGCCATATTCGAAGTAGTTGCGCACCCGGTTGGCGGCGCCCTCGAACTCGATCAGCTGGGAGTTGGTGACGTTGAAGGCTTCCGCGGTCAGCGACAGCCGGTCGGTCAGGTTCAGCGTCGCGGAAATGTCGAGCTGGTCACGCGCGCGCACGCTGCGGTCGGCGCCCGTCTGGGTGCCCGCGCTCGCCAGGAAATAGCCGCTTCGGTAGTTGTACGCCGCCCGGATGCCGAATTGCTTGATCTCGTAGTAGATCACCGCGTTCACCGTGTGCTTTGAAATCTCGCCCAGCCGGAAGCTGCTGTCGGTTTCGAAATCGACATTGGTATAGTTGACCTGTCCGCCAAAGCCGTTCCACGGCGCGGGCAGGAAATCCAGGTTCTGCTGAACGCTGACCTCGAACCCGGACAGGACGAAGCTGTCCTGATTGGCGGTCACGTTTATGTTGACCGTCGCACCCTGGAGCACCGCCGGAAAGCTGCCCTGCGCGGGAACCGCATTGACGGTGCGGCAGACGCCGCTCGCCTGCGTCAAGGGGCCGAAGCCGAAGCCGCCACCGTCGGCCGGACAAAGGCGCGTGGTGCCCGCGAAATCGGAAACCTTCTTGCGGAAACCAAGCAGCGAAACGCTGCTGCCCGGCCGGTTGTACCATTCGAGCGAGATGTCGAGATTTTCGGACGTGAAGGGCTGAAGATCGGCCGCGCCCAGCCCGATCGTGACGATCTGGCCCGTGCCGTCCACCGCGATCGAACGCAGCACGGCGAAGCTGTCAACCTGGGGCCGGCGCAGGGTTTCGGTGTAGGACGTGCGCAGCACCAGGTTGCTGCCGAATTCGAAGATCAGGTTCGCGGACGGCAACAGGTTGTCATAGGTGAGCGCAAAGACCTGCGGCTGGTTCTGGGCCGTCGTCGCGCGTTCGGACTTCTCATACCGCACGCCGACATTGCCGCGCACGCGGACATCGGCGGCGAGTTCCTGGTCGATGTCGAGCATGGCGTAGCCGCCATAGATCTTCTGGCTGTTGTCATAGATCAGCGACAGCGCGGTTGAGTCGATGAAGTTGACCAGTCCCTCCGGGCCGATGAAATAGGCCGCGCCGGCCGGCGATCCTGAAACCGGCGTGATTGCGGCGGTAATCGCGCGCACATCGAGCTGGCCATAGCCGGATAGATCGATGCCGTTTGCCCGCCCGTTCAGATAAGGCTGCCCGCCCTCGAACAGCGAATAGTTATAGAAACCATTGGTCAGTGCGGAAACATTTGCGCCGAACAGGCCGGCGAGCGACTGGCTTTGATCCTGGGTCTTCTCACGATAGGTGCCGCCGATCCGGATTGCGTCCAGCGGCCCGTTGTCGAACGCCTTCACGACGTCGAGGGAGAAGCTGAGCTCGTCCTCCGACTCCTCCTGATTGCGGAATCCGCCGAGGAATGACGCGCCCGGCGTATTGACCGCGCGGATTTCACGGAAGGTCGGCGCGATCGGCGCACCGAATGCCTGCTGGAGATTGACCAGCTGCCCGGCACCCGGGGTCAGACGGAACACGGCATCCCCCAGCCTGCCGGAGCCGCTGTCGATATCCACGCTGAAGCCGTTGCCGGCGCCGCCCAGGGAACGCTGGATCGCCTGATAACCCTGCGTTCTGAGGTCGCGTGTCGCCCGGGTATAGTGCGCGGTGCCGGTGATCGACCAGTCGTCATTGCTCCAGCCGAGCTTCCCCGTAATCGCGCCCGTCCGGAAGATTTCGGTCAGCAGCCGCGTGTCGACATTGATCTGTGGATTGGCGATCCGAACTGCCGCGATTGTGCTGCCAAAATCCCCGCTTGGCTCGGCACCGCGGAGCGCTGAGACGACCGAGGCGGGCTGAACGGAGACCAGGAACTCATTCTGGTCGGCGTCCGATCTGAAGTCATTGTAGAAGCCGAACAATTCGGCCTTGATGCCGTCTACCGGCCGCCATTCGGCACCGAACGAACCCGACAGCGAGTCGGTCTCGACATACTGGTTGGGCAGGCGAACTTCGCGCGGACGGAAGACGTCATCGCCATTGTCAGCCGTGGCCGCGCCCGCAATGCGGTCATAGGTATTGACCTGAAAGTTATCGATCCGGAACTTGCTCGACTTGTATCCGAACGCGCCCCGCACGGCGAACGTCCCCGGGACGATCTCATAGGCGGCGGTGATGGCACCGCCGGGGGCAAATTTTTCCGACAATTCCTCATAGGTCGCATCGGCATTGATCGCGATGCCATCGCGCGCGTCGAATGCACTGCCGGTCCGCAAGTTGATCAGGCCGCTCAGCCCGCCGGTGATCTGATCCGCGCCCTGCGCCTTGATCACGTCAATGCCGCTGAACACCTCCGAGCGGACGGTGCCGTAGGAGAAGTTGGAGACGTCCGGGCTGGCCAGATACTGACCGTTGATCAGCGTCTGGGAAAAATCGCCCGGAAGCCCGCGGATCGACACCGTGCCCTGGCGCCGGTTGGCGCTTCGATTGATCTGAACGCCGGGAACCCGCTGCAGCGACTCAGCAAGGTTCAAGTCGGGGAGTCGTCCAATCCCCTCCGACGAGATCGAATCGACGATCTGGGTCGACGCGCGCTTGGTCAGTAGCGCGTCCTCCAGACTGCGACGGGTGCCGAGCACAAGGATCGCGTCCTCACCGCCATCGGCATCCTCATTTTCCTGCGCTTCGGGAGCCGGCGCCTGCGCGGTTTGCGCGCCCGCGGGCGACGCCGCCACCGTCAGGGCGACGCTGCCCAGCAGGATGAGACGCCACCGCGTAAGCCTCGGACCGGACATAAACCCTCCACCATCTTTTTTGCTATCGACTTTAGGTCTTACAACTTTGGTGATATGTCAATATTAATGTTTATGGACCTGGGGCCGCTGATTTGCCGCCAACGCTCTGGTTGCGTCAAACGCAGCATGAGAAGGCCACGCAATGGCTACGGGCACGATCGAGCGTCGCCACGGCGGCCGGCGGCGTGATCGGTCTGACATTTTGATGGGGAGAGACAAGGTGCAGCAGCAAGCGATCCTGACCGGTGCGATGTTCATCGGCGGGGTTTCCCGGTGGAGCGAGACGCGTTTCGCGGCATGGGATCCCGCGTCGGGCGTGGCGATTGAGGATGTGTCGTTCAGCGTGGCGTCTTTGGCCGACGTCGCCGATGCGTGCGCGTGCGCCGACGCGGCGCTCCTGCCCTATCTCGCGCGATCGCTCGAAG
>NZ_WTFM01000011.1:0-13569 GCF_022496715.1 Sphingomonas sp. SFZ2018-12
ATGGGCGCGCCGCGGCCGATATAGGCCGGATGCGGGAGAAGGGGTTGCCGGTGCTGGCGCACCAGGAGAGCGCGTTGCGCCGCGCCGGCGAGGCGTTGGACGCGACCCGGCCCCATGCCGCGCGTGACCTTGCCAGCGCGATCGAGCGTGACCCCCGGCTCGCGCGCGACGCGGCGGAGGGGAACACGGGCGGGGCGGCGAAGGCGATGGAGACGGAGCGCCAGGTCCGCATTGACCCCGAGAAGCGCGCGGGCCGCTTTGTGGAGCAGTGGCAGGGCATGAAGGAGGCGCGCGCCAGCATGGAGCGTGCCGGCGATCGTGCCGGCGCGGAGAAGCTGGGGAAGCGCATGGAGAGCATGGCGGGCGGGTTGCACCGCGATCCGCAACTCGAATCCGTGTTGCGGCGTCGCGCCCCCGAGCTGGCGTTGAGCATGGAGCGGGGCCGGTCGATCGGGCAGGAACTGGCGCAGTCGGTCGCGATCGGGCGTGATCGCGAGCGTGGCATGAGCCGGTAAGGGGGATGGGTGGCGGACGAGGACGACAGCCAGGGAGCAGACGCGGCCGAGGCTTTCGAGGCCATGCGTGGCGAGCTGGCGCTGTTGCGCCGCGCCGTGGAGGGCTTGGCGGCCGAGCGCGGCGCGATCGACGTGCCCGATTATACCGAGACGTTGGGGCGGATGCAGCAGGGCGTGGACGCCACGGCCGACCGGATCGCGGTCATCAACGACGTGATCGCCCGGAGTCCGGCGCTGGCGATGACGCCCGAGCAAATGGCGCAGCGGATCGTGGCGGCGGGTAACGCGGCCCGGCGCGAGGATCAGGCAGCGCTCGCCAGGGCGGGCGAGGACAAGGCCCGCGTCATGGCCGAGCTTCGCGCCGTCGCCGGGTCCGCATGGACGCGAGCCGACCAGAAGAATCGGCAGCTATGGTTCGGGCTGGGCGGGGTCGCGATCGGCATCATCGCATGGGCGATAGTGCCCGGCCTGGTCGCGCGCGAGGTCGCGCCGGCGAGCTGGCAATGGCCCGAGCGCATAGCGGCGCGGTCGTTAGACTTGCCGCGTTGGGAGGCGGGGCAGCGCTTGATGCAGAGCGCGAGCCCGACCGCGTTCCGCGCGATCGTCGCCGGCGACAGGATCGTGACGGCCAATCGCGAAACGATCGAGGGGTGCAGCAAGGCCGCGGTTCGAGCGCGCGAGACGGTGCGATGCACGATTAAGGTTGGCGGTAATCACCAGTAGGCGTGCAATTCCGGGCTTCGTAACCGCTACACTTGACGGCGCGGCGGAGAACCGAAGTCAGGGTCTGCGCTGACTCGTTTTGCGACCGTTCCCGCCGGATGGCGATACCAGCCGGGATCGGTAAAATCGCCCCGCGCGATATCGTCGCGCACCTTCACGACCGTGAACATGCCGCCCATTTCCATATTCCCGAACTGGCCCTTGCCGCCCATCATCGGCGTCGTGTTGACCGGACCTTGATGTCCGCCGTCGGTGTGTTCCTGGTGCTCCGCCATGCCGTAGCGCATCATCGGCAGGAAATTTGGCGACACCTTGCGAATCCGCGCCTCTACACCGGATTGATCAACGCCGGTCTGGTTGGGGATGCCGTGGCCCATCGCGTTCATGGTGTGGTGGGCCATATGGCAGTGGAAAGCCCAGTCGCCGGCGACCGCGGTAAACTCGATGTCGCGCATCTGCCCGACCGACACCAGTTCGGTGACCTCCCGCCGCCAGCGCTCGCGCGGCCAGCGCCCGCCATCGGAACCCGTCACCTCGAACTCGACGCCATGAAGGTGGATCGGATGGTTCCACATCGACAGGTTGCCGGCCCGGATGCGCACACGCTCGCCGGTGCGCGCGACGATCGGATCGATCGCCGGGAACATCTTGGAGTTGAAGGTCCACTGGTCGAACTCGACCATGATCGAGGGGTCCGGGCGCCAGGTTCCGGGTTTCAGCGCCCAATTGTGCAAAAGGAAGGCGTAATCGCGATCGACCGGCACGATCTCCCCGCCGCGCGGATGGATGATGAACAGGCCCATCATGCCATAGGCCATCTGGGTCATCTCGTCGGCGTGCGGATGATACATATGCGTGCCGTGCTGGCGCAGCGTGAACTCGTAGACATAGGTTTCGCCGGGCTGAATGTGCGGCTGGGTCATCCCGCCGACGCCATCCATGCCGGAGGGAAGGATCAGCCCATGCCAGTGGACGGACGTATGCTCGCCCAGCCGGTTGGTGACGAAAATCCTTACCCGGTCGCCTTCCACGGCCTCGATGGTCGGCCCGGGCGTGCCACCGTTGTAGCCCCAGCAGGTTGCCTTCGATCCGGGCGCGAATTCATGCTTTACCTCTTCGGCGACAAGGTGGAACTCCTTGACCCCGGCATTCAACCGCCACGGCAGCGTCCAGCCGTTGAGCGTGCGGACGGGCACGTAGCGCGGATCGCGCGGCACGGCGGGCGCCACGCCCACAGGCTCGGCCGCCGGCATGGGCATCGGGCCCATCGCCATGCCGCCATGCATGGAATGATCCTGTGCGGCGGCACGCGCGGTCAACGCTGACCCCAGTGCTGCGGCGGCACCCGTCTTGAGGATGTCACGACGATGGATGGTCATTGGCCGGCTCCATGATGTTGGTGTTCAGGCGTCGGAGCGGGCGGTGGCGAAGGAGGAGGGCTGGCGTCCGGCGTTGGCACATGATCGTGAACCATCCCAGGCATGGCCGGAGGCGGCGCGGGCGACCCAGACGGTGCCGGACCTGCCGGCGGCGGCGCTCCCCCGCCATGGTGGCCGCCATGCATCGAGTGATCCATCGCCGGGGCGGCAGGCGGCGTCAGTATCTCGGAAACGGTCGGCGTGTTCTGCCTGGCTTCCGCATCACTCGGCAGCCTGTTCCCCACCAAACGCATCAGATCGACGCGCGCGAGCCAGTAATCCCGAACCGCTTCGAGGAACCCTTGATAGGCTTCGTATTCCTGCGCCTTGGCCTGAAGCACCTCGAACTCGCCGATCAGCGCGAAATTCTGTTCGAGCTGGCTTTGACGGGTCACGATTTCACGCTGCGGCACCAAGGCCGTGCGATACAGGCCCACCACTTCGCTGAGCACGCGTACGCGTTCCGCGCCCAGCCCAACCGCATTCCCGGACGCGAGCGCAAGTTGCGCCAGGCGCGCGCGCGCGATCCGTAGACGCGCTTCGGTTCGTGCGACCCGAGCTCCGCCTTGGTTAAAGATCGGCAGCTCGATGTCGAGCGTCGGTCCCCGGATGACCGAGCGGTCGACCTCGCGCTCGCGGTCGTAACCGACCGTGGTGGCCCCAAGGAGGCGGAAGCTGCGCGTGATCCGCGCCGCCCCGGCGGCGACGACAGCGCCCTTCTGCGCGGCGAGCAATTCCAGGCTGCTCGACTGCGCGAGGCGTTGCAACTCGCTTACGTCATCCTCGTGGGCGAGGGGCAGCGGCAGCACGGTGTCGCTTTTCCAATCCGCCTCCGCTCCCCGCAATCCGATCGCATTGTTGAGTTCGAGACGCGCCATCTTGCCGGCGACGGCGGCGCGGGTCGCCTCGATACGCGCCTGGCTGGCGGCGGCCTTTTCGCGGTTGAGCTGCAATTCCGTGATGTTGCCCGCGTCGTAAAAGCGCTGGGCGAGGTCTGCCGAAACCTGCAAGCCATCCGCGACCGCCGCCCGCATCTCGGCAACCTGCTGCGCTCCGACATAGCGATACCACGCCGCCTCGACGTCGAGACTGACGCCCAGGATCGACGCCGCCACCTCGTACCGGGCGCGTTCGTAGTCGAGACGGGCGAGCCGCGCCTTGGCTGGCAAGGTCAACAAATCGACCAGAGGCTCGGCGACGCCGAACACGAATTGCGATCCCGGCCCGCCCGCGAGCGCCAGGCTCGACAGGCTGATGCGCGGATTGGCGACCTGGACGGCGTCGAGAACATCGGCCCGAGCCAGTCCGAGCTCGCCATAAATCTGCTGGAGGCGCGGACTCCTGAGCATGGCAGTCTTGACGGCCAAATCCGCCGTCATCGGTTGGGCGGCGACCGATTGCTGGGCCTGTGTCTCCTGTTCGCCCTGGTCGTTTTGCTCCCAGCCCAGCGACGGCGCGCCGCGATCCGCAAGCAACTTCTCGATCGCCACATGATCCCTGCCCGGATCGAAGGTCGTGCAACCCGCAAGCACGGTCGTCACGGCCAGGATGATGATGCGCGGGGGCATCGGCCTCAGCCGACTGTGCGAGGGATTCACCATGCATTCCGCTGATTGGAAGACGCCATTGAGTAGATTCCCCCCTCGTTCCGAGATGCTGCAACTACATTCGTTATACGCGGCTCAACCGTTACGCCCTCACGCGCCGCCGATCTTCAGCAATTTCCGATGCAGCAGTGCGTGATCGCCCAACTTGTAACCAAGCGGGCAAAATGCGCGGACTGCCAGCCAGCACATATGCTTTGGCAACAACGCTCAGATTGAAGGACCAAGCCCATGAATCGTTATCTCGCCGCCACCTTTGCGGGGATCGCCGCTATCGTCGGCATGACCAACGCCCAGGCCGCCACCACAATGTCGGGCGCCGGACATTACGAATGGCGCATCGTCAATCAGCGACCGGGGCCGCGGGCACCGATTGTCGCGCCGCGGCGGGTATGGATATCGTCGACGCCTTCGGAGGTGCAAGCGGCGGCCGACCGTTCGGAGGTTGCGGGACATTTTGAGTGGCGCGTCACCGTTTCGCCGGGACCGCGCGGGACACCGGTCTCCCGCCAAGTCTGGGTGCCGACCCCAACCATGATGGCTCGGGCTGGCGGGGCGGCGATGACGGCTGAACAGGGTCTCTAAGGGGATTTACCCGACAGTTAAAACGTCTGGTAATGTCTTCAATCTCTCGTAAACGAACGATTGCCGGGGACGCTGGTGCAACACGCGTGAGCAGCCGCGCAGCGGCCATTTCGCCTCTCGAAACCGTACCTTGTTTCCTTCTTCGAAATCGGGCTAGTTCGCGTCGAGTTCTCGGAGAACGCCCTTGCTCGTCGGTTACGCCCGTGTTTCCACCAGGGATCAGTCCCCTGCCCTACAAATCGACGCGCTCCATGCGGCCGGGTGCGAACGCGTGTTCACCGAAAAGGCATCGGGCGCGCAGCGCGATCGACCGGAATTGAGGGCCGCGCTAGATTACATCCGCGCCGGTGATTCCCTTGTGGTGTGGAAGCTCGACCGGCTGGCGCGCTCCGTCCGGCAGCTCGTGGAGACGGCCGAAGATCTCGCCAAGCGCGAGATTGGCCTTCGCGTGCTCACCCAGGCCATCGACACCACCAGCCCCGGCGGGCGGCTCGTTTTCCACGTCTTCGCGGCCGTCGCCGAGTTCGAGCGCGAGCTGACGCTAGAGCGCACCCACGCCGGACTTGCCCAGGCGAAGGCGTTGGGGCGACGCGGCGGGCGCAAGCCGGCGATGGGACCGGCGGAGATCAAGCGCGCCAAGGCGATGCTCGCAGACCCGACCATCGCCGTCGAGGAGGTGGCAGCGCAGCTCGGGGTGCAGCCGTCGACGCTCTACCGGCACATACCGGGTGGGCGCAGCTCGGTGGTCGCGCAGGTGTAATGGAGGCCGTCATTGTCGGCCGCGTCTTTCTTCCACCCACCCAACCCTTGGGGCTTGGCCCACGGCCCGGCAGGCAGGCAGGCAGGCAGGCAGGCAGGGGATCGTCGATCAGGCGAACAGGTCGCCGATCGCGCGCACCCGGAAGGCGTTGCGCCGGCGGCGCCGGCGATGCTCGCCAGCGTCGTGGCGCATATGGCACCGCTGGCAGAGCGCAGCGAGGTTGCGCGGTCGGTTGTCGCCGGGATCGTGGTTCAGGTGCGCGCTGGCGAGCACGACGCGCGTGACCCGCAGCGAGGCGGGCGGGTCGATGCCGGCGAAGCCCGGTTGCGCGCGTGCCAGCTCCATCGGTGCGGGCAGACGGCGAACCCCCCTGCCCTGCCCGTCGCGCCAGCGTGCGGCGTCCTCGTCCCACCACACCCCATCGCCGAGATGCAGCACGTAGCGGCCGTGCGGGCGACGGCAATGCTCGCAGCGCCCCTTGGCGCGGCCGAAGCGGATAAAGGCCGACAGCTCGCGCCAGTCGATCGGGTAAAGCCAGCGATGTTCGCGCGCGATCGGCATGACGATTCTATGAGTCACGACCGAGCGGAACGAAAGCAGAAAATTCGCTGTATTTATCTATCCAGCGGCAAGCGCCTATCATGTGATCCTGCACGTAGGTTTTGCTTGGGAGGTTCTATGACGACTCTCACCCGCAAGTGGCGGGCGTTTGATCGAACCGTTGAAGAAGTGCGCGCCAAATTCGCGGACTTGTCGCCGGCGAAGCTGGAAGCCCTGATCGATGAGGCCGTTGCGGCGACGCGTCAATCCGCCGAGCGAGAAGGCGGGCGTCTCCCCCCTTCCCTATCATAGCGCGTCCGGGCTGCCTCTATCCCGCTGGCTTTGCAGCCCGGCCACGCTGTTCCGTTCGTTTATCCATCACTGAACCACTTCGATGCCCTTGCGGCGGATGACATTCAGCAGCGCGAGCGCCGGTCCCTTGGCTTGCTTGGTGCCCCGTTCGAGCTGCGAAACATAACCCGTCGTAAGGTTCAGGTATTTGGCGAGCGCGGCCTGACTCAAATGCGCCTCTTCGCGCACGCCGCGAATTTCATCGGGCGTGATCGGCGCGGCCGTAGGCGGCGCATCCGGCCCCAGGTGGCGGACGGTGATCTTCCGATAGGTGTCATCGCCCATCAGACCAACGCTGTGCATGTCGTCGGCCGTCTCGAGGAGCGCCTCGGTCAGCGTGCTAAGCGTCTTCGCCATTCTCAATCTCCTGTAGCTTGCCGATGCTCACGGCTTCATCAAGGGCGGTGTCGTCGTTCGCCAGGAACTCGGCGGCGATGTCCCGCAAGGTCTGCAATTCGTCGTCATCGATGTTCTCCCGCTCGCTCTTGGCAAAGCCGTAGAGGAAAAACGCCCGATCCTCCGTCCGATAGGCCACGATCATGCGAAACCCGCCCGATCGTCCCTGCCCTGGTCGCGCGACGCGCTGCTTGATGAGGCCGCCACCCAGATCGGCGTCGATAAGCCCACGCTCGGCTCGCTCGATCGCCTCCTTCAAATCCGCGTCACTAATTCGTTCACGTCGGACGAACCGCGCGACCCATTTGGTTTTGAAAATCCGCACGGCATCGTCCTATAATACCCAGAACTATAGCACACAGGCAGACACTTTCAACCCGCTTAAGCGATGGTGCGCCTACCGCTTCGCGGCACCGTGGCTCCTACCCGCTTCGCTCCCCGAGTCCGCGAGCGGTCTCGGCCTGTCGGTGACGATCCACTGGCGGGGTAAGTCGTGATCCCCTTTCATTCCACGCTGCATATCTGTATACAAGTATAAATCTATACCTGTAGGAGTGTAGCATGAAGGTTCTCGCCATCCTGTCGCAGAAAGGCGGCGTCGGAAAAACGACGCTGGCGACGTGCCTTGCCGTGGCGGCCGAGCAGGCAGGCAAGGAAACCGCGATCATCGACCTAGACCCGCAGGCGACAGCATCGTTCTGGAAAGATGTGCGCCAGCTTGACACGCCCGCCGTCGCCTCGATCCAGCCGGTGCGGCTCGCGGCGATGCTCAAGGCCTGTGCCGACGCCGGCACGGACCTTGTGGTGATCGATGGCGCGGCCGTCGCGCGTGATGTTGCCTATGAGGCCGCACGGCACGCCGACTTCATCCTCGTGCCGACGAAGACGGCGGTGTTCGATACAATGAGCATGACGCACACGTTGGACGTGGTGCGGCAGCTCGATCGCGCCTTCGCCGTCGTGCTGACATTCGTCCCGCCCCAAGGACAGGAGACGGGCGATGCGATGAAAGCAGTCGAGGAGCTGGGCGCGGCGGTCTGTCCGGTGACGATCGGCAACCGCAAGGCGTTCTTCCGCGCGCAGGCCACAGGCCAGGCAGTGCAGGAGTTCGAGCCGAACGGCCCGGCCGCAGCGGAAATCAACCGCCTATACGAGTATACGGTTATACGCCTATACGATAAGGCGGAGGTGGCGTGATGGCGAAGGGCAACACGCTCCAGGCGATGCTCGACCGGGCCAAGGCCGGCGGTGACACGTCGGCGACGCCCGTCCCGACCGTTGCGCCAATCCCCGCCAGACCCGCGCAGGCCGGGCGGCAGGGGACCAAGCTGATAGGGGGACATTTCGCTCCCGAGGTCAGCACGCAGCTCCGTATTCTTGCGGCCGAGGAGGGAACGACGGTGCAGAGCCTGCTAGGTGAGGCGCTGGACGATCTTTTCGTGAAGAAGGGCAGGGGCCGCGTCGCACGTAGCGTATAGGAGTATACAAATATACTGCTATACTTGCATCATCGAAAAGTGAGTTTTGGGGCAGCGCCTCACCTTTGCGCGGCGGGCGTGCTGAAATCCACCAGCACGGGCAGCTCGGGAATCCCGCCACGCAGCTTAGCGCGTCGCACGATGCTGTGTTGGTCGATCAGGTTCTGTGCGTCGCGCTTACCGCTGGACGTTTTCGGGAACCAGTGGAGCGCCACCCGTTCGACCTTGCGCCCGTTCTTGATCGGCGTGAAATCGACATAGAAGGGGCAGAGCTTGTTGATTTCCTCGACAGCGACCTTGAGGCAGTATTTGTTCAGATCGGCGAAGCGCTCAAGTTTCCCCTCGGGGACGTTGAGCAGGCCGCGCACCTCCTCGATCGTGAACTCCTCTTTCTGCTTGTATTCCAAACCGATGCGACGCTCGATCATTTCATAGAGGCAGAGGGCGTATTTCGACTCAAAGCAATACATTACCTGCGTCTTGAGACGGGCATAGACCTGACTGTTCCGCAGTATCTCGATCAATTCGTCGGGGATGCGGTAGTGAAGGAAGCCGTCCTTTTCGAGGCTTTCATCGCTGGGGCCGAGGAGCTGGACGCGGCGCTTGTAGCTCTTGCCGTCCTTGCGGATCGTGACGATCGCGATAGTGCCCATGAGACGTAGCAGCGAGCTTTCCACGCGCTCGTTGCCCTGGTGCGTCCCTTTCAGTCCCGACTTCGCAATGCGATGGATGATCGGCTCGCCAATACGCTCCCAGGCATTGGCGATGAGCAGGTTGTAGATACGGCGATCAGCGAGGGTGAGGGGGCTTAGCTCGACGATATCGACCAGCTCGCCGGGCTTGACGATTTCCCCGTAATTGGCGGGATCAAAGGGATTTCCGCGCCCCTTTTGCGCCAGCGTGCGGAAGGACATATCGACCACGGCAGGTTGGGACATAGGCTTGACCAACGGTGAGCAAGAGGGGCTTATCGACTCACCCTAACCGCGAAAAGTGAGCCAGGCAAATGTTCCGGCTCCCCGATGGAAACGGTGAGGGGGCTACCCCAAAACTCACCGTCACCGCCGACCCGGTTGCCCGGCTACCCCGAAGCTCACCGGACCCGGCCCGAACACTCACCTTTACCGACCCTAAAACTCACCGCACGCTACCCCGAAACTCACGCGACTCGACCCCAACGCTCACCGTTGAAGTCGTTTTTCCGCAGAAATCCGGGCCTTTCAGCGCCCTGAATCTTGAATCAGAAGAATTAGAGAATCTGAACCGCGAAAGGTGAGCTTTGGGGTAGGCCAGTCTGTGGATAACCAGCGTCAGGATACAACGACGGAATCGGCCTAACGGCCGATGCGCTATTTGTTGCGTGCCGGCTACGCCGTCACCAGAGCGGCGCAGGCTAAGCGGGAAGAAGAGGGCAGGATTTAGGGCTAGAGCATGACCGGATCACGTTGAAGCGTATCCGGAGTTGACGAGATAGTTTCGGCATTCGTCGGGTGTGAAGTAGTCGAGCAGGGATCCGATCCGCCTCCAGGTTGCCTCTACGGATCGCTCATCGGCTTTGCGCAGCAGCGTTTTGAGCTTGGAGAACATCTGCTCGATCGGGGCGGTGATGCGGTCGTGCCGCAGGGCGGCGATGAAAGTCAGTGTGCGCCAGCGGCCGTGCGGCACCTTGGCCAGCAGGCGCTCCCCGCGCGGGCTTCGGCCGTGGGTCCGCGTCATGTTGGTCTTGGCCCAGGTCTCGTCGATGAAGAGGGGAGGGGACACGCCTTCGTCCAGCATCATGTCGAAAAACGCATCATCGTTCGGCGTCGGGACCATGTCCTCGATCACGAGGTTGGCGCGCGACTCCGCCATGTCCTCCCGCCACATGGCGACTTCCGCGGGCGTGCCTCGCACGAAATCCATCGCGCGGACTTCGGCGCGGATCGCCTCGATATCGAAATCGCTCATGCTTCGTCCTTCGCTTCGCCTTCCGCGTCGAACGCGCGCTTGCCGCGCCGCTTCCACAGCGCCAGCACGTCGCCGGCATCATCGCCACGCGCACGTCCCGCCAGATCGAGCAGCGCGCCGTAGAGCGTGGCGCGATCGTCGTCGGCTAGCTCGACCAGCCCGGCTTTCTGGACCAGCCCGCCCAGCTCGATCAGATGGCGCGTTCGTTCGCGGCGTTGCACGACCCAGCCCCTGCTATCCGTTCGCCGCTGACCCGCTTCCGCCCGCAGCGTCGCCGCCCGGTTCAGCTTGAGCGCCCGATCCGTCGATCGCAGCAGCGCCGCCACCTTTCCGCCCGCGCCGCTGAAAGAAGGCAGCGCCCTTCGCACGCCATGCCTCCTTCGCGCTGGTATCCTTCGACCCGATCGCATCGAGGAGCACCCCGGCCAGCGTCTCGGCATCGAGCGCATCGGCCCCCGTGGCGGCGACGAGCTGGCCGAGCTGTTCAACCCGCTTCGCCTTTAGCGCGCGGGCCTTGTCGCCGAGCGCCTTCAGTTCGGCGTCGTAATCGCGCACCTTCCGCATCGCCCTCACCCTTCCGCGCATCAACCAGAGACACCTTAGCGGACCCGGCATTGGGGTAAAGCACGAACGGCAGGAAAAGCGGCACCAAGTCAATCACGAGGAGCGTAGCGGATTGTGAGTGCGCGCTTATACGTCGTTGCCGACGTGCGCTCAGAAGTGTAATAAGCCAAGCGTCATGGCGATCTACCATTTTTCCGCCAAGGTCATCAGTCGCCAGACCGGCGCGAGCGCGGTGGCGAGTGCCGCCTATCGGTCCGCGTCCGAGCTGCATGACGATCGCTTCAACCGTAACCACGATTTCAGCAACAAGGCGGGCGTCATCCACTCCGAGGTGATGTTGCCAGAGGGCGCGCCGGAGCGTTTAAACGATCGCGCGGCCTTGTGGAACGAGGTGGAGGCGGGGGAGAAGCGCAAGGACGCGCAGCTTGCCCGCGAGGTGGAGTTCTCGATTCCGCGCGAGATGAACGAGAAGCAGGGCGTCGCGCTCGCCAAGGACTTCGTGAAGAAACAGTTTGTCGATCGCGGCATGGTCGCGGACCTCAACGTGCATTGGGACAAGGCCAAGGACGGCACCCCCAAGCCGCACGCGCATGTCATGCTGGCGATGCGTGACGTGGGGCCGGAGGGGTTCGGCGCTAAGAACCGCGACTGGAACTCGACCGAGCTGTTGAAGGACTGGCGCGAGGCGTGGAGCGCGCATGTCAACGAACGCATGGCCGAGCTGGGGCTAGAGGGCCGGATCGATCACCGTTCCTATGAGGCGCAGGGCATCGAGCTTGAGCCGCAGCACAAAATCGGCCCGGCCGCGTCGCGGCGACCGGAGCAGGGGCTTGAGGCCGAGCGGATCGAGGATCACACGCGCATCGCCCGCGACAATGGCGAGAAGATCATCGCCAACCCGTCGATCGCGCTGGACGCCATCACCCGGCAGCAGGCGACGTTCACCACCCGCGACCTTGCGACGTTCGCGTTCCGACAAAGCGACGGCAAGGATCAGTTCGACCGGGTAATGGGGGCGGTGCGCTCCAGCCCCGAGCTGATTGCGCTGGGCAGGGACGGGCGCGACCAGGAGCGGTTCACGTCGCGCGACATGATCGCGGTGGAGGCCCGGCTTGAGAGCGCCGGCGACGAGCTGGCGGGCCGCGCCGGGCATGGCGTCGCCGATCGCCAGCGGGACGCCGCGATCGGCGCGGCCAGCGCCAAGGGGCTTGTCCTGTCGGCCGAGCAGCGCGACGCCTTCGATCACATCACCGGGCGCGAAGGGCTGGCGTCCGTCGTCGGCTACGCCGGCAGCGGCAAATCCGCCATGCTTGGCGTCGCGCGCGAGGCGTGGGAGGGGCAGGGCTACACGGTGCGCGGCGCGGCGTTGTCGGGCATCGCGGCGGAGAACCTTGAGGGCGGATCAGGCATCGCGTCACGCACCATCGCCAGCCTTGAACACGCATGGGGTCAGGGGCGCGAGCAGCTAGGCCCCAGGGACGTGCTGGTCGTTGACGAGGCCGGCATGATCGGCTCGCGCCAGATGGAGCGTGTGTTGAGCCAGGCGCGCGACGCCGGGGCCAAGGTCGTGATGGTAGGCGACCCCGAGCAGTTGCAGGCGATCGAGGCCGGAGCGGCGTTCCGCAGCATCACCGAGCGGCATGGCGCGGCCGAGATCACCGAGATACGCCGTCAGCGCGAGGACTGGCAACGCGACGCGACGCGCGCGCTCGCCACAGGCCGCACCGGCGAGGCGATCCACGCCTATGATGGCAAGGGCATGGTCCACGCGGCCGACACGCGCGAGCAGGCGCGGGGCGAGCTGGTGGACGGCTGGGATCGCGCGCGTCAGGCCGAGCCGGGCAAATCCCGCGTCATCCTCACCCACACCAACGCCGAGGTCCGCGAGCTGAACGAGGAGGCGCGGGGCCGGCTTCGCGCGACCGGCGACCTTGGCGACGACGTGACGTTCAGCGCCGACCGAGGGACGCGCGCGTTCGCGCGCGGCGACCGCTTGATGTTCCTGCGGAACGAGCGGTCGCTAGGGGTGAAGAACGGCACGCTTGGCACGATCGAGCGGGTGACGCCGGAGGGCATGACCGTCCGGCTGGACGGGGGCCGTCAGGTCGCGTTCGACGCCAAGGATTACGCCCATGTCGATCATGGCTATGCGGCGACGTTCCACAAGGCGCAGGGCGTGACCGTCGATCGCGCCCATGTCCTCGCCACCCCCGGCATGGACCGCCACAGCGCTTATGTCGGCATGTCGCGGCACCGCGACGGGGCGCAGCTCCATTATGGCCGCAACGACTTCGCCGACCAACGCCAGCTCGTCCGCGCCCTGTCGCGCGACCGGAGCAAGGACATGGCCGGCGACTATGCGGTCCCCGCGCAGGACCAGGCTCGCGTGTTCGCCGAGCGCCGGGAGATATGGGGCGAGATCCGGTTCCCGGAACGCGCGCGCCAAGTGGCGGAGAAGGTGCGCGACAAGGCGCGCGGCATGTTCGCGGGATTCCGGCCGAAACCGATGTCGGAGAAAACGACGTCGCCCGAGCGCGTCGCGGCCGATCGGCCGCTGGCGCCCTCGCAGGCCCGCGCGATCGAACGCTATGGGCGCGCCGCGGCCGATATAGGCCGGATGCGGGAGAAGGGGTTGCCGGTGCTGGCGCACCAGGAGAGCGCGTTGCGCCGCGCCGGCGAGGCGTTGGA
>NZ_WTFM01000012.1:0-7481 GCF_022496715.1 Sphingomonas sp. SFZ2018-12
TGGAACCGATGTTCATGGCGAAAACCTCCTGGTCGATGCTCTCGAACCCCTTGTCCGAGACACCTCACTCTCACCCACTCCTCTCCCCGGCCGTCGGCCGGGCAGGCGCGATAAGCGCCCTCATCGCTGCGCCCTTCGCGCGGCGATGGACGTCGCCCGCGAGGCGGGCTTGGCGGGGCGCGTGACGCTCGGCATCATGGGGTTGAGGAGACCGATCGATGCCGGTGCTGTTAGCGTTGCTGCTTGCCCAGGCCGGCGACAAGGGCGACCTGCAGCATGCGAGCGACGAGATGCGATGTGTCTACATCGAGGTGAAGCAGTCGAGAGCGCAGATGCTGCCGGCGTCGTTCCTGGCCCAATCGGCGGCGAAGCGGTGCCTGCGGAAGGCGGAAGCCAAGCGCTGCAAGGCCGAGAAGAGCCTCGCCCGTCCTGACTGTCAGTATGTCGTCGGAACCGAGCGCGAGCGGCTGCTCCGCGATCTCGAAGCCTCGTTCATGGAGATGCGTCGCCGCGGGGTCCGGTAACGCCTGCGCCTCAGCGGTTCGTGGGCGGGGGCGCGGAGGCGCGAAGTAGACGCTCGCGCGCGGTTGCGTACTCCGCTGCGCGGTTCAGGTGCGTCGCCTTTACGTCCGGGTCGGTGGTGGCGGCAGCGAGGTCGAGTTCCTCCTGCGTCCGGCGCGTGAAGTAGGCCTCATCCTTCTCAGACATCGCGGCCTGCCGCGCTGTAATGAGGGTCGAAGCGGTCACGCAGGGCGCGGTTCTCCGGGCGATCGAGCATTGCCTCGGCTTCCTCGGCCGTGCCGGGGACCGGCGCGCCGGTCATCGCGTCGATCGCGCGCTGGAGGTGGACCGCCGGGAGCGGCTCGTCGAACGCGTCGAGCAGCTCCAGCGCGCGCCGGCTCAAGCTGAGCGCCATGCTGAGGGCCTGTTCGCGTTGGACAACCATGCACACTCCGACCTGTCATAGGCGACACGCTAGTAGGCGCGTCTACACCAGGAAATGAAACCGAGGTCCCCCAAAGCTCGGGATCGTCTCGTTACACCACTGACATTAACGAACCGCCCAAGCGGTTCTTTAGGTCCGATCGGGCATCGGAGTAGAGGCGTCCATTAGGCGGGCCGTCTTCAGCAGTGCATCGGCGATGTGCGCCTGGACGAGCCGGATGCTCATGCCCAATAGACGGGCGATCTCCGGATAGGTCAGCTCCCCGACCCGGTGGGCGACGAATACGATCCGGGTCGGGCGCGGGACGTGCTGAAAGGCAGCGACGAAGGCCGCTTCGCGCGGGGGTCGGCCGGCAGGGGTCGCCTTCAGGGCGGCGCGAAGATGGGGGTTCGCCAGCGGCAAGATTTCAAGCCGCAGTCGTGACCTGAGGGAGCAGCGGATGGGACGGTCGGCGCGGCGGAGCTCGCCCGTCCGCAGCTGGCGTTCGACGGCGTCGAGAAGGCGCAGAACCGTCCGTCGGGCGTGTTGCGCGTGGCTGGGCCATGACCGGCGCACGTCGAGGCGGTGGAAGCCGCCCTTGGCGTAATGGGGATGGAGGATGCCGATCAGCCGGCGGAGGGCTCGCTCGATCCTGACGCCGCACTGCTCGGCCAGGAACGCGGCTTCGGCGAGGTCGTGGCGGATGAAGGTGCGAGCAAAGTCGTCGGAATAGCCGCCCGCCCGGGTTGCTGCCTTGAGCGCCAGCTCCAGGCTGATCGCGACGTGGTGGAGATGATCGTCGAGACGCTGCCCGGGGGCGGGCGGCGGCGGGAGGAAGCCGCGCGCGTTTGAGAGGAGGAAGCTCGCTTCGTCCGCGAGGACGTCGCCGGCGTGATGGTCGTTCGGCATGGACAGCTCCGCCCCGAGAGGTCGGCTCGGGTGCCGTGCGCCCGGGGCGGACGCACGCGCATAGGCGCCGTGCGGGCGCCAATGCGTCTACCGGGGCGGGTGGGGTCAGCTGCCGGTCTGATTGGTTATGGTGCCCGGCGGAATCGAGCTGAGCGGGCTGAGCTCGTCGCCGTGACGGGTCTCGATGAAGCGGACCTGCACCGCCAGGTCGCCGATGACGGTGTTCTTCACGCGCGACAGGAGAAGGCCGAGGCTGTTCGAGATCAGCGTCAGGGCGTGCAGGAACGGCTGGACGGTCTCGGCGTCACCCACGGCGGCGTGGGCGTTGACGAATGTGCTCTCCAGCCCCGGAATATGGCGGGCCATGATGCGACGCCATTCGTCGGCGTCTTCCGGGGTCAACGATCCCTGGAGACGGCGGAGCGCCTGATCCTGCTCGCGGATGCGAGCGATGATCGGCGTGTCCGCCGGGAGCGCCGCGAGGGCGTCGCGGAGGGGTTGGTCGACGACCATCCCGTCCGTGGTGGTGCCCCGCGGCAGGGTGATGGCGTCGATCGTCTCCTTGTCGAAGGCGATTGCAGACCTCTCGAGGTTCCGTGCGCGCGCGAGCCGGCGAAATGAGTTGAGCAGGAGCTCGCCGGCGTGACGGACCTCGGCCTGGGTCGCGGGCTCGGTCCCCGAGACGCGCATCGCGAAGCGGAGCGCGCTGGCCTGGAACGACTGTATGTCGTTCGCCTCGTTCTCGGGCGCGGCGGCCTCGATCCGGTCGACGCTCCTGCCGAAGAACGCGGTGAAGGCGAGTGCGGCCTCGGGAAGTTTAGCGGCGAGCCGGGCGGTCCGTTCCGCAGGGGTCGCCTTGCTGGCGAAGATGTCGAGGACGGTCTGCATGACCTCGCGCAGATTGTCCGCAAGGGCGTTGGGAGGATAGAGCCGGTTCGCCAGCGCCGCTTGGCGGCGGGCCGCTGGCGGGGCAGAGATGAAGTCCCAGATGGGAGAGCCGAACAGGCCGATCACCGCGATCGGCACGATGAGGACGGCGTAGAAGGCCAGTTGTTGCAGCTGCGGCCGGTCGTTCGCGAAAAAGCCGAGGGCGATGAGCGCAACGGCCGTGACGGCGAGAGCGATCGTCGCGACCTGCCGGGCGCGGAGGCGGCGCTGGTGGCGACGGTTCGCGGCCGCGAGTTCGCCCTTCGCGATGCGGACCGCGGCGACTGGCAACAGGCTGTCGGTCGGTGACGGCGTCGGCATCGGGTCGGGGACGCTGAGTTGGCGGGACATCGGGCAATCCTCAGGAGCCGGAGGTGCAGGTTGAGTTGACGCTCGTGCGCGGGCAGGCCTCGCCGGCGCCGTCCCGATGGGACACGCGTGGGTCGAGCCTGTCGGTACGAGCAAAAAAGGGGGCCGTGGCCCCCTTTGGATCAGCCGAGGCCGATCATCTTGAGGGCCAGCGGACCCACGGTCCCGCCGATCGCGGCGATCCCGAGAATGGCGGCCAGCTGGACCCGGCTGAGCGTGATGCGGTTCTCGAACTTGCCGTCGATGTTGTCGAGCTTGCCGTTCATCGTCTTGAGCTGCGCCACGAGATCGCGGTTCGCGGTTTCGACTGTCCTCACGATGAAGTCCTCCGTGACGTCGCTCAGATGTTGCGCCTCGTCGGGACTGATACCCGCCTTCAGCGCCGCGCGAAAGAAAGTGATTTGAAAGCCAGCCATGTGAACCTCCATGATTTGATGGCGGTTCCGCCGGGGCATGCGTCTCCAGGCCGTCAGGGACGCCATTTGCGGCGCCGCGGAGCGGGCGGTGGGGGAGCCGATTTCGTGACCGCGTAGCGGGTGCGAAATTGGGGGCACCGCCGATCCTTGACGGCCGCCAAGAGGCGCATGTCATGCTGGGCGGACCAGCGAGAACCATCCACCCTGACCCCACGGTCGTTAGGTGAACGGCAACCTCATTTCTGTTAACCGTCCGCGCGGGCTCGAACCGATCCGTTCGTCGCGGGTTGTTGCGGCATGCCCTTCGATGGGGACCGGCGCTCCTGCCAGGGCGTCGGTCCTTTTCGCAAGCGGATCGTCACCCGATAGGGCGGAGACCCGCTGGCGGGGCTCCGGTCGGCAAAGCCGAGTAGAGCCGCGGTCCCGGTCGGCGCTTATGCGACGGGCGGGATGCGCCGCCCTCCCCTGCTACAGGTCGCCGATCTCGGCGATCAGCGTCTCGGCATGAACCGCAGGAACGATCCAGTTGCCGTACTTCGGCTTCCAGGCCGCGCGGCCGTCGATGATGTCGACGACGGCAGGCCCGACGCGGGCACGATCGGGCCACCAGAGCGCGGCGTCGCCGTTGTCGAAGTGCGTCACCCAGACCTTGCCAAGGCTGGTCTCGATCGTCGACTTCGTCGTCACGCGAACAGGCCCGCGACTAGGTGCCAAAGCTCGATCGCGTTCGCGTACCAGCCATAGGCGGTGAGCAGGCAGATGATGACGATGAAGATCTTGGTGCCGAGCGACATCGGCTCGGCCGGCTCGCGATCCTCGAAGTCGATCATCATGGTCAGGCGGCGTCCTCGTCGGTGATCCCGCGCCAGCGGGCGAGGAGGTCCATCACGTCGCCGCGATAACCGAGGCTGTCGGCGTAGACCGCGCCCGGGTGTCGGCCGAGAAAGCGGATGACGGCGGTGATGTCGTCGGCGATCGTGCGGTCGAAACCGAACAGGTCGGCGATCGGGAAATGGCCGAGATCGACGCCGTTCCACCAGGCCAGGAGGAAGTTGGCGACCCGCGCCGACTGGCCGGTGTCGGACTTGGCGATGGCGAAGAGCCGGTCGAGCGCCGCGGTCGGCGGCTGCTCGGCGTGGGTCTTCGGATGGCGGCGGAAGCTCAGAAGGTGGTCGGCGCACACGCGCAGCGTAGTGTCCGAATAGTCGGTGCCGATCAGGTCGCGGAGCATCTCGCGCGCCGCGTCCTCCGCCTCGGCGCGTTCGGCGGGATCGACCGGGATGGGTGTCGGCATGTCGGTTCCCCTTGTTGGGACTGTACCGCTGAAACGCGAGCGGCGCGACCCGCATCTGCGTCAGGAGTAGCGGGGCCGTTCAGCGGGATAGGCCGGTGGCGCCGTCGTGGTGAAGACGTGCGCGCGATGGCGACCGCCTTCGTAGGCGGCGGAGTCGACCGGGCGCTTGTGGCGCTGGAGACGGTCGAGCAGCCGGTTCGCGCGCGCGGCGATGGCGACGGCAGCGTCGTTGGTCGGGGCGAGCGCGAGCGGCCGTCGAAGCTCGCCGGTGTCGTACCACCAGCCACCTTCCTCGGGACCGCCAAAGGCACGGTCCACCTCGTACAGGGCGACGATGAAGCGCATGGTTCGGTCCTCAGGTCAGGGGGGCGGGCATGGCGAGCCATTCCGGCTCGTCGGCGGCGATCGGCTTGTCGAAGGCCGCGGCCTCGGCCTCGGTGAATACCGTCGCGTCGCGCAGCCGGCCGAAGCCGGTCTCGTGGTTCCAGAAGCTGAGGCCGTATTCGGGGTGGCGTGTGGTCAGCACGAAGCCGTCGACGCCCTCCTCCTGGTCGCGCTCGAGGGCGCGCTCGAGCTGGCGGGCGGAGTTGCCGAAGCTGACCCCGGCGGCGGTGATCGCGGCGTAGCCGCCCCCGAACTCGCCGGGGCGCAGTCGATCACAGTCGAGCGCATATTCGAATCCGCAAGGCAGCGCGGATTTGCAGGTTGCGAAGACGAGGAGCGCGACGGCGTCGACGCTGACCTGGTCGCCGTGGAAGAAGACCTGGATCTTGCCGGCCTCGTCGGGCGTGTCGTCCACGTCGATCCGGCAGCTGAACACGGGAAAGTCGGCATCGTCGAAGAGCGCGAGGAAGCTCCCGAAGGGATCGTCTGCGGTCGCCGGGAAGGCCGCGGCGAATGCCGGGCCGAGCCCGTCGAAGGCCTCTTGGCGGCCGAGCGCGTCATCGTCGTGGTTCTCGAGCATGTCGCTCGCGTCCTTGGCGAGTTGGAGCAGCTCGGCCTCGTCGGGCTGGACCAGCAGGAGGAAGCTGGCCTTGGTGTAGTTGTTGGACATGGGAACATCCTCAGTGGGAGGTTTCGAGGCCGGGGCTGTCGGCAGGGTTGCCGCGGAGCATCCACGGGGCGGGTTGTATTTGGCGCGCCCAGTCGGCGAAGCTCGGGATGCGGCCGAGGTCTTCGGTGACGTGCTGTTCGCCGATCAGGCGGACGGGCACATCGCGGCCGTCGCTGTTGCGGATCGTCACGCCGAAGATCGTCTCCAGCATGAAGATGCCTTCGGCATGGTGGCGGAGCGCGCGGTGGCGGGGGTCGGCGATGATCTTCTTGGACTCGTCGAACCACGAGTGCAGCGGGAGGTAGTCCTCCGGCTTCCCGCCCCAGCGCTTCACTGAGCTGAGCGCGTGATAGTAGCAGTGAGACATGGCTCAGAGCTCCGAGATGGTCGTATCGAAGGTCTCGATCCGCCAGTTGTGGGTGAGCGTCACCGTCCTCGGCGCGGTGAGGATCTCCAGCTCGCCGCAGGAGCCGGCGTTGTCCTCCCAGCCCATGTAGAGCGCGCAGAGTGCCTCGGTAGCGAAGCTGTCGAGCGCGCTGGCGAGGTCGGTGACGTCGCTCGCGATCGTGCCGTCGAAACCGAGCTGGTGGCGTTCGCAGTCGACGGCGGGGAGGTCGACCTGGTCGCCGGCCTCGTCGAACGCGGCGACGTCGTTGACCTGGCCCTCGTCGCCTTCGCCGTTGTAGCCGATGGTGACGCGCGCGATGCCGTGCGCCGCGAGGATAGGGAAGAACGCCTGCTTGCAGGCGTCGAAGGCGCTGCCGGCGGCGGGCGGCGCGGCGGTGGCGGTGTCGCTCATGCCGGCACCTGTTCGAGACGCGCCTTGGCCTCGGCCGCGATCTGGGGGAACGCGGCGGCGAGGTTGCCGTGGAGCACTTCGAAATCGGCGACGGGGAAGCTGCCATCGGTGCCGGGCCGCGTCGTCATCATCGCGCCGAGGACCACTTCGTCGAGGCTGCGCGGGGCGGTGGCGCTGTGACCGTCGTCATAGCGGACCGGGGCGGTGAAGCCCGCCTCGATCCAGCTGCCAAGGCCGTCCTCGACCTCCGCGACATAGGCGTCCACGGCCTCGTTGCGGGCGACTTGCCAGACCTTCAGGCCGAGCGTGTAGTAGGTGCCGAAGTCGTGCCGGTTGGTCAGCACGACGAGCGTGCAGCCTTCGGGCGGCGGGCCGAACCGGGCCGTGATCGCGGCGCGGTAGCATTCGACCTCAAGCCGGTTGATGCGGGAGAAATCTTCGGTGTGGCCGAGCTGGGCGCACGGCTCGTTGGCGGGTGTCCCGCCGAGATCGTAGGTGTCGTACATCGTCGGACTCCACTGGTTCGCGTGATCCGAGACCCCGATCCCCCTCCCCTCGATCCTGGTCGGGAGGGACCAAGCCGGAACGAGGACAGGGCCCGCTTCGGGAAGAAGCGAGCCCTGTCGGAGAGGTCGGTGGTGGTGGCGTCAGCCGGCGAACGCGCCGGCGGTGGATTCGCCGAGGCCGTCGCTGGCGGCACCGGCGGGCTCGCCCGTGCCCGCACCGTCCTCGGTGCCCGGGAACGGCGGCAGGCCGTCGTCGCCGCCCTTGGGCGCCATCGCGGCCGT
>NZ_WTFM01000013.1:0-2906 GCF_022496715.1 Sphingomonas sp. SFZ2018-12
GTATCCGTCCGGTCGTTGCACGTCAGGCGGCCAGACGATGATTAGCCGCCCAGTTCCACGGCAGGAGATCGTCGAGTCGGTTGGCGGGATGGCCGTCCACCATGCGTTCGATGACGTCGCGCAGCCAGGCGTACGGCTCGACCCCGTTGAGCTTGGCGGTTTCGATCAGCGAGCAGATCACCGCCCAGCGATGACCACCGCCGTCGCTGCCGGCGAACAGGTGATTCTTGCGCCCGAGCGCGACCGGGCGGATGGCGCGCTCGACCGGATTGGTATCAAGTTCGATGCGGCCATCGCCGAGGAACCAGGTGAGGCTTGCCCAGCGCCCAAGCGCATAACGGATGGCATCGGCAAGCGTGCTGCGCGCGGGAACGAGGCCGAGCTGCGCTTCGAGCCACTTTTTCAACGCGGCAACGAGCGGCCGCGACAGCGATTGTCGCCATGCCAGCCGGTTTGCAGGCGAGGTCGCGCGCGCCTTCGCCTCGACGGCATAAATGTCGCCGATCCGGCGCAAAGCCTCGGCCGCGATCGGCGAGCCGGTCGCCTGCTCCACGTCGTAGAACTTGCGCCGCGTATGCGCCCAGCAGGCCGCAAGCACGACGTCGCCGCACGCGGTCAGGCGCTCGAACCCGGCATAGCCATCGACGTGCAGCACGCCTTTGAAGTGCGCCAGATGCCCGACTGGGCGCTCCGCTTTACGGTCCGGCGCGAACAGATAGACGGCGGCCGGCGGCGCGGGGCCGCTCCAGCCGCGCTGGTCGCGGGCATAGACCCACAGCCGTCCGGTCTTGGTCTTGCCGCGGCCCGGATCGAGCACCGGAACCGGCGTGTCGTCGGCGAACAGATGATCGCTGGTGAACACGTCGGCGCACAGCCTGTCGTGCAGGGCTTCGAGCCACCAGCAGGCCCCGCCGACCCATCCCGCGAGCGTCGATCGGCTCAGATCGACGCCGTGGCGGGCGAAGATCTGCGACTGCCGGTAGAGCGGCGTGTGATCGCAATATTTGCTGACCAGCACCTGCGCGAGCAGCGCCGGGGTCGCCAGACCGCCCGCGATCGGGCGCTCCGGCGCGGGCATCTGCGTTACCGTGCCGCAGGCGCGACACGCATATTTGGGACGTACGATCCGCACGACGCGCAGCTGTGCTGGCACCCAGTCGAGCATCTCGCTGACGCTCTCGCCGATGTCATGAAGGGCGTTGCCGCAACCCGCACAAGTGTCATGGTCAACGTCGAGCCGCATCTCTTCGCGCAGCAGATGATCCGGCAACGGTTTGCGGTGTGGCTGCCGATCAGTAATGCCGGTGATGACCGGACTGCTGGCTTCGATGCGACCGATATCGGCATCGAGGTCTTCCAGGCCGAGCGCGAGTTGGTCGGGATCGAGGCGTTCCGCGCTGCGCCCGAACTGCATCCGCTGGAGCTTCTTGATGATGGCCTGAAGGCGCTCGATCTCGTCGTTACGGGTGGCGACGATCGATACCATATCGCGCACCAGTTGGTGCAGAAGCGCCGTGTCCGACGGCAGATTGTCGAGATCGAGCCGCATGCCCGATACTACTATAAATCGACCATAAACCCAAGCATTTCTGCCGGATTCGGTGTGGATTCAGCCCGCTTTCGTGGGCGTCCAGACGCGCTCGGGATGCCGCCAGTCGATGCCCTCCAAGAGCATCGCGAGTTGCGCCGGCGACATCGGGATCGATTCCCCCGGCACGCTCATCCTGGGCCAGACGAAGTGCCCGCGATCGATCCGCTTGGTGAACAGGCACAGCCCCGTGCCGTCCCAAAACAACAGCTTGATCAGGTTCGCGCGCGTACCCCTGAACGCGAACAGATGGCCCGAGAACGGATCCTTCTTCAACACCTCCTGCACCATCGTGGCGAGTCCATCCATGCCCTTGCGCATGTCGGTCACACCGAGCGCCAGATGCACCTTCACGCCAGCGGGCACGATCATCATGGCTGCATCTCCTGCGCCGCCACCGCGCGGCGAACGGCCTCGGGATCGGCATCGATTGGTGCGAACACACGCCTCCCGTCGGTCAGGTCGACCGCCGCCATGCCGTCGGGGCATGGCAGCAGATCGGCGAGCAATGATGCGCCGCCTTGGCGATCGGCGCGCGTTTCCGCGACGCGCACCGGCACAAGGACAGCGGGCTTTTCTTTCCCGAAGCCGAACTGGTCGCGCCACCTGAACAACACGCTGGTGGCGATCCCATGAGCGCGACAGACCGACGAGACACTCTCGCCGTGCCGCTCGGTCTCGAGCAGCAGCGCGATCTTTTGCTCGAGGCTATAGCGCCGCCGCGTCGCCCGTTTAGGCGGTCCGGCCTCCGCTTCGATCGCCGCTGTCAACACCTTCGCGCGCTCGGATTCCTTCGTCCTAGTGCTTATATTTTCCCTTATCAGCGGCCGCGACGACGGGTGCAGAAGCGACCGCCAGTCGATCACAACCTCCTCCGCTTCGATCAGATTGCGCCAGCGTTTGAGGCTGTAGGACGACAGCCGCAGCGCCGACGCATAGTCGCGCAAGGGCAGTCCCGACCATTGCCACGCTTCGACATGCATCGCCCAGAACGCCTGTGTCGCCTGGCGCCGCTTGTCCGCCGATATCGGGCGATTACGCCGTCGCCACTGTTGATTTCGAACGCTTTTCTGCTCTTCCCAGTCGGTAAGTTCGCGCCGCCATTTGGTGAACGTCCAGCACGTCAGACCGTGCTGGCGACAATATTTGGCGACCGTCAGGCCGCTCTTCCGATGTGCCTCGATGTGCACCTGCCACCACGACCGCTTGGCCGGGTTGTCGAAAAGTCGCCGTCCCATTCACCCACCTCGTCATCAGATCGGAGGCGATATGGTCATCCACAAAAACGCAGAACAATGTGCGAACTTCGGACGGTTAC
>NZ_WTFM01000014.1:0-1874 GCF_022496715.1 Sphingomonas sp. SFZ2018-12
ACGCCCGACACGCCGTTGCTGGATACGGTTGCCACGCCCGAGGATCTTCGCAGGCTGAAGCCTGGCCAGTTGCGCCAGTTGGCGGACGAGCTGCGATCGGAGGTGATTTCGGCGGTGGGGGTGACGGGGGGTCACCTGGGTTCGGGGCTTGGGGTGGTCGAGCTGACGGTGGCGCTGCACTATGTGTTCGACACGCCCGACGACAAGCTGATCTGGGACGTGGGGCATCAATGCTATCCGCACAAGATATTGACGGGTCGTCGTGACCGCATCCGGACGCTGCGGATGGGGGGTGGGCTGTCGGGGTTCACCAAGCGTGCGGAGAGCGACTATGATCCGTTCGGGGCGGCGCACAGCTCGACCTCGATCTCGGCGGCGCTGGGGTTTGCGATCGCCAACAAGCTGAAGGATCAGCCGGGCAAGGCGATCGCGGTGATCGGCGACGGCGCGATGAGCGCGGGCATGGCGTATGAGGCGATGAACAACGCCGAGCCGGCGGGCAACCGGCTGGTGGTGATTTTGAACGACAACGACATGTCGATCGCGCCGCCGGTGGGGGGCTTGTCGGCATATCTGTCGCGCATCGTGTCGAGCCGGGAGTTTCTGGGGCTGCGCGAGACGCTGAAGCGGGTGGCGCGGCGGCTGCCGCGGCCGCTGCATTCGGGGCTGCGCAAGACCGACGAGTTCGCGCGCGGCATCACGATGGGCGGGACGTTGTTCGAGGAGCTCGGCTTTTACTATGTCGGGCCGATCGACGGGCATAATCTCGACCATCTGATCCCGGTGCTCGAAAATGTCCGCGATGCCGAGGAGGGGCCGATCCTGGTCCATGTCGTGACCAAGAAGGGCAAGGGCTATGCCCCGGCGGAGGCGTCGGCCGACAAATATCACGGCGTCCAGAAGTTCGACGTGATCACCGGCGCGCAGGACAAGGCGCCGCCGGGACCGCCGAGCTACCAGAATGTGTTCGGCGAGACGCTGGCGAAGCTGGCGGAGACCGACGATCGCATCTGTGCGATCACCGCGGCGATGCCGTCGGGCACCGGGGTGGACAAGTTCGCAAAGGCGCATCCGGACCGCGCGTTCGACGTGGGCATTGCCGAACAGCATGCGGTGACGTTCGCGGCGGGGCTGGCGGCACAGGGGATGCGGCCGTTCTGCGCGATCTACTCGACCTTCCTGCAGCGCGCCTATGACCAGGTGGTGCACGATGTCGCGATCCAGAACCTGCCGGTCAGGTTCGCGATCGACCGCGCCGGGCTGGTCGGCGCGGACGGGTGCACCCATGCGGGCAGCTTCGACGTCACCTATCTGGCGACGCTGCCCAACTTCGTGGTGATGGCGGCGGCCGACGAGGCCGAGCTTGTGCACATGACCTATACCGCGGTGTGCCACGACACCGGGCCGATCGCGGTGCGCTATCCGCGCGGCAACGGGGTGGGCGTGGCGCTGCCCGAGGTGCCCGAGCGGCTGGCGATCGGCAAGGGGCGGATGGTGCGTACCGGGCACAAGGTGGCGATCCTGTCGCTGGGCACGCGGCTGGCGGAGGCGGTGAAGGCGGCCGACGCGCTCGAGGCGAGGGGGCTGTCGACGAGCGTCGCGGACCTGCGCTTTGCCAAGCCGCTCGACGAGGAACTGATCCGCCGGCTGCTCGCCACCCACGAGGTCGCCGTCACGATCGAGGAAAACGCAATCGGCGGGTTCGGCGCGCACGTCCTCACCCTCGCCAGCGACATGGGCCTGATCGACCACGGCCTCAGGCTGCGCACCATGCGCCTGCCCGACCTGTTCCAGGACCAGGATAAACCCGAACGCCAGTACGACCTCGCAAAACTCAACGCACAACACATCGTCGACACCGTCCTCAAGGCGCT
>NZ_WTFM01000015.1:0-1370 GCF_022496715.1 Sphingomonas sp. SFZ2018-12
TGGGATCCCGCGTCGGGCGTGGCGATTGAGGATGTGTCGTTCAGCGTGGCGTCTTTGGCCGACGTCGCCGATGCGTGCGCGTGCGCCGACGCGGCGCTCCTGCCCTATCTCGCGCGATCGCTCGAAGACCGCGCGCGGTTCCTGGAGGCGATTGCAGACGCGATCGACGCGCTCGGCGACGGGCTGATCGAGCGCGCCATGCGCGAGACCGGGCTTCCGACCGCGCGATTGGTCGGTGAACGCGCCCGCACGACCGCGCAGCTGCGCCTGTTCGCCGCGACCGTGCGCGACGGCGGCTGGCAGGCGCGCCGCCATGACCCCGCCGATCCGGCGCGCGTGCCGCCGAAGCCCGAACTTCGGCTGCGCAAGATTGCGGTCGGCCCGGTCGCGGTGTTCGGCGCTTCCAACTTCCCGCTCGCCTTCTCGGTCGCAGGTGGCGATACCGCCGCCGCGCTCGCCGCCGGATGCCCGGTGGTGGTCAAGGCGCATCCGGCCCATCCCGGCACGTCGGAGCTGGTGGCCACCGCCGTGCTGCGCGCCGCCGCGACGCTCGGGATGCCCGACGGCGTGTTCTCGATGCTGGGCGGGCCGTCGCACGATATCGGCACCGCGCTGGTCGCCGATCCGCGCATCCGGGCGGTCGGCTTTACCGGCTCGCGCAGCGGCGGCATCGCGCTGATGAAGGTCGCCGCCGCGCGCCCGGTGCCGATCCCGGTCTATGCCGAGATGTCGAGCATCAACCCGGTGGTGCTGATGCCCGCAGCACTCGCCGCGCGCGGCGATGCCATTGCCGACGGGTTCGTCGCGTCGCTGACGATGGGGGCGGGGCAGTTCTGTACCAACCCCGGCCTGGTGCTGGCGATCGAGGGTCCGGCGCTCGACCGGTTCCTGGCGCGCGCGGCCGCAACGCTCGCCAATGCCCCGGCGCAGACGATGCTGAGCGCCGGCATCCACCAGGCCTATCAGGCGGGGCGCTCCCGACTGGCCGCGCATCCCGATGTGCGGCTCGCCGGCGAAGGCCTGGCCGAGACCGGCCCGACCCAGGGCCGCGCGGCGCTGTTCGAGCTCGCTGCCGGCGCCTTCATCGCCGACCCCCGACTGGCGCACGAGGTGTTCGGCGCGACCGCGCTGGTGATACGCTGCCGCGACATGGCCGAACTCGGGCACGTGATCGCCAACCTCGAAGGCCAGCTGACCGCCACGCTCCACGCCGACGACGCCGATCACGCCGACGCGATCCCCCTCATCGCCCGGCTCGAGCACCAGGTCGGCCGCATCCTCGTCAACGGCTGGCCGACCGGGGTCGAGGTCTCACCCGCCATGGTCCATGGCGGACCGTTCCCCGCCACCTCCGACGGCCGCTCCACCTC
>NZ_WTFM01000016.1:0-571 GCF_022496715.1 Sphingomonas sp. SFZ2018-12
CGCCGGCGGTGGATTCGCCGAGGCCGTCGCTGGCGGCACCGGCGGGCTCGCCCGTGCCCGCACCGTCCTCGGTGCCCGGGAACGGCGGCAGGCCGTCGTCGCCGCCCTTGGGCGCCATCGCGGCCGTCACGTCGCGGCGGCGCTGCGGGCGCTGCCAGACGAGGTTGTACGAGCCGTCCTGCTGGCGGAACGCCGAGATGTAGAGCGGCTGCGCGAGGCTCGGATCGTCGATCCGGCCGTTCAGGAACGCCTCGCCGGTGGCGCTGGCGGTCAGCTCGAACAGCGCACCGACCTGCACCCACGACCGCGACGCCTGGTTGAGCGCGTGGACCTCGTACTTCGGCGCCTTCGGGTTGGCGCTGCGCACTTCGCGGAGCGCGATCGTCATCACGACGGTCAGGGTCGACACGCGGCCGATGAAGATGCCGGCGTCGTTCTGCTTGATGGAACCGATGTTCATGGCGAAAACCTCCTGGTCGATGCTCTCGAACCCCTTGTCCGAGACACCTCACTCTCACCCACTCCTCTCCCCGGCCGTCGGCCGGGCAGGCGCGATAAGCGCCCTCATCGC
>NZ_WTFM01000001.1:0-1898478 GCF_022496715.1 Sphingomonas sp. SFZ2018-12
TGCCACCACGACCGCTTGGCCGGGTTGTCGAAAAGTCGCCGTCCCATTCACCCACCTCGTCATCAGATCGGAGGCGATATGGTCATCCACAAAAACGCAGAACAATGTGCGAACTTCGGACGGTTACGGGGCAATTCGGCGTAAGGCAAGATGAAGCAATGGTGCCGGTCTGCGACCGGACGCCATAAGCTATTGTCTGCACATCGTTTTTCTAGAGGCAGTTGGCACCAAGCGGCGGATTGTGGTGCCATCGCATGCCCAACACCGCAGAAATCCTCGTCAAATTTGGCACCGGTTTTCAGCCGTGCGGCGCGGAGTCATGATCGGCATTTACTTCCGCATTTCCGGTGTCCGGCATGTTCAGCGACGACGATTTCGAACCCCGCATAGGGCGCATGCGCGCCAAGGGCAGCAAGCAGGGGCGCAAGTTCCTGTCCAAGGTTCTCGCGGTCGCCAATCTCGCTCGCGGCGGCAGTGCGGCGCCGGGCCGGCGCAGTCGCTTCGATGGCAGCCGGATCGGGCGCGGCTCGGGGGTTGGGCGCGTGCTCGGCAGCCGCGATCGCTATGCTGCGTTCCGGGCGCGCCGCGTCATCATCAAATCGCGGATCGTGAAACTCGCTGGCAAGGGCTTCGCAGCGGCACGCGCCCATATGCGCTATATCGAACGCGACGGCACGACCCGCGACGGCGGGCGCGGCCAGCTCTACGGCGCCGATGCCGACAAGGTCGATGGCAAGGCCTGGCTCGACCAGGCGCAGGGTGACCGTCATCAGTTCCGGTTCATCGTCTCGCCGGAGGACGGCGCCGAGTATGACGATCTGAAAGACCTGACCCGGCGGCTGATGGCGCGCATGGAAGAGGATCTCGGCACGAAACTCGATTGGGTGGCGGTCGATCACTTCAACACTGGCCACCCCCACACCCACATCATCCTGCGCGGCAAGGATGATCGCGGCAAGGACCTGATCATCGCCCGCGAATATATCACCCAGGGCATGCGTGAACGCGCCGCCGAGCTGGTCGATCTCGATCTCGGTCCGCGCACGACCGACGCGATCAAGGACAAGCTGCGCGGCGAGGTCGATCAGGAACGCCTGACCAGCATCGACCGCACCTTGCTGCGCGACGCCGATGCCGGCCGGCTCGTCAGCTCGGGTGCAAGCGATGCCTTCGACCAGACCATGCGGATGGGTCGGCTGCGCAAGCTCGAACGCCTCGGTCTCGCCACGCAGATGGGCACTTCGACCTGGCGGCTTGCTCCCGATCTCACCGACACACTGAGGCGCATGGGCGAACGTGGCGATATCATCCGCACGATGCAGCGCGCTTTCACCGCGCGTGGGGCAACGCCGGCGCTTGCTGATCAGGCGATCTACGACCCCGCCGCGGCGAATGTCCGGCCGCTGGTTGGTCGCGTGATCGAACGCGGTCTGTCCGACGAGCTGAACGATCGCCACTATCTGCTGGTCGAGGCGACCGATGGCCGGATGCATTATGTCGAGATCGGCAAAGGCGAGAATGTCGAGCCGCAAGGGAGCGGTGCGATCGTGCGGATCGAGCCGGTTTCGGTCGGTGTCCGGGAGGCCGACCGAACCGTCGCGACCGTCGCTGCCGCCAATGGCGGGCGCTACGATGTCGATGCGCATCTTCGTCATGACCCGTCCGCGACCGAAGCGTTCGCCGAAACCCATGTCCGACGGCTCGAGGCGATGCGGCGACTGACCGGCGGCGTCACGCGCGAGGCCGACGGGACATGGATCGTTGCGGCCGATCATCTCGATCGTGCCGCTGCTTATGAAGCGGCACGATCGAAAGAGCGGCCGGTGGCGGTCGAAACGCTTTCTCCGCAGCCGCTGGAAAAGCTGATCGGCGCCGAGGCTGCTACCTGGCTCGACCGTGAGCTGGTCGCCGCCGATCCGGCGCCGCTGCGCGATGCGGGGTTCGGGCATGATGCCCGCAATGCTCAGGTGCAGCGGCGGCAATGGCTGATCGCGCAGGGGTTTGCCGAAGAAATAGACGGGCGTGTCGCCTACCGCGCTGGCATGATCGCGGCGCTGCAGCGCCGCGAGTTGCTCCGTGTTGGTGCGCAGCTATCGCGCGAAATTGGGATACCGTTCGTCGAGAGCGAGACCGACGCGCGCGTGAGCGGCGTCTATCGCCGACCGGTCGACACAATGAGCGGGCGGTTCGCGCTGGTCGAGAAGTCTCGCGAGTTCACGCTCGTACCGTGGCGGCCGGTGCTCGACCGCCATGTCGGCAAGAGTGTGTCCGGTATCATGCGCGGCGACGGGATCAGCTGGAGCTTCGGGCGTGGGCGGAGCGGGCCGAGCATTTCATGAGGTCGGTGGATCAGCGTTCCGTCAGCCGCTGGCAGGACGATCCGACGAACGCCCAGATCGCCTCAACGACTTCGGCCAACGATACGCCTTCGAGTTCGATCGACGCGGCGTAGGCGCGCCATTGGCGCTGCTTAGTCTCGTCATCGACCAGCTCGCGCGACAAGCCGGGCGGCCGCGAGCGGGGGATATCGGTCCGGCGCCGTTCGAACGTCGCCTGGATCGCTGCATCCAGGTCGTCGTCGGTGATCGGCATGACCTGCGGCAGCGCCCAAAGATCATAATAGTCCTTCATCCGGCCATTGCCGATGCCGAGCGCGACCATCGCCTGAAACTTCTCGGCGATGACGGTGACCGGCGGATAGGAACGAATCCGTGGCACCTCCATGTCGAGAAGGGTCGGATAGTCCAGTTCGTCGGGCGGCGCGGGCAGCGCGTCGCCAAAGCCGATGTCGATCACCATCGGTATCCGGGTCCGTTCCAGATAGGCCGGCACGCGCAGGCGGATGCCGCCATATTCCATGTCGTCACGGATGGTCGTGGCGGTCATGTTGTCGATGTCAAACCGCAGACCATCATCGCTCGCGATTGCCATGATCTCGGCGAACGTCGCCCGGATTGTCGCTTCACTGGCATCGCCATGGCCGAGGAAATCCGCGTCGCGGGTTTCGCGATTGTCCCCGGCCAGCCAGATCATGACCAGCATGCCGCCCTTCAGCACGAAGCGATCGCGGTGCTCGGAGACCGACAGCCGATAGAGCAGGCGTTCCAATGCGTAGCGCACAAGCACGACGTCGAAGACACGGCCATCGCGCCGAGCAAGGTTGAGCAGTCGATCCTTGACCGACGCCGCCCGGTTGACCGACTCCCTAGCCATTGAACGTGAGCGCCTCGAGATAAGGCCGCATGATGCGCCAGGCGCCGCCGGCCTTTGCTGCTTCGGCGATCGCCCCCGGTGTGGCCTTGCGTTGTTCAAGTGCGGCGCGCAGCCCTTCCATCGCTACCGAGCGATCGACCAGCTTGGAATTACGGAACAGGTCGGCGAGCGTCTTTGGGACCGAGTAGATCGGAACGCTGATGCCCGAGATCATGTGATGCTCGATTCCCTCCTGCAGATATTTTTCACTGAAGCGGACAATCCGGGTCGGCGGATAGGAAGGGACAGGTGACCAGTCGCCCGGCCCGATCGCGACCCAGACCTTGCGCGGCATCTGATCGGTGAGCCCGTGGAAGGCCAGCGCCGAGATCATTGCGATCACGCCCTTGGGGATCCGTTTCGCGGTTTCGGCGAGCGCGTGGGCGACGTCGATCGGCGCTTCGGGTCGCTGGTAGAGTCCACGGCCGATACGTTCGATCTCGCCATCCTTTACAGCGCGCGCGATCGTCGCGGCGGCGATTCCTTCGTTGCGGAGTTCCTGCGCGCGCGCGACGGGGTGTTGGACGAGCAGGTTGCGCAGGCGGTCGCGCTGGGTTGCTGGCGCCGAGGCCATGTGACAAATCCTCAGATAGAATCAAAATCTCTCAGAGGTTTTGTAACGCGCGATCTCCCCAACCTGAAGAGGCAAAAATCGACGACGGGTCTAAGGCATCCTCCTGGTTGACCTATGAAACCGATCGCACCGGTGTTCGATGCCGATCAGCGGTAGTAGTCGTCATCGTCTTCTGACAACCGGACGCCGCGTTCGATTGTCTGCAATCCTACCTTGTTGCCGGTCTGGACGAAAAAGGCGCGATAGTCCTCGAACGTCGCCTCGCCCGGCAAGGCCGGAGGCCCGCCCTCCCGCATCAGATACTGCCGGAACCGCTGCCGCATCGTCACATCCAGCCTGCGTTGATGGCGATTGGCAAGCAGATCAGCGGCCGAAGGCGCCGCCATCGCCAGCGCGGCAGGCGCGAAAGCCGGCGTGCCACGCTCGGCAAGCCGCGCGATGAGGATCGTGCGGATACACCAGACCATGCGTCGCACGACCACATCGGAGTTGAGCGCGCCAGCGTGGCGATCGAGGAACCAACCAAGGTCACGGGCGTGCGCGATTTCGCGAGCATAGCTCGTCCGCAGCCTGAACTCGGACCGTAGCTGATCAAGCTGGCCCAGCGGATCGAATACCGGCTTGGCTTCGTGTACGATGTGACAGACGAAAAGATCTCCGTCGCGCGCATCGGCCGCGAGCTTCTCCCACGGATAGAAGAACATCGAGAGGTGGCCGATCGACTTGTGCTGTGGCGTGCCGGGCGGACTAACGAGCAGGAGATCGGTGTCCGAACCCCGGCTATTATCCTCGCGCGCACGACTGCCGAAGAGCAGGATCGCAGAAACCCCTTCATCGCCGACGCCCATGTTCAACGAGAGGCTCGCTCGATCGCGTCGATCGACAGTTTGCGTGCCGTGGTTCGGGCATTGACCACCTCGTCGCGATTGAGGAGCACAAGCTGCTGCTTACCCGGCGGCAGTGTATCGGGCGCGACGTCGAAATTGTGCTCGGTCATCAGGTAGAATGTCTGGCTCAGGCGCTTGGTTACAACGAGCCTCCCCTCGGTCATGTCGTACTCGGCGTGAAGCGCTGCCTGCTGGCTTTCGGATAGAGCCGGGTTGGGTGCGAGAATGAGGTCGATCTCATGCATCCACTCGAAATCGAGCGTGTGGTCGATCGCGGTCGCGGTGATGTCGCCGGCCTGATCGATCCGAAACAGATTATAGTCACGAAAATCCGAATGTTCGGTCGACCAAGCCCGGACATACCACCGGCCCACGGCATGAAAGAGCGCATGAGGCGCGATGACGCGGCGCGGTTCGGGCGAACCCGTGATCGACTTGTACTGGATTTCCAACTGGCCGCGCTGGTTGATGGCGTCGAGGAGGTGCAGCAAGATTCGCGCATCCGTGCGCTTACGCAATAGCGAGACATTCTCGATGGGCGGCGTGTTGTCGAACCAGGTGTCCTCCTGGCGCATCCACCGATTCTCGATCGCGACGAGTTGCAGCAGGTAGCGTTCGGCCGAGGCGTGCATCAGCTTGGGCTCGTAGGTCGGCGCGCGCAAATAGGCCTTCAGGGTCTGGTCGTAGACGAGGTTCCCGGGCGCTAGGCCGGTGTATTGGGCAATGTCGGATGAGGCTTGCTGCGCCGAGATTCCGAAGGTCTCCGCCAGATCGCGACGATTGAAGCGCCCGTCCCAGAAGAGCCGGAAATCGATGAATTCGAGGCGCCGTTGCACGCCCCAGCGCACCGTTTCGCCTATCTCTTCCGTCACCAAACCCTCCAACAACTCGATTCGAAAAAAATATCCCGTCGTGTTTCTTGACGGTCTCAAGCGTGATTCCCATATTCAATGGACGCGATGATCACAGGGATCAACGACGAAGGACGGCGAGCAGACGCAAAGGGCAGAAAATATGGCGAAAAATACTGGTGATGGGTTTCGGCGCGGTGCGGTGACGGGTCGCACCCAGTTTCAGCGGCCTGATGGCCACTGGCAGAAGCGCGATGAGCGCACCGGCCACCTGATGAGTGTCAAGGACGACGGCAAGCCGTTCAAGGGCGTCGCCCGCGAGCCGGACGGCCGCGACACTCCCAACGCATGAGTGTCGATGCCGGGCGCCGTCAGATTGCTGTGCGCTGCCCGGCTGACGCCGTTTGACCAAAAGGGATTACGATGACTGCCTCAATCACATTTTTCCCCGTCGGCAACGGCGATATGACGCTGATCACGTTCGACAACGACCAGAAACTTCTCGTCGACCTGCATGTGCGCAAGGCGGCAGACAACGATGACGACGATACGCCTGATGTCATGGCCGATTTGCGCGGCCGGCTGACCCGCGACGAAAAAGGTCGGCTGTTTGTCGATGGCTTTCTGCTCAGCCATCCGGATAAGGATCATATCTGCGGCCTAGAAACCCATTTCCACCTCGGCCCGCCCGACGAATGGAAGAAGGATGACGACAAGATCCTGATCCGGGAAATGTGGTCGTCGCCGGTCGTTTTTCGCCGTGCCTCCAAGGATCACGTGCTGTGCGACGATGCCAAGGCATGGGCGAAGGAGGCACGGCGGCGTGTCGCTCTCTACCGCGAGAAGGGCACCGCCACGGTCGAGGGAGATCGCATCCAGATCATGGGCGAGGACGAGGACGGCAAGACCGACGATATCCTCGCGATCGTCGTTAAGGCCGACGGCGTTGTCACCAAGCTCAACCGGGTCGCTTCCGGCACTTTCGAGGGACGGTTGCTCGCGCCGATCCCGCATAGCGACGATGAAGAGCTGGACGAGCTTCTCGGCAAGAATCATTCCTCGGTCGTCTTGCGCTTCTCGATCCGCGGCGGCGGCATCCTCGACAAATGTCGGTTCCTAACGGGCGGTGACGCCGAGGTCGCCATCTGGGAGCGCCTGTGGGGCAAGCACGGGACCTATCAGGCTGACCGGCTCAGCTACGACATTCTCCAGGCGCCGCATCACTGCTCGTGGCACAGCCTCAGCTACGATAGTTATTCGACCTATGGCGAGGATGCGGAGGTCTGCGACGATGCGCGCAGCGCGCTGGCGCAAATTCGGAAAGGCGCGATCATCGTCGCCAGCTCGAAAGCGATCGACCCTGACGAGGCCGACCCGCCCAGCGATCGCGCCAAGCGCGAATATATCTCGATCGTCGATGGCAAGAGCGATCGGTTCATCTGCGTCGCCGACGTCTGGGAGGACGAGGAGCGCGCGCTCCAATATGAGATCACTTCCAGCGGCATCACGAAGGTTGTGAAGAGCGCCGCCAAGGCGGCGGTTGCCGCTCTGGGAATCGGTGCCACTGCCGCCCAGGCGCGTCCGCACGGCTGAACCAGTGGCAACCGAGGCGGGAACCGATCCCGCGGAGCATCTTCTGCGCGTCGCGTTGACCCATCCCGAATGTGTCGGCGGCGCGGTGCTTGACCCGGAAGGCGGCAGGTCGCGCATCCGGATCGACATGAATGTCGAGATGCCGCTCGACATGAAGGCCGACGGCATCAGCTCGAGCGGCGTCAGAACCTGCGAGCCAGTCGTGCTCAAGCTTCCAGCAGCATATCCTTGGCAATCCCCGCGCTTCTACCTGCGCGAAGATTTTCCGCGCAACTTTCCCCATCTCATGCCATTCGCCGCGACGCCTCGGCCGTGCCTGGTCGAGGGGGATCAGGACGAATATTTCCTACAGTTCGGCCTGGTCGAATATGGAATCTTCCATCTGGTCGAGCAGCTCGCGATCTGGCTTCGCAAGGCTGCAATCAGCGACCTGATCAATCCCGAACAGGGTTGGGAGCCCATGCTCCGCCGCGATTTTCGCGATATTCTCGAAATCGACGCCGATGCCGCGCGCAATGCCGTCACCAAGAACGGCGGGTGGGTCGTATGGCAGGGCAGGTTCTTCCGTCGCGGCACGCCCGAGGCTTGCCTCAACGACGCCACCGAGACGTGGATCTCGAGCAAGGGCGTGCAGACGCCGCTTACGCAGAAAGCGGACGACAAGACATTCACCTCGCGCCGGGCGGATCCCGTCGCGAGCCTGGGCAATACGGTGGTCGGCGTGGTCTGGCCTGACAAAAATCCCGACGGTACACCGCGTATCAGCGCGACCTATTTGCCGGAGAGCGTCGCAACATTGCGCGACCTGCGTGCACGGGCCGCCGAACTCGGATGCGGGCGCGGCCTGCAAGCTTTCCTCGCCAATGTCGAACGCAGCTTTACGGGTATGTCATTGCTCGCGCCGATCCCGATCGGCATCGTTCTGTGCGTACGGCGCCCGATCCATCTGATCGACAGCACTTCCGACATCGAGTTGCTACCCTATGTCGTCGAGATACGCGCCAACCAGAACCGCACCTCGCTGTTCGCGCTGGGTGACGACGAGCCGGTCGCGCCGGCGATGCACTACCAGGCGCTTACCGCCGCGCTGCTGCAAGGGTTGTCCGGCGCTCCGGCACGCGCCGGACTTGCCGTGCTAGGCTGCGGCAGCGTCGGATCGAAGCTCGCCATGCACGCGGTGCGCGGGGGCCAAGACATCGTGGCGGTGAGCGACGAGTCGTCGCTGAGGCCGCACAATTTGGCGCGACATGCTCTTGGCGCGGAGCATGTCTCCAACAACAAGGCCGAAGCACTCGCAAAGGAACTCGTCGGCTTCGGCACAGCGCCGACAGTACACAAAGGCGATCTCAGCCACGATCTCCGCGACCCCGAGCACGTCAAGCAGATCATACCGAAAGCCGCAGGCGCAGCGATCAATTCGACCGCTTCGCTGTCGGTTCGCGAGGCATTGGTGTCTGCTGCAACGCCTCGCCTCCGTGCACAGTTGTTCGAGGCAGCGCTCTTCGGCCGCGGTCGCGGCGCGTTTCTGCTCGCCGATGGCAAGGGCCATAATCCGAGCCATTGCGACCTGATCGCCGAACTCTACGCAAACCACGACGGTGGTCGCGCCGCCGAGCTGCTTTTCGACCCTGCGGGCGGCCTGACCGAGATCCAGATCGGACAGGGTTGCGGTTCGTTGACGATGACGATGGACGATGCGCGCCTGTCGGCCATGACGGCGTCGCTCTCGCAGGAGATTTCCAGAGCGCTCGATACGCCGATCCAGCAAGGGCTGATCGTCATCGGCACAGCAGATGAGGACAGTCCCTCGACATGTTGGACTCGGTATATCGTTCCCGCGTTCGAAACGGTCACCATCGCCGGCAGCGACGGGTGGCAATTGCGACTGTCCCGGCGAGTGGCGGACAGGATCAGGGCCGAAGCCAAAGCCTGTCCGTCGGTTGAAACCGGCGGGGCCATGATCGGCTTGACCAGCGCCCGGCTCAAGACCGTGACCGTCGTCGATCTGCTCGAAGCGCCCGCCGACAGCCGCCGAACGTCGACATTGTTCGTGCTCGGGACCGACGGCCTGCAATCGGCCATCCGCAATCGGCATGAGCAAAGCGGGCGAACCCTGTTCGACGTGGGAACCTGGCACAGCCATCTGCGGGACGAGGGTCCGTCTTCGACCGACTGGAAGACCGCGGCCGATCTTGCCGCCGAACGCGCGCCGCCATCGATTCTGCTGATAGCGACGCCTGCGCGCTTTCATGCGCTGGTTTCACCCCGGAAGGACAGCGATGGCTGACGGCAAATCGCTCAAAGAGCAGAATGCGGGGCTGATCCGGGCCGCGATGATTGGACATATCGTGGCCTTCGCTTGGATCGCGGCCGAGCCGCTGCGCCTCCTTTCGATGAACGGCCGCATGCTCGCGGCGCGACTCGAGGCGGCAGCCGCGCCGGGCACAGCTGCATTCGGGCTCATCGTGGTCGCGTCACTCTTGCTGCTCGGCTTGATCAATCCAGACTGGCGCGATCGGATCATGCATTGGCGCTGGCGTGATCCGCTTCCCGGCTGCCGGGCCTTCACCCGCGTCGGGCCGCTCAGCAGTCATGTCAACATGGCAGCGCTCGAAGCTCAATATGGGCCGCTGCCTTCGGCGGGCAGGGAACAGAACCAGCTTTTCTATCGAATCTATCGCGAGTTCAGAGAGGATGTCGGCGTGCTGGACGCCCATGGACGCTATCTCGCCGCACGTGATATTGGGACGATTACGGCCCTGGTGATGATACCCTTGCCATGGCTCGCCTGGTGGGCCTCGGGCAATGGCGAGCGCGCCTTGGTCTATGGCGTGGCGCTGTTTCTGGTCTACGTGTTCTGCGTCATTGCGGCAAAGAACTATAGCTGGCGCATGGTCCAGCATGTTCTGGCATTAGCATCATCGAAGTCCTGACCAAGGCCACTTGTCCGCTCGTTGCGGTGAAGCGTTCTGGGTTACCGCGGGGGCCAAGGCGCTTCCACGCCCGCCCAATATTCTCATCGCGCTCACTGGGCATCAAACCACGCGCAAGTCAGAGTTTATAAGGCACGAGTTTTGCCCGTCGCGCACCTACTCAAGCGCGTGTGGGTAAACCGGACCCAACCCAACTGCCTCGGGCTGCGTCGAGGCGCGTCGAGACCGTAATTTTCCAATCGACGATTTGAACCGATCCTTGCGGGCATGAACCCGAGCGGCTGTTTCGCCCTTCGGGCGGAGCGCCCGTATGACCCCGACCAAGCTGCTCATCGGCCAGATTATCGTGGTGTTCGCGATCGTGATCGCTGGCCTGTGGACGGCGACGCAGTGGGCGGCGGCGATGCTCGCCTATCAGCCGCAGCTTGGCCTTCCCTGGTTCACCCTGTTCCACACGCCAGTCTATCGGCCCTGGGCGATCTTCCCTTGGTGGTATCACTTTGATGCCTACGCGCCCCACGTCTTCGACAGGGCGGGTATGATTGCCGGCGCCAGCGGGTTCGCCGGCTGCGCCGCCGCGATCTTCGGCTCGCTGTGGCGCGCGCGCCAGCAGCGCCACGTCACCACCTACGGTTCCGCGCGCTGGGCCGAGGCTCGCGAGATGGAGAGCGCCGGACTGCTCGGCGATGCCGGCGCCTTCCTCGGCCGTCATCACGGTCGGTATCTGCGCCATGACGGCCCTGAGCACGTCATGGCGTTCGCGCCGACCCGCAGTGGCAAGGGCGTAGGTCTGGTCGTTCCGACGCTGCTGAGTTGGACCGGCTCGGCGGTCATCCACGACATCAAGGGCGAGAACTGGCAGCTGACCGCCGGCTGGCGGTCGCGCTTCAGCCATGCGTTGATGTTCAACCCGACCGATGCGCGATCGGCGCGGTACAATCCATTGCTGGAGGTCCGCCGTGGCGACAACGAAGTCCGCGACGTTCAGAACATCGCTGACATTCTGGTCGACCCCGAGGGGGCGCTAGAGCGTCGCAATCACTGGGAAAAAACCAGCCATTCGCTGCTGGTCGGCGCGATCCTCCACATCCTCTATGCCGAGGAAGAAAAGACTCTCGCACGCGTAGCGACCTTCCTGTCCGATCCGCAGCGTCCGTTCGTGGCCACGCTCAAGCGGATGATGACCACTAATCATCTCGGCACGACGGAGAATCCGCAGGTCCATCCCGTCGTGGCTTCGGCGGCCCGCGAGGTGCTGAACAAATCCGACAATGAACGCAGCGGTGTGCTCTCAACTGCGATGTCGTTTCTCGGTCTCTACCGCGATCCGACCGTCGCCGAGGTGACATCGCGCTGCGACTGGCGGATCGCCGATCTTGTCGAGGCGGCACAGCCCGTCTCGCTCTACCTCGTCATTCCGCCGTCCGATATCAGCCGCACCAAGCCGCTGGTCCGCCTGATCCTCAATCAGATCGGCCGCCGGCTGACCGAACGCCTCGATGGCGTCGGCGCAGCGAAACGTAACCACAAGCTGCTGATGATGCTGGACGAGTTCCCGGCGCTCGGCCGCCTCGATTTCTTCGAAACCAGCCTTGCCTTCATGGCCGGTTACGGCGTGCGTGCCTTCCTTATCGCTCAGAGCCTCAACCAGATCGAGAAGGCCTATGGCGAGCACAACAGTATCCTCGACAATTGCCATGTGCGCGTCGCGTTCGCGACCAACGACGAGCGAACGGCGCGGCGCATCTCCGACGCACTCGGCACCGCCACCGAACAGCGATCGATGCGCAACTATGCCGGCCACCGGCTCGCGCCCTGGCTCGCGCACGTCATGGTCAGCCGGCAGGAGACCGCGCGGCCGCTGCTGACGCCCGGTGAGGTGATGCAACTTCCGCCTTCCGACGAGCTGGTGCTCGTGTCCGGACTCGCCCCGATCCGCGCCCAGAAGCTGCGCTACTATGAGGACCGCAATTTCCGAGTGCGCGTTGCCGCGCCTCCCGAACTGACCGACGGCCGCTATGCTGATCGGCCGCAGGCTCGATCGAACGATTGGGGCAGTCTCGCCCGCCGGCCCGATGCCCGGCTCGCCCGAACCGAGGATGCTGCCGAGACCGAGGGCGAAGATGGTGGGCTCGAGCAGCAGCGCCATCCGGGCCTTGCCGAGGAAGCGCCCTCGAAACCCGAGCAGCCGAAACAGCTCGACCTGCTTGCCGCCGACCAGGACGAAGGCGATCTCGCCGCCGATCAAAGGACGATGGACCGCGCCCGCGGGTTGAGCGCCGTCGCGCGGGGCTATGGCATCGACGAAGCCGGCGGGCGCGACCTGCTGCCGGGGCTCTGAGCGATGAAGTTCCGCCAGAACCTTTATATCGATCAGGCGCTGAGCGACGCACTCGATGACCTGGCGCGTAAGCCGGGCACGAACAAGTCGCAGATCGTCAGCGATGCGCTGGGCGCCTATCTCGCGCGGCGCGGCACCAAGGAGATCGACGATCTTCTCAAAGGCCGGCTTGACCGCATCTCGCGTGAGATCGGTCATGCCCGCCGCGACATCGAGGTGCTGCTGGAAAGCCTGTCGCTGTTCGTCCGCTACCAGTTGACGGTGACGGCGCCGCTACCAGAGGCCGATACCGCCGCGCGCGCTGTCGGGCGCGAACGGTTCGAGGCCTTTGTCAGCCAGGTCGGTCGGCAGATCGGATCGGGCAAGCGCTCGATCGGTGCAGCCGACGAGGCGGAGGCGGGGCGATGAGCGAGACACTCTCATCCGATCGCCGCCGCGCGATGCTCCGCACCGCGATGGGGCCGACGATCGCGACTGCACTCGCCGATCCCGCCGTTATCGAGATCATGGTCAATCCTGACGGCGCGCTGCGGCTCGACCGGCTTGGCGAAGGCCGCACCGATACCGGCACGCGCTATGATCCCGCGCAAGTCGAGCGGATCATCCGCTTGGTTGCCAGCCACGCCCGCACCGAGGTTCATGCGGCGTCGCCGATCGTGTCGGCCGAGCTGCCGCCGCATGGCGAGGGCGCCGGCGAAAGGTTCGAAGGCGTGCTTCCGCCGGTCAGCCTCGCGCCGTGCTTCTCGATTCGCAAGCCCGCCGCCAAGATCTACACTCTGCTCGACTATGTGATGGACGGCATCATGCCGGCCGATACTGCCCGGCTGCTGTCGCTCGCCGTCGTCGAGCGAAAGAATATCCTGGTCGCGGGCGGCACGTCGTCGGGCAAGACCACGCTCGCCAACGCGCTGCTCGCCGAGATGGCGCACCTCGACGAGCGCGTGATCCTGATCGAGGACACGCGCGAACTGCAATGCGCGGCATCCGATGTTGTGGCGCTGCGTACTCGGCCCGGCGTAGTCGGCATGGCCGATCTGGTCCGCTCGACGCTGCGTCTTCGCCCCGACCGCATCATCGTCGGCGAGGTGCGCGGCGCCGAAGCGCTCGACATGCTCAAGGCCTGGAATACCGGCCACCCCGGCGGCATCGCCACGGTCCATGCCAATAGCGCGGTCTCCGCGCTCTACCGGCTCGAACAGCTCGTGCAGGAAACGGTCGTCACCGTCCCGCGCCGGCTGATTGCCGAAGCCATCGACGTGATCGTGTTCATCGCCGGCCGCGGTCTCGCACGCCGCGTCGAGACGATCGCGCGTGTCGCCGGCGTCGATCCCGACGGCGGTTACGCTGTCCTCGACCTCACCCCCGATCCCACAATCCCCAAGCCAGGAGAATGACCATGCGCCTTATTCAAAAACTGCCCGATCGCCGCTCGACCTTCCTTATCGGTGCAGTGTTCGGCCTCGGGCTCACCATCGCCAGTCGCGCGCACGCGGCCGGCACCGGCATGCCGTGGGAACAGCCGCTGCAACAGGTGTTGGATTCGGTCCAGGGTCCAGTCGCCAAGATCGTTGCGGTGATCATCATCATCGTCACCGGCCTGACCTTGGCGTTCGGCGAGACGGCGGGCGGATTTCGCAAGCTCATCCAGATCATCTTCGGCCTCAGCATCGCGTTCGCTGCGTCGAGCTTCTTCCTGTCGTTCTTCTCATTCGGCGGCGGGGCGCTGATCGCGTGATCGGGACCGGCGCCCATATCGAGGGCTTCGAGGCCCCGCTGCACCGGTCGCTCGCCGAGCCCATTCTGCTCGGCGGCGCGCCGCGGACGATCGCGATCGTCAACGGCACGCTCGCAGCCGCACTCGGGATCGGTCTCCAGCAATGGATTGCCGGGCTCGTGGTGTGGGCGTTTGGACACACGCTCGCGGTGCTCGCCGCCAAGCGTGATCCCGATTTCGCGCCCGTCATTGCCCGGCACCTTCGTCAAAAGGGACATTTCGCATGCTGAGCCTGCGTGAATATCGCAGCCGTGCCGACCGGCTCGCCGACCATCTCCCCTGGGCGGCGCTGATCGCGCCCGGCGTCGTACTCAACAAGGACGGCAGCTTCTCCCGCGTCGCGCGGTTCCGCGGTCCCGACCTCGAATCCGCGACCGAGGCCGAACTAGTGTCCGCCTGCGCCCGCGCGAACAATGTCCTGCGGCGTTTCGGCACCGGATGGGCGTTACACTTCGAAGCCGAACGGCGCGAGGCGCTCGGTTATCCTGCCAGCAATTTTCCCGACGCGGCATCGTGGCTGGTCGACGAGGAACGTCGTGCCGGCTTCGAGAGCGCGGCTGCGCATTTCGAGAGCCATTACCATTTGACGCTCACCTATATGCCGCCGGCCGATCAGGCCGACACGGCAGGCCGCGCGCTGGTCGAGCGCGGTGATGACGTGAAAGGGCGAGATTGGCGACAGGCGCTCGGTGTTTTCATCACAGAGACCGATCGCGCGCTCGACCTGATGTCCGGCTTCATGCCTGATGTCCGAGCACTCGACGATGCGGAAACGCTGACCTTCCTGCACGGCACGATCTCTGAGCGGCGTCACGATGTCACTGTCCCCGAGACGCCGATGTATCTCGACAGCGTGCTGGTGGACACGGCGCTGACCGGCGGGCTCGAACCAAAGCTGGGCGACCAGCATCTGCGCACGCTGACGATCCTCGGCTTTCCGAATGTCAGTCGGCCCGGAATCCTGGACGCGCTCAACCATCAGGATTTCGCCTATCGCTGGGTCACGAGATTCATCGCGCTCGACAAGACCGATGCGACCAAGGCGCTGACCAGGCTGCGCCGGCAATGGTTCAACAAACGCAAGTCGGTGACCGCGCTGCTGCGCGAGGTGATCTACAACCAGCCCGTCCAGCTGCTCGACAGCGATGCCGACAACAAGATGGTCGATGCCGATCTCGCGCTCCAGGCACTCGGCGGCGATCATGTCGCTTTCGGCTATCTCACCACGACGATCACGGTCACGGACATCGACCGCGCTGCGGCCGGGCGCAAGGTTCGCGCCGTCGAGCGGATCGTCAACGGGCTCGGCTTCACGACGATCCGCGAGAGCATCAACGCGGTCGAAGCCTGGCTCGGATCGTTGCCCGGCCAGATTTACGCGAATGTCCGGCAGCCGCTGGTTCACACGCTCAACCTCGCGCATCTGATGCCGCTGTCGTCGGTGTGGGCGGGACCGGTCCGCAACACGCATCTCGACGGACCGCCTTTGCTCTATGCGGAGACCAGCGGCTCGACGCCGTTCCGGCTGAGCACCCATATCGGCGATGTCGGCCACATGCTGATCGTCGGTCCGACCGGGGCCGGCAAGTCGGTCCTGCTCGCGCTGCTGACGTTACAGTTCCGGCGCTATCCGGGCCCGCAGGTCTATGTCTTCGACAAGGGCTTTTCGGCACGGGCCGCCGTGCTGGCGATGGGCGGCGCGCATCATGCGCTGGGACTCGGCGGCGAACGTGATGGCGAAGCGCGCGCAATCGCATTCCAGCCGCTGCGCCATATCGACCGCGGCGACGAACGTGCCTGGGCGGCCGAGTGGATCGCGGCGCTGCTCACCCACGAGCATGTCGCCGTCACGCCCGAGATCAAGGAATCGCTCTGGTCGGCGCTGAACAGTCTCGCGACCGCGCCGATCGAGGAACGGACGCTCACCGGCCTGTCGCTGCTGCTTCAGTCGACCGCGCTACGCTCGGCGCTGTCGCCCTATACCTTGGAGGGACCGTTCGGCCGGCTGCTCGACGCGGCCGAAGATGATCTCGCCATCGCCGACGTCCAGTGCTTCGAGACCGAGGCGCTGATGGGCCAGGCCGGCGTCGTAGCACCCGTGCTCACCTATCTGTTCCACCGGCTCGAGGAGCGGTTCGACGGGCGGCCGACCTTGCTCGTACTCGACGAGGCCTGGATCTTCCTCGATCACCCGCTGTTCGCCGCGCGCATCCGCGAGTGGCTGAAGACACTGCGCAAGAAGAACGTCGCGGTCGTGTTCGCGACGCAAAGCCTCGCCGATGTCGCGAACAGCTCGATCGCACCGGCCATCATCGAAAGTTGTCCGCAGCGCATCTTGCTGCCGAACGACCGTGCCATCGAGCCGCAGAGCCGAACTGCCTATGAGCGGTTCGGTCTCAACGACCGCCAGATCGAACTGATCAGCCGCGCGACGCCGAAGCGGCAATATTATCTGCAATCGGCGCGCGGCAACCGGCTATTCGAGCTCGGTCTCGGTCCGATCGCGCTGGCGCTGTGCGGCGCGTCCGATCCCGCGACCCAGGCGCGCATCGACGCGCAGCTCGCCGAGCATGGCGCGCATGATTTTGCTGCCGGCTTCCTGAGTGAAGCCGGCCTCGACTGGGCTGTCAGCCTGCTCGCCGATTTTCCCGATCCCCAAGCCCCCCAAGCAGGAGAAGTGTAATGCGTATCCGATTCCGCAAATATCTCGTCGCGTCCGCGATCGGCCTCGGTGCCGCCGGATCGCTCGTCATGGGCATCACCATGACGGCGACGCCGGCCCAGGCGCAGTTCACGGTGTTCGACCCGAGCAACTATAGCCAGAACCTGCTGACCGCCGCGCGAACGCTACAGCAGGTCAACAACCAGATCCGGTCGCTCCAGAACCAGGCCCAGTCGCTCATCAATCAGGCGAAGAACCTGACGACGATCAACTTTCCCGAACTGCAAGCGATCACGCAGACGCTTCAGCAGATCGATCAGCTGATGGGACAGGCGCAGGGCATCCAGTTCCGCGTCGCCAATCTCGATCAGCAGTTCCGTTCGCTGTATCCGACCAGCTTCAGCGCCGCGCTCACGACCAACGCGCAGGTCGCCGCCGCCAAGACCAGGCTGGACGCCTCGAAGGCAAGCTTCCAGCAGGCGATGACGGTGCAGGCGCAGGTGGTCGAGAATGTCCAGACCGATGCGACGACGTTGAGCGGTATCATAGCGCGTAGCCAGGGTGCCGAAGGAGCGCTGCAAGCGCAGCAGGCCACCAATCAGCTGCTGGCGCTCACCGCCAAGCAGCAATTCCAGATCCAGAACCTGATGGCAGCGCAATACCGTGCCGACGCGACCGAGGCCGCGCGCCGCGTTCAGGCCGAGCAGGAAGCGCGCACCGCGACCCAGAAATTCCTCGGAAGCGGGCAAGCCTACACGCCGCAATGAGCTGAGGCGGCGCGCTCCCTTGCTCCCCGAGCGCGCCGTCTCGTCGCGGGGTCCGATGGGCTTTCCCCCCTCATGGCCGCCGGACCCCGCGACACCCTTCAACACCAAAAATGAAAGCTGCCGACCTTGGGCGACCTCAATGTCATTGACCGCTTCATGCAGGCCTTCATCCGCTACATCGATAGCGGGTTCGGGTTGCTTGGCGGCGACGTCCACTTTCTGACCACCGTGCTGGTCGGCATCGATATCACGCTCGCCGGCCTTTTCTGGGCGATGGGCGGCGAGGACAATATCCTCGGCCGCTTCCTCAAGAAGATTCTCTATGTCGGTGCCTTCGCGCTGATCCTGAACAGCTTCTCGACGCTGGCCGATATCATCTTCAAGTCGTTCGCGCAAGCCGGGCTGACCGCCGGCGGCGGTGGCATGACCGCGGACGATCTTCTGAAGCCCGGCAAGCTCGCTGGCACCGGCTTCACCGCCGCATGGCCGCTGCTGAATCAGGCTTCGCAAATGCTCGGCTTCACGACCTTCTTCGACAATTTCATCACGATCATGGTGCTGCTGATTGCCTGGGTGATCGTGATCCTCGCCTTCTTCATCCTCGCGGTGCAGCTCTTCATCACGATCATCGAGTTCAAATTGACGACGCTCGCCGGCTTCGTGCTAGTTCCCTTCTCTCTCTGGAATCGCACCAGCTTCCTCGCTGAGCGCGTGCTGGGCAACGTGGTGTCGTCGGGTATCAAGGTGATGGTGCTCGCCGTTATTGTGGGCATCGGTTCGGGCTTTTTCTCCGAGTTCATCGCGGCGCTGCAGGGCCAGGAGCCCGATATTGGCCAGGCCATGAGCCTCGTGCTCGCCAGCATCTCGCTGTTCGGTCTCGGCATCTTCGGCCCCGGCATCGCGTCCGGCCTCGTCGCCGGCGCCCCGCAGCTCGGCGCGGGCGCGGCGGTTGGTACCGCACTCGGCGCAGGTGCTGCGTTCGCGATGGGCGGCGGGGCAGCCGTCGCAGCGGCGCGTGGAGTGGCTGGCGGCGCCCTGGGCGCTATCCGCGCAGGCACCACGATGGGATCGGCCGCATCGACAGCGGCGCAACTCGGCAAAGAGACCGGCGGCTCAGCGATCGGCGGCATGGCCGCCGCCGCCAAGGGTGCTGCGGCACAGAAGGTCAGCAGCACATTCGGACTCAGCGCAGCGGCCGAGCGTGGTCGTACCGCCGCGTGGAACGCTCTCAACCAGACCTCCGGCGCGTCGACTGAAAGCAACGCGGCAGGCGGAGGTGCCGGCGACGGCGCACCGGCTTGGGCGCGCAATTTGCGTGCCCAACAGACTGCCCGCCACCATCGTCAGCTCGCATTGCACACCCTCCAGCAGGGTGATCGCGGCGGCGCGTCCGCAACCCCAGACATCAAGGAAAAGGAGTAGCCCCCATGCGATTCAAGCGCGCCGTGCAGCGCTACGGGCGAACGCCCGAACCCGAAACACCCTATCAGCGTGCGGGGCAGCTCTGGGACGAGCGGATCGGTTCCGCCCGCGTCCAGGCCCGCAACTGGCGGTTGATGGCATTCGGCGGATTGTTCCTGACGACCGGACTGTCCGCCGGCCTGGTCTGGCAATCAATGCAGAGCCGCGTCGTCCCCTATGTCGTCGAGGTCGATGCGCTCGGTGAAGCACGGGCAATCGCGCCCGCCGCGACCGCTTATCGCCCGACCGACCCGCAGATCGCGTGGTTCCTGGGCCGTTTCATCACCGACATCCGGGCCAAATCGCTCGACCCGGTGTTGATGCGCGACAACTGGCTGGCGGCTTACGCCTTCGTATCTCCGCGCGGTGCCATCTTCCTCGGCGAATATGCCCGCTCCGCAAACCCGTTTGCGGATGTCGGCGACAAGACCGTGTCGGTGCAGGTCACCAGCGTCGTCCGCGCGTCAGATACATCGTTCCAGGTAAAGTGGGCCGAGACCGCGTTCGATCGGGGAAGCCTTGCGGACACCTCGCGCTGGACCGCGATCCTGACGGTCACGGTCAAGCCGCCGAAAAACGCCGATACGCTGAGGAAGAATCCCCTCGGGCTCTACGTCGATGCAATTGACTGGAGCCGCGAACTTGATGCGCCTGCACCAATAGCGACGCCTTCGCCACGGCCAGCGCCGGCCGCGGCACCGGCGAATCTCCCGCTCGGCTCGCCTCTCGATCCCAACCTCGCGCCCCTGGCGCCGTCCCCACAGGAGAACCGTCAATGAAACGCGCCCTGCTCGCTGCCACCATGCTGGTCGCCGCTTCCTCCGCGCACGCCCAGACCGCAGCCCCAACGCCGACCATCCCGGCGCCGAGCCAGCCAGCACCCGCGGTCGCTCCAACACCACCGACTGCCGCGGACGCTCCTCCGCTCGCACTGCCCGCGGTTCGTCATCGACTGAAGCCGCTATCGCCCGCCGCGAGGCGCGTCCGTACAGCTAACCACGAAGCGACGCTGGAGCCGCAGGCCCGCGCGTTCATAAATGCCGCGCAGATCTATCCGTTCAGCGACGGCGCGCTCTATCGGCTCTACGCCGCACCCGAACTCGTGACCGACATTGCACTGCAGACCGGCGAAACCATCATCTCGGTGGCGGCGGGCGACACCGCACGCTGGGTTGTTGGCGACACCACCAGCGGCACCGGCGACGCCAAGCGTGTCCATATCCTGGTGAAGCCGTTCATCGCGGGACTGACGACCAACCTTGTCATCACGACCGATCGCCGCACCTACCACCTCCAACTAGAGAGCACCGCCACGACGGCGATGTCAGCCCTGTCCTGGACCTATCCGCAGGACGAATTGCTGGCGATCAAACGGGCGGCAGACCAGCAGCGCGCCGCTACGCCGGTCGCCAGCGGACTCGCCGTCGAGCAACTGAACTTCGGCTATGCGATCACGGGAGACAGGCCGAACTGGCGTCCGCTTCGCGCATTCGACGACGGTCGTCAGACCTTCATCGAATTTCCGCCGAGCCTGGCCGTCGGAGAGGCGCCGCCACTGTTCGTCGTGGGTCCGAAGGGCGATGCGCAACTCGTCAACTATCGCGTTTCCGGGCGCTTCTATGTGGTCGACCGGCTGTTCGATGTCGCCGAACTCCGGCTCGGCGAGAAGAAACAAGCCGTCGTGCGGATCACGCGGGGCGGCGACGGGCGCCGCCACGATCGCCGGAGGGCGTCATGAGCAAGGAAGCCGCAGAACAGCCAGCGCCGGCGAAGGCAGATCCCGAAACGCTCGTCCTGCGCGGCTCGCCCGGCCGGGTCGTGCGCTTCCGGCGTGGGGCGGTGGTGGCCATCGCCGCACTAGGTTCGACCGCGATCGTGGGCGCCGCCTGGTTCGCACTGAAGCCGACGACATTCCATGTCATCGCTGCAAATGAGGATCGCCCGGACATCGCGACGAAGGCCCCGGCCGATGCGCTCGCCAATGCGCCGAAGAGTTATGGTGACGTGCCCCAGCTGGGTCCGCCGCTTCCGGGCGACCTGGGGAAGCCAATCCTCGAGCATCAGCAGTCGGTCGGCGCTGCGATTCCGCCCGTCGGTGCCAATCAGCGGGCGCAGGCTGCCGAAGCGGAACGCCAGCGCCTCGCCGCCGAGCAGAAGGCCGCCCGCGAGTCCGCCGTAATGATGCAGATATCGGGCGCGAACCGACCGGCTGCCGCGGAGCCAGCGACAGTGGCGTCTGCCACACCATCGGCCGACGCCAGCACCGCGCGGATGGCCCTCGATCCTGATCGCGATCCCAACGGTCAGCAGCGCAAGGCCGATTTCGTCGGGGCGACGGATAGGACCAGCGACATCAACCCGCATGCTCTGGTGCCATCGCCGTCGCCATACACGCTCATGGCGGGGAGCGTCATCAGCGCCAGCCTCATCACTGGGCTGGATTCCGATCTGCCAGGACTCGTTACCGCGCAGGTCACCGAGAACGCCTATGACAGCGTGACCGGCCGGATTCTGCTGGTCCCGCAGGGCTCGCGGCTGATCGGTAGCTATGACAGTGTCGTGGCGTTCGGCCAGAAACGCGCCCTCGTAGTCTGGCAGCGCATCATCCTGCCCGACGGCGCGTCGGTCCGGATCGACAACGTGCCGGCGACAGACACGGCCGGTTATTCGGGACTGTCGGACAAGGTCGATGTCCACACCTGGCAACTGCTCAAGGGTGTCGCGCTGTCGACGTTGCTCGGGGTTGGCACCCAATTGAGCTTCGGCAGTAATGAGAGCGACCTGGTTCGTGCGATCCGGGAATCCGCCCAGCAAAGCGGTTCACGCGCCGGCGACCAGCTCGTCACCCGCAATCTCAACATCCAGCCGACGATCCGGGTTCGGCCCGGCTGGCCGCTGCGCGTCGTCGTGCACAAGGACATCGTCATGCGCCCCTGGCAGACGGCGGAGAGGTGATATGCCCGAGATCAAACTGGCAAGGCTGCCCGATCGGACCCCGGTCAAGCTGGCGATCACCGTAACGCCCGAGCTGCACAAGGCGCTCACGGATTATGCGGCGCTCTACAATAGGACCTATGCCCAGTCCGAGCCGATCACCGAACTCATACCCCATATGCTCTCGGCATTTCTGGCCAGCGACCGAGCTTTCGCGAAAGCTCGTGAGACGCTCGAAGGAGTTTGAACATGAGCGAAGGCACGGACAAGGCTGACCGGCTGCTGCGCATCGTTGATGTGAAGAGCCTGGTCGGATTGGGCAAATCCAAGATCTACGCGCTGGTTGCGGAAGGTGCCTTTCCCAAGCCGTATAAACTATCGCCCAAGGCGGCGCGCTGGAGCGAGCGCGAGATCGTTGCGTGGATTGAGAGCGTTCGGCTGCCCGGTCGATAAGGCTACCGACAAAATCGGTCGCCACTCACGAATCCAGCCCAAGCGCCATCTCCACGGGCGGCCATGGAAAGTGCTTCCGGACCTTCGAGCGCAGTTCACCTGCGGACGAGGCAGTGACTCGCCTCTTCGGGCTGAGCAGCAACCCGCGCCACATATCCGGTGTCATCGTCGTCCACTCCGGCTCGGCCGAGCCATCGACACCGAATGTGACCTGCCGCCACTCGTCCCGATCGAAAAACTCGTAGTTTTCGAGCCATACGACTCTGGTCGTAGAAAGCTCGAAACGCTCACACACCTGCCTGAAAATATACTCCGCTGCGTTCGTGATGCTTTTGCCGGGATTACCTGGCATTTCGACGCAGGCGATAACGATCCGTCCATCGGGCAGGTCAATCCGTTCGATTGTGCAGATTCCATCGGCCCCGGGCGCGGAATAGGCGAAGAATTCAGGGCGGTTGGCTATGAGCCAGAGCGGAAAACGCCAGCGATGCGCGGGGTCGGTTTCTGCCTCGGCGACGACCTCCCTTGCGATCCGAGCCATAGGTTGGCCCGCGGGCAGCACGGCCTCGCTCAAGGTCTCGATCAACTTGTCCCGCCAATGGCGAACCTCGCCCAGGGTGTAGCCTTTGGATTGGCTCGTGTTACCGTCGAAGCTGTCGTGGTGTTCGAGGCAAAGCCACACCAGGTTTTCGAGCCGATCATCGTCGGACCGCTTGTTCAGGTGCGCGATCTGACCTCTACGCTCTTCCTGATTGCCCTTGAGGAAGTAACACAGGCAGCATCGACGCCGACATGCCACCAGCACCGTCTCGACAGTTGCTTCCGAAAGATGCTTCCGTTTCGTCAATGTGCTTTCGTCTCTTATTGCTCAACCGTCGGCTGACACAGGAGCGGCTCGAACTCGCCTTCTATCGAAATGCCTGCCGAGCGGCACGAGATTTACGAAATGGGATCAGGCGGCCTGCGCACGACGCGGTAATTTCGTGACCCGTGTCTGGCGTTTCCTTGAGCCCAGGACGAAGGCTTCCCAGTCGTTCATGAGGACGCGGCGCTTGAGAAAAGCATCGCCGCGCCGATACGCTCGTGAGGTTTCGTCGCCGATTTGGTGCGCGAGCGCCTGTTCGACGACGGACTCGGGATGGTCGGTCATTTCGCCCATGTAATCCCGAAATGTGCTGCGCATACCGTGGACGGTGAAATGGCCAAGCTTCATGCGCCGCAACACCATGGTCATCGCCATTTGCGAAAGCGGCTTTCCCATCTTCTGGCCTTCGAATACGAAGTCGTCCGGCGCCCGGTTCGAACGCTTGGCGATCCCGCGCAATATGGTCACCGCCGCTTCGCAGAGCGGGATGCGATGCTCGACGCCCATCTTCATCCGGTCGGCCGGCACCGTCCATATCGCGGCGTCCAGGTCGACCTCCGACCACGTCATGCGCAACGTCTCGTTCGTTCGCGTCCCGCAAAGAATGGTCAGCTCCAGCGCCCGCGCTGCCAGCGCCGGGCGGATGTTCAGCCGTTTCCAAAAGCCCGGCAGATCCTCGAACGGCATGGCCGGGTGGTGACGGACCTGCTTCTTGGTTTTCCGCTTCGGCAGCAAGTGGCTGAGGTTGCCGCGCCACCGCGCCGGGTTCTCCCAGGGGCTCTGGATGTGCTTCGATGCCTTTGCCGCGTCGAGGACATTCTCGATGCGGCCGCGAAGCCTGCTCGCCGTTTCCGGGACGGTCCGCCAGATTGGCTTGAGGACGCCCACAACGTCTTCGGTACGGATGTCTTGGACCGGCATTTGAAGCAGTGCGATTGCATGGGTCTTGATCGTGTTGCGCCACTGTTGCCGATGCTTTGGGTTTTTCCACCCCTCTTCATGCGTAAAGATATAATCGTCGGCGAACGTGCCGAAGAGGACCGGACCTGTGCGCTCCAACTCGGCAAGCCGTGCTTCCTCAGCCGCCTCCGCCTCGGCGGCACGGCGCGCTTCGAGCGGGTCGGTACCTTCGGCAAGGAGCTGTCTCGCCGCCGCCGCCAGGTCGCGCGCTTTGCTAAGTCCGAGATCGCTCGCGGGTCCGAGCCCCATTTCATGACACTTCTTGTTCCGCTCATACGCGAACACCCAACGCCGCGAACCGTCCTTCTTGATGAAGAGCCAAAGCCCGCCACCGTCAGCATGTTTGCCAACTCGCTTTTCGGTTTCGACACGCCGGGCGTTGAGCCTGTGGATCGAACGTGACACGCCAATCTCCAATAACGAGAGCAGGATCAGCAACCCGGTTAGCGACCCGGTTTCCAACCCGGTTTGAGTCGTGGATTAGCGCGGATTAAAATGGACCGGTGCGGCCCGATCACCTGCGCGGCCACCGCTCAAACCGTTGTTTTAATAGGTGATTTATGCAAAAAAGTCGAGGGTGGACAAAGCGTTGATGGGGGTGGATACGAATCCCTCCGTCTCCGCCACTATCCACCGATTTTCGGCGATTAAATTCAAGTTAGGCTGCCGGTTCCCATAACCGCTCCCCGATAGGCGTTGCGCTTGGGGCGAACGCGTGCGGCCGAATTCGTTCAATCGGCGCGCACCTCAACATTTCTCAGCAGGGACGCGGCCGTCGACCGCAATGCCATTCGAGCAGCCATGCCGGTGCGACCGTGGAAGCTGGAAACCAGTACACCCCCTACGCGAAACATCACGTCTTGAAATGGCGGAAATCCCGGCCTTTCCGGGAATGGAAGCTTCTCCGCCAAATCTGACTGGCCAGGTCAGGGCAAGTCAGATCCAAATTGAATGAATGCAAGAGGTTGAAAAGGCGCGCATCGTTGAGATGGGCAACCCTTCTGGTTCCAATTCAAACTTGATTGGAACTGACAGCGGTACACTTTCGCCCCGTGCCAAATAAACATAACGAATGCACTTCTCCGTCTGTACTACCATAGCGCGGGCGATGGGCGCTGGCTGCCGACGCGCGCCGAGCCCTGCCACCGCTGATAATTCGATGGGTGTCGTTCGACTGCCAGCCGGGCAGGTTCGGCCCGACCGGTGGGAAGACACGGTTGTCGGCTTCCGACCCAGTTTCAGCTGCCCACCGCCGATGGTTGGAACGTCTGCTTCTTTGCAGAAGCTGCCGGACCGTCTTCCTTATCGCGCAGCGACCGTGCCAATGAGCCTTTCTGTGTCAGTTTAGTCTGCGGGAAGCTTGAGGTAGAGCTCGCTCGATCCGATGTTGATGATGCCGGAAAAACCGCTGAGGATGTCCTGGCCGACGACCCCGTCGATCTCCGTGCCCGTGGCCGTCTTCAGCCGCGCGACAACGCTGTCGAGATTGGTGCTGTAGACCCGCTTCAAGGGCACGGCCCTGCCGCCGAGCGCGATGCTCTCGATCGGATGGCTGGTAATCGCGATGCTGCCCCCGGCGCCGGCTCCCTGCGCCTCGCCGGATGCTGCGCCGAGCCCGAACTTCCCAAGCCGGTCATGCCGCACCACGGTCGCACCCGCGCCGGAGTCGAGCACGAAGGTGCCCGCCTGCCCATTTATCTCAACGTCGACGATCTCGTGACCAGTGGGAAGCTTGGTGAGCTTCAAGACCGTAAAGCCCTTGCTCGCGAGGAAGCGGCTGACTTCGCCGGGTTTGGGCGGTGCAGCCGGTGCAGGTGCAGGAAGGATCATGGCAAGGGCGACGATGATTGGGGCAATGGGACGCATGAAGAATACCTCACAAGTGGCGGTTGAATGGATGGCCGACCCGGCGGCACCGGGCGGTCAGATGAGCTTGCGCAGGCTGAGGCTGATCACCCTGCCGAGCGGGTCGAGATAAGCCGGCTGGTAGCTCAGCGGCACCGAACCGACGGCGTCGCGCACCTGTGGGCGGGTGTTGAACAGGTTGGTGACTCCCAGCGATACGCGGGTGCCCTTCAGCCATGCAGGAGGCTTCTTGCCGCCGAGCGCTTCGGAGAGATTGGCAAACAGGTTGAGGTTGACGATCGCATAGTCGTCGAAGCGCAGGTCGCTCGCGGGCTGGCCCGGATCGCGCACCGCAGTCGCGCTGCGCCAGTTGGCAGAGACCCGCGCCCCCCACCCGCCCTTGAACGCGCCCGCCTGGAGATCAACCTCGTGCCGCCGCCGGCCGCCGAGGAAATCGACCGCGCCGCCATCCAGCAGATCCAGCCGCGGTCCACCGCGGCGCAAGGTGATCTCGTCCTTGAAATACCAGTTATGGTAGAGGCTGAGATAAAGGCGGCTCGTCAGGTTGGCCGCCCCTTGCGCGGTCGCGCTGCCGGGTTCGGGGCGGATCAGTTGAGCGTTCGGGAACAGCCGCTTCACCTCGGCCTCGCTGGTTACCACCTTTACCCGCGCATCGCGCAGATATTCCGGCACCTTGCCGAGCGGGCGGGTGAAGTTGATCCCCCAGCGCAGCTGCTGCTGGCGCGCCTCGGCGAAGTTGACCGCGCGAGCATCGATCTGCTGAAGGCGGCCCGTCGCGTCGCGGGAAAAGCGCTCGGGAAAGGCTGTCTCGATCAGCGAGGTGAGGATCGGAAAGGTGGCAACCGGATTGTCGGTCCGGCTGCGCACGTAATCGGCGCTGATGCTGAAGTCGGTCCTGGCCAGCGGCCGCAGCGTCATGCCGAGCCGGAACAGGCTGCGGTCGTCATTGGCAAGTGCAGGATTGCCGCCGGTGACGCGGTCAATGTCGACCACTTCGCGACGGACGAAGTCGAAGGTGCGAAGGTTCGGCGTGATCAGCGTCGGCCCGCCCAGCTGCTCGAGCGTGGGCGCGCCCTCTTCGCGCGTGAACGAGGCGACGAGGTCGATGGCCTTGGCCGGCGACCAGTTGAGGCCAAAGCCATAGGTCCAAAGCGTTCCCGCGTCTGACAGACGGTCGTAGGCGACATTGGCGTTGAGGGTCAGGTTTCCGAATGGCGATGCCTTCTCTTCGGTGCGGCTCAAAACGGGGATGGAGACATCCGCCTGCACGCCCCCACGGTCGCGGGAAAGATCGGCGACAGTGGCCGCACCGCCGAAGCTCGCCCGGCCCGTGAAGTCGCGGAATTCTCCCCCGACCCGCAGGCTTGCCGACAGCGGACCCGCAGGCAGCGTGGCAAGCGGGCCCGAAGCGAGGAAATCGGCGTTGAACAGCGTATCGGTCAAGAGCGCGGTGTCGCGCCGTAACGGCGTATCCGCCGCATCGGTCAGCACCTCGCCCTCGGTCCGGTCGAAATTGCCGAGCGCAGTCCATTGCCACCGACCAAGGCGGCCGCCGATGGTGGTGCCGACATGCACCAGCGTCTGGTCACTGTCGCGCTGCAGGATCCGCCCCTGGCCGCGCCCGAGCAGGCTGTCGTTGCGGCTGACATCGACCCGCCCGTTGAGGGTTGCCGAGATGTCCTTCAACACATGCCCGCTGAGCACACCGTTGACCCCGAAGCGCTCGTTTTCGGGGAGCAGCGTGCGGACCTCGCCCAGCTCGGGGGTTGCCGCGAACTGTTGCACGTCGCGCTCGCTCTCGAGCAGGTTGCCTGCGCGCGAATAGTTCGCGCCGAGCGCGATGCGGGTGTCGCCAGCGATCCGCAGATAGTCGGCGTTGCCGATGCCGGTCTCCCGCCCGCCTTCACCCGGGGTCAGAAAGCTCGCCTGCCCCGCCCGCGACCGGTAGCGCGCGAAGGTGACGATGTTCACCACCTTCTGGTCGGCCCGGTAGCCATATTGCAGTGCCAGCTCCTCCGGAAAAATCTCCATCCGCTCGATCGCTTCGGAGGGGATTCGGGCGATCTCCGCGAAATCGGAGACACGCCGCCCGTTGAGCAACGTCACCGGCGGGGCGTCACCCCTTCCGCGGTTGCTGGCGGTCTGGGGGGCGATGGTATCGAGGAGCGCGCCGATGTTCTCGGCCCCAAAGGCGCGGATGTCGAGCTGGCTGAAGCTGCGTTCGGGCGGGATATCGCTGTTCACCGAGCCGCGCGGCCGCTCGCCGGACACGACGATTTCATCGGACTTCGGCGGCGCATCGCTCGCAGCAGCCGCACCTTCGCCGGCTTCCGCCGTGCCCGCAGCCGCGCGTGCGGCCTCGCGCGCTTCGGGGGGAAGCTGATCGCCATATTGCTCGAGCAGTTTCCGGGCGAGCTCGGGCGGCAGCGGTTTGCCGTCGAGTGTCTGGACCCGCACTGACGGCTGCCCGGCTGAGGCGCTGGGCGGAGGCAGCGGGTCCTTCAGTCGTTCCTCGATCTGCCGCGCGAGTTCCGGGGGAAGCGGCTTGCCATCGGGGCCGTAGAAGACCCGCTTCGGCGGGGCTGCGGCCTCGCTCTCCTGAGCGCCTTGTGCATCGGCCGCAACTGGGGGCGCTTTCGCCCCGTCGGCCGCCTGCGCCAGCACCGTGCTCGGCGCCGCGCCCACAAGAAGCCCCGCTGCAATTCCGCACCATCTCCCTGTCACACAAATCTCCAAGTTCGTGAACCTGGCGGGGACAAGAGCAGCCTTGCGTATCGACCGGATGGCGCGGGTGTAACGAGTCGTGATACGCGAATGCTACAAAGCCCTGTTATCCCGTCCGCCATGACACCCCTGTCCGATTTCCCGAGCGCGATCCTCGTCGTCGACGACGATGCGAGCATTCGCGACGCAATCGCCGATTTTCTGGGGATGCACGGCTATGCGGTGCGCGCGGCGGAGAATGCGGTGGCCTGCGACCGCGCACTGACGGCAGCGCCCGCCGACCTGATCGTGCTCGACGTCATGATGCCCGGCGAGGACGGGCTGTCGCTGTGCCGGCGACTGGGCGCGGGCGGGACACCTATCCTCATGCTCAGTGCGCTCGACGCCGTGACCGACCGGATCGTGGGGCTTGAGGTCGGCGCCTGGGATTACATGACCAAGCCCTTCGAACCGCGCGAGTTGCTGGCGCGGGTGCGGGCGCTGCTGCGACGTCCGGCGGCCGACCGGGGCGAACTCCGGGACGCGTCAGGTGAGGCATTGATGTTCGCGGGGTGGTGGTTCGATGTCGAGCAGAGACGCCTGCGCGCTCCTTCAGGCATTCCCATGATGCTGACCGAAGGCGAACACGCGTTGCTCGCCGCCTTTGTCAGGCGGCCCGGGCGCATCCTGTCGCGCGATGTCCTGCTCGACCTTGCCCGCGGGGTCGATGCCGCGCCCTACGACCGCGCCATCGACATCGCCGTCAGCCGGTTGCGCCGCAAGCTCGCCGAAGCGGACCCGGCCCCGCTGATCGAGACCGTGCGCGGCGCGGGTTACCGGTTCCTTCCGGCGGTGCAGCGGGCGTGAAGCGCGCGCCCAGCGCCCTTGTGTCGATCGGAGGCTTCGGGGTCGCGGTGGCGGTGCTGAGCGTGACCACCACCGCAGCCATCGTGCTCGCCGCGCCACCGCCCCCGGCCGCGCGGATCGTGGCGTCAGAAGCGATCATGGCGCTACGCACGCAGACCCTTGGGTTCGACCGGCGCATTGCCGCCGCGCCGCCCGCCGGCCCGCGTATCCCCGTGGTCGAAGGCCTGATTGCTGCCGAACTCGGCAGGTCTGTCGAGGATCTGCGGGTGACCCGGCTTGATGCGGCACCGGCAGTCGCGATAAGTGTTCGTGCGATGCCGAAAGACGAGGTGATACGTGTCTTCGGCAAAGACCTGCCCGCTACAATTGTCCTGCGCGAGCGCGACGCAGCGAAGCTCAAGGTGGTTGAAGCTGGTGCTGCAACAAAGGCCTTGCGTCAGGTGCTGCTCGATCTGCCGCTGCCGGCTTACGCCGCCAGCCTGAGACAGCCAGACGGCCGCTGGCTGGTCGTCAAGCCTGCCGAGCCGTTCCTTGGTGGATGGCAGCGCAGCATCCTCATTGCACTGGCCGTCAGCCTGCTGCTGCTGGCGCCGCTCGCTTGGTTCTTCGCGCGGCGGCTGACGCGCCCGTTCCGCGCGCTCGCCGGGGCGCTCGGTAGCGATGCCGCGTTGATCCGGCAGGAGGGGCCGCGCGAACTGCGCGAGGCGGCAGCTGCGATCGTTGCTATGCAGAACCGCTTGGCCGAAGAGGCAACAGAGCGTGCTCGTATGCTTACGGCCATCGCCCATGACCTGCGCACACCGCTCACCGGCCTGCGCCTGCGGATCGAAGGCGTGCTCGAACCGCAACGTGCGCGCATGGTACATGACGTCGAGCGGATGCAGGCGATGATAGGCGAGGTGCTCAATTTCGCCCGCGACGCAGCGGCACCGGCCGCGCTGATCGACGTGCGCGCTGCACTCGAGCTGATCATCGACGAGATGCATGCCGGGCGCGAAACGATCGTTCTCGAATCGGGCGAGGATGCGCAGATCCGGGTCCCGGAATCCGCTTTCCGCCGGGCGATCGAGAACCTGCTCAGCAATGCCGTGACCTACGCCGGTGGCGGCACGGTCAGTATCGCGAATTCGCAGGGTGAGGTTGCCATCTCGGTGCGCGACGAGGGTCCGGGCATTCCCAAGACGGATCGAGAGCGCCTGCTGCGTCCCTTTGAACGCGGTGAAAGCTCGCGGAATCGCGACACAGGCGGGGCAGGTTTGGGGCTGAGCATAGTTCACAATTTCGCAGCACAGCATGCAGGCGCCTTCGCGCTACGCGATACACCGGGCGGCGGAATCACAGCGATACTGCGCTTGCCGGCGGCGTGAATTCTAATCGCGGATCGATACGTCATGCCATGCCCACGCAAGACGATCGAGACCAGCCACCGTCGTCACTCCGGAAGTGTAATGGCCGCTTCTGGCAATTCCCCTTATGTAATTGAGTTGCGGGGCTGGAGCGAGGGCGGCAAGCCTGTGCCCTTCCTGCCACTTACACCGGGCGGGTTCAGCAGCGATGTCTATACCCCGGCGCTCGCCGCGCTGCCGCGGCATCCCGAAGCGGTAATACCGGTGGAACGGATCGCCGGGCCGGTGCTGCTGCTGTGCGGCGAGGAAGACAGCCTGTGGCCGTCGTGCCCGATGGCGCGCGCGGTCGAGGCGCGGCGTGATGGCAGCGGCGCGGGCCTGGCAACCACGCTGCTCGCCTACAAGGATGCCGGGCACTTCGGGGTCGGCCCGCCGCTTCCCGAAGGCAAGCCGGTGCCCTTCATGCTGACGGTGTTCGGCGGCACCGGACAGGGCAATCTCGCCGCGCGCAAGGATGGCTGGCCGCGCACCATCGCCTTCCTTGCAACTGCTCTGAACGAGCCCCCTGCTGGCAAGGCCGCTCCATGACGATCAGTCTCCGGGCATTGCGGCTGGGCGCGAGTGCGCTTGAGGTGGTCCCGGCCAGCCGGCTCGCCGCCTCGCAGGGGATGACCCGCTGGGGTTCCCGGTGCCATTGCCGAGGTTTTGCAGATGGGAACCTGGACCGATGACGGCACGCTACGACATGATCGGGATCAATTACGACCAGCTGCGATTGCCGGATCCCCGGATCGCCAGGCAGATCAACCATGCTCTGGGAACGGCCGCGAGCGTCTTGAACGTCGGAGCGGGAACCGGGTCCTATGAGCCTGTCGATAGACAAGTCACAGCTGTCGAGCCGTCGATTGAAATGATCCGCAAGCGAAGGTCGTCGGCCTATCCCGTAATTCAGGCGAGCGCCGAGCACCTTCCCTTCGAAGATCAGTCCTTCGATGCCGCGATGGCAATTCTGACCATCCACCATTGGCCCGACAAAGCTGCAGGCCTGCGCGAAATCCGGAGGGTGACGCGTGGGCCCATCGTGCTGCTGACTTTCGACCCGGCGCACCAGCCATGGTTGACCGACTACCTGCCCGAACTCGTTTCGCTCGACGAAGGCCAAATGCCGCAAATGAAGCAATATGAAGAATGGCTCGGCTCGGTGTCGATTGCGCCGGTCCTGGTTCCGCATGATTGTACGGACGGTTTCCTCTACGCCTATTGGCGGCGGCCGGAGGCCTATCTGGACGCGCGGATCAGGTCGGGAAGCTCTTCTTTCTGGTCGATCCAAGGGCTGGAGCAGGGCCTTGCGCGTTTGTCGCGTGATCTGGAAACCGGGCAGTGGGACAGCAAGCACGGCCATCTTCGCGATCAGCAGGAATATGATGCAGGATACCGGCTGGTGATCGGCAACCCGCAGCAGGACGGCTAGCCACCCGGCGCCGGCCATCAGCGGGGAGCCACCGCGATCGTGGCAGCCCTCGCGTGCCTTCGGGGAAGAAGGCGGAAGGGGAAGTATGCGGCGAAAGGCAATCATGGTGGATGTCGACGGCGTCCTCATTACGCACCCGAATGGAGGTGCATGGTCTGCCAATCTCGAAAACGACCTCGGCATCCCGCCTTCCGTGCTGCATGACCGATTTTTCCGTCGCCATTGGACTGATGTCGTGCACGGACGTGCTGCACTGCGGGATCGACTGGCACTCGCTCTCGCCGAAATTGCGCCCTCGGTCTCTCCGGCAGCGCTGATCGAATACTGGTTCGAGAGTGACGCGCATATCGACGAGCGTTTGCTGGCAGAGCTTCAGCACCTGCGAAACGAAGGCTTCGCGCTCCATTTGGCCACAGTCCAGGAGCATGAGCGTGCCGCATACCTTTGGGATCGGCTGGCGCTGCGCGATAGCTTCGACGGGATGCACTACGCTGCCTCGCTCGGCTGTTCCAAGCCCGATCATGCCTTCTACCGGGCGGTTGAAGCCGCTGTGCAGATCCCTCCCGCAGCGATCTTTTTCATCGACGACAAGATCGAAAACGTGGAAGCGGCAAGAGAATGCGGTTGGACTGCCGCACTGTGGACTGGGAGCAGCACTGTCCGGGAACTGATGCAAGTGATGCAGTGGGAATACCGTTGAACAACCCGGAGCCAACCTCGGCGGCAGTGTTCACAAGCACTATATCCGCCATGCAGCGTCAACGGGTTTCTCAGCGCAAGCCACCATTCTGAAAACGACCACGTTGTTGCGTGAGGGGGCGCGGTTCGGTGAGATATTCTTATGAACGATAAGTGCTTTGAAGATCAAACCGTCGCGATGCTGAATTCTCTTTAGCTGCCACTTCGGAATCCGCCCATCACCGGTCATAGCTGAGGCCAGCCCGCGATCTCGAAATCTGTCCGGCTGCTTCGGCCTGTTTCTGCCAGCAGCCGACATTCGGACACCGACCCCGTAGCGAACATTGGCGTGAGGGTCTGCTCGCGCTATCGTCTCAGGCGATGCGCAAGTTTCTTCGAGAGTTTGGCACCTTCGGTGTTGCCCCGCTGATATTCGCTTTTTTCTGCCTGTTCGGTTTGGTCGGAGGCTGACCGGTGGCATGGATGTGCGGGGCGCTCGGTGTCTCGCGAAGCGGGTTTCATGCCTGGCTAACTCGATCCCCGTCCCGAACGAGCGGTCCTGAACGTCAGCCGACGCGCGGAAGTTGAAGCCGCGATTCCGCTCTCCACCCGATGGCAGCCTAGCGCCGTCCTCCCCGCCAGCTCGATCAGGTCTGCAGCGTCAACTGTCCTTGCTCGACGTTAACGAGGCCGCCGCAGTCAAGGTTTTCACAGCGGCTTCGGCGCTGGCTTTCGCTTCCCGGATGCACTCCCGTTCCTGCCGGAAGTTGGACGGCAGGCTCGGCACCACTTGGCTTCTGCACAACGCGATTGCTGCGCGCTGAATGCGCATCGCCAAAATGCGTTGCCCTTTGTCCGAACGGAGATCGAGGGTGCCGACCTTGACCGTAATGCTCTGCGGAACGGAGGCAGCGGCTGCGTTGGCCGAGGCCACGAGGCTGGTGGCGGCAAGCAGGGCGTGTAAACGCTTCATGATCATTTCCTTCGATACCTCGCCGCCCACTCATCTGAGCGGTGATGTATCGGGATTGGTCGCCGGGCTCGCCTGACGCTTGCTGCGTATCAAAACGGGCTGATTGTTTTCGGATCCGGGCGGGCTGGTCGTGTTTGTAACCGCTGGTTGATTCCGAAATCGGCTTGTCGCTCTTGCCGGGCTCTGGCAGCCGAGCCCCGATGACAGGCTTGGAACAGCTCGATCTGATGGCGCGTGGCGGGTCGATCGCTTTGCTTGCCTTGTGGGGCTGGATCCTGATTCGCGATCACCGTGATCAGCTTGCCGCTAAGCTCGCGATCGCCATGGCGCTGGCGATCATCTGCTACCTGCTTCAGACCTCAAAGAGTCTCTCGATTCCTGCGATCGGGAGCCTTGCCCTTTCAATATTCGGCGCTTCTACGGCGGGGATATTCTGGCTGTTTGCCAAGGCCTGGTTCAACGACGAAACGCATATCCGGGTCCGCGATCTGGCCTTGGTGGGATTGGCCGCGCTCAACAGCCTTGTGATGTTCGTTAGCCGTGCTGATGGCGGGATCATCAATCAGATCGCGGGCGCGCTGTTCCGGGGCGGTATGCTTTTGTTCGCATCAGCCGCCCTGTGGGAGGTCTGGCGCGGGCGTGAGGGCGACTTGATCGAGAGCAGGCGCCGCCTGCGGCTCCGGTTGGTCGCAGCGGTCGCGTTCTACGTCGTCGTTATCGCGCTCACGCAGATCGCGGTGCATAATCTGGGCATGCCCGGTTGGTTGCTCGGCGTCGTCAACGGCAGCATTGTTGCGATCTCGCTCGGCTTTTGCGCCGCGATGTTCGGGATGCGGCAGGCCGACCTGTTCGGACCAGTGGCCACCGTATGCCCTGGCTCGGCACGGCCAGCGGTTGATGGCCCGCTCGCTGACAAGCTGCGCAGCCACATGGAGGGGCACAAGGTGTGGCGGGATGAAGGGCTGACCATTGCAAAGCTCGCCGCCCAGCTGGGCGAGCAGGAATATCGCCTGCGCCGCACCATCAACGGACAGCTCGGGCACCGCAATTTCTCCGCCTTCCTTAATGGTTACCGCATCGCCGAGGTGAAGTCTGCGCTGGCCGATCCCGCGCAGAGGGGGGTGCCCATCATCACCATCGCGCTTGATGCCGGTTTCGGCTCGCTCGGCCCGTTCAACCGCGCCTTCCGAGAGGCCGAGGGCATGACCCCGAGTGAATTCCGCGCCCGCGCGCTGGCCGTTTCCGAAATCGGCTAGCCGGTTTCGAGCAGATGAGCGCATGGCGGGGCGGTCTCCGGAAAAGACCCCGAGAGTCTGCCTTGAGGATCGCACCATGCCGACCGGAATTCCGCCGCTCGATATCCTGCTGGAACGGGGGCTTTACATCTTCACCTTCGATCTCAACCGCTACCTGATCGCCGCCTCGGTGACATTCGCGATCGTGTGGCAGCTGCGGCGAACGGGGCTGAACGCGCGCAAAATCCAGAAGCGGGAGGCAAGCCTCGCCGACATGCGGCGCGAAGTTGCGCAGTCTCTGCAATCGGTGTTCGTCTACACCATCGGCATTTGCCTTCTGCTCTGGGGGCGCGAAGTCGGGGTGTTCCACGATGTCCTCGGCGTCAGTGTTGGGTTGGGTGTGGATGTGCTGATCCTGGCTGCGATCACCATCGCCCATGATGCCTATTTCTACTGGACACACCGGATGATGCACCACCCGCGCCTGTTCCGGTTCTTCCACCGCGCGCATCACAGGTCGATCACGCCGACGCCATGGGCCGCCTACAGCTTTGCGATCCCCGAGGCGGCAGTGGCGTTCGCGTTCGTGCCGCTGTGGCAATTTTTCGTGCCGACGCCCGGCTGGGTGATGTTCACCTGGCTGAACTTCCAGATCATCCGCAACGCGATGGGGCATGCCGGGTTCGAGTTCTTCCCCCGCTGGTGGCTGGATTCGCCGCTGACGCGCTGGATCAACACCACGGTCCACCACGACCTGCATCACAATGGCGGCTTTGCCACCAATTACGGCCTCTATTTCACTTGGTGGGACAAGTGGATGGGGACCGAGCATCCGGGTTACCACGAGAAGTTTCGCGAAGTGACGGGGCGCACACAGCAGATCAAGGCGGAAAGCTGCGACGAAGTGACCGCGTAAGCGTACCTTCCTCGCAATTGCTTCCAAATAAAAAGGGGCCGGCCCATTGATTGAAGATGCGCCAACTGCGCTCGGCCCATCAAAACGTCTCCCCGATCCCCTTGATCCATTCGGATTTCATTCGAACGGTCGGCTCCGGCAATTTGAGTTTCAAGGCCCGACGAACCTCACTTCGTCGCCTTCGCGCAGGACGCCAGGCCGGGCAATCGAGGCATACATTGTGAAGGCGTTTCCAAAACGCTGCGCAACGGTGCGTAAAACCTGCGCGTCGCGCTTGGCCGTGTCAGGGTCGATCGTGATCATGGCGCAGCGCGGCGCCCCATAAGCGATCAGGAGTTCAGCGCCGCCGGCCTCGCCGAAACCGATCCGCTGCCCTTGCCAGGCCTCGTCCAGGCAATCGCTCTCAACGATTATGTTCGTTCGGAACCGGCGTCGATCGAGCGATGCACCATGAACCGCGTCTAGTTTCTTCAAGCTCGCGGTGGTCACGATCGAAACGGGCATCAGATCATAAGCGCCGATACCGAGTTGCATCAGATTTAGCGGTTCTCCCGCCTCTGCTTCCAGCGCTGCAATTAGCCCCGGATCGCTGAGCGAAAGCTCCCTGCCGTCGGGAGCAACCACCGTTACTTTCGAGTTACGGGGACTTCCAGGATCGTCATAAGCCGCTCGGTAAAGCACCAAGTCCGACAATTCGCGGGCCGTTAACCACGGGAAGCGTGTTGTATTGCTACGACGCACGAACCCGTATTGCCGATCGCCCTCGAGCCCTTGCCAGTCCATCTCGGCGACAGGCATCCGCTCCCCCGCCATCGACTTTACCGGATATCGCACGATCTCCAGAACGCGCCCGAGAATTTCGTTCATTGAAATATAGCCTCGTTGTGATGGCTAAAAAGCCTCTCCGCGATTTCCCGGGTAGCGACGGATCAGCGCTGACCACCCCGGACCACGTTGCAGACCGTTCGCCTGCTCCGGATCATGTGCAGGCGGCAGCGATCAGCTGCTGAGCGCTGTCAACCGTCAATGCAGGTGCCGCTAACACCACGGATGTCTCGATCTGCCGTTCGGGCACATCCCAATATGTCTTCGGGAGTTGCGCCATTACCGGTTCGGGGACGAGCCCGAAACCATGTCTCCGATAGAAACCTATGGCCCAGTAAGCAGCGGCCCAAGTTCCGATCAGGATGGGAGAAGTCCCAGTGCCACGCAGGTGGTGGATCAAAGCCGAGCCGATCCCGAGGCCTTGGTGATCCGATAGCACGTAGGCATGCCTGATCAGGCGGACGTTGCGAACATGCTGTATGCCCATCACGCCGACCAAGTGACCGTTGATGGTGTAGCCCGTGAACCGGACCCCGGCAGCGACCTCGGCTTCCAGCTCATCCGATGGCATACAAGGCTCATGCCAGCGATCGTCGGGGATCACGCCTTTGTATGCGACTGCGGCATCATTGATGATGGCATTGATTTGCTGGTTTTCGCGCTTGGAACACAGCTTGATGGCATGGGGGCGGGCATCTTTTGCATTCCGGTCCACTGACTTCCCCCCGACAGCTGCGGTGCACGGGACCTATCCGAGCGGCACGTTACGATCTTGAATGAAATTGCAGCCGCTCAGCGCATGGCCGCAGCATAGGCACCCGGGGTCATGCCGAAGCGCCGAACGAATGCGCGGTGGAAATGGCTCTGGTCAGCAAAGCCTGCCTCGCAGCCAGCGTCGGCGAGGCCAACGCCGCTGCGGATCAGCGATTTGCCCAGTTCGAGCCGCCGCTGGATGATGTAGGCATGCGGGGTCAGACCCGTGCCGAGGCCAGCGATGCCGAGCGCCAAGAGTTTGCCGAGGCTCTGCTGCTGCAAGCAGCCATGCTGGGATCGGGCCTTGATCAATGGGCGCGCGAACCTGAGATGCTTGAACGGCTTGCCAAGGCCGCACGTCAAGGGGCGCTGGCGAGCGGGCTCGACCTGGCCAAGATGACGCTCACGCCCGATGGCTTTGTCTCATGCAGATAATGTGCCCGTCGCCTGTTCGTCAGTTGCTCTCGACAGGAAAACCGTACATCCGTTATCCATCCCGCCGCGATCAGGAGCGGCGTGGAATCCTTATAGATGTCTTCAAAACAACCTCCCTAGAAGGCACTGCACGATCAATCGTCGAAAACCTGTACGCCCTTCGACGAATCGCTTCGGTAGTGAGCTAATCTTGTTTCGATATCGCCGACGTGAACCTCCAGCTTGTGTCCATCCGGATCCAGGAAGTAGATCGACGCCCCTTCGCTTATATTGTTCTTCCAGACTTTGCAGGCTTCTCGCAGTCTCGCACTGATCTCAGCGAATTCGCCGTCAGGGACGCTGAATGCGAAATGCGTGTAGTCTGGATGCGGTGACGTTCTCACAAGATCGTCACGCGATAGGCATAGCCAGAGTGTGCCAGCCTCCAAGTAGGCACCATCATTCCACAATGCCCGGACAGAACAACCGAGGACGTCTCGGTAAAACGTTACGGACCGCTGTACGTCGGCCACGGCCAGTGTGATGTGGTTCAGCCCGCATACGCCTGCACTTTTGTGCTCGTTCATTTGGAAGCCCGGGCTTGAAGAAACGAAATTTCGCCTTGTTCGAAGTTATTCAGTCCCATCGCTTTTGGCCCCAATCGGCGAGAACAGCTCCCCGCCGGCGTGTTGATGGTCGGGCTTCGATCACCGCCTACCTCGCTCGTCCTGCGATCACTCACAACATCTTCATGTCGCGCAGCCACTCTTCAAGATGCTGCGGCCAGCGGCGGGTGATCGGATCCGCAGTCGGCCGCATGCCGAAGGCATGTCCTCCCTTTGCATAAAGCCGCATGTCGACCGGTACGCCAGCGTCATTGAGTGCAAGGGCGTAAGCCATCGGCTCGCGCACATCGTCGACGGAATCGTTCATCGCATGAATGATGAGCGTGGGCGGCGCGTCCGGGCTGATCTCGACCCAGGGCTGCAGTTCCAGACTGTTCCTGCCCTTGCTGTTGTCCAGCACGCGAGCGTTATAAGCAACAACGGCGAAGTCCGGCCGCGGTGATTGCTGATCCGCCGCGTCGGTCAAGGGGTAGGTCCGTTCGACCGTGTTGCTCATGTTGATGACGAGATAGGCGCCTGCCGAAAACCCGATCGCTCCGATCCTGTGCGGATCGATGCCATAGGTCGAGGCCCGTTCGCGCAGCAGACTGATGGCGCGCTGCGCATCTTCCAGGCCCAGCAAGACCTTTGGTCGCTGCTGTTTCCCATCAACTCGCGGCCAGACTTGCGGCGTACGGTATTTGAGCATGGCGCAGGTCATGCCTTGCCGGGTGACCCAGTCGCACACTTCGGTGCCTTCGAGGTCGGTTGCCACAGCGTAGAATCCACCTCCGGGAATGACGAGCATGGCGGCGCCGGTGTTGCGACCCTTCGGACGATAGATCGTCATGGTCGGCCGGGTGACATAGGTCGCCCAATGCCATTTGCGCCCGCCCACCAGCGGCGAGCCATTGCCGGTATATTCAGGATGAGCGCCGCTGTCCGGCTGCGCCAAGGGAACGTTCGCAGGCCAGAGAGGCAGCTGCGTTCCTCCATCGTCCGGTTCCCAGACCCCTTCCTTCTCCACCTTCGGAACCTCGATCCTTTCGGGCGATGATTCCTGCTCGTTGGCTTGGCCGCAGGCAGAACCAGAAATGCCCAGACACAAGAGTAAGGAGGTCACTAAAATGAGATGTCGCGGCACGTTTCAAGCCCTTGTTTTTAATCAGCAATGTTTTGCGATGCTCGCTTCCCAAGCCTCATCATCATGTTCCCCTTTTGTGGCCGTCACGCGACCAGAAACGCGGCAACCGAGGGCGCGTCCAATGCGCAGTGCCCCCCGTAAAGCGGATGCCACTCGGTCTGGACGGCGCGGGCGCGGGCCCGCTCGGCCAGTGCCTGTGTTCCCTCGAAATTGCCGAAGGCGTCATACAGTCCGTTCGACAGATAGAGCGCCGGGGACTGGGGCCCTGCCTGCTCGATCAAGGTCAGCGGTGAGGTGGCGCGCCACTCGCGGTCATTGCTGTAGTGACGGCGGGCCAGCATCCAGATGCCGAAGGCGACCTTCGGATCAGCGCCAGTACGAACCAAGCCGGCCCTGATTTCACTGATCGGCGCAAAGGGAGAGACCTTGTAGACGCCGGGGCACAGCGCGGCGATGCGGGCAAAGCGATCAGGATAGGCCAGCCCCGCGATCAGCACATTGAGCCCGCCCATCGATTCCCCCAACAGGATACGCCGCCGCGGCGTGCCCAGCTTTTTCTCGATGGCAGGAAACCGCTCGATCATGTCCTCCAGCAAACCGCTGTCGGGGGCAGCGCCCTTGGGGGACAGCAGCCAGCTTCCGCCATAGGACAGCGTCACCACCGTCGGCGGGCGAACGCCCTTTGCCTGCCACTGCGCCTGGAGCAGGCCCGTGTAATAGGTCGCGTCGTTCCAGATGCGCTCGTCGAGATTGCGGCCATGCAGGTGATAGACAATATCGCCATTGGTCCCTCCGCGCGCGCGGTAGACGCAGTACTTCATGGGCCCGTCGCTGGCGCATTCCTCTGACGCGGGGGTGAAGGCTACGGTCTGCGCGCCCTGCGGTGTCGTCAGCGTGCGCCAGGCCCAATAGCCGCAAGCCAACAGGACGGCGACCAAACCTAGGGTGATCGCACGGCGGGGATGGCGCAGGGTCAGGCGCATGACGTTCTCCTCGGGAACAGGCGGGCCAAGTTGTCGGGCTGCGAGCGTGCGGACTGCTTGACGGCGGAATGAAGCCCTTGGCGGGCCAGCGGCGTTGGCGGAAGCATGCAGGCGCTGAGCAGGTATCCGATGATCGCGCTGCCGCCGTATCCCACCAGCGGCGTCGGATAACTGCCGATCACAGCAGCCAGAATGATCGCGAGCCAGATTGCGCCGAATACCGCGCATTGCCGCGCGCAATCGCTGTCACGGGGGCCGAAGGCTGCAGCTGGCAACAACAGCAGCGCGCCTGCGCTCGCTACAGCAAAGCCGAGCAGCGGGTGCACCTGCCAGGTCTGCGTGAACACGCCCTCGGTAAAGCGCACCGGGGGAAGGTTGTCGGCTCGCACCAGCGTGGCCCCAAAGCCTGACGCGCTTGCCGCGAGCACAATAGCCACCTGCCGGTTGCGGTGCAGCAGCCAGAGCATCGCGATCCCTGCTACCATCGCGCCTGCCATCGCCCGGTCGGGTTGCATCGCCATGGCCACCGCAGCAACCACCAGCGCCGCCGCGCCCGCAGCCGTGGTCTTGCGCGCGAACATCGTCAACAGGGCGGGCAGCAGGATCAGGCTCGATTGCACCAGCAGCGGCCCGGCCGCGACCCAACGCACAACGCCATGTGAGGCAACTCCGAACAGGCTCGTCAGCACCAGCAATCCGGCCATGCTGAGCGCTGCGATGGCGCGTCCACGGTCAGAAGCGCCTTGCCAGACTGCCGCGCTCGCCAGCAGCGCCAGACCGACGCCAAGCGAGGCAAGGTTCACGAGGATCATGGATGACGATGCGTCGGCAACGTGGAGATGGATCACGCCGATCATCACGGCCGCCGTGGCAGCCAGAGCGGCAAGACGGCGCGGCCCGAGGCGGTCGCTGGCAAGGCCAAGACCATCGCTCAGCCGGGTCTTGATGAAGGTGAGCGCGAGACCCGAGCCTGCCCCGGCGGCAAAGCGCAGTGCCTCACCGTCGTCGGCAATGGCCGCAGCTTCGGCCCGCACCGCCTCAGCCCAGTTCTGCATATGAGCGGGTGTCAGCCCGACCAGTCGGCCAAGGATCCAGTTGGACAATTGGCGCAGGGCCCTGCGGCTCATATGCGCACCTCCCGCAGCGAGGAGCGATCCGCGCCCGCCGGCACGATGGGGTTGGCTCGCGCCACCTCGATCCCCGCTGCCGTCAGCCTGTAAATGTGGCGGGGCGGACGACCGGTTTCGGCGGGCGGCTGCCATTCGGTTTCAAGCAGGCCTCTCTCTTCCAGGCGGATCAGCAAGGGGTAGAGCGTGCCCGATTTGATCCCGGTGATTTTGGCCAGATCATAGCCATAGGACCAGGATCCGGCTTTATCGAGCAGAGCGGCGAGTACCCGCCTGGCAGCTGGCGAAAAGGAGCGTGTGCGAGTCATGTGGCAATAACTCTACCTATGTAGAGTTGGCGTCAAGTTGTTTGTCGATCAGACTCTGGGAAGAAGGGCGGCACTCACTGGTCAGGCAACGTGCTGGTCGACGAGCGGGCTTGCCGAGGAAAACATCGAACCGCTTCTCAACGCATGGCAGAGGTCTGTCGAGGCGGGGCGCGATGTAGAGCACGACATGCTGCAATTCGTGCCCTGAGCTGCGCCTGCGTTCTTGACAGGTTCTAGCCAGCACCAGCTTCAGCAATCTTTGGGCGCAGCCGCGGGATTTTGCTCCTGACGCTTGTCGTCTTCGGCACGGACATATCGTTCCCGCTCCTTGTCCATGGCGTCGCGCCATCTGGTGCGTAGAACCTGAGCGCGCTCAGGAATGACCTGCTCCAGAACGTCCATTGAGAGCATCCGGTCGGTTCGGAAAAAACGGAAGTCGCCGCGCAGTTCGCACCAGGCGGCCAGAATTCTACCGGCGTCGCGGTAGCCCAGCATGACTGGCCAGATTGTCCGCTCGCTGCTGCTTTCCAAAGAATCGCGGTAGACGATGTGAACCTTGCGCCGGTCACGGATAGCGCGCCGCAAGGAAGCACTGCTGATCAGGTCGGCGGATGGTGGGACGGGTGCGACCGAGGTGGTCGGAACCGCGATCTGACCACGCAGCTCCTCCGGCACGACGGCCTCGAGCTTGGCAATGAGGTTGCGCGCGGCAAGCGCCATCTCCGGTTCGCCACGGGTCAGGACCCAGTTCGCGCCGAGAATGGCTGCATCGAGCTCGTCAGGGGTAAGCATCAGCGGCGGAAGATCGAACCCCCGCTCAAGGACATATCCGACACCTGCCTCGCCCCGGATCGGCACCCGCAACGCCAGCAGGGCAGCTATGTCGCGATAAACGGATCTTTTCGACACCTCCAGTTCACTGGCAATGGTCTCGGCCGTGAGGGGCGTACGCACACGTCGCAGGATCTGCAGGATCTCAAACAATCGCTCCGCACGCCGCACCGAGCACTCCTCTATCGGCTGACATGCATAGTCGTAGCATGCTGACAGCATGTTGGCAGCAGAGCCGTGGCACATGGTGTCACACTTCAAGAAGGAGGGATGAAGCTATGAAACTGCGGCAAGCCCTGATTGCGACCTTGGTTGCTGGAGCGCCGACCACGCAAGCCACCCCTGCGATGGCGCCGTCGATCTCCGTGGAGCGGTTCGGCCTCTACGTCCTTGCGGACGATGTCGAACGGTCCGCGCGCTTCTATGAGGTGCTTCTGGAGACGTCGCCCGAAGTGCGAACCCCTGCATTGATCGGTTTCAACATGGCGGGCGGTTTGTTCGGCATCGTCTCGCGCAAAGCCTATGCCGCCAATGAGCCGCGAGCCGGAAGCGTCCGGCCGTACATCAAGGTCGCCGATATCGAGCAGGCCTTCGCGCATGCCTCTTCAATTGCGCCCGACAGCATTGAGGCGCCCGGCATCGTGAGCGAGGGACCTTTCAGGTTCTTCCGCATGACTGATCCTGACGGCAACGTCCTCGAGTTCTTCGAGTTCAAGCCGAGCGCTGGCTGAGCATGTCCGACGGGAGCTCCCAGTGGCTTATTGGGCGATAGGGTGGCGAACAGAGCTTCAGCTTTGGCCGTCCCCAATCCAAAAACTGGGCCGGAGTGTGTCTCCGGCCCTCTTTTGCAGGCAGCGGGCGACAACTTCGGGAAGCACCCGAGCGCCCGGTCGTCGGCTCGATGAACCTTCGTTCTGGGCTATTCGCACCCCATTTCAGGCAACGCGGACGAATGCATCGGTCACGCGTCAAGCTTCTTCGATCGTGATCCTCGGGATTCCTCGGGAAGACGAAATTCTGTATCTCGACGTCGGCTGCCCTCAAGGATTGGAGGAAAACCAAATGAAGTCGCAACTGATAGCGATGCCTGTATGGCGTCGGTGGCGAGGGGCGTTGGCACATCACCCAATTAGCCTGATAACGGTCTTGGTCAGAGCGAGAGGTTCAACCCTTCTGAGGGGGCTGCTTTTTGACGCTGACAAACGGCAGGCGTCGTGGAGTGAGACTTCGATTCTGAACGACTGAAAGCTTGTCGGTTTGAGGGTTTCGGCTTCAGAGGAAAAAATGACCTAAGCAGCCGGGCAGGTTTCGGGATCGCCCCGCGTTGCCGGCGATGGCTGTTCACGGGGGGGATGCACGGGGCAAATCCCGTATTGAACCATCGGATTTGGCGCTATTATCTGGACATGATCATCGGACAACTGGACCTAGTCTTACGTATTGGGTCTCTGAGCATTCTGTTTCTGCTTGCATGGCTTTTGTTCGGCCAGAAACGCCGGGTTGGGTTGCCGGCTCTGCTGTTTGCGCCTTTGGCTGTGTGCCTGGCTGGCTTCCTCCTTGGCAATACGCCGCTCGTATCGTTCCAGCCTGCAGGGCTGGTGGGAAATCTTGCGAGCGCAGCAAGCGGGTTCACAGTCATTTTTCTGTGGTGGTTTGCCCTGTCTTGCTTTGACAGCCGGTTCCGGTTGCAGGGTGGCGTTTTGATGGTCGGGCTTGCTTGGGCGGGTATTGCGGCAGCCGGCCGGGGGCTGCTGGGAAACAGGCTCGCCGATGCCGGGTTATCGCATGCGCTTGTGATGATGGGCTTCGGGATCGTCGCCCATCTTGTCTGGCGCCTTCTGGATGAGCGGCAGGGCGACCTGATCGAGCAGCGCTACAACGCGCGCGTTCTGGTGGCGGTGCTGCTGGGCGGGATGCTGTTCATCGATCTTGCTGCGGATGTGTTATTCGGTTTTGATTGGCGGCCGCTTGCTTTCTCCATGGCCCAGAACGCCATGATCCTCGGGTTCGGCGTATGGCTGGCAGGTCGGGTTCTCACAGTTCGGGGCGATGCTTTATTCTTTGGCGTGGTTGAAGCCCGTGCAGTTGCTCCCGAGCCCATTCCTGACGGGACCTCTGACCGAACTGACCCACTGCACGCCCGGCTGTGCACCCTGATCGAGGACAATAGGGTGCATCTCGATCCCGAGCTGACATTTCCGAAGTTTGTCGAGCTTATGGCGGCGCCGGAGCGCGCCGTCAGGACGCTGATAAACCAGCAGTTGAGCCACGATCATTTCCGCGCCTTCCTGAATACCCACCGGATCTTGGAGGCGCGCCGTTTGCTCCAGGAACGGGATCGCAACGAAAAGCTGATCACGATCGCGTTGGACAGCGGCTTTGCCTCTCTGGCCAGCTTCAACCGCGCCTTCCGAGCCATTGTAGGTTGCACGCCGAGCGAATATCGGGCTGCCGCCCTTCACAACGCCGGAACTGCTCTCAGTAGCCCCGAAGCCGGGTTCTGAGGAAAGAAATTCCGTCTTCTGAGGAGCGTGACCGGCGGTCATGCGCTAGCCACCGTGCTCACCGAAACGGAAGGGCGGCTGCGTGAACGGACTGATCGGACTAGCGGGGACCTTGGCTATTCTGCTTTTTCTGGGAGCAGTTTTGGGCCTCGCCGACCGGCGCAATTTCTCGGTGCGCTGGCTCGCCATTGCTGCCTTGCTGGTGGCGATCAACGATGTCCTTCTGACGCGCTGCTATGGCTTGCTGCCAGATCTGATTGGAGGGGCGTGGAACTGGCAAGGCAAGTTTATGGCTTTGGCAGTCACCATCGCTATTGCGGCCCGCCCGGCCTTTGGGTTCCGCCAGGTCGGATTAACCTTGTCGCACGAACCGGGCAGTCTGAAGGCTGCGGTCCCCGTTGCTGTTGCCTATTGCGCCTTCTTCGTTGTCATCGCCATGGTCTTCCCTGCCGACCAACCCAGCGCAGAAGACGTCGCATTCCAGATGACAATGCCTGGCCTGGAGGAAGAGCCGTTCTATCGCGGCGTCCTGCTTTTCGCGCTCGATCAGGCTTTCCGCGGACGCAAGCGGCTGTTTGGCGTTGATTGGGGCTGGGGGGCCGTGTTGTCGTCATTCCTGTTCGGCATGACGCACGCGTTCGGTTATGCCGATGGTGGCTTCTCGTTCGATCCGGTCACCATGGCACTGACCGGTATTCCATCCTTTATCGCGGTATGGCTGCGCCTACGGACTGGAAGCTTGGTGGTCCCCATTGTGCTTCACAATTTCGGCAACTCTTTTTCATTTCTTGTATGAACCACCACGCGCCTTTCGATCTCGAAGTAGTAGGCGTTGCGCTAGCGCTTTCCATGATTCCGAGTGTCGAGGCGATCTTGCGCTACGAATCGAATGATCCAATGGCTAAGACAGCAGATCAGCTCGGGGAGCCATGCAAACGATAGACGGGGCGTTTGGCACTTGACGCAACGATGACGACGATCGGCATCATCGGCGCGGGCGAGGTTGGCACCCACGTCGCTCGTGCCGAAGTTAAGAGCGCCAACTCGCGGCGACACCTCACTGACGTTTCACCCCCTCAGGATTCGAACTATGTCGCAGCCTATCATCGTCGCGTTTACGACTATGAGATCGCTGCTTTGTGATCGATCGCAGTGAATGCGACCTAAGCGCATTTCACGGCGACTAACGGCGGTGAATGGCGCGCCGGGAAAGATTCGAACTATTCGCTGGTCGTGAGGCTACCTAAATGAGCTTCGTCCGCTTTCGGGTGGCGCCGATCTACGGCTGAGCGTCCGACTTTGGGGCGCTAAGCGGCCACCCGATGTCAGCGTGATCGATCACATCTCTGACCCGATGTGGGGAAAAGTGTGGGGTAGACGAAGTCTGGGTTCAGAAAAACGTGATTAATATAGGACCTTAGAGCGCAATAAGGGGTGCCTCCGTCTCCGCCACATGGCTATCCGGTCCGCCTCGTCGCGGAACGTCGAGAGGGTCCGCCGGGCCGGATCTGGAATCCGCGCGCATGGGTGTCCGCGCCGACGGGATGTTGCCCTCCGGCGCTAGTCGTTCCGATTATTGCGTGGTGACGGCACCAGTCGGACACTTCGCTCCCACCATAACCGGAGTTCGCGTGATGACCGGGCAGCTCGCAGGCGTAACCGCCAACCTATTTTCCGCGCCCCCATCGGATGACGCGCGTTTGTCGGCGCAAGCGGTCAATTCCCTGCCGCGCGATGGGTTGGGCATCGACGTCGGCACGCTGGGTGCCGAGATCGCGCTGCGGTTCGGCGGTGATCCCCAGCGCATCCGGGCGGAGGCGAACGCGCTTCAGGCGGTACTGACGCCCGTCGAGCAGGGTGAACTGGCCCGCGCGCTGGCGGGCCGGGACCAGGTTTCGACCACCCTCGTCGCCGCGCGCACCGATTCACCAAACCGGCATGCACCCGAAACGCGGCTCGGCAACCCGATCTGGGGCACGCGCGTCGCCGGCATGGAAGCGCAATTGCAGCGCGAGTCCCAGCTTCAGCGCGGCGTGAACGCCGATTACTCGCGGGACCTTGCAACCTCTGCGGGTGATGTCGACGAGCTTGTCAGCGGCTTTGGCCGGAGCGATTATCGCCAGGCCGTCCCGCGTGAGCGCGTGTCGACCGAAAGCGGCAACCCGCTGGCCGTCGACGCGATTTCCCAGCGCAATGCCGAACTGACCATCCGCGACCTGACCCGGCGCATCGGCGCGAACGACGCCGAACTGCAGCGCCTGACCGCCGAGAATATCGGCCTGTCCGCGCGGATCGGCATCAACATCGTCGGCAACAACCGCGAACTCGAGCAGCGGCGCGATGCCAATACCAACCGGATCGCCGAGCTGGTCGTCGACAACGTCTCGCTGTCGCTCGAGCGGAACAAGGCGGTGAACGACGCCCGGTTGCAGGCGAGCCGGCCCGAAAATGCGAACATGTATCGCGCGCTTGCGGGCGGGGCGGAAGCCGGACGGCCGCCGGTCATTTTCATCAACGGGGTGAACACCGACGTCAATCGGTCGGCGATGCAGGCGATGGAGCTTTCGGCGCTGTTCCGCGCGCCGGTGGATCACGTGGTCAACGTGTCGTCGATGGACAAGATGATCTCGGTCGGCCGCAACGTGCTCGAGGACAATCCATCCAACCGCCTGCCCGACCTCAACGTCACCGATCAGCGGCTTCAGCAGCTGATGTCGGGCAATCGCCAGGCGGCCGCAACTGCGGCAAACGCGATCCTCGACCAGCTCCTGAACGGCGACGGAAAGGTGAAGTTGATCGGCTACAGCCAGGGTGCCGCGATCGGCAACGAGGCGCTGCGGATGGTCAACGACTATTTGCGCAACAGCCAGGGCATGAGCGAGAGCGCGCGCGCGCAGATGCTAAGCCGCGTCGAGTTTCTGGGGATCGGCCCCGCAGCGGGCGAGCGTCATATCGCGCGCAGCTTTGCCGGCTCGTCCCAGAATCCGGGCGTGCGCGACATTCCCGAACTGCGGGCGGTCAATTACCATACGCTGTCGGATCGCAACGATCCGATCCCGGCCCTGCTCAACGTCAGCAATCCGGATGGGTCGTCGCCGGCGACGACCAATATCGGGCGTGCGCTGCAGGCCGCGGTCCGGCTCGCTTCGCCGACCGGAATCCTGCCGCATCTGTCGTATTTCGAAAGCTATGCCACGACCGATCCGGGGAGCCAGTACAATGCGCAGGTGGCGGTGAAGCTGCACGAATGGTATGCGGGCAAGGCGTTGCCTGACAACATCCTGTTGTCGCCGAACGATCGCCAGGGGCGATAGCGCCGCCAAGCCGACACGTCCCCGCAGCGGGTGAGCTGCGGGGAGCTTGCGCATCCCGCGCGTTTTCGCCCTGGGGACCCCGGCTATTGCGGTGACGACAGCGCCAGTGTCGCGTCGTTGCGGAGCACCATCGCCGGCACGATCGCGCCCCCTTTCGGATCGACCCGCAGCACCGCGTACAGGGCGTCGCCCGAATGCCAGGCCACCAGTTCGGCGTCGCGGAGCTGGACATCGCCCAGGTCGAGCCGCGTCCAGCCCGGCGGCAGGTCGCGCGCGACCAGCGGGGCGAGCGCGCCGGCATCGGGCGCGACGGTGTAAAGCCGGCCCTGCAACTTGCCCCATTCGGGCTCCAGCCGGTCGAGCGCCCCGGTCATCGCCCGCACCAGCCGCCGGTTCAGCGCGTCGCCGATGGGCGGCTCGGCGTGCGCGACGAATGCGGATGGACGCGCCGGAGGCGCCTTGGGCGTCGCGGCCGGCGAACAGGCCGCGATCGCCATCATCAGCATCAGTCCCGCGCGCACGCCCGTCACGCGCCTATGGCTTGGCGAGGCGCGCGACGGTCGCCAGCGTGTCCTCGAACGCGCTCACGACGGCGTCGCCCACGCCCAGCTCGCGCGTGCGCTTGTCCACCGGCAATGCTGCGTTTTCCAGCCGGATGCCGGCATCGGCGCTTTCGTTGCGGATGGCACCGCTGACCGCGAACTGCACCCATTCCTTGGCGACGCTGGCGGTGGTGCCGACCGCACTGGCGGCAGGCCCGCCGACCTTGGCTTTGTCGACCACGGTCAGTGCCGATTTGAGGACGGCGGTGGTCATCGCGCGCTCCGCCGCGACATCGGCATCGATGGATTTCACCGCCGCATGAACCGACCCCACGAAATAGCCGAGCGTCCCGGCATTGGGCAGGCGCTCCTGATCGGTATTGGCGACGATTTCACTGCGATAAAGCCGTTCGACCGCGTTCTCGTTTCCGGCGTTCCCGACCTGAAGGCGGCCCATCTGCTCGCCCAGTTCGGCGGCACGGCCCTGGTTCAGCATTTCCTTGGCATAGGCCGCGAAATCGCTGCCGTCGCGCGTTTCGGCATTATAGGTGAGTTCCCGCATCACGCCGGTCGTGTTGCTGTTGATCACCTGGGTCAAGCCGTCGACCATCGTGCGGGTCGCTTGAGTCTTGCCGACCGTTGTCAAGCCGCCGATGACATCATTGACATCGCGCACGCTGCGCAAGGTGCCGACCCCGGCGTCAAAGATCTGCGCCTTCAGATCGGCGTTCGAGGTGCTGGCGGCTGCCTCCATGATCCCGCCATAGGCCTTGGCGTCCCAGCTCGCGACGTTGACAGCGACGCCAGCGGTCGCGTTGGTGGTGACTCGCGCGTCGATCGATGAGGCGAGCACGTCGGGCAGCTTGTCGCCAATGGCGCGAAAGGCCGCCTCCGCGTTGGCCCCGCGCATTGATCCGATGACGAGCCCGACCGCGTTGGCTTCTGCGTCCTCACGCCGCAGCGTCGATGCGCCGACCCCGGAGTCGACGATCGTGCCACGCGCTACATCAGACTTCTGGGCGGCGATGTAGGCGAGCTTTGCCTGGGGCGACCCATGCGTGGCGATCGCCTGGCCAAGTTCCGACACCGGCTCGAAGCCGCCTGTGCGCTTGTCGGTACCGGCAAAAGCGTCGCTGAGCGTGGCGAGGCTTTGTCCGTCAAGCTTGCGCGCCATGTCGGCAAAGAAGGCCTTGCGCTCGTTTGCGCTCAGTCCGCCGAGACCGAGCGGCGATCCGTCCATGATCTCGCCCGCGACGCGGCCGAGCTTCCCCGACTTGGCGAGATCGTCGATCAGGCGATCGGCATCGGCGGCCTTCAGGCCGGTGATCTCGGCGACGACGGCCTTGATCTCGCCATTGGTGACGGGGTTCAACACGCCGGTTTCCAGCCGCCGGTCGATGTTGGCGGTGGCATTCTGGACAGCAACGGACATTGGCTTACTCCGCGTTCGGTTCGTATCGCCCGCCACCATAGGGGTGCCGCCGAAGCGGGGCGCTCGACGATCCGATTATCCGGCCTAGTCGGATCGACTAGCGACCGGCGCGGGCAAATCCGCGCCGGGGGGCAGCGGCGGCAGAATCTCGATCGCACGTGGGGCCACGGCGGGCGTCGCCGATGCGGTATCCCCGTCCGTGGCAGGCGGAGCCGTATCGGCCGCGGCGGCATCGGCATGCGCCCCGGCTGCCGGTGGACGAGAGGGATCCAGGGTGCCCGGCATTGCTTCGACGCGGCGAACGACGATGCGCTGGTCTGTCGTGGTCAACGAGGTGGCGAAAGCGTCGAAACCCGCATCACCAGCGCCCGATGCGTCGCCATCGGCGGGACCTGCGCGAGTCCCCGTCGCACGAGGACGGTCGGCGGCGGCATCCATCGCCGCCGCCAGCTCGCCCCGCTCGACGGGGGTCATGGCCGCTTCAATCGACGCAAGCGCGACCTCGTCCACGCCATCCCAGATCATCGCCCGCGCCAACGCCGCGACATCGAAGCCGGCGCCATCGCGCCATTGATCGACCCATGCGTGCGCGCGGTCGGTGGTTGCCCATGAACGCGATGGTGTCGCGCCCGCCCCGGCGATGCCGTCAACGGTCATCGCGGTCAGGCGGCCTCGACCTCACGGCCGCTCAGGATGAGCGCGAAGCCGAGCAGCAGGAAATTGGCCAGGCTCTGCTGGAGTTCGTCAAAGCTGGGCAGGGTGCTGCCCGGTCCATAGGCCTCGCCGACGCGCGTGACGTCCAGGTCTGCCTGCGTCGCGACCTCGCCGGTCAGGCCCGACCGCCAGCCCGATCCCGTCGCATTCTCGTTGAGCACGAAGCCGTCGCGGGTCGCGGCATCGAGCGCGCGGCCGTTCTGCGACATCGACACCGACAGATCGCCCAGCTGGTTCTGGCTGATCCCCGTGACCACGATCGCGCGATCCTGACGTGTGATCGTCAGCTTCGACGCGACATAGGCATTGGGATTGTTGTTCCACTGTTCGGTATCGATCGTGATCTTGGTACCGTTGGCCAGCGTGAAGGTCGTCGTGCCCCAGAAGTCGAAGGCATGCTTCCCGTCGATGTCGACATGGGGGTCACCCCAGATGCGGGTGGTTTCACCGGTCGCCGTGTTGATGACGGTGATCTCCGAATTCCGCTCGTCGAGCTTCAGCCGATAGCCGTCGCCCAGGTCGATCGTCCCGGTGTGCGCGCTGTCGAGCGCGGCGGTCCATTCCCCGCCCGGCACGGGCGTGAAGGATTGCACCGGCGGCTGACCCGCTGCCGCCGCCATGCGCCCCATATGTCCGGCCTGCAGCACGAACAGGGCGTTCATCATCGCGGAGGCGAAGGGGGATGCGCCCAGCGGATTCCATGCCTGGGCGAGGATGCCCGGCGCGATCATGAAGCCTGCGTCAGCACGTGGCGCGGTCGGGGCGAGATTGAGATTGTTGATCATCGCCGACAGGTTGAAGACGGTGTTGGTCATGCCCTTGCCCCTTGTTGTGAATTGCAGGCAGCCGGAGGTCGCGTGCTAGCGCCCGGCCGTTTCGATGTGTTCCGCCGCGCGCTCGAGGAAAGCGATGACCGCGTCGGCGCTGGCCGGGGCGTCGCTGCCCACCAGCGCATCGTCGATGCGATCGAGCGTCCGGCCGTCCGCGCGCGCCGCCATGTCAGCCGCGATCGCGCCGGCAAGCCGCTCGACGGTGCGTTCGATCTCGCCGGCCTGCGCCGGAGTGGCACCGAACCGGGTCGCGATCGCATCCGCCGTCTCGCGCACCGGATAGGCGCGCGCCGCCATCGTGCCGCGCGCATCCAGCCCGAGCGCGCCCGTGACACCGGCGACCACCGAAGTTGCCAGTGCTCGCGCTTCGGCCGCCAGCGGCACCGCAGGCGATGCGCCGCCGCCAATCGGGGCAACCGGGCCGGATCCGATGCGATCGATCGTCATGTCGTGTTCGCTTTCTTCTGTGCTTTCACCGCCATATCAGCACAGCCGGGCGACGAATGCGCTCCGCGATCCGATTAGGCGCGGTAATCGGATCGACTATCCGACCCGTCTCTTGCGCTATCAACGCTTGATCAGGCCACGATCGGTCAACTCGAAATCGCCCGGATCGCCGCCGAAGACTCGGGTGCCGCCCCGGCGCGCCATCCGGCTCAATTCGGCCACGCGCGACTCCATGCCGGCGGCGACCGCCGCTTCATGAATGCCGGCGGTGATGACGCCCTGGTTGATCAGCGTTTCGGCGAATTCCTGGCGCTTGGCGTCGGTCGGCAACTTGCCGCTGATCGTCGGAAACGCCGCGCGAACCTGATCGCGGACTGCGGTCATCTGCGCGCGGGTCACGCGCCCGCGATAGTCGGTCGCGACGCCCCATTGCGCGACGAGATAGAAGGCAAGGGCATCCGCCGCGTCGTTGCGCGCCAGCCCCAGCCCGGGCGCCAGCCGGGCGAATTCGCGCATCGGCTTGCCCGACGTGACCATGGCGCGCATCTCGGCCCCGGAGCCCCGGGCGAGCTTCTCGGACTCGGTGGCCAGCGTCTGGGCGACCCGGGCGCTGACCGCGGCGCTTGGTCGGTAACGCGTTTGAACGGGCGATGCCGGCTGCGCGGCTTCGGCGGTCAACGGAATGTTGCTGACCAATATGCCATGACCGACCTGCCAGGGGTCGATCGCGGGCGACAGGTCCTGTGCGACGGCGGGGAGCGCCAGTGTGACCGCAACGGTCCACGCGGCGCCGCCGGCAACCCGCCTCGCGATCATCGCCGCCCGGCTCCCAATGAGCGCCGGAAGCCCGGATCCCGCATCACGCGCGATCGCCTGCGCGTGCTTCAATAGCCTGCCCTGGCGCAGAGCGCCGCGAGCTGTTGCGCCTTGGCGGGCGAAAGATTCGCCTGGTAGCTCTGCTTGTTCGCACAGATCGAACGTGCGTCCCGCGACGCTAGTGGCGCGGACTGCTTGTTGTCGGACCGACGCTGGCGATTGGCCTCGGTGACGCCATGCTGCATCACCCGACCAAGCCCCTCGACCGAGGGGTCCCATGTCGGCATGTCCTGGGCGGCGGCGGTTCCGATACCGGCGAAAGCTGCCGCGACGACGGCGAGATACTTGATCTGGGGCATACGCTTCACCTCGCTCCCTTGGTAAGTCGGGAAGGGGGCCCGCGCAATGCACGAGCCCCCCAAGCGTTTTGAAATCAGGACGAATTACCCCTTGCGGGCCATGTTCGCCATGCCTTCGCCGACCGCCTTCAGCGTGGTGCCCGACGCGTTGGAAACCATGCTGAACTGCTGGCCGAGCACGGTGAATTCGGTGGACAGGCTCGCCTTGCCGTCCTTGATCTGGTTGGACACCTGTTCCATCTCGTCGCCGAGCTTGTTGAGGGTGCTGCCCAGCGAGCGCGCCATCGCCATCAGCCAGCCCGGCGCCTTGCCGCCGGCGCGTGCCGAGCGAGCATCCTCGCTTTCGGCCGATTCGCGCGCCAGATCGAGGATCTGGTCAAAGGTGTCGCGCTGCGCCTGGCCGATCTGGGCCGCCGTATCGCCGGCCTCGTTGCCCAGCGCCTCGATCGCTTCGTCGAGGTTGCGCGCGGTGCCCTGCACATCGCCGAACGAGCTGGAGAACGCGCCCTGCGCCATTTCGATGGCCGACTGGGGCAGGCCCATCTGCTGGCCGAGCTGCTGGATGAACTGCTGGCCGATCTGCGAGACGACCTGCGTCGCCAGCTGCGCGATGATACCGCCCATCGGGCCCATGGCCGCGGTGGCGAGCAGGGAAACGGGATTGAAACCGCCGATGCCGAACATATGCCTTCTCCTCAAAAGATGCGTCGCGCTCCCATGCCGCCGGAGCCGGGGCGGGACGGCGGCGTGGCGGGGATCGCTGGCCGCCGTCGTCGACACTCTTGTCCTCCAGTTTCGCCTGCACCTCACTCACCGATCCGACTAGCGCGGCTAGTCGAATCGCTTAGCTGGCTGCCGTTTAGTTGAGCGGGTGAAAGAGCAGGCCGGCCAGCGCATTGAGCTCGCGCACGCCATCAAGCTCGAGCTTGCGGCACATGTTGTTCAGGTGGACGCGCACCGTATTCTCGCTGATCGCCAGCAGCGTGGCGATGTCGGCATTGGCCCTTCCCCAGCCCAGAAAGCGCAGCACCGCCACCTCGGTCTTGGTCAGCGTCTGGATGCCGGTCACGTGCCGGTCGGGAATGCGCGAGCGCGGGATGCGATATTCGCCGACCAGCTGCGCCTCGGTTTCGGCCTGCGCGTCCGCCTTGCGCAGCAGCCGCATCAGCTCGCGCAGCCGTGCCTCCTCGTCCTGTGCTTCGCCGGGGCTCATCGCGCCAATGCTCCGATCAGTGCGCGGACGACGTCGTTGCGCGACGCGATCTCGCCCACCAGCAGCTGCGCGAACAGCGGAACCAGCATCAGGACGAGCGCGGTCGCCGCCCACGCCTTGATCGACATCGACAGCTGGAAGACGTTGAGCTGCTGGGCAAAGCGGTTGAGCAGGCCCAGCGAAGCGTCGACGACGTAGAGGAACACGATCACCGGTGCCGCCAGCACCACCGCCAGGGTCATCAGCCGGCCGAACTCGCCCTCGAACAGGACAAGCCCCCGCATGTCCAGCGACTGCCAGTCGGCGGTCATCGGCCAGATCGCGAAGCTCTCCAGGATCGTCGCGACCAGGAGCATCAGCCCGCCGACGGAGGCGAAGAGCACGTTGGCGAGCCGGGCGAGCAACGCGCCGTTGAGCGAAACCTGATTGCCGCCCAGGGGCTCGAGCACCTGGCCGATCGTCGCGCCGACCTTGGCATCGATGATTTCGCCCGCCGCCTCCATCGCCCAGAGCAGCGTGCCGAAGAAAAAGCCGATGACGACCCCCGCCACCGCTTCCTTGAGCAGTAGCCGCGCCCAGGCAAAAATGCCCAGCGCGGCCGGGTCGATACCCGTCGTCATCCAGTAGGCGACGCCGCCCAGCGTCAGGATCAGGCTGTTGCGCACCATCGGCGGCACCGTGTCGGGCGCGAACAGCGGCAGAAAGGCAAAGGCGAAGCCGAACCGGGCGGAAGCCAGCGCCACGATCAGCAGCTGGTCCATCCATCCGGTATCCGGGGTCATCCGCGCACCATGCCGGGGAAATTGACAAAGATCGTGTCGGCAAAGCGGTACAGCGTGGCCGCCAGCAGCGACGCGGTGACGAACAGCGTCAGCACCACTGCGAAGAATTTGAGCGTGTATTGCAGCGTCTGTTCCTGAAGCTGGGTGGCGGCCTGGACGATCGCCACGAGCAGCCCCACCGCCGATGCCGCGATGATCGGCGGCGCGGACAACAGCAGCACCAGCCACAACGCCTCGACGGTGACCCCGACGATCGATTCGGTCACGATCGCGCTCCGCTGGCCCGCATCCGGCTAGACATAGCTGAGCACCAGCCCGTGGCTGATCTTCACCCAGCCATCGATCAGCACGAACAGCAACAGCTTGAACGGCAGCGAGATGGTGACCGGCGACAGCATCATCATGCCCAGCGCCAGCAGGATGTTGGAGATGACGAGATCGATGACCAGGAAGGGAAGAAAGATGAGGAAGCCGATCTGGAACGCGACGGTCAGTTCCTTGACGACGAAGGCGGGAATGACGACGATGAAATCGGTATCGCGCGCGGGCGCCGTGCCCGACCGCTCGGCGACGCGCGCCTGAGTGCGCTGGAAGAATGCACGCTCGCCGGGGTCGCTGTGGCGGATCAGGAATGCGCGCAACGGCTCTTTCGAGCGATCGGCGGCGGCAAACAGCTGGTCGGTCTGCGCCGGCACCTCGGTCTCGCCCGACGCCGCCGCCATCTGCTGGATCGTCGGGTACATGACATAGAGCGAGAGGATCAGCGCCAGGCCGTTGAGCACCAGATTGGGCGGCACCTGCTGAAGCCCGAGCGCGTTGCGGATCAGGCTGAGCACCACGACGATCTTGGTGAACGACGTCACCATCACCGCAAAGAACGGCGCGAGCGCGATCAGCACGACCGTGACGAGCGCGGAGCCCGGCGTGAAGCTCGACAGGTCCATCGCTCAGTGCTCGCTCACCAGCGCATCGACCAGCACGCCATAGCCGTCGCCGACCCCGACCAGCGTGCCGCGGGCAAAAGCGCGACCGCCCGCCAGCAGCTCGACCCGAAGCGCGCCGTCGGCGGCCTCGACCGGCAGCACCGCACCCTCGCGCACCGCCTGCAGCCGGCCAAGCGGGATCGCCTGGCGGTCGAGCGCGATCGTGACGGGCACCGCGAACCGCGCCGCGGGGGGGTCGGCGCCCGGTATGTCGGCCGGTGCGGGCGCAACGCCGGTTTCGGGATCATCCGCCATTCGGGACTCCTTGCGTGAACGCAGTCGGGGTGAAGACGCGCGTGCCGGGATCGAAGCGCCCGCGACATGGAGGCACGCCGTCGGCGTCGAGCACGGCATCGAACGGGCCTGCGCCGATCAGCACCAGGTCGCCGGCACCCAGCTCGGCGGCGTCGAGGGGCGACAGGCGAGGGCCGGGGAAGTGCAGGCGACCGTCGAGCGTGACATGCGCCGCCAATGGCGACGCGAAGGGTCCGGTGGCCGCCAGCAGCGCCAGGTCCTGCGGCACGATCAGCCATAGCCGGTCGGCGACGCCCCGTCGGGCATCCAGCGTCGCCAGCTCGACCGGCAGCCCGCCGGCCGGAGGCCGGGGGTCGACACGCTCGGGGTCGATCGCGATGCCGAGCGCGCGTTCGATCAGGGCGAGCAGCGGTTCGAACCGGTCGATCAGCTCGACGGCGGCGACGCCGTCGACGCCGGGCGAACCGCAGGGTGCGCCGCCGTGCCGGTCGAAGCCGATCGCCGCGCCGTTGCCGCACATGACCCAGTCGCGCAGCGCGCCGGGTGGTCCGGCGATCCGGGCCCGGACAACGCCGTCGTCGACGACCCAGCCGTTCAGCGCGCCGAGCAGGCGGTTGCGCCGATCGGCATCGTCCGCGTCGACCTGCGGCAAGGTGGCGATCAGGTCACGCATCGGGATTCTCCGACGTCGCCACACGGCCGCCTGCGCCCGCCGGCCAATGGCGCAGCAGGGTGACGCCGCCGGGGGTCACCCCGATCAGCAGCACTTCGTCATTCACCTCGATCATCGCGACGCGCTCGTTCTGGCCGACCGGCAGCGCGCGCAGGAAACGGATCGTGCGATCGTCCTCGCCACGCACACCGGTGAAGCGGTCCTGCCAGCGTTTGAGCGCGCGCAACGCGATCCAGGCGAGGCCGAGCACGATCGCCAGCGCGATCACCACCGCCAGCAGGCTGGACAATACCGCCAGAATGTTCATTCGGCATCCTCGCGGATCGGCTGGACATCGCCTGCGCGGGCGCGTCGGGCCCACAGGATGATCTCGGCAATGGCGTCGAATTCGGCTTCCGGGATGATCTCGTTGATCTCGGCGGTGGCCCATAGCCGACGGGCCAGCCCGACATTGCGCACGATCGGCACGTCGGCCTCGACCGCCGCCTCGCGCATCGCGGCGGCCAGCGGCCCCTCTCCCTTCGCTGCGACCATCGGGACCGGACACTCCGCCGGGTCATAATCCAGCGCGATGGCGAGGTGGGTCGGATTGGTCAGCAGGACGTTGGCGTTGCGGCTGGCCTGCACCGCATTGCGGTTCGCCCACTCCTCGTGCAGCTGGCGACGCTGTGCCTTCAGCATCGGGTCGCCTTCATTGTCCTTGTGTTCCTGGCGAATGTCGCGCCGGCTCATCATCAGCTTCTTGATGTAGCGGTGCTGCGTCCATAGCCGGTCGGCCAGCGCGACGAGCAGGAAGATCGCCACTGACCAGGCGACCAGCTGGATCGTCAGCGCACGCAGAAGGTCGAGCACCGCGGCCGCGATCCCCGATCCACTGCCGGGGAACGGCATCCACGCGGCCGCATGCGCCAGCGCGGCATATTCGTCGACCGATCCGGCCAGCACGATGCCGGCGGCGCCGAGCACCAGCAGCGCCTTGATCAGCGTCTTGGCGAGCTCGAACAGATTGTCGAGGCTGATCATCCGCTTCAGTCCCTCGACCGGGTTGAGCGTGTCGAGCTTGGGCTTCAGCTTCTCCGTGCTGAACAGGGCGCCGACCTGAAAGAATTCGCCCGCGACGCCCATCACCGCCGACGGCAGCAATGTCGCCGCGGCCGCCAACAACACGATCGCGCCGGCCGACCATCCCACCACGCTCAGCGACGTGCTGAAATCGCCCGAGGTTGCGCGCGCGACGGCGAGGTCGGCAAAGGCGGCGATCCGCACGCCGATGAAGCCGGCCGCGCCGAGGAACAGCAGCAGCCACATGACCAGGCCGATCGCGGCGCCAAAGTCCTTCGACTTCGCCACATCGCCCTTGTTGCGGGCGTCGCGCAGCCGCTTGAGGGTCGGCTTCTCGGTCTTGTCGCCGCCGTCATTCTTCTCGGCCATCCACTGCTCCGGTTGGCGTCAGACGAACGCCCGGGAAGACTAGGAATTACTGCAAGCAAGTCGCGGATAATAGATCAGTTCATGACTCATATCGCTAGGCAAAGGATGATGGCAGATTAGTGACAGCGTCAAGTAAATGCCGGGACAGTGTGGCGATCCGAGTGATTTCCAGGACATTACGATTCCGCAATGAAAAGCCATTTATTGACGAAAAGTTGATACGTGTATCATCTGGCCGCAGCGAAAACTCCATTCACCGTAAATGAACGCACGGTTCATCGCACTTGGCACACTTCCTACTTGATACAGAGGACAAAATTGCAGCATTCGCAGCACGACGGCGCGAGCAGAAGCGAGTCGGCGTGATGCCCTGACTTCCGGACTTTCCAGTCCGCGAACGGGTTTCGGGTGCGTAACAGACGGTGTGTGGAGATCGTGTGCATGATCGAAGCCCGGGTAATCATTCAATGCGCTGCGGCAGCTTTACTGTCGGTATCGGTATTATCGGCAAAACCGTCTTTCGCGAAGGACCCGTTCAATACGGAAGTTCTTGACGAATGCCCGATCGCGTCCAAAATCCGGACGGCGACATCTTCACCTCAATTGCGATCGTCCTCACTGGCTGCCTGTACGGACCGGATGGTCGCCACCCCGACGGTGCCGGTCCAGCCGGGACCGGACATCGTGCGGATCATCGGGGTCAAGCCCGATCCCGAGGACGCGCGCAATGCGTCCGGCGCGTCGCAGTCCAGCTGGTCGCCGCCGACCGCTCCGGCCGGGACGGTCACGCGGCTTTCCTATTCGCAGTTCGACGACGTGATCGGCCGCGCGGCGAGCCGGCATCGCATCGACCCGCTCTTCCTGCACGCGGTCATCGCCACCGAGTCGGCCTATCGCGCGCGCGCGGTGTCGAGGGCGGGTGCGCGCGGGCTGATGCAGATCATGCCCGCGACCGGCCGCGGCCTGGGGGTGGCCGACCCTGCATTGTTCGATCCGGCGACCAACATCGACGCCGGCGCCCGCCACCTGAAGCGGTTGCAGCGGCGCTACGGCACCAATTTCGAGCTGATCCTGAGCGCGTACAACGCCGGGGAGGGCGCCGTCGCCCGCTATGGCAACCGCGTGCCGCCCTATGCGGAAACCCGCAACTATGTCGGTCGCGTGATGGCGCGTTATCAGCAACTTCGCAGCGGAACCGGGCCGGGCCGGTGAGTTTCGCCGCCATGCTCGCGAAGCTGCCGAGGGGCGGCATTCGCGCCGCCGACCTGTTGCTCGTCGGCCTGGTCGTCGCCGTCGTCGGCCTGCTCATCCTGCCGCTTCCTGCGGTCGTCCTCGACCTCCTGATCGCGGCGAACATGACGATCGGCGTGCTGCTGCTGCTCAGCACGCTCTACATCGCCAAACCGCTCGACCTGTCCACCTTCCCGACCGTCCTGCTCCTGTCGACGTTGTTCCGGCTATCGCTGTCGATCGCGACGACGCGGATGATCCTGACGGAGGCGCATGCCGGCGCGATCGTCCAGCAGTTCGGCGAGATGGTGGCGGGCGGCGACCTGATCGTCGGGATCGTCGTGTTCCTGATCATCACGATCGTGCAGTTCATCGTCATCTCGAAAGGGGCCGAGCGCGTGGCCGAGGTGGCGGCACGGTTCAGCCTGGACGCCATGCCCGGCAAGCAATTGTCGATCGACAGCGACCTGCGCTCGGGCCTGATCGACAAGGACGAAGCGCGCGCGCGCCGCCGCACGCTCGAGCTGGAGAGCAAGCTGCACGGCAGCCTCGACGGCGCGATGAAGTTCGTGAAGGGCGATGCGATCGCGTCGATCGTGATCGTCCTCGTCAACCTGATCGGCGGGCTGGCGATCGGCGTGTTCAACCGCGGCATGTCGGCGGGCGACGCGGTCCACACCTATTCCATCCTGACGATCGGCGACGGGCTGGTCGCCCAGCTTCCCGCATTGTTCAGCGCGATGGCGGCGGGGTTGCTGGTCACGCGCACGACCGACGAGGACAAGGACCGCGAGCTTGGTCCGGCAATCGCGCGCCAATTGTCGGGCAAGCCGCGCGTCCTGTTCATCGCCGCCGGGCTGTGCGTGCTGCTGGGGCTGATCCCCGGTTTTCCGACGCTGGTTTTCCTCGCGCTCGCGCTTGCGCTGGCCTTTGGGGGCGCGTGGCAATTGCCCGCCGGCCGGGTGTGGATCAGCGGCCGCGCGCGCCGGCTCGACAGCCGCCCGGCGGCGCTGCCCGATCGGATCGAGGCGCGGCCCGGCGCACTGGCCCCGGTCAAGCCGCTGGTGCTGGAACTGTCGGCCGACGGACTGGATGCAGCGATGGTCGCCACGCTGAGCGCGGAGGCGAGCCGCCTGCTGGATCGCATCCAGGCGCGGATCGGCCTCGCCGTCCCGCCGATCGAGATCGCGCCGGGGGCGGGCCAGCGCGGACGCTGGGCGCTGTTCGTCAACGAGGCGCCGGTGGCGTCGGGTAGCTTCGACCCGGGCGAGGTCGACCGGGTCCTGCCCGAGGTCGAGAACGCATTGCGGCGCAATGTCGGCCAGTTTCTGGGCCTGCAGGAGGTGACGACGCTGCTCAACCGGATCGGCGCGGAATATCCCGACGTCGTCAAGGAAGCCGTGCGCGCGGTGCCGACCGCCCGCATCGCGGAAGTCATCCGCCTGCTCGTCGAGGAGGAAGTGTCGCTGCGCAACCTGCGCGACGTGCTGGAGGCGATCGCGGATGCCGGTCAGTCCGAACGCAACGCGATCCCCATCGCGGACATGACCCGGGTTGCGGTCAAGCGGTATCTGACCCCGCCCCTGTGCACCGACGGGCGGCTGCGGGTGCTGATCGTCGGCGCAACGCTCGAATCCTTTCTGCGCGACAATGTCCGGCCCGTCGACGGCGTGGCCCGTCTGGCGATGGAGCCCGAACAGGCGCGCACGATGATCGCGATGCTCAAGCGCGAGCTCGCCTCGTGCGGGGCGCGGGCGATCGTCACCGCGTTCGACCTGCGCCGGCCGCTGCGGCGGCTGATCGCCGGCGACGTGTTCGACACGCCCGTGCTCGCCTTCAACGAGCTGTCGCCCAGCGTGCCGCTCGACATCGTCGCGCAGTTCGACCGGACACCGATCACGATCGAGGAGGATGTGGGTTTGGGAGCTGCCGAATGACCGTGCGCCGTCTGATGACGACGATCCTTGCCACCGCCGGCCTGGCCCTGTCGGCGGTTCCCGCTGCGGCGGGCGACCCGCCCTTTGCCGATCGTCGCGTCGCGCTCAATGCCCGCAACGACGAGGTCGCGGCATTCATCCGCCGCTTCTTTTCCTCGGCCGGGCTGACGGTCAGCGTGGACCCTGCCGTCAAGGGCCGGATCAACGGCCGGTTCGAGGGCGCGGCCGCGACCGTGTGGAGCCAGATTGCGCGCTCGTTCAACCTCGTCGCCTATCATGACGGGTCGACGGTGATCGTCTATCCCGCCGGCCAGGTGCAGAGCCGCACGATCCCGGTCGTGTCGCGGCGCGGCGGCGAGCTGGTGTCGGCGGTCAACCAATCGGGACTTTCGGACAGCATCAACCAGGTCCGCGCCGTGTCGGAGGACGCGGTGCTCGCAACCGGCGTGCCCAAGTTCCTCGACCAGGTCGCGCAGCTGGCGAGCGCGCTGCCCACGCGGCCCGACATTCCGCAAACCGCCCAGATCAGCCCGGCGCGCGGCCGCGGCTATCAGCGGGTCGAGCCCTATGAGCTTCGCGTCTTCTATCTGCGCTATGCCCGCGCCGACGATACGACGCTGATGGCGGGTGGCCGCGAGCTGATCGTGCCCGGTGTCGGATCGACGCTCAGTCGCATCATGGGCGACGGCGCGCCCGTCGCCGGCAGCGTCTATGCAAGCTATGGCGGGCGCTCGGTGCGCCAGAGCCAGCCGCGCCTGGGCGGCCGGGGGTTGAACGCCGTGCCGCCCGGTCCCGCGCAGACGCCCCAGATCGCGCCCTATGAGGACGAACTGCTCGGCTTGCCGCCGGGCCCTGCGGTCGCGGCAGAGAGCGGGCCGGGCTATGCCCAGCGCGGTCCCCGCATCGCGATCGATCCGTCGATCAACGCGGTCGTCGTGCGCGACCGGCCGGAGAACATGCCCGCTTATGAAGGGCTGGTCCGCGCCCTCGACGTCCGGCCGATGATCGTCGAGCTTGAGGCGACGATCATCGACCTCAACATCGACCGCCTGCGCGAGCTGGGTATCAACTGGCGGATCCAGAGCCAAGGCTTCAGCTCGCTGTTCGGCGGCGACATCGTCCGTCGCACCGGCGATCCCGCCGTCGACTTCACCCGGCTCGGCCAGGTCAATCGGGGCCTGTCGCTGTCGGGGGTGATCGGGTCCAACCGCGAATTCATCGGGCGGCTGAGCGCGCTGGAGGAAAAGGGCGCGGCCCGCGTTGTGTCGCGGCCCCAGATCGTCACGCTGTCGAATGTCGAGGCGGTGTTCGACCGCACCCGGACCTTCTATGTCCGCGTGGCCGGCGACCGCCAGGTCGACCTGTTCAACGTGACCGCCGGCACCGTGCTTCGCGTCAACCCGCATGTCTTGTACGACAACGGCCAGACGCGCATCCGCATGGTCGTGGGTGTCGAGGATGGCGCGGTGCTCGATGCCGAGGTCGACGATATCCCGATCGTGGATCGCGCCAGCGTCAATACCCAGGCGATGATCAACGAGGGCGAGGGGCTGCTGCTGGGCGGACTGACCGTCAATGCGGATTTCGATGCGGAGACCAAGATCCCGCTGCTCGGCGACATTCCGGTGCTGGGCGAGCTGTTCAAGTCGCGCAGCAAGCGCCGGCAGAAGACCGAGCGGCTGTTCCTGATCACCCCGCGGATCATCCCGATCGACACGGTGGCGGTCCAGCCCGCCGCAGCCACCCCGCCGGTTCCGATCGCGCCGGCACCCGTCAAGCCCAAGCGACAGCGCAAGCGGAGATAGCCATGGCCCGTGCCGATCCCCCCGCGCCCCACATCGTGCGGATTCTCGAAGGCCGGCTGGCCGGGCGCGAACACCCGCTCGGCATGGCGGACCGGCTGTGCATCGGCCACGGTCTGGCCAACGACATCGTGCTGCGCGGCACCGGAACGCGCGACGGCGTCATCGAACTGACCCGCCAAGGCGATGCGGGCGCGATCCGCCTGCGCGTCATCAGCGGCCAGGCCGAGCTGTTGGGCCGGACGATGGGGCCGGAGGACTCGGCACAGCTCCCGCCCTATCTGCCGTTCCGTTTCGGCGAATTCCTGATCGCGCATGGCGAGCGCGGCGCCGATCGCTGGGACGAGGCGCTGGCGATTGCTGCGTCGCCGTGCGGCGCGCCAGCGGTGCCGCTGCCCGCGCCCAGCATGTCCGCCCAAATCGCGGGTCGTGCGCGCGGCACGCTGGAGGCCGCGATCGACCGGATCGGCATCATGCGGCTCGGGGTGGTGACCGCGTCGATGGTGCTGTTGCTGGCCGCATCGGGTCCGCTGGGTTCGGCGATCGAGCAGCAATGGTCCGGACCGGGCGCGCTGCAGGGCCGGCTGGCGGACGCCGGACTGGGCGACCTCTCGGTCAGTCGCAACCCGGCCGGCGGGCTGATCGTCAGCGGCATGGTTTCCGACGAAGGCGACCTGATCCGGTTGCGTACGCTCGCCGCCGAACAGGGTGTGCCCGTGATGGTCGACGTGACGTCGGCGGCGTCGATCGCCAGCGCGGCAACCGACATCCTGCAGGCCCAGGGGCTGCCCGCGCGCGCGGAACCGCTGGGGCTGGGCAGCATCGCGGTGATCGCGCCCTATCTGTCCGACGACCGCGAGCAGCAGCTGGTCCGGCTGTTGCGCCGCGACCTGCCGGGGCTGCGCCGTGTCGCCTTCCGGCTGGATCGCGCGGCCGGCGGCGATGCGCTGCAATCCTTTTTCGCGCGCAGCGGCACCGGCCTGGCCAGCGTCGTCGCCGATCCCGGCCATATCGTGACCGCCGACGGCGCGCGCTGGTTTCCGGGCGCAATCCTGCCGACCGGGCATCGGCTGGTGTCGGTCGAGGTCGGCCGGGTGCGCTTCGAGAAAAATGGCCGGACCGAGGAAATCCGGCTGTGACGACTATCTGAGAGGAGTAATGCGATGACCGATATCACCCCCACCTACGGCCTCAACGCGCTGGCCGCCGCCCCGATGACCGCCGGACCGATGGACCGCAGCCGGACCCCCGCCAACTGGTTCGAGGCCTTTGCCGGTGCCTGGGGCAAGGCGCTCGACAATCAGGCGGCGGCGATCGAGCAACGCTCCGACCTGATCGCCAATGAAGGCGGCGACACCCCGTCACAGATCACCCAGCTGACCGCCGAATCGATGAAGATGAGCTTTTTGTCGCAAAGCTCGCACAGCTCGCTCGACAGCGTGTCGAAGGCGCTGGAAACCATGGCGCGGAAGGGCTGACCATGTCGATCGAAGCCCTTGCCGCCGCGGCTGCCGCACCGGTCGAGCCGCTGGTCGTCGACCTCGCCCCGCCCGTTCCTCAGCAACCGGGCGCGGGCGCGCAGGGCGAGTTCGCCGCCGCGCTCGATCGCGCCTCGGCGATCGCACCGGGCGACGACGTGCCGCCCGCGCTCAAGGGGCTGCTCGAAACGCTCGACAAGGTGAATGTCGAGGCCAAGAGCGTGGCGGAATATGCGCGGTCGGCCGAATTGTCGGCGGGCGAGCTGACACCGGGCGAGATGGTCCAGCTGACCATGCAGTGCCAGGAATTCATGTTCCACTGCCAGCTCACGTCGAACATCGCCAATCGCAGCTCGGACGGCATCCAGCAGCTGTTCCGTCAGCAAAGCTGAACAGGGCGGGACAAGGAGGACGCATGGCCTGGATCCGATCCTGCCGCCGCTGGCTCGCCATCGGCCTGATGCTGGCGCTGGCGGCGTGCGGCAATCAGGAACTCTATGGCAAGCTCAAGGAGAGCCAGGCCAACGAGATGATCGCGGCGCTGCGCAACGCCAATATCGCGGCCACCAAACAGTCGAGCGGGGAGGGCGAATGGAGCGTTTCGGTCGCGCCGGCCGACTTTGCTCAATCGGTCGAGGTGCTGCGCAGCAATGGCCTGCCGCGCGACGAGTTCGCCTCGCTCGGCGATTTGTTCGCGAAGAAGGGCTTCGTCTCCTCCCCGACCGAGGACCGGGCGCGGCTGATGTACGGACTGTCGCAGGAATTGGGCCGTACCGTCAGCGCGATCGACGGGGTGGTCGAGGCGCGCGTCCATCTGGCCATCCCCCAGCCCGATCCGCTGTCGGACAAGGTCAAGCCGTCGTCCGCGGCGGTGTTCATCAAGTATCAGCCGGGATTCGAGCTGCGCAGCCAGACCGGCGCGATCAAGTCGCTCGTCACCAATTCGATCGAGGGCTTGTCCTATGACAAGGTCTCGGTCGTCATGTTTCCGGCTCAGGCCGCGCCCGCGCGCAGCGGCATGTCGATGGCGAGTTTCGGCCAGCCCTGGCTCGCGGCGGTGCTGGCCGCCCTGGGCATCGGCGGGCTGATCGTCGCGCTGACGATGCGCCGGGGGCGGTCGACGCTGCCGGTCGTGCGGAGCGACCCTGAATGAGCGGGGCGGCGCGCCGCCGGCTGGTCGCGCGTGCGCGGCTGGCGCGCGATCACGGCGTGGCACCACGTCGGTCGGCCCGGCTCGCCGGCGCTCCGCCCGCCGCGACCGTTTCGCTCGCCGAGCTGGCCCACTGGCCGGGCTGGCCCGCGGGTGCGTCGGATGCGCAGGCGGCGGCTTTCAAGCTGATCGCGCTGGTCGCCGCGCGCGACGCGCTGGGCCGCGTCATCGAAGGACACATGCTGCGCGCCTTTGCCGCGGAAGTGGGGGAAGGGGTGCTGGAGGCGGTGCTGGCGCTGCCCCCCGGTGGCGATCGTCCGCTGCCGCCGCCCGCCCAGTTGCGCGCGCAGGGCGAGGCGCTGGCGCGCGGGGCGCTTCCCGGCGCGTTGCGGCCCGCGGGCGCGCAAACGGCTGATCCCCAGGCCGCGCGATTCGTGGCGATCGCCGAGGCGGTGGGCGAGGCCGAGACATGAGCTTCTACCTGATCCGCGCCAACCGCGACGCGCTGCTCGCCAGCGATCGGCCGATCGTGCGCGCCGCCGATCGCGAGCCGCTTGCCGACGCCGTTGCCCTGTTCGACATGCTGGAGCGCGAGCGGCAGGCGGGGCGTGAGGCAGTGGCGACGGTCGAGCGCGAGGCGGCGGCGCGCGGCTTTGCGGCGGGCGAGGCGGCGGGCATGCAGCGTTTTGCGGACGCGGTCGCCGCCGTCGCCGGCGAGGCGCTGCGCCACCGTGAAATGCTCGAGCATCAGGTCGCCGAGCTTGCGTTGACGGCACTTCACCGGATGGTCGACACGCTCGATGACGAGGCCGTGATACGCGGTATCGCCCGGCGCGCCGTGGCCGACCTGGTCGGTGCCGGGCCGGTAACGGTCGAGGTGTCGGAAAGCGTCGCGCCGGTCGTCGAGCGGGCGCTGGCGGAAATGGATGCCGGGGCGATCATCGTCCGCGGTGACCCTGCGCTCGATGATACGCAATGCCGGGTGATCGCGGGCGACAGCCGGATCATCGCCGACCGCGACGTGCAGATCGAAGCGATCCGTTTGCGCCTGGAACATGCCGATGACGCTTGAGACGCGTATCGATGCGATGTTCCGGGGGCTGGACGCGGCGCCCGTCGTCGAGCAGCGCGGGCGGCTGAAGGGCGCGGTCGGGACCGCGATCCGGGTCGCCGGCGTCACCGGCCGGATCGGCCAGACCTGTGCGCTGCTCGATGTGGCCGGACGCCCCGCGCTGCTTGCCGAGGTCGTCGGGATGAACGACGGCGAGCTACTGCTGTCGCCGCTGGGCGACCTGCGCGGGCTGTCGAGCGAGGCCGAGGTCATCGTGCGTGCCGGCGACGACCGGGTGCCCGTCGGGGATGCACTGCTCGGGCGGGTGCTCGACGCCCGGCTGGAGCCGCTGGACGGCGGTGCGCCGCCGCGCGGGTCGATGTCGCGTCCGCTCTATGCCGTCGCGCCCAACCCGATGACGCGTCAGCGGATCGACCGGCTGCTGCCCACCGGCGTACGCGCCATCGACGGGCTGGTCCCGGTCGGGCGCGGCCAGCGGGTCGGGGTGTTCGCCGCCGCCGGGGGCGGGAAAAGCACCCTGCTCGCCATGCTTGCCCGCCAGGCGCGGGCGGACGTCATCGTCATCGCACTGATCGGCGAGCGCGGCCGCGAAGTGCGCGAGTTCATCGAGGATAATCTGGGCGAGGCGGGGCTGGCACGATCGGTGGTCGTTGTCGCGACTTCGGATCGACCCGCGCTCGAGCGCGTGCGTGCCGCGCATGCCGCGACCGCCATGGCGGAGGGGTTCCGCGCGGAAGGTCGCCATGTCCTGTTGCTGATGGATTCGGTCACGCGCTTTGCCCGCGCGCTGCGCGAGATCGGGCTGGCGGCGGGCGAGCCGTCGGTGCGGCGCGGCTTTCCGCCTTCGGTATTCGCCGAGCTGCCACGCCTGTTCGAGCGCGCGGGCACCGATTCGGACGGGGCGATCACGGGCATCTATACCGTGCTGCTGGAGGACGAGGAGGACGACCCGGTCGGCGAAGAAGTGCGCTCGCTGCTCGACGGGCACCTCTATCTGTCGCGCGCGCTCGCCCGAAAGGGGCATTATCCCGCGATCGACGTGCTGGCGAGCCAGAGTCGCCTGATGTCGCAGCTGTGCGACCCGGGCCAGATCGCGGCGGCGACCCAGCTGCGCGCGATGCTGGCCAAGCTCGCCGAGATCGAGCTGATCGTTCAGGTCGGCGACTATCGGCCGGGCCAGGACGCGATGGCGGACCGCGCCTTGGCGATGCGCGAGGCGATCGACGGCTTTCTGCGGCAGGGATCGCATGATGCATCGGACATCGCGCTCACCCGCACGCTGCTCAGGGGCTTTGAGGGATGACGCACGGCGCGGCAGAACTCGCGACGCTGTGCCGCCTGCGCGCGCGCGAACTGGATCGTGCGCGCGACACGCTCGCCGCGGCGAGCGCGCACCATGCGGCGTGCGAGGCGGCGGTCACGCGCCTGGAGGCGACGCTCCGGGACCAGCATGTCGCGCTGGATGCGGCGCGCGCCGCCCGCTGTCGCGCGCCGGCCGATGAGATGATCCGGCTGAGCCTCGATCGTCGCGAAAGCGAGCTGCATGAAACGCAGGCGCTGTACGGCGCGGCGATCCAGCGACGCGCGGACGCCGCAACGGCATTGCGCGACGCGCGCGCGGGCATTCTGCGGGCGCAAGCGCGCGAGGAAGCCGTTGCCGGCCTGCACCATCGCGCCTTGCGCGATGAGCGCCGCCGCCGCGACCGCCATGCCGAAAATGAACGCGAGGACCATCGGAGACGCGCATGATCGACGTACCACGGCCAGCTTCGCCCACGCCCACGCCCGCTGCCGCCCGCGCGCAGCGCGGCGACGCGGCCCCCCCGCGCGCGCCCGCCGAGCCGTCCCCCGGGGATCGATTTCGCCACGCGCTGAAACGGCTCGGACAGGCCCGGGATGATGCCGGGCCGCTCGCGGTCGCCGAAGGATGGTCGCGGCCGGAGCCGCTGCCCGGTCCGGTCGGCGGCGAAGCGCGGCCGGATCGTGACGATATGGCGGCCGTCCCGCCACCGGCGGGGAACAGGATCGACGGGGCGCCCGCGCCGTCCGCGCCCCCGGCCGGCGCCGCCGTCGATGTTGCGCTCGCCGATGCCGACCGGTTCGAACGCGCGCTGGACGCCGCTGCGCGGACGACGGAGACTCAGATCACCCTGCCGGCCGGGTGCGCCGCGCGCGAGGTCACGCTGGCGGTGGCCGCCGACGGAAACGCGTCGATGTCGCTCGACATGGACATGGACGAACGCGGCCGCCATGCCGATCCGACGGAGCTGACCGCGCCGCTGGCGCGGCTCGGCATCCGGCTGATCGAAACCGAAGTGCTCGCGCGCCGGATGCGCGAGGCCGGGGACAACCGCGCCTAATCGATCCGACTAGCCCGCCTAATCGCATCGAGGAGCGCCCTCGATCGCGAATCATGTTCTTCTCGCCCATCGGAATAATGGTGCCGGGTGACGAACGATGGTCAGCGCAAGCGACCCCGCCGCAGCGACAGCCAGCAGCCCGCCGGGCGCGATCGGCAGCGACCTGTCGCGGCGCGCCGGCGAGGCGGTCGCAAGCGCCAGCTTCGACGCCCGCGCGCTGGCGGCGGATCTGAACGTGCGCGCCGCCGGCGATCCGGCCACGCTGCGCACCCTGACCACCCAGGTCGAGGCGCAGCTCTCGCCCGTGGAGCGCGGCGAGCTCGCCCGCGCGCTCGATGCCGCCAACGACAACGCGCTCGCCGTCGCCGCGTCTCCGGGGCCGGACCCCGTCCAGCTCGGCCTCGACCTTGGCCAGATGGCGCTCGACATCACCGGCCTGTTCGATCCGACGCCGATCAGCGACGGGGCCAACGCGGTCGTCTCCGCGGGCCGCGCGATCGGCTCGTTGTTCTCCGGTGATTTCGGCGATGCCGGTGGCCACGCGCTGAACGGCGTGATCTCCGGCGTCGCGATCGTCCCCGCGCTCGGCGACGCGGCGAAGCTCGGCAAGATCGGCAAATGGGCCGACACGATCAATGACGCGGTCGGCGCGGTGGCGCGCAACCCGGCACTGCGCGCCACGCTCGAGCCCGGGCTGCGCGCCGTCAAGGATGCCGTCGATGCGATCCCGCAATCGGCGGTCGACGCGCTGCCTGCCGGCGCGCGCGACGCGATCGGGAACATGAAGCGCCAGCTCGACGACTTCTTCGCGCCGCGCGCCGCCGCCAATGCGGCGACCGCGACCAACCTGACCGCACGGGTCGGCGCCAACAGCGTGCAATGGACGGTCGATGCCAACGGCTATCCGACGCGCGTCACCGCCACCTTGTCCGAACTGCAGCCGAGCGGAACGCCGCGCGGCAACGCCGAACTCGACGCACAGGACGTCACCCGCGCGCGGGGCCTGTCCGATGACGATGCCGGCCATGTGATCGGCCACCGCTTCCTGGGCGACCAGGGCACGCGCAACATGTTCCCCCAGAATTTCAACTTCAACCGCTCCGCCTACAAGACGCTGGAGAATGAATGGGCCGGATGGATCCGCAACGGCGGTACTGTGCGGGTCGAGGTTGAGCTGATCGGCGGGACGGGCGGGCGTCCCGATCAGGTCGGCGTGACCTATGAAGTGTTCAACGACGCGGGACGCCGCGTCTTTGACAACCAGGAGCTGTTCGACAATGCTGCGGGGCAGCAGTTCCAGCGCGTGCCGAACGCCGACATGTCGCGGATCCTGAACCAATGATCGTGCTGGCGATGCCGGCGAATTCGGGTGACCAGATGCAGCAAGTCGCTTTCGACCGGCAGCGCGCCGACACGCTGGTTCAGGAAATCGGCAGCGAGATCGTGCGCGGTTCAAAATACGCCGCCCGGCCGTGGCAGCGGATCGCCGTCGTCGCGGAGGTCGCCGATCGCAAGCGCCTGTTCGGCTATATGTACTGGGACGGCGACCAGTGGGAGGCTGCGACGCCGGACGGCTTTCGGGCGCTGACGCTGTTTCAGGAGCTCCAGTCGGCGATGCGCGTCGCCGACAAGCCCGCGTGGAAAAAGTGCCTGGTCCGGATCGACCGTGCCAGCGGCGCCATCGACATCGACTTCGACTATGCCGGCGACAAATGGGTGCCCAACCCCGCCGACCCGGCGAAAACCGCGCGATCGCTGCTCTAGGTCCGGCGCGTCCCGCGGCACGACGCGGGCAATCGACGGTTGACCCTGCGCTTGCCGCAGTGCAGCAAGGTGCGCATGGCCAGCCTCCCCAGCGTCATCAACAACCCCGACATCCGGTTCCTCGGTCGCCTGCTCGGCGACGTCATCCGCGCCTATGATGGCGATGCGACCTATGCACGCATCGAACAGATTCGCGCGGCTTCGGTCGAACGCCATCGCCGCGCGGCGGAGGCCGGGCACGATGTCGCCGGCAATGGCGGCCCCGCCGACCCGCATCTGGCCGAACTGACGCTGGACGAGGCGCTCGCCTTTACCCGCGGCTTCATGTTCTTCTCGATGCTCGCCAACCTGGCGGAGGACCGTCAGGGCATCGCCGCCGAACCCGATGCCGATGTCGCGAATGCCGTCGCGCGGCTCGCCGAGGCCGGCATCGGCCGTGACCAGGTGCGCGCGCTGCTCGATCAGGCGCTGGTCGCGCCCGTCCTGACCGCCCATCCGACCGAAGTGCGGCGCAAGAGCCTGATCGACCACAAGAATCGCATCGCCGAACTGATGGCGCTGCGCGACGCGGGGCTGGCCGAGACTGCGGACGGCGACCAGGTCGAGGAAGCGATCCTGCGCCAGATCGCGCTGTTGTGGCAGACGCGCGTGCTTCGCCCCGACCGGCCCAACGTCGCCGACGAGGTCGAGACCGCCCTGTCCTATCTTCGCGACGTGTTCCTGCCGGTGCTTCCCGCGCTGCACACGCGTTGGGACCGTATCCTGGGGGAGCGTGTGCCCGCTTTCGTCCGGCCGGGCAGCTGGATCGGCGGCGACCGCGACGGCAATCCGTTCGTGACCGCGGCATCGCTGCGCCTCGCGCTCGCGCGCGCAGCGGAAACCGTGCTCGTCCATTATCTCGATGCGGTTCACGCGCTCGGCGCGGAACTGTCGATTTCGACCCGCCACGCCGATGTCGAACAGCCGGTGCTCGAACTGGCGGCGGCGAGCGGCGACGATGCGGCGAGCCGCGTCGACGAGCCCTATCGCCGGGCGCTGTCGGGGGTTTATGCGCGGCTTTGCGCGACGCATGAGCGACTGGCGGGCAAGGCCCCGCCACGCCCCGCCGGCATCGTCGCCGAGCCCTATGCCGATCCCGCCGCCTTCCGCGCCGATCTGGTCGCGATCGCCCGCGCGCTGGCGCATAGCGGCGATGGCGCGCTTGCCTCGGGCGGGGCGCTCGGTCGCCTGATCCGTGCGGTCGACATTTTCGGCTTCCATCTCGCCACGCTCGACATGCGCCAGAACAGCGCGGTGCACGAACGCGTCGTCGGCGAACTGCTCAAGGTTGCCGGCGTCGAACCCGATTATGCCGCGCTCGACGAAGCGGGGCGGGTCGCGCTACTGACCCGCGAACTGGCGAGTCCGCGTCCGCTGACCGTGCCGTCCGCCGGCTATTCGGACGAAACCGCGGGCGAGCTGGCGATCGTCCACGCCGCGGCCGAGGCGCATCGCCGTTACGGCCGCGGCTGCATCACCAACTACATCGTATCGATGAGCCAGTCGGTTTCCGACCTGCTTGAGGTCCATGTGCTGCTCAAGGAAGCCGGGCTGTTCGTGCCTGGCGAGGCGCCACAGGCGCATGTCATGGCGGTGCCGCTGTTCGAAACCGTCGCCGATCTGGAGGCGGCTCCGGCGATCATGCGTGACTGGCTGGCGATCCCGGCGGTCCGTACCATTGCGTGCGGCCGCGGGCGTCAGGAAGTGATGATCGGCTATTCGGATTCGAACAAGGACGGCGGCTATCTGACCTCGACCTGGCAATTGAGCCGCGGGTCGACCGCGCTGCGTCCGGTGTTCGAGGAGGCGGGCGTCGCGCTCCAGCTGTTCCACGGGCGCGGTGGCGCGGTCGGGCGCGGCGGCGGTTCCGCCTTTGCCGCGATCCGGGCTCAGCCGCGCGGTACGGTGGGCGGACGCATCCGCATTACCGAACAGGGCGAGGTGATCGCCGCCAAATACGGCACGCGCGAAAGTGCGGCGACCAATCTGGAAGCAATCGTGTCTGCCACGCTGCTCGCCAGCCTGGCGCCCGACACGGTGCCGCCCGCCGACCAGGCACGGTTCGCGGCGGCGATGGACACGCTGTCCCAGTCGGCGTTCCGGGCCTATCGCGGGCTCGTCTATGAAACCGACGGGTTCCGGACATTCTTTCGCCAGATGACCCCGATCCGCGAGATCGCCGACCTCAAGATCGGCTCGCGCCCCGCCAGTCGGAAACAATCCGACGCGATCGAGGATCTGCGCGCGATCCCCTGGGTATTCTCATGGGCGCAGGCGCGGGTGATGTTGCCCGGCTGGTATGGCGTCGGCCAGGCGGTCGATGCGTTCGCCGACAAGGGGCTGCTGCGCGCGATGCATCAGGGCTGGCCGCTGTTCGCCGCGACGCTCGCCAACCTTGAGATGGTGCTCGCGAAATCGGACATGGGGGTGGCCGCGCGCTATGCCGCGCTGGTCGAGGACCCGGCGCAGGGCGAGGCGATCTTCGGCCGCATCCGCGACGGCTGGCACGCGACGCGCGACAACCTGCTCGCGGTGACCGATCAGCCCCGGCTGCTCGCCGCGCATCCGACCCTGGAAAACTCGATCCGCCTGCGCCTGCCCTATATCGAGCCGCTCAACCTGCTCCAGGTCGAACTGCTGCGCCGCCACCGCGCGGGCGAAACCGACCCCCGCATCCGCGAGGGCATCTTGCTGACCATCAACGCGATCGCGACCGCGCTGCGCAATTCGGGGTGAGGGCGCGGGTCCGGCATCAGGCGGCGGCAACTCTCGCGGTGCCTCCCGGCCATTCACGGGCACGCATCCCTAGAGCATGATGACGTTAGATCGACCCGCTCTCTCACGACTTCCTCGTCAACCCGGCACAAGGCCGGGGTGACGAAAGTTGATTCCGTGCAAAGTCATCATGCGCTAATAGTCGCGCCCGGCAAAGCGATGGGCGCGCGCGACGGCTTCGGTATCGCCCACGAACTCCGCCCACACCCCGCCCGGCTGCCAGACGCTGTCCATCGGCGCGCGTGCGGCCGCGTCGTCCATCCCCAGTTCCTCGCGGCGATAGCGGGTCAAGAATGCCGTCACCCGCGCATTGACGATGCAATGGACGTGCAGCGGGGTGCCGCCATGCGCGACCATCGCCTGCCGGAATGTCTGATAATGCGCCTCTTCGGGGGCGTCGAACGGCACCGGGATGTGGGTATAGCCGATGCCGAGCGCGTCGAGGATCGTCGGCTCCTCCGCCACCGCGCGCGGATGATCCGACATGCCCAGGTTGACGACGTGGCGCACGCCCAGCGCCGCAAGCGCCGCGAACTGGTCGGCAGTGGGCTGGCCGGACGTCGTCAGCTGCGCGTCGATGCGGCGAAAATTGAGGATCGCGTCGGGCCCGGTGCTCATGCGCCTGTCGTCTCCATGAACCGCGCCGCCATCTCCGCGGGGACGCGCATCAGCCGCCCGCTGTCACGGTCGATCAGCGCCCAGGTGGTGCGGGCGTCGATCTTGACGCGCCCGTCATCGCCAGTGAAGCGCATCATCCGGTCGAAACGCGCCCCGCGCGGCGGATCCTGTACCCAGGTTTCGGCGGTCACATGCTCGCCCGCGCGGACATTGCCGCGATAATCGATCTCGTGCCGGGTGACGACCCAGACATGCCGCGCGATCTCGTCAGGCGTCGCGACCGCCGCCCAGTGGCTGACCGCGACATCCTGCATCCAGCGCACCCAGACCGCGTTGTTGACGTGGCCCAGCTCGTCGATATCGGCGTCGGTGGCGGTAAAGCGAAGCGTGAACCGGCTCATCGGCCGTGAGCGGTATCACGACTGCCGGGCGGCGGACCAGCCCCCCGGCAGCCGGAGGTGGGCCTATTCCAGCGCGGCGCGATCCGCGTCGTCCAGATCGTCGTCGTCGGCCAGGTCGTCGTCGTCGAAATCTTCCTGAAGCTCGTCTTCCTCCAGGTCGTCTTCGTCCGCCGCGTCATCGGCGTCCTCGTCTTCGTCGTCGTCAGCGTCTTCAGCGGTTTCGTCGGCACCCGCCATCAGCGCCGCGTCGTCCGTATCGCCCTCCAGGTCCTCGCCCAGATCGGGCTCGACATCGGTCAGCACCACGCCGTCGGTCGGGCCGTCGCGCGTCGCTTCCAGGATTTCGGCGCGCTGGCTTTCGTCATAGCCATCCTCGTCATAGCCATCGTCATTGGGTCCGGTTTCGGAGATATGCAGGCCACCCATGGTCACCCTTTCGCGCTTGGCGTCCCCGCACGATTGCAGGGGACTCGCCGGCAACGAGGCTAGCCGACCCATGTTCCACTTGTGTGGCGGCCCAGCGACGACCGGGGCTGAAAATCAGCCCGCGTTGACCGACCGGAAGAGCCGGCCGCGCTCGGCGGCGAACACCACGCCCAGCGCCGCCAGCCCGAGCAGCACGAAAGCGCCGTAAAGCGGCACGGTGGTGCCGTCGAACCGCTGGCCGATCAGCGCGCCCAGAATCGCGCCGATCAGCGTCGAGGCAAAGCCCTGCAGCGCCGACGCCGATCCCGCGATCCGCCCCATATTCTCCATCGCCATCGCCGAGAAGTTGGACGCCGCGAGGCCGAAGCAGCCCATCAGCATCGCCTGGAGGATGATGAACGAGGCCAGCGTTTCGTTGCCCGTCACCGCGACCGCCCAGTGGATCGCCGCGATCGTGATCATGCCGATCAGCGCCCCGTGCGAGATGCGACGCGTGCCGAAGCGGAGCACGATGCGCGAATTGGTGAAATTGGCGAGCGCCATCGTGCCGGCGACACAGGCGAAGGTCAGCGTCAACAGCTCGGGCCGGCCAAAGATCACGTCCATGATCTGCTGGATGGAATTGATGAATCCGAACAGCCCGCCCGAAATCAGCGCCGCCGCCAGCGTGTAGCCGAACGAATAGCGGTCGATCGCGACCTGGCGATAGTTCGCCGCGATGCGCATCGGTTCGAGCGGCACGCGGTTGGCCGGATCGAGCGTCTCGGGCATCCGCAGCCAGTACCAGGCCAGCACCAGCGTGATGACCAGCGCCAGCCCGCCGAAAATCCAGCGCCACTGCGCGAAGAGCAGCACGAACTGGCCGAAAGCGGGGGCGAGCACGGGGGCCGCCATGAACACGACGAACACCAGGCTCATCACCCGTGCCATTGCGCGTCCGGCAAAGCAGTCGCGGACCATCGCGACCGTCACGACCCGCGCGCCCGCCACCGCCATGCCCGACACGAAGCGCGCAATCAGCAACAGGGTGAAACTGCCCGACATCGCCGCCAACACATTGGTCACCGCGCCCAGGATCAGCGATCCGGCAAGCACGGGCCGGCGGCCGAAGCGGTCGGCCAGCGGACCGTGGAACAACTGGGCGCAGGCGAAACCGACCAGGAAGCTGGTGATCACGAACTGGCGGTCATTGGGATTGGCGACGCCCAGGCTGTCACCGATCGCGGGGAAGGCGGGCAGCATCGAATCGATCCCCAGCGCAGTCAGCGCCATCAGCGCGGCGCTGAGTGCGACGAATTCGCGCATCGGAATCGGCGATCGATCGGCGCTGACGGTGGTCTGGGCATCCATGCTGCGCTGCTCCATGAACTCTTGATCGCGCGACGTCACGCCGATTTCGTATGCAGGGGCGGTGATGCCGCGCGTCGGATGACGGCGGCGGGCAAATAGGGCGGCGGAACGGCTGGCCGACCGGGCCCGTCGCGCTTATGTGTGGGCGCTGATCCTCGTTTCAACCGGACCCGAGCCATGTCTGACGCCCTGCTTGCCGAAGTCCCCCTGATCTCGATGCGCGATCAGGCGGACGATCCCGACGCGTTCGCTGCCGCTTTCGGCGAATCGTTCCAGCGGTTCGGCTTTGCCATCGTTGCCGATCACGGCATCGACGATGCGCTGATCGAGCGGGCCTGGGCGATGACGCGGGCGTTCTTCGCGCTGCCCGAGGCGGAAAAGCGGCGGTACCACCTGCCCGGGGGCGGCGGCGCGCGCGGGCTGACCCCGTTCGGTATCGAGATCGCAAAGGGCGCGAGCGAGAACGACCTCAAGGAATTCTTCCATGTCGGGCGCGAGCTGCCGCCCGGTCATCGCTTTCGCGCGGTGATGGCCGACAATGTCTGGCCCGACGCACCGGCGGGGTTCCGCCAGACCTTCCTTGACCTGTTTGCCGCCTTCGACGCGGCGGGCGACCGGCTGCTGTCGGCGATCGCCCGCTATCTGGGTCTTGCCCCCGACTGGTTCGATCCGGCGGTGGCCGACGGCAACAGCGTGCTGCGCCTGCTGCATTATCCGCCGGTTTCCGCCGATGCGCCCGGGGTGCGCGCCGGCGCGCACGAGGACATCAACCTGATTACGCTGCTGCTCGGCGCGGAGGAAGCGGGGCTCGAACTGCTCGACCGGGACGGCCGCTGGCTTCCGGTCAAGCCGCCTGAGGGCGCGATGGTCGTCAATGTCGGCGACATGCTGCAGCGGCTGACCAATCACGTGCTGCCGTCGACCACGCACCGCGTGGTCAATCCGCCGCCCGAGCGCCGGGGCACGCCGCGCTATTCGATGCCGTTCTTCCTCCACCCCGCGCCCGACTTCCTGATCCGGACGCTGCCCGGCTGCGTCAGCGCGGACAATCCCGACCGCTATCCGACGCCGATCACGGCGCATGACTATCTGCACGAGCGCCTGGTCGAAATCGGCCTGATCAAGCCGTGAACGCGCTTCCCACCCGCGCAATTTTCGATTAGCCGCGCCGGGCTGGGAGGACCATAAATGACTGAACCTTTGCGTATCGCCCTGGCGGGGCTCGGCACCGTCGGGGCGGGGGTCGTACGCCTGATCGACGAAAACCACGCGCTGATCGCCAGGCGTGCCGGACGCCCGATCGAGATCGTGGCGGTGTCGGCGCGCGATCGCGGCAAGGATCGCGGGATCGATATCGCGCGCTTCGGCTGGGCCGACGACCCGATCGACCTCGCGCGCCGGGACGATGTCGACGTGGTGGTCGAACTGGTCGGCGGGGCGGACGGTCCCGCGCTCGCGCTCGCCCGTACCGCGCTTGCCGCCGGGCGCGGCGTCGTCACCGCCAACAAGGCGATGATCGCGCATCACGGGCTGGAGCTGGCGCGCGCCGCCGAAGCGGCGAGCGTCGCTTTGAAGTTCGAGGCCGCGGTGGCGGGCGGCGTCCCGGTCATCAAGGGGCTGCGCGAGGGTGCGGCGGCCAATGTGCTGACCCAGGTTTATGGCATCCTCAACGGCACCTGCAATTTCATCCTGTCGAAGATGGAGGCCGAAGGCCGCGACTTTGCCGACGTGCTCGACGAGGCGCAGCGGCTTGGCTTTGCCGAGGCGGATCCGAGCTTCGACATCGACGGCATTGATGCCGCGCACAAGCTGTCGATCCTCGCCAGCCTGGCGTTCGGGTCGTGTCCGGCGTTCGGTGCGGTCGATGTGACCGGCATCCGTCACGTGATCGCCGCCGACATCGCGGAGGCCGCGGCGCTGGGCTATCGCGTGCGCCTGGTGGGCCTCGCGGAAGCCGGCGCGGCGGGGCTGTTCCAGCGCGTCCACCCGCATCTCGTCCCGCTTTCGCACCCGCTCGCGCATGTCACGGGTGCGCTCAACGCGGTGGTGGCGGAGGGCAATTATGTCGGCCGCCTGTTCTTCCAGGGGCGCGGTGCCGGCGACGGCCCCACTGCGAGCGCGGTCGTCGCCGACCTGATCGACATCGCACGCGGCGAATATGGTCCGCCCTATGCGATGCCGGCCGACGCGCTGACCAATGCCGCGCCTGCCGCCACGGGCGAGCGGCTTGGCCGCGCTTATGTGCGTTTCACCGTGGCCGACAAGGTCGGCGTACTCGCGGAAATCGCTGCGGCGATGCGTGACGCGGGGGTCTCGATCGAAAGCCTGATGCAGCGCGGCGCGATGGCCGATGGCAGCGTGCTGGTCGCCATCGTCACGCACGAAGGGCCCGAACGCGCGGTCGCGCAGGCGCTCGAGAAGCTGCGCGGCTCGCAGAGCCTGGTCGGCGAGCCGATGTGGATGCACATCCTGGAGGATTGAACATGCCGGAGAGCGACCCCGTCACCGCCGCCAACCACCTTGTAGTCGCGGAACTGATCCGCATCGCCGACGCGATCGACCGCGCGGTCGATGCCCGCGAGTGGGAACGCGCGCGCAGCCTGTTCGCGGCGACGGTCCATGTCGACTTCGAATCGCTGTCGGGCCAGCCACCCGCAACCATATCTGCCGACGCGCTGATCGCTGCGTGGTCGGGCAATCTGCGCGGGGCGAAGACCAGCTTTCACATGCGCACCAATCATCAGGTGACGATCGAGGGCGACCGCGCGACCATGGTCTCGGCGGGCTATGCCTGGAACCGGATGGAGGGAAATGGCGATCCGCTCTGGGAGGTATGGGGCGACTATACGCACCGCTTCGCCCGCGATGCCGATGGCGGCTGGCGGGTCGACGGCATGATCCTGCGCGTCACCCACCAGCGCGGCAATTTCTGGGTCCGCGATACCGCGCCGCAGGATTGACCCGCGACGCTCGACAAGCTGCGGTGCCTCGCCTATCGCCGCCGCGAGTTCACCGGAGCGACCATCCCATGACCCCAGCCAAGAATCTCGACCGTGTCCTCGTCCTCGAAATGGTGCGCGTCACCGAGGCGGCGGCGATCGCAGCAGCGAAGCTGATCGGGCGCGGGGACGAGAAGGCGGCGGACGCCGCCGCGGTCGAGGCGATGCGCGAGGCGCTGAACGGCCTCTACATGGACGGAACCGTCGTGATCGGTGAGGGCGAGCGCGACGAGGCGCCGATGCTCTATATCGGCGAAAAGGTCGGCATGGCGCCCGGCAAGGGGCCCAAGATCGACATCGCGCTCGATCCGCTCGAGGGCACGACGATCACGGCCAAGGCCGGCCCCAACGCGCTGGCGGTCCTGGCGATCGCCGAGGAAGGCTGCCTGCTCAACGCCCCCGACGTCTATATGGACAAGATCGCGGTCGGCCCCGGCTATCCCGCCGGCGTGATCGACCTGAACAAGTCGCCCAGCGAAAACATCGCCGCGCTGTCGGCGGCCAAGGGCTGCCCGCCCGGCGAGATCATCGCCTGCGTGCTCGATCGCCCGCGCCACGAAAAGCTCGTGGCAGAGCTGCGCGCCTGTGGCTGCGGCGTGATGCTGATCCCCGATGGCGATGTCGCCGGGGTGATCGCGACCAGTGATCCGGCGACCACGATCGACATCTACATGGGCCAGGGCGGCGCGCCCGAGGGTGTGCTGGCGGCGGCCGCGATGCGCTGCGTCGGCGGCCAGTTCCAGGGGCGGCTGGTGTTTCGCAACGACGACGAGCGCGCCCGCGCCCGCAAATGGGGCATCGAGGATCTCGACAAGGTCTATGACCTGAACGAACTGGCGAGCGGCGACTGCATCTTTGCCGCGACCGGCGTGACCGACGGCTCGCTGCTCGCGGGCGTCAAGCGGGTCGGCAAGAAGATGACGACCGAAAGCGTGGTGATGCGGGCGAGCTCGGGTACGGTGCGCTGGGTAAAGGGCGAACACCGGCTCGATTGAGCCATCCGCGTTCCAGGTCGGGGGATAAGGACAGGGCCACCGTCGCGTCAGCGTGCGGTGGCCCTGGTCGGTGGCGGGGCGGGGATGGCGCGACGCCGGTTTCGGCGGCGCCGTGGCGCGATCACGCGATCGTCGCCATGTCGGGCATCGCGCTCAGGACGATCAGGCCGGCAGTCAGGCCGAACGAGACAAGTCCGATCAGGACGGAACGGATCATTGCAAATACTCCGGTTTCGAGAGGGGTTCGGGGCAGCGCTCGTGCGGTCACGCGATCGGAATGATGGGCGTCGCGGCGCTGATCAGCACGACGGTGACGAACAGCGAGGCGAGGAGCGACGCGGCGGTGCGCTGGATCGAAGCGAAGGTGTTGGCCATGGTCAATCTCCCTGAACTTGGCGGTCCGGATCATCCGTCCGCCGATGCCATCAAGATTGCAGGGAGCGTGCCAATCTGATCAAGTTATTGATCTGTATGTGATTTCATTCTGCGCGATCTAGTATATGGCGCGTAATACCAATTGATTTGGCGGAATTTGCGACTAGGGCGTGAAAATTACCACTCGGCGGTAATTTGATTGCGCCCCTGATTTTTCGCCTGATAGAGCAGCGCGTCGGCGCGCTCGAATGCGCGGGCGCAGTCATCACCGGGTCCGACCTGGGTAATGCCGGCGGAGAAGGTTACCGCACCGAGCGGCTGGTCGCTTTCGCGCAGGCGATAGCGTTTGGCAGCCACGGTGACGCGGGCTTCCTCCAGCGTCGCCAGCGCCTGCGCGCGATCGGTGTCGGGGAACAGCATCGCGAATTCCTCGCCGCCATAGCGGGCGACGAAATGTCCGGCGCAATGTGTTTCGAGCGCATGGGCGATGGCGCGGAGCACGCGGTCGCCGACGGCGTGGCCGAACCGGTCATTGACCGACTTGAAATGATCGATGTCGCACACCGCCATCAGCATCTCGCGCTTTTCGTGGCGGTAGCGGTTGAAACATTGTTCGAACGCGCGGCGATTGGGCAGCCGGGTCAGTGGATCGCGGGTCGCATCCTCGCGCGCCTTTTCCAGTTTGGAACGCAACTCGCTCGCTTCGCGGTTGGCCTTTTCCAGCCGCGCCTCCGCCACATGGGCGCGTTCGACCATGGTCGCGGTCAGGCGCGCAACCTCGTCGAGCATGCGTTCGGTGCCCTCGTCGCGGGTGCGCTGCAGCGCATCCGCGCTCGCCGCCAGGCTGCGACCGAAATCCTGGGTCTCGCTCTGCATCCAGCGGACCATGTCCTCGAACCCTTCGACCTGCATCTGCGTCTGCGCGACCAGATTGTTGGCGCACGCGTCGGGCTCGGGCGCGGCCGGGTCGTTGGCGACGTCGTTCGAGGGTGTGCCGCGGCCCGGATCGAAGCCGAGCGACACGATCTCGTTGCGGGTCAGGCGCACGCCGCCATCGGTCATCGCCGCGACGGCCCGCGCGAGCGGCCCGTCCGGATCGTTCAGGACGTGATAGGCAAAGGTGTAATTGGCGGGATTGATGTCGAGGCGCTGCTCGATCAGGAAATGGCCAATACGCTGATAGAGTTTCAGCTCGTGACTGTCGGCGATCGCCGGGTGAAGCAGATTAGAAGTGGCCATCGTTCCTTCCCGCGGTCGGATTGGCGACCACGGCCGCTCCGAATCCTCTTCAGGAAAAGATTAAGCATCATTTCCTAATTATCCGTGATCGAAACGACGGCCCGATCACGCGGCCTTCCGCGCGGTCAGCGGGCCTGCGCGCGCCAGGCGCGAACCGCCTCCAGCGTGTTGCGGACATGCGCGGCGGGGCTGGTATTTTCCTGAGTGAAGACGATCCGGCCGTCGGGTGCGATGACATAGCTTGTCCGCGCCGTCGTCCGCCCGGCACCCGCCACGACGTCATAGCCGCGCGCCACGTCGGCGGATGCGCTGGCGACGGTGAACTTGCCCGCGCAATGCTCGGTCGAAAAACGCTGGAGCGCGGGCACATCGTCGGCGGACATGCCGATCACGGTCGCGCCCGCCGCGCGAAACGCGTCCATCTGGTCGGCAAAGGCCTTGGCCTCGGCGTTGCAGCCGGGGGTGAAGGCCGCGGGGAAGAAATAGAGCACGACCGGCCCGCGCTTCAGAAGCGTGCTCAGACGCACCGGCACGACCCTGCCCGCCATTGCGCCCTGCGTCTTGAAATCGGGGGCCTTGCTGCCGGGGACCAGCGCGGCACCGAGCGGCGCGGTGACGGTGAACGCGAGCGCGGCGGCGGCGAGCAGGCTGGAATGGCGCATCTCAAAAGACTCCCGATGGATCGCGATCTGCTTAGGCGCATGGTGGCGCAAAGCCCATACCGTCCGCGGGGCGGCGGTCACCGCGTGAACGCGATGCCCAGCCGGCCGCGCGTCGAGCGCACATTGTAATCGCTCAACGCCTCGCCATAGCCGGTAAAGCCCTGTGCAAAGGCATAGACGCCGAGCCCGCCGCCCAACCGGGTGAGCGGATAGGAGATGAACAGCTCGCCCGCGCCGTTGCCCGTGCCGGGATTGCCGCGCAGCGTCCCCGCCACCTTGATCCCGTCGGCCTGACCGATCGACGCGGTGAGCGCGGTATAGCCGAGGAAACGCTCGATATCGGGCGCGATGCCCTGCTCGCCGACATAGAACCACGCCTGAGGCGCGATGTCGGCGCGCCAGCCGTCACCCAGGCCGAACCCGCGGGCGAGGCGGACATAGATGCGGTTGACGTCGATCGAACCGATCGTGCCGCGCCCATTGCTGTCGTGGCGATAGCCGATCGCCCCGGTCCATTCGGGTGCGAAGCGATGCTCGAAAAATACTTCCGGACTGTAATTTGTCTCGCGCACGGGCCCCGAGGGCTCGTTGACCGCCCAGAAGATCGTCTGGGTCCAGGCAAGCTTGAGTCCGCCGAGCACGCTCGTCCCGGCAAAGGGCTGGACCGCCAGGCTCAACTGCAGCTTCGCGCCCGCGTCGCCCGCCCCGAACACGCCATAGATCGGCTCGTAGGGGCGGATGCGATCCAGGAACGCGGCGCTGCCGCCGTTCGATCCGGCCAGCACCGTCTCGCCGGCCGGTCCCGGGGTTGCGGAGCCGGCCGGCGGCGCAGGCGCGGGGCGCGCGTCGGCAAGCGCCGCGGCATCGATCGGGATATAGCGGCGCTTTGCAAAGCCGCCCGGGGCGACTTCGACGATGGCGGTATCGGTTCGCGTCAGCTCGACCTCGCTCGCGTCCGCCGCGATCACGCGGATCCGGTCGGGCGATTCGAGCGTCGCGGCCGCGTCGCCTTCATTGACGAAATAGACCTCGACCCCGTCGCGGGCCGCGTCGCGGCTCTCCGGTCGATCGGGCAGGACGCGGACCTGGGCGGCGGCGGGGAACGCGATCAGCGCGGCGAGCGGCAGAAGCAGGAGTCGCATGACCATGGCCTGACAGTGCGATGTTACAGTTGTGCGACCGGCGCGGATCGACGCGGCGATGCTGGCGTCGCGTGGCCGGGGCGGCTAACGGCGGGCGATGCCGATCACTTCCGCCGACCTCGAACTCGCCACGCGCCTCGCCGACGCGGCGGCCGCGATCATCCGCCCGCTGTTCCGCACCGACACCGGGATCGTCGCGAAGGCGGACCAGTCGCCCGTCACCGTCGCCGATCGCGAGGCCGAACTGGCGATGCGCCGGCTGATCGTGGCCGAACGCCCGATGGACGGCATCGTCGGCGAGGAACATGGCGTGCGTGAGGGGAGCAGCGGGCGCGTCTGGGTGCTCGATCCGATCGACGGCACCCGCGCCTTCATCGCCGGCCGGCCGATCTTCGGCACGCTGATCGCGCTGATCGAGGATGGCTGGCCGCTGCTCGGCGTGATCGACCAGCCGATCCTGCGCGAACGCTGGCTGGGGGCGGTGGGCCAGCCGACGTTTTTCAACGGCCGACCCGCGCACAGCCGGCGCTGCGCCGCGCTCGCCGACGCGCTGCTCGCCACGACATCGCCGGCGCTGTTCGACGACGGCCAGCTCCATGCCTTCGAGCATCTCGACGCCGGGGTGCGCAGCACCGTGCTCGGCGGCGACTGCTACAATTATGGCGCGGTCGCCAGCGGCTGGATCGACATCGTCGTCGAGGCCGGCCTGAAGCTCCACGATTTCGCGGCACTGGTGCCCGTGGTCGAGGGCGCGGGCGGGCGGATGTGCGACTGGGCGGGCGACCCGCTTCATGCCGGCAGCACCGGCGAAGTGATCGCCGCCGGCGATCCGGCGCGCATCGACGACATCCTCGACGCGATGGCCTGTCGCGGACATTGAGGGTAAGCGGGGGTCGATAAACGCGACCCAGCCCCCGCCCAACCGGTTACCGTCACCCCGGCCTTGTGCCGGGGTCCACCGCGCCGCGTGGCGCGCGCCCGGCCAGTTGAGGTTGGCGGGAGGATGCAAGGGACATCTGCACCTGACCGGCCGCCTTCGAGCGTTGCCCGGTGGACCCCGGCACAGGGCCGGGATGACGACTTTGGTGAAGCGGTGCGCCACCCCCTCGCGTTCAACCTTTGTTTGTCAATTCCTGCGACAGGGGGTGTGTCGGATTCGTTTACATCGAGGTCGCAGCCCCCGCCATGATACGCCTGTTCCGGCATTATGTGCCCAATGCGGTGCTGTTGCTCGGCCTGCTCGACCTCATCGTGCTGGTGGCCGCAGGCGAGATCGGCTGGATCCTGCGCGCGCACCAGATCGGGATGCGCGTCGAATCGATGGTGATGCGACTGCCCCAGCTGGCGAGCTTTGCCGGGTCGCTGATCGTCGCCATGGTCGCGGTCGGCGTCTATGGGGCCGATGCGCTGCAATCGCTGCGGGTCGCCGCGGCGCGGCTGCTGGTCGCGGTCTCGCTGGGCGTCATCTTCCTCAGCGTGCTCTATTTCCTGGTTCCGCCGCTGACCTTCTGGCGCTCCAACCTGATCTTCGCGATGCCGCTGGCGGCGGCGATGCTGTTCGCGCTGCGCATCCTGCTCGGCAAGACGCTGGGGGGGCAGGTGTTCAAGCGCCGCGTCGTCGTGCTGGGCGCGGGTCCGCGCGCCGCCCGGCTGAAGGCGCTCGCCCGCCAGCCCGGCGCCGCTTTCGCCGTGGTCGGCTATGTCTCGATGAGCGAGGCGAACCGCGTCATCCCCGAAGCCATCGCGCGCGACGCGATCTACAATCTCGCCGACCATGTCGTGTTGCTGAACGCCAGCGAAGTCGTGCTGGCGCTGGAGGAGCGGCGCAATGCGCTGCCGCTCAAGGACCTGCTGCGCATCAAGACGACCGGGGTCCACGTCAACGAGATTTCGACCTTCCTCGAACGCGAGACGGGACGCGTCGATCTGGACAGCGTCAATCCGAGCTGGCTGATCTTTTCCGACGGCTTCTCGTCGGGCCGGATGTTCTCGAGCGCGTTCAAGCGCCTGTTCGACATCGCGGCCAGCCTGGCGCTTCTGATCCTGACCGCGCCGGTCGTGCTGGTCACCGCCCTGCTGGTCAAGCTCGACAGCAAGGGGCCGGCATTCTACCGCCAGCGCCGCATCGGCCTGTACGGCCAGGGTTTCGACATCATCAAGCTGCGCTCGATGCGCGTCGATGCCGAAGTCGCCGGTCAGGCGGTCTGGGCGGAAAAGGACGATCCGCGCATCACCCGCATCGGTCGCATCATCCGCAAGCTGCGCATCGATGAACTGCCGCAGTGCTGGAGCGTGCTGAAGGGCGAGATGAGCTTCGTCGGCCCACGCCCCGAACGCCCGCAATTCGTCGAGGAGCTCGAAACCTGCCTGCCCTATTATGCCGAACGGCACATGGTGAAGCCGGGGATCACCGGTTGGGCCCAGATCAACTACCCCTATGGCGCGTCGATCGAGGATTCGCGCCAGAAGCTCGAATATGACCTGTTCTACGCCAAGAACTACTCGCCCTTTCTCGACCTGCTGATCCTGCTCCAGACGGCGCGCGTCGTGATCTTTCCCGAAGGCGCGCGATGAGCGCGCTTTTGTCGCTCTGGGCGCACGCGCTGGCCGCGCTGCTGTTCGCCGCGCTGGCGGTGGCCGCATGGCGCGCACAGTCGACCGAACTCGCGGGCCGTGTCTTTCCGGTCGCGCTGTTGCTCACCGCATTGTGGGCGGTGGCCGTCGCGGGGCTCGGCATCGCACAGCCGGGCACGCGCATCGCCGAAACGCTCCAGCAGCTCGGCTGGCTGGCGGTGATCCTGATCCTGCAGCGGCGCACCGGCGCGCCGACCAGTATCGGGCTGTTCGCGGTCTATGGCGTCGTCGCCGCACTCGCGGTGACCGGGCTGGCGTTGCAGGTTCTGGCCGACACATCGGCGCGCGTGGCCGATCCTTCCGATGTCCTGCGCACCGCCGTCGCGCTTCAGCTCGTCGCGGCGATCGCGGAGCTGTTGATCCTCCAGCAGCTGTTCCCGCTGATTGCCGCGGGTCCCACGCGCACGCTGGCGCTGGTACTGGCCGGCTTCGGGCTGATCGACGCCAACATCGCCTCGGTCGAGCTGGTCGCCGGTGAGATCGCCCCGGAGATCGAGGCTGCGCGCGGCATCGCGCTTGGGCTGCTCGGCGGTGCGGTGGCGCTGGGGCTGTTCCAGCGCGCCGAAATGCCGTTGCGCCTGTCGCGGTCCGCCGTGGTGCGCGCGCTGAGCGCGATGGTCGCCGCCCTTTATCTCGCCGGGCTCGTCGGGATGACCGCCGCGCTCGCCGCGGTCGGCGGTCCCTATGCGCGCGTCGTCCAGACCGCATTCGTGTTCGGATCAGTCGCCGCCACGCTCGTCCTCGTCTCCTCGCCGCGGCTCAAGGCGCGCGCCAAGGTGATGCTGGCCAAGCACCTGTTTCGCCACCGCTACGACTATCGCGTCGAATGGATGCGCTTCACCAGCACGCTGGGCAATCCGGCGGGCGAGGACGCGGCCTCGCTCGACACGCGTGTGGTCAAGGCGGTTGCCGATCTGGTCGATGCGCCCGCGGGGCTGCTGCTGGTGCCCGACGGCGCGGGGCTGGGCATCGGATCGGGGTGGAACTGGCATCTGCCCGTCGCGCCCGGCGGGGACGAGGCGCTCGCCACCTATCTGCAACGCACCGGGCGCATCATCGAAATCGACGCGGTGCGCGCCGGCCATGCCCATGCTGCCGACAGCGCCGCGATCCCGCGCTGGATCCTCGACTTGCCCGACGCCTGGGCACTGGTGCCGCTGCCGCATCTCGACCGGATGCAGGGCGCCATCCTGCTCGCGCGGCCGGCACTGGGTCGCGCGCTCGACTGGGAGGATTTCGACCTGTTGCGCATCGCCGGGCGCCAGGTCGGGAGCTACCTCGCCGAAGCGCACGCCCAGGGCGCGCTGGCCGAGGCGCGCCGCTTCGACGAGTTCAACCGGCGCTTCGCCTTCATTATGCACGACATCAAGAATCTGGTCAGCCAGCTCAGCCTGGTCGCGCGCAACGCCGAACGCCACGCCGACAATCCCGATTTCCGCGCCGACATGGTCGCCACCCTGCGCGATTCGGCGGGGCGGATGAATGATTTGCTCGCCCGCCTGTCGCAGCATCACGCCCCGCGCGCCGACACGGTGCGCGCGATCGACCTGATGCCGCTGCTCGACCGTGTTGCCGCCGCCCGTCGCGGCCAGCATCCGATCGCGGTCGGGGGCAGCGGCGCGCCGGTCGTGATGGCCGATCCCGCGCGGCTCGAAACCCTGCTCGCGCACCTCATCCAGAACGCGATCGAGGCGAGCCCGCCCGGCGAACCGATCACGATCGCCGCCAGCGCGATGGGTGACGAGGCCGCGATCGACGTAATCGACCGCGGCTGCGGCATGTCGGCGGCGTTCGTGCGCGACCAGCTGTTCAAGCCGTTCGTGTCGTCAAAGCCCGGCGGCTTCGGCATCGGCGCCTATGAGGCGCGCCAGCTTGCCACCGGCATGGGCGGCCGTGTCGAGGTGCAGAGCCGCGAAGGGGTGGGCACGCGCTTTCGCGTGCTGATGCCGATCGCGCAGATCGACCAGTTGGGAGCCGCCGCATGACCGCGTCCGCCGCCATTTCCGAACGCCGCCTGCTGATCGTCGAGGACGACGCCGGGCTGCAGCGCCAGCTGCGCTGGGCCTATGAGGGGTATCACATCACCACCGCGCACGACCGCGAAAGCGCGATCGCGGCGCTGCGTACCGAAGAACCCGAGGTCATCACGCTCGACCTCGGCCTGCCCCCCGATCCCGACGGGGTGAGCGAGGGCTTTGCCACGCTCGCCGAAATTCTGGCGCTCAGCCCGCACAGCAAGGTGATCGTCGCCTCGGGTCATGGCGACCGCGACAGCGCGCTGCGCGCGATCGCGATGGGGGCCTATGACTTCTATGCCAAGCCGATCGACATCGATGCGCTGGGACTGATCGTCGCACGCGCCTTCCACGTCCATGCGCTGGAGGCCGAGAACCGCCGGCTCGCCAGCCGCGAGGCGGCCAAGGCGACGCTGGGCGGCATCCTGACCGCCGCGCCGGAAATGCTCAAGGTCACGCGCACGATCGAACGGGTGGCGGCGACCGATGTCTCGGTCATGCTGCTCGGCGCGAGCGGAACGGGCAAGGAGCTGCTCGCCCGCGGCCTGCATGACGCCAGCCCACGCGCCAAGGGCAATTTCGTCGCGATCAACTGCGCCGCGATCCCCGAAACGCTGCTCGAGGCCGAGCTGTTCGGCTATGAAAAGGGCGCGTTCACCGGCGCGGTGAAGACGACCGAGGGCAAGATCGAACAGGCGCAGGGCGGCACGCTGTTCCTCGACGAAGTCGGCGACATCCCGCTGCCGCTTCAGGTCAAGCTGCTCCGCTTCCTGCAGGAACGCGTGATCGAACGGATCGGCGGCCGCCGCCTGATCCCCGTCGACACCCGGATCGTCTGCGCGACGCATCAGGACGTCGATGCGATGGTGGCGGAAGGGCGGTTCCGAGAGGACCTGTATTATCGGCTGGCGGAAATCATCGTGCGCATCCCGTCGCTCGCCGAGCGCACCGGCGATGCCGGGCTGCTCGCGCGGCACTTCCTGCGCCGCTTCGTGAGCGAGATGAAGCTGGCCCCGCGCGGCTTCGCACCCGATGCGCTGGCGGCGATCGATGCGTGGCACTGGCCGGGCAATGTCCGCGAGCTGGAAAACCGGGTGAAGCGCGCCGCGATCATGGCGGAGGCCAAATTGGTCACCGCCGCCGATCTCGATCTCGCCGAAAAGGTCGACGACGCGCTGCCGATCAACCTGAAGGCGATCCGCGAAATGGCCGACCGCCGCGCGATCCGGCGCGCGCTGACCCGGGCGGAGGGCAACATCTCCGGCACCGCACGCCTGCTCGGCATCAGCCGCCCGACGCTGTACGACTTGATGAAAGCGTATGACCTGCAGGCATAGGTGGAGATCGAGTGGCCGCCCGCCGGAATGCCACCGGAACCGTTTGTCACCAGAAGCGGGCTTCTAGAGCATGATGACATTGTGTGGAATCAACGCTCGTCACTCCGGCCTTGTGCCGGGGGCCACCGGGCCGCGCCGTCCCCACGGTCGTGACGTGTTGTTCCGTGGACCCCGGCGCAAGGCCGGAGTGACGGCAGAATTGTTGGTGAACGCTTCGCCAATCGTCCGACCCGCCAGCGGATCATCGCCGCCCATTCCCGCTCCCGCCGATCCGCGATAAGCGGGTTTCGTGACCGATCAGCCCACCCCCCCCCTCGAACGCATCGCCGCCGCGCTGGAGCGGCTCGCCCCGCCGCCCCCGGCGATGGCCGATCTCGTCGCGCATCCCGCCTATCTGTGGCAGGGCGAGGTGGTCGTGGCGCTACGCGACTTCGCGCCGCTTCCGATTGAACGGCTGGTCGGCATCGATCCGCAAAAGGCCGCGATGCTGGCCAATTTCGATCGGCTGGCGGCGGGGCATGCCGCGCATGACGTGCTGCTGTGGGGCGCGCGCGGCACCGGCAAGTCGGCACTGGTGGCCAGCGCGGTCGCGGCGGTTCAGGCGGCGGGCGCGACGCTGGCGCTGGTCGAGGTGCCCGCCGAACGGATCGACGGGCTGGCGCGGCTGTTCGACACGCTGGCGGGCGTCGACCGGCGCTTCGCGGTCTTCATCGACGATCTCGGCTTCGACCGGCCGGGCGACGCGCGCGCGCTGCGTTCGCTGCTCGAGGGCGGAGCCCAGGCGCGGCCGGACAATGTCCGGCTGGTGGTCACCGCCAATCGCCGCCATCTCGTCCCCCGCGACCTTTCCGAACAGGACAGCGCGATCAATCCGCGCGACACGATCGACGACGCGCTGGCGCTCGCCGACCGCTTCGGGCTCAGCCTGGGCTTCCACGCGATCGACCAGGACGGCTATCTGGCGATCGTCGCACGCGGCGCTGAGCAGCACGGCCTGCCCTTCGACGCCGCCGATGCCCTGCAATGGGCGACGCGGCGCGGCAGCCGCTCGGGCCGGGTCGCCGGGCAATATCTGGTCGAGCTCGCCGGGCGTATGGGGATGCGGATTTAGGGCTGCATCCCGCTCCGACTCGATCGACCCGTTTGCTTCGAGCGAAGTCGAGAAGCGTGTTCGGGTGCGCCAGACGTTTCTCGACTTCGCTCGAAACGAACGGGTCGAAGGGTCATTGAACTTGTCCGATCAGCCCAGCGCTTCGACCTGCTCGGCCAGTTCGAGCCAGCGCAGCTCGGCCGCGTCCTTCTCGGCCCGTGCGGCGGCGATCGCATCGCTCAGCGCCTGAAAGCGCTTGGGATCGCGTGCATAGAGCGCCGGGTCGGCCAGTGCGGCTTCATCGGCGGCGATACGCTGGTCGAGCTTTTCGATCTGCTGGGGCAGCAGTTCATAGTCGCGCTGGTCCTTGTAGCTGAGCTTGGCGCGTTTGGGCGCGGCGGGGGCGGGCGCGGGGCGCTCGGAAGGCGCGGCGGCCTTGCGCGTCGCCGCTGGGCGCTGGCGCCGCTTCGCCTGCCAGTCGGCATAGCCGCCGACGACGACGTCCACGTCGCCGCTGCCGTCGAGCCCCGCGGTCAGCGTGACGGTGCGGTCGAGAAAGTCGCGGTCGTGGCTGACGATCAGCACGGTGCCGTCGTAATCCGCGATCACTTCCTGCAACAGGTCGAGCGTTTCCAGGTCGAGGTCGTTGGTCGGCTCGTCGAGCACCAGCAGGTTGCTGGGCCGCGCGAATTCGCGCGCCATCAGCAACCGCGACCGCTCGCCGCCCGACAGCGTGCCGACCTTCGCATCGATCAGCTCGGGCGCGAACAGGAACTCCTTGAGATAGCCGTGGACATGCTTGCGCGTGCCCAGCACGTCGATCCACTCGCCGCCGTCCGCCAGCACGTCGCGCACCGTCCTGTCGGGGGCCATGCGGCTGCGCTGCTGGTCGATGATGATCGGCTCCAGCGTCTTCGCCAGCTTCACCTCGCCCTGGTCGGGCGCGACCTCGCCGGTCAGCAGCTTGAGCAAGGTCGACTTGCCCGCTCCGTTGCGTCCGACGATGCCGATGCGGTCGCCGCGCGTGATGCGCAGGTTGAGGTCGCGGATGATGGTGCGGTCGCCATAGGCCTTGCTGGCGCCCTTGGCGTCGATCACCACGCGCGTCTTGCTGTCGTTGGCGGCGGTCGCCAGCGCGGCCGTGCCCTGCGGGCCGGTCATCGCCGCGCGTTCGGCGCGCATTTCCATCAGCTGGGTCAGCCGGCCCTGGTTGCGCCGCCGCCGCCCGGTGACGCCGCGGTGCAGCCAGTGTTCCTCGATCTTCAGACGTGCGTCGAGCCGCTCGGCGGCGCGCCGTTCCTCCGCCTCGACCTGATCGGTCCACGCCTCGAACCCGCCAAAGCCGATTTCGGCGCGGCGCATCGTGCCGCGATCCAGCCACAGCGTCTGACGGGTCAGCCGGGTCAGGAAGGCGCGGTCGTGGCTGATGACGATGAAGGCACCGCGAAAGCGGGTCAGCCATTCCTCCAGCCACTCGATCGCCGCGATGTCGAGATGGTTGGTCGGTTCGTCGAGCAGTAGCACATCGGGGTCCTGCGCCAGCGCCCGCGCGATCGCGGCGCGCCGCCGCTCGCCCCCGCTGGCGGTGGCGCATGCGCGCGACAGGTCGATGTCGAGCTGGTCGGCGATCGCTTCGGCTTCGTGGCGCGCCGGCGCGTCGTCGCCCGACAGCACGAAATCCATCAGCGTGGCGAACCCGTCGAGGCGCGGCTCCTGTTCCAGGATGATGACGCGCGTGCCCGGCACGATGGTGCGGCGCCCCTCGTCCGCGTCGATCCGTCCGGCGATCAGCTTGAGCAGCGTGGTCTTGCCCGCCCCGTTGCGTCCGATCAGCGCCAGCCGGTCGCGCGCGCCGACATGCACGTCGAGGTGGCGGAACAGCCACCCGCTGCCCTGGACGAGGCCAAGGTCTTCGTAGCTCAGGATCGGTGCTGCCATGGCGCGGGCGGTTACGTTGCGCCGCGCCCGGGCGCAAGCCGATGATGGCGCATCCTATTCACAGGCTGTTCAACGCGCGGGACCTATGGCAACCGCGTGATGATGTTCCGACGTTCCCTGATCGCGCTGTCGCTGCTGGGCCTTGTGCCCGGCGCAGTCGGCGTGGCCGACGCCCAGGCCTGGCGCAAGCGCGACGACCAGCAGGCCGCGCACGAAGGGCGCCGCAGCGGCAACCTGCTGCCGCTGCGCGAGATCGAGCGCCGGGTCGTGCCGACGATGCGCGGCGCGCAATATCTGGGCTTCGACTTCGATTCGGCCAGCGCCATTTACACGCTGAAGTTCCTGCGCGATGGACATGTGATCTGGATCGACGTCGACGGCCGCTCCGGCCGGATCGTCGGCCGTTCCGGGGAATAGCCGGCGGGCCAACCGCCGCCAGTCAGAAAGAAGGACCGTTCCATGCGCGTGCTGATCGTCGAGGACGAACCCAATCTGGGCAACCAGCTCCGCCAGACGCTTGAAGGCGCGGGCTATGCCGTCGACCTGGCGACCGATGGCGAGGAAGGGCATTTTCTCGGCTCGACCGAAACCTATGACGCGGTGATCCTCGACCTGGGCCTGCCCGAAATCGACGGGCTGACCGTGCTCGACCGCTGGCGGCGCGAGGGGCGGGTGATGCCCGTGCTGGTGCTGACCGCGCGCGACAGCTGGTCGGACAAGGTCGCCGGGCTGGACGCGGGCGCGGACGATTACGTCGCCAAGCCCTTCCAGACCGAGGAGCTGATCGCCCGGCTGCGCGCGCTCATCCGCCGCGCCTCGGGCAATGCGTCGGCGGAGCTGATCGCCGGCGATATCCGGCTCGACACCCGCTCGGGCAAGGTGACCAAGGCGGGCGAGCCGGTGAAGCTGACCGCGCAGGAATACAAGCTGCTCAGCTACCTGCTGCATCACAAGGGCAAGGTGGTCAGCCGCACCGAGCTGATCGAGCATATCTATGACCAGGATTTCGATCGCGATTCGAATACGATCGAGGTGTTCGTGACGCGCATCCGCAAGAAACTGGGCGCGGACGTCATCACCACGATCCGCGGTCTCGGCTACAGCCTGGAAGAACCCGCTGGCGCGGACGCCGGGTAACGGAGGCCGCATGGCTGCGCTCACCCCGAACGTCCGGCGCGGAAACCGCGTCTGAGGTCCTGATGACCCAACCCCCATCGTCACCCCGGCCTTGCGCCGGGGTCTCGCTGCCCGATCCGGCGCAGGAACAAGCGGGACCCCGGTACCGGGCCCGGGCGACGGTTGTGTCCGGTCGAGCGCTTGGAAGGGCGGGGGAACCCGGTCTGGTCAGACCCGACGACAGCCCATGACCGCAACCCCGCTCGAGCCGCCCCCGCGCAGCTATGTGCGCATCACCGGATCGCTGTCGCGCCGGATGATCGCGATCGCAAGCGCGTGGATCTTGCTGCTGCTCGCGGGCGGCGGCTTCGCGCTCGACCGCGTGCTGACCCAGGCGATCACCCGCAATTTCGACGAACAGCTCGAATATGTGCTGAACGCGATGATCGCGTCGGCCGAAATCGACACCGCGGGCGAAGTCGTGCTGAACCGCGAACCTGCTGACCAGCGGTTCCTTGAGCCTGATTCAGGGGCCTATTGGCAGATCAGCGCGCCCGGCGTCGACGTCTTCCCCTCGCGCTCGCTGTGGGACCGCACGCTGCCGACCGGCGAGCCGCATCGCGACATGGCGGTGCACGTCTACGACAGCGCCGCCTTTCGCGACAATGAGCTGCGCATCGTCGAGCGCGACGTGCGGTTGCCGCGATCGCCCCGGCTGTGGCGGTTCCAGGTCGCGCAGAGCCGCGAGGTGCTCGATTCCCAGATCGGCGCGCTGCGCGAAACCCTGGTCCAGAGCTTCCTGCTGCTCGGCCTGGGACTGATCGGCATGGCCGCGCTGCAGACCTGGTACGGGCTGCTGCCGCTCGGCAAGGTGCGGCGCGAACTTGCCCGGCTGCGCACCGGCCAGGCCGGCCGGGTCGAGGGCGCGATGCCGGCCGAGGTCGCACCAATGGTCGAGGAACTGAACGCGCTCATCGAGCATAACGACCGCCAGGCGGAGGAGGCCCGCCGCCACGCCGGCAATCTCGCCCACGCGCTCAAGACCCCGCTCACCGTCATCATGAATGCCGCCGCCGCCGGGTCGAACGATCTCGACGCAACCGTGATCCGCGAAGCGCGCACGATGCGCCGCCAGGTCGACCATCACCTGGCGCGCGCCCGCGCGGTCGGCCGGCGCGGTTCGGCGCACAGCCGCGCGGCGGTCTGGGCTTCGGTCGAAGCGGTCGAGCGCGCGGTCGCCCGGCTCTATCCCAATGTCCGCATCGACGTGGACGGCGACAAGACGCTGATCGCGCGGATCGAGCGTCAGGACCTCGACGAGATGCTGGGCAACCTGGTCGAAAACGCCGCCAAATATGGCGGCGGCAGCGTGTTCGTGACCGCGCGCGCTGCGATGGGCTTTGCCGAACTGCTGGTCGAGGATGACGGCGGCGGGATCCCGGAGGGCGATCGCCAGCGCATCTTCGACCGCGGCGTCCGCCTCGATTCGGGCAAGCCCGGCACCGGCCTCGGCCTCGCCATCGTCCGCGATGTCGCCGAAATCTACGAGGGCACGGTGACGCTGGAGGAAAGCGAGGATCTGGGCGGGCTGCTGGTGCGGCTCAGGCTGCCGCTGGCGGGGTGAGGTCCGGGAGCCACGTTTCTCGACTTCGCTCGAAACGAGCGGAACGGCGAAGCGGGCATCCCGGGCCTCGCCGTTCGTTTCGAGCGAAGTCGAGAAACGTATCCGCTCAAAACCCCAGTGCCAGCCGTGCGGCCACCCCCAGATCGTCGGGCAGCGCGGCGAAATTGCCCGGATCGCGGCGCCAGAACAGGTTGAGGTCGGCGTTGGCGGGGCCGAACGGTCGGCTGTAGCGCCACTCGACGTCGATCTCGCGGCCGGTGGGGGCGAGGTTGAGACGCTGGAGGCGATAGCCGCCCGCGCGGCCCGCCGCATAATCCCATTCCCCCGCCAGGCTGAGGTCGAGCCCGCCGTGCGTCACCCGCAGCGGCTGGGCGATGCGCAGCCCGAACGAATCGCGCGCGTCGAACAGCCCCGCCTTGCCGATGTCGAACGCATAGCCGGCGGTACGCAGGCTGCCGCCGCCGTTGATCGCGCCGCCCGCGCCGATCCGGGTCCAGCCCTGGCGCATCGTGCCGCCCAGCGACCAGCCGTCGCCCACTTCGTAGCGCAGCGTCAGGTCGGCGAAGTGGCTGACCGCGCCCGGCGCGCCCAGCGCGTCGGCAAAGCGCGCGCCCAGCACCGTCGCGCGCTCGTCGAGCCGGGTATAGCTCAGCTGCGCATCCAGCGCGCCGAAGCGGCGGTCGACGCCCAGCACCAGCCGGTTGAACGGCAGTCGCCGCCACCCCGTGCGCCCGTCGCGCGTCTCGGTATCGGCAAATTCGCGGGTCAGGACATCGCCCGTGTCTACCGCGCCGGTGATACCCCAAGCGCCGAAGCGATGCCGTACCGCGCCCGCCGCCAGTACGTCGAGGTCGAAGCCGCTGCCGCCGGCCGGGTCGCGTGCGACCAGGAACGCCGGCTCACGGCGTCCGGCCAGCCGGGCGGCGAGCGTGTCGCTGCCTTCGGACGCGGCAATCGCAAAGCTGGCGCGCGATCCCAGCGCACCGGTGACGCTGGCGGCCAGCGCACGGGCGCGGAACGCGTCGCGCTGCTGGAGGAACAGCTGCTCGACCTGCGTCGTGGTGCGCCCCGGCGCGATCGTCATCGCGATCGCTGCGCCTCCGATCCCGGCGCTCAGGTTGCGCCGGTCGAACCGCAGCGCCTGGGTCAGCCGCGGCACCGGTCCGGCGCGCGCGATGGTCTGGGCCAGATCGATCGCGAAGGCGCGGTTGAAACCGTCCAGGATGACCGCACCGACCCCGGCGGGGGTCGCGGCGTCGCCCATTGCCGGAGACAGCACGCCGTTGCGCGCGGTCGAGATCGCCGTCTGGCTGCCCGCGAGCGACGTCGTCCCGACCGGCTGGAAGGCACGACGCAGGTCGAGAATGCCGCGGCCATAGGTCGCATCGACGCCGCTTGCGCCGGCATCGCGCGCCGATCGATAGAGCAGGTCGACGATCTGTGCGCCGCTCAGCGTCGGAAACGCCTGGGCGAGCAGCGCCACCGCGCCGGCGATCTGCGGCGCGGAAAAGGACGTGCCCGACCACAGGCAGACCGACGTGTTCTCGCACGGCGCGCGCACCTGTTCGCCGACGGCGGCCAGGTAGAAATTGGCGCTGCTGCCCGCCCGGTTGCTGAAGCGCGAGATCACGTCGGTGGTGCCGACCGATCCCGCGATGATCACCAGTCCCCGGCCGACCGCAGGATCGTTGGCGGGCGACGTGAATGGGTCGGGATTGGCGCCTTCGGGCTGGTCGCCGTCATTGCCCGCGCTGATCACGATGACGATGCCGGCGGCGGTCGCACGGTTGATCGCCTGCACCGTCGCGTTGCTGGGGGGCGACCCGCCGAGCGAGATGTTGATGACCCGCGCGCCCGCGTTGCGCGCCACGTCGATCGCGGATCCAATCGCGGTGCCGCTGTGGCTGCAGCCGCTTTCGTCGACATCGGGGTCGCTGGTCGCGCAGCTGCCCGGCGTATCGGTGCGCAGCGCAATGATCGTCGCGTCGAACGCGATGCCGTGGGTGCCGACGTCGTTGCGGCGGCCGGCCGCGGTAAAGGCAACCGCCGTGCCGTGCCCGTCCTCGTCATCGGTCGATCCGTTGCCGGCGGTGCTGGTCGATGCCGAGCTGATCCGTCCCGGAAACTCCTGGGTCCCCGCATCGATGCCGGTATCGACGATGCCGATGCCGACGCCCCGCCCGGTCGCGCCGTTCTGATACGCGGTCAGCGCGGTCGCCGAAACCGGACCGACAGAGGCGCGATACTCTGACGTGTCGAAATTGACCGGGGGCGGCGTGGGCGTCGGGGAGGGGGTGGGGGTCGGCGCCGGGGTCGGCGTCGGTGTAGGGCTGGGTGTCGGTGCCGGCGCCGGCGCCGGGGGGATCGCGCCGATCCCGCCGCCCCCGCCCCCGCCGCTGCATCCCGCGATCGCCAGCGCGAGCGCAGTAGTGACCAGTCCCAGGCCGAGGGGTGACGCGGTTCTTATCCGGCAACGCATATCCGCACGCTCCCCACCCGATTGTTCTTGGCCTTCAACACTACGTTGCCACGGGGCCGGGGGATGCGCTTGCCGGGTGGGATCGTTGACCCTAAAGCCGCGCCAGCCATGCGCCCCGCACTCGCCCATATCGATACCTGGATCTTCGACCTCGACAACACGCTGTATCCGGCGAGTATGAATATTTTTGCGCAGATCGACGCACGCATGACCCAGTTCATCGCGGAGCTGCTCGATTGCAGCAAGGAAACTGCTTTTGCCCTGCAAAAGCAGTGGTTCATCGACCACGGCATGACGCTTGCCGGGCTGATGGCCGACCATGGCGTCGACCCGCATGTGTTCCTCGAATATGCCCATGACATCGAGCTCCACGCGCTGGAGGCCGACGCGGTGCTTGCCGATACGATCGTCGCGCTGCCGGGGCGCAAGCTGGTCTTCACCAATGGCGATGCGCCCTATGCGCGGCGCGTGCTGGCTCGGCGCGGGCTGACCGAATGTTTCGAAGGGATTTGCGACATCCATGCGACCGGCTATCGCCCCAAGCCGCAGGAAGCCGCCTATCGCCATCTGGTCGACGCGCATGGCATTGATCCGAAGCGCGCGCTGTTCGTCGAGGACATGGCGCGCAACCTGAAGCCCGCCAAGGCGATCGGCATGACGACCGTGTGGGTCGCCAACGGCTCGGAACAGTCGCCCGATGCTGATCGCGACCATATCGACTATGTCACGCCCGACATCGGCCAATGGCTGGCCGATATCCTGAAGGAACCCGCATGACCGACCTTATCGCCACGATCGACCAGGCGTGGGAGGACCGCGCCGAACTCAGCTTTGCGACGACCGGCGCGGTGCGCGATGCGGTCGACGCCGCGCTGGCGATGCTGGACGCGGGCGAGGCGCGGGTCGCCGAGCCAGACGGCGCGGGCGGCTGGCGGGTCAATCAATGGCTGAAGAAGGCGGTTCTGCTGTCCTTCCGCCTCAACGACAATCAGGTGATACCCGGCGGCAGCGCGGGCGCGCCGGCGTTCGACAAGGTGCCGAGCAAGTTCGACGGCTGGGACGAAGCGCGCTTCCGCGCAGGCGGTTTTCGCGTCGTGCCGGGCAGCATCGTGCGCCGCGGCGCGTTCATCGCCAAGGGCGCGGTGCTGATGCCCAGCTTCGTCAATATCGGCGCCTATGTCGGCGAAGGCACGATGATCGATACCTGGGCGACGGTCGGCAGCTGTGCGCAGATCGGCCGAAACGTCCACCTGTCGGGCGGGGCGGGGATCGGCGGCGTGCTCGAACCGCTCCAAGCCGGACCCGTGGTGATCGAGGACGGCGCGTTCATCGGCGCGCGCGCCGAAGTGGCGGAAGGCGTGCGCGTGGGCGAGGGCGCGGTCTTGTCGATGGGCGTTTATCTCGGCGCGTCGACCAAGATCATCGACCGCGCGACCGGCGAAGTGTTCCGCGGCCACGTCCCGCCTTATTCGGTGGTGGTCCCCGGTTCGATCGGTGGCGGCGACGGCAAGCCTGCGCTTTATTGCGCGGTGATCGTCAAGCGCGTCGACGCCCAGACCCGGTCGAAGACAAGCATCAACGACCTGCTGCGCGATTGAGGGCGGGGCGCCGCGCTCAGCGCGGCGTCAGCTTCAGCAGGCGGCCCTGCGAATCGCCGCGCCCGTCCTCCAGCACATAGATCGCGCCGTCCGGGCCCTGCTCGACCTCGCGGATGCGCGCGCCCATGTCCCATTGGTCGCCCTTGCGCGCATTGGTGCCGTCGACATCGACGCGGACCAGCGCCTTGGACGACAGGCCACCGATGAACAGGTCGCCCTGCCACTGCGGGAACATCTTGCCCGAATAGACGATCAGCCCGCCGGGCGAGATCACCGGGTTCCACGACACTTTCGGCGCTTCGAATTCGGGACGCGTGTCGTGATCGGGAATGTCGCGACCGTCATAATGATCGCCGTCTGAGACGATCGGATAGCCATAGTTGCGCCCGGCGACGATCACATTGACCTCGTCGCCGCCCTTCGGCCCCATCTCCTGCTCCCACAAATTGCCCTGCGCGTCGAAGGCGATGCCGAGCAGGTTGCGATGGCCATAGGACCAGATGGCGGGGTGGAACCCCTTGGCGGTCAGCGCCGGGTCGCCCGCCGGCTTGCCGTCGGGGGTGAGGCGCAGCACCTTGCCCAGCGTCGCCTTTGGATCCTGAGCGGGATCGAACTTCTGGCGTTCGCCATTGGTGAAGAACAGATATTTGCCGTCGGGCGAGAAGGCGATGCGCCCCGAATAATGCCCCTCGCCCGCGACGAACGGCGTGGCGGTGAAGATCGTCGTCAGCCCCTCCAGCGTCGGCGCGGCACCCTCGGTCAGCTTGCCGCGCGCCAGGACCACGCCCTTGCCGCCTTCGCCCGGGGTTGAATAGCTCAGATAGACGATGCGGTTGGTGGCGAAATCGGGGTGGAGGACGACGTCCATCAACCCGCCCTGCCCCTCGCTGCTCACGCCGGGCACGGTGGCGACCACCGACTTGGTCTTGCCGTCCGCCGACACGAGCATCAGCTGCCCGGCCTTTTCGGTCACCAGCATGCGCCCGTCGGGCAGGAAGGTCATCGCCCAGGGTGCGGTGAAATCGGCGACGGGGGTGACGGCGAAGGGCAGGCCGGCGGCCGTAGCGGCGTCCTGGGGCGTCGGCTGGGCCTGGCATGCGCCGCCCAGCGCGGCGATCAGGATGGCGGCGATGGGGAACTGGACGGCACGCATATGGTCTCCTGAGCGAAACGGGAAAGATCGGACTTTAGCCAGAATGCGCGGCGGGTGCCAAATGTCCCTCGCCCGATTCGCGCCGGCCCGAATCCCGGTGGTCGGCTAGGCTCTTGCCCCGCCGCGGGCTTGCGCGTATATCGGTCGTGCTTTCTCGACATCGTTACACATGGCGAGGCCGGTCCCCACGGGTTCCGGTGCCGAAGCCCCATATCCACGTTCGTTCGCGAGTATCGAAGCCCGCATGGTCGACATCGCCGCCCTGACCCAGTTGATCGAGCCCGAGGCGCGCGCGCTCGGCTTCGACCTTGTGCGCGTCAGGATGTTCGGCGGCGTCAGCGATCCGACGTTGCAGGTCATGGCCGAGCGGCCCGACACGCGCCAGCTGTCGATCGACGATTGCGCGGCGCTGTCGCGGCGGATTTCCGACCGGTTCGACGAGCTCGAGGCTGTCGGGCGCGACCCGATCGACCATGCCTATCGGCTCGAGGTCTCGTCGCCCGGCATCGACCGGCCGCTGACCCGGCTCCGCGACTTTGCCGACTGGGCGGGGCATGAGGCGCGGGTGCATCTGACCGCGCCGACCGCCGACGGCCGCAAGCAGCTGACCGGCGACCTGCTGGGCGTCGACGGCGATCAGGTGACGGTCGACGTGCGCAAGCACGGACCGGTCACCGTGCCGTTCGCGCAGGTCGGCGATGCCAAGCTGCTGATCACCGACCGGCTGATCGCCGCCACGCAACCGCTTTCGTCGGCCGGTGCCGACGAGATTCTTCACGAAAATCCGGCGTCGGATGGAGCCGACGACATCATCGAAATCGAAGCAGAAGGATAAGGACGTCCGATGGCCACCGCCGTTACCGCCAACCGTGCCGAGCTGATCGCAATCGCCGACGCCGTCGCGCGCGAAAAGCTGATCGACAAGGCGATCGTGATCGAGGCGATGGAAGACGCGATCCAGCGCGCGGCGCGTGCCCGCTATGGCGCGGAGAACGACATTCGCGCGAAGCTCGATCCCAATACCGGCGACCTGCGCCTGTGGCGCGTCGTCGAAGTGGTCGAGGCGGTCGACGATTTCTTCAAGCAGGTGAATCTGAAGGAAGCGCAGAAGCTTCAGCCGGGCGCGGTCGTCGGCGACTATATCGTCGATCCGCTGCCGCCGATCGAGTTCGGCCGCATCGCCGCGCAGGCCGCCAAGCAGGTCATCTTCCAGAAGGTCCGCGATGCCGAGCGCGAGCGCCAGTATGAAGAGTTCAAGGACCGGATGGGCGAGATCATCACCGGCGTCGTCAAGCGCGTCGAGTTCGGCCATGTCGTCGTCGATCTCGGCCGCGCCGAGGGCGTCATCCGCCGCGACCAGCAGATCCCGCGCGAAGTGGTGCGCGTCAACGACCGTATCCGCTCGATCATCCTCAACGTCCGCCGCGAAAATCGTGGCCCGCAGATTTTCCTCAGCCGCGCGCATCCCGACTTCATGAAGAAGCTGTTCGCGCAGGAAGTGCCGGAAATCTACGACGGGATCATCGAGATCAAGGCCGCCGCGCGCGATCCGGGCAGCCGCGCCAAGATCGGCGTCATCAGCCATGACAGCTCGATCGATCCCGTCGGCGCGTGCGTCGGCATGAAGGGCAGCCGCGTCCAGGCGGTCGTCCAGGAAATGCAGGGCGAAAAGATCGACATCATCCCCTGGTCGCCCGACACCGCGACCTTCGTCGTCAACGCGTTGCAGCCGGCGAATGTCAGCCGCGTCGTCATCGACGAAGAGGATGACCGCATCGAAGTGGTGGTGCCCGACGACCAGCTCAGCCTGGCGATCGGCCGCCGCGGCCAGAATGTCCGCCTCGCCAGCCAGCTGACCGGCAAGGCGATCGACATCCTCACCGAAGCGGATGCCAGCGAGAAGCGCCAGAAGGAATTCGTCGAGCGTTCCGCGATGTTCGAGAAGGAACTCGACGTCGACGAGACGCTGGCGCAGCTGCTGGTCGCCGAAGGCTTCGGCGAGCTGGAGGAAGTCGCCTATGTCGAGGTCGACGAGCTTGCCGGCATCGAAGGGTTCGACGAGGATCTTGCCGCCGAGCTGCAGAGCCGCGCGCAGGAGGCGTTGGAGCGTCGTGAGGAAGCCAATCGCGAAACCCGTCGTGCACTGGGCGTCGAGGACGACCTCGCGACCATGCCCTATCTGACCGAAGCGATGCTGGTCACGCTGGGCCAGGCAGGCATCAGGACGCTCGACGACCTGGCCGATCTCGCGACTGACGAGCTGGTCGCCAAGAAGCGCAGCGAGCCGCGCCGCCGCAGCGATGCCGCACCCAGTGCGCGCAGCGAGGACAAGGGGGGCATCCTGGCCGAATACGGCCTGAGCGAAGAGCAGGGCAACGAGATCATCATGGCCGCGCGCGCGCACTGGTTCGAGGACGAAGCGGCCCCGGCCGACGCCGCGGCCGAACCCCAGGAGGACGCTGATGCGGAATCCGGGCAATGAGACGCGGGCTCGACTGAAAGCGGCAAGTCCCCCCTCCCGCTTGCGGGAGGGGCCGGGGGCGGGCGTATCGACAAGCAACGCCCCCGGGGATGACCCCACCCCCAACCCCTCCCGCAAGCGGGAGGGGAACGACGACGCGAACCCGCGCACCTGCATCCTGACCCGCGATGCCGCGCCACGCGAGGCGCTGGTGCGCCTGGCGCTCTCCCCCGATGGCGACGTGCTGCCCGACATCCGCGCCAAGGCGCCGGGGCGGGGCGCGTGGATCGGCGTGACGCGTGCCGAGCTGATCGCGGCGCAGGCCAAGGGCAAGCTGCGCGGGGCGCTGGCGCGTGCGTTCAAGACGAATGAATTGCGCATTCCCGACGATCTGGCCGACCGGATCGCCGGCCAGCTGCAGCGCGCCGCGCTCGACCGGCTGGGGCTGGAGGCCAAGGCCGGGCATCTGGTGATCGGTGCCGAACGCATCGAAACCGCCGCGCGCGCGGGCCGTCTGCGGCTGCTGCTCCACGCCCGTGATGCGGGCGCGGACGGCGCGGCCAAGCTCGCCCAGGCATGGCGTGTCGGCTCCGACCGGGAGGCGAGCGGCCTCAAGGGGCTGGATTTGCCGGTCGACCGCACCATATTGTCCGTGGCGCTGGGCCGCGAGAATGTGGTACATGCCGGCGTCATCGACGGCGGAGCCGCGCGGCGCGTATCGCAGGCGCTGTCGCGCTGGCTGGCCTTCATCGAACCCGAATGTGGTGCTTCACCTTGCGAAATGGCTTCGCAAGGCGCATCGACCCCATCGTCGCGCGATACGACGATGAACAAGGAACTTGAGTAACCGGATGAGCGATACCGACAACGACAAGCCGAAACTGGGGGCGCGCGCGCCGCTGGGCCTCAAGCGCACGGTCGAGACCGGCAAGGTGAAGCAGAGCTTCAGCCATGGCCGCTCGAACACCGTGGTCGTGGAGGTGAAGCGCCGCCGCGTGCTCGGCCGTCCGGGCGAGGAGGCGCAGGCGCCGGTGCCCGCCGCCGAGGCCGCGCCGCCTACTCCGGCCGCGCGTCCCGCGTCGCCGCCACCGGCCGCTCCGCGCAACGCCGGCAACAGCCTGTTGTCGCGCCAGGAGCTTCAGGCCAAGCTGCTTCGCGAGGCCGAGGAAGCACGCATGACCGCGCTCGAGGAAGCGCGCCGCCGCGAGGAACGCGAGCGCCAGGAATCGGCGGAGGAAGAAGCGCGCCGAGCCGATGAGCGCCGTCGCGCCGAGGAGGCTGCCGCCGATGCGCCTGCGCCCGCCCCGGATGCGGACGCACCTGCGCCCGTCGTGCCGGACACGCCTGCCGCACCGCCGGCCGCGCGCGTGGCCGATCCCGCGCCGGCCCCCGCCGCCCCGCGCGAGCTGACGCTCGACCCCAATCTGCCCGCGCCGCGCCGCTTCACCCCGGTGCAGCGTCCGGAGATTCCGCGTCCCGCGCCGCAGCCCCAATCGCAGCCGGCCGCCGCCTCGACGGCCGCGCCGTCGCGTGCCGCGCCGCCCTCGTCCGCGCCCAAGCGGCCCGAGCCGCCCGCGCGTCCCTCGCGAGACCGCAAGGGGGACGATCGCCGCCAGTCGGGCAAGCTGACCGTCACCCGCGCGCTCGGCGACAATGACGGCGCGCGCGCGCGCAGCCTCGCCGCGCTCAAGCGTGCGCGCGAGAAGGAAAAGCGCGCTCATATGGGCGGCAGCGGCCAGCCGCGCGAAAAGCAGGTCCGCGATGTCGTGGTGCCGGAGGCGATCACCGTCCAGGAACTCGCCAACCGCATGGCCGAAAAGGGCGCCGACTTGGTCAAGGCGCTGTTCAAGATGGGCATGCCCGTCACTGTCAACCAGACGATCGACCAGGACACCGCCGAGCTGCTCGTCACCGAATTCGGCCACAACATCCAGCGCGTCAGCGAATCGGACATCGACCTTGCCGTCGACACGACCGAGGATTCGGCGGAATCGTTGCTGCCGCGTCCGCCCGTGGTCACGATCATGGGCCATGTCGATCACGGCAAGACCAGCCTGCTCGACGCGCTGCGCGGCACCGATGTCGTGCAGGGCGAAGCCGGCGGCATCACCCAGCATATCGGCGCCTATCAGGTGACGTTGAAGGACAAGTCGAAGGTCACCTTCCTCGACACGCCGGGTCACGAGGCGTTCACCGAAATGCGCGCGCGCGGGGCCAATGTCACCGACATCGTCGTGCTCGTGGTCGCCGCCGACGACGGGCTGATGCCGCAGACGATCGAGGCGATCAACCATACCAAGGCCGCCGGCGTGCCGATGATCGTCGCGATCAACAAGGTCGACAAGCACGAGGCCAATCCGCAGAAGATCCGCGAACGCCTGCTCGAGCACGAGGTGGTGGTCGAGGAGATGTCGGGCGACGTCCAGGACGTCGAGGTGTCCGCGCTCAAGAAGACCGGGCTCGACGAGCTGATCGAGAAGATCCAGCTCCAGGCCGAGCTGCTCGAACTGCGCGCCAATCCCGATCGCGCGGCCGAGGGCACGGTGGTCGAGGCCAAGCTCGACAAGGGCCGCGGTCCCGTCGCGACCGTGCTGGTCAGCCGCGGGACGCTCAAGGTCGGCGACGTCTTCGTCGTCGGCGCGGAAAGCGGCAAGGTCCGCGCGCTGCTCGACGACAAGGGCCGTCAGGTCAAGGAAGCCGGTCCGTCGATGCCGGTCGAGGTGCTCGGCCTGTCGGGCGTGCCGATGGCGGGCGATCCGTTGCAGGTGGTCGAGAACGAGGCGCGCGCCCGCGAGGTCGCCGCCTATCGCCAGGGCGTGATCCAGCAGAAGCGCACGACCCAGGCCCCGGCCAGCCTGGAGACGATGTTCAGTGCGCTGAAGGCCAAGCAGGCGATCGAATATCCGCTGGTGGTCAAGGCCGACACCCAGGGCACGGTCGAGGCGATCGTCAATTCGCTCAACAAGATCTCGACCGAGGAAATCCGGGTGCGCATCCTGCATTCGGGCGTCGGCGGGATCACCGAGAGCGATGTCACGCTGGCGGGCGCATCGGGCGCGCCGATCATCGGCTTCAACGTCCGTCCCAACGCCAAGGCGCGCGAGATCGCGGAGCGGCAGAAGGTGGCGCTGAAATATTACGACGTCATCTATGACCTGACCGACGAAATCCGCGCCGGCATGGCAGGCGAGCTCGGCCCCGAAGCGTTCGAGACGGTGGTCGGCCGCGCCGAAATCCGCGAGGTCTTCTCGGCGGGCAAGCATGGCAAGGCCGCGGGCCTGCTCGTCGTCGAGGGTGCGATCCGCAAGGCGCTCAAGGCCCGCATCACGCGCGAGGACGTCATCATCTATCAGGGCGAAATCGCTTCGCTGCGGCGCTTCAAGGACGATGTTCCCGAAGTGCGCGCCGGCCTGGAATGCGGCGTGACGTTCAGCCAGAACTTCACCGACATCAAGCCGGGCGACTTCCTGGAAACCTTCGAAGTCGAGATGCGCGAACGGACTTTGTGACACGCTAGCCCTCTCCCCCGCGGGGAGAGGGTTGGGAGAGGGGACCATGAGCGGCGGTCGTTGCGACTGCCCCTCTCCCCGGCCCCCTCCCCGCAGGGGAGAGGGAGAAGGATTTATGCGAAACGAAACCCCCGAAACCCGATCCGTCCGGCTGCTGCGCGTGGGGGAACAGGTGCGCCATGCGCTGTCCGACGTGCTGATGCGCGGTGACGTCCATGACGACACGCTGGCCAGCCATTCGGTGTCGATCACCGAAGTCCGCATGTCGCCCGACCTGCGGCATGCCACCGTGTTCGTGAAGCCGCTGCTCGGCAAGTACGAGGATGCGGTGCTCAAGGCGCTGCGCACCAACACCGCCTATCTGCAGGGCGAAGTCGCGCGCCGCGTGAACCTGAAATATGCCGCCCGGCTGAAATTCCTGGCGGACGAGAGCTTCGACGAAGCCACGCACATCGACACGCTGCTGCGCAAGCCCGAGATCGCGCGCGACCTCGACGAAAGCACCGACTGAGCAGGGCGGCGCGGGGGGATGGCCAAGCTCTATTTCTATTATGCCAGCATGAATGCGGGCAAATCGACCACGCTGCTCCAGGCGGATTTCAACTATCGCGAGCGCGGGATGAACACGCTGCTGTTCACCAGCGCGATCGACGCCCGGTCGGGTGAGGGGACGATCGCGTCGCGCATCGGCCTGTCGCGCCCCGCCCGCGCCTTTGCCGCCGACAGCGACCTGTTTGTGGCGGTCGAGCGCGCATGCGCCGACGGACCCGTTCACTGCGTGCTGGCCGACGAGGCGCAGTTCCTCACCCCAGCCCAGGTGGCGCAGCTCGCGCGCGTCTGCGACGTGCTTCGCATCCCCGTGCTCTGCTATGGCCTGCGCACCGATTTCAGGGGCGACCTGTTTCCCGGGGCGGCGCGGCTGCTGGCGATTGCCGACGCGCTGATCGAGCTGAAATCGGTGTGTCGCTGCGGGGCGAAGGCGACGATGAACCTGCGCGTCGACGATGCGGGCGACGCGGTCCGCGAGGGCGCACAGACCGAAATCGGCGGCAATGAACGCTATGTCGCGCTGTGCCGTCGCCACTTTGTCGAGGCGCTGGCGGGCTGACCCGTTTCGCCCGCTTTTGGCAAAGACATTGCGCGCAACGCGTGTAACCGTGGCGGGCACCGCGGCGAACCATCGTCGTTAGCTGTGCGGAAACGGGCATGAAGGCGGGCGAACAGGCGCTGGGACAATTGATGGCGCGCGCGCAGGCGGGCGATGCGGCGGCGTATCGCGCGGTGCTCGATGCCAGCCGTCTGTGGCTCAAACGCTATTTCGACCGGCGGATCGCGCCCGGACAGGTCGACGACCTGATCCAGGAAACGCTGATCTCGATCCATGCCAAGCGCGCCACCTATGATCCCGCGCGGCCCTATCTGCCGTGGCTGGCCGCGATCGCGCGCTACCGCTGGGTGGATCAGCTGCGCCGCGTCTATCGCGCGGGTGAACAGGAAATGGTCGGCGATATCGGCTTTGACGGGTTTGAATCCGATTCGGTCGCGCGGATCAGCATCGACCGGCTGCTCGCGCATCTGCCCGCCGCCCAGGCGGAAGCGATCCGGCTGGTCAAGATCGAAGGGCTTTCGATCGCGGAGGCATCGGCCGCCAGCCGGCAGTCGCCCTCGCTGGTCAAGGTCAACATCCATCGCGGGCTGAAGAAGCTCGCCCGACATATCGAGAGTGAATAGGATGACTGAGCGTACCATCGACGATCTTGTCGCGGACCTGCGCCCCGTGCGGCGCACGTCGCCGCGCGTGGGAATGATCGTCACCCTGGGCGGCACGCTGGCCGCGATCGTCGCGACCGCGCTGGTCACCGGGCTGCGCTATGACATCGTGATGCTCCAGCCTGCGGAGCTTGTACTGGTCCGTTCCGGCCTGCTGCTGCTGATCGGCCTTGCCGCGATGGCAACGGTGGTGGGAAGCGCCCGGCCGGAAATCGGCGGACGCCGCGACGGCTGGCGCTGGACGCTGCTGGCGGGCGCGCTGCTGCCGCTTGCCAGCGCGACGACGATGCTGCGCACCGGTACGATGCCGGTGAACGAGATCGCCGGGCCGGACGTGATCGTCTGTTTCGCGGTCAGCCTGGCGAGCGCGCTGTTGATCGGTGGCGGGCTGATCGCCTGGCTGCGGCGCGGCGCGGTGACCGATGCCGCGCGCGCCGGCTGGCTCGTCGGACTGGCGGCGGGCGCGCTCGGCACCTTTGCCTACAACCTGCACTGCCCCAGCAATTCGGTCCATTTCGCGGCGATCTGGTACACGCTCGCGGTGGCGGTCAGCGCGGGTATCGGCCGGCTGGTCGGGCCGCGGCTGTTGCGCTGGTGAGCGCGTAACCATTTGCCCCCCGGTGCCGAACCGGGGGCATCCTGCCCGGCATGCGCCGGGCCGCATCATGGGAATGCACGCATATGACGCACATGAAGAAGATCGTCGGATCGCTCACCCTGGTTGCCGCCGGCGCGATCGCCTGGGCCACCCAGCCCGCGGCGTCGACGCCGCCGGCCCCCCCGGCCGGCAACCCCGCGATGCCGGTCGCGGTCGAGCTGTTCACCAGCCAGGGCTGCTCGTCCTGTCCGCCGGCCGATCATGTTCAGGCGATCCTGGCGGCGGACCCGTCGGTCGTCGCGATCACCCGGCCCGTGACCTATTGGGACCGGCTGGGCTGGAAGGACACGCTGGCGCGTGAGGAGAATACCAATCTCCAGCGCGCCTATGCCGGCCGCAAGATCCCCGGTGCCGGGGTCTACACCCCGCAATCGGTTGTCCAGGGCCGCAGCGGCGTCGTCGGCGGGCGGGGCGACAAGATCAAGCAGATGATCATCGAGGCATCGAAGCAGCCGCAGCCCGCGATTGCGATCCAGCGCGCGGGCAACGGCCCGACCCAGGTCACGATCAACGGCAAGCCGGCCCGCGAGGCGCGCGTCACCCTGGTTGCGCTGCGCCGCCAGGTCGACGTCAACATCGCCAACGGCGAAAATGGCGGGCGCAAGATCCGCTACAGCAACGTCTTCACCGGCGAGCGCGAGCTGGCGCGGTGGAAGGGCGGCGAGCAGCGGATCACGATCATGCCCGAACAGCGCGCCGTGCGCGGCGCCGACCGTTATGCGCTCGTCGTGCGCGAAGGTACCACCGGCCCCATCCTGGCCGCGCGCTACCTCTGACCGGTGGCCACGGGTGCCGGCACCGGACGGAGCCGGTCGTCGCGGCTCCCGCCCGGTGGACGATGCCGCTGGACCAGGTGCGCCAGGACCGACCGGTGCAGTGCACGTTCAAAGCGCAACCCGGCCTGTCCGCCGCGCCGCCACTGGATCCACGCCATCATCGGCGCCAGCGGCGGCACCGCGATCCAGACCATCTCGCCCGGCCGGAACAGGTCGGTGTCGATGCGGCATCCCGTTGCCGACAGGTCGGTGACCTCGACCGGGATCATGCGGCCGCGCACCGGCCGGATGCCCCCGGTCACGCGGATGCGGTGGCGTTTGTCGAGCCGGCGTTCGTGCCAGGACGGGGGGCCGGGCGGGGCGAGGTCGCGCAGGGAAAAGGGGCGGTTCATGTCGCGCCTTCTCGCCCGTGGCGGTGAACAAGTCCGCGACGCCGCGTCGCCCGTCGACTGCGCAATTCGCGTAATCGGTGCGCGGGCACGCCGCGCATTGCGGTCGCGCCCGGTTCGGCGTAGCGGCTGCGCGCATGACCCAAGCTCCGATTGCCGTCGTCCTCGTCTCGGGCGGGCTCGACTCGATGGTCGCCGCCGCGCTCGCGCGGGAGGGCGGCTATCGCCTGTTCGCGCTGTCGATCGACTATAATCAGCGCCACCAGGTGGAACTGGCCGCCGCGCGCCGGGTCGCGATGCTGCTCGGTGCCGAACGCCACGTCATCCTGCCGCTTGACCTGCGCCAGTTCGGCGGTTCGGCGCTGACCGATGCGATCGACGTGCCCAAGGCGGGCGTCGGCCCCGGCATTCCGGTCACCTATGTGCCCGCGCGCAACACCATCTTCCTGTCGCTCGCGCTGGGCTGGGCGGAGGCGGCGCGCGCGCGCGATTTGTTCATCGGGGTCAATGCGCTCGATTATTCGGGCTATCCCGATTGCCGTCCCGAATTCATCGCCGGGTTCGCGCGGCTGGCCGAACTGGCGACGCGCGCCGGGGTCGAGGGGCAACCCTTCACCATCCACGCGCCGCTCCAGCACATGACCAAGGCCGATATCGTGCGCGAAGCCGACCGGCTCGGCCTCGACGCCGGGATCAGCTGGTCCTGCTACGATCCCGCGCCGGGCGGGCGGCATTGCGGCCGCTGCGACAGCTGCCGCCTGCGGGCCAAGGGCTTTGCCGACGCCGGGCTGCCCGATCCCACCGACTATGTCGTCCGGCCCTGATCGCGCGATGCGCTATGCAGTCAAGGAAATGTTCCTGACCCTGCAGGGGGAGGGGGTGCAGGCCGGCCGCCGCGCCGTGTTCGTCCGCTTTGCCGGCTGCAACCTCTGGTCGGGGCGCGAGGCCGATCGCGCGACGGCGGTCTGCCGCTTCTGCGACACCGATTTCGTCGGCACCGACGGCGCGGGCGGGGGGCGTTTCGCCGACGCCGCCATACTGGCTGCATCGGTCGTCGCGCATTGGGGCGACGATCCGGCGCGCCGCTTCGTCGTGCTGACCGGGGGCGAACCGATGCTCCAGGTCGACGATGCGCTGGTCGACGCGCTCCATGCCGAGGGGTTCGAGATCGCGATCGAGACCAACGGCACGCTGCCCGTCCATCCGCGCATCGACTGGGTCTGCGTCAGCCCCAAGGCGGGGAGCGACGTCGTGCAGCGGTCGGGCAACGAGCTCAAGCTGGTCTGGCCCCAGGCCGGGCACGACCCCGACGCGCTGGCCGCGTGGCGTTTCGATCATTTCCTGGTCCAGCCGATGGATCCGGTCGACGGGGCCGATCCCGCCGACCATGTCCGCGCCGCGATCGACCTCGTGCTGGCCCGGCCCGGCTGGCGCCTGTCGCTTCAGACGCACAAGCTGCTCGGCCTGCGTTAAGGGGCTGCGCGGCGTCGGGTCAGGACGCGCGGAACGGCCCGCAGCGACGATCCTGCCACACATTGCGCCGCCAGCAGCTTTCGTCGGCGAAGCGCGTCGGCAGTGGGCTGGGCGTGGCGAGGTGCTTGGCGCTGGTGAATTGCTGCTCGCCCCAGGGCACCAGCGCGCCCCGCATCTCGACCATGCGGTTCTGCGCGACCTTGTGAAAGCTGCCGCGCGGCGCGAAGATCGCGTCGCGGCCCACCGATCCGGCGGTCAGGCAAAAGATATACTGCGCCGACACCGCCGAAAACGCGGCATAGACCCGTGTCTGATAGCTGTCGAACGCGGTACGGGCGGCGCGCGCATTCTTGGGGTTCTTCCGCAGGAAATAGCCCTCGATCGTCTTGAAGCTCGCCTGCAGCTCGTCCTTATGGTCGACCAGAACGGCGTTGTAATTGTCGAGCGTCAGCAGTCCAGGCTCGAACTGGCATTGCAGCGCCGCGACATTCAGCGCCGCGCGCAGGTTCCAAACCAGCGCCGCCTGGTATTCGGCGGGCGTGGCGTCTGGCAGAGTCTGGCTGACCATGCCGGGTTCCGCCCCGGTCACCTGCGCGCCGCGCAGGTCCTTGGGCTTGAAGAAGAACTGGGCCTGGGCGGGTGCCGCCACGGTGGATCCCAGCAGGATGGCGGCGGTCCACAGCCGCCAGCTACGCAACACGCTCATCGCTTCCTCTCACACTCGACCCCGACCGTTGGTGGCGGCGCGCCGATTTTTGCCTGCGCGGATCGTTAGGGATTTTTGTCCGCCCGCCAACCGCTTTTTCCTGAACGGCCCGTTCATGTCGCACGCCATCCGGCCGGAATCGAAAGAGCCGCCCGGTCGCCCGGACGGCCCCAATTCGATCTTGCACGAATGTCGCGCGAATTACATCGCGTCGTTCGACATCATCGCATCGTTCGACATCATGGCGTCGTTGGCCATCATGGCGTCGTTGCCCATCGCGCCGTCGACGGCGGTCATGTTGTCGGTCATCGTGCCGTCCATCATCGCGTCGGTCGAATTGAGGTCGGTGACGGTGGTGTTTGCGGCCGGGGTTTCGGTGGTTTCACCGCATGCCGAGACGAGCAGCGCCGCGCCGGCGATCATCGAAACCGTCGCGACCTTGGAAATGAGTGCACGCATGTAGAAGCTCCCTAGATAATGGATTTGGACGACCCTTTGGTCTGATACCCCAAACCGGTGTGGACGTTAGACACAAACGCGGGTGACCCTCAAGCCTCGTTTTTTTTAGTCTTACCGAGCGCCTGGACAAAATCTGGGTACGCAAACGCAAGTGCAGCATCAAAGGCCGCGTTGTCAATGCGCCGGCCAAGCAGGGCGGCACTGGTCACGGGATATTCGGCGATACCGCACGGCACAATCCCCGTGAAATGAGTCAGGTCGGGCGCCAGGTTGATCGAAAAGCCGTGCAGCGTCACCCATTTCTTCACGCGAATTCCGATCGCGCCGATCTTGGCCTCCACGCCGTCGGCGTCGTGCGTCCAGATCCCGATCCGGTCGGGCACTGCAAAGGCCGGAATGTCGAGCGCGGCCAGCGTCGCGATCAGCCAATGTTCGAGCGCGTGAACGAACCGGCGGACGTCGCGCCCCCGCGCGGCCAGATCGAGCATCAGATAGCCGATCCGCTGCCCCGGCCCGTGATAGGTATAGCGCCCGCCGCGTCCGGCGGCATGGACCGGAAAGCGCGGATCGATCAGCTCGGCGGGGTCGGCGCTGGTCCCCGCGGTATAGACGGGCGGGTGTTCGAGCAGCCAGATCAGCTCGCCTGCCGTCCCCGCCGCGATCGCCTCGGCGCGCGCCGTCATCTCGGCCAGCGACTTCGGATAGGGGGTCAGCCCCGGGGTCGTGCGCCAGGCGACGCCGTCGATCAGCGTTTCGGTCGCGTCACGCGGGAATGGAGCGGCGTGCATTGGCAAGTGTCCAGCCGGCAGCTAGAGAAACGTGTCGGGCGATCAAGTGAGGGGTATGTCGCGCATGGTCAATATGGACGCGGTCTGGGACCGGTCGATGGAGTTCGTCAGCGACAATCTGGGCGCAGTGCTCGCGATCGTCATCCCGTTCATCTTCATCCCCCAGGCGATCGGCGCGGTGATGGAGAAGCCGGCGACCGACGCGGAAGCCGTGGCGGCCATCGTGTTCGCCGTCATCGGGGTGATCGCCGCGCTGGCGGGCGTCGTCGGCCAGACCATGCTGACCGCGCTCGTGCTTGATCCAGATGCCGGGGCCACCGCCGCGCGCGCGCGCGGGCTTCGTCGCTTCCTCCCGATCATCGGGGTGTCGCTGGTCCTTGCCGCCGCGATGCTCCTGCTGTTCGTGCCGATCATCCTCATCCTTGCCGCCTATGGCTTCAACATGGTCGCGGCGAGCACCGGCGCGGCGCAGCCCGAATTGCCGCCGGTCGCGGCCGCATGGTCCGCACTCTACGTCATCGTGCTGATGCCGGTCTTCTTCTTCCTCGCCGCGCGGCTGATCCTGGTCATGCCGGCGCTGGTCGACGCGCCGATCGGCCTCGGGGCGATCCGCCGGTCCTGGTCGCTGACCCGCGGGATGACGCTCAAGATCATCGGGGTCATCATCCTGTTCGCGATCGTCGCCATCTTCCTGACGCTCGGCGTTTCGGCGGGGTTGGGCGCGTTGCTGAAAATCGTGGCGGGCGGAGACGGGGTGCTCACCGTCGCGGACGTGCTGATCGCGCTGGTCGCCGCGCTGGTCGCCACCGGGCTGGCCGTCGTGCAGACGGTGTTCGTCGCCCGGCTCTATGTCGCCGCGGTCGCGCGGCACGCGTCGGTACCCGTCGATCCGCTGGCGGAGCCGGCCGGATGAGGCTTTCCCTGGCCGGCGTCCTGGCCGAGGCCGGGGCGCTGTGGCGCCGCGATCGCCCCGTCCTGTGGCCCCTGATCGGGCTGTTCGTGTTCCTGCCGTCCTTCGCGCTCCTGCTTGCATTGCCGGAGCCGCCACCCTCCGCCCCCGATGCGACCGCCGCCCAGGCCCAGGCGGCGCTGTTCGCCTATCTCTCGGCCAACCTGCACTGGATATTGATCCGCACCGGCGTCGGCTGGGTTGCGTCGGTCACGGTGCTGTCGCTCTATCTCGATCCCGCCCGCCCGACGGTCGGCGCGGCGATGCGGCGCCTCGCGATCCTTCTGCCGCGCTACATGGCGGCCATGGTGCTGATGGGGCTGGCGACATTCGCCGGGCTGTTCCTCTTCGTCGTGCCGGGGCTGTTCATCCTTGGCCGCACCTTCCTGGTCGGACCGGCGCTGGTCGCGCGTGCCGACCACCCCGTGCTCGACGTCGCGCGCGATGCGATCGACTCGACACAGGGCCAGGGCTGGCGGCTGCTTGCGCTGCTGGCCCTGCTGGTGCTTGCCGGCCAGGGCGGCCAGATCATCGCCGCACTGATCGGGGCGCTGTTCGCCAGCCCTGCCTTGCCCGAAGCCATCGCGCGCGCGCCCGCCGCGGTGCTGGCGGCGCTGGTGGTCAGCGCGGTCGCGCTCGTCACCCTGCTCGCGCAGGTCGCGGTCTATCGCCGGCTGGCCGCCAGGCACGGGATCTGAGGCGCGGCATCGGCGGGCAGGACGCCGGTGACGCGCGGATCGCGGAAGGTCTCGACCGTCCGCTTGACCGCGACAAAGCCGTGCCGCCGGTAGAATCCCAGCGCGGCGGGATGGTCGAGCGTGCAGGTATTCACGCGCACCATCGTCACCTCCGGCCGCCACGCCATCGCCATCGCCAGCTGCATCAGCCAGTTGCCATGACCCCGCCCCGTCAGCTCCGGCACCAGCCCGAAATAGTCGAGCGCGCACCAATCGGGCTCGGGGTGGGTGAGTTCGAGCAGCCCGACCTCGATCCCCGCGGGGTCGATCACCGCATGGACCTGGGTCTCGTGGCGGTGCGTCGCCGCGACCACCTCCGCGTCGCGCATGACCAGCCGCGAATACCATAGCCACGGGCCGCCCACTCGGCGGAACAGCGTGCGATAGGCGTCGGGCGTCGGCTTCGGCCATGCGACTAGCCGCAGCGGCGACGCCGGCAGCGGGCGGGGCCGCGGCCGCGCGCGCATCTCCAGCGTGGTGACGACCGTCGCGAGATGATCGTCGGCAACCGGCGTCATCACCGCGCGCTTATTCCCAGATGGCGACTGGCGGCAGGCTCATCAGGATCGCGTCGATATTGCCGCCGGTCTTCAACCCGAACAGCGTGCCGCGGTCATAGACCAGGTTGAACTCGGCATAGCGCCCGCGCCAAGCGAGCTGCTGCGCCTTTTCGGCATCGGTAAAGGGCATGTCCATGCGCCGCCGCACCAGTTGCGGATAGATGTCCAGGAACGCGCGGCCGACATCCTGGGTGAACGCCAGGTTGGCGTCGAAATCCCCCTCCAGATGATCGTAGAAGATACCGCCGACGCCGCGATGGACCTTGCGGTGGGGGATGTAGAAATATTCGTCCGCCCACGCCTTGTACCGTGGGTGATATGCGGGGTCGTGCGCATCGCATGCCGCCTTCATCCGCGCATGAAAGGCGGCGGTATCCTCGTCATAGGGGATCGGCGGATTGAGGTCAGCGCCACCGCCGAACCAGCGTTTGGTCGTGTTGAGGAACCGGGTGTTCATGTGCACGGCGGGCGCGTGCGGGTTGGCGAGATGCGCGACCAGGCTGATGCCGGTGGCGAAAAAGCTCGGGTCCTCGCCCGCGCCGTGGATGGATTTGGCGAAGTCGCCCTCGAACGTGCCGCCGACGGTCGACACGTTGACCCCGACCTTCTCGAACACCCGGCCCTTCATCAGGCCCTGCACCCCGCCGCCGCCCGGCGCGCCCGACGGGTCGGTGCGGTCCCACGGCGTATAGGTGAAGCGCGCATCCGATCCCGCCTCGCGTTCGATCGCCTCGAACTCGGCGCAGATCAGGTCGCGCAGATGTTCAAACCAGGTGCGGGCGGTGCCTTGCTGCGCGTCAAGCTCGTTCATGGCCGCGATCCATATCGCGCACTCCGACGCAAAGTCGAGCGGAAGCTTGCGGCCGGGGCGGGGACCCGCTCAGTTTCCGGACGGTGAGGCTTCGACCGTTGCACTGACTCGCAGGACATCGCCCGGGCCATCGCCGCTGCGCGTTTCGATCGTCACGGCGCGCCCGGCGGCGAGCGTAAGGACTGGGGTGGCGACCACGCGAAAGCCGCTAGCGTCGGCCAGGGCGATTTCGGTTTCCAGTCGGAACTGCGGCGTCGCGGCGCCCGCAACCGCGTGCAGCGTCGTTGCGAGGCGGTAGCCATGCGCGCCACCGACCGCGATCTCGGCGCGTCGCCCCGGCACCACGTTCAGCGTCGGCGCGCCGAGCTGCAGGCCGCGATGTTCGATCGTGAAGCTGACGCGATGATCCGCGGGTATCGTCCGGGCATCCGGAGTGCGGGCCATTGCCGCAACCGCCCCTGTCGCGGTCATGGCGATCAGCACCGGCAGTGCCCATGACGCCACGTGGCGCTTGCCGTTGAAGGATCTCATCGTACGATCTCCCTGAACCCGGCCCGGGCATAGACCAGTGGCCGTATCGATATAATGTTACAGGGCGCGTATCGCCGCTGTCATGTCTCGGGCCATGTTTCCGTCTGCCGAAGCGCCTCGGCCAGCGCGATCCCCGTCGCGACCGCGACGTTCAGCGACCGGCATCCCGCGCGCATCGGGATGCGGACGGCCGCATCGCATGCGGCGTGGACATGATCGGGTACGCCCGCGCTTTCCGATCCCATCAGCAGCGTGTCGTCGGGCTGGAACCGCATCGCTGGCAGCGTCAGCGTCGCGCGCGTGGTCAGCAGCACCAGCCGGCCGGGCACCGTCGGACGGAACGCCGGCCAGTCGACATGGCGCGTCACCTGTGCGGCATCGCGATAATCCATGCCCGCCCGCGCCAGCGCACGGTCGGAGAACGGAAAGCCCAGCGGTTCGATCAGGTCGACCGGCGTGGCGAAGCACGCCCCCAGCCGCAGGATGGTGCCGACATTGCCGGCGATTTCCGGTTGAAAGAGCGCGATCCGCATCGCGCCGCCATAGGATCGGCGGGGACGGGGCGGCAAGTGCGGTCCGTCGCCCTGTCACGGACTCGTCAAATTGCTATTGGCAAAGCCGATCGGCACCGGCTAACAGGCCGCCAACGACCCGGTTTGCGGCCGTGCGTGCCATGAATGCTGCGCCGGCTTCTTCCACGCGGCGAATCCCCGCCGCTTACGTAAGTTCAAGGGCTTGATGAATGGCTACGGTTGAACAGGCTGCCGTCGGCGACTCGCACGCGAAGCACGACGATCCGATCGAAAATCCCCGCCGCCGCGACTATCTGTCGATCGGCGCGGTGGCGTTTGCGGGGGTCGGTGCGGGCGTGATCGCGCTGCCGCTGATTAACTCGATGAACCCGTCCGCCGACGTGCTGGCGCAATCCTCGACCGAGGTCGACCTGTCGCCGGTGCAGCCGGGCCAGGCGATCAAGGCGAGCTTTCGCAAGCAGCCGCTGTTCGTGCGCAACCTGACGCCGCAGGAAATCGCCGCCGCCAATTCCGCACCGATGAGCGAGCTGCGCGATCCGCAGACGCTGGCGCAGCGGACCAAGGAGGGCAAGCAGAACTGGCTGGTGACGCTGGGCGTCTGCACCCATCTGGGCTGCGTGCCGCTGGGCGCGGGCGAGGGCGAGAACAAGGGGCCGTTCGGCGGTTATTTCTGCCCGTGCCACGGCTCGGCCTATGACACCGCGGGCCGCATCCGTTCGGGCCCGGCACCGACCAATCTGGCGGTGCCCGAATATACCTTTACCTCCGACACGACGATCGTGGTCGGTTGAGCACACTAGGGATCAAAGGATCGACGCGATGAGCTTTCCCTGGGCAAAGCAGTACGAGCCGAAGAGCGGCTTCACCAAGTGGCTGGATGAGCGCCTGCCGCTCCCGCGCCTGGTCTATGGCGCGGTCGGCGCGGGTTATCCGGTGCCGCGCAACCTCAATTACTTCTGGAATTTCGGCGTGCTCGCGGGTGCCGCGCTCGCGATCCAGATCATCTCGGGCATCGTGCTCGCCATGCATTATTCGACGGACGTGAACACCGCGTTCTCGTCGGTCGAACACATCATGCGCGACGTCAATCAGGGCTGGTTCCTGCGCTATGCCCACGCCAACGGCGCGTCGATGTTCTTCATCGTCGTTTACATCCACATGGCGCGCGGGCTCTACTACGGGTCGTACAAGGCCCCGCGCGAGATGATCTGGCTGCTCGGCGTGGTCATCTTCCTGCTGATGATGGCGACCGCGTTCATGGGCTATGTGCTGCCCTGGGGCCAGATGAGCTTCTGGGGCGCGCAGGTCATCACCGGCTTCTTCTCGGCGATCCCCCTGGTCGGCGAAACGCTGCGCATCTGGCTGCTCGGCGGCTATGCGCCGGATGCGGCTGCGCTCAACCGCTTCTTCTCGCTCCACTATCTGCTGCCCTTCGTGATCGCGGGCGTGATCGTGATGCACATCTGGGCGCTGCACATTCCGGGGTCGAACAACCCGACCGGCGTCGAGGTGAAGGGGCCGCAGGACACGGTGCCCTTCCACCCCTATTACACCGCGAAGGACGGCTTCGGGCTGGGCGTGTTCCTGCTCGTCTTCGCCTTCCTGATCTTCTTCCAGCCGAATCTGCTCGGTCACCCGGACAATTACATCCAGGCGAACCCGCTTTCGACGCCCGCGCACATCGTGCCCGAATGGTATTTCCTGCCCTTCTACGCGATCCTGAAGTCGTTCACCGTCGACTTCATCCTGCCGGCGAAGCTGTGGGGCGTGGTCGCGATGTTCGGCTCGATCCTGCTCCTGTTCTTCCTGCCCTGGCTCGACAGCTCGCCGGTGCGCTCGTCCAATTTCCGGCCGGTGTATCGCGTCCTGTTCTTCGTGCTGGTCGCCGATGTCTTCCTGCTCGGCTTTGTCGGCGGGGCGGAGGCGACGACGCGCAACGTCATCCTGGGTCAGGTGGCGACCGCCTATTATTTCATCCACTTCCTCGTCCTGCTGCCGCTCGTGTCGATGATGGAGCGGCCGCGCCCGCTGCCCAATTCGATCACCGAAGCGGTGCTGAAGGGCAAGGGCGGCACTGCGCCGACCAAGAGCGCGATCGGCGGCGGCAGCGCCCAGCCGGTTCCAGCCGAATAAGGGATTTACCTGACGATGACTCGTATCATTTCGATCCTGATCGGCCTGGGCTTTGCCTTCGTGCTGGTGCTCGGCCTGGCCGGCTCGCTGATGGCCGAGCCGGCGGAGGAGTCGGCCGCCGAGGAGTTCCATCGCGAACCAAGGCACGCCAACCTCGCCTCCGACGGCATGATGGGCAAGTTCGACCGCGCCCAGCTCCAGCGCGGCTTCCAGGTCTACAAGGAAGTCTGCTCGGCCTGCCACTCGCTAAAGCTGGTGTCGTTCCGCGACCTGACCGCGCTCGGCTACAATGAGGCCGAAGTGAAGGCGATCGCCGACCAGTGGGCGGTCGAACAGGCATCGGTGAACCCGGAAACCGGCGAAGCGGCGACGCGCAAGAACACGCCCGCCGACCATTTCCCGTCGCCCTGGGCCAATGACGTCGCGGCGCGCGCGGCCAACAATAACGCGATCCCGCCGGATCTCTCGCTGATGGCCAAGGCGCGCGAAGGCGGCGCGGATTACATCTATTCGCTGCTGACCGGCTATCGCGATCCGTCGGCCGAGCTGCTCAAGAAGTTTCCCGACTTCACCGTGCCGGAGGGGCTGAACCACAACCCCTATTTCCCGACGCTCAATCTGGCGATGGCGCCGCCGCTCGCCGCGGATGGCCAGGTGACCTATGCCGACGGAACCAACCCGACCATCGACCAGATGTCCAAGGACGTCGCCGCCTTCCTCGTCTGGACCGCGGAGCCCAAGCTCGAAGTGCGGCACCAGGCGGGTCTTGCCGCGATCATCTTCATCCTGATTTTCACCGCGCTGGCCTATGGTGCCTATCGCAACATCTGGCGCGACGTGAAGCATTGAGACTGACCGGCGCGCGCCCGCTTGCGGCGCGCGCCTGGCTTGGGCAAGGCTGAAAGCACCCCGGTCGGCTGGCCGGGGTGTTTTCGTTTCCGGGGGGCGACATCGACATGAGCGACAATCACGACATCCGCAGCCGCATTCGCACCATCCCGGATTTTCCAAAGCCCGGCATCCAGTTCCGCGACATCACCACCCTGCTCCTCGACGGCGAGGGGCTGGCGCTGACGGTCGAGCGGCTGCTGGCCGGGGTCGACGGTCCGGTCGATCTGGTCGCGGGCATCGAGGCGCGCGGTTTCGTCTTCGCCCCCGCGCTCGCGCTCGCGCTGGGGGCGGGCGTGCTCCTGATCCGCAAGGACGGCAAGCTGCCCGGCGCGACGATCGCGGAGGATTACGCGCTCGAATACGGCACCGACCGCATCGCGATTCACGCCGACGCGCTGGCGCCGGGCGCGCGCGTGCTGCTGGTCGACGATTTGATCGCCACCGGCGGCACCGCCCGCGCCGCCGTCCGCCTGCTGCGCAAGGCCGGCGCGGTCGTCACCCAGGCCGCTTTCGTCATCGACCTGCCCGAACTGGGCGGGGCCGATGCACTGCGCAGCGATGGGATCGCCGTCCACGCGCTGGTCGCGTTCGAGGGGCATTGAGGCAGAACCGCACCCCCACATATTATTGACTACATATGTAGTCATCGCTACATCGCTAACGACTACAGCTGTAGTCAGTTTTAGCGATGGAGGATGAATGTCTCTTTCTCGACCGGTTGGACGTATCGTGCTGGCGCTGAGCGCGATCGCGTGTTCAAGCGCCCCTGCTTTGGCCGGACAGGCCAGGCTCTGCGATCAGGCCAGTTCGATCCTGCCTGATCTAGAATGCGTAGAAAGCGCCAACGGCGTGGCGCTGGCGAGCAATGCCGCCCGCGCCCGGCGGCTGCTTGAGCTGGCTGAGGGCGGCGTTGAGCGGTTCAAGGCGAATTTCGGTCGGCAACCTCTCCGTTATGCGGTCGCTGAAGCAGCTGAAGGACTGGTTTCTAGGGAAAGCGTCGCGGGGCTGCGCAAGGGCGGATTCCCGGTGGTGCTGCCCTGGCTCTCCGACCGGACATATCGTGCGCAGGTCGAAGCGTCGATCCGCCGCGGGGTGTCGGCGCAAATGGTCGGCCGCCCGCAGACCGAGATCGATGCCGCCGTGCAAACTGCTGTCGATCGTCAGATGAGTCCGGCCACGCGTGCGCGTATCGAGCTTGCCGCCGTCTCGCACGAGCTGGGTCATTACTGGTATTGGCAAGGGTACTGGCCCAATTCGACGCTGAGCGAAGACAAGCATTATGGTGGGCCAAGCCCGGATTGGCTGGACGAAATGGCCGCGGTGCTGATGGAAGCCCCGGACAGCATCGACGACCGCGTGAAGCAATTTGCTCAGCGATACAATCGCTATCGCGCCGATCCGACAAATGCGGATGAGAACACGAAACTGATGATCGACCTGAACAATTTTTTCTCAGAAACCCATCCGGCTCACCAGCAGGTCCAACAGCTAAACAAGAATGCCGGAATCAGATCGAGCAATGACAGTTTTCGGGTGATCTCGGGCGAAGAGGCCCGCAAGATCGCCGAGGGGGGTGTGCGCTTCTACCTCCAGTCGGCCGTTGCCTCCCAGTACCTGGTCGAGCGGACCGGCGACCGCCAGATCTTCGCGCGCATCGCCGAAGCCTTTGTCCGCGGCGAAACGATCGAGCAGTGGCTGGCCAATGCCGAGCCCAAGGGCACGCTGCCGCGCGAGTTGAAGGCGATGCAGGCCGACTGGCTCGCCTGGCTCGATCAACGCTTTCCGACAAGCTGATCGGCGCTCCGGCTCCAGAGGGTTCAGCATCGGTTCAATCACCAAGTGCTTTAATTTCCCCAAGAACTTCCTGGAGTGGATGCGATGTGGATTTCGCGGATCAAGACGATCGGCCTCGTCGCGGTGGCGGCGGTCGGACTCAGTGCCTGTTACGGCAATGATTATGGCTATGGCGGCGTGTCGGTCGGTTATGGCGTCGCCGGCGCTTACGGCCCCGGATATGCCAGCGGGTTCGGCGATCCTTATTGGGGCTGGCATGACGGCTTCTATTATCCCGGCAGCGGGTATTTCGTCTATGACAGCTATCGTCGGCCCTATCGCTGGAACGGCGCGCAGCGCAGCTATTGGGAAGCGCGTCGGGGCGGCTGGCGGGGCGACCGGCGCGAGATCCGTGAGAACTGGCGCGACTTCACGCGCGATCGCCGCCAGGACGAGCGCGCGTTTCGCCGCGACCGCCGCGACGACCGCGCCGATTTCCGCCGCGGCGCGGTGAGCCGGCCCGAGTTCCGCGCCGAACGCCGCCAGGACCGGCGCGAGTTTCGCCGCGAATATCGCCAGGATCGGCGCGCACTTCGCCGCGAAAACCGCCGCGACCGCCGCGATTGATCAGCCCGCTGCCACCCCGTTTCGCGTCCGGTAGAGCCCGATCGCGGTAAAGGTCATCACCGGCTCATCATGCTGGTTAAACACGGTCATCTTGTTGCGCACCGTCCCCATTTCGGGGCGGCTGCGCGATGCGCGCGTCTCCATCACCTCGGTCTCGCAGCGCAGCGTGTCGCCGGGATAGACGGGCTTGAGCCAGCGCAGTTCGTCCACCCCCGCCGCGCCCAGCGACGCGGCGGGCTCCTGCTCGCTCATGTGCTTGACCAGCATCGACATGGTCATCGCACAGGTGTGCCAGCCGCTCGCCGCCAGCCGCCCGAAATGGGTTTGCGCAGCCGCGTCGTCGGACAAATGGAAGGGTTGCGGGTCGTAGCGTTCGGCAAAGCCCAGCACTTCCTCGCGCGTGACCAGATAGCTGCCAAAGGAACGACGCGTTCCGGGTACAATATCCTCAAAATAGATCATGGAGTCGGTTTCCCTGCCAAAGCCGGGACCTGCATAGCATCGTCACCATCGCCGGATACGCCATTCCCGAGATCAACGACGATCCGGCGGCTCGCCATCCCCTTGACATTCGACCACAACTGTAAACAGGATTACAGATGTAATCACTTATGGATGGAGGGTGTGCGTTGCGCTTGACGTCTCTCGTATTGGTTTTGTCTGCGGCATTTGGCGGGTCACTGCCGGTTCACGCCAGCGGCTTGTGCGCCGCGGCGGCGGAAGTTGCGGGCAGCCGTGCCTGCGCTGAATCAGCCGATGGCGTGGCGATCGCGGATGATGCGGCGCGGGCACAGCACCTGCTCGCCGATGCAGAAGCTGGCGTTGGCCGCTTCCGCGCGCGCTTCAACCGTGCGCCCGCGCGTTATGCCGTCGTCGAGACGACCGACGGCAATGTGGGCGGGGAGACCTTTGCGTCGTTGAAGGCCGCCGGATTCACGGCGGTATTGCCTTATCTGTCGCCAAAGGGATTCGACCTCCAGATCGAAGCGTCGGTGCGACGCGCGGTCGAGGCGCAGACCGCTGACATGCCCGCCGAGGCACGCGAGCCATTGGTTCAGGAAGCGCTTACCAAAGTGAAGGCGCGCCGTGTGGGCGTGGCGGGCGCGCAGCAGCCGGGCGTGATCGCGCACGAGTTGGGGCACATCTGGTATGTCGAAGCATTCTGGCCCGGCACGGCGCGCGAAGGCGGCCATTACGGCGGTGCCGGGCCGGACTGGATGGACGAGACGGCGGCCGTGCTGATGGAGCCCGAAAATCTGGCGGGTCCGCGCATCAGCCAATTCGGGGACCGCTATCGCAAGCTGCGCGCAAGTGGATCGTTGTCGACCGCGCCCGACAATGCGCTGGTCGATCTGCCCGCTTTCTTCGCGTCGACGCATCCGGGGGCCGAGCGAGGACGTGCGCTGATTGCCGCCATGCAAAAGGAAAATCCGGGCGCGACGCCAAAAGAAGGGATGATGATCCGGGCATCATCGGGACCAGAGGCGGAGAAGTTCGCCGAATCCGCGATTCATTACTATCTGCAGGCAACCCTAACCGCGGAATATCTTGTCGCCCGGACCAAGGATCCGGCAATCTTCGCGCGCATCGGTGCAGCTTTTGGCCGCGGCGAGACGATGGCGGCATGGCTGGCCAACGCCGAGCCCAAGGGCGAGCTGCCGCGCGATCTGAACGCGCTACAGGACGATTGGCTGGCCTGGCTAGACCAGAGATTCCCGATCGAACCGGACAGGCCCGAGTCCTGATGCCGGTTGCAGCAGCGGCGTGATCACACGTTGAAGCGGAACAGCATCACGTCGCCGTCCTGGACGACATATTCCTTGCCCTCGGCGCGCAGCTTGCCGGCGTCGCGCGCGCCGGCCTCGCCCTTGAACGCGACATAGTCCTCGAACGCGATCGTCTCGGCGCGGATGAAGCCGCGTTCGAAATCGCTGTGGATCGCGCCGGCCGCCTGAGGCGCCTTGGCACCTGCCTCGACCGTCCAGGCGCGCGCTTCCTTCGGCCCGACGGTGAAGAAGGTCAGCAGGTGGAGCAGCTTGTACCCCGCGGTGATGACGCGGGCGAGGCCGGTTTCCGCCAGCCCCAGTTCGGCCAGGAACTCGGCGCGGTCCTCGACCGGCATGGTCGCGATCTCGGCCTCGATCGCGGCGGAGACGACGACGGCCTGCGCGCCCTCGGCCTCCGCCTTGGCGAACACGTTGGCCGACAGCGCATTGCCCTCGGCGGCGTCTTCCTCATTGACGTTGCACACGTACAGCACCGGCTTGGCGGTCAGCAGCTGCGCCTGCGCCAGCACGCGCGCTTCGTCGACGTCCTTGGGCGCGGTCAGTCGCGCGGGCTTGCCGTCGCGCAACAGGTCGAGCGCCTGGCCCAGCACGCTGGCGGCGACCTTGGCCTCCTTGTCGCCTTGCTGCGCCTTCTTGACGAAGGCCGGCACGCGCTTTTCCAGGCTTTCCAGGTCGGCGAGCATCAGCTCGGTCTCGACCGTCTCGGCATCCGCGATCGGATCGACGCGGTTATCGACATGCTGGATGTCGTCATTCTCGAAACAGCGCAGGACGTGGACGATCGCGTCGACCTCGCGGATATTGCCCAGGAACTGATTGCCCAGCCCCTCGCCCTTGCTCGCCCCGCGCACCAGTCCCGCGATGTCGACGAACCCGAGCTGGGTCTCGATGATCTTGGCCGACTTGGCGATCTCGGCCAGCTGGTGCAGCCGGGGATCGGGCACCGCGACATTGCCGACATTGGGCTCGATCGTGCAGAATGGATAATTCGCCGCCTGCGCCGCCGCGGTCTCGGTCAGCGCGTTGAACAGCGTGGATTTGCCGACATTGGGGAGCCCGACGATGCCGCAGCGAAAGCCCATGAGATGATCCTGATTTCGGAAGAATGATGTCCCGCCCGATAGGCCGAAGCGGGTGCGGATGCCAAGTCGCGCGGCGCGCGGCGGCTAACGATAGTTGAAACTGATGCTGATCCGTTCGCCCTTGCCGGCATGGGGCATCACTTCGTGGCGCAGCCAGCTTTCCCACAGGAACACCGCGCCCGCGCGTGGTTCGGCATAGACGAAGCTGCGCAGCGGCTCGGGCGCGTCGGGGGTGCGTGGCGGCGCGGCCATCAGCATCGGCAGCCGCGGGTCCTCCAGCTTCAGTGCGCCCGAACCCGGCGGCACCGCGATATAGACGGTGCCCGACACTACCGCGTGCGGATGGATGTGGCCGCTGTGCGTCGCGCCGGGCTTCATCACATTGACCCACAGACTGTCGAGCTTGAGCTTCCTGCCGCCCAGGTCGAACGCACAGTCGCTGGCGAACGCGGCGACGTGGCGGTTGAGGTGCCGCACCAGATCGCCAAAGCGCGGGTCGCGCTGAGGCAGGTCGTTGAGCGACGCATAGCTGGTATAGCCGCGATAGCCATGATCGCGCGACCATGCCCGCCCCGCGCGGTCGGCCTCGGCCAGATCAAGGCACGCGCCCTCGAGCTCCGCGATCAGCGCAGCGTCGCCCAGATCGGCGTCGTAGAATTGCGTGGCGAACAGCGAGCGGGTGGGCATCAATCCTGCAACCTCAACGCGACGTCGTTCATGAAGCGGACGTCATCACCGTCCGCCAGCCACGGCGCTTCGGCGGCAACTGCGCCCAGCAAGTCGGACAGTGGCTCGATCTCCGCCTTGGCGAAATTGCCGAGCACATGGCCGGTCACCCGGTCCTTGTGCCCCGGATGGCCGATGCCGAGCCGCACGCGGCGGAATTCGGGGCCGATATGCTGGTCGATCGACCGGATGCCGTTGTGGCCGGCAGCCCCGCCGCCATGCTTCACCTTGACCTTGAAGGGTGCCAGGTCGAGCTCGTCATAGAAGACGGTCAGGTCGGCGGGGGTGAGCTTGTAGAAGCGCAGCGCCTCGCCCACCGAACGCCCGCTTTCGTTCATATAGGTCGCGGGTTTGAGCAGCAGCAGCTTGTGCGCGCCGATGCGCCCTTCCTGCACCCAGCCCTGAAATGCCTTTTTCGGCGCGGAAAAGCCATGGACTTCGGCGATGGCGTCGACCGCCATGAAGCCGATATTGTGCCGGTGCATCGCATATTGCGGGCCGGGATTGCCGAGCCCCACCCAAAGCTGCATGGCTGAGTCTCTCGCTATACCGCGGCGGGCACCAGCACGCCGTCCCGGCGTAGGCGGGGACCTCTGGCCAATTGAGCGCCCTATTGAAGGTCGCTTCATTAGCCAGCGGCCCCGGCCTGCGCCGGGGCGACGTAAGTCGGATTACGCGCCCGCGGCTTCGGCTTCCGCAGCCGCTTCGCCCTCTGCCGACTTCAGCGCCGACGGCGCCGCGATCGTCGCGATGGTGAAGTCGCGGTCGTCGATCGCCGACTTGGTGCCCTTGGGCAGCGTGACGGCGGAGATATGGAGCGATTCGCCCACGTCCAGGCCCTTGACCGACACGTCGACATGATCGGGGATTTCGGCCGCGTCGCACACCAGTTCGAGTTCGTGACGGACGATGTTGAGCACGCCGCCGCGCTTCAGCCCGGGCGATTCCTCTTCGTCGACGAACACGACCGGGATCGCCACCGTCACCGTCGCATGTTCGGAAATGCGCAGGAAATCGACATGGACCGGACGGTCGGAGACGGGATCGAAGGTCACGTCCTTGGGCAGCGTGCGGATCGCCGACTTGCCGACGCCGTCGACCATCACGATCGAGTTCATGAAGTGGCCGCTCATCAGCAGCTTCATCAGCTCGCGTTCGTTGACGTGGATCGGCTGGGGATCCTGCTTGTTGCCGTAAATCACGGCGGGGACGCGGCCTTCGCGACGAAGCGAACGGGAGGCTCCCTTGCCAACCCGATCGCGCGTCTCGGCCGACAGCGTAAGCTGTTCGCTCATTTGCTATCTCCGGATGCGGTTGTGTTTCCAATCATGCCATGGCGAGCCTCCAGGGATGACCCCGCCACGGCAAGCGCGCGCCTATAGGGGCAAAAGGGGGTGGATGGCAAGGATTGGGTGTTGGCCTATCAATATCGTACCTGCGCCACCTTCACCCCGCGCTTCGCCAGCAATCGCTGGACGCTGCCCTTGCCCGCCAGATGCCCCGATCCGACCGCGACGAATACCGTGCCCGGCCGCGCCATCCGCGCCGCGATCCACGTCGCCCAGTTGGCGTTGCGCCGGTCGACCAGCCGGTCGCGGACGCTGGCCGGCGTCTGCGCCATGTCGTCCGCCAGCACGCGCGCGAGCCCGCGTTCGTCGCCCTTGCTCCACGCCGCCACCGCCTGGTCGGTCGCGACCTCGACCTGGTCCTGCCCGTCGAGCACGCGGGTCAGCATCTCGATCTGCGTCGCCTCGGGCAGGTCGGCGAAAATCCGATACTGGTCCTCCAGCGTCTCCAGCGCCTCGACCGGCTTGCCCGCGCGCGCCGCTGCCTCGGTCAGCACCGCCTCGACCCCCAGCGCGCGGTCATAGCCATGCCCCGACAGCGGCTGCACCGACAGGGCGGAGGCGACCACCCACGGCCGGCTGCGCTCGAACGCGCCCGCGGGATAGCCGATCGCGCGGGTCGCGGCGGCGAGCTTCTCCGCATAGCCCGCGGGCAGCCGCGCCGACAGCGGCGGGCCGTCGCCCAGCGTGCCGTAGCGGTCGGTCAGCGTCCGCATCTCCGCCGGGTCGGGTGTCGCGATCTCGAGCACCAGCGTATCTGCGCGTGCGAACGCATCCGCCACCGCCTCGTCGAACCAGCTCAGCCCAGGCTTCAGCAGGTGCACCGTGCCGAACAGGTAGATGGTGGTGTCGGCGTCGCGCGCGACCCACAAAGCGGGGTCGACATCGCGCACCACCGCTTCGCCCGATGGACCGGCAATGGCGAGCGCGGCAAGCGCGAGCAGGTGTTTGGCGGGGGCGATCATCCGTCCCGCCATAGCGCGTCGTCCCCCCGCACGCCATTGACCCCCGTTCCCGCCTGCGCCAAAGCGACCGCGACACCCTTTATTGCAACCGCGAACGGCAGACGCTTGAGCTCATCGCCTCTCAGCTTCCAGCGCATGATCCTGACGCTCCACGATTACTGGAGCCGTCACGGCTGCTTGATTCTCCAGCCCTATGACATGCGGATGGGCGCGGGGACGTTCCACACCGCGACGACGCTGCGTGCGCTCGGCCCCGATCCGTGGAACGCCGCCTTCGTCCAGCCGTGCCGCCGACCGACCGACGGCCGCTATGGCGAAAACCCCAACCGGCTCCAGCATTATTACCAGTATCAGGTGATCCTGAAGCCCAGCCCGCCGAACCTTCAGGAGCTGTATCTCGGCAGCCTGGCGGCGATCGGCATCGACACCAATCTCCACGACATTCGTTTCGTCGAGGATGACTGGGAAAGCCCGACGCTCGGCGCGTGGGGGCTGGGCTGGGAAGTGTGGTGCGACGGGATGGAGGTGACCCAGTTCACCTATTTCCAGCAGATGGGCGGCTATGACTGCAAGCCGGTGGCGGGCGAGCTGACCTACGGCCTCGAGCGCCTGGCCATGTACATCCAGAACAAGGATTCGGTGTACGACTTGGCGTTCAATGACGCCGACGGGAATGTGCCCGCCTTCACCTATGGCGACGTGTTCCTCGAAAACGAACGCCAGATGAGCGCCTGGAACTTCGAGGTCGCCGACACCGACACGCTGTTCGACCTGTTCCGCAAGGCGGCGGCCGAGTGCGAGAACTGCTTGGCCGCGAAGCTCCCCATCCCGGCTTATGAGCAGGCGATCGAGGCGAGCCACATCTTCAACCTGCTGAACGCGCGCGGCGTCATCTCGGTCGCCGAGCGCCAGGCCTATATCGGCCGGGTCCGCGATCTCGCCAAGGGCGCGTGCGCCGCGTGGATGGAGCGGAACGGGTGGTCGGCGTGAGCGGGATTTGGTTCACGCGAAGGCGCGAAGGCGCGAAGGCTTTGGTTCACGCAGAGGCGCGGAGGACGCAGAGCAGTCGGTTCCCGTTGCCGCGCAGCGGCCTTTTCCCGCCGACGGAGCCAAACATCGCCGGCGCTGGCGCGCCATTTCGGCTTGGTCTCATCTCCGCGTCCTCTGCGGCTCTGCGTGAACCCCCTTCTTCCCTTTGCGCCGTCGCGCCTTCGCGTGAACCCAAATGACCGACTTCCTGCTCGAACTCCTCTCCGAAGAAATCCCCGCGCGGATGCAGGATCGCGCGCGCGCCGATCTGGAAAAGCTGTTCGCCGCCGAACTGGCGACCGCAGGCCTGAGCGCGAGCGAGATCGTCACCTACGCCACCCCGCGCCGCCTGGCGCTGATCGCGCGCGGCCTGCCCGATCAGACTGAGGCGGTCAGCGAGGAGCTGAAAGGGCCGCCCGCCGACGCGCCCGATGCGGCGATCGACGGCTTCCTGCGCAAGGCGGGCCTGACCCGCGACGCGCTGGAGACCCGCGACGTCAAGGGCCGCGCCACCCTGTTCGCGGTCGTCAACCGCCCCGGCCGTGCGACGGCGGACGTGCTGGCGGACGCGATCCCCGCGATCGTCCGCGCCTTTCCCTGGCCCAAGTCGATGCGCTGGGGCGCCGCGTCGCTGTCGACCGAAAGCCTGCGCTGGGTCCGCCCGCTCCAGGGCATCGTCGCGCTGTTCGGCGATGCCGTGGTCGACTGCGACGTCGCCGGCATCCGCGCCGGGCGTGCCACCGTCGGCCATCGCTTCCACCACCAGGGCGCGGTCGAGATCACCGATGCCGCCACCTATGCCGAAACGCTGCGCGCCGCGCACGTCATCGTCGATCAGGACGAGCGCCGCTGGATCATCCGCACCCGCGCCGCCGAACTGGCGCGCGAAGCCGGCCTCGAACTGATCGAGGATGAGGGGCTGGTCACCGAGAATGCCGGGCTGACCGAATGGCCGGTGCCGCTGCTCGGCCGCTTCGACCCCGAATTCCTCAGCGTCCCGCCCGAAGTCATCCAGCTCACAGCGCGGGTGAACCAGAAATATTTCGTCTGCCAAACCTCCCAAGCACGGGGAGGGGGACCATCGGCACCCGCCGATGGTGGAGGGAGCGCGCCCACCGGCACCCCCCCTCCGTCAGGCGCTGACGCGCCTGCCACCTCCCCCGCCGGGGGAGGATTGGCCAACGCCTTCATCTGCGTCGCCAACATCGCCGCCAGCGACGGCGGCGCGCGGATCGTCGCGGGCAACCAGAAAGTGCTCGCCGCCCGCCTGTCCGACGCGCGCTTCTTCTACGACACCGACCTCAAGGTGCCGCTTGAGGAACAGGCGAAGAAGCTCGAAAAGATCGTCTTCCACGAAAAGCTCGGCACCGTCGCCGACAAGGTCGACCGCGTCGCCAAACTCGCCCGCTGGCTGTGTGAGGAAGGGATTGTCAAATCCTCCCCGAGCTTGCTCGGGGAGGGGGACCACGCGCAGCGTGGTGGAGGGGCCGCCGTCGCAGACGGCGGTGTGCCACCGCCGCCCCTCCACCGTCCTGCGGACGGTCCCCCTCCCCAAGACAAGCTTGGGGAGGATTTGTCGCGCAAGGAACTGGCGGACCTCGCCGAACGCGCCGCCCGGCTGTGCAAGGCCGATCTCGTCACCGGCATGGTCGGCGAGTTTCCCGAGCTGCAGGGCCTGATGGGCGGCTACTACGCCGCCGCGCAAGGCGAAGACCCCCGCGTCGCCGCCGCGATCCGCGACCACTACAAGCCGGTCGGCCAGGGCGACGACGTGCCCACCGATCCGGTGACGGTGGCGGTAAGTTTGGCGGACAAGCTGGATACGATTGCAGCGTTTTTCACGATTGATGAGCGCCCGACTGGCTCAAAAGATCCTTTTGCACTTCGCAGATCTGGCATTGCCGCTATTTCGTTGATTATCTTAAACACGGTTCGCGTGTCTTTAGTCACCGTTATGATGCGAGCAATGTTTGGCGTGCTGGAGCGTTACTATAAAGAAGATATATTACGAAAATTTCTAAGGATCTCGCCGACACTATCAGAGCTGTCCGACCCTGCCGTGAGAGAAGCGGTATTTCGTGATGTGTTTCCGAAAATTAACGTACCGGAAGATCCAGCAGCACCCGTTCCCGTTATTGAGAGTGACAGAGAGAATGCTGCGCGTTTGGTCGAACTCGTTGCATTTTTGATGGACCGTCTCAAAGTCCAGCAACGCGAGGCGGGCGTCCGCCATGACTTGATCGACGCGGTATTCGCGCTGGGCGGGGAGGACGACCTCGTCCGGCTGCTCGCCCGTGTTCATGCGTTGCAGGCGTTCGTCGAGACGGCGGATGGGGCGAACCTGCTCGCAGGGTACAAGCGTGCGGCCAATATCCTTAAGAAGGAGGGCGTCGCCCCGGCGGAGGCCGGGGCCGGTGGCCAAGTGGGCGCGCCATTGCCAGAGGCCCCGGCCTCCGCCGGGTCGACGTCAGGTGGCGGGGCGACGGCTGCTTCCGCAACCAAACTCCCCCAGACCGGCGAGGAAGACCCGCTGGCCGAGGTCGACGACCCCGAATTCACCGAAATCGTCGCCGAATACGCCCGCTCCGAACGCGCACGCATCCTGTCCTACACGCCCGAACCGGCCGAAGATGCGCTGATGCGGGCGCTCGATGCGGCGGAGCCTGCCGCGATCCGCGCGGTGGAGGCGGAGGATTTTGCCGGCGCGATGGCGGCGCTCGCCTCGCTGCGCGCGCCGATCGATGCGTTCTTCGACACCGTCACCGTCAACGATCCCGATCCGGTCAAGCGCACCGCGCGGCTCAACCTGCTGGCGCGGATGCGCGCGGCGGTGCATCGCGTCGCTGATTTCTCGCGGATCGAGGGATAGGGAGCAAATCGCGCACAGCCCGCAACTTGCCATAACTTCGCAACCCAATTGCCGATCGGCATCCGCCTTTCCTCCCCGGGAGCAGGACACCGATTCAAGCACAGGACGATCCAGATGACCCAATATGTGTACCGGTTCGGCGGCGGCGTTTCCGATGGCGGGCGCGGCGACAAGAACCTCCTGGGCGGCAAGGGCGCGAACCTCGCCGAAATGGCATCGATCGGCCTGCCGGTGCCGCCGGGCTTCACGATCAGCACGGAGATGTGCACGCGCTATTATGAGGAAGGCCAGGCCTTCCCCGACAGCCTGCGGGCCGAAGTCGCCAACGGCATCGCGCATATCGAGGGGATTACGGGCAAGCGGTTCGGCGACGCCGCCGATCCGCTGCTCGTCTCGGTCCGCTCGGGCGCGCGCGTGTCGATGCCGGGCATGATGGACACCGTCCTTAACCTCGGCCTCAACGACGAAACCGTGGTTGGGCTGGCGACGGTCAGCGGCGACGAACGCTTCGCCTGGGACAGCTATCGCCGCTTCATCCAGATGTATTCGGACGTCGTGCTCGAACTCGACCATGGCCGATTCGAGGAAGCGCTGGAGATCGCCAAGGAAGATAACGGCCATTATCTCGACACCGATCTGACCGCCGACGACTGGAAGCGGCTGGTCGACGAATATAAGTCGATCGTCCAGGAACTCTGGGGCAAGCCGTTCCCGCAGGACGTGCATGACCAGTTGTGGGGCGCGGTCGGCGCGGTGTTCGGATCGTGGCAGTCGGAACGCGCCAAGGTCTATCGCAAGCTCAACAACATCCCCGGCGACTGGGGCACCGCGGTCAATGTCCAGGCGATGGTGTTCGGCAACATGGGCGATACATCGGCGACGGGCGTGGCGTTCACCCGCGACCCCTCGACCGGCGACGCCGCCTATTATGGCGAGTTCCTGATCAACGCGCAGGGCGAGGACGTGGTGGCGGGCATCCGCACCCCGCAATATCTGACCCGCGCCGCCCGCGAAACGGCGGGAGCCAAGCCGATGAGCATGGAAGAAGCCATGCCGGAAACTTATGCCGAGCTGGCATCGGTCTTCGACCTGCTCGAGCGCCATTATCGCGACATGCAGGACATCGAGTTCACCGTCGAGCGCGCCAAATTGTGGATGCTTCAGACCCGGTCGGGCAAGCGCACCGCCAAGGCGGCGCTCAAGATCGCGGTCGACATGGCCAATGACGGGCTCATCACCCGCGAGGAAGCGGTCGCGCGCGTCGATCCGTCCGCGCTCGACCAGCTGCTCCACCCCACGCTCGACCCCGCCGCCCCCCGCGACGTGCTGACCAAGGGGTTGCCCGCCAGCCCCGGTGCGGCATCGGGCGCGGTCGTGTTCGACGCCGACACCGCCGAGCGCCGCGCCGAATTGGGCGAGGCGGTGATCCTGGTGCGTATCGAAACCAGCCCGGAGGATATTCATGGCATGCACGCGGCGCGCGGCATCCTGACCGCGCGGGGCGGCATGACCAGCCACGCCGCGGTCGTCGCGCGCGGCATGGGCCGGCCCTGCGTTTCGGGCGCGGGCACGCTGTCGATCAACCCGCGCGAGCGCCGCTTCACCGTGGGCGGGCGCGAGGTGCGCGAGGGCGACATCCTGACGATCGACGGCGCGACCGGCGAGGTGATGCTCGGCGCAGTGCCGACCGTGCAGCCGGAGCTGGCCGGCGATTTCGGCACGCTGATGGAATGGGCCGATCAGGTCCGGCGGCTGAAGGTGCGCACCAACGCCGAAACCCCGCTCGACTGCCGCACCGCGCGCGATTTCGGCGCGGAGGGCATCGGGCTGTGCCGCACCGAGCATATGTTCTTCGAAAGCTCGCGGATCACGTCGGTCCGCCAGATGATCCTGGCGGAGGATGAGAAGGGCAGGCGGGCCGCGCTCGACAAGCTGCTGCCCGAACAGCGCGCCGACTTCATCGAGATTTTCGAGGTGATGGCGGGCCTGCCCGTCACCATCCGCCTGCTCGATCCGCCGCTGCACGAGTTCCTGCCGCATGAGGAGGCCGAGTTCGCCGAAGTCGCCGAAGCCGCCGGCGTGGGGATCGAGACGCTGAAGCGGCGCGCGAGCGAGCTGCACGAAGTCAACCCGATGCTCGGCCATCGCGGCTGCCGGCTGGGGGTCAGCTATCCCGAAATCTACGAGATGCAGGCGCGCGCGATCTTCGAGGCCGCGATCGAGGTCGCGGTGAAGTCGGGCGCTGCGCCGATCCCGGAGGTGATGATCCCGCTGGTCGCGACGCGGCGCGAGCTCGAGCTGATGAAGGCGGTGGTCGATCAGGCGGCGCAGGCGGTGTTCGCCGAAAAGGGCCGCACGGTCGAATATCTCGTCGGCACCATGATCGAGCTTCCGCGCGCGGCATTGAAGGCGCGCGAGATCGCCGAGATCGGCGAGTTTTTCAGCTTCGGCACCAACGACCTCACTCAGACGACGCTGGGCGTCAGCCGCGACGACGCCGCGCGTTTCCTGGGCACCTATGTCGACAAGGGCATCTACGCCCGCGACCCGTTCGTCAGCCTCGACATCGAGGGCGTGGGTGAGCTGATCGAGATTGCCGCCGAACGCGGCCGCGCGACCCGCCCCGACATCAAGCTCGGCATTTGCGGCGAACATGGCGGCGATCCGGCGAGCATCGCATTCTGCGAGACGATCGGCCTCGATTATGTCAGCGCGAGCCCCTACCGCGTGCCGATCGCCCGCCTGGCGGCGGCCCAGGCGGCGCTCAAGGGGCGGGGATAGTCACCTATCGTCGCCCCGGCGCAGGGGACCCCGCAAAGTAGTCCTTTGCCGGGAACCCCGGAGGCCGGGGCCTCTTGCAAGTGCCGCGCTTCATCTGCCACAGGCCCCGGCCTTCGCCGGGGCGACGCTCCGGACTTTACGCCACCTCAGACCCGCCGGCGGTCCATCTCGTCGACGCCCGCACGCAGCGCGCGGGCCTGGCCCCGCCAGTCCTGGCGCGTGATCGTGCCGCGGGCGAGCTGGGTTTCGTCCTCGACCGCGGCTTCGTCGTCGTCGGTCAGCGTCTCGATGTCGCGAAAGCTCTTGATGCCCAGCACGTTGAGCTTGCGCTCCAGCGTCTCGTCGATGCCCTCGATGCGTGACAGATTGTCGCGGGCGCGGCCGAACCAGTCGCGCCAGCTGCCCCCCGCGTCGCGCCCCGGCGGCGTGCGGACGGGGACGACCGTTCCGGTCGCCGTGGCCGGATTGCGGCGATGCTCGTTTTCGATCGCCGCGATGCGCCGGTCGCGATCGGCCTCGATCTCGCGGATATGCGCATCCTTTTCCTGCGCGGCGCGCTCGGCTTCGGTGCGGTAACGGCGATGCTCGAGCTCGAGCGCCTTGAAGCGGGACTTCCATTTGCGCCCGCCCGACGTGCTCGCCAGGCCGAGCAGCCAGCCGGCGAACACGCAGAGCACGAGCATCACGACTTGGGTGGGGGTCTGCACCAGCATCTCGCCATCTCCCGGTTGGGTTCCGGCGATCTAACCCGCCAACGCGGCAACTCGTTCCGACGCCGGGCCGGTCGTCACATCAGCGCATCGCTGATCGAACAGGCCGCCGGACCCAGAATGACGATGAACAGCACCGGCAGGATGAACAGGATCAGCGGCACCGTCATGATCGCGGGCAGGCGCGCGGCTTTTTCCTCCGCCCGCATCATACGTTCGTTGCGGAATTCGGCCGACAGCACGCGCAGCGCCGAGGCGAGCGGCGTCCCGTATTTCTCGGTCTGGATCATGGTGGTGACCACGCCCCGGATCGCGTCCAGCTTGATGCGCGTCGCCAGATTCTCGAACGCCTGGCGCCGGTCGGTCAGAAAGCCGAGCTCGATCGCGGTCAGCGAAAATTCCTCGCCCAGTTCGGGATAGGCGCGGCCAAGTTCCTTGGCGACGCGGTGGAACGCGGCATCGACGGTCAGCCCCGCCTCCGCGCAGATCACGAGCAGGTCGAGCGCGTCGGGCAATCCCTTGCGGATCGCGTCCGACCGCTTCTGGATCTTGTTCGACAGGTAGATGTCGGGCGCCTTGTAGCTGCCGATGAAGCTGATCGCGACGACGCCATAGGCCTTGAGCGGGCTCCAGTCGGCGAACATCTCGGTCCCGTAGACCAGGAACAGCATCGTGCCACCGATGAAGATCGGCAGCATCATCCGGCCGAAAATGACCGCGACGGCGTAATCCTTCGACCGGATGCCCGCCTGCATCAGCTTGATCTGTGCGGCCTTTACCTGCTCGTCCTGCAGCACCTTGAGCGACGACAGGAAGTCGCGGATGCGATCGGTCGTATCGTTGCGCTGGACCAGCTTGGCCCGCCGCTTCGAGGTCGAGGCGGTGATGCCGGCCTTCAGCTGCTCGCGACGGTCATTGAGCGCCTTGACGCGCTTGGTCATCGGATCGCGCACCGTCGTGACGGCATAGAGCGCGACGAGCACCGCGAAGGTGGCGACGCCCGCAAGGACCGTCGCGACCCAGAAGACGTCGACACCGAACAGGGTAGGGCCGGGAGTTGATTCCATGATCCGCGCCTTCAGATTTCGAAATTGACCATCTTCGCCATGATGAAGGCGCCGATGCTCATCCACACCAGCCCGCCGCCACCGGCGATCATCAGCCGCTGATCGATGAAGAAGTTCTGCATGTAGGTCGCATTGATGAACCAGATGAGCCCGAAGACGATGAAGGGCAGCGATCCGACGATATAGGCCGACGCCTTCGATTCCGACGACATCGCCTTGATCTTCAGCTTCATCTGGCTGCGCTTGCGCAGCACGTCGGCCAGGTTGGCGAGCGTTTCGGCCAGGTTGCCGCCGGTTTCGCGCTGGATGGCGATGGTGATGACGAAGAACTGGAACTCGGGCGTGCCCAGCCGCTCCGCAGTTTCCTGCAGCGCCTGATCGAGCGTCTTGCCGATCTTCATCTTGTCGGACACCGCGCGGAATTCCTCACCGACCGGGCCGGGCACTTCCTGACCGACGACGCCCATCGTCTCGGTGATGGGCAGGCCCGAGCGCAGGCCGCGGACGAGCAACTCGATCGCATCGGGAAACTTGGCGGTGAACTTGTTGACCCGGCGCTTGACGAAGAAGCCGACGACCATGTGCGGCAGCCCGGTGCCCGCAAAGGCGCCGACCATCAGCGCCAGCAGCACCGGGAGGCCGCGCAGCCACAACAGCGCGAACACCACCGCGAGCACCGCGGCCGATGCCATCCCGTACTGGCCGACCGTCCAGGATTTCCCGGTCATCGCCAGGCGCTTCGCAAGCTGTGCCGGATTTGGCAGGAAGCGCCCGATCGCCAGGTCCATGCTGGTCGCCTTGACCGCCGCGATCCGACGCATCTGCGCCTCGACGAGCGCCCCGCCCGCGCTTTCGGAATGGCGCACGCGCACGCTGGTCAGGCGGCGCGCACCCGCGCGCGCCGTCGACGGCCCCGACAAGGCAAAGAAAATCAGCAAGAGGGTGAACAACATTCCTGCCGTCACCAGGATCATCGCCATCATTGCCCGTCGCCCCTTCGCCTCTTCCTGTCGTGCATCGTGATCGCAGTTACGCGATCACGGTCATTTGCGGGCGGCCTTGCCCGGCATTTTCGGCTTGAACGCGACGATCTTGCCCAGCAGCGAGGCGGCACCGTCGCCCGGCTTCGCGCCGCCCTTCTTGCCCTTCGCCGCCTTCTGATCGGGATCGGCATTGTCGCCGATCTCGGCCAGCTGCTGGGACAGCGTGACCAGCGGCACGATCGTCTTCGACCCCTTGCCGGCGTCGGCCACGGTCTTGCCCAGCTTGGCCGCGTTGGCGGTCAGCTTCTGGTCGAACGGAACGACGTGATCGACCTTGCGCTCGATCGAGCCTTCAAAGTCCTTGCGGCTGATCTCCAGCTGCGCGGCCGGATGGACGCGATTGGCCAGGACGATGACTTGGGTCTGGGGCGCGTTCGATTTGAACCACGACAGCACGCGGATCGTGTCGCGTGCGGCGGCGAGCGTGAACTCGGTCACCACCACGGCCACCTGCACATCGGCGATCAGATGCGGGTGCTGGATCAGCATCGCGCGCGGCAGGTCGATGACGGTGCATTCGAACGCGCCGCGCATCTCCTCCTGCAGCTGGTAGAAGGCCCCGCCATCGGTCATCACCGGTGAGTTGATCGGCGCTTCCGCCGACAGCACCGCCAGCCGTTCGGAGGCGCGCACCATGGCGCGTTCGATGAACAGCCCGTCGATGCGGCTCGGATTTTCGATCGCGTCGGTCAGCCCGCGACCGGGCTCGAGGTCGAGCGCCAGCGCACCGGTGCCGAAATGCACGTCGAGGTCGAGCAGCGCGGTGTTGCGCTGGGATTTTTCGCTGAGCAGCCATGCGATCGAGGTGGCGGCGGTCGATGCCCCGACGCCGCCGCGCACGCCGATCACCGCGATCGAGCAATGCGGCCGTTCCGACCCCGTATCGGCAAGCTTGGGCGCGTTGAGCAGCGCCTGTGCGTTCGAGAATGCGTCGCGCAGCATGTCGGGATTGAGCGGCTTCAACAGGTAATCCTGGATGCCGCTGGCCACGAGATCGCGATAGAGGCGGACGTCGTTGACCTGGCCGGCCGCGATCACGACCGTACCGGGCTCGCATACTTCGGCGAGCGCGTTGATGTCGTTGAGGGGATCGCCCGATTCGGACAGGTCGACGAACAGGACGTGGGGGCTTGCCGATACCGACAGCGTCTGCACGGCGTTGCGCAGCCCGCCCTTGTTGACCTTTTCCGCCGACCAGCCCTGTTCGACCGCGATCGGGCGAACCGCCTCGGCGGTGATTTCGTCGCAGACGAATGCGACGAAGGGTTCACGGTTGGCGGTGCGGCCGGGGTTCCATGGCGCGTTCATCTTATTTGCCTCCGGTCGATTCGGATTTCAGGCCGCCCGCGCCGGTCGGTGTCGCCTTGCGATAGGTGCCGATCGCCTTGACCGCCGTCGCCGGATCGGTGGTGGTCGCCCCCGGCTGGCCGCGAACCAGGTCCTGCGGACGCGCGACCATGGCGGCGAGGTTGGAATTGACCGCGCATCCATAGTTTGACGACGTCAACGCCGCGAATGTCGGCGCCGAGGTGTTGGAATGATTGGGGCAATTGGGCACGCTCGCGGACGAACGGCTCAACAGCACGCGCACCGTCCCCGGTGCGACCGCGCCCACCGTGACCGGTGCCGCATCGCTGACCGCCAGCCCATAGGTCTTGGCCTCTTCCGCGATCGCGCGGCGGATGCCGGCGGAGGCGGTCGGATCGTCGACCGCGATATCGTCGCCATATTGCGCGCGCAGCGACGCGAGCCATCCCGCCAGGCGGCTTGCCTCGCCGGCGGCGAGCGCGTCGCCGCTGGTGGCGAGGTCGATGGCATAATCGGTGCGCTGGACGACCGGCTGATTGGCCGATTCGATGCCGCGATAACCCGAACAGCCGGAGACGAGCAGGGCGGCGGCGATTGCGCCGGGAAGAAGAGAACGTGACATTTTCCGTGCCTCCATGATCATCACCGGATCAATTCGCGCTGAAACCGGGCGCGGCCGATTTTGCCTTGCCCCGTGGGTTGATCGCCTTTTCGGACGGGCTTGCCTGCGGCAGCGTCGGGCCGGTCGGGAGCGGGGCGACGGCACCGATCGTCGGCGCGGCGCTGGTCGACGGCGCGACGCTCGGCATCGGCCGCTTCTCGCCGGTCTGGCCGACCGAAGTCTGCCCCAGCAACAGCCGCTCCGCATCGTTGGGCGAGCGGTAGCCGTCGGTCGGCAGCACGATCTGCGACGCGTCGACAGGCTTGACCAGATACGGGGTGATGACGATCACCAGCTCGGTTTCGTTGCGCTGGAACGAGTTCGAGCGGAACAGCGAACCGAGCAGGGGCACGTCGCCAAGGCCGGGTGCCTTGTCGATCGAATTGTCCTGGTTGTTCTGAAGCAGGCCGCCGATCATGAAGCTCTGGCCCGAGCCGAGCTCGACCGTCGTTTCCGCGCGTCGCGTCGTGAGCGCAGGGATCTGCGTCCCGTTGAGCGTGACGGCGCCGACTGCGGTCAGCTGCGACACCTCCGGGCGGACGCGCAGCGAGATGCGGCCGTCGGAGAGCACCGTCGGCGTGTAGGCAAGGCTGACGCCGTACTGCTTGTATTCGACCGAGACTGCGCCCAGTCCCTGGCTGATCGGGATCGGGATTTCGCCGCCCGCCAGGAAGGTGCCGGTTTCGCCCGACAGCGCGGTCAGGTTCGGATTGGCGAGCGTAATCACCTGGCCGTTGCGTTCGCCCAGATCGAGCGAGCCGAGCAGGTCGAGCCCGAGCAGTTTGCCCGCGCCGTAGAGCGCGGTCCCGGTCGCGGGCGCGGTCAGGACGGTGACGTCATCGCTGCCTTCGTTGCCGACGCCGATCGGGCCGCCGGGCACGAACTGCGATGCAGAAGAACGGCCGCGCGACACGCCGAACTTGAAGCCGCCGGTCGAATCCGCCGACGCCAGGTTGACGCCGATATTCTTGACGAAGCTGCGGCTGACCTCGGCGATCCGGACCTGCAGGTTCACCTGGAGCGGGGTCGCGGTGCGGATGCGGGTCAGCACCTGCGTCTTGTCGCCGACGAACGCCTGGACCAGGCGCTCCGCCTCGGCCGCGTCGTCGGGGTTCGGCACGGTGCCGGTCAGCACGACGATGCCGTTGAGCGTCGTCGCCTTCACGTCGGCGTCGGGCATGGTCAGGCTGAGCATCTGGCCGATCGAGTCGAAATTGTTGCCGACCCGGACCGTCGCCGAATAAACGACCTTGCCCGTTTTGGACGTCGCATAGACCGTCGTCTCACCGGGCCCCTTGCCGAAGATGTATAGCTGGGTCGGCGAGCGGACCTGGACGTCGGCCACGCTTTCGTCGGCGACGAACAGGTCGGACATCGGCTGGGCGAGCGTGATCAGGCGACCGCGGCCGGTGTTGACCTGGACCGTCTGCGGCGTGCTGGCGACCTGCTGGCCGAATGCGGGCATCGCAGTGGTCCCGACGGTGCTGGCCAGCAGGGCCAGGATCGCCGGCGCACCGACCATGCGCTTCGAAAGCGTTGCCATCTTAATTCTTCCCCCCCGTCGCGACTTCCGTCACGTTGTTGCCGCGTGCGATGCGCACGACCGGTCCGGCGCCCGGAATGCCGGATGCGCCGTTGCTGCCGCCATTGCCCTCGACCGGCTTGGCCGGCACGGTGCTGCGCTGGTAGCGCGAGATGTCGGCACCCGTGGAAAAGCTCGCCCGGCCTTCGATCGGACGCGCCGACACGCGGGCCAGCATCGCCTTTTCCGCAGCGGGATCGCCGCCTTCCGGAACGCTCACCTCGCCATCGGCAATCGCCTGCTCAAGTTCGCCCGCGCTGTCGGCCAGCGAGCGCAGCGACAGCGACAGCGAACCCACGGTCTGTGCGACCGCCAGCTTTTCGGCGATGCGCGGCGTGGCTTCGACCGTGACCGTCGAATAGGTTTCGACGACCGTCTTGCCATTGTCGTCGGTCGTCTTGTCGGTGCGCTGGTCGGTGGCGAGCACGCGAACATTGCGCAGGATTGTCTCCGACACCTTGAGCGGCGGACCGTCGCCGCCGCCGGCGACCGATTGCGTCAGCACGATGTCGATGCGGTCGCCCGGGAACACGAAACCGGCCACCGCCGACTGTGCGGAAACGGGCACGGTGACCGCGCGCATCCCCGGCCCGAGCGCCGCGGCCAGGAAGCCGCGATCGCCGGGCTTGACCAGTGACCCCTGGGTCACCGGCTGGCCGGCGGGGATCGCATAGCGCACAACGGTGCCCTGAAGCTGCTTCAGGTCGGCGTTGGTGCCCTTGATGTAATAGGCGCCTTCGATCAGTTCGGCCGGCCAGGGCTGAAACTTCAGCGCGCCGGCATCGAGGATAGTGCCGACCGGCAGCGCGCGCGCGGCGACCAGCACCTCGGGGCCCTTGACCTTGACGACGGGTGCGCCGTTTGCGACCGCTTGTGGCGCGGGCGTGCCCGACATCAGGTTGCGGGCCATGAACGCCGTGATCGCTGCCACGATCAGTGCACCCACCAGCAGAATGATCTTTCTTCCATCCATGACGCAAAGGGCCTTTCAGTCGCCGGGCCGGTTGATCCAGCGTTAAGCAATCACCCGAAATGGTTAAGATACGGTTCGCGCAGCGCGATCAGGCTCGCCATGGCGATCGCGACGCCGTAGGGAATCTCGATCGCGCCCTCGCGCTTGCGCAGCCATTTTTCGAGCATCAGCACCGCCGTCAGCGCACCGCCGAGCAGCGACATCAAAATCAGCATCCACACGAGGGGCTCGATCGGCAGCCACAGCGCCAGCGCACCGATCATCTTGACATCGCCGCCGCCCATCTGGCCGAGCGCGAACACCAGCACGAACATCCCGAACACCGCGGCGGCCACGCCGACCTGCAGCGCGATGTCGGGCCAAAGCGCGCGGCCATTGGCGACCCACCATGCGATCGCGAACAACGCGATCGCCGCGTTCTTCCAGTTGGCGATCGTGCGCTGGCGCGCGTCCTCGACGCCCGCCGACACGAGCAGCAGCACGAGGCTGACGATCAAGATCAGGTTTACGATATTCCCCACCGGACAAATCCCTAGACGGAACGGCTTTCCAAAACGTAACCACCGTGCATGGCCGATGACCGAACCCTTTGCCGCACGGTGCCCGAGGGCGCCCGGATCGATCGCTGGCGCGCGCCCGACGGGTGGGACCTGCGCCGGTTCACCTGGCCGGCTGCGTCCGATAGCGCGCCGCGCGGCAGCATCCTGTTCCAGGGCGGGCGCGGCGACATTTTCGAGAAATATCTGGAGACGCTCGACCATTGGCATAGGCGCGGCTGGCACGTCACCTCGTTCGACTGGCGTGGGCAGGGCGGATCGGGTCGGCTGACCGACAACCCGCATTGCGGCCATATCGACCGGTTCGAACAGTTCATTGACGACCTGGCGGTGTTCTTTCGGCAGTGGGTGGCACAGACGCCCGCGCCGCATGTCATCATGGGACATTCGATGGGCGGGCACCTGGTGTTGCGCGCGCTCGCCGAGCAACGGATCGCGCCCGCTGCCGCCGTCCTGATCGCGCCGATGCTCGGGCTGCACGGGCCGATCGGCCCGCGCTTCGCCGAATGGCTGGCCCGGCGGCTGGGCGGGGTCGGCAATCCGGCCCGTCCGGCGTGGAAGGGCAACGAGAAGCCCTATACCACCGACACCCGCGCCGCGTTGCTGACCGACGATGCGGATCGTTATGCCGACGAGATCTGGTGGCAGACCGAGAAGCCGGAGCTGCTGACCGGCCCGCCGAGCTGGAACTGGGTGATCGAAGCGTTCGCATCGACCCGCAACCTGCGCGATCCGGCGGTGCTGGGCGGGGTCCGCGTGCCGACGCTGATGCTGATCGCCGACCACGACAAGCTGGTCGATCCCCGCGCGGCCCATGCGACCGCCGCGCGGCTGCCCGACAATCGGGTGGTGCGGTTCGGGCGCGAGTCCGCGCATGAAATCCTGCGCGAGGTCGACGCCGTGCGCAATCGCGCGCTGGCGGAAATTGACCTGTTCCTCGACGCGCGTGCCCGATCCGGGGCTGATTCCGTCGCGGTGATGGCATGACGGCATTCGACGTCGCGATCGTCGGTGGCGGGATCGCCGGGGCGAGCGTCGCGGCGGAACTGGCTCCGCATGCAAGAGTCGTCCTGATCGAGGCGGAGGATCAGCCGGGCTATCACGCCACCGGCCGTTCGGCGGCGTTCTGGTCGGAAACCTATGGCGGGCCGGGGGTTCAACCGCTGACGACCGCGTCGGGGCCCTGGCTGCGCGATCCGCCCGCCGACGTTGCCGATGCCGGCTTCCTGTCGGCGCGCCGCGAACTCTTCATCGGCAGACAGGCCGACGCGCCGCTGATCGACGCCATGGTCGCGACCTTCGCCGACGCCGGACTCATTTTCCAATCGGTCGACCCCGCCGCGTTCGTGCCGGGACTGCGCCCCGACTGGCGGCTGGGGCTGCTCGATCCAAGCTGCTGCGACATCGATGTGGGCGGGCTGCACGGGGCCTATCTGCGCACCGCGCGCCGGCACGGGGTGCACATCCTGACTTCAGCGCGGCTGATCGCGGCCGCTCGGGCGGGCGCGATGTGGCACCTGGAAACGACCGGGGGCACGGTCGCCGCGGGAATATTGGTCAACGCAGCGGGTGCATGGGCGGACGAGGTGGCCGCGCTGGCCGGCGTGCCGCCGGTCGGCATCGCACCGTTGCGACGGACCCTGGCGCAGTTGCGGGTCGAGCCGGGGGCGCCGTCCGACATGCCGCTGATCCGCGACGTACGCGACCAATTCTACTTCAAGCCCGAAGCCGGCGGCCGCATCTGGCTGTCGCCGCACGACGAAATCCCCGATCGGCCGCGCGACGTCGCGCCCGAGGAGATCGACGTCGCAGTGGCGATCGACCGGCTGGAGGCGGCGGTCGACTGGCGGATCGCGGCGGTCGAGCGCCGCTGGGCGGGGCTGCGCAGCTTCGCGCCCGACCGGCTGCCGGTCTATGGCTTTGACGACGCGCGGCCCGGCTTCTTCTGGTTTGCGGGGCAGGGCGGATTCGGCATCCAGACCGCGCCGGCGGCGGCCAAGCTTGCCAAGGCGCTGATCCTGAACGCGACGCCCGAACCGCTGGTGCGCGACGTCGATGCCAGCGCCTATCTGCCCGCCCGGCTGGCGGCTGCGTCGGCATGACCGCCGGTTGACGTCGGCGCCGATTGCGTCGATCCTTCCCGTGCCGAAACGATGAATCGGGGGCGATGCGATGGCGCACAAGTTCGTGATCGAAAAGAACAAGGCCGGCGAGTTCGTCGCCAAGTTCAAATATAATTCGGAACTGATCTGGTGGACCGAGGGCTATGCCTCGAAGGCCAGCGCGCGCAATGCGATCGAGTCCGTCCTGAAAAACGGTCCTGGCGCGCCGGTCGAAGAGGGCGACTGACCGTCATCTTCGATTCACCGGTCAGCCGGTCGGGCTGGACCTTGCGGATCGGTCCGCGACCGCATCGGTCACGCGCTTCACGTCCTGCGACCGTGCGCGCGGCAGGATCAGGATGTCGTCGCCGTCGACGATGACCGCTAGCCCCTCTACCCCGAGAACGGCGACGCGTGCGCCCCCGGCGAGCACCAGGCAGTCGCGGCTGTCGATCGCCACGACATCGCCACGACACACATTCCCGGCGTCGTCGCAGGCGCTGATGCCGTGCAGCGCGTCCCAGCTGCCGACGTCGCTCCATTCCATGCCGACCGGAACCACCGCCACCTGCGGCGCCTTTTCCATCACTGCATAGTCGATCGAGATCGACGGCGCCGACGCGATCGCATGCGCATCCGGGTGCAGCAGCGCGCCATCGGTGCGCGGCACCGCCATTGCCCGGCGCGCGGCATCCGCAACGTCGGGCGCGTGAACATCCAGCGCGTTCAGATAGGCGCTTGCCCGGAACAGAAAGATGCCGCCGTTCCAGGCATGGCCACCGGCAGCGAGCATTGCGTCCGCCCGCTCGCGCGACGGCTTTTCGAGGAAGCGGTTGACGCGGAACGTGCCTTCGCCCAGCGGCGCGCCGATCTCGATCCAGCCATAGCCGGTTTGCGGCGAATCGGGCGTGATCCCGAACGTGACCAGCCAGCCATCGTCGGCCAGGTCGCGCGCGCGCCCGATCGCGGCATGAAACGCTGCGACATCTCGGATGACATGGTCGGACGGCATGACGAGCAGGATCGGGTCACCCTCGACCGCGAGAGCCGCAAGCGCGATGGCCGGCGCGGTGTTGCGCGCCACCGGCTCGAGGATCACCGATGCGGCGTCGACGCCGATCGCAGACAGCTGGGCCGTGACCAATGCCGCATGACCCTGCGCCGCGACAACGATGGGTGCCGCGAAGCCGGCGGAGACCGGCACGCGGTTGACGGTCGCCTGGAGCATCGTCTCGGTGCCGTCGAGGGCAAGGAACTGCTTGGGCATTTCCGGTCGGGAAAAGGGCCATAGCCGGGTGCCCGATCCCCCCGACAGGATAACAGGGGTAATCGGTTCGCGCCCCGGTGAGGATGTCATTGCCCGTCAGACTCCGTGTGTTGCATCGCAGCAGCAACGCTTTGCTGATATGGAAGGTCCCTGGGCGTGTCGAGGGTGCGGCGGCGGCTTCGACCCCGCGCGCGCTCCGATCGCCGCATCATCCGCGCGCCGGCGATGTCCTGCCGGCCGCCACCGCCAGTGCAGCGTCGCTGGCCAGCCGGTCGGCGCGATCATTGTCGGGGTGGCCGGCATGCCCCTTGACCCATTGCCATTCGACGCGATGCGGTTCGGCGACGGCGAGCAGCTGCTGCCACAGTTCGGCATTCTTGACCGGCTTGCGGTCGGCGGTACGCCAGCCATTGCGTCGCCAGCCGTGAATCCATTTGGTCAGGCCGTCCATGACGTAGCGGCTGTCGGTGGTCAGCTTGACCCGGCAAGGCTTGTTGAGCGCGCGCAACGCCTCGATCGCCGCCATCAGCTCCATGCGGTTGTTGGTCGTCAGCGGCTCGCCACCCGACAATTCGCGCTCCTTGTCGCCAAAGCGCAGGATCGCGCCCCAGCCGCCGGGTCCGGGATTGCCCTTGCACGCGCCATCGGTGGCGATCTCGACCAGCGGCAACTCGGTCATGCGAGCGTCCGGGTCAGGCCGGCGAGGTTCGGATCATAGACGCGCAGCCGCCGCCAGAAGGCGAGCGGGTCCTTGCGCGTCACCAGCGCATCGGCAGGCGTGTTGAGCCAGTCCCATGCGCGCGAAAGGGTGAAGCGGATGCACGCGCCGACCGCTAGGTCGCTGAACGCTGCCCGCTCGGCCCCGCTCAGCGGGAAGTGTCGGGCGTATCCGGCGATCAGTGCATCACCGACCGCCGCATCGTGGTGCGTGCCGCTGGCGTCGAACGACCAGGCGGCGTGCATGATCGCCAGGTCGTACAGGCGGATGTCGGTGCAGGCGAAATAGAAGTCGATCAACCCGGTGATCGCGTCGCCCAGCATCAGGACATTGTCGGGAAACAGGTCGGCATGGATGGCGCAGCGGTCAAGCCCATCGCGATCCCAGGTTGCTGCGAGGTCGCCGATCGCGAAGCCGAGATCGTGGTGAAGCCCCGGCGCGATTTCATCCAGGCTGATGCCGCAACGTTCATACAGCGCGCGCCAGGTCGGCTCTCCCATCGAATTGACGCGATCGCCGGTGAAGTCGGCGACGGCGGCGTGCATCCGCCCCATTGCATCGCCCGCCGCCAGTGCCTGGGCCGGGGTGGGGTGGGACAATGACACGCCCTTCAGGAAGCGGATCAGGCAGGCGGGACGCCCGGCCAGTTCATGAATCGCCTGGCCCCGACGGTCCTTGATCGCCGGCGGCACCGGCAGGCCCTTGGCCGCCAGATGATCGAGCAGCGACAGGAAATAGGGCAGGTCGTCCGCCGACACCCGCTTTTCATACAGCGTAAGGATGAAGCGGTCGCGCGTGGTTTCGACCAGGTAATTGCTGTTCTCCACCCCCTCGGCAATGCCCTTGGCCGAGACGAGATCGCCGACATCGAAGCGGGTCAGGAACGCGCCCAACGCCTCCGCGGACACATGGGTATAGACAGCCATCCGGCGCCGCGACGCGCGTCAGGCGGCTTCGAGCCCGCGCGGCAGCCGGAACGCGATCGCCTCGCGCGTCACTTCCACCTCGCGCTCGGTCACATCGAAACGGCTCGCGATCGCATCCACGACTTCGCGAACCAGGATCTCCGGGGCGGACGCACCGGCCGTGATCCCCAGCGTTCGCACCCCGTCGAGCCAGGCGAAATCGAGATCGGCGCCGCGCTGGATCAACCGCGACGGCGTGCCTTCACGCTCGGCGACCTCGACCAGCCGGAGCGAGTTGGACGAATTGGGCGCGCCGATGACCAGCACACGCTCGCATGATGAGGCGATCGCCTTGACCGCCGCCTGGCGATTGGACGTCGCGTAGCAGATATCGTCGGCCTTGGGCGCGAGGATCGCGGGAAAGCGCGCCTGGAGCGCCGCGCAGATCGCCGCGGTATCGTCGACGGACAGGGTGGTCTGGGTCAGGTAGGCGAGGTTTTCCGGATCGGGCACATCGAGCGCCTCGACATCCTCGACCGTTTCGACCAGCGACATGCGGCCGTCGGGCACCTGGCCGAAGGTCCCGATGACTTCGGGATGGCCGGCATGGCCGACGAAGACGATGTGGCGGCCGGCGGCGACCAGGCGCTCGGCCTGGCGGTGGACCTTGGAAACCAGCGGGCATGTCGCGTCGAGATAGGACAACCCGCGTGCCTCCGCCTGGGCGGGCACGACCTTTGGCACGCCATGCGCGGAAAAGACGACGGTAACGCCGTCGGGCACTTCATCCAGCTCGTCGACGAAGACCGCGCCCTTGGCCTTCAGGTTTTCAACGACATAGCGGTTGTGAACGATTTCGTGCCGGACATAGACGGGCGCGCCGTAGCGCGCGATCGCCAGCTCGACGATCTGGATCGCGCGGTCGACCCCGGCACAAAAGCCGCGTGGCGCGGCGATCAGCAGGTCGAGTTGCGGCTTGGCGTCGGTCGTCATGGGCCAGCGTCTACGCGATTGCTTGCGTGGGCGAAAGGCGGTTCCTATGGTGCGCCCCGTTCCGGGCCGGGTGCCGACGCCCCCGGCCTGTCCAGTGTTGCGGCATTCCGCGCCGAGTTTGATGAGGGTTCCTGCCAGTGAAGTTCCGCCCGATTGCGCTTTGTGCCCTCACCGCGATGCTGGTGCTGGGCGGTTGCCGGCGCACCGGCGACCTGGAAGTCGAGGGCGGGGTGGGCGTCACGGCAGTGCGGTCGGCCTGCCCGATCGCCGCGGTGCCCGCGGGTACCGGCGACATCACGCTGTTCAATCCTGCGGGCAGCACCGATTCGCGCGCGATCGACGTGACGGCGATCATCACCAATGTCCGCGCCGAATGTGGTCAGACCGGCAACGAGATCGTCAGCCGCCTGACCTTCGATGTCCAGGGCAGCCGCCTGAACGCAGAAGGTGCGCGTGACGTGACGCTGCCCTATTTCGTGAGCGTCGTCCGCGGCGGCACGCAGGTGGTGTCGAAGCGGGTCGGCAGCGTGACGCTGCGTTTCGCGCCCGGCGAGGCACGCACAACCGCAAAGGGAGACGGAACCGCCGTCATCGACGCGGCCGCCGCCACCCTGCCCGAGGAAGTCCGCGCCGAGCTGACCCGTCGCCGCCGCGCGGGCGATCAGGATGCGGCGATCGACCCGCTGAGCACGCCGGCGGTGCGCCAGGCGGTGCTGAGCGCGACGTTCGAGGCGCTGGTCGGCTTTCAGCTGACCGAGGCGCAGCTGCGCTACAACGTCACGCGCTGAGCGCCGCCGCGCGGCGGTTTGCGCCACGTCGCCGGATTTGCCGCGAATGCCAGATTGACTCGGTTGCTGCGCCGCGTCATGCGTAAGCCCGTCGATGGCGGGCAACCGGCATGGGCCGCGCGGGAGAGCGTGTCGTGACCGGTCACGGGAACGGCGCCGCCGAAGGAGCAACCGCCCCGGAATCTCTCAGGCAGACGGGACCGCGCGGACCAAATCGACACTCTGGAAAGCGCCCCGGACCCGATCCGGGGCCACCGAAGGGGTAACCCGGGTACTCGCCCCGGGGAAAGCTCTCAGGTTCCGTGACAGAGGGGGCGATGCAGACCGTACCGCAGCGGCGGCAGGGATACTGTGTCGATTGTCCTCCTGCCTGCATGGATGTGCCCGATGAGCGATCTCGACCTTCAGGATGCGGATGACGACGCGGCGGTCGCGCTCGACCGGCTGCCGCTCGATGCCTGGCACCGCGCGCGCGGCGGCCGCATGGTGCCGTTCGCGGGCTATGAGATGCCGGTCCAGTATGACGGCATCATGGCCGAGCATCTGTGGACGCGCGAATCCGCCGGGCTGTTCGATGTATCGCATATGGGCCAGCTGGTGATTTCCGGCGAGGGCGCAGCGCAGGCGCTGGAGGCACTGGTGCCCGGCGACATTTCCGCGCTGAAGCCGGGGCGGGTGCGCTACACGCTGCTGCTTGCCGAAAATGGCGGCGTGCTCGACGACCTGATGGTCACGCGGCTGACCCCGGCTTCGTCGCCGTTCGTGTCAAGCGGCGTCGAGACACGCTTCTCGACTTCGCTCGAAGCGAACGGCGAAGTGGGTGGCGCGACAAGCGAGGCGCTTTATCTGGTGGTCAACGGCGCGACCAAATGGGACGACATCGCCCATCTGCGCGAATTCCTGCCCGACGAGATCACGCTCAATCACCTGGACGAGCACGCTCTGCTGGCGCTGCAGGGGCCGAAGGCGGTCGATGCGCTGGCGCGGCTGGGGCTGGTCCCGGTCGCGGTCGAGGGCGCGCCGGTCGAGCGGCTGACCTTCATGCAGGCCGCGACGTATCGCTGGCAGGGCGTCGAGCTGCACGTCTCGCGGTCCGGCTATACCGGCGAGGACGGCTTCGAGATTTCGGTGTCGGCCGATGCCGCGGTGGCGCTCGCCGATGCGCTGTGCGCCGAGCCGGAGGTCAAGCCGATCGGGCTGGGCGCGCGCGATTCGCTGCGGCTGGAGGCCGGCCTGCCGCTTTATGGCCATGACCTCGATCCCGACACGACACCGGTCGAGGCGGACCTGACCTTTGCCTTGTCAAAGAAGCGGCGCGAGGCGGGCGGCTTTGCCGGTGCCGAGCGGATCGCCGCGCAGCTGGCGCAAGGCGCGGCGGTCAAACGCGTCGGCCTGATCGTCGAGGGGCGTCAGCCGGTGCGCGAAGGCGCCGAAGTCGTCGACGCCGACGGCCGCGCGGTCGGCCGCGTCACCTCGGGCGGATTCGCGCCGACGGTCCAGAAGCCGATCGCGATGGCCTATGTGCCCGCCGCGCTGGCGGCTGCCGGTACGGTGGTGACCCTCGCCCAGCGCGGCAAGTCGCACCGCGCCGAAATCGTCGCCATGCCGTTTGTCCCCCATCGTTACGTTCGTTGAGGAGCCCGCCCATATGAGCCGATACTTTACCGAAGACCATGAGTGGATCGATGTCGACGGCGATGTCGCCACCGTCGGTATCACCGATTACGCCCAGGGCCAGCTGGGCGACGTGGTGTTCGTCGAGGTGCCCGAGGAGGGCAAGGAATTCACCAAGGGCGATGACGCTGCGGTCGTCGAATCGGTCAAGGCCGCGTCCGACGTCTATGCGCCGGTGTCGGGCACCGTGCTGGAGGGCAATGCGGCGCTCGAGGAAAATCCCGGGCTGGTCAACGAGGATCCGGAGGGCGACGGCTGGTTCTTCAAGCTGACGCTGAGCGATCCGGCCGAGCTCGACGAGCTGATGGACGAAGGCAAATACGAGGCGTTCGTCGCGAAACTGTGATCCGGCGTCGCCCCGGCGGAGGCCGGGGCTGCTTCGACATCGAAGCACGCGCCCGCTGCTTGCGGCTCCGGCCTCCGCCGGAGCAACGGGAAATCATATGCGTTATTTGCCCCTGACCCCGGCCGACCGCGCCGCCATGCTCGCCACCATCGGTGCGGCCACCATCGACGACCTGTTCGTCGATGTGCCGGCGGAAGCCCAGCTCGACGGCCCGATCCACGGCCTGCCGATGCATGCCAGCGAGATGGCGGTCGAGCGCCATATGAAGGCGCTGGCGGCGAAGAATCTGGTCGCGGGCGATGTGCCCTTCTTCCTCGGCTGCGGTGCCTATCGCCATCATGTCCCGGCCAGCGTCGACCACCTGATCCAGCGCGGCGAATTCCTGACCGCCTATACGCCCTATCAGCCGGAAATCGCGCAGGGCACGCTGCAGATGCTGTTCGAGTTCCAGACTCAGGTCGCGCGCCTGTTCGGCTGTGACGTCGCCAACGCGTCGATGTACGACGGGTCGACCGCGTGCTGGGAGGCGATCACGATGGCGCGCCGGGTGACCCGGAGGGCCAAGGCGATCCTGTCGGGCGGGCTGCATCCGCATTACGTCTCGGTCGCGCGGACGATGGCGAAGTTTACCGGCGACGACGTGGTGACTGCCGTCCCGACGCTCGATCCCATGCCCGACACTGACGACCTGATCGCACGGATCGACGACGATACGTCGTGCGTGGTCGTGCAGTATCCCGATATTCTCGGCCGGATCGGTGACCTGTCCGGGCTGGCGGCGGCATGCCATGCGAAGAAGGCGCTGCTCGTCGCGGTGGTGACCGAGCCGGTGGCGCTGGGCGCGATCCGCAGCCCCGGCGAAATGGGCGCGGACATCGTGGTGGGCGAGGGCCAGTCGCTGGGTGTCGGGCTGCAGTTCGGCGGGCCGTATGTGGGTCTGTTCGCCTGCTCGGAGAAGCTGGTGCGCCAGATGCCCGGGCGGCTGTGCGGCGAGACGGTTGATGCCGATGGCAAGCGCGGCTTCGTGCTGACCCTGTCGACGCGCGAACAGCATATCCGCCGCGAAAAGGCGACGTCGAACATCTGCACCAATTCGGGGCTATGCGCGCTCGCCTTCTCGATCCACATGACGCTGCTGGGCGAGGCGGGGCTGCGCCGGCTGTCGGCGATCAATCACGCGCGTGCGGTGCAGGTGGCCGAGCGGCTGGTCGCGGTGCCCGGTGTCGAGCTGGTCAACAATGCGTTCTTCAACGAGTTCACGGTGCGGCTGCCGGTGACGGCGCGACCGCTGGTCCGCCAGCTCGCCGAACGCCGCATCCTGGCCGGCGTGTCGCTGGGCCGGCTTTATCCCGACGAACACGCGCTCGACCACGGGTTGGTGGTCGCGGTCACCGAAACGGTCACGGACGAGGACATCGACGCCCTGGTGGCGGGCCTGACGGAGGTGCTGGCATGACGATCAACACAAGCGGATGGCGTCCGACCATGGGCGATGGCGGTGCTGCCGGCAGCGCGACCTATACCGGCAACCGCGCGCTGATGCTGGACGAGGCGCTGATCTTCGAGATCGGATCGACCGAGACGACCGGTGTCGACCTGGCCGACGAGCGCGCGGTGAACTCGCGCCTGGCCGGGCTGGATCGCACGCGGCCGATCGGCCTGCCGGGCCTGTCGGAGCCGGAGACGGTGCGCCACTATACCCGGCTCAGCCGCCAGAATTACGCGATCGACCTGGGGCTGTTCCCGCTGGGGTCGTGCACGATGAAGCATAATCCGCGTCTCAATGAGCGGATGGCGCGGCTGCCCGGCTTTGCCGATATCCACCCGCTCCAGCCGATCGACACGGTGCAGGGCGCGCTGGGCGTCATCAACGAACTCGCCTTCTGGCTGATCGACCTGACCGGGATGCATGGCGTGGCCATGAGCCCCAAGGCGGGCGCGCATGGCGAATTGTGCGGCATCCTGTGCATCAAGGCGGCGCTGGAAGCGCGCGGCGAGGGCAATCGCCGCGTCATCCTGGTCCCGGAGAGCGCGCACGGCACCAACCCGGCGACGGCCGCCTTTGCGGGGTTCACGGTCGAGGATATTCCGGCGACGCCGGAGGGCCGCGTCGACGTGGATGCGCTCGAGCAGCGGCTCGGCCCCGATGTCGCGGGGGTGATGATCACCAACCCCAACACCTGCGGCCTGTTCGAGCGTGACCTGAAGCGGATCAGTGACGCGGTGCACGCCGCCGGCGGCTATGTTTATTGCGACGGCGCAAACTTCAATGCGATCGTCGGGCGGGTGCGTCCCGGCGACCTGGGCGTCGACGCGATGCACATCAACCTGCACAAGACCTTCTCCACCCCGCATGGCGGCGGCGGGCCGGGCTCGGGGCCGGTGGTCTTGTCGGAGGCGCTGTCGCCGTTCGCGCCGCTGCCCTACACGGCGCGGACCAAGGACGGGTACATCCACCTGATCGAGGAAGAGCGCGCCGAGGAGTTCTCGAACGAACATTTCGGCGGCCGGCTCAACAGCTTCGGGCGGATGACCGCGTTCCACGGCCAGATGGGCATGTTCACCCGCGCGCTGACCTATATCCTCAGCCATGGCGCGGATGGGCTGAAGCAGGTTGCCGAAGATGCGGTGCTCAATGCCAATTATGTGCTGCGCAGCCTGGAGGACGTGATGGACGCGCCGTTCGCGGCGTCGGGCCCGTGCATGCACGAGGCGCTGTTCAGCGATTCGAACCTGGCCGAGGGTTTTTCGACGCTGGATGTCGCCAAGGGGCTGATCGACGAGGGCTATCACCCGATGACCGTCTATTTCCCGCTGGTCGTCCATGGCGCGATGCTGGTCGAGCCGACCGAGACCGAGAGCAAGGCGGCGCTCGACCAGTTCATCGGCGCGCTGCGATCGGTCGTGCTGCGTGCCAAGGCGGGGGATGCGAGCCTCAAGTCTGCGCCGCATTTCGCGCCGCGCCGCCGGCTCGACGAGACCCAGGCCGCGCGTAAGCCGGTGCTGGCCTGGAAAGACCCCGCGCCCGCCGAAGCGGCGGAATAGGCCGGCCGATGAGCTGGTCCACGCTGTTCGGCATCGCCAATCTGGCGGCGCTGATCGCCTGGGCCATGCTGATCCTGTTGCCTAGTCGGGCGCGGCTGATCCCGGTGCTGCGCTTCGGCGGCGTGGGCGCGATGTGCCTGCTCTATGCAGGACTGGTCGCAACCGCGCTGAGCGGTGGGTTCGGGCCGAGCGACGGGCCGGCGCCTGATTTCTCGACCATCGCCGGCGTGCGCGCGATTTTTGCGACCGATGGCGGCGTGGTGACGGGCTGGCTGCACTATCTGGCGCTCGATCTGTTCGCCGGGCTGTGGATTGCGGAGGACGCTGACCGGCGCGGCTTTCCGCGCTGGGGGCAGGCGCCGGTGCTGCTCGTCACCTTTCTGGCGGGACCCGCCGGGCTGCTGATCTGGTTCGGGATCCGCGCCGTGCGTCAGAACCAGCGGGGCACGCGCGCCTTGTAGGCGAGGTAGCCGTCGCCGAACTTGGCGGTCAGATAGGCTTCCTCACGCGCGATCACGAAGGCGTGGATCAGCGCCATCGCCACCGGCACCAGCAGCACCCCCGCCACGCTGTCGAACAGGATCGCCAGCCCTGCCTGCGCCGCCGCCATGCCGAGATACATGGGATTGCGCGTTGCGGCATAGACGCCGTCGGCGACGATCGCGCTGGTTTCGACCCAAGGCTCCGGCCGGGTGCCCGCACGCCGGAACAGGCCGATCGCCATGCCAATGATCACCAGCCCACCCACCGCCACGATCACGCCCGCCGCCCAGCGCAGCGTCCAAACCAGCCCGAAGCTGCCGACCAGCGGATCAAGCGCGAGGCCGATCAGCAGCATCCCGATAAAGACCAGGGGCGGCGGAAAGCGCACCCCTGCCGAATCACTGCTTTTCGCCATTGCCTGCTCCCCACCTGTCGCCGCATTGAAGCGCCAAGCCGCCAAAAGGACAAGCAATGGCCGACTCGCTGCCCTGGATCGTCGCCGAAGCCGGAACCGAGGCGCGCAAGCATGCGCCCGCGACGCTGCGCAACCGCGAGCCGATCGCCGATGCGCTCGCCGATCTGCTGCCCGCATCGGGCACGGTGCTGGAAATCGCTTCGGGCAGCGGCGAGCATGTCGCCTATCTGGCGGGCCGCTATCCGGCCCTGCGCTGGCAGCCGAGCGATCCCGATCCGGCGGCGCTGGCTTCGATCGCGGCATGGTGCGAAGGACTGAAAAATGTCGCGGTGCCGCTCGAACTCGACGCCGCCGCGCCGGTCTGGCCGACCGCGGCGGCGGACGCGATCTTCTGCGCCAACATGGTCCATATCGCGCCGTGGGAAGCGGCGCTGGGGCTGATCGCGGGCGCGGGGCGCTTGCTGGCACCGGGCGCGCCGCTCATTCTCTATGGTCCGTTCACGCGCGCCGATGTACCGACCGCGCCGTCCAACCTGGCGTTCGACGAATCGCTCAGGTCGCGCGACCCCCGATGGGGCCTGCGCGCGGTCGAGGCGATGGACGCGGTGGCCGACCAGCACGGCCTGGCGCGCGAACGACTGATCGAGATGCCGGCGAATAATCTGATGCTGGTGTGGCGGCGGGGGTAGGAGGGGTCGGTTTCGAGCTGGCTCTAGCCGACAGACTGTTACTCGAGGAAAAGGAGAAATCTCCGCTCATCCTGAGTAGCGACCGAGCGAGGCCGAAGCGGCTGCTCAGGATGAGCGGGATGTGCATGACAGTTAGGAGGTGGCGTGACGAGCGAAGCTAGCTCACGCACCCTCATCCCCCCACCGGCGGCGTCGTTGCCCGCCGCAACCTGTGTTCGCGCCAGACGATATAGAGCCCGCTCGCGACAATGATCGGCGCGCCGATCGCGGTGCTGATGCCGGGCAGCGCGGCGAAGATCAGCCATCCATAGAGCGTCGACCAGATCAGGCTGGAATAATCCATCGGCACGACAGCGGAGACGGGCGCGAAGCGCAGCGCCGCGGTCAGCGCGATCTGGCCGATGCCGCCGACGATGCCGATCGCGGCCAGGATCGCGAAGGTCAGCGTGTCGTGCGCCGCGGCGACCATTGTATAGGCGATGCCGAGCGGCGGCAGCGACAAGAGCGAGAACCAGAACACCGTGGTGCCCGCGGCTTCGGTCCGGCCGAGCTGGCGCAGCTGGATCGACACGATCGCGACCAGCAACGCCGCGGTCAGCCCGATCGCCGCGTCGCTGGCAGCGACCCCGCCCGCGCTGCCCGGGTGTGCGACGATCAGTACGCCGATGAAGCCGACGATCACCGCGCCCCAGCGATGCACCCCGGTCGGCTCGCGCAGCACCAGCGCCCCCAGGATCGTCGCGAAAATCGGAACGGTGAATGAAAAGGTCGTCGCTTCCGCCAGCGGCAGCACGATCACCGCCAGGAAATTGAACACCATGCCGCTCAGCCCGACGATCGTGCGCCCGGCATGCGCGCCGATGCGGCGGGTGGAGATGCCGCGCAGACCTTCCGCCCCCGCCGCGATGAAGATCAGCACGATCGGCAGCGACGCGAGCTGGCGGAAGAAGAGGATTTCGGCGAGGTGCGCGCCGCGCAGCTCAACCAGCTTGATAAGCGCGCCCATCGTGGCGAGGCACAGGACCGCGATCAGGCGCAGGCCAAGGCCGGTCAGGATGCGGTCGGCGGGCATTGTCTGGGCCTTGGGACTCTGTTCAGCTTTGCTGAGCGGGCCGGGTCCGCATCGGTTCAGCGTGCTGACACACCTCCTAGGCGGATCGGCCGGACCGAACAACCCGCTTGCCCCGCGCGGCCATGGCGTTAATCCCCGCGGGCATGATCAAGCACGCTTTGCCCGTCACCCGCCAGGCCGATTTCGCCGCCTGGTATCAAGCCGTCATTTCCGAAGGCGACCTGGCCGAGGAATCGGGGGTGCGCGGCTGCATGGTGATCCGGCCGTGGGGCTATGGCATCTGGGAACGCATCCAGCGACTGCTCGACGATCGCATCAAGGCGACGGGGCACGAGAATTGCTATTTCCCGCTGTTCATTCCGCTCTCTTATTTCGAGAAGGAAGCCGAGCATGTCGACGGCTTCGCCAAGGAAATGGCGGTCGTCACCCATCACCGGCTGATCCAGCAGGACGGGCGGCTGGTGCCCGACCCCGCCGCCAAGCTGGAGGAGCCTTTGGTCGTCCGCCCGACCAGCGAGACGGTGATCGGCGCGGCCTTCAGCCGCTGGATCCAGTCTTGGCGCGACCTGCCCGTCCTCATCAACCAATGGGCCAATGTCGTGCGCTGGGAAATGCGCACCCGCATGTTCCTGCGCACCAGCGAGTTTCTGTGGCAGGAGGGGCATACCGCGCACGCCAGCGAAGCCGAGGCGCGCGAAGAGACGATGAAGATGCTGGAGGTCTATCGCAGCTTCGCCGAGGAGTGCGTCGCGCTGCCGGTGGTCGCGGGTGAAAAGCCCGAGCATGAGCGTTTTCCGGGCGCGGTCGCGACCTATTCGATCGAAGCGATGATGCAGGACGGCAAGGCACTGCAGGCCGGGACCAGCCATTTTCTGGGCACCAATTTCTCGGCTGCGCAGAATATCCGCTTCCAGAATGCCGAAGGGCAGCTGGAACTGGCGCAAACGACCAGCTGGGGCATGTCGACCCGCATGATCGGCGGGCTGATCATGGTGCACGGCGACGATGACGGCCTGCGCGTGCCGCCGCGCGTCGCGCCGTGGCAGGTGGTGATCGTGCCGATGCTGCGCGACGGGCCGGAGGATGAGGCGGTGCTCGCCTATTGCCGCGAGCTGCAGGCCGAGCTGGCCGCGCTGTCGGCGTTCGGCGAGCCGGTGCGCGCGCTGCTCGACCAGCGGCCGGCCAAGGCGGCGGTCAAGCGCTGGGGCTGGGTCAAGAAGGGCGCGCCAGTGATCGTCGAGGTCGGCGGGCGCGACGTGGCGGGCGGCAATGTGTCGGTCGTGCGGCGCGACCGGCTGTATCGCGACGACGGCAAGCTCGACAGCGCGATCCTTGCGCGCGGCGATTTTGTGGGCGGCGCGGCGGCGATGCTGGCCGATGTCCAGCAGTCGCTCCACTCACAAGCCCGGGCGCGGATGGACGCGAACATCCGCCGCGACGTCACCGACTTCACCGCGATCGAGGCGCATTTCGCCGAGGGCAACCGCTATCCCGGCTGGGTCGAGGTGAGCTGGTGCCGCCCGACCGGCGCGGAGCTGGACCAGGTGGTTGAGCGGCTGAAGGCGCTGAAGCTGACGGCGCGCAACGTGCCGAGCGATGCTGAACCGGCCAGCGGTACCTGCATCTTCACCGGCGAGCCGGCAGTCGAACGGATCCTGATCGCCCGCGCCTATTGATCGTCGCCCCGGCACAGGCCGGGGCCGCTGGCAGTGGCGCGCGACGTGGTGAGCGGTCCCGGCCTCCGCCGGGACGACAAGGGGTCGCTCGGCACTCGGCGCGATGGCTGCTTATAGCGAAGCGTCGCTGAACCACGCCTCGACCGCCGCGCGCTGGTCGGCGGACATCACCAGTCCCAGCTTGCTGCGGCGATCGAGCGCGTCGGCGGCGTCGTGCGCCCATTCGCGCGCCCGCATCCAGTGCAGCTCGACCTCGGTCAGGCCATGGCCGAAATCGCGGCCCATCGCAGCCTCGCTGTCGACGCCGTCCAGCATCTCGATCAGCATCGCGCCATAGGCGCGCGCCATGCGATCCGACCGCGGATCGCCCAGGAATGGAAAGCGCCGTCGCACGTCGGCAAGAAAGGTGTCGAACCTGCCAATGTCGCCGCCGGGCAGCGGGCGGGTGCGCGACACCGGCCGGAAGGTCGTGCCGATCGTCGAGGCGAGTTTGCCCATCGCTTCCTCGGCCAAATGGCGCGCGGTCGTGATCTTGCCGCCGAATACCGACAGCAGCGGCGGGCCGCTCGTGTCGAGTTCGAGCACATAGTCGCGGGTGATTTCCGACGCGGCGTCGGCACCGTCGTCATAGAGCGGGCGCACCCCCGACCAGGCGGAGGTCACGTCGGCCGGCGTGATCTGGCGCGTGAAATAGCGGTTCACCGCCGCGCACAGATAGTCGATCTCGTCGCCGTCGATCACCGCGTCTTCGGGCGCGTCGACCGGCACGTCGGTGGTGCCGATTTCGGTGAAGCGGTCGAGATAGGGGATGGCGAAGACGATCCGCCGGTCGGGCTGTTGCAGGATATAGGCGTGGTCGCCGTCATACAGGCGCGGCACGACGATGTGGCTGCCCTTGACCAGCCGCACGCCGGCGGCAGCATTGACGCCGAGCCGCGCAAGCGTGCTCGCCACCCACGGCCCGGCGGCGTTGACGATGGCGCGTGCCGTGACGCCGTGCCCATCCGACAGCTCGGCACGCCATAATTCGCCTTCGCGCCGTGCGCTAACCAGCGCGGTGCGGGTTTGCACCGTCGCGCCGCACGCCGCCGCGTCCATCGCATTGAGCAGGGTCAGGCGCGAATCGTCGACCCAGGCGTCCGAATAGACGAAGCCTTTGCCCGGGCGTTTGAGCGGCGCGCGATAGGCGATGTCGGCGGCGCGCAGGCCGCGCGACTTGGCCAGCGTCGATTTGCCGCCGATCCGGTCATAGAGCACCAGCCCCAGCCGGATCATCCACCACGGCCGCAACTGGTGCTCATGCGGCAGCACGAACGCCATCGGGTGGATGAGGTGCGGGGCGATCGCCACGAGCCGCTCGCGTTCGGCCAGCGCCTCGGCGACAAGCTTGAACTCATATTGCTCGAGATAGCGTAACCCACCATGGATCAGCTTGGTCGACGACGACGACGTGTGGCTGGCCAGGTCGTCGCGCTCGACCAGCAGCACCTTCAGCCCGAGCAACGCCGCCTCGCGCGCGATCGCGCAACCGTTGATGCCGCCGCCGATGATGAGCAGGTCGTGGGTCACATGCCCTCTATTATCATACAAATAATTGCTGACAATCTGGACTGTGGATCAGGGGCCATCTGTGCCACTAGCGGCATATGTCCAGCCGCAGCAACCTGCCGACCCGCCAGCAGATCATGGATTTCATCGCGTCGAGCGACCAGCCGGCGGGCAAGCGCGAGATCGCGCGCGCGTTCGCGCTGCGTGGGCCGGACAAGATCGCGCTCAAGGCGCTGCTGAAGGACATGAGCGACGAGGGGCTGATCGACGTGGCACCCGGCCGCGCCTTTCACAAAATGGGCGGGCTGCCCAAGGTGACGGTCCTGCGCATCGTCGACGTCGACGACGGCGGCAATGTGTGGGCGATGCCCGAACGCTGGGAAGCCGAAGGCGTGCCCGAACCGCGCGTGCGCATTCGCGAGCGCGGGCGTTCGGCGCTGGCGCCGGGCGACCGGGTGCTGGCGCGAACCGAGGAAGCCGGCAAGGGCTGGATCGCGCACCCGATGAAGAAGCTGGCGCGCGGCGAGGCGCTGATGCTGGGCGTCGTCCATGCCGAAGGCGGCAAGCACTGGTTGCAAGGCGTCGAGAAGAAGGAGCGCCGCGACTTCCCGATCTCCGACCTGGGCGGCGCCGAGGTCGGCGACCTGGTGCTTGCGGAACGGGCGGGACGACCGCCACGCATGACGGCCAAGGTCGTCGAACGGCTCGGCGATCCGTTCGCGCCGCGCAGCTTCTCGCTGGTCGCGATCCACAAGCACGGCATTCCCAACGTCTTTTCCGACGAGCTGCTGGCGGAGGCCGGGGAGTCGGCGGCGCGCGAGCTGGGCGAGGGGCGTGAGGATCTGCGCGCGCTGCCGATCGTCGCGATCGACCCGGCCGATGCGCGTGACCATGACGATGCGGTCTGGGCCGCGCCCGACGATGATCCGGGCAACCCCGGCGGCTGGCGCGCGATCGTCGCGATTGCCGATGTCAGCTTCTATGTCCGCCCCGGCTCGCTGCTCGACCGCGAAGCGCGCAAGCGGGGCAATTCGGTCTATTTCCCCGACCGCGTGGTGCCGATGCTGCCCGAAATCCTGTCGGCGGACGTGTGTTCGCTCAAGGAGGGCGTCGATCGCGCGGCGCTGGCCTGTCACCTGCAGGTGTCGGCGGCGGGGGCGCTCAAATCCTGGCGGTTCAGCCGGGCGGTGGTGCGGATCGTGGCCAACATCGCTTACGAGGACGCGCAGGCGGTGATGGATGGGGATGGGGCGGTGCCAGCAGCGCCGCGTCAGATGGATGACTCCCATCCCAACCCCTCCCCTGAAGGGGAGGGGCTTAAAGATATTCTCTCCCCGCTGTGGGACTGCTGGCACGCGCTCAACAAGGCGCGGGAGGCCCGCGCGCCGCTCGACCTCGACCTGCCCGAGCGGCGAATCATACTGGACGAGAAGGGCCGGATCCTGTCGGTCGCGCCGCGCGAGCGCCTCGACGCGCACAAGCTGATCGAGGATTACATGATCGCCGCCAATGTCGCTGCCGCCAAGGCGCTGGAGGCGAAAAAGGCACCCGTCATGTATCGTATCCACGAACCGCCGGCGCGTGAGAAGCTCGTCGCGCTCAAGGACTATCTCAAGACCTTCGACATCGAATTCGCACTCGGCCAGGTGATCCGTCCCGCGACGTTCAACCACATTCTCGGCAAGGTCGCGGAGGCGGATCATCGCGCACAGGTGATGGAGCAGGTGCTGCGCACCCAGACCCAGGCCTATTACGGCCCCGCCAATCATGGCCATTTCGGGTTGGCGCTGGGAAGCTATGCGCATTTCACTTCGCCGATCCGCCGCTATGCCGACCTGGTCGTGCATCGCGCGCTCGTCGCCGCCCATGATCTCGGGCCGGGCGGGCTGGTGCCCGAGGATGCGGAAATGGTGCGCATCGGCGAGGTCATCAGCGGGCTGGAACGCCGCGCGATGGAGGCGGAGCGCGAGACGATCGACCGCTACGTCGCGGCCTATCTGTCCGAACATGTCGGGTCGGTGATGGACGCGCGGATCACCGGGGTGCAGAGCTTCGGCTTCTTTGCGACGATCGAGGGGGTGGGCGGCGACGGGCTGGTCCCGGCGCGCGACCTGGGCCGCGAATATTTCCGCTATGACGAAACCCGCCAGCAGTTGGTCGGTGACGAAACCGGCGCTGCTTTCGCGCTCGGCCAGCGCCTTTCGCTCCGCCTGGTCGAGGCCAATCCGGTGTCGGGTGCGCTCCGTTTCGAACTGCCCGACGGCAAGGGATCGGGATCGGATGCCGGCCGGCCCGGGCGCGGCCCGCGTGGTCCGCGCGAGCTGAAACGCCGCGGCCGGCCTGCGAACATCCGGCATCAGGGCCGCAAGCGGTAGCGCAGGATGAAACCGGACGGTCTTGACCGGCTCATCCTGAGAGGCTGCTGAGCTTGTCGATACCGGCCCGTTCGCTAAGCTTACTCCTTGCTCGGAGCGCGTGTTCTGCTCGCTGCGATTCAGGAATATTCCCGTCACCCCGAGCTTGACCCGGGGTCTCTCTGTTTCTTGCGCCGGATCAGGCAGCGGGACCCCGGCTCAAGGCCGGGGTGACGATGGAGAGATGGCGAGCTTTTGTAAAAGCCTTCATTCCCGGCCAGCGTCTCAAAAATTGCGCGGATCGATGGGATGTCACCCGATTTTGCGCCGCACCGTTTCAGTCCGGCTGAGCCAGACCGCAAACGCGCTCAGCGCGACGATTCGCGGCGATAAAAGCTGGGCGAGATGCCGAATTCGCGCCGGAACAGCCGCGACAGCGTCTGTGGCGTCTCGTAGCCGACCGCCGTCGCAATCTCGATGACCGGCAGGTCGGTTTCCACCAGCATCTCGCAGGCTTTTTCCAGTCTCCGCCGGATCTGGTAGCGGTGTGGCGGATCGCCCACCGACTGCTTGAACGCACGCGCGAAATGAAAGGGCGACAGGCCGGCGATCGCCGCGAGTTCGTTGAGCGCGATCGTCTCGTTCAGCCGCTCATGGATATATTCGGTGGTGCGCCGGATCTGCCAGCCGGCCAGCCCGCCCTTCCGCACGATGGTGCGCGGCATGGGCTCGCCGCGCTCGTTGGCGATGCGCGCCAGCGCCAGCACGAGCACGGTGATCAGTGCATCCCAGGCGAGCCGCGAAGGCGGCTGTTCGCGGTCGAGCAGCTCGATCGCATATTCGCCGAGCTGGGCGATCAGCGGATGGGCAAAGCCGATCATGCTGTCAAAGCTCGGCACATGCTCCATGCCGTCGCGCAGGCAGATTTCGGCGATCAGCGAGCGTTCGAGCTGGATATGCAGATTGTCGTCGGTCGCCTGGTCGCGCAGCGCCCACCATGACGGGTTGCTGGCCGGAATGATGGCAAACGCGCCGGGGCCGCGCGCGCCGCGCAATGCTTCATCGGCCACCGCGGCGTCGAGGCTGATGCTCGTGCGCCAGATCAGCAGCGCCACCATCTCATTGGCGCGTGCCTCCAGATCCTGGCTCGCCTGCTGGGCGCTGCCGTCGTCGAGCAGCACGCTGACCCCGTTGTGATGCCGGACGATCTTGGTGTTGAGCGGTTCGACGTGGCGCGCACGATCGAAAGCGGTCATGCCGATGTCGAACACGGCGGATGCGGCAGAGTCGCGCATCCTCATGCGCACCCGGCGGCGAGCGTGTCGGCGCAATCATGTCCGTCCGTCTGCATTGACCGCATCCTGCTTTCGCGATCCGACTGTCGGATCGAAACGCGAACCCATCGCCACATCCGATTTTCGGCGATGACTGTCCAAATTTTTGGACATATTCGATGTCAATTATCATTGTCGCTCGTTACGGGTCTGGCTGCAAGTGAAATCACCGGCCCGGCTGCACGGTTCTTGCGCCAGATTGGGGCTTTCGCCTCGGAGCGTGGTGGTCAGCGCGTGCGGGTGGGCCCTGCCGACGGCCGCGCGCGGCAAGTTGTCGATTTACACGAGCCGCGTTTCGATCCTACCTATCGGGGCCGTGTGGCAGCGCGCGACCGTCGCGATCCTGCCAGGCAACGGTGTTTGAAGGGGGAGGAGAAAAGCGGTGAAACGCAACATCATGCTGCTGGCGGGGGCGACCATGCTCGCCGCGTGCGCCGCGCAGGGCGGGGAAGCGAAGTCGGCATCGGCCGCGCCCAAATCGTCGAAGCCCGCACCCGGAAAAGGCAAGGGGTTCGACCACAATCCGTTCCCGTCGACCTATCGCGTCTATCCCGGCGTGCCGACCCTGATCACCAACGTGACCATCCTGGATGGCGAGGGCGCGCGGATCGACAATGGCGCGGTCCTGTTCCGCGACGGCAAGGTGGTCGCGCTGGGCCAGCAGATCGCCGCGCCGGAGGGCGCAACGGTCATCGACGGCCGGGGCAAATGGGTAACGCCGGGCATCATCGATGTGCACAGCCATCTGGGCGACTATCCGACCCCGGCGGTGCAGGCGCATTCCGACGGCAACGAGGCGACCGGTCCGGTGACGGCGGAGGTCTGGGCCGAACACAGCGTCTGGCCGCAGGACCCGGGTTTCTCCCGCGCGCTCGCCAATGGCGGGGTGACGACGCTCCAGATCCTGCCCGGATCGGCCAATCTGTTCGGCGGGCGCTCGGTCACGCTCAAGAACGTCTATGCCCGCACGATGCAGGGGATGAAGTTCCCCGGCGCCCCCTATGGCCTGAAAATGGCGTGCGGCGAGAACCCGAAGCGCGTCTATGGCGCCAAGGGCCGTATTCCGTCGACGCGCATGGGCAATGTCGCGGTCGATCGCCAGACCTGGGCCAAGGCGCAGGAATATGACCGCAAGTGGGATAAATATGAGGAGGAGGGCGGCGACGCGCCCAGCCGCGACATCCAGATGGATACGCTGCGCGGCGTGCTTGATGGCGAAATCCTGGTCCACAACCACTGCTATCGCGCTGACGAAATGGCCGTCGTCATGGATATGGCCAAGGAGTTTGGCTACAAGGTGCGCGCGTTCCATCACGCGGTCGAAAGCTACAAGATCGCCGACCTGCTGAAGGCCAATGAGGCGTGCTCGGCGGTGTGGGCCGACTGGTGGGGCTTCAAGATGGAATCCTACGATGCGATCGGCGAGAATCTGGCGATCCTCGACAAGGAAGGCGCGTGCGCGATGATCCATTCGGACGACGCGAACGGCATTCAGCGCCTCAACCAGGAAATCGCCAAAGTGGTGAAGTCGGCCGAACGCGCCGGCATCGCGATCAGCAAGGAACGCGCCTGGACCTGGGTCGGCATCAATGCGGCGCGCGCGCTGGGCGTCGACCAGATGACCGGCAGCCTGCGGCCCGGCAAGATGGCCGACATCGTGCTGTGGAACGGCGATCCGTTCAGCATCTACACCCGGCCGGAACGGGTGTGGATCGACGGCGCGCTGATGTTTGACGCGAATAATCCAAAGATGCGGCCGGTGTCCGATTTCGAACTGGGCCAGCCGGGCGAGGGGGATGTGAAGTGACGATGCGAACCACCCTCATGCGCTTGGCCGGCAGTGCGCTGGCCCTTGCTGCGTTCCCCGCGGCCGCACAGACGGTCGCGATCACCAACGCCAAACTGGTCGTCGGCGACGGCTCCGCCCCGATCGAAGGCGGCACCGTCGTGATCCGCGACGGCCGGGTCGTCGCGGCGGGTGCCGGTGTCGCCGCGCCGGCGGGGATGCGCGTCATCGACGCAGGTGGCCGGTGGGTATCGCCGGGCATCGTCGCGGGTTTTTCGCGGGTCGGGCTGGTCGATGTCGACGGCGTGCGCGAAACCGACGACAGCGCCGCCGCCGATTCGGTGTTCAACGCCAGTCTGGACATCGCCCCGGCGGTCAACTGGCGCGGGCAGGCGATCACGCTCAACCGCAGCGAAGGCATTACCCGCGCGGTGATCGTGCCCGACACCGGGGCGTCGATCTTTGGCGGACAGGGCGCGATGATCGATCTGGGCAACGACACCAGCCCGATCACGCGCGCCAGGCTGTTCCAGTTCATGGAATATGGCGTGGCGGGCGCGCGTACCGCGGGCGGCAGCCGCCCGGCGGCGATCGCGATGTTCCGGAACGCGTTGTTCGAGGCGCGCGACTATGCGCGCAATCCCGCGAGCTTCAACGATCGCGGCAAGGACGCGCTGCTGACCCGCGCCGACGCCGCCGCGCTCGTGCCGGTGGTGAACGGTCAGCAGAAGCTGCTGATCAAGGTCGATCGCGCGCTCGACATTCAGGTCGTGCTCGGCCTGAAGCGCGAGATGCCCGCGCTCGACATCGTGCTGGTCGGTGCGGTCGAAGGCTGGATGGTCGCGCGCGAGATCGCGGCTGCCGGCGTGCCGGTGATCGCCAACGCGCTCGCCGATCTGCCCGCCGATTTCGACCAGCTGGGCGCGACCCAGTCCAATGTCGGGCGGATGGTCGCGGCAGGGGTCACGGTCGCCATCGGCAATGTCGACGACAATGAAGCGCGCCAGGCACGGCATGTGAAGCAGTTCGCCGGCAACCTCGTCGCGCTGACCCGCGTCCCCGGTGCGACCGGGCTCGACTGGGGCCAGGCGTTCGCGACGATCAGTTCGAAGCCCGCGGAGATCATGGGCATGGGCGGCGAATTGGGCTCGCTGCGCCCGGGGCGGCGCGGCGATGTCGTGATCTGGGACGCCGATCCGCTGGAAATCGGCGCGACGCCGACCGCGGTTTTCATCGACGGGGTCGAACAGCCGCTGGGCAACCGCCAGTTGCGCCTGCGCGACCGCTATCTCGATCCCAAGGAAGGCGCGCTGCCCAAGGCGTACCAGCACTGAGCGGCTGGTTCAGAACGCGCCACGGTTCGTTCCTGTCACCCCGGCCTAGTGCCGGGGTGACGATGGAAATCGCGCGGACGGTCGAAACTCACGCCGTGGCAGGCCCAGGTGCTGCCAGCAATTCGTCGAGGATTTCGTTCAGCGCAATTTGCCACGGGCGGGGCGCGATGCCGTAGTCCCGCGTGATCCGCGCGGTCGACAACAGCGAATTGGCGGGCCGTCGCGCGGGCGTGGGATACTCCGCGCTGGAAATCGGCAGAACCTGTGCCGACGGTCCGCCGCGCGCGGCCGATTCCTTCAGCACCGCTTCGGCGACCCCATGCCACGTGGTCGGCCCCTGATTGGCGAAATGAAAGATGCCGGCCGGTGCGCCGTCATCCTGCGCCATCCGGATGGCGACAGCGGCGAGCGCGGCGGCGAGGTCGGCGGCGGCGGTCAGCGAACCGTGCTGGTCGGCGACGACGCGCAGCACGTCGCGGTCGGCGGCGAGCCGCAACATGGTCTTGACGAAATTGCGGCCGTGCGCGCTGACCACCCAGGCGGTGCGCACGATCGCATGGCGCGGTTGCGCCGTCCCGATCGCCAGCTCGCCCGCCAGCTTCGATGCGCCATAGACGCCGAGCGGCGCGACCGGATCGTCGACCTCCCACGCGACGGCGCGATCGCCGGGAAAGACATAATCGGTCGAGACGTGAACGATCGGGATGCCCCCGGCCTCAGTTGCGGCGGCGGCGAGCGCCGCAGGGGCCATCGCGTTCACCTGCCACGCGGCGACGACATCGCTTTCGGCCTGATCGACCGCGGTATAGGCCCCCGCGTTGATGATTGCCGCCCACGGGCGCGCCCGCACCGCGGCAGCGATCGATCGCGGATCGGCCAGGTCGAGTTCGCCGCGCGGCGGGGCGACGATCCGCCACCCCGGCGGCATGGCCAGGCGTTGCAGTTCGGTGCCGACCTGCCCCGACCCGCCTGTCACCAGAATCTCGCGCGTGGCCGTCGATGCGCCGTCCATAGTCGCCCTTTCCCGTACCGGCGGCGGCTTGGCATTCGCGGCGCGCCAGATCAACCGGCGATGTCGGCGGGGCCAGCGCGGCCGCATTGCCCTGCGCCACCCGACTGCGTAGAGGCGATGGCGACTGCGCGCGGCCCGGGCTGATCGGGCGCGATCGAACGGGAAGGATGAAGGTGCGCAAGGGGATCATACTCGCCGGGGGTTCGGGCACGCGCCTCTATCCCCTGACCCGCGGCGTCTCGAAGCAGCTGATGCCGGTCTACGACAAGCCGATGATCTATTATCCGCTGTCGACGCTGATGCTGGCGGGGATCCGCGAGGTGCTGGTCATCACCACGCCCCAGGATCAGGCGGCGTTCCGCGCCGTGCTGGGCGACGGCGCGGATCTGGGCATGGCGATCGACTATGCGGTGCAGCCCGAACCCGCGGGGCTGGCCCAGGCCTATCATATCGGCGCCGATTTCGTCGGCGACGCACCCTCCGCGCTCGTGCTGGGCGACAACATCTTCTACGGCCATGGTTTCAGCGAACTGCTGGCGCGGGCGCAGGCACGTACCGACGGGGCGACCGTGTTCGGCTATTATGTCAGCGACGCGCGAGCCTATGGCGTCGTGTCCTTCGACGCCGATGGCCGAGCCGAGACGATCGAGGAAAAACCCGCGGTTCCCAAGTCGAACTATGCGGTCACCGGCCTTTATTTCTACGACGGCGACGCGGTCGCGCTAGCCCGTGACCTGAAGCCATCGCCACGCGGCGAGCTGGAGATCACCGACCTCAACCGGCTGTATCTCGATGCGGGCAAGCTGGCGGTCGAGATCATGGGGCGCGGCTATGCGTGGCTCGACACGGGGACGCATGCATCGTTGATCGACGCCGCGCTCTATGTGCGGATCACCGAAGAACGCCAGGGCCTGAAAATCTGCTGTCCGGAGGAGATCGCCTGGCGCCAGGGCTTCATCGACGATGCCCAGCTCGAGCGGGTCGCCGCGCCGCTGCGCAAGAGCGGCTATGGCGAATATCTGATGGGCCTGTTGCAGGGCAAGGCCGCGCGCGCATGAAGCGGATCGACACCGAGATCGAGGGGCTGGTGATCCTCGAGCCGAAGGTGTTCGGCGACGATCGCGGCTTCTTCATGGAAAGCTGGAACGCGCGCAGCTTTGCTGAACTCGGTCTCGATCTCGACTTCGTGCAGGACAATCACAGCCGATCGGCGCGCGGCGTGCTGCGCGGCCTGCACTTTCAGAACCCCAATCCGCAGGGCAAGCTGGTTCGTGTCGTCAACGGTTGCGTCTGGGACGTGGCGGTCGATCTGCGGCGCAGCTCGCCCACCTATGGCCGCTGGGTCGGCGTCGAGCTGTCGGCGGCGAACAAGCGCATGTTCTGGGTCCCGCCGGGCTTTGCGCACGGCTTTCTCAGCCTCGCCGACGACACCGATTTCCTCTACAAATGCACCGGCTATTACGATGCCGCGCACGAGCATTCGCTCGCCTGGGACGATCCGGACATCGCGATCGACTGGCCGCTGGGCGATATCGCGCCGCAGATTTCGGCCAAGGACCGCGCCGGGCAGCGCTTTGCCGACATCGCCGCATTCGACTGAGGCCGCGCTTGCGCACCGCCGTCGAAGCGCATTGTTTCCCGCCGTCGCCGTCCGTAAAGCAGCGGTTTCGATCGCAGGACGGCAGTAAAGGATCCGAACAATGGCCAATCTGATCGTGACGGGGGGCGCCGGTTTCATCGGGGCGAACTTCGTCCACCACTGGCGGCGGGTGTCGCCGGCGGACACGATCGTGGTGCTCGATGCGCTGACCTATGCCGGCAATCCCGCGAACATCGCCGGGCTCGACGGGGTCGAGCTGGTCCGGGGCGACATCTGCGACACCGAACTGGTCGGTCGCCTGATCGCCGATCATGCCATCGACACGATCGTGCATTTTGCCGCCGAAAGCCATGTCGACCGGTCGATCACCGGCCCGGATGCGTTCGTCACCACCAATGTCGTGGGGACGCATAGCCTGCTCAAGGCGGCCAAGGCGGCGTGGCTCGACACCGGCACCGGGCGACCGCACCGCTTCCATCACGTCTCCACCGACGAGGTCTATGGCTCGCTCGGGCCCGATGACGCGGCGTTCAGCGAAACGACGCCCTATGCGCCCAACTCGCCCTATTCGGCGTCGAAGGCGGGCAGCGACCATCTGGTCCGCGCCTATCACCACACCTACGGGCTGGAGACGACGACCAGCAACTGTTCGAACAATTACGGCCCGTTCCAGTTTCCCGAAAAGCTCATTCCGCTGTTCACGCTCAATGCGCTCGCCGGCCGCGCGCTGCCGATCTATGGCGACGGGATGAACGTGCGCGACTGGCTGCACGTCGAGGATCATTGTCGCGGGATCGAGCTGATCCTGAAGCACGGCCGGATCGGCGAGACCTACAATGTCGGTGGCGGCCAGGAGCTGCCCAATCTGACGGTCGTCGAGGAAATCTGTCGCGGCATCGACGCGGCGTTCGCGGCGGATCCGTCGCTCGCGCGGCGCTTTCCCGGCGCCCCCGCCGCCCAGGGTCGCGCAACCGCCGAGCTCAAGCGGTATGTCGAGGATCGCAAGGGCCATGACCGCCGCTATGCGATCGACGAAACCAAGATCAGGTCGGAACTCGGATATGCCCCCGCGCGTGACTTTGCGCAGGGCTTTGCCGAAACCCTTGCCTGGTATCTCGGCCACGAGGACTGGTGGCAGCCGCTGGTCGCTGCCCGCGTCGCCGCCTGACGATTGCGCGCTGCTCCGGGTGCGTCCGGGTCAGGGTGCCGGCGCGGTGGACTCCGCCGTACGGTCCGCGCGTTCGTCGCGTGCGGCCTCATTCATGCCGATGACGAAGCGCCTGCCCGCAGGCTTGCGCACCGCGGGTGGCCCGGGCGCGGCGGCAGCGGCAGCGCTCGTTCCCGCTGCGCCGGGGGCGGGGCCGTCCGTCGCCACCGCCGCAGCGTCGACCGGCCCGGCCGCGCGCGATGCGGCGTCGCGATAGGCCAGGATCGGCCGGTCCGCGATCGTCGCCACCGTCGGCGTTTCCGGGGTCTCAACGGGCGCGGCCGCGGACATCGCGCTGTCGGGCATGACGCCGATCATCGGTTCGCCGCCCGCATAACGCTGGGTAAAGGCCGTCGGAGTGCCCCAAAAGCCGTTCCAGCGATAGAAGATGTGCCGACCGATGCGGATCGTCTTGGCGAGCGATGACGCCCAATAGGGCACGACATAATCGGCATGATAATGCGTCGCCAGACCGACCGGGGCGTAGACCTGGCCACGCAGCGCCGATTCGGCAACGAAGCGCGCCTGTTCCCATCGGCGCGGATCCGGCGCCCGCGCGGTCGATCCGTCACAGGTGAAGGTGAACTGGCAACCGGTCGGACGATTCGCGCCCTCATAGACGACGCCGCAGACGGTCGAGGGATAGGTTGGGTGCCGCACCCGGTTCAGCACGACCTGCGCGACCGCCTGCTGCCCGCCCAGCGGCTCGTTCCCCGCCTCGTAATAGATCGCCGCGGTCAGGCATCCGACCGACCGGTCCCAATCCGGGCTCCCCGACGCGACGACGAGCGCCGGGGCGGACGGGTTCGGGCCCTTGGCGAACGGGATGCGGGCATTCTCGTCCAACGCTTCCTCGACCGTCAGCTTGCGCAGCGCGGCGGGATCGGACGGCGGCGCGACGGGCGCGATCGGCGGCACGTCGATCACGGTACCGGGGCGCTGCCTGGGCAGGGCCGACGATTCCAGCGCGCGCATGACGAAATAGACATCGGCCGCCGCGAAAATAAGCAAGGCGGCGAGCGCAACGGCCAGAATGAGGTTGCGCCGGTTCCGCCGGCGACGATGCGCCGCGATGTCGATCGCGGGCAAGGGGCGCGGCGACCGGATCGCGGCTGCGTCGCGCCCGCCATCGTGGGGGGCAAGGTCGATTCCGGGCTGCACGATCGTCATCGCGATGCCGGTGCCGGTTGCGCGACGACCGGCGGTGATGGCGTGACGGGCACGCATGGATAGGCGGTCTTCAGCGCGACGAGGATCGCCGAAGCCGCCTGGCCAGCGCGGATCTGTTCGTTTCGCGCCGCATAGGCGAGAAAGATGTTGCGCAATTCCGCCTGCGTCGTCGCGGGCGGGATGCAGAATTCACGCTGCTCCAGCCACACTTCGTACGCCCGCGCCATGTCGTGCACTGCAGCGATATAGGCAAAGCAATAGGATGCGCTGGTCTGCGCCGGCTCGCGGCATCGGTCGACCAACTGGCCGGCGGACAGGAACCCTGAACTCTGCGGCGAATCGGACGTCTGGGCGCGCGGCAAATTTTGCGGTGCACCAGACGGCGTTGCAGGCGCGGGTGCAGGCGCGGCTTGCGTCACGGCCGGGCTGCCGACTGCCGCAGCGCCGATCTGTGATCCCAGGATGGCGAGGGTGAGGAGCGCGTAAAACATCGGGTGGTAAGTCAGCCTCGTGTCGCCATTTGGCAAGGTCGGGTCGATAGCAGGCACCTGCCGCTCAAGCCATCGGTGACGGTCGCGCGTGCCTCTACCACTTATTCGGCCGTTCTCGCTACGCCTGTACGGGGTCGCAGGCACCTTGTCCTTGAACGGGACAAGCGCGTCCGTCGGGCCGTCGCATTATCAGGCCGTTCAACCGACAAATCCTGTCTGCCGCGGTTGCGGCGCCTTCGCAATTGCGTCATTTCCTGCCCTGACTCGCACGCTAGGGAACTTCAAAAGGGGATCGACCTTCCGAACGCGTCAGTTTCCGTTGCCCGGCATCTCAAGGCTCGGCCGGCACGGCTTCGGAATTATGTTGCATTGCAGCGATTGTGTTGCACGCGCAAAACCCTTAAGTAACGCTCGATTAACTTGAATGACTCAACGCGACCGTGAGCCAGGCGCGCCATAAAGAAAGGGAGCTTTCATGGACGTAGCGATTTCGGCCACCCAATCAGCCAATCGAGCGTCTGGAAAGTCGACCGGTTCCGAGTCGGCCGCAGGTCTTACCTCTGCCCTCGTCCGGGCGGCGGACGTCACGCTGGCGATGGCGGCCTTGATCTTCCTGGCACCGTTGCTGCTCCTGGTCATGCTGGCGATCTACCTGTCCGATCGCGGGCCGGTGATTTTCGCGCATCGTCGGCTTGGCCGCGATGGCCGCGAGTTCGGCTGTCTCAAGTTTCGCAGCATGGTGACAGACTCGCAGGAGCGTCTCCGCCACATTCTGGAAACCGATCCGGTCGCCCGTGAAGAGTGGATGCGCGACTGCAAGCTGCGCAACGACCCGCGGATCACCAAGGTCGGGAGCTTCATCCGCAAGACGAGCATCGACGAACTGCCCCAGCTCTGGAACGTGATCCGTGGCGAGATGAGCATCGTCGGGCCGCGGCCGATCATCGCGGCCGAGCGCGAGCGCTATGGCCGCTATTTCGCGCACTATGCGGCGGTTCGCCCCGGCCTGACCGGGCTTTGGCAGGTCAGCGGGCGCAACGACACCACCTATCGCCGCCGCGTGGCATGCGACGTCGTTTATGCCCGCCGCTTTTCCTTTTCGTTCAATGTCGCGATCATCGCGAAGACGATCCCCGCTGTTGTCATGAGCCGCGGCAGCTACTGATCGCCTGCGGCGACGACGCCGCTTTCCGACATTTGACCATGTGCCCGCCGACAGGGCGGGCTCCGTCCCGACTGTGACCTATTTATGGCGCAGTTGGGACTATCAATTGTGCGCGGACCGTCTATATTTGACACATAATCGTAATGACTTTTCTCAGGAGAGAGTCCGTGCGTGCACACGCGAGCTACAGAGTGAGTGGAAATCTCGCTCGCGCCATGGCGGTGGCGTTGCCCCTGTCGCTGATGCTTTGGCTGCTGATCGGCAGCGCGCTGCTCGCGGTGCTCCCGAACGCGGGATAAGCTTCCGCCATTCCGGCGTGTTACTGGCAACCAAGGGGCGGTGGTCCCTTGCGTCCCACCGCCCCGAAGGCGTTGCGCGGATGTAACATGGGCGCACTTGCCGCGCGCGCTTAATCCCGCCCGAACAGCCCTGCCTTTCTCGCCGCCGCGCGCGCCGCGACCCATGCCGCCAGCTCGCTCGACGGGTGCAACCCGTCATTCACCGCCACCCCGCGCACCGGCACGCCCGATGCCATCGCCCCGGTGATCGCCGGGAACACGGTGCAGGTGACGTTGCCGACCCCGCTCACCGCCGTGACCGTCGTCACCGCCGCGCCCGCCTGGCCCGCGTTGATGGCGATCGCCGCGCCGACCGGGATCGGCCCGCGCACCGTGATCGACGTGGCACCCGCCAGCGTCGCCGCCTGCAGCGTCGTGTTGATCGTCGAGAAATCCGCGCGCCACTTGCCTTCCGCCGCCGCGCCCAGCGTCTCGCGCCCGTCGAACAGGTGCCCGATGAACTCGAACGCATCGACCCCGGCGGGCAGGCCCGCCAGCGCGTTCTGCACCTGCTGGGTGAACCCGCTCGGCCAGTCGTGCGACGTGACGAACGCCTGCCCGGCGGCGGTGGTGAACTGGCTCGTGTCCGTCGTCGTGTAGGGCGTGAAGCCCAGCTGCAGCAGGGGCACCGGCCAGATTGCCTTGGCCAGGTTGTTGCTCACCGTGATGCGGTCGCGCCAGGTGTTGAGCGATCCGGTCGCATCGTTCAGCCCCATCTGGTTGATGATGCGCGTGAAGGGCAGGTTGGGCAGCCCCGCCATCATCTCGCCGCGCCGCGTGAAATGCGACGCCAGCGTGTTCTGGCGACATGCGGCCGATGGCGCGGCCAGCTTGCCATAGGCGATGCGCCGCGCGCCGCCTTCGGTGCTGTCCAGCCAGCGCGCGACCCAGCCGCGATTGTTGCGCGCATCGGCGGTGTTGCTTGCTTCGCCCGTCCCGAACGCGATGCTGTCGCCCAGCACCAGCACCACGTCGCGCCCGTCGCCGCCCTGCGCTACGGCGGCGTTCGGGCCATAGGCATAAAGGTTCGACGGCGCATTGTTGGGGATGGTGCCGCCCGTCAGGAATGATGCGCGCGACGTGCTGGCGACCGACCACGCATCGCCATTGGCGGTGACGGGGAAAAAGCTGCCGATCATCGCAGCCGATCCCACCACGGCGCGCCACGCGGTGACGATGCCGATGCGCGATCGCGGCGGCACGAGCAGGTCGATGGGATCGCTCCAGACCCCCGCACCGGGTGCCAGGGTGGTTCCGGGCTGACCCGAAAAGCTCAATTGCCGTCGCACCCCGCCCGTGATGATCGCCGCTCCCTCGATCACGACCGGCTGGTTGCCGTCGACCTCCTGGGTCAACGATCCGGCGTTGCCCCTCAGCACCCAGTTGCTGAAATAGAAGCGATATCCGGTGACGGGGTAGTCGGGCGACCAGGCGTTCTTGATCGACGCGCCGTATTCGTGGGACGAATTGGTCGTGTAGATCGACAGATGCTGGTTCGCCTCCAGCCCCGACGCCGCAAACAGCCAGGGGGCGCTCTCCGGGATCGACGGCACCCCCCGGGTGCGGGCTACGGCCAGGCCGCGCGCCACGACGTCGAGGCTCATTGTGCCACCCGATAGCTGACGGTGCCGGACGACAGCGTCATCGACAGCGCATAGGTCGCTGCCGCGTCCCCTTCCTCAGTCACCGGCTCGTTGCAATTGGCGGTGAACTGGCCCCAGCTGCCGCCGGCGACCGTCAATGGCGACCAGGTCGCGCCACCATCGGTCGATCGCACCACCCGCACCGTGCCGGTCCAGGTGCCGGTCAGCGTGACCCAGATCGGGCGGCCCAGCTCCGGGTCGAACGACGGCGTCGTGCCGCTCGCGCTCGCCGATCCGGTCAGCGGCGTCGACGTGGCTGCACTGGTCCTGCCCGCGACGGGCAGGGGATTTGTGCCGCTCACATGAACGCCGTCGCCGTCAATGTTCGCAAACGCAGCAAGCTGCGCCGTGATGTACCCGGCGGGCGCCTCGACCCGAAGCGGGGGTGGTGCATTCATCCGACATCTCCTGATTGTTCATGATATGTTCCATATCCATTTGGCGCGCTGTAGGACAGCGTGCCGAGGCGACGCATGACGACGCGAAAAAAACACCGCCCGGCGTTTGTGCAATGACTTGGATAATTGTCGATCTACTGCAGGTTTATGGGCCGTTCACCATTGCATTTACACGCAATTTAACGGGCACGGGGCAATGACCGGGCCAGTGAGCAGGGGTTGTGCTCGCTGGGGAGTTTTTCATGGCAATCGCGACATCCATGGCTGCCTTGCAGGCAGTCAACATTCAAGCTGCGACCAAAATCCATAGTAGTGTAGCTCAGATCGTCGAGCTTTCTGCTGTTGAATCGAAAACCTATTTTCGGTTCAGTTCATCGCATGATGTGACATTCTTTCAGGATGATGGTCGTACGCTGGAGCGGTTGCATGTCGAGGGTGGATATGATGTTCGGCTGATCGGTGCGAACTTTCAACCCGTCGCTGAAAGTTCTTCCGCCACACTGCTGTTCAAGACCGTCTCAAATTCGGTCAATGTGATCGGTACCCGGATCGACCTCGGCGATGCGTCGGCGCGCGACGGCATTGCGGTTGATGGCGGCCCGTTCCGTCCGGACGTGACCATCGAACGGTCGATGGTCCTCGACGTATCGGGTACGCATGCGGGCGTTCATGGCGACATCTTCCAGGCCTATGGCGGGATCGGTGCCCTGACGATTTCGGATTTCGTCGGGACCACCAACTATCAGGGCATATTTCTGGGCGGCACGTCGGGCCAGATTCCGAGCCGGGTCACGCTGGACAATGTGCATCTGGGCTATGCGGCCGGCCCCAACGCCTATCCGGTCCTGCTCTGGCTTGGCGGGGGCAGCGACACCCGGTTCTCGACGACCCTGCGTGACGTGACGCTCGACACCCAGGCCGCATCGCGCGGCACCGATTATGCGACGATGGTCCATCAGGGTGATGCGCTGGTCCGGACCAGCCTGACCGGCGGCCAGGTCAGCTTTGCGACCGCCGACGTCACGGGCGGCTTGTCCTTCGGGAACGGCGATGCGGTTCGCAGTTCGATCGGTGCGGTCGGGGCGGGTTTCGACAGCGTCGGTGAACTGGCGCGCAGCTTCGGCGTCGACCGCGTCGTCGACGGCACCGACGGCGCCGATCGCCTGGTTTCGCCGCACGCCGCGATCCTGCTTGCCGGCAGCGGCAACGACACCCTCGTCGGTGGGGCCGGCCGCGACTATCTCAGCGGCGGCTGGGGCGCCGACGTGATGAGCGGCGGCGGCGGCGATGACGTTTACGTCGTCGACAACAGCTGGGACCAGGTGATCGAGGGCGCGGGGGAAGGCAATGACACCGTCCTCAGCACGATCAGCTACACGCTCGGCGCACATGTCGAAAATCTGACGCTGGCCGGTACCGGCGCGATCAACGGCACCGGCAATGCCGCAGCGAACGTCATCGTCGGCGGCCTGGGTGCCAACCGCCTGTCCGGTGGCGGCGGCAACGACCAGCTTCAGGGAGCGGAAGGAAATGACGTCCTGAACGGCGACGCGGGCGACGATACGCTCGACGGCGGGACGGGGCAGGACACGCTCACCGGGGGTGACGGCAACGATGTCTATGTGGTCGATGATCGCGCGGACGTAGTGGTTGAAAGCAGTGCCGCGGCGTCCGGGATCGACACGGTGATCAGCGCGGTGACCTACACGCTGGGCAGCAACGTCGAAAATCTGGCGCTGACGGGCACGGCGTCGCTGTCGGGGACGGGCAACGCGCTCGACAACGCCATGCGCGGCAATGATGGGGCGAATGTCCTGAACGGCCTGGCCGGCGATGATGCCCTGTTGGGTGGTGCGGGCAACGACACCTTGTCCGGTGGTGACGGCAATGACCGGCTCGACGGCGGCGCGGGCGTCGACCGACTGGCGGGCGGTGCCGGCAACGACATCTTCGTCTTCCGGCCCGGTGAGGCGAATGGGGATCGGGTGACCGATTTCGCGGCGGGCGACCGCCTGAGTCTCGAAGGCTATGGCCGTGGTGCGACGGTCAGCGTCAGCGGCAACGTCCTGACCGTGCGCCATGCCGGCGGCGAGGACCGGATCACCGTCGATGGTGCGCCGCTCAAGTCCTCCGACTGGTCGCTGGTCGATGCCGCCGCGACCCCCGTCGCCGCACCGGACCTCTCGACGCTGATCAAGGCACCGGTGGATGTCGTCTCGAAACCGCTGGTCGATAACGTTGCGACCGTGATCGATACGGGCCCGCGAACCTCGGTCTACATCAACAACAATTCGGCCGATGTCGCCGTGGCCGAACAGTTTCTCGGCCGCAAACTCGACGCGATCCAGCTGCACGGCGGTGTCGCCAGCTGGGACGACTGGCTGAGCTCGCCGGCATGGATCGCCGATCAGGTCGCGAACGTCGCCGCCGACAAGATGTGGTCGATCGGCCTGATCCCGTGGGGGGCGTCGCTCGCCCAGGCCGCGGCGGGTGCCTATGACGACAAATATGTCGCGCTCGCGCGCCAGTTCGTCGAAAAATCCGCCGGGGACGCCCAGATCTACATCCGCGTCGGATGGGAGATGAACACGACGGGCTGGAACCCGTGGTCGGCGATCGGTCAGGAAGATCAGTATGTCGGCGCGTTCCGCAACTTCGTCGACGCCTTCCGCTCGGTTTCTGACAAGTTCGTGTTCGAATGGGCACCCAATATCAACACCGGGGTCAATACCGAGCGCTTCTATCCGGGCGACGACTATGTCGACGTGATCGGCTTCGACTTTTACTATGACATTCGGTGGGATCCAAAGGACCCGGTCGAAGCCTGGAATTACTTCGTCAGCCAGCCGTTCGGCCTGCAGTGGCAACAGGATTTCGCCCGCGCGCATGGCAAGCCGACCGCCGCGTCGGAATGGGGCGTCAATAGCGACACTGCCGGGCCGTTCATCGCGCTGGCGGCGCAATGGTTCAAGGACCATGGCTTTCTGTACCAGAACTATTGGAACTCCGACCTCGCGTTCAGCGGCAGCCTCACCGACGGCAGCTATCCGGACGCGGCCAAGGTGTTTCAGGACGTTTTCGGTGCCCAATCCTATGCCGGCCCCGTCACCGTGGGGCCGGCACCCGCGTCGGATGCCGTTGAGGCCAGCCGGGGGCCGCGGGCCGACTTCATGCTTGCGACGACGGGCGATGATGTTTTCGCCGTCGATCACGCCGGCGACGTGGTCAGCCCCGACCTGGGCGGGGTCGACCTGGTCAAGAGCACGGTGTCCTACACCCTGGGTGCCGGACTTGAGAACCTGAAGCTCGACGGCGCGTCGGCCATCGACGGTTATGGCAACAGCCTCGACAACGTGCTTGGCGGCAACGATGCGGCCAACCGGCTTTCTGGCAATGCCGGGAACGACACGCTGCGCGGCTTTGGCGGCGACGACTATCTCGACGGCGGCTGGGGCAATGATCTGCTCGACGGCGGGTCGGGCGTGGATACCATGTCCGGCGGTGACGGCAACGACGTGTTCGTGGTCAACCACGCGGGCGATACCGTGGTCGAATGGATCAATGCGGGCAAGGGCGGGACGGATACGGTCGTCAGCGCGGTCGATTACACGCTGGGGTCGGCGCTCGAGAATCTGGTGCTCAACGGCAGCGCACCGACGAGCGCGCGGGGCAATGCGCTCGCCAATATCCTGATCGGCAATCGCGGCAACAACGTGCTGCGTGGCGAGGGCGGCGACGATGTCCTCAACGGCGGCCGCGGCGCGGACATGCTCTACGGCGGCACGGGCAACGACGTCTTCGTGTTTCGCGCGGGCGAAGCGAACGGCGATCGGATCATGGACTTCGCGCGCGGGGATCGCATCCGGCTCGAAGGCTACGGGTCGGGGGCTTATGCGACGGTCAGCGGGACGCAGCTCACCATCCATCATGGTGGGGGCCGCGAGGTCGTCGACGTCGCCGGCGTGCCCGTCCAGCCGGGCGAGTGGTCCTTCGGCGCGATCACGCCGAATGCGGCGGAAGCGGCACTGACGTCGGTCGGCATGACGGTGGCCTGATCCGTCCGGTGCGGTGAGCCGGGACCATCCGTGCTTGTCGATACAATGGTGCACCTGCTAACGCCGCCACGCGCTTAGGGGGCGCGCGAACCGTCGCGTCCCGCATGTGGAGACGCAATGCAGGGCTTTGACGAGTGGATTAATCGGAACCTGCGGCGCTTTCCCGGCGGTGGGAAGATTGCTGCGATGCAGAATCGCCTGGCGTCCTTCGCCGAGCAGGGGATTCAGGGTGTCGCCAATGTCGCGGTCAACATCCTGCTCGCGCGCGCACTCGTCCCCGACGATTTCGCCGCGATCGGCACGATGCTGGGCGTCCACTATTTCGTCCTCGGCATGCACCGGACCGCGATCGTGCTGCCCTTCATCCTCGACGCGTCGGGCACCGACGATGCCGTTGCGGTCGAGGGCCGCTGGTGGTGGTTCAACCTGCTGTCACTGGTCGTCATCGCGGCGATTCTCGCGGTCATCGCGGCGGCGACCGCACAGGTTGCGGGGGACAGCCCCTGGCTGGTTCAGGGGATCGCGCTGACCGTTCTCGTCAGCCCGCCGCTGCTATTGTTCGAATTTGGCCGGCGGGTGCTCTATCAGCGTCGGCTGCCCGCGACCGCGGCGCTGGCGTCCACCGTCTACCTCCTCCTCAACCTGGGCGTCGCCGCCGCGGTGCTGGCATCGCGCGGCGGGGCGACGCCGCTGCTCGGGGCGATGGCCTGGGTGTTCGCGGGGATCGGCGGTGCCGCCACCGCGACGTGGGCAGCACCCCCCGGACGGTTCGATGTCGCGGCGGGCTTCAGGCTGTGGTGGGCAAACCGCAGCTTCGCCTTCTGGCAGGCGATGACCAATATCCCTTACGCCGTCTACAACAGTTCGGTGGTTGTCTTCGTCGGCATTTTCGGCGGTGCGGGTGCGGCCGCGGCATTCACCGCGGCGCGGACGCTGACCAACCCGGCGATCAGCATGGTCACCGCGGTCGACTCGCTCGACAAGCCGCGCGCGGCGCGCGCGCTGGCGAGCGAGGGTTTGCCCGGCCTGTTCCGCTCGATTGGCCAGACCCGCAAATTGCTCGCACTGATCACCGGCACCTATCTCGGCGCGCTGATCCTGTTTGCGGAGCCGCTGCTGACGCTCGCCTTCGGCGACCGCTATGTCGGACAGGCGAATGCGGTGCGCGGGCTGGCGCTCGTCTTTTTCCTGATCTGCATGAACCAGCCTTCGGAGACGCTGTTGATCGTGCTGCGCGCAAGCCGGACCCTGCTCGTCACGCGGATCATCGCCGCCGTCGTCGCCATCGCCAGCCTGGCGCTGGCCCAGCCATGGGGCCTGATCGGTGCGTGCGTCGCGCTGCTCGCGACCCATGCGCTGAACCTTGCCAACCTGCGCGTCGCCGAACGCATTGCTGCCGGGCGTTGGCGGACGCAGATGGGCGACGCCGCTTCATCGGAGGATCGCGCATGATGGGTCCCGGTTCCACCGACGCTTCCGGCACACGAAAGCCGCGTCTGCTCTATCTCACCCGCACTTATCCCTATCTGCCCGCGACCGGCGGCGACATGGTCTATTCGGCCGGCGTCATCGAATCGCTGGGTCAGGCCGCCGATGTGACGGTGCTCGCGGCGAGCAACGGTGCCGTCGAGCCGGGATCGTTCGACGCGCACGGCGTGCACTGGCGCATCGTACCGCGCGCTCGCGCGGCGTCGGCGCGATCGCTCGCTTCGGCCATGCCGAACATCGTGTGGCGCGGCGCGACGCCGGCCTATCGGGCCACGCTCGATCGGCTGCTGCGCGAAGCGTGGGACGGGGTCGTGCTCGATCATCTCGGCAGTGCGCACGCGCTCGCCGCGATCGATGGGCAGCGCCGCGCGGGTCGCAGGCTGCCGGTGCTCTATCTGTCGCACGAGTTCGAGGCGGAGGCGCGTGCCGAGAAGTACCGCGCCTATGGCGGCGGGGCGCTGCGTCAGGCGGCGCTGCGCGTCGACGGTGCGAAAGTCGCCCGTTGGGAACAGCGCGTGGTGGCGGCAAGCGACGCGATCAGTGTCATCAACCCTTCCGAAGCCGCGCTCTATGCCCGTCAGGCACCCGACAAGCGCTTCGTCACGACCACGCCCGGCTATGCCGGGCCGCGCGTCGCCGCGCGTGTCATCGACGCATCGGTCCCGCGCCGCATCGCGTTGCTGGGCGGGCGCGGATCTCAGCAGAAGCAACAGGTGCTGCTGCGGTGGCTGGCGGAATCGGCGGCGATCATCGCGGCGGCCGGGGTCGAGATGGAAGTCATCGGCGCGCTCGACGCGGGCCTGCGCGACGATATCGCGCAGCGTTTTCCCGAAGTCACGATCCGCGGCTATGTCGACGATCTCGTGGCGCATCTCCAGACCTGCCGGCTGGGCGTCATCCCCGATTTCGTCGGGCGCGGAGTCAAGCTCCGCCTGCTCGATCTCGTCTTCGCGCGCGTGCCGCTGGCGGGACTTGACGGCGCGATCGACGGCCTGCCGCTGGCGGCCGATCGCGACTTCGCCGAAGCGCCGACGCTCCCCGAACTCGCGCGACTGGCGGTGGCGCTTGTCGATGACCTGCCGCGCCTGAATGCGTTTCAGGAAAGCGCCTTCGCGGCATGCGACGGTGCCTTCGACTGGCGCGATCGCGGCCGCGTGATCGTCGACCTGTTTGCGACGATCAACGCGCGGTCAGGCTGACTGGTGCAACGTGCGGCGGGGCGCTTTCCGGCGCGGGGCGCCTGCGTCGACGATTGAGCACGCGGTGGAGCGGGCGCTCGATCGCATGGTGCGCGATCAGCCCGATCACGATTGCGCCACCCAGGCTGCCGAGGACCATCGCCGCGAACTGCACCGGACCGGTAAGCGGCAACAGCCGGAGCACGCGTCCCATTCCAGCGACCACGATGATCTGAAACAGGTAGATCGAATAGCTCGCGTCGCCCAGATGTGACAGCAGCGGCACGCGCGGCAGCCGGTGATTGGCCTCGACCGCCAGCGCGCCCGCCACGATTGCGAATGCAGGCAGTCCCCAGGACAGGACGCGCGGGCCCATCACGGCGGCGCTTGCCGCCAGTGCCGCGATCCCGACCGGCAACAGCAGCATCGCCGGCGGATGCGCCAGCTTTTCGCGATAGCGCGCCAACAGGATCCCCATCAAAAACTCGGCGATCAGCGGATCGGTATAGGTCAGCAGGATGGGGTTCTCGAACCGGAATGCGAGCCCGGCCGCGACAAGCGCGCAAAGCGTCGCGCTGATCGAGACGAGCAGCCGGCGGGTCGCGATCGCGATCGCGAACAGCAGATAGAAGAACATCTCGAAATTGAGCGTCCAGCCGGGGATCAGCACCGGCCAGATCCGATCGGGATGCTCCAGATTGTAATGCGGGATGAACAGCAGCGACTGGACGAGATCGCCGAGGATCCTTCCGTCCCAGGTCAGCGGGGAGCCCGCCGCGACCAGCAACGTCAGGAGGGTCGCGATCCAGTAGAGCGGCACCACGCGGACGATCCGTCGCCGTACGAATTCCGCCGGTGCCTCGCCGCGCGCCGATTCATACATGATGAACCCGCTGATGATGAAGAAGATGTCCACGCCCGCCTGGCCGATGCCCAGGTCGGGCACCGGGTTGAACAGCCACGGCCGGGGGTTCCGCGCGTGGTGCAGGATGACGATGATCGCCGCCAGTGCGCGGAGATACTGGACCGACACGAATTGCTTCGGTTTGGACTGGGTCATCTACGCCGACCTCTCAACCCTGTTCAGGCGAACGCGCCTGGGCAACCGTGCGATGTTCGGCTGCCGTCTCGCGGGCAATAGCGGATCGCCGGGGGGATGGCAGCCGCTCGGGCGGCATCGCGCGGGCTTCCCGACCTGAACCCGACACCGTTCACCGCGAAGCGGGCGAGCGCCGATCCGTTCCGATGAAACGGACCCCCGCGTGCGGCGCTAGCCGGTTGCGCTGCGCTGCGGAATCGACCCGCGCGCCACGCCGTCCTGGTCGTAGCGTCTGGGGTCGAATGCGGTAGCCCACAGGCCGCCCGGATTGAGGCGCCGGATCGAAAGGTCGGGACGCAGCAGCCCGGCGAGCAGGTAGCAGATGAAGCCGTTGACCGGCACCGCCAACGACCCGTTGAGGAACACGAACGACACCAGCAACCCGAGCGCGAGCCGTCGCGTCGGCGTTCGCGAGAACAGCATGTGGATCAGGAAGATGTGGAAAAGCACCGTCGAGATCAGGCCATATTCGACGCTGACCTTGGCGAGCGACCACCACACGATGTCCGGGTTCTGAAGGATGTTGCCCGCACCCTTCCCCGAATAGATCGCTTCCGGTCGCTTGTAGAATTCGCGCATTTCGATGATGGGGGCGACGAACCGCTGGTTGCCGCTGGTATTCGGACGGTTCAGTTCGGTGATGCGATGCTGGACCGCCTCGTACCAGCCCGACAGAAAGACCGCCGGGGGCAGGATGAGCAGTGCCGCCGCCAGCAGGCCCGCGACCCGCGGCGACGTGCGCAACAGGACCAGCGGCATCGCCGACAGGACGAGCAACAGCCCGGTGCCGGCAAATGCCGACAGCATGACCACGCTGTACAGCGCCAGGCGCCACAGCCGCTGGAACCAGATTACCTCGATAAGCAGCGCCATCCCGACGAATTGCGAGAGGATCGACACTTCCAGAAAGAAATAGGCGTTGGGCTTGTAGAACCTCGAACCCCATTCAAGCGGCTGAAGATAGACGAACTGCACGTATCGAAAGGACGGCGGAATAAGCTCGTCGAGATTGATCCAGTAATCCGCCGACCACACGATCTGGATGGCGTGCTGGAGCAGCGTCAGGCCGCATACCCCGACGATCGCATTCTGGAACATCGAGAGGCATTTTAGATAGGTTTCCTTGCTGCACTGAATCTCGAAACAGCAAATGAAATAGATCAGCGCGACCAGCAACAGGCTGGGGAAGGACGGCGGCAGCGTCGCGAAGAACTGGCTGACGATCGCGCTCACCAGAAACAGCGAATACAGGATCAGGCGGACCGGATTGAGCTTCAATACCCCCCGGACGACCAGATAGAGATGCGACAGCGAAAAGCCGATCAGGCTGAAGCTCGCAACCGTGCCGGCAGCCGGAACCCCGAATTTCTGGAGGACGATGAGCGTGAAGAGCATCGCGGCGAACGCATAGAGCGTCGCGCGCTGTGCCGCCGTTCCCGCGCCCTCGCCGCGCCGTGCCGATCCGCCGTGCAACACGAGCGCCGTCGACGGCCGCGCCGGACGCGGTGCTCCTGGACCAGCAGTCGAAACGATCATTTCGTCACTTCCGTCGTCATTCCGGACCGGTCCCTTCGGGCAGTGAAGCGCCCGTACGGCATTGACCGGCGTCCATCGGGTTTATCCCACATCCTTTCGCACTTGCACAAGATCGGTCGTGACCCGGGCGATCTCCTTGGCTAATGAGGCCGGGCATTGGGTCTCCAGCGAGGGGAACGGGAGTATGGCGTTGCATCTGAGTACCCGCATGGTCGTAGCGGGGCTGTCGGCCGTATTGGCCGCACCTACCGCAGAAGCGGCCGTCGCGCCATCACCGGCCGGCCGCATTCTCGCACACCATGTCGCATGCGCCGCCGCGCCAGAACCCCTGATCGCGCTGGCCAATCAGACCAGTTACCAGACGGGCGACGCGACCTTTTCCAAGGTGGACGACGCACGCGAGGCGATCCGGCGCGCACAGATTGCCCCGCTGGTCGATCTGACCCGTCGCACTGCGACCTATGCCAACCGCTACGTCCGCAGCCAGGGGCGCGACACGGCATCGGGCGCGTGCGTGCTGCGCTGGCTCGACCAATGGGCGCGCGCCGACGCCATGCAGCGAATGCTGACCCATGACGCGCAGTTCGTGCGCGCGGTCAATCTGTCGGGCTGGGCGCTCGCCTATGCGCAGGTGGCCCGGCTGGAGATCGCGGGGGACGATCCGCGTCCGCGCATCCTCGCCTGGTTCGCGCGGATGGCTGACGATCTGCGCCGCCATCACGACGGACTGACCAACACGACCGCGCGCAACAATCACCGCTACTGGGCCGGACTCGCGGCCATGGCGGTCGGGCGGGTGACGCAGGATCGCGGCCTGCGCGACTGGGCGCTGGCGTCGGCGCGGATCGGGCTGGCACAGGTCAATGCAGAGGGCGCGCTGCCGCTCGAACTGGCACGCGGCGAACGCGCTCGCCACTATCATCTCTACGCGGCGACCCCGCTGGTGATGACCGCAGAACTGGCGTTGATCGATCGCGTCGATCTGTATCGCGATCATGGCGGTGCGTTGCGGCGGCTGGTGCGCTTTGCGACCGGAAGCATCGGCGATCCGTCGCGCATGGCGTCGCTGTCGGGTGCGAAGCAGCTGCCCTTTGTCGACCCGCGCGGGGCATTTTTTGGCCAGATGGTCGCGTGGTACGAATATTACGGTCGGCGGTTTCCGGGCGAGCCGGGCGGCGGCGCGATCCTGACGCATCGGCCCTTGGTGAACGCGGAAATCGGTGGCGACATCACGCTGCTCGCCTCGCACACGACGGCGACGCCGCGACCTTGACCATGAACCGTTCGCGATTCGACCGCCTTACCATTGCGGCACGCGCCATCGCGTACGTGCCGCCACACATGCTGCTCGGGCATTTGCGCCGGCGCGTGCGCGACCGGTGGGTTCCGCGACGCGCGACGGCCTATCGGGCGGTTCTGGCGCGCGAGGCGGCGGCACTGCCCGCGATCGCCGCTGCACCGTCGCCGGCGGCGCGGGCGGCCGCTGCGACGGTCGCGACCTTTTTCGGTGCCAAGCACGCGAAGAATGTGCCGCAGTGCCTGGCCGGGCGATTCACTTTCCTCAATCGCACGCATGATTTCGGCGGGGTCGGGGCGATCGACTGGCGGATCGCGATGGATGAGGGAAACCATCAACTTTGGCGGTCCAACCTGGCGTTCATGGGCTATGTCTGCGCGGTCGCCGACGCCCAGCCGGCCGAGGGGCTGGCATTCGCCGCCGAACTCGTCACGGGCTTCGATGCGGCCGCGCGCTTCGAAAGCCGCGCGGACTTCGGCGAATTGTGGCACCCCTATGCCGTGTCGCAGCGCACGCTGGCGCTGGCCGCGACGTTGATCCGGCTGCCCCGCGCACTGGTCGGCACCCCGGCATGGCAGGTGGTCGAGCGGTTTCTGCGCGTGCAGGTCGCCTATCTGCTGCGCAACCTCGAGACCGAGCTCGGCTGCAATCATCTTGAGCGCAACCTGTCGGCGCTGGCGCTCTATGCGCTGGCGGCGGGCCAGATGCCCGACGGGGTCGCACGCGAATTGCGCGGCCAGTTCGATGCGATCGTGCGGGATTCCTTTGGTGATGACGGCGTCCAGCGAGAGCGCTGTCCGATGTATCAGGGATTGTGCGTCCAGAGCCTGCGGGTGCTGTCCGCTGTCGATCTGTGGACGCCGGCCCAGCGCGCGCTGCTCGCGGATCGGCTCGCCGCGGTCGAAACCGCCTTCGCCGCGTTGTGCCTGGGCGACGGCCATCCGTCGATGATGAACGATGGCTGGTTCGACGAGGTGCCGCCCGCGCCGGTGGTCGTGCCCGCCATCGCGCCGCCCGCGTTTCATGCGATGCGCGATGCCGGTTATGTCCGGCTGGCCTCCGGCGCGGCCGTCGTCCTGTTCGATGCCGGGCCGATCGGCATCGACAGCAATCCGGGGCATGGTCACGCCGATTTCCTGAGCGTCGAGGTCAGCTTGGGGAGCGAGCGGTTGATCGTCGATCCCGGAACCTACCGCTATTCCGCCGGGGCGGAGCGCGACCGGCTGCGCGCCTGGGATCGGCACAATGGCCCGATGATCGTCGGCGAAAAGCCGGTCGAATATCTCGGCTCGTTCAAGGTCGGCCGGCGCGCGGCGGCGCGGCTGCTCGCCACCGACGGCGCGATGCAATTGGCATCGGGCGCGCTGGAATTCGCCGGAATCGGTGTCGCGCGCGAGGTCGTGCTGACTCCGGACGGGCTGTCGCTCCGCGACCGCTGGGATCGCGGCGGGGGCGAACGGATGACGCGGCTGCTGGTCCCCGACGCCTGGCGGATCGGTGCGCACGGTGCCGACGGTGTCGAACTGGTCGGCACCGCACATCGCGTGCGGATGACCGTCATCGGCGGCACGCTCGAAATCGTGCCCGGCCAATGGTCGCGCCGCTACAATGTGGTGGAAGACGCGCACGAGCTTCGCTGCCGCCCACAGGGCGACCACATGGAAATCCGCTTCGAGTTCGAACCGATCGCGCGCACCTAGCTCGCGGTTGCGGGCGTCCGTCGGTGCGCTTAGCTTCCCGCTGCTTCGGTGCGTGCGCGCGACGCGGGCGCGGGAGGGTCGCGGAGCGCGCGTGCGCGCAGCCCCTGCGTCAACGGCTTTTCGATTGCCAGGTGGACCGCGATCCCCACCGCCGCGACGAGCGCGTAGACGCCGAGCAGGATCAATACCGACGGCCCCCACGACATCGTTGCGAGGCCGGCCAGGCCCAGTGCGATACTGACCGCCTTGATGACGAAGGCGTGTGTCAGATAAACCGCGTAGCTCGCCTCGCCCATCAGCATCAGCGCGCGCGAACGCGCGGTCGCGCCGCCATGTTCGAGCGCCAGCGCGCCGCCGACGATCATCATCGCGGGCACCCCCCACTTCACTTCGCGGACCAGCCCGGGCCAGAAATAATCGCCCGCGATCAACAGTGCCATGCCGGCGATGCACAGGGCCATGCTGGCCAGTCGGTAACCGCGCCCGCGCGCGCGCATCGGCATGCGGCGAAAGGCCAGGTTGAGCCACATGCCGATGGCGAATTCGATCATCAGCAGGTCGGTATAGGTCGCGAGGATCGCGCCTTCCGGGCGCAGGACGAAGCCGGCAAGAACGAGCGCCCCCAACACCGCGCTGATCGCGGCGATCCGGGCGATTTCGCGCCGCAACATCAACGCTGCGCCGCCGAGCAGGTAGAAGAAGATTTCGTAGTTGAGCGTCCAGCCCATGAACAAGATGGGGTGCCGCTCGCCGCTCGCATCGACATAGGGGACGAACAGCAGCGATTTCGCCAGCTCGACGACGCCCGGCTTGCCGCCACTGCCGGCCAGCTGCGGCGCCACCTGGGCAGCCGCGAACAGCGCGAGCGTCAGCAGCCAGTAGAGCGGGATGACGCGGATCGCCCGCTTCAGCAGAAAGACGAAACCGCTTTCGGGTGCATCGCCGCGCGTCACGTGCGCGATGATGAAGCCGCTGATCAGGAAGAAGATGTCGACGCCTGCATTGCCGAAATCGAACGACACCCGCTGACCGACCGGGGTGAGCAGGCGCGCATGATACAGCACGACCATGAACGCGGCGACCGCGCGCAATGCCTGGAGGTTGCGGATCGTGCGGTCGGCGACTGGCATGGCGGTCGGCAGAATCCCTCTATCCCGGCCTCTGGTGCGCCGGGGTGGCACAATTGCGTTCGCAGTTGCAACAAGCTAGGGCTCGCGCGCAGTGAGCAGGCAGAGGCCGGTCATTGTCGATGACTCCGCGTTTTTCAATCGTTATCCTGACCTTCGCGCGCGACCCGGTGCTCGCGGAGACGCTGGCGCGACTCCGCGAAAAGGTGGCGGCGCGGGCCGATTACGAAGTCCTGCTGGTCGACAACAACCCGGATCGCGCCGACCGTGAACGGCTGCTCGAAGGTTTCGCGGCGACCCGGTATTTCTGGGACGGCGTGAACAAGGGTGTGTCAGCGCGGAACATCGGCATCGCTGCGGCACAAGGTGACATCGTCATCGTGCTCGACGATGATGTTCTGGTGGAAAGCAGTGATCCGCTGGCGGTGTTTGGCGCCCTGTTCGACGCCGATCCCCGGCTTGGCGCGGTCACGATCGCCAAGCATGTCCGCGGCGCGGATACGCGCCGGGTCGACCTGATCCCGCACACCCGCAAGGACGTCGACCTGGATCGCGAATTCATGACCTTTCGATTCGTCGGCGGTTGTGTCGGTTTTCGCACCGCCGCAATCCGGGCGGTGGGCGGGTTTTCGGACCAGTTCTTCTATGGGCTGGAGGAAATCGAGCTTTCCTACCGGCTGATCAATGCCGGCTGGACCATCCGCTATTCGCCCGCCGTGGTGGTCGAGGAGCTGGAGCATCCGTCCGGGCGGCGGCCGACGCGCGCGGTGCAGACCGACCGGCTGGTCAACAAGTACATCATGTCCTGGCTGCACATGCCGTTCCCGCACATCCTGGCCAACTATCTTCTGTTCACGCCGTACATCGCCTACCGCGTGAAGGGACAGGTGAGTATCGGCACCGCGATCGCACGGTTCGTCCGATGGCTGGCCCGTTCCGACCGGCCACGGCGAAATCCGCTGTCGCCGCGCGCCGTCGCCTATATTCGCGACTGCGGGGGGGCATTATGGCGGTGATCATGTTTGAAACAGGTGCAGGTTGAGCGGCGCGACCCCCGCCCTTGTCATTGTCGGCTATGATCGCCCGGATGCGCTTGCCGGCCTGCTGACCGCGTTGCGCGCGGGCACCTATCCCGACGGCGTTCCGCTGGTCATCAGCCTGGACCTGTCGGGCGATCCCCGACCCGGTGAGGTCGCCGACGCTTTTGAATGGCCGCGTGGTCCGAAACGGGTCATCCGGCATCCGCAGCGGCTTGGTTTACGTAATCATATCCTGAGTTGCGGCGATCTGAGCGAGGAATATGGCGCGGTCATTGTGCTTGAGGACGACCTGCTCGCCGCGCCGCACCTGTACGCCTATGTCGAGCGCGCGATCGACCGGTTCGGCGCGGACAACCGGATCGCGGGCATCTCGCTCTATCATTACCGGATCAACGAGTTCAACAACATGGACTTCGAGCCGATCGACGACGGCAGCGATGTCTATTTTATGCAGGTCGCCGCATCCTGGGGCCAGGCGTGGACCGCGTCGCAATGGCGACTCTTCCGGCAATGGTATGCCCGGTACGGGCGCGATCCGATCCGCGTCACCGACGGCGTCCCGCGCCAGCTCGAGGCGTGGCGGGACAATAGCTGGAAGCGCTTCTACATGAAGTATCTGGCCATGACCGGCCGCTATTTCGTGTACCCGCGCGCGTCGCTGACGACCAACCGTGCGCGCCCCGGCACCAACACCAAGCGCGCGGTCAGCATCTATCAGACCGCGATGGACGTCGGCGCGCGCGACTGGCGGCTGCCCGCGCTCGACCAGTCGCTGGCACGCTACGACATCTTCTACGAGCCCGAACCCGATACGCTGCGCGCGCTGCAGCCCGCGCTGGCGGACGCGGATTTCGACGTCGATCTCTATGGGGTCAAGCCTGCGGCGGCGCTGACGCGTCCCGACCTGTTGTCGTCGCGGCCTGCCCGGCGCGGGAGGCTGCGCTTCGGGCTCGTTTCCGATGCGCCGGCGGTGGCATCGATCATCGCGGGTGTGCCCGGCAGTTTCTTCACCCTGGCGCCGCGCGATCACTTTTCCGCCATGTCCTTGGGACGCCGCTGGGCGCTCGCCCGCGCGACCCAGGTCGGACGGCCAGGCAACGCAATGATGTTTCAGATGTTGAAGCCGGTTCAGACCGAAATTCTGATCCGCAAACTGGCGCGCGCGCGCCGGCAGGCCGCAATTGGGGAGTGAGCTGAAGATCATGACGCGCGGTCAATGCCCGCGACGTGCGGTGGCGGCCGGGGACTGGCACCGCGCGCTCGATGAAGTCGCGGGCAGCACCACGCCGGTGCTGCTGCACGCGCCCGACGCGGTGTTCGCGCTTCATCTGTCTTCCTATCTCGACGCCGTGCTGGCGATCGCCGACGCGCCGGGCGTGGCGGGGGCGACGCTGGGGCTTCCGCGCTGGCGGTCGGCGGACCGCGTGCCGTTCACGCCCGTTCCCGACGGCGCCGACACGCTCTACCTTCGGTCGGGGCGTCAGGTCGCGCTTCTGGTGACCCCGTCACAGGCCGCTCGTGCGCGCGACGGCGGCGTGACGGGGGAGGATTGGTCCGACTATCTGACGGCTTCCGGCCAGTATCTGATCGCGCCAACAAGTCCGCTTGCCTTTGCGACGGGTCGCGGGCTTCACGCGATGCTCGCCGTCGGCGACCGGGCCTGGCGCCTTCACGCGCTCGATGGCGCGGTTGCATGTTATGATGCGTCGTACGAGCTTGCGCCGGCGGCTGCGGCGCGGCTCGATCCGGCACTCGCGGGGCTGGCGGTGCGGATCGACCTGTGGAGCCGCACCGGGGCGGAGGCGATCGACCCCGACCTGCACCTCGTTTCGTCGCGACCCTGTCGTCGCCCGATCGCGGGCTATCCGCTCGAACTCGCGCCGGTCGAGGCGAATTTGGCGCTTCGGGGGGACGGGGGTTTTTTCAGTCTGGGGCGGGCGGCTGACTTTGCCGAAATGACGCTTCCGCGGCGCGAGATGCTGTATCGCCACGCCACGCGCTACAATGCGATGGGTGACTATGCGGCGCAGTTTCTGGGGCCGCTGGCAAGGATCGCCGCGAGGGTGAAGCGATGAGCCGCGCCGCGCGCGCCCGCCCGATCGTCCAGATGATCTGGACCCGCCCGATCGACGGCCAGGCAATGGCGGGCCGGCTGCGCGTGGCGATCGCCGTGCGTGCCGCCGTGCGCGAGGTCGCCGATGTGCGCGAACATCTGTTGCCCCCCGCGATCGGCAGCGCGACCGCGATGCTTGGGATTGCGTGGGCGTGGTTCTGCAGCCTGTTCCGCCACCCTGTCCTGCCGCTGCAATGCGTGCTCTATGCCAGTCCCGGCGCCGTCCGGCGCGCGATCGCGGCGATCGATCCGGAGGCCACGACCATCTATCTCGATGGCGTGCGTACCTTCGCGCTGCTGCGCCGGCTGCGGAAAGTTTATCCCGACAAGCGGATCGTCGTCGACCTGGACGACCTGATGTCGCGGCGTGTCCGGCTGTTGCGCGAGGGCCGTTTTCCGCTCTCCGCCGGCTATCTGACCGCGGCACTGCCGCCGACCTTCGTGCGCTGGCTGACCGGCGGGGTCGGGCGGATGATCCTGCGTTATGAGGAGCGGACCCTGCCGGGGGTCGAGGCGGCGATCACGCATCTGGCTGACGCGGTCGTGCTCGTTTCGTCGGAAGACCTGACCGAAATGCGTGGCGACGGGCCGGCAACGCGCGTCAGCATCCTGCCGATGGTGACGCCGACCGGCCGAAACCCGACGCTTGAACCCGGTCCGGTCCGGTTCATTTTTGCCGGTACGGACACGCTCACCCAGAACCGGTTGACTATCGACTATCTGACCGATCTTTGGGCGCGCGAGCGGCCACCGGTCGAACTGGTGCTGATCGGCCGGCGCCAGCGGACCACCCCGCTGCCCGACGGGGTGCGTGCGCTGGGCTATATCGACGACATCGCCGATGCCTATGACGGGCGCAGCGTGCTGCTGACGCCGTCGCTGCTGCGCGGCGGCATCAAGACCAAGGTGCTCGAGGCCTTTGCCCATGGCGCGCCGGTGATCGGCAATGCGATCACGTTCGAGGCGATGCCGATCGGGGATTATCCGCTGGTCTGCGACGGCGAGGACGAACTGATCGCGATCATCCGGAACCCGGAGGCGTTTCGCGATCGCTTCGCCGTCGCCGCGCGGTTCGGCTTTGATTATGTGCAGCACGTCCATGCACCGGATGTGTTCGCGCGCAAATGGCGTAGGGTCCTCGGGCTGGAAGAGGAAAGGGCCGAAGTGATGGCACAATCGGCATGAAGGGGCGCATCGCGCTCGCGGTTGCCGGGCTGTTCCTGAGCGACAGCGGCGCTTCCGGCGCGCCCGGCCCCATGCTCGACCGCAGTCAGCTTGTCCTGCGGTTCGAGGAGACCTTCGACACGCCGCCCGATTTCTATCATCCGGTGCGGCGGCCGGCGGGACGCTGGAAAACCAACTTCTTCTTCAGCATCCAGGACAGCGCTTCGCCCAAGGGCTGGGAAAGCCGCACGCTGCGTCCCAATCGCGAGCTGCAATATTATGGCGATCCCTACGACAATCTGGGCGCGTTCGAATGGAGCAGGGGCAGTCTGACCATCGCCGGACGTCCCAATCCGCATCTGTCCGACCCGCGCACCCATGCGCTGCCCTATCTGTCCGGCCTGATCACCACCGAGCGTTCGTTCCGCCAGCGTTACGGCTATTTCGAGGCCCGCGTGACCATGCCGGTCGGCCAGGGTCTGTGGTCGGCATTCTGGCTGCTTCCGGAACCGCGCGTCGAGCGGGGCTGGCCGGTCGCCGATGGCCAGCAGGAGCTCGATATCTTCGAGAATATCGGCAAGAACAACGAGATCTATGCAACGGTCCACCGCGATGTCGCGGGCAAGAAGGTTGCCGACGGGGCGCGTATCGACACCGCGCCTGTTGATCAGCCGCACGATTACGGCGTGCTCGTCACCCCGACACAGATCGTCTGGTACGTCGATTCGCGCGAGGTGCGCCGCACCGCCAACACCGATTTTCATCGCCCCGCCTATATGCTGCTCAATCTGGCGATCGGCGGCGACTGGCCCGGCGCGCCCGATGCCCGCACCCGCTTTCCGGCGCGGATGAAGATCGATTGGGTTCGTGCCTATGCGCTGCGCGACGCCGGAGCGGCGCGGTGATGCACGCGGGGGAGGGGCCGGGTGGCCAGTGATGCAGCAGGGCTGCCGCGCGCCGTCCGTTTCGACGAAATCGAAGGGTTGCGCGCGTGGCTGGCCTTTGCGGTCGTCGGCTGGCACGTCGTCCAGTATACCGGGCTCAACGCCCGCTTTGCCCTGCTCGCGTCCAGCGGTGGCGTCGCGCATCTGGCGGTCGAGCTGTTCATCATCGTCAGCGGGTTCGTCGTAACCCATCTGCTCGCGATGCGGCGCGAACCCTATTCGGGCTATCTCGTCCGGCGCGCCTTTCGGCTGTTTCCGCTTTATCTGGCGTTGGTGCTGCCGGGGATAGCGACGACCGCACTCGGCGCGCAGGCGGTGATGGCGGTGCCATGGGCCGATGACCCCGGCTTCGCCTATCGCGACACGCTGGTCGCCACCTATCAGAGCCAGCAGGATGCGTTCCCGGTCCATCTCCTCCTCCACCTGCTGCTGTTCCAGGGGATCGTGCCCGATTCGGTGCTGCCTTATTCCTCGGCGGTTATGCTCGGCCCGGCGTGGAGCCTCAGCCTTGAATGGCAATTCTATCTGATCGCACCGGTGGTGATCGGCTGGCTCGCCGACCGGCGTCGCGCGGCGATCATGGTCGCGCTGCTGTTGGGCGCGGTCGTCGTCGAGCGGGTGGGCCTGTTGGGCGACTACCGCCTGATGAGCGTCTTTCCGGCCGCCGCGCATCTCTTCCTCGCCGGGATCGCCAGCCGGCTGTTGTTCGAGCGCGCCGTCCGGATCCGTTTTTCGCCGGTTGCCGCCGCCCTCGTCGGCGTAGCCTTGGCCGCGGCGGTGCCGGCACTCGCGGCTATCGGGCTGTGGGTCGCCTTCTATGCATTTCTGGCTGGCCGTGGTGCGGTCGAGCGGACCACCGCCGTCGATCGCGCGGCGGCGCGCATCTGGTCGGCGATGTTCGGATCGGCGGCGGCGCGCTGGGTCGGCGCGCGCTCCTATGGCATCTATCTGGCGCATTGGCCGGTGCTCCAAGTCACGTTGTTCCTGCTGCGGGACACGATCAGCGCCGATACCGCGCTGGCCGCGCTGACCCTTGCGGCGATCGTCGTTCCGGCCTCGCTGGCGTTGGCTGCGATCCTGCACATCGCCCTCGAAAGGCCGATGATCCGGCTGGGTGCGCAGATCGCCGGACGCCGGGTGCGACAGGGCATGGTGCCGGCAACCGCAGGTCGCGATGCCGGAAAGGCGGGTTGACGTGCGCCGCCGTGTCGCCATCGATCCGCGGCAGAGCGTCGCGCGCGGGGCCGGCATAGCCCTCGGCCTGCTGCTCGGCCTCTTCGTTCTCGTCGATCTTCTGTTCCGGCCGTCGTTCGTCGCGGTAAATCCGGGTTCGGAAGCGTCGACGCATGAAGTGCCGGTGCTGGTGTCCGTCCTTCATTTCGCGATCAACCTGCTGCTGATCGTCCCGCCGGCACTGGCGGCGTTCATGGCCCGTCGACAGCTTGAGGCCCGGCGTCTCGCGCCATTCGCCCTGCTCGCCTTCGGGCTGGCGGCCGCGGTGATCGCAAGCCTGCTGGCCAACCCCGACCCGCGCGCCATCGCCTATGCGCTGATCCTGATGCTCACGCTGCTGGCGGGCGCACTCTTCGCCGCGCTCCCGCATGGCCGCACCATCGGCTTCAACAGTTTCATGGCGACCGTCGCGCTCAGCTGCGCGGCGTGCCTCGTCATGGCGGTCGCGTTCAATGAATATAGCTGGGGCCGGCTCGCGTCGCGGGCGGGGCCGACCTATTGGGGCATGGTGGCGATCATCGCGGTGGCATGCAGCGCGGCGGTGCGCCAGATGTGGCTGCGCGTCGCGATTATCGCCGTGGCGGTGCTGACGATGGTGCTGGCGTCGGCGCGCGGCGCGATGGTCGCCAGCATCGTCGCGATTGGGGTGATGGTCCTGATTGCCTTTGCACGCGCGCCCGAACGCCGGCGCGGATGGTATCTGGTTGCCATGGTCGGGCTGGTACTGCTCGTCCCGCTGGTCGCGGACCAGTTCGCGGATATTCTCCTCAAGCTCAACGATCCGCGCCGCGGCATCGGATCCGGGGCGACCGGCCGCGCGCTCGCGTGGAGCGAGGCGTGGGCGCTGTTCGCCAACGATCCGCTGCTCGGCATCGGCTATCGCCAGCACGAACGCTACATCACTGCGGCAACCTCGGCGCATCAGGCGTATCTGGCGGTGCTGGCCGAAATCGGCATCATCGGCTTCGTCTTCTATGTGCTGCTCGTCATCGGGGGGGCCGTGCGCCTGACCATCGAAGCGGCGCGCACGCGCGATCTCGGCACCTCGGCGGGGGCGAGCTTTCTGTGGAGCTATGCGGTGATCGGCTTCTCCGAAAATCTCGCACTGGCGACAGGCCTCGTCATGCCGCTGGTGATGATGTTCGTCGTCGCACGCGCATGGGCATCGGTCGCACCGGCACGGCGCGCCCCGCGCGGTACCGCGAGCGCGAGCACGCGTGCAAGACCCGCGGCCAACCACGGCGGATAGAGGCTTGCGCTCGCTCTTGCTGCAGCGCAATAGGAACGCGGTGACCAGGAGCCCGATCATGCCCGTCGAACGCGATATCCGGACACCGTCGCAGATCGGGCTGGGTTGCGCGCGGGTCGGATCGTTCAACAATCCGCAGACCCTGGCCGAAAGCCGTGCGCTGATCGCCCATGCGCTCGAGCTTGGCGTGACGGTGCTCGATACGTCGAACATCTATGGCCAGGGTGACAGCGAGCAGCAGATCGGCAAGGCGATCCGCGGACGCCGCGCGCGCGCGTTCGTCGTGACCAAGGCAGGGCGGGGCTTCTCGCCGCGCATGAAATTGCTCCGCCCGTTGAAGCCGGTGCTGCGTCCGCTTCTGGCGATGCGGCGCGGGTCGACCGGAGCGACCGCCGGCACCGGCGCGGTGACCGCGCGACGCGAGGGCGAATTGCGCATGGACTGGAGCCCCGCGGCGATCCGCGAGAGCCTGCACGGCTCGCTGCGCCGCTTGGGCATCGAACAGGTCGACGGGTTCTTGCTGCACAGTCCGCCGGCATCGGTGGCGGGCGACGCGGCGCTCGGATCGGCGCTCGCCGCGCTCAAGGCGGAGGGCAAGGTCGCGCATTTCGGCGTGTCGTGCGACGATATCGGATGCCTGCGGGCCGCATTGACCCTGCCGGGCCTGTCGCTGCTTCAGCTGCCATGGGATGTCGTGGCCGCCATCCGCGACACGGACGAAGGCGCTGTGATCCGCGATCGGGGGATACAGGTGATGGCGCGCGAGGTGATCCGGCTTCAGCCCGACGTCGCGCCGCTCGATGCGGTGCGCCATGCCATCGCCGAGCCGCTCGTCACGACGGCGCTGGTCGGCACGACATCACCAAAGCATCTGGCGGCGATCGCCGCGCTCGCCTGAATCACATCCGGGAGGCGACACGTCTTGATTACCGATATTCGTAGCGCCGGGCTGCCCGACAGCATCGAATGCGACGTCGCCATCGTCGGCGCGGGGGCGGCGGGCATCGTTCTCGCGCTTGAACTCGCCAGGGCCGGACGCGACGTCATCGTTCTGGAAGCGGGCGGCGACAAGTTCGATCCGCTGAGCCAGGCCTTTTATCATGCCGAAGCGATCGCGCCGGACACGCATGGGCCGGTGCACATGTTTCGGCGGCGCGTGCTGGGCGGCTCGACTTCGGTGTGGGGCGGGCGGTGCATTCCGTTCGATCCGATCGATTTCGAGACGCGGCCGTGGATGCCCTATGCCAAATGGCCGATCGGCTATGACGATGTCGCGAAATATTATCCGCGCGCGACCGAATACACGCATTCGGGCCCGGCAATCTTCGATGCCGGCGCGGCGTTGCCGGGCGAACCTGCACCAATGGTCGGCGGGGTCGACTCGCCCGATGTCGTACTCGATCGAATCGAGCGGTTCAGCCACCCGACGCATTTCGGCGTCGAGTATCGCGCGATGCTGGAACGCGACCCGCGTATCCGGCTGTTCCTGCACGCGCCGGTCGAACGGATCCTGACCCGCGATGTCGGCGCGGCCGCGGCGGGCGTGCGCGTCCATGCCGGCGGGGACCGTCGGATCGACGTCATGGCACCGTGCGTCATCCTGGCGACGGGCGGCCTGGAAATTCCGCGCCTGCTGCTTGCTTCGGATCAGGACCGGCCAAAGGGGCTGGGCAATGAACACGATCTGGTCGGCCGCTTCTATCAGGGTCATATCGAGGGCGAGTTCGGTACGATCGCCTTCACCAAGCCCACCCGCTCGGTCCGGCTGGACTATCAGCAGTCGCCCGAGGGCATATACTGCCGTCGCTACATCTGGCTGTCCCCCGAAGCGCAGCGGCAGCACCAGCTCGCCGGGATCGTGTTGCGGCCTGCGCATCCCAACATCGTCGATCCGGGGCATCGCCATCCGGTCCTGTCGGCGATGTATCTGGTCAAGAACTACATCGTCCCCGAATATGCGCGAAAGCTGACTGCGCTCGAATATCAGGAAGCGATGGGGCTCAGCGGCTCACGCCTCGGCTTCTGGGCCGCGCACGCGCGCAACATGGTGCTCGGTGCGCCCAAGCTGATGATGTTTTCCCAGATGTGGACGCGCAAGCGCATCCTGTCGAAACGCAAGCTGCCGTCGGTGGTTCTGCGCGATCCGCGCGAAGTCTATCCGGTCGACCTCAACGCGGAGCAGGAGCCGAATCCCGACAGCCGGATCACGCTCGGCGATGCGCGCGACGACAACGGGATGCGCCGCATCCGGATCGACTGGCGCACGACCGAGGGCGACCATCGCCGGCTCGCGGCGGGGCTGAGGGTAATGGCCGCCGCGTTCGCGGACAGCCATACCGCCAGGCTCAACTTCTCCGATCGCGACTATGCGGCGGCGGCGGCGCGACTGGTGCCCATCGGCGGCCATCACATCGGCACCGCACGCATGGCGGAAACGCCGCAAACCGGCGTGTGCGACGCGAATTGCGAGCTGTTCGAGACGCGCGGAGTCTACATCGCCGGGGCGGCGGCGTTCAGCACGTCGGGCTTCGCGAACCCGACGCTGACCCTGATCGCACTGGCGCTGCGCCTCGCCGATCATCTCAAGGCGCAGCCGCGCTAGCGGCCGGCCGGACGGCACTCGCGCAAATGGTCGCCGGTCAGTCCCGCGACTTGGCCGGCGCCCAGGTCTGGTAGGTCAGGCCGCGCAGCGAATCGACGATCCCGTAGAAGGTCGCGACGATTGACTTCAGCACTTCGGTCAGCGTGACGAACGGCTGCAGCTTCACTTCGCCGAGCGCGATGGCGATCCCGCCCAGCAGCGCGAACAGGCCGATCAGCGCCCATTGGCCCGCCAGCGCCAGCGCCAGGCCGCCGAACGTAACGAAGATCGTCAGCCACAACAGGCCGAACCAGCGCAACAGCTTGTGCGCGACATATTTGTAGACGTCGGCAACGCCGAACCGCGCGCTGATCATCGGCCACAAATAGCGGTGGGTGTTGAAGGCGCGGCATGCGATCCGGCGCTTGCGGCGGAATTCGTCCGACGACGACGTCGCGTTGCGCTCATAGGCGATGACATCGGCGGCCTGCACCAGCCGCTTGCCGTTCAACGGCACTGCCATCGACACCGTCATGTCGTCCAGCAGGTGGGGCGGCACTTCGGGATACAGGTTGCGACGGGTCGCGAAGATCGATCCGTCCGCGCCCATCAGCGATCCGCAGCGGGATTCGAGCCGCTTCAGCCACTCTTCCAGCCGCCAGTAGAGGCCGCCGACCCTTGCCGTCGCGCTGGCATCCTCGTTGGTGTAATGGAGCGTGCCGGCGACGCCGCCGACTTCGGGATCGGCGAAATAGGTCGCCAGCGCCGGGATCGCGTCGGGCTCGAGGATCACGTTCGCATCGGTGAAGATGCAGATGTCGCCGCGCGCGACGGCGGCCATTCGCGCCATGCCGACCGCCTTTCCAGTCCGCTTTTCCGCCGCGATCAGCGAGATGATGTCGCTCGCTTCCTCGATGAGCTCGCGCGTGCGGTCGGTGCTCAGGTCGCAATAGGCGATGATCTCGATCTGGGGGTGGCGCTGCTTGATCTCACGCAGATTGGCGATTTTCGCGGGAAGTGCGCGCTCCTCGTTATACGCTGCGAACACCAGGGTCGCCGAGAGCGGCTGGGTCGAGTCCATGCGCCGCACCGGCCGCTCCGCGAAGAGATAGAGGGTCAGCGGGTAGAAAATGTAGGGATAGAGGAACAGCAACAGCGCGGCGAAGGCAGTCAGCGCAAAAACCGTCATTCCCGAACCCCGTCGAACATTGTCCACATTTTCGTCAGCGGCTGCACGGCCGCCATCGAGATCCACGCAGGCGTGCGCACCGCCAACGAGGATAGGGATTTATTGCTGCACCTGCGAGCAAAAACGTCGGTCATCTGGCACGACCCCGCATTTTGTCCGACACATTCGCCCCCCGTCTTGTCCAAGTTCCTGTCAAGTTTCCGGAAAATGGCTCGGGCGCGACATCGAAGCTCGATTGCGCCTTAACCACATCCTCCAACTCGACGCTAAATTCGCACTGTTAGCCCGTCATCACCCTTGCGGTGGAGACTGGTATGCGCGTGACGATCCGAGTGGCGACGGCGCTGGCAGCAGTGTTTGCGGGCAGCGTCGCACACGCCGCAGAACGCGGTTATATGGCAAGCGGCGACGCGATCGCCGCGCCGACGGGCTATGCCGAAATGTGCGCGCGAGCGCCGGCGCGCTGCCGAACGGCGCTGTCCGCAGACACGAGATCCGCCCCCATCGATGCAGATCAGATGCGGTTGGTGCGCCGGATCAATCGCCAGGTCAATCGACGCGTCGTGGCGCGAGCGGACGTCGGCGAGCGGTGGCAGTCGGCGCTGAACGAGGGCGGCGGGATCGGCGATTGCGAGGATTTTGCGATCGACAAGCGCAACCAGCTGCTGCGGGCAGGGGTGCGCGCCGACCAGATGTTCTTTGCGACCGCCTACATCCCCAGCGTCGGTCTTCACGCCGTCCTCGTTGTGCGAACGCACAAGGGCGACATGGTGCTCGACAACCGCAGCGACTGGGTCCGTCTGTGGTCGAAAACCGGCTATGTCTGGCTCGCACGACAATCGCTGAATGATCCGCTGACTTGGTTCATCGTGACACAGCCCCGACGCGCCTGACTTGCACAAATTTGCGTTCTGCAGCATAGCCTGCCCGGTTTCACGAGTTCCGGGATCATGCTGTGAGTGTATTGAGATGGATTGCCGTGTTCGCGCTTGCACTCACGGGTTGTGCAGCGCAGCAGGCATACGCCCCCGGTAGCGCGGACGTCGCCGCGCAGCCCGAGGTGCGTCCGTCCGAATATGTCCTGCGGCCGGCGGACAAGGTGCGGATCACCGTATTCAACGAACCGACGCTGAGCGGCGAGTTCGTCGTCGATCAGGCCGGGACGCTCGCGTTGCCGCTGATCGGCGTCGTCAATGCGCGTGGCGTGTCGGTCGCCGATCTCGACAAGACGATCGAGGCGCGGCTGAGCGAGGGGTATCTGCGCGATCCGAATGTGTCGGTCGAAGTGCTCACTTACCGGCCCTTCTACATCCTGGGCGAAGTCAATCGGGCGGGCGAATATCCGTTTACGGACCGCATCACGGTGCTTCAGGCCATCGCCACGGCGCAGGGCTTCACCTATCGCGCCGATCGCAAGCGGGTGTTCATCAAGCGCGCGGGCCAGGACAATGAAGAGGTGGTTCCGCTGACCTCGACGCTGATGGTCGGCCCGGGCGACACGATCCGGGTGGGCGAACGCTATTTCTAGTAATGGACCGCCGCCGCTTCGCGGTGGTCCCGGCGTGCAGGAAGTGAACGACGGCGCCCGCCTGCGGGCGATCAACACAGGGGGCTTAGGATGTTCAGCGCACGCACTTCACGATTCGGCTTACGGTCTGCGGGCGTCGCAGCCGCTTTCCTGACCTTCGCCACGCTGCCCGTGCAGGCGGGCGAGCAGGCCGCCGGCGACGCGAGGCAGGAACTGGTCGAGGAGATCCTGGTGCTTGCGCGGTCGCTGCCGGTCGACACGCCTGCGCGCGTGTTCGAGGCGCGCTTTGCGCAGGTGGTCGATGCGCGGCGCGACCAGTGCGACCTCGTCCTGGGGGCGTTGCTCGACGCACGCGGGCGCGTCCAGGTGCCTGCGGCCAGCGCGGCGCTGCGTGATCTCTACTCGGTTCTTCGCGGGTGCAGCGTGGGGACCGGGGCGACGGCAACCGGTTCGTCGGGGCTCGCGCCCATTCCGTCGTTCAGCGTTGGCGGCGGCAGCGATTATCGCGATTGAGTGGCGGCGCGTGCGTCCGTCGATGCTCTGTCCCAGAATTTATGAGGAAGCCGTGAGCGCGAACACCAAATATCTGCTGTCGGCCGGCGCGGCGCTCGTCGCCATCGTGTCAGGGAACAGCGCGCTTGCCCAGTCGCAGGCGCGAACGGAGAACGAGATTTTCGGTCCGTTCCTGGGCACGAACATCCCCTTTCAGGTCAATCGCGGCCGCAACGAGGGCGTGCTCGATCGGGCACGCCCCGAATATCAGCCGATCGGCCTGCCGGTCAGTACGCTGACCCTCTATCCGTCGCTGACCACGGGCATCGGGGTGTCCGACAATATCGACGGGGCGACCGTCGATCGGCAGAGCAGCGTGTTCTTCGCGATCGACCCGACCGTGCGCGTCGAAAGCAACTGGAACCGCCACGCGATCACGGTCAACGCGGGCGGTGCCTTTCGTTTCTTTACCGAGCGGTCGGCACGGGATGAGGAAAATCTCTTCCTGAACGCTGATGCGCGTTACGATCTGGGGGGGGATAGCAACGCCGTCACCTCGTTCCGGGTCCGCCGCGGATATGAGGCGCAGTTTTCGGGTACCTTCCCCGCCGACTCGGTACGACCGATCGAATATGTGACCGCCACCGCGCTTGCCCGCGGCGTGTATCAGGCGAACCGGTTCCGGTTCACTGTCGCGGCGGACGCGACCAGTTTCGACTTCAAGGATGTCGAGGGCGCGCGCAACACAATCATCGATCAGGACTTCCGGGACCGGAACGTCTATCGTGGCAGCGGTCGCGTCGAATACGCCTTCAATCCCGACGCAGCCGCCTTCGTCCAGGCCTCCTATGGCACGACGTCGTATCAGCGGCCGATCATCGGCTTTGCCGACAATCGTGACGGCGACAGTTTCGAAGTGCTGGCGGGGACCACGTTCGACCTGGCGGCGCTGGTGCGCGCGACGGTCGGCTTCGGCTATATCGAGCGGTCGTTCGATTCCCCGCGGTTCAGGGATTTCTCCGGCTTCGCCTATGACGTCCGGCTGGAATATTTCCTGTCCCCGCTCACCACGATCACCGCCGTGGCCAATCGGACGGTGCAGGATTCGATCGTGGCGCAATCCAGCGGCTTCTTTGCCAACACCTTCCGGCTGCGCGCGGACCATGAGCTGCTGCGCAACGCCTTGCTGTTCGGGCAGGTGAATTACCAGATCAACGATTTCGTCGCGCTCGACCGCACCGACAATCTGCTCGAGGCGAGCGCGGGCGGGCGCTATCTCGTCAACCGCAAGCTCAGCCTGGGCGCAAGCGTGTCCTATCTCGACCGCGACAGCACCGGCACGGCGATCGGACAGCGGTTTAACGAGTATCGCGGCGTTGTTTCGGCCACGGTGCATTATTGATCGGCAGCAGGCCCCCCGGCGTATTGAGGGATGAAGGACGTATGAATCGAATCGATGCGACATTTGCCGAATCGGGTGAGATGGTGGATTCGGGAACGGATGGCGCAAGCCTGGGAATTCGGCAGCTTTTCGACATTCTGGTCCGCCGCTGGCTGCTGATCGCCGGGATCACCGTCGTCGTGCTGGCGGCCGCGATTGCCGGAACCTTCTTCGTCACGCCGCAGTTCGACGCCACCGGGCGGATGCGGATCGACCCGACCGAGCGGTTGATCACCGGCGAGAACGAACAGCGCAGCAATTCGCCCCAGGCCGACCAGTCGCGGCTGGACACCGAAGTCCAGATCATTCGCTCGCGCGGCGTCGCCGAGCAGGTGGTGCGCAACCTCAACCTGGCCAACAACGAGGATTTCGTCGATCGCGCCACCTATGCGCGCGGACCCGAAGCCGTCGTCGAGGAAGCGATCACCAGCCTGCGCAACCGCGTCGACGTGTCGCGCGAGGACACGAACTACATCGTCAACGTGACCACCCGGTTGTCCGACCCGGAACTGGCGGCGGCGGTCACCAACGAGCTGATGCAGCAGTATATCGACACCAGCGTACGCCGGCGGACCGGGGCGGCCGCACAGCAATCGCGTTTCCTGGACGATCGGCTCAACACGCTGGCGAGCGAGCTCCGTCAGCTCGAAGCCCAGATCGCCAGCTATCGCGGCCGCTCCGGCATCGTCGAGGGCGGGTTGGCCGGCACGGTCACCGATCAGCAGATCGCGCCCTTGTCGACTCAGCTCGCGCAGGCCGAAGCTCAGGCGGCGGCGGCGCGTGCCAATCTTGCGGCCGCGCGCGAACAGACGGATCGCGGCGCGATCGGCGCGGTGTCGAGCGTGCTCAGTTCGAACGTCATCGCCGACCTCCAGCGTCAACGCGCCGAGGCATTGCGCGAAAAGGCCGAGATCGACGCCCGCTACGGCGATCGCCATCCGGAATCGATCCGGGTAACCCAGCAATTGACCTCGATCGACCAGTCGCTGCGCGAGGAAGCGCGTCGCATCGTCGCCGGACTCGAATCGACAGCGCGGTCGGCCGAGGCGAGCGCGGCGAGCCTGCGCAACCAGCTTGCCCAGCTGCGCGGCCAGCAGGCGGCGGACAATCGCGCGAGCGTGACCGCGGAGTCGCTGGAGCGCGAGGCAAAGGCGAAGCAGGCACTGTATGAACAGTTGTCGCTGACCGCGCAGCGCACCGGCGAAGAGCAGCGAAATCGTGAATCCTCCGCCGTCATCATCGAACAGGCCGTTCCGCCCCTGGAACCCAGCGTACCGAACAAGCCGTTGTTCGCCGTCCTGGGTGCGATCATGGGGATCATCCTCGGCCTGGCGGCGGCGCTGGTCGTCGAGTTCATGACGTCGGTGATCCGCACGGCGGACGATATCGAATATCATCTGCGCATCCCGTTCATCACTTCGGTGCCCTATCTGAACCGGCGCGCCTTGCGCGGGGCCTCCGACGCGGTCGGCTATGTGGTCGACAATCCGATGTCGAGCTTTGCCGAAGCGATGCGCGCGATCCGCAACTCGCTGATGCTCGACGCGCGCGAGCCGCGCGTCATCGCGGTGCTGTCGTCGCTGCCCGGCGAGGGCAAGACCACGACGTCGGTCGGGCTCGGCCGCATCATGGCGATCAGCGGGGACAGTGTCATCCTGGTCGATTGCGACGAACGGCGCGGCGGGCTGAAGGGCATCGGCGTCGAGGGTGGCCATGGCGGGGTCGGCGCAGTGTTGCGCGGCGAAGCGCGCGCCGCCGACGAGATCATTCAGGACGACCGTACCGGCATGCACATCCTGCCGATGCGCACCGCGCCTTCGGGGACGGTGGATCTGTTCAGCGGTGCCGCGATGCGCAAGTTGATCGACGAGCTCCGCACGCGATACCGCTTTGTCATCCTGGATAATGCGCCCACGTTGGCGGTCGCGGATTCGCGGATCGTCGCCGCGCTCGCCGACACCTCGATCTTCGTGATCAAGGCGGAGCAGACCGCGGTTCACGCCGCCCGCGCGGCATTGGGCCTGCTGCGTCAGGACGGGAGCGACGTGATGGGCGCGGTGCTGTCGATGGCGTCGGTCGGGCGCCGCCGCCTGGGCAAGCGTGATCCATCCTATTATTACCACCGGTATCGCGAATATCGCGATGACTGATGAGAGGGCGCGGCGCGCGCCGTCGTGATGCGACCGAGGGAGACGCATCGGTGAGGGGAGCGTCGCCGTTGAGCGTGCCCGACGAAGCGGGTGCCGCGACCATGTCTGCGTCTCGGGCTGCGATTTTCGTGCGCTATGCGATGATCGGCATCCTGCTCCTGTGCCTGGGCGTCGCGGCCTTCGCCGTCATGCGGCAGGTCGAGCTCGATCGCTTTCGCGAGGCCAGCGGCATGGCAGCGGTCGCGGCGGTGCCCGACGACCGCCGCCGGGCAGCCGCCGCGCTGGCGGGATGCGGGGGGGCACAACCGGCCGAGATCATGCTCGCTTGCGCGACCGGGCATGCGGCGCTCGCCGCCAAGGCGGGGGAGCCGCGGGCGCGTGCGCAGGCGCTGGCGACTGGTCGCGCCTCGGTCCGGATCTTGTTGCGCGACGCGCCTCGCCGTGCCGATTTGTGGGTGCTGGCCGCCTACTTTGCGGCGCTGTCGGACCGGCGACGCGAAGCCGTGTCCGACCTTTGCCAAAGCTATCGCCACGCCCCATTCCTGCGCGCGCAGGCGGAATGGCGGCTGTGGTTCGGCGCGCACGCATGGCCGACGCTGTCGAGGTCCTGCCGCGCCGCGCTCGTCGACGAAGCTTTGTGGTATCAGGAACTGGGCTATGAACGGCGCATGGCGACGCAGGCCGCGCTGGCGGGCACGCCGCCCTTCATCCTCGTGGCGCTGAGGGCACCAGGACGGGGTGGCGCCGGGCTCGCGGTGCGGGATGACGCATCGACTGGCCGATCGCCAGCCCGGCCATAGCTGCCGCCAGGGCCGCGACCGCGGGTACGTCGAGCGCAATGTCGATCAGCGAACATGCGATGATCCCGCCGCTGGCAAGCAGCATCCCGACGGCGGCGCCGCCGGGCGGACGGTGCCGCCACGTGCGGGTGACCATGGTCGCGGCGGTCGCGATGCTGACGGTCAGCAAGCCGACGAATGGCCAGCCATATTGAATCGCGGCGCTGATCGGCGATGAGTGCGCGGCACCGAAATTCCAGAACAGGCGCGCGGTGACCGGGTCGAGATGCGCGGCGTTGAGCGCGTCGAACGCACCATAGCCATAGCCGAACCATGGCGAGCCGGCGGTCAGGGCACCGAAGTGACGGATCGCCTCGACCCTGAGCCTCAGGTCGTCGCCGGTCATCGCGATTTTCGCGAACGATGGTCCCGTGACGATCAGGGCAGCGAACATGATGGCGACAAGAGCTGCGACGGTGCCCATCAGCGGCCAGCGCAGACGGTGGGTGCGCGCGCCGAGCTTGCGCACGATCAGGATCGCGACGCCGACGGCCAGCATCGCTGCGGCGGCGCGCGACTGCGTCATCGCCGTCAGTGGCGCGGCGAGCAGCAAAGCGGCACCGTTGAACGCCAGCGCCGGCAAGGGCGGGTCGATCCAATATCGCTCGGCCGCATGCTGGATGTTGGCGATCAGGCGACCGGCGGCGAGGATGCCGATCGCGGCGAGCACGCTTCCCGCGGCGTTCGGATTGAGCAGCGTTGCCGAAAATCGACCGGCTTGCAGGCCTTTGTCGACGCCCCAAACATGTCCGGGTTCCATCAGGTGCAGCCCCAGCGACAGCACCATCCACGCCGCGCCGACAACCAGGAACGCGCGGCAGAGCGGGTCGAGCGAGCGGCTGCATCCGCCCACAATCAACCCGGTCGTCGCGGCACCCATCGCGCCCGCGAGGAGCACCAGCCCGACCAGTGCTGGCCGGACGCCGAGCGACAGCCCGCCGACACCCTGGTTGGCGACGCTGGCGATCGCCGCCCAGGCGAAGGCGGCGATTGCCGGCACGATGACCGCCGATGCCGGTTGCCACCAGCCCGGCGGGGGTTTGAGCCAGATCAGCGCAACCAGCGCGACGATCATGTTGGCCGTCGCCGCCTGGAGCCCGAGCATCTCGGTATTTGCGCCGAGGGCCGTGAGCTGGAGGAACAGGGCGACGATCAACGCAGCGCCGGTCAGCACGTCCGCACCCGGCCGGCGCACGTTGCTCGCGCCGTCACCGCGGTCATGCGTTGGAATGCGCGCACGCACCATGCGCGAACGTCGCATTTCAACTGTCCCGAATCGAGCGCATAATCCGTCTATCGCCCGCGCCGTGCGGCAAGTCACGCGCTACACGTCGCCACTTGCTTCTCGATTTGGGATGGTGTCCGGGTAAAGCTCCGTTTTGGTCTAAAGCGATGCATCCATCCGGACAAAGCGTGCGTAAATTTGTGGTAGGGTCGATGGCAAATCGATCGTCTTGGGGGTAAGGCGTTGTCGCCTGATCAGGTTAGTGAGTAGCATGACGATGAGCGGCGGCAGGGCGGGCCGGAATGTCGTATCGGCAACGGTCCGTGCTTCGGCCGGATCGACGGCGTCCCGCGCGATCAGCGAAAGGCGAAACCGGCCTTGATGAGCTTGATCGCACTCGGGGTCGTGCTGCTCGGCTTCGCGCTCCACCCCTTCGTGACCTATCCGCTGTCGCTCCTGGTCCTCCGTCCTCGATCGCGGCGTGCCGCGCCGCGACAACCGGCCGCCACGCGGCCGTCGGTCGCCATCTGCATGTCGGTGTACAACGAGCAGGACGTGGTCGTCGAAAAGGTGCGGCGCCTGATCGAACAGGCCGAGGCCTATGGCCCGGCGACGATCCATGTGTATGCGGACGGCTGCACCGACGACACGGTCGAGCTGCTCGCGCCTTTTGCCGATCGCGTGAACCTGATCGCGTCCGCCACGCGTTCGGGCAAGACAGCAGGGATGGGGGCACTGCTGGCGGCGAGCGACAGCGAACTCGTCATGTTCACCGACGCCAATGTCCGTGCCCCCGTTTCGGCGCTCATCGACCTTGTCGAACCACTCCGCGACCCGACGGTCGGCTGCGTCACCGCGCGGCTGGTCTACAGCAACGAAGGGGAGACCGCGACGAGCGCGCTCGGCGCGCGCTACTGGCAGCTCGAGGAGTGGATCAAGCGCCTGGAGGACGAAGCCTATGGCCTGATCGGGGTCGACGGCGCGATGTTCGTCATCCGGCGGGAAAATTATCACCTGCCCCCGCCCAACCTGATCGACGACCTCTTTGTCTCGCTCAAGGTCCTCATCGACGGCAAGCGCGTGACGCGCGTCCCCCAGGTGACGATCACGGAACGCAGCGCGACTGCGTCGGTCGAGGAACATCGGCGCAAGGCACGGATTGCGTGCCAGGGGATGAACGTGCACCGCGCGTTGTGGCCGGCGCTCCGCCAAATGCATCCGGTGCTCGTGTACGGCTATCTTTCGCACCGCCTGATCAAATGGCTGATGCCGTTCTTCCTGCTGGGTGCCGTCCTCTGCTTCGCGGCGGCGCTGGCGATCTATACCAGCCTGATGGCGGTCGCGGCCGGGCTGATCGGCCTTGCGCTTGTGTTGCTGATCGGAAATCTGGTGCGTGTCCGCATCGCGGAATTCGCGTGGAGCAGCATCGCCAGCCTTGCCGGCGTGGCGCGCGGGGTCGTGCAATCGCTGCTGATGCGCCAGACCTATACGGTATGGGAACCCGCCGCTTCGGTCCGCCAGCGGATCAACGACTGATCGGCGGGGTCGTCGGGTTCAGAACAGCCCGCGGACGGTCGCGATGATCGCGCCCCACAGCAGCACCGAACCACCGGCAATGACGCCGATCCGCGCGGCGCCGGGCCAACGGTCTTCGTGAACATGCACGTCGCCCGCATTGGCGACCATGATCTGGGCCTGGAGCGCGTGGACGGGGGACTGCCGGAAGGCAGTGTCGAGGTCGGTCGGCGACAGGGGGTGGAGAAACTCGACCCCGATTGCGCCGGGCACGATCCGTACGACCCTGGCCTGTGCGACACCGACGCCGGGCAATCCGATTGTGACCTGGCTGTTCGGCTGGACCGCGAACTCGCCGGCAATCTTGCACCCGAGCCTGGAAAGATCCTCGACCGTCACATTCTGCGGTGCGCCGTGCTGATCGCGAAACGTCGACGGACGATCGACGGGTTGGCGATCGTCGGCGCGGCGGCCGTCGGACGGCGCGACGTTCTGGGCGGCGCTGGTCAACATGCTCATTACTCCAACAGCGGCCCTCGCCATAGGGTGGCAAGTCTTGAGAAAGGGTGAAGCATCGCGGCGCGCCCGACGCTGGCGGCGCCTGAACATGGCGGCGGCGAGCGCAGTCGGCAGCGACGATCGGCGGGCCGACACGACCAACCGGCCTTGTCATCCGACGAGTATGCCCGCGGCGTCGGACGATCCGGGTTGTAATTGCGATCAATATTTCGCAGGGGTGCGGCGCGTTGCTGCTGTGCAGCAAAAGCTGGGCGGACTTCGCGGCACAAGGGAGCTCTGAGAATGCGGATTGCAATGATCGGGACCGGCTATGTCGGGCTGGTATCGGGGGCCTGCTTTTCGGACTTCGGTCACGACGTCGTTTGCGTCGACAAGGACGAGAGCAAGATCGCCGCGCTGCACCAGGGCAGGATGCCGATCTACGAACCCGGGCTCGACGCGCTCGTCGCCAGCAACGTCGCCGGCGACCGGCTGCACTTCACGACCGACCTCGCCGAAGGCGTTGCCGGCGCGGACGCGGTGTTCATCGCGGTCGGCACCCCGTCACGGCGCGGGGATGGTCATGCCGACCTGAGCTACGTCCACGCCGCCGCGGCGGAAATCGCGCGCGCGATCACCGGCTTCACCGTCATCGTCACCAAATCGACCGTGCCGGTCGGCACCGGGGATGAGGTCGAACGAATCATCCGCGAAGCCAACCCTGACGCCGAGTTCGCGGTCGTGTCCAACCCCGAATTTCTGCGGGAAGGCGCGGCGATCGACGATTTCAAGCGGCCCGACCGCATCGTCATTGGCGGGCATGACGAACGCGGGATGCAGGTGATGCGCGACATCTACCGCCCGCTCAGCCTCAACCGCGCGCCGATCATCGAAATGTCGCGGCGCGGTGCGGAGCTGACCAAATATGCCGGCAACGCGTTTCTCGCGACCAAGATCACCTTCATCAACGAAATCGCCGATCTGTGTGAAAAGGTCGGCGCCGACGTTCAGGAGGTCGCCCGCGGCATCGGGCTCGACAACCGCATCGGCGGCAAATTTCTCCACGCCGGGCCGGGCTATGGCGGATCCTGCTTCCCCAAGGATACGCTGGCGCTGCTCAAGACCAGCCAGGATTACGATGCCCCGCAGCGCATTGTCGAGGCGGTGGTCATGGTCAACGACAACCGCAAGCGCGCGATGGGGCGCAAGGTGATCGCCGCGATGAACGGCGATGTCCGCGGCAAGACCGTCGCCATTCTCGGGCTGACGTTCAAACCCAACACCGACGACATGCGCGACAGCCCGGCAATCGCGGTGATCCAGACGCTGCAGGACGCGGGCGCGACGATCCGCGCCTATGATCCCGAGGGGATGGAACAGGCGCGCGCGGTTCTGGATGACGTCGTCTATTGCGCCAACGCCTATGAGGCCATCGACGGTGCCGACGCGCTCGCGATCGTGACCGAATGGGATGCCTTCCGCGCGCTCGACCTCAACCGCGTCAAGTCGCTGTTGAGCCAGCCGATCCTGGTCGACCTGCGCAACATCTATCCGCGCGCGATGGTCGAGGAGGCGGGCTTCACCTATCACGCGGTCGGTCGGTGACCGACCAGGCGGGTCCCGTCCTGGTGACGGGCGCGGCCGGATTCATCGGCCATGCGGTCGCGCACCGGCTGCTCGATCGCGGCGAGCGCGTGATCGGCGTCGATATCCTCAACGACTATTACGACCCGGCGCTGAAGGCGGCGCGGTTGGCCAATCTGACGGCGCGCGAGGGGTTCGCGTTTCATCGGCTCGACATTGCCGAGGCGGAGGCGATCGCGGCGCTGGTCGGCGACCATGGCGTCGTCCGGGTCGTCCATCTCGCCGCGCAGGCGGGGGTGCGCTACAGCATCGACAATCCGTTCGCCTATCAACGATCCAACCTTGCCGGCCATCTCGCCATCCTCGAGGCGTGTCGGCATGCGCCGGGCTTCGTCCACCTGGTCTATGCGTCGTCCAGCTCGGTCTATGGCGATCGCCCGCTCGAGGGTCACGGGTTCAGCGAAACGGACGCGGCGGTCGATCCGGTATCGCTCTACGCCGCGACCAAGCGGGCGGGCGAACTGATGAGCCAGGCCTATGCCTCGCTTTACGGTTTTCCCCAGACGGGGCTGCGCTTCTTTACCGTTTATGGCCCCTGGGGCCGGCCGGACATGGCCTATTTCTCGTTCACGCGCCGCATTCTGGCGGGCGAGCCGATCGAGGTGTTCGGCGAAGGACGGATGGCGCGCGACTTCACCTATGTCGACGATATCGTCGACGGGATCGTCGGTGCGCTCGATCATCCGCCGGCCGCGGGCGGGCATCGCGTGCTCAACATCGGCGACAGCCATCCCGTCGGGCTGATGGACATGATCGCGACGCTCGAACATGCGCTCGGACGCGAAGCGATCAAGGTGATGCGGCCGATGCAGGCGGGCGACGTGACCGCCACCTATGCCGATGTCAGCCGGCTGAACGCGCTGACCGGCTATCGCCCCAGGGTCATGCTGGCCGAGGGGATCGAGCGGTTCGTCGCCTGGTACCGCGATTACTATCGGGTGTGAGCGGGGTATTCGCGCCCACATTAGGGCATGATGACCTTGCTCGGAATAAACTTCCGTCACCCCGGCCTTGTGCCGGGGCCCACGGTGCCACAGGTCACAACCGCCAGGACTGCGCGGCCCGGTAGACCCCGGCACAAGGCCGGGGTGACGAGGAAGTCATTGGAGAGCGAGTGACTCCAACGTCATCACGCTCCATCGCGTGATCCACTTTGGTTGAAGCGAATCACGCTCTTTTGTCTTTTATTTTCCTTATTTTCCGTGTCGTCAGGTGATTCCACCTGACTTGAAAATGCTCTCGCCTACCTCTCGCCTGACTTCCGTTCGCTTCGAGCGAAGTCGAGAAGCGTTGGCCCATGCGGTGCGGCGCATCTCGACTGCGCTCGATACGAACGGCTTACGTGAGACGCGCGCACGCAAACGTGCCGTCACGGCCTCACCCCGCGACGAACGTCAGCCCGGCATGCGCGCGCAGCCGCTCACGCAGCGGTTCGGCCATCAGTCCGCCTGGGGTCCAGATGCCGCCTTTGCCCTCGGCCGGCACGTCGCGAACCAGGCAGATCGCACTTTCGGCGATCATCTTGCTGGTCGAACCATAGCCGGGGTCGCGGTCACCGGTGACGACGGCCTCGACACGCGCGCCGTCGGGCATCTCGCCGATGAACAGCAGGTCGTAATGGCCGCTGTCGCGCTCTTCCTTCGACGGGCCTTCGCCGGGCTTCGGTCCCTTGTCGCCGGCCATCGGATTTAGCTTCGCCAGCGCCTCGGCCGCGGCCTTGCCCATCTCGCCCAGCCCGGCGATGACCATTTCGTCATAGACGAAATCGGTGCCGTACGGGTGGCCGAGCAGCGCATTGGTGCGGTGGACATTCTTGGTATTGATCGGCGCCATGACGAACGGCGCGACCCAGCCGCCGACCGCCGCATCATATTCGGGCAACAGCCCCTTGGGCTGCGACGGCCCTTCGAAACCCGGGGTCAGCGCGAACGGATCGATCAGCAGCTTGAAGATCGACGGGTCTTTCGCGGCCGCGACCATCGTCGCCTTGGCGCTGGCAAAGGTGCCGCCCGAAAACGTGCCCTTCATCGTGCGGATGCGGCATTTGACGCGTGGGGCGGGCACACCGAACTTGTCGCGCGCGGCCTCCTGAAGCGTGTAGACGCCCAGATCGAAGGGGATGGAATCGAAGCCGCAGGAGAACACGATGCGCGCGCCGCTCGCTTGCGCCGTCGCCGCATGGCGGTCGATCATGTGGCGCATCCAGGCGGGTTCGCCGCACAGGTCGACATAGGCCGTGCCCGCGGCCGCGCACGCCGCGACCAGATCGTTGCCATAGAGCTGATAGGGGCCGACGGTGGTGAGCAGCACGGTCGCGCGCGACACCATCTGTGCCAGCGACGCGGGGTCGTCGGCATTGGCGGTGAGCAGCGGGATATCGGCGGGCGCGCCGATTTCGTCGCGGACTTCCTGCAGCTTGGTCAGCGAGCGGCCCGCCATCGCCCAGCGCAACGACTCGTCGCCATATTCGCGCGCCAGATATTCGGCGACCAGCCGCCCGGTGAACCCGGTCGCGCCATAGACGATGATATCGAACTCGGCCATTTCCCTCTCCTCAGGCGGCTTCGTTGAATTGCAGCGCCGCCAGCCGCGCATAAAGGCCGCCTGCGGCGATCAGCTCGGCATGGCTGCCGGTCTCGACGATGCGTCCCTCGTTCATCACCACGATTCGCTGGGCGGCGCGCACCGTCGCCAGCCGATGCGCGATGACCAGCGTCGTGCGCCCGGTCATCAGCCGCTCGAGCGCATCCTGGACCAGCCGCTCGCTCTCCGCATCGAGTGCCGACGTCGCCTCGTCGAGCAGCAGCACGGGCGCGTCGCGCAACAGCGCGCGCGCGATCGCGATGCGCTGGCGCTGGCCGCCGGACAACCGCGCGCCGCCCTCGCCCAGAAAGGTGTCGAGCCCGCCCGGCAGCGCCTTCAAGAACTGCTCGGCATTGGCGGCGGCGGCGGCGGTCCACAGCTCCTCGTCGCTCGCGTCCCACCGGCCGTAGCGCAGATTGTCGCGTGCCGACGCGGCAAAGATCACCGTGTCTTGCGGCACCATCGCGATGCGGCCGCGCACCTCGGCCGGGTCGGCCAGGTGGATCGGTACGCCGTCGATGCGGATCTCGCCGCCCTCGGGATCGTAGAAGCGCTGGATCAGCTGGAACAGCGTCGACTTGCCCGCACCCGACGGGCCGACCACCGCCACCGTCTCGCCCGCGGCGATGTTCAGGCTGAACTGGTCGAGTGCCAGCACTTCGCGGCGGGTGGGATAGCGAAAGCTCACCCGGTCGAAGGTGACGGCGCCGGCGGGCGGTCGCGGCAGCGGAATCGGGTTGGCCGGTGCCCTGATCTCGGGCTCCTGCGCCAGCAGTTCCGCCAGCCGCCCCGCCGCACCCGATGCGCGCAACAGATCGCCATAGACCTCCGTCAACGCGCCGAACGACCCGGTGACCAGGCCCGCGGTGATCACGAACGCGGTGATCGCGCCGCCGCTGACCCGACCGGCCGCGACATCGGACACCGCGTCCCACATGATCAGCGTGACCGCGCTGAACAGGATCGCGATGACCAGCGCCGTCATGATCGCGCGCGTCGCGAAACGCTGCTGCGCGGCGGCGAAACCGCGACTGACCGCGCCTTCGAAACGGTCGGCCTCGCGCCCTTCCTGGCCAAAGGCCTGGACGATCTTCATCGCGCCCAGCGTTTCGGCAGCCATCGCACCGATGTCGGCAACCCGGTCCTGGCTTGAGCGCGAGAATTTACGCACGCGGCCGCCCAGCCAGACGATCGGCAGGACGATCACCGGAATGCCGACGATCAGGTAGAGCGCGAGCTTGGGTGCGAGCGTGAAGAGATAGATGACCCCGCCCACGCCCACCAACAGGTTGCGCAGCGCCACCGACACCGTCGTGCCGACGACCTGTTCGACGATCGCGGTGTCGGCGGTCAGGCGCGACGCGATTTCCGACGGGCGGTTCTCCTCGAACCAGCCCGGCGGCATGCGCAGCAGGTTGCGGTGAACCGCGGCGCGCATGTCGGCCACCGTCTTCTCGCCCAGCCACGACACGAAATAGAACCGCATCGCGGTCGCGCAGGCGAGCACGACGACGACCATCAACAGCCCCTGGAAATAGGGCGCGATGCTCGCCGGGTCGGAACCGGCGGCGAACCCGTTGTCGACGACCTGCTGAAAGGTGCGCGGCACCCACAATGTCGCGCCCGCCGCAATCAACAGCGCGACGATCGCCAAGGTCAGTTGTACCGGATAGCGCAGGGTGTAGCCCCACACGATCCGCAGGTTGCTGATCCGTCGGCCGGCTGCCGCGGCGGGGTCGCCACTGGTGGCTTCCGGACCGTTCGCCGACGCGGTGGGAAGCTGGACACTGGCGTCGGGATCGACGGCGCGCGCGGCGGGGGGCGGAACTTGATCTGCCATGGTGCCCTCCCGCCTAGCGTCATTGGCGGCGGCGGGAAACACCGTGCGCGCATTAAAACGCCAAATCATTCGGGGCAAAGACGATCATTGCGGGTTAATGCCTTTGCTCTATAGCGGACGGGACCGTGCGCATGGGGCTAATGCGACGTGGGGAATTGGAAATCTGATGCTGTACGAAGGTTATGAACTGCAACGCTCGATGCTGGCCGGCGCAAGCGCACTCGCCAATTTCAGCGCCGGTTGGTTGCACAACCCCGCCAATCCCTTCGCTTATTTCGGCGGCGGCCCGGTGCTCGCCTCCGCGCTCGAGGTGTTCGCGCATGCCTCCGCGCCGCGCGGCAAGCCGCCCTTTGGCCTCACTCAAACCGTCGTCGACGGCCGCAGCGTCGCGGTGCAAGAGGAAATCGTCCTCCAAAAACCGTTCGGCCAGCTCAAGCGGTTCGGGCGCGAGGGCGTGACCGGGGGTCCGAAATTGCTGATCGTCGCGCCGATGTCGGGGCATTATGCCACGCTGCTGCGCGGCACGGTCGAGCGGATGCTGCCGGTCGCCGACGTCTACATCACCGACTGGCGCGATGCCAAGCTCGTGTCGCTGGCCGACGGCAGCTTCGACCTCGACGACTATATCGACTATGTCATCGAATTCCTGAGCGTGATCGGGGCCGAAGGCGATCCGCGCGCGCACATGCTGGCGGTGTGCCAGCCGTCGGTGCCCTGCTATGCCGCGACCGCGATCATGGCGGCGGAGGATCATCCCCACCGCCCGCGCACCGTCACCCTGATGGGCGGGCCGATCGACACGCGCGAAGCGCCGACCGCCGTCAACACGCTGGCGACCGAACGTCCGCACGCGTGGTTCGAGCAGAATGTGATCGCGACCGTGCCGATGACCTATCCGGGCGCGGGGCGGCGGGTCTATCCGGGCTTCCTTCAGCTCGCCGGCTTCATGACGATGAACCTGGGCAACCACCTGATCAGCCATTGGGAGATGTTCAAGCATCTGGTCGAGGGCGACGACGAGAATGCCGAGGCGACGATGGCTTTCTACGACGAATACCGGGCGGTCTGCGACATGACCGCGGAATTCTATCTCCAAACGGTGCGCGTGGTGTTTCAGGAGCACGCGCTGCCGAAGGGCGAGATGCTTCATCGCGGCAAGCGGGTCGATCCGGGCGCCATTCGCGACATCGCGCTGCTCGCGATCGAGGGTGAGCGCGATGACATTTCGGGGCTGGGCCAGACCAAGGCGGCATTGTCGCTTGCGACCTCACTGCCCGCCGCGCTCAAGCACTATCACATGGCCCCCAATGTCGGGCATTACGGCATTTTCAACGGATCGAAATGGCGGACCCGGATCGCCCCGATCGTCGAAAAGTGGATGGCCGCGCACGCAGGCTGACGACGCTTCGCGGACCGGCGCGGGCGGGATCTAGTCGTAGCGCGTGCGCACGAACGCATAGCCGGCCGCAATTGCCAGCGCCCATATCCCCAGCACGATCGCAATCCCCGCGCGGCTGACGGGTCGTGTCGACGCGCGTTCGGCCTCCGCGCGATGCTCGGCGAGCTGCGCGCGCGGAATCATGCGCTCGAACAGCCAGACGCCCAGCGGGATGATCACCGCCTCGTCGAGCAGACCGAGCACCGGAATGAAATCGGGGATCAGGTCAATCGGCGAGAGGGCATAGGCAGCGATCAGCAGGCCGACCAGCTTCGCTGCTATCGGCGTACGCGGATCGCGCGCGGCCAGCCACACCGCGTGTGCCTCGACCCGGATGCGATGTGCAAAGCTCGGCCCCATGGCCGACGCATTGCGCGCGCGCTCGCCGGGGTCAAGCGGCCGGGACGCATGGCCCCGGCCACGCCATCTCAAAGCGCGGTTTCGACGTGACGACCCGCTTCGCTCGGCTTGATCTTCATGCCCGTCAGCATCTTGAACTTGCCGGCCAGCGATTCATCGCCTTCCCAGATTTCGGCGTCGATCAGGTCAAAGCGCATCATGCGCAGCGCCGGGTCCTGGCGACCGCCGTCGAACCACGCCTCGACCATGTTCGACCAGTATTTGTCGATCACCGCCGGGTCGGTTTCCTGAGTCAGCGTGCCGTGAATGCACGCGAAGATCGTATGGTCCTTCGCGACGAACTGCGCCATCGCCGGGCCACCGGGCGCGATGCGGTTGTCGTGGCGGGTGTAGAACCAGAAAGCGCTGTCGGCGTCCGGATCGAGCTGCGCAGTCATCGGCTCGGCATGATCCTCGCTCGCCATCAGCTTGATCATCACGAACGGGCTCGACGCCATCTTCTTCCACATCCGCTCGCGGACGGCGGCGGCATCGCCATTCTGCATCTGGTCCATCGTCATGCTCCTGTCGTTTGGGGACAGGAGGGCAACGATCAAAGCGCGCGGCGTATCCCAACGGCACGCCTGAAACGAAGAACCCCGACCGGATGGACGATCGGGGTTCCGTTGAATCGTGTCAGATCGTGCGGTGCCGGACAGCGACCGGCGATGCCGGTGGCGTTACAGCACCTCGAAAAGCCCCGCCGCGCCCATGCCGCCGCCGACGCACATCGTCACGACGACATATTTGGCGCCGCGGCGCTTGCCCTCGATCAGTGCGTGACCGGTCATCCGGGCGCCCGACATGCCATAGGGGTGGCCGATCGAGATCGCCCCGCCATCGACGTTGAGCAGCTCGTTGGGTATGCCCAGTACGTCCTGGCAGTAGAGCACCTGGACCGCGAAGGCTTCGTTCAGCTCCCACAGGCCGATATCGTCCATCTTCAGGTTGAAGCGTTCGAGCAGCGCGGGGATGGCATAAACCGGGCCGATACCCATCTCGTCGGGCTTGGTGCCCGCCACCGCCATGCCGACATAGCGCCCCAGCGGGGTCAGGCCGCGCTGTTCGGCGAGCTTTTCCTCCATCAGCACCGCAGCCGAGCTGCCGTCGGACAGCTGGCTGGCATTGCCGGCGGTGATGAACGCGTCGGGTCCCATCACCGGCTGCAGGCCGTTCAGCCCGGCCAGCGTGGTTTCGGGACGATTGCCCTCGTCCTTGGTCACCGTAACCTCGTGGTGGGTGACCTCCTTGGTTTCCTTGTTAGTCATCGCCATCGTCGCGGTGACCGGGACAATCTCGTCATCGAACTTGCCCGCTGCCTGGGCGGCGGCGGTGCGCTGCTGCGACTGGAGCGCATATTCGTCCTGGCGCTCGCGGCTGATGCCGTACCGCTTGGCGACGATTTCGGCGGTCTGCAGCATCGGCATGTAGATGTCGTTGTGCATCGCCAGCAGCTCGGGATCGGGCTGGACGCGCATCTGCGGCGTCTGGACCAGGCTGATCGATTCGACGCCGCCGCCGATGGTGATGTCCATGTTGTCGACGATGATCTGCTTGGCGGCGGTGGCGATCGCCATCAGGCCCGAAGCGCATTGGCGATCGAGCGACATGCCCGCGACCGAGATCGGCAGGCCCGATCGCAGCGCGGCGTTGCGGGCGATATTGCCGGCCTGCGTGCCCTGTTGCAGCGCCGCGCCGAACACGACGTCCTTCACCTCGCCGGGATCGATGCCGGCGCGTTCCACCGCCGCCTTGATCGAATGGCTGGCGAGCGTGGGGGCGGGCAGATTGTTGAACCCGCCACGATAGGCGCGCCCGATCGGGGTGCGGGCAGTGGAAACGATGACGGCTGAACGCATGGTGATTCTCCTTAGGCAGCGGGGAAGCGAACGGCAGTCGCCTCGAGGGGAAGGTCGAGCGCACCGCAGATCAGCGCCACGCCATGATAAAAGCCAACAAGCTGGATGATTTCGATCACTTGTGCTTCGTCGAATACCGCGCGCGCCGCCTCCCATTCGGCATCGGTGAGCTTTTTGTGGTCCAGCAGCGCATCCACGGTGGCGATCAACACCTGCTCGTCCGCCGGCCACGCGGGATCGGTGGCGTCGCCATGGACCGTCGCGAAAATCTGTTCCGGCGTCAGGCCCACATGCGCGGCGAAACCGGCGATATGCACGCCCCACTCATATTCGCATCCACAGCGTGCGGTCGTCCGGTCGATCACGATCTCACGCGCGCGCATCGACAACGGGGAATTGCGGTCGAGCAGCGAGCCGCCGCCGAACTTCTCCCACGCCCGCGCATGCTTTGCGAGCGTCGTGAACAGGACCAGCGGCTCGGCGCCGCGCATGAGCACCTTCATCCGCGCGTCGAACTCCGGCGGGTACGGGCGTTGCAGCGGTTCGACGCGGCTCATGCGGGGCGCTCCGTCATACGAAAATCTGGCTGATCCATTCGGCGATCAGCGCGGGCTTGTCTTCGCCTTCGATCTCGACCGTCACTTCATTCATCTGCTGCCATTGTCCGGGGCGCTTTTCTTCCAGAGAAACGAGCTTGAAATGGCCGCGCACGCGCTTGCCCGATCGGACGGGCGACAGGAATCGCACCTTGTCGCTGCCATAGTTGACGCCCATCCGCACGCCGGCGATCGCCGGCTGGTCGGTCGTCTGGCTCATCTGCGACAGCAGCGAAAGCGTCAGGAAACCATGCGCGATCGTGCCGCCGAACGGCGTCTGCGCGGCGCGGACGGGGTCGACATGGATGAACTGGTGGTCGCCGGTCGCATCCGCAAACTTGTCGATCATCGCCTGGTCGACGGTAATCCAGTCGGAAACCCGCAGGCTGCCGATCCGCGCGCCAAGCTGCTCGATCGTGATCGTCTCCACGGCATTCCCCTCGCGGCGCTTTCGTTCCATAGCGCTCGCGAACGCAAATAGGCGGTCAGGGGCCAGTCCCGCAAGCCCGCCCAACCGGAAACAGGAAAATGTCGGAAGTCGTACCGTCATCCACCCGCAATTCCATGGCACAGCTGCATCGGGCGAGCGAACCCGACGTTCTAAAACCGCTGATCGACCGCGCGCGGCTGACGCATGATTCGCGTGAGCGGGTGATCGATCACGCCGGCGGGCTGATCGCCGATCTGCGCGCGGCGCAGAATCGCGGCTGGGTGAACCAGTTCCTGCAGGAATATCGCCTCAATTCGTCCGAAGGCGTCGCGCTGCTCAGCCTGGCGGAGGCGTTCCTGCGCGTGCCCGACCCCGAAACCGCCGACCTGCTGATCGCCGACAAGCTGGGCGACGCAGACTGGCGCGCGCACGCGGGCAAGTCGAACAGCGCGCTGGTCAATTCCGCCACCTGGGGTCTGGTCGTCGGCCGCGCGCTGGTGGGCGAGGGCGAGGCGGGGCCGTTGAAGCGCCTGCTCAGCCGCGCGGGCGAGCCGTTCGTCCGCCAGGCGGTCGGTGCCGCGATGAAAATGATGGGCGAGGTCTTCGTGATGGGCCGCACCATCGACGAGGCGATGCGCCGCATGAAGAAGCCCGAACATGCCGGCTTCACCGCCAGCTTCGACATGCTGGGTGAGGCGGCACGGACGAAGGCAGACGCCGAACGCTATTTCGAATCCTATTTCCGCGCGATCCGCGCGGTCGGCGGCGACCCGCGCGCCGGGCATTCGGTGTCGGTCAAGCTGTCGGCGCTTCACCCGCGCTACGAGGTTGCCAACTGGGATCGCTGCGTCCCCGAACTCGCCGACATGCTGGCGCAGCTGGCGTCGGAAAGTGCGGCGCAGGGCATCGCGCTGACCGTCGATGCCGAGGAGAGCGAGCGCCTGGCGATGAGCCTGGAGATCATCGGCCATGTTGCGCGCCGTCCCGAGCTGAAGGGCTGGGACGGTTATGGCATGGCGGTCCAGGCCTATGGCAAGCGCGCACGAGCGGTGATCGACTGGGCCAACGGGCTGGGCCGGGTGATGAACGTGCGGCTGGTCAAGGGTGCCTATTGGGACAGCGAGATCAAGAAGACCCAGGTCGAAGGCTTGAGCGACTATCCGCTGTTCACGCGCAAGGCGGCAACCGACGTCTCCTACCTCGCCTGCGCGCGCGACATGCTTGACGCGCCGAACATCGCGCCCGCGTTCGCGAGCCACAATGCGCTGACGGTCGCCACGATCATCGAATGGGCGGGCAATGCGCGCGATTTCGAGTTTCAGCGGCTGCACGGCATGGGCGAGGGCCTGTATGAGCGGCTGGTGCGCGAGCATGGCTATAAATGCCGCATCTATGCCCCGGTCGGCGGGCACCGCGACCTGCTCGCCTATCTCGTCCGGCGGCTGCTGGAAAATGGCGCGAACTCGAGCTTCGTCCACCAGCTCGCGGATGCGGGGCTGAGCGACACGGAACTGCTCGCCGATCCGGTCGAGAAGGTCGCTGCGGTGGGTGGATCGCGGCACCCGAGCATTCCCTTGCCGCGCGACCTGTATGGCGATTGGCGCAACAGCGAAGGCGTGGACCTGGCCGAGCGCGACGTGCTGGCGAAGGTGGCGAGCGAGATTGCCGCTAAGCCCCTGACCTTCAGGGGAGGGGATGGGGGTAGGGCCGTGCCGCAAGCGCCGCGCGGAGTGGATGGTTCCCACCCCAACGCCTCCCCTGAGCCGCAGGCGAGCGAAGCTCAACGGGAGGGGCTAGCGCAGTCATCCTCCACTCCGTCCGTGTCGAACGGGGTCGGAAACGCAATTGGGTGCGCCAACGCTGCTTTCCCCGCCTGGTCCGCCACCCCGCTGGACACCCGCGCCGCGATCCTCGAACGCTATGCCGACCTGATCGAGGCGAACCGCACCGAACTCATGGCGCTGTGCGTGCACGAAGCGTTCAAGACGATCCCCGACGCGCTGGGCGAAATTCGCGAGGCGGCCGATTTCTGCCGCTATTACGCCCTGCAGGCGCGCCGTCGCCTCGCCCCGATGACGCTTCCCGGGCCGACGGGCGAGCGCAACGTGCTGCGCATGGAGGGGCGCGGGGTGTGGGCGACGATCGCGCCGTGGAACTTCCCCCTGGCCATCTTCACCGGCCAGAACACCGCCGCGCTGGTCGCGGGCAACACGGTCGTCGCCAAACCCGCACCGCAGACGCCGCGCATCGCCGCGCGTGCGGTCGAGCTGGCGCACCAGGCCGGCGTGCCGCGCGATGCGCTGGTGCTGTTGCCCGGCGGGGCGGAAGCCGGCGCGGCGCTGGTCGCCGACCATCGTGTGGCTGGGGTCGCCTTCACTGGGTCGACCGCCACCGCCAAGCGCATCGCGCGCAGCCTGCTCGCCGACGATGACCGGCCGATCGTGCCGCTGATCGCGGAGACCGGCGGCATCAACGCGATGATCGTCGATTCGACCGCGCTGCCCGAACAGGTGGTTCAGGACGTCATCACCTCGGCCTTCCGCTCCGCGGGTCAGCGTTGTTCGGCGCTGCGCCTCCTCGTTCTTCAAGAGGAAGTGGCCGAGCCGATTATCGAGATGCTGCGCGGCGCGATGGAGCTTCTGGTGGTCGGCGATCCGGGTGATCCGCGCACCGATGTCGGCCCGGTCATCGACCGGGCGGCCTATGACCGGCTGATGGCCTATCGTGAGCAACGCAAGCGTGAGTGGCTGAAGACCGTGCCGGTGCCCGGCGAAGGGCATTTCGTGCCGCCGACGCTGATCCGGCTGCACGCGATCGAGGATCTGACCGCCGAGTGGTTCGGGCCGCTGCTGCATGTCGCCACCTGGCCGGCGGGCGAGCTGACCCGCACGATCGATCGGGTCAACGCCAAGGGCTTCGGCCTGACCATGGGCCTGCACAGCCGCATCGCGCGGTCGGCCGAGATTGCGGAGGCGCGCGCGGAAGTCGGCAACCTCTATATCAACCGGTCGATGATCGGGGCGGTGGTCGGCGTGCAGCCGTTCGGGGGCGAGGGGCTGTCGGGCACCGGGCCAAAGGCGGGCGGCCCCAATTACCTGCCGCGTTTCTGCGCCGAGCGTGCGGTGTCGGTCGACACGACCAGCGCGGGCGGCAATGCGTCGCTGCTCAGCCTCGACGAGGGCGGCTGAGCCGCGTCAGGCCGGACGGGGGACGGCCATGGCGGGTGCGGCCTGTCCGCCCGCCCGGACGGTGGTCAGCCGCTGGACTGCCGCGATCGTCACCACCGCGACCGCAAGGCCGGCCAGCACGTCGACCAGATAATGGGCCCCGTTCGTCAGCGCGGAGAACGCCATCAGCAGGTTGAGCACGAGCAGCGGAGCCCGCAGCAGCCGTGAGTCCCACGCCGCCCACGCGCACAGCGCCGCGATGCCGGCGTGGATCGAGGGGAAGGTGACGATGCCGGCGGTGTTCTCGGCGGACAGCACGAAATCGGGGGCGCTGCGCAACGCGTGGAAGGTCTCCAGGAAGAAAAAGCCGAACCAGCTGTCGACATGCTGCAGCCGGCGCGGATCGAAACCATGGCCTTCATAGGCCCCGAGCGCGGGAAAGAAGGTGCCGATCGCGGTCGCGATCGCACACAGCAGGACATAGCCGAGCACGAAGCGATAGGCGCGCGCGCGATGCCCCAGCAGCGCGAGCAGCATCGGCAGGAACAGCAGCTGGAAGCCGAAGGAGGAATAGGCATAGGTCAACAGCCGCGCGAGCATCGGCAGTCTGTCGACCGCGATGACCGTCGCCACCCAGTCGAAGCCGATGGCGCGATCCGCCGCGATCAGCGTCGCGTCCGCCAGCGGAAAGGCCAGCCGCATCGCGGCGAAGGAAAGGACCACCACCGGCAGCCCCATGATCAGCGTCAGCGCGCCGCATTCGAGTGCGGTGCAAAGCCGCGCCATGCCGCGCCAGCGGCTATAGGGGAGAAAGAGCGCGAGGACCGCGGCCAGGACCATTGGCGCCCGGAAGGACAGCAGGTCGACGCGAAAGCCGGTCAGTATCGGCGCGGCGATCATTACCGCCAGCGCCACGATCGCGCTCAGCAATGTCGCCTGGCGGCAGCGCCGAAGTTCCGCGTCGTCCATGCTGCCCCGCCCGCCGATCCGTGGGCAGGGTCTAGGCGGGATATGGTAAACGCCGGGTGAAGATCACGCGCCCTCGGCGCTGATGTCCTTGACCGGCTGAACGCTCGCATAGGGGAGCACCATCGTCCCGTCGGGCGCCGCGGTGAAGGTCGTCTGCGTGGGATAGGCGAAGTCGAGCCCTTCGTCGTTGAACCGGCGCAGGATGGCCAGCCCGATCGCCGAGCGCGCGGCATAGAAACTGTCGAAGTCCGCGCCGGGCGTATCAAACTCAAGCTCGAAGTCGAGGCTCGATGCGCCGAAGCCGACAAAGCCGGCGCGTACGAACACCCCACCCTCCGCCTCGACAACTTCGCGCAGCAGGCCGGGAACGGCCGCACAGCGATCCGCCGGGGTCTGGTAGATCAGGCCAAGCGTCCATTTCTGGCGGCGATGGGTGCGCAGCGTGTTGTTGCCGATCTGCTTGTCGAGCAGGTTCTTGTTGGCGATCACCACTTCCTCGCCGGTCAGTGCGCGGATGCGGGTCGATTTCAGGCCGATCGCCTCGATCGAGCCGCTCGTGGTATCCAGCGTGACCGCATCGCCGCGCCGGAACGGCTTGTCGAAGATGATCGACAGCGCCGCGAACAGGTCGGCGAAGATGCCCTGCGCGGCAAGGCCGATCGCGATGCCGCCGACACCCAGACCCGCGACGAGGCCGGTCACGTTGACCCCCAGATTGTCGAGCACGACGATCAGCGCGATCGCGAACAGCGCCACCGTCACCAGCAGCCGGATGATCCCGATCGCGCTGGCCAGCGATTCGTGCGTGTAGGTCTCGCTCTCCGTCCTGCGCTCGATCACGCCAAGGATCAGCTCGCGTGCCCAGATCGCCGCCTGGAACACCGCGGCGACGGTGAACAGGAAATCGATCGTGCGCGCGACCGCGTCGGGGGCATAGGCATAGCCCGAGACGATCTTTGCGGCGACCATGACGATGAAGAAGCGCCCGGTCCGCGACACGACGCGTCCCAGCACCTTGCCCCAGCCGAGCATCTTCTGGTCGCGCTCGCAATAGCGTCGCGCCCAGCCGCGAACGACCAATAGCGCCACGACGATCAGCGAAGCGATGCCGACCGCGATCAGGATCTGGAGCCAGTGGGATTCGAGCCAGGTGACACTGTCGACCACGAGGCGCTCGGCGCTGGTGCGTAGCCGTTCGGGATTGATGGGGGTGGAAGTCGTCGCGGCGGCGGCCGCGTTCGTCTGGGTCATGCGTTATCGGTCTTTCAGGCAGCCTTGGCGGAAAGCTGCGGATCGTCGGCCCTCAACAGCGCGATCAGGCCACGTTCCGCCCGCTCCAGATAGCGCGTTTGGCGCGGCAGGCGAAGCAGCGGCTCGGGCAGCGGCGCAACGCCGCGACAGGCGTCGATCAGCCGGGGGTGGACATAGGATTTGCGCGCCACCGCCGGCGTGTTGCCCAGCGCAGCGACGACCGGCTCCAGCAGCGCCTTCAGCGGCAGCCGTCCGCCAGCCTGAACAAGCGCGTGAAAAGCGATGACGCTCGCCCCCCAGGTGCGGAAATGCTTGGCGCTGAACGCTTCGCCCATCGCCGCACGGATATAGTCGTTGACGTCGCTCGACGTAACCGGGCGCGCCTCGCCCGCCGCGTCGATCCAGCGGAACAGATGCTGGCCGGGCAGGTCCTGAACCCGCTTGACGAACCGGCTGAGCGATCGGTCGGTCAGCGTCACCACGCACAGCCGCCCCGACTTTGCCCGATATTGAAGCCGTAGCGTATGGCCTTTGAGTGCGGCGTGGCGCTTGCGCAGCGTCGTCGCGCCGTAACTCTTGTTGGCGCGCGCATAGCCTTCGTTGCCGATGCGCACCCGGCCCAGATCGAGCAGCCGGACGACCGCGGCGATGGCGCGTTCGCGGCTCAGCGCCCGGCCGTTCAAATCCGCTTCGACCTGTGCGCGCAGGCGGGGCAGCCGCTCGCCGAAACTCGCGCAGCGGTCGAACTTGGCGGCCTCCTGCGCCGCGCGGAAATCGGGGTGGTAGCGATACTGCTTGCGGCCCTTTTCATCGAAGCCGGTGGCCTGGATATGGCCGCGCGGATCGGGGCAGAACCATGCGCGCTGATAGGCGGGCGGCAGTGCGACCGCGTTCAGTCGGTCTATCTCGTCCCGATCGGTGATGCGCGCGCCCCGCGCGTCCCAATAGCCCCATTTGCCGCGGACGAGACGCCGAGTGATGCCCGGCGCGCCGTCGTCAACGAAAACGAGCCGATCGATCGCTACGGAGATGTCAGGTTCGTTGGCCACCGGTCGGAATAATGTCCCACCACGTCGTTCGTTCCGGAACACTGCGGCGCGGTGGCGGGTTCGCATTGCAGACACTGACCGACCTTTCAGTGCGCAGGAGAATGAACGATGACCGACTTGTCCCATGTCCATGTCTTGATGCTCGCCACCAATGGCTTCGAGCAATCCGAACTGTTCGACCCGCGCCAGGCGCTGCTCGATGCCGGTGCCCGCGTCACGCTGGCCTCGATCGATACCGACCCGATCAAGGGGGTCGTGAACGATGACACGCCCGCCCGCGAAATCACCCCCGACCTGACCTTCGATCAGGTCGACATCGACGATTACGACGCACTCGTCCTGCCCGGCGGCGTCGCCAACCCCGACCGGCTGCGGATGGAAGATCGCGCGGTCGAAATCGTCGAGGCATTCTTCCAGGATGAAAAGCCGGTGGCCGCGATCTGCCACGCGCCCTGGTTGCTGGTCGAGGCCGATGTGGTCGAGGGGCGTCGCGTGACGAGCTGGCCGTCGCTGCGCACCGATCTCGCCAATGCCGGCGCAAATGTCGTCGACGCGGAAGTGGTGGTGGACGGCCAGCTGATCACCAGCCGGAAGCCCGACGACATTCCCGCGTTCAATCGCGCCATCATCGAGATGCTGGCCAAGGTGAGCGCGGAGCCAGCCTGACCGCGCGCAATCCGCCGGCGGCGGCGCTCAGGGCACGGTTGCGCTGCCCTGTCGCTGCTGCCGGCGCCATCTCACGCGGTTGATCGCGCGCTGCGCGGGCAGCTCGACGCAGCGATAAAGCAGGATCGACCCGGCGAGCAGCAGGACGAGGTAGAGGCCGATCTGCACGGGCGGGACATGGCTCGCATCGCGGACCAGCGCGAGCTTGAACGCGATCCAGATCAGGGCGTGGCCGAGATAGGTCGCGTAGCTGATCTCACCGAGAAAATGCAGTACCCGGCCCTCCAGGGGATGACCCGCATCACCGGCGCTCAGCGCGAGCGCCAGCAAGAGCGCGCCAAAGCCGAGCGGCACGCCGAGCGGCTCGGGCAGCGCGATCACCGCGGCGAAACCCAGCAAAATGGCCGGCCAGAGCGCATTTCGCGAGGCGGCGTGCCAGCGGTGCCAAAGCGCGCCGACGAGGGTGCCGATCACGAACTCGACGAGGCAGCGCACCAGTCCGGTGTGCGCGATGTCCTGGCCCAGGGTCGGATGCCCCAGCGCCGCGAAAAAGCGCCACAGGCATATGCCGAGCAGGACGATCACGCCGCACAGCAGCCAGCTTGGCCACCGTCGCCAGTCCGCCAGCAGGCAGAGCGGTACGAACAGCAGATAGGCGGCCGCCTCGGTGCTGATCGACCAGGAAGGCACATTCCAGCCAAGATCGTCGGTGAAACCCCAATTATGCACCAGCACGACATGCAGCGGCAGTTCGGCGACGACGAATTCGCCGGGCAATGCGCGACCCGTCAGCGCGAGCAACGCCGCCAGCATCACCGCAAAGCCGAGCATGAACAGGTGCAGTGGCCAGATCCGCGCGACGCGGCGCTGAACGAACTCCCCGGCGACACGCCAGCCGCGTGCATGGAAGCGCTCGTGCCAGCTCAGCCAGATCACGAAGCCGGAGAGCAGGAAGAAGAAATCGACCGCCAGATAGCCCTTGGCCAGCCACGCGACGATCGTGGGCGGCAGGCCGGCGATCGACAGGCGCAGGTGATAGAGCACCACCAGCCAGGCGGCGATACCGCGCGCACTGGTCAGCGCGCGCAGGTCGACGCGCCCGCTCATGTCGCGGTGGCGGCGCGGCGCTGGATCATCGGACGAAATCCCGCCGCGCGCCGGATGCGGCCCAGATAGGTGTCGAGGCCGATCTGCGCGCCGACCAGCATCAGCATGAAGGGCTGGAACGCGATGCCGACGAACGACGCGCCGAGCAGGTAGATGAGCTGGCCGTGCTGGAGCGCGGTGGCGAGCGGGGCGATCCAGGCCTGTCCGGCCGGGGCATCGCGATAGCGCCGGCGCAGCACCTCCATGCGCCACAGCCCGCCCAGCTGGATCGTCAGCCACAGCGCCAGGCCGATGTAGCCCTGTTCGCCCAGCATCTCGAAATAGGCGCTGTGATAGGCGCGCGCCGCGTCGACCTCCAGATCGCGGGCGACCGCAATGTTGTTGCCCTCGCCCTCGACGCGCACCTTGTCATAGCGGATCCGGTTCTGGCGATAGGCCTCGAACCCGCCGCCCAGCGGGTGTTCGCGCGCATAGTCGATCGTCCACTGCCACACCGCGATGCGGGTCGAGGCGCTGGCGTCGGCCTGATAGGTGCCGATCGTCGAGACGCGCTGGGTGAAGGCGGCAGGGAGGAAGGGCACCGCGATCAGCCCCAGGACGATGACGCCCGCCAGATAGGCGGCGCGGCGACGTACATCGCGCAGCATCAGCGCGGCGAGCAGTGCGATGCACAGCACGCCGGTCCGGGTCGAGGTGCCGATCGGGATCAGCAGGCAGGCAAAGGTCAGCGCAAAGCTGAACCAGCGGGTGCGCCGGTCGGCGGGAATGATCGTGCCGAAGCGGCCGAGCCACAGCACCAGTGGCACGATCGCGATCGCGACGGTCGAGATCGTCGATCCCTCGTACAACCCGGCATTGTTGGCGACCATCAGGTTGAGCGCGCCATAGCCCCCGCCCGACGCCAAGGTCTTGATGCCGCCGACGATGACGATCGACGACGCCGACAGGACCATGAACAGCAGCAGCGCCTCGATCCGCAGCCGGGTGCGCAAGGTCAGCGGCAGGAAGATGGCGAAGGCCAGCGCCTTCCACACCCAGTCCCATTTGTCGGCCGCCTCGATCGGGAAATCGGCGTTGCGCGTCGTGTACCAGCAATAGGCGAGCAGCATCGCCATCACCAGCTGGCGCGGGGCGACACGCGTGTCGCGTTTGTCGTCGAACGCCGCCCATGCCGCGACCGCGAGCCCCGCCGCGATCAGCGAGATCGGGATCGAATTGAGCAACAGATAGGTCAGCCGCTGCGGCGCGACGATGTCGATATAGACATAGGCGAGCACGAACAGGAACGGTCGCCGGAACCCCGCGCCGAAGATCAACGCCAGGAACAGCAGGAAGAAATAGTCACGCATCGCGGACTTCCGCGCCGGTTTCCGGACCGGCTTCCGGGCGCGCGCGCCGGCGCCACCCGCCCGGTGCCGCGCGGGCACCGCGTCTGCCCGCATCCTCGCGATCCAGGTCCGGCCGGCGCAGCAGCAGCCACGCCGCCAGCAACATCAGGCCGTGGCTGACCGCGAGCGAGAAATTGTCGATCATGGCCCCGTTTAGGCCGGGTCGAGTTATCGCGGCGTTAAACACTGGCATGGCAGGGAACCGGCCATGCGCATCCTGCACGTGCTCGACCACAGCCTGCCGCTGCACAGCGGCTATACCTTCCGCACCCGCGCGATCCTGAAGGCATCGCAGGGCCGCGGCTGGGATGTGGCGGGCGTCACCGGGCCGCGCCAGGGCGATATGCGGGTCAGCGAGGAAACGATCGACGGCCTGCGCTTCTTCCGCACGCCGGCGCCCAATCCCGCGCCGACGCCGCTCGGCGAATGGCGGGAGATCGACGGCTTTGCCCGCCGGATCGTCGATGTCGCGCGCGCGTGGCGAGCGGACGTGCTGCATGCGCATTCGCCGGTGCTGAACGCGCTCGCCGCGTTGCGCGCGGCACGGACGCTGCGCGTGCCGCTCGTCTACGAAATCCGGGCGTTCTGGGAGGACGCAGCCGTCGGCAACGGCACCGGGCGTGAGGGCTCGGCGCGGTATCGCCTGACCCGCTGGGCCGAAGGCTGGGCGGTGCGTCGGGCCGACGCCGTGGCCGTCATCTGCGAGGGGCTGAAGCGCGACCTCGTCGCGCGCGGCGTGGACGGTCGCAAGATCATCGTTTCGCCCAACGGGGTCGACCTGCATCTGTTCGGCGCGCCGCCGCCGCCCGATGCCGCGCTAATCGCCGAGCTGGGTCTGGAGGGCGCGGAGACGATCGGCTTCATCGGCAGCTTCTATCCCTATGAGGGGCTCGACGATCTGATCGCGGCGATGCCCGCACTGGTCGCCCGCCGCCCCGGCGCGCGGCTGATCCTGGTCGGCGGCGGCCCGCAGGAGGCCGAGCTGCGCGCCCAGGCGGCGGCGTCGCCCGCGGCCGCGCACATTCATTTCATCGGTCGCGTGCCGCATGATCAGGTCGACCGCTATTACAGCGTCATCGATATCCTGGCCTATCCGCGCAAGCGGATGCGGTTGACCGACCTGGTGACCCCGCTCAAGCCGCTCGAAGCGATGGCGCAGTGCCGCCTGGTGGCGGCGTCCGATGTCGGCGGTCATCGCGAACTGATTCGCGACGGCGACACCGGGACGCTGTTCGCGCCGGACGATCCGATGGCCATCGCAACGGCGCTTGCCGATTTGCTGGCGGATCGGCCGTGCTGGGATGCGCGTCGCGTCCGCGCGCGCGCGTTCGTCGAGCGCGAGCGTAACTGGTCGTCAAATATTTCGCGTTATCAACCGGTCTATCAAGGGCTCGTCGAAGCCGCCGAAACGGGTGTGTCATGGTCGCGTTTACCGTTCCAGCCAGGTTGAATCAGTCCTTTGTCCCGATAATGGCCGTTGGCGCCGCGACGATCGCGGCGGCATGCGTCGCCAGCGTGCCGGCCGCGCGCGTGGAGGCGATGGTGGGTATGTCGGGACTGTCCGCGCTCGTCCCCGCCGCCGCGCCGCCGCTCGGGCTGATGGCGCGCATGGCATTGATGTTCGCGGCTGCATGGATCGCTGCCGGGCTTGTCTGGGCGCTTGTGCGCGGCTGGGCGTTGCTGCGTCCCCGGCACCGGGGACTGGCGGGACTGCTTGCCGCGCCGCCCAAGCTGCTCGGTCGGGTCGATCCGCCCGCGCGCGAGCCGGTGTTGGCGACGCGCGACCTGGGGACGCCATTTCTGGAGGTGCGCGCGCCGGTGATCGCCACCCGGAAAATGCCGCTCGAACCGTTGCCCGACGACGCCAACCCGTTCGGCGACGATGAAATGCCGCTTCCCAGCGACCTCGAAACGCCGCTGATCGCCTATGCGAAGGGAACGCGACCGGCCAAACGGTCAGCGGATCGCGTCCGGATCGCGACCTTCGAACTGCCGCCTGCACCCGCCCCGGTCGCGCCCGAATATCGGGACGAGCCGCCGATCACGACGCCGGAAACCGAAGCGACCATTCACGCGCTGCTCGCCCGGCTGGAACAGGGCGTGGCCCGGCGCGGACGGCCGCCCTATCGCCCCGCGACCGCTCCGGCATCGTCGCGGCCGCGCGATCGCGGCAATCTTGAGGCAACGCTGGCGTCCTTGCGCCGGATGGCCGCCCAGCACTGATCGTCAGCGATCCTCGACGGTCAGCGCCTCGAGGTCGAAAATCACCTTCTCCGCGTCGCGCTTTGCCCCGGCGACGTGCAGGTCGGCGACCAGATGCCCGCGAATCGGCAGTTCGGCTTCCGCCAGCCCGGCCAGCCAGCCGTCGAGCCGCGCTGACGCAGCGGCGGTGAAGCCAAGCTCATGGCGCGCGCCGGTGAAGGTTGCGCTCGCCCAGCGCGTCCAGTCGTGGCGGGTGGGCTCGATCTGCACCCCGTTGCGTTCCGCGTTGGCCAGGATCGCGCGGGCCAGCGCCGTGCCGATATCCGGTCCCCGGCTCATTGCGGTGCCCCTTCGTCCTGCGCGGCCAGAAAGGCCTCGATCCGCCGGATCATCGCCGGTCCGGGCTCGCGCCCGCGCCGCATGTCGAGCACCAGCCTCGGGTCGCGGGCGACCAGCCGGCCAAATCGGGTCGGGGGTGTCGCGGTGCGGGTCAGATACCGCTCGATCCTGTGCAACATCTTGCGAAGCCTTTCCTCGTCGATTCGCTCAATGTTCTTGTCCTGTTCCGCCATTTCCAACTTGTCTAGGAAATTTCCTACGAGTATGGTGCCAATATGAACGCAGCCGATCCGCGTATGGCCCTCACCCGCCTCGCCGCCGAACGGGGTGAAAGCCTCGCCGCGCTGTCGCGGCTGATCGGACGTAATGCCGCCTATCTCCAGCAGTTCGTGCAGCGGGGCAGCCCGCGCCGGCTGGCGGAGGAGGATCGTCGCACGCTTTCGCGCTATCTGGGTGTCGCCGACGCCGTGCTCGGCGGGCGTGCCGCGCCCGAACTGGCGGCGGTGCCGCGCCTCGATGTCGCGGCATCGGCGGGTCCCGGCGAGGTCGTGGATGGCGAGGGCGCGACCGGGTCCATGCGCTTCGATGCTGCGTTCCTGCGGATGCTGGGCGTCCGGGCGGGAGCGGCGTCGGTGATCCGGGTGCATGGCGATTCGATGCTGCCGACGCTCGCCGACGGGGACGAGATTCTCGTCGATCGCGGAGATGTCCGGCTGATGCGGACGGCGCGGCTGATGGTCGTCCGGCTGGACGAGGGGCTGGCGGTCAAGCGGGTCCGGCGCACGCGATCGGGCGTCGAGATCGCCAGCGACAATCCCGCTTATCCGCCACGCGAACTCGATCCCGCGCTGGTCGATCCGGTCGGCCGGGTGGTCTGGCTCAGCCGCCGTCTTTGATTCCCCGCCGGGCGTCCCGCGCGTCTCCGCCCGGGACGCCGGCGTGCCGTCGCGGGACGAAATGACCGGCCCATTTCGCGCCCTTTACCATCGTGATCCGCCATGCGCGCGGCGATCGACATTGTGGCATGAAGCGTGTAGCGGCGCGCGACGATGCGTGCTTACCCCTATCTCACCGATGCGAGCGAGGTCGCGCTCGCCAATGAACTCATTGCGCTCTACGGCGACGGTGCGTTCGAGGAAGCCACCCTGCGCGCGGATCGCAGCCGTGACATCGGCAATCACCTGCATTTCTGCCGCTGGCGCCAGATCGGTCGGCTGATCGATCTGATGGCGGACGAACGGGTCATCGGCCCGGTTCATTGATCGATCCGTCGCGGTGCGCACGGTGCCCCACGGTTAGCGATTGTCCCCGGCCGCCGCTTGCGGCTAGGACGCGTCATGTCGTGGCGCGCGTGGCCCAACATTCTGTGCCTGATCGTCGCCGGCGTCACCACCATCGTTCCGGTGGGATCCGTGCGCGCGCAGACATCCGCGCCGCCCGCCGATGCCGAGCCAGAGGGGCTGGACCCGACTTCGCCGATGGCGCCGCTGCCGGAACTCGGCGTCGATTGGCCCGATCTGACGCCGGGCGCGGAAGACGCCCAGGCTGACGCTTCGGCGGGCCAGTTCCGCGACATCCGCTATAATTACAAGCTCGCGGGGCTCGACGGGATCGCCGATCCGCTGTTCCTGCAGCGTTTCGAGGAAAGCTCGACGCTGCGTGCGGGACAAGACGCCCCCGCCAATGGCGCACAGCTCGACCGCCGCGCGCGCGAGGATGCCGAGCTGGTCGTCGAGCTGCTGCGCGCGAAGGGCTTCTACGCGGCACGCGTCGACACGGGCGTCGAACGCGCCGGCGACCGGCTCACCGTCACACTGACCGCCATGCCCGGGCCGGTGTTCCGGGTGAGCGAGGTCGACCTGGCCGGGATTGACCAGGCGGGGCCGCGTGCAGCCGAGCTGCGCCGCGCCTTTTCGGTTAATCCCGAAGATCCGCTCGATGCCGACAAGGTGGCGGCGGCAGAGGCGCGATTGCGCGCCGAGGCGGGGGAGCAGGGTTTTCCCTTTGCACGGATCGGCGACCCGGTCCTGACCGTCGATCACGCGACCAACACCGCGCGCGTCGAGCTTGACGTCGCCACGGGCAATGCGCGCCGCTTCAGCCGCATCCTCACGCCGCCCAACCGCGTCTTCGATGCCGATCATATCGCCGACATCGCACGCTTCGATACAGGCGACCTTTATGACGTGCGCGCGGTCGACGACCTGCAGCGCGCGATCGTCCAGACAGGGCTCGTGTCGTCGGTGCGGGTCACGCCGGTGCCGGGCGAACAACCCGACGTGGTCGACCTGTCGGTCGTGCTGGAGCGCGCGCCGCCGCGCACCATCGCGGGCGAGCTCGGCTATGGCACCGGCGAAGGCGCGCGCTCCGAAATCAGCTGGACCCACCGCAACCTGTTCCCCCCCGAAGGCGCGCTGTCGCTGCGCGCGGTGGCGGGCACCCAGGAACAGCTGGGCTCGGTCGTGTTCCGCCGCAACAATTTCCACGGGCGCGACCGCGTCCTGACCGCACAGCTCGTCGCCGCGCATCTCGAGCGCGATGCGTTCGAGGCGGACACCCTGCTCCTGTCGGCCTCGCTGGAACGACAGACCAACATCTTCTTCCAGAAGACCTGGGCCTGGTCGATCGGTGCCGAGCTGGCGGCATCGGACGAGCGCGACGTCATCCTCGCCACCGGCGAGCCGCGCCGCCGCGTCTTCTTCATCGCCGCCGCACCGACGACGTTGACCTATGACGGCTCGGACGACCTGCTCAATCCGTCCCGCGGCTTTCGCATCGGTACGCGCGTCTCCCCCGAATTTTCACTGAGCGGAAAGGCGTTCGGCTATGCCCGCGTCCAGTTCGACGTGAGCGGCTATTACCCGGTGAACGACGCGGTGGTGCTGGCCGGCCGGGTGCGACTGGGAACGATCGGGGGCGCGCCGCGCGACGCGATCGCACCGTCCCGGCGCTTCTATGCCGGCGGCGGTGCATCGGTGCGCGGCTACGGCTTTCAGGATATCGGTCCGCGCGACCTCAACAATGATCCGATCGGCGGCCGCAGCCTGGCCGAATTCGCGCTCGAGGGCCGGATCAAGGCGTTCGGCAATTTCGGGATCGTGCCGTTTCTCGACGGTGGCAACATCTACACCTCGGCACTTCCCGGCTTTTCGCGCTTCCAATATGGTGCGGGGGTCGGCGCGCGATATTATTCGAGCTTCGGCCCGATCCGCGTCGACGTCGGCACGCCGATCAACCCGCAACCCGGCGATCCGCGGGTCGCGGTCTATGTCTCGCTGGGACAGGCATTTTGAGCGCGGGAACCGATGACGTCGCGGCCGGCGACGGCATGGCGGGCCGGTCGGCGATCCGACCACGCCGTCGCGGGTGGCGGCTGATCGCGGGCCTGTTGCTTGCGATCGTGGCGATCGGCACGGCGGCGCTCCTGTTGCTCGACACCGCGCCGGGACATCGGCTGATCGCCGACCGCATCGCCGCCCTGCGTCCGGGCAACGGCATCACCTACCGGATCGGCCGGATCGACGGTTCGATCTATGGGCGCGCCCGCCTGATCGACGTGCGGATCTATGATCCCAAGGGACTGGTGCTGCGCGTATCGCGGGCCGATCTCGACTGGAACCCCTTTGCCTGGACGCGCAACCGGCTCGAAATCCGATCGCTCGTGGCGCCGCAGGCGCTGCTCGTCCGCCTGCCGGAGCCGCGCGCGACGGGGCGACAGGGGCCGATCCTGCCCGGGTTCGACATCGGCATCGGGGTGCTGCGGATCGACCGATTGGTTTTCGGGCCACGGATCGGCGGGGTTCAGCGGACCGGCCGGCTGGCCGGGCGGGCGGACATCCGTTCGGGTCGCGCGCTGGTGCGCCTGGACCTCGACGTCGCCGGGAGCGATGTCGTGCGGCTGATGCTCGATGCCGAGCCTGACCGCGACCGGTTCGATCTCGACCTCGCCGCGCGCGGCGGCGCGCGCGGCGTGCTCGCGGGGCTGACCGGCATCTCGCGCCCGCTGATGCTGCGTATCGCCGGCGACGGGCGCTGGCGGGGGTGGCAGGGGCGCGCGATCGCCCGCGCCGGCGACCTTTCGCTCGCCGACCTGCGCCTGACCAACCGCGCCGGCGACTATCGCCTGGTCGGCACCGCCAACCCGTCGCCCTTGCTGAAGGGCAAGCTGCAGCGGCTGACCGCACCGGCGCTGCGCATCGACGCGGGCGCGACACTCGCGCGCCGTCGCCTCGACGGGCGGCTTTCGGTGCGGAGCGGTGCGTTGCGCCTCGACGCGACCGGCATCGTCGATCTCGGACAGGCGGCATTCCGCAATCTCCGCCTGACGGCCACCCTGCTGCGCTCGCGGGCGCTGTTCCCCAACATGACCGGACGCGCGATCGAACTGCGCACGGTGATCGACGGCCCGTTCCGCACCGCGAGCTTCGATTACCGCATCACCGCCGAACGCCTCGCCTTCGACCGCACCGGGTTCGAGCGCGTGCGCGCGGGCGGGCGCGGGCGCTTCTCGCCCGCCCCGGTGACGGTGCCCCTGCGCTTCACCGCCGCGCGTGTGACCGGCGTCGGCAATGTCACCGGCGGCATCCTGCGCAACCTGAGCGTCGAGGGCCCATTGCAGGTGACCGCGCGCAGCGTGACCGGCAGCCGGCTGCGTCTCCGCTCGGACAAGATCGACGGGCGGATCAACCTGATCCTCGATCTGCGCACCGGCGCGTATGAGGTCGGTATCGACGGCGCGATCAATCGCCTGTTGATCCCCGGGCTTGGCGTGGTCGAGGTCCAATGGCGGCTGACCGTCGTGCCCGCGCCCAACGACCGGCGCCGCGCGCGGCTGGTCGGCATGGGCACGGCGCGCGTAGTGCGGCTCGACAATGCGTTCTTCCGGTCGCTGACGCGCGGTCTGCCGGGTGTCGTTACCGGGCTGGAGCGCGGGCCCGACGGCATCCTGTACCTGCGCAACCTGCGGCTGACTTCGCCCGGCCTGACGCTCGCCGGCAACGGCTATCGTCGTCGCGACGGCAGCTTTCATATCGAGGCGACCGGCAATCAGGTTCAGTACGGCCCGGTGACGCTGCTGCTCGATGGCCGGATCGAGCGTCCGACGCTGCGCCTGCGCTTCGCCCGGCCCAATCAGGCGATGGGGCTGCGCGACGTGATCGCCGATCTCGACCCCACGCCCGAGGGCTATGTGTTCCAGGCGCGCGGGATCTCGCGCCTGGGCGCGTTCACCGGCAACGGCGCGATCCTTCTGCCGCGCGGCGGGACCGCGATGGTCGAGATCGCGCGGCTCGACGTCAGCGGCACGCGCGCGAGCGGACGGCTTGCGATCGTCCCGGGCGGTTTCGACGGCGCGATCGCCTTTGTCGGCGGCGGCTGGAGCGGCGACCTGCGGCTCGTGCCGGAGGACGGCATGCAGCGGATCGGCGGCGAGGTGCGCGCGGCCGATGCGCGGCTCGCCGATGTCGTCACCATCGGTCGCGGTGACGGCCGGTTCAGCCTGCTGCTCGATCCCGCAGGCGCACGCCTCGACGCGCGCTGGCGCGCCGCCGCGCTTCAACAGGGCGCACTGTCGCTCGCGAGCGTGAGCGGGACGGCGCAGCTGACCGGCGGCGTGGGTACCCTGAAAGCGACGCTGGCGGGCAGCCGCAACCGCAATTTCCGCATCGAGGTCGATGCCGATCTGTCGCCCGATCTCTATACCGTGCGCGCGCAGGGCATGGTCGATCGCCGTCGCATCGCGCTGACCGATCCGGCGATGATCCGCCGCGATGGGGATGGCTGGCGGCTCGCGCCGACGACGCTTGCCTTTGCAAGCGGCGAGGCACGGCTGTCGGGACGGATCGGCGCGGGCGAAAATGCGATCGACGCCACGCTGCGCCGGATGCCGATGGCGGTGCTCGACCTCGCCTATCCGGGGCTGGGGCTGGGCGGCGAGGCGTCGGGCACGCTCAGCTATGTGCACCGCCCCGGCGGCGCGCCGAGCGGCCGGGCGGACCTGAAGGTGCGCGGGCTCAGCCGGTCGGGGCTCGTGCTCTCCTCACAGCCGGTCGATGTCGGTATTGCGGCGGCATTGACGCCGGGCAGTGCGGCGCTGCGCGCGATCGTCGCGAGCGGCGGGCGCACCGTCGGGCGCGCGCAGCTGCGTATCGCGCCGCTGGGTGACGGCACGCTTGCACGCCGCCTGCTCGACGCGCCGCTGTTCGCGCAGCTGCGCTATGGCGGCCCGGCCGATACCTTGTGGCGGCTGACGCGGATCGAGCTGTTCGACCTGACCGGGCCGGTTGCGATCGGCGCGGACGTGAGCGGCCGGCTGTCCGATCCCATCATTCGCGGTTCGCTCCGCACCGAGGATGCGCGGATCGAAAGCAGCGTCACCGGCACCGCGGTGACCGACATCAAGGCGGCGGGCCGCTTCAACGGATCGCGCCTGGTGATCGACCGCTTTGCCGGCGGCGACGGGCGCGGCGGCACGCTGACCGGGCGCGGCAGCTTCGATCTGGCCGCGGTGCGCGGCTTTGGCATCGACCTGACCGTCGACGCGACGCGCGCGCGGCTGATCGACCGGGACGAGATCGCGGCGACGGTGACCGGCACAATCACCTTTCGCTCGGACGGGTCGGGCGGGGTGATCGGCGGCGATGTCCGGCTCGATTCGGCGCGCTATCGCCTCGGGCGCGCGGCGCTGGCCACCCCGTTGCCGCGCCTGAATGTGCGCGAGATCAACCTGCCCTTTGGCGAGGATGTCGAACGGACGCCGGTGCGTCCCTGGCAGTTCGACCTGCGCGCGCGCGCCGCCAGCGGGGTGACCGTCAACGGGCTGGGGCTCGACAGCGAATGGTCGGCGGATGTCCGCATCCAGGGCCAGCCGACCAATCCCGCGATCACCGGCCGCGCCGACCTCATCCGCGGCGACTACCAGTTTTCGGGTCGTCAGTTCGAGCTCGATCGCGGGATCATCCAGTTCGACGGCAGCGTCCCGGTCAACCCCGCGCTCGACATTTCCGCCATCGCCAACGCCCAGGGGCTGAACGCACAGATCCGCGTGCGCGGCAATGCACTCAAGCCCCAGATCGGCTTTACCAGCACCCCCGCGCTGCCCGAGGACGAACTGCTCTCGCGCCTGTTGTTCGGCACCTCGATCACCAACCTGTCGGCGCCCGAAGCCGTTCAGCTCGCCGCCGCCGTCGCGGCACTGCAAAGCGACAATGCCGGGCTCGATCCGATCAATGCGGTACGGCGCGCGACCGGGCTAGACCGGCTGCGCATCCTGCCCGCCGATCCCCAGACCGGGGCGGCGACGTCGGTCGCGGCGGGCAAATATCTGACGCGGCGGACCTATGTGGAGATCATCACCGACGGCCAGGGCTATTCCGCCACGCGCGCCGAGTTCCAGGTGACGCGCTGGCTGTCGCTGCTTTCCTCCATCTCGACGATCGGCAGGCAGAGCGTCAACGTGCGGGTATCGCGGGATTATTGAGGGGACACCAGACATACGTCGCCCCGGCGCAGGCCGGGGCCTCAGGCCAGTGGCGCGCAACATTGGTGGGAGGCCCCGGCCTCCGCCGGGGCGACGTGTGGAACTCTGTCAGGCTCCCAACCGCTCATCCTGAGTAGCCATTGAGCTTGTTGAAATGGCGTATCGAAGGACGGAGAGCGTCTCACGCATAGGCGTTCATCACCGACTTCACTTCCATGAACTCGGCCAGGCCGTACTTGCCATGCTCGCGGCCGTTGCCTGACTGTTTGTAGCCGCCGAACGGCACGTTCGGGTCGGGCGCTCCGCCGTTGAGATAGACCATGCCCGCCTGCAGCCGCCCGGCCACCGCGCGTGCCTCCGCGGGTTCGCCGAACACCACCGCCGACAGGCCGTAGCTGGTGTCGTTGGCGATCTCGATCCCCTGTTCGACATCGTCATAGGGGATGATCGTGACGACGGGGCCGAAGATTTCCTCGCGCGCGATCGTCATCTCGTTGGTCACGTCGGCGAACAGCGTGGGGCGGATGTAAAAGCCCTGGTTGCGCCCTTCCGGCCGGCCGGGTCCGCCGACCACCAGCCGCGCGCCTTCATCGATGCCCTGCTGGATCAGGCGCTGGATCTTCTCATATTGCGCCTGGTTGACGACCGGGCCGATGTGCCGCCCCTCGACCATCGGATCGCCGGTCTCGGTCGCGCCGACGATCTGCGCGGCGAGTTCGACCGCGGCGTCCTGCTGGTCGCGCTGGACCAGCATCCGCGCCGGCGCGATGCAGCTTTGGCCCGAGTTCATCAGCACGCTCATCAGCCCGCCCTGTACCGCGCGGGGCAGGTCGGCGCTGGGCAGGATCAGGTTAGGCGACTTGCCGCCCAGTTCCTGGTGCACGCGCTTGACCGTGTCGGCGGCGTTCTTGGCGACCATGATCCCGGCGCGGGTCGAGCCGGTGAAGCTCACCATGTCGATGCCGGGATGCTTGGACAGCGCGGCGCCGACGCCGGGGCCGTCACCGTTGATCAGGTTGAACACGCCCGCCGGTACGCCCGCCTTGTCGAGCACTTCGGCGAAGATCGCGGCGCAGGCGGGCGATTCTTCGGACGGCTTCAGGATCATCGTGCAACCGGCGGCGAGCGCGGGCGCGACCTTCGACACGATCTGGTTGAGCGGCCAGTTCCACGGCGTGATCATCGCGACGACGCCGATCGGCTCGTGCACCACTGCATGGGTGCCGATCCGCTCCTCGAACTCGAATTCGCGCACTGCCTTGATTGCCGCCATCAGGTGGCCGATGCCGGAGCCGACCTGCGCCGTCCTGGCCATGCCGATCGGGCAGCCCATCTCCTCGCTGATCGCCACCGCCATGTCGGCAGCGCGCGCCTTGTATTCGGCCAGGATGCGTTCGATCAGCGCAACCCGCTCATCGACGCTGGCCTGAGAGAAGCTGGAGAAGGCGCGGCGCGCGGCGGCGACCGCGCGATCGACATCGGCATCGGTGCCGAGCGTGATCGTCGTGCACGGCGCTTCGGTCGCCGGGTTGATCACATGGTGCGGCACGCCGCCGATGCTTTCGACCCAGGCCCCGTCGATATAGTGGTGAAGCAGTTCGCGCATCGCATCCTCGCTGGTCTGGCCATCGGGATTTTCAAATCCCGGGTATGGCGCCTAGATGAAGTCCGGGGCGTCCCGATGCAAGCAGGGAGAAGGCAGTGACGTTGAGCGCGGTGATCCACAGGACGGGCGGGCCGGAGGTGATCGAGTGGCGCGAACATGACCTGCCGCCGCCGGGCCCCGGCGAGGTGCGGATGCGCCATACCGCGATCGGGCTCAACTTCATCGACACCTATCACCGCACCGGCCTTTATCCGCTCGAACTTCCCAGCGGACTGGGCAGCGAAGCGGCCGGCGTGATCGAGGCGGTGGGCGAGGGCGTGACCGGCTGGCGGGTGGGCGAGCGGGTCGCGACCTTCGGCCCCGGCCTGGGCGCTTATGCGACCGAGCGCAATGTCGCGGCCGACACGCTGTTCCGCCTGCCCGACGCGATCAGCGACGAGCTGGCCGCCGCGGTGCTGCTCAAGGGCGCGACCGCCGAATGCCTGGCCGAACGCTGCTGCGCGCTGCTGGAGGACGACATCGTCCTGGTCCACGCCGCCGCGGGCGGGGTCGGGCATATCCTGGTGCAGTGGCTCAAATATCTCGACACGACCGTGATCGGCACGGCGGGTTCACCCGAAAAGGCGGAGCTCGCGCGCAATGCCGGCGCGGACTATGTCATCGAGTACAAACAGCACGACATCGCCCAGCGCGTGCGCGAATTCACGGTCGGCATGGGATGTGCCGTCGTGTTCGACGGGGTGGGGGCGGCGACGTGGCAGGCCTCGCTCGACTCGGTCGCGCGGCGCGGGCTGATCGTCAGCTATGGCAACGCCAGCGGCCCGGTGACCGGCGTCGCGCTCGGCACGCTGGCGGCGAAGGGGTCGCTGTTCGTCACCCGCCCGACCCTGTTCGACTATTACAAGGCCTCCGATGAGCGCGCCGACGGCATCGCGCGCGTGTTCGAGCTGGTGGCGGAAGGCGCGATCGAGGTGGAGATCGGTCAGCGTTATGCGCTGAAGGATGCGGCCGAGGCACACCGCGCGCTCCAGGCGGGCGAAACCATCGGGTCGACCCTGCTCATCCCCTGACGCACATCAGGCCCTGACGCACATCAGGCACGGCGCACCCATTCCAGCGCCGCCGCCAGCGTGGGGTCGCGGCCGTGCACGATGTCGTCGGCGTTCGCCTGCACCTGCACGTCGGGCTGAATCCCCGCATCGGGCTGCGGCTGCGCGGGGAAATAGCCGACCAGTGGCAGGTCGAACTCGATCCCGCTGCCGGGAAGGCGCACGAAGAAGAAGCAGCCGCCATTGATGCCGCGCCGGTTGCCGCCGCTTTCGCCGCCGAACAGGCGGACGAGGCCGGTCTGGCGGGCGCGACGTGCGAACTGGAACGTCGCCGAACTGTTGACCGGGCCGATCAGCGCCGCCACCGGAACGGTGATCCGCGGCGTCATCGCGGGGATCGCCTGGATTTCGTCGGCGGCCGGCCGGCGATACCAGCCGTCGCCGAGCGCCGTCGCCCCCTCGCCCAGGGTGCGGAAGCCGTCGTCCCAGGTGTCGAGATAGGGATCGAGCGCGGCCGGGGTCCGCCGAAACCGGATGCGCTGGTCGTCGCCGGGAAAGGTCAGGTCGCGCGTCGTCAGCCGCGCGAGGATGTCGTCGCCACAGTCCAGCCCGCCTTCGTTATCGCGCAGGTCGACGACCAGACCCTTCGCATCCCCAAGGCTGGCAAGCCGGTCGCCGAGCCAGCCGCGCCAGTCCCACTTGCTGTTGTACAGCGCCCATCCCGGCATGGTCAGCACCGCCACCCCGTCGTCGCGCATCTGCCAGTCCCATTGCACATCCTGGGGCCCGGGCGGGGGCGGCATGAAGCCGCGCCGCGCCGCCAGGTCGATCGCGGGCAGGTCCAGCGCCTGCACGCTGCCGCCGGGCATCCGCGCCTCGATATGGTGCACGCCGTCGCGCGGGGGCAGGATCAGGCCCTGGAACACGTCGAAATATTCGATGCTGTCGTCGCCGCGAACCTCGAGCAGACTGCGGCGCTTGCCGTCATTGCCGCCATCGGCGCGGGCATAGGGCATCAGCGTCGCCAGCAGCGTGCGCGCCGGCAGGCCGTTGACCCGGGTGATGACGGTGCCGCGCGCCAGTCGCCCGGTACCGCTATGGTCGGCGGTGACGACCATGTCGCCGTCGATCCAGCGAAAGGCAAAGGGCAGGCGGGTGGGCCGGTCGAACAGCGCGTCGACGATCACGCGGCGCTGGTTGAAGAAGTTGCAATAGCTGTGCCCGCAACGGATGGTCGCGAGAAATCGCGACAGCGCCAGGTAGCGCGCCGCGAGGTCGGGCGCGGCGAGATATTCGGCCTCCAGCGTCGTCAGGCCGGCCTCCGCCGCGCGCGGCGACAAATAGCGGTAAAGCCCCGGATGCAGGGCGAGCGCGCCGCGCAGGATGGCCATGTCCCCCTTGAGGTCGCCGACGCTGCCTTGCGCGATCGCCGATGCCCCGCCCCGTCCGCCGAGCATCAGTGCACTTGTCGTCGCCAATCCGTTCAGAAGTTCCCGTCGCCGCATCGTCGTCCCGTCCTGTTCCGCATCGAACGGGGCAGGCTCTGCCCGCCCGGTGCGGCGCGGTCGTCTCATAATCGTGCCGCCGCGCGATTATTCGCGTTTTGAGCCGTGGAGACGGCGATAGGCCGACGGTGCCATGCCGTGCTGGGCGAGGAAGGCACGATTGAAACTCGCCTTTGACCGGAAGCCCGCTTCGAACGCGAGGTCGAGCAGGTCGTCGGCGCGCCCGGCGCGAATGGCGTCGGTTACCGCATCGCAGCGCAGCTTGTTGACGAAGGTCGAGAAATTGCAGCCCAATCCATCGTTCAGCGCGCGGGAGAGATGCCCGGTGTTCGTCCCCAGCCGCCGCGCCAGCATCGCCAGGCTCAGATCAGGATCGGCCTGCCATCCCTGCGCCCGCGTGATCGCCGCCCAGCGTTCGCCGTCGGCGCGCCAGTCGCGCGCGGGCGCTGCCGGTGCCGCCGGCCGGGGCGCGAGGCGCGGAAAGGGGCGGTCGGCATGCCGCCATCCCTCGATGCCGAGATAGAGCGCGACCGCGGCGATCACGACGTACAGCCCCATCAGCCCGCGATATCCGAGCGGCGAAACCCAGTTCCACAGATTATAGCCCGACCATATCGCCAACAGGACGAGCAGCCCGCCGATCGCGCGGCTCAACCATCGCCCGGCATAACGATGATCGTCGCTGCGCTCCTCGGTCAGGAACGCGCGATAACCGCGCAGCAGCCGCAGGGCGGCGCGCCCGTAAAGCCCCAGCCCGATCACGACGCCCAGGTCGGTCGCCACGCCGTAAACGCCACCCGAGGCGTCCGCCCAACGGTCCTTGGCCGCGATCGGCAACAGGAAGCTCCCGAACAGGAAGGCGAACTGTGCCCCGGCAGGAATGAAATGCCGCCAGCCGCGATCGGGCCAGCGCGCGAATACGAGCGCGTGGACATAGAAGTAGAGCAGCGGTGCCACCGCCAGCGTGATCTGGAACGGGGCGAAGGTCAGCCAGCGCCACTTGTCGTAGAACCCGGCAAAGCCGATCAGCCACGGCGTGACGGTGGCGGCGAGCACGACCAGCAGCGCGGCCAGCGTGCGGTTGGCGATGCGGTTCTCGAACGTGCCGGCCAGCGCGATCGCCAGGATCAACAGCTGGGCAACCGCAACGGTAAGCACCGCGCTGCGCCAGCCGAATGACAAGCCCTCCCACCACATCGCGACGACCATAGCCCCGGGAGGTGCGATGCGGGAGGGGCTTCGCGTTCAGCCCGGATAAGGGGAATCGGCCAGCAATCGCGCGAGATGCGCGGCATTGACCGCGACCATCTTCGCCGTCTTGGCGACCTTTTCGGGCGTTTCCGCCAAGTCCTTGAAATCGGTCGAACCCATCGCTTCGCCCACCCAGTAGCACGCGGCGACGGCGGGGATGGTAAAGCCGACATCGTTCAGCGCCTGAAAGAGCTGGGCTGAGGAGAAATGCGCGCCGTCCTCGTTGCCGACAATCGCGGCGACCGCAACTTTGCCATAGCTCGGCATCCGCCCGGCATCGTCGGTTTCGGAGATGAACGCGTCCATCCGTTCGAGCACGCGCTTGGCCACGCTGCTGATCTGGCCCATCCAGATCGGACCGCCCAGGATCAGGATATCCGCCTTCAGGATCTTGGCGCGGATGGCGGGCCAGTCGTCACCGTCGCCCTCGTCCGACGTGACGCCCGGCAGGACGTTGTGAGCCGCGACCCGGACGGTCTCGGTCAGGGTCACGTCGACATCCGACAGCGCCTTTTCGAGCAGCGCGATCATCCGGTCGGTCGACGAATCGACGGCCGGGTCGGCCTTGAGCGTGCAATTGAGCGCGAGGGCGGTGATCGCCATGATCGGGTTCTCTTTCGGGGGGCTGGCCGACCTACGCATCACCGGGTGCGGATGTTCCCCGCGTCGTCACCGCGATCGCGAAACCAAGCTACGCGCTCGCCAAGCGAGCATTGCTTGGCCCGGCCGGGCGGCGCGGCTATCACATCGGGCATGTCCGTGACGCCCAACACGCTCGCCCTGATCGGAAACACCCCGCTCGTCCGTTTGGCCGGCCCCAGCGCGGCCGCGGATGCGGAAATCTTCGCCAAATGCGAATTCGCCAATCCGGGCGCGTCGGTGAAGGACCGTGCCGCGCTCTACATCGTCGAGGATGCCGAGGCGCGGGGCGCGATCCGTCCCGGCGGCACGATCGTCGAGGGGACGGCGGGCAACACCGGCATCGGGCTGGCGCTGGTCGCCAATGCCAAGGGCTATCGCACGATCATCGTGATGCCGGAGACGCAGAGCCGGGAGAAAATGGATACGCTGCGGGCGCTGGGCGCCGAACTGGTCCTCGTTCCCGCCGCGCCCTATGCCAATCCCGGCCATTTCGTCCACACCAGCCGCCGCATCGCGGAGGAAACGCCCAATGCGGTGTGGGCCAACCAGTTCGACAATATCGCCAATCGCCGCGCGCATATCTGCGGCACGGCGGTCGAGATCTGGGAACAGATGGAGGGGCGGATCGACGGCTTCACCTGCGCGGTCGGCACCGGCGGCACGCTCGCGGGCGTCGGGCTGGGGCTGAAGGAGAAGGACGCCAATGTCCGCATCGCGCTCAGCGATCCGCATGGCGCGGCACTGTATGAATATTACGCGCATGGCGAGCTCAAGTCGGAGGGATCGTCGGTCGCGGAGGGCATCGGGCAGGGCCGGATCACCGCCAATCTGGAGGGCGCGCCGATCGATACCCAGTATCGCATCTCCGACGCCGAGGGGCTGGAATGGGTGCGCCGGCTGCTGACCGAAGAAGGGCTGTGCCTGGGGCTGTCCTCCGGCATCAACGTCGCGGGCGCGGTCCGCCTCGCGCGCGAACTAGGCCCCGGCAGCCGGGTCGCGACGATCCTGTGCGACACCGGTTTTCGTTATCTCTCGACGCTTTACAACGCGGACTGGCTGGCCGCGAAGGGTCTGGCGGGGCCTGCCGGCGAGGCAATTGCCGACGGTTGACCGCAAGAGTCGACAGGCTCGGGCAAAGCTGTTACGCAAAAGACACAGTTATGCAGTCGCAGCCCGTTGAACCCAAACAATCGCTCCACCGGGTGCGCGTCGGCGTGACGGGGCTCGCGTCCGTTCTGATCCTCTTGCTGGCCGCCGGCGCCATCTACAACGCCGCGCGTGACGAGCCGCAATCGGCGGCGATCGGTGCGCCCAAGGCTGAAGTGGTCGCCAACATCGCCGCGCCGGTTGCCGAGCAGACGCCCGAGGGGGCGGAAACGGACGAGCCGCTTGCCGAGCTCGGTGTCGCGCCGAGTACCAAGGCACCGCCCGCCAGCGAGGCGGCACCCCTGCCCGATACCGATCCGAGTCCGGTTCCCGTCGAATAGGCCGCGTCGACCGCGCCGGTCCCGTCGTCCGCGCGCGGGCGGCGTGCGCATCATGCTGTCTTGCCCTCCGTCACCCGTCCCGCGCGCCACAGGCTCGTGCGTCATCTGCTGCGCCGCATATCCCCGCGCGATTCCCCCATCTCATGGGCAAAATCCCACTCTCACCCAATTCTGCCCATTGTTTTCCAGCTGATCTATGGTATTTCCCATCGCCTAAGGGGGCACGCTCCTGACCGTGAGCGAGCGGTTGGCGGGGGACGCGGAGGCGCGTTTCCGGCGTGGGATGCGTGCGCCCGGGTGAGGGTGTGGTGGCGGAACGCGAGCTTTATCTGAGCTACGGATTGCAGGCGGTCGATGCGAAGGGTCGTGTCGCGGTGCCCGCCACCCTGCGCGCCGCGCTCGAGGCCAATTCGCCCAGCCGCAGCCTGTTCGTCGGGCGGCATGAATCGCACCAGTGCCTGTCGGGCTTCGACGCCGCATGGCCCGCCATCCTCCACAGCCGGCTCGACCCCCGCGAGCTGAGCCGCGAGGATTCGGGGGGTGTCGCCGACTACAACCTGACCGGCACCGCGTTCGGCGATCTGGAGGCCGCCGCCTATGATTCGGCGGGACGCTTCGTCATCCCGCCCTTTTTCCGCCGCATCGCCCGGATCGAGAAATGGGCGTTCTTTCATGGCCGCGGCAACACCTTCAACATCTGGAATCCGCACCACATGCTGGCCGACGACAGCATCGCGGATCAGACCCGCGAACTCGTGCGCTGGGCGCTCGAGGAAAAGGGGGCGCTGTGACCGCCGCCGCCGCCCTGCCGCCCGTGCCGCCGCCGCATGTGCCCGTGCTGCTCGCTGAAGTGCTCGATGCGCTGGCGATCGCGCCCGGCGAGCGCCATGTCGACGCGACGTTCGGGGCCGGCGGGTACACGCGCGCGATGCTCGATCGCGGGGCCGAGGTGGTCGCTTTCGACCGTGATCCGGATGCGATCGACGGCGGCGCCGCGCTGGTCGCTGAAATGGCCGGTCGGCTGACTTTGGTCCAGGCACCGTTCTCCGCAATGGCGAGCGAGCTCGCGCGGCTGGGCAAGGTGCCGGTCGACGGCGTCGTCATGGACATCGGCGTGTCGTCGATGCAGCTCGACCAGGCCGATCGCGGCTTCTCGTTCCAGGCCGACGGACCGCTCGACATGCGCATGGCACAGGCGGGGCAGAGCGCGGCCGATTTCGTCAACGAGGCCGACGAAGCCGAAATCGCCGACGTGCTCGATCGCTATGGCGACGAACCCCGCGCGCGCCGGGTCGCCCGCGCGATCGTCGCCGCGCGCCCGCTGACCCGCACCGGCGAGCTTGCCGAGGTCGTCCGCCGGGCGCTCGGTCATCGCCCGCACGACAAGAAGGATCCGGCGACCCGCACCTTTCAGGCGATCCGGGTCCACATCAACCGCGAGCTCGACGAACTGGCCGAGGGATTGGCCGCCGCCGAACAGGTGCTGGCGCCGGGCGGGCGGCTGGCGGTCGTCACCTTTCATTCGGGGGAGGACCGCATGGTCAAGCGGTTCCTGCGCGAACGCAGCGGCAGCGAGCCGGCCGGATCGCGGCACCGGCCCGTCGCCGCGCCGCGGCACGCGCCGACATTTGCCGCGCCGGCGCGCGCGGTGCGGGCCGGCGATCGGGAAATCGAACGCAACCCGCGCGCCCGGTCGGCCACGCTGCGCGCGGCGCGGCGCACCACGACAACGGCCACCCAGGGCACAGGAGGACATGATGGCGGCCTATAGCTTGCGGGGACTTGGCTGGTTCCTGTCCGCGGTCATCGCGGCACCGGCCTGCTACATGGTTTCGTCCCAGGTCGCCGCGGAGCGGGCGCGGATGGAGGCGATCGATCGATCGATCGCCCAAGCGCGCAAGGACATCCGGATGCTGGAGACCGAGTTCAACACGCGCGCCAACCTGGCCCAGCTCGAACGCTGGAACGGCGAGGTGCTGGCGCTGACCGCGCCGGCCGCCAACCAGTTCGTGCCCGGTGAGGCTGCGCTCGGCGCGCTCAACGATCTCGCGGGCAGCGAGCGGCCGCAGCTGGCGAGCTATATCGTCCCGTCGGGCATCATCGACACGCGCGACGTCGCGACCGGCCCGGTTGCCAAGGTCGATCCGGCTGCGCGCCGTGCGCCGCCCCCGTCGATGCCGGCGATCGAGGTCCAGGCCGCCGCGCGCGACGAGGCGAAGGCCCGGCTCGTCCAGGTCCAGCTCGCCGCCGCCGGCCGTCCGGCCGTGCCGTCGGCCGCCGCGACCAAGGGTCCGGCGCGGGCGCAGGCGGTCGCGATGCTCGACCGCAAGCTGCTGCGCGACACGAGCTTCAACGAACTGATCGCGTCCACCGGCGAGGGAAGCCGCGCAAGGTGATCGTCCTCGTCGCGCCACCGATGACCGACCGCCGGGCCGAAACCGGCCGGGCGCCGATGGTCGCGGTGGCGCACATGCGCCTGATGATCCTGATGCTGGTATTTACCGCCGCGGTGCTGCTGATCGTCATGCGTCTGGCGATGCTGGCGCTGTTCGCCGAGCCGCGCGACGGCCGTGATGCCGCCGCCGCGCTCGCGCCGCTGCGCGCCGATATCGTCGATCGCAACGGCGCGCCGCTCGCGCGCACGATCGACGCCTGGACGATCGGCGTGCGGCCCGGCCACGTCATCGGCGACCGGGCCGAACTGGCGCGCGGGCTCGCCGCGCTGCTCCCCGAACGCAGCGCGGCGGAGTATCTGCGCATCCTCAACTCGCGTTCCAATTTCGTGTATCTGCGCCGCCGCGCCGTGCCGCAGCTGGTGGCCGAAGTGAACGCGCTCGGCGAACCCGGCATCGCCTTTTCGCGCGAGCCCGAGCGGTTGTATCCGCAGTCGGGGCTGGCGGCGAGCGTGCTCGGCTACCTCAACATCGACGGCAAGGGCATGCTGGGGATGGAAAAGGCGCTCCAGCGCCAGCTGACCGATCCGCAGGCGCGCGGCGAGCCGGTGGCGCTGTCGATCGATTCACGCGTGCAGGCGGCATTTGAAAGCGAGCTGTCGCAGGCGATGATGAAGTTCAGCGCGGTCGGGGCGGGCGGGCTGATCCTGGATGTCGACAGCGGCGAGGTGCTCGCCATGGTGTCGCTGCCCAGTTTCAATCCCAACGCGGTCTCCGGGCGCGAGAACGAGCTCAACCTGGTCACCCAGGGGGTCTATGAACTGGGTTCGACCTTCAAGCCGCTGACGATGGCGACGGCGATCGAAACCGGTCTCGTGACGTCGATGGCGACCCGCTACGACGCGACCGCGCCGCTTCAGGTCGGCCGGTTCCGCATCCGCGACGACCATGCGCAGAACCGCTATCTCAACGTGCCCGAGGCGCTGGTCCACTCGTCCAACATCGTCACCGCGCGCATTGCCGACGCGCTGGGGCAGGAGCGGATGGCCGCATCGTTCCGCGCGCTCGGCTTCGATACGCCGCCGCATATCGAGATCGAGAAGGCCAAGCCGCAATGGCCGGGCTTCTGGGCGCGCACCACCGTGATGACCAGTGGCTATGGCCACGGCATCGCGGTCACGCCGCTTCACCTCGCCAACGCCTATGCGACATTGGTCAATGGCGGCATCTGGCGCCCGACCACGTTGATGAAGATCGCGCCGGGCAAGGCGCCGAAGGGACGCCGGGTGTACGCGCAGGCAACGAGCGACCGGATGCGCCAGCTTCTGCGGCTGATCGCGCTTGAGGGGACCGGACGGCGCGGCGACGCCCCGGGCTACCGCGTCGGCGGCAAGACCGGGACCGCGGAGCGCGCCGGGGCGGGCGGATATTCACGCAAGGTGAACGTGTCGACCTTCGCGGCGGCTTTCCCGATGGACGCGCCGCGCTATGTGGTGATCGCCATGCTCGATTCCCCAAAAGGTACCGCCGACACGTTCGGCTTCACCACCGCGGCGTGGACGGTCGCCCCCGTCGTCTCGCGCGTCATCCAGCGTTCGGGGCCGATGCTGGGCGTCTATCCCGACATGCGGCGCGACATCGATGTCAGCGACCTGACGCCCTTGCTGTGGAAAGCGCCGGGCGATGCGTCGAAGGCGGCGGTCGAATGAGGCTGGGCCAGCTGACCGGCCGCGACGAACCCCAGACCGTGACCGGCTTCGCCATCGATCATCGCCGCGTCGCGCCGGGCAATGTCTTCGGCGCGTTCCAGGGCACGCAGGTGAATGGCGAGGATTTCATTCCCGCCGCCGTCGCTGCCGGCGCGATCGCCGTGGTAGCGCGTCCCGAAGCCGTGGTGACCGGCGCGGTCCACATCGCCGACGACACGCCGCGCGCTCGCTTCGCCCGCGTGGCGGCCGATTTTTACGCGCCGTTTCCCGAAACCGCGGTGGCGGTCACCGGCACCAACGGCAAGACCTCGACCGTCGAGATGACCCGCCAGCTGTGGCGGATGACCGGGCATCATGCCGCGTCGATCGGCACGCTGGGCGTCACGACGGCGCAGGACCAGCTGTCGACCGGGCTGACCACGCCCGACATCGTCACCTTCCTGTCCAACGTCGCCGGGCTGGCGCGCGAGGGGGTGACGCACCTTGCCTTTGAGGCGTCGAGCCACGGTCTTTCGCAATATCGTACCGAAGGATTGCCGGTTCACGCCGCCGCCTTCACCAACCTCAGCCGCGACCATCTCGATTACCATGGCGACATGGCGGCCTATTTCACCGCCAAGATGCGGCTGTTTGCCGAAGTGCTCCAGCCCGACGGGACGTCGGTCGTCTGGGTCGACGATCCCTGGGCCGACCAGGTGATCGATCTGGCGCGGATGCGCGGCAACCGGCTGATGACGGTCGGCGAACATGGCGAGGCGATCCGCCTGGTCGCGCGCGAGCCCAGCCTGCTCGGCCAGGCGCTGACCATCGAATTCGATGGCGCCCAGCATCGCGTCAAACTGCCGCTGATCGGTCGGTACCAGGCCGCCAATGCGCTGATCGCGGCGGGGCTGGTCATCGCAACGGGGGGCGAGCCGACGGCGACCTTCGCCAATCTGGCGCGGCTGTCGCCCGTGCGCGGCCGGCTCGAGCGTGCGGTCATCACGCGTGCGGGTGCGCCCATCTATGTCGACTATGCCCATACCCCCGATGCGATCGAGGCGGCCATCGCCGCGCTGAAACCGCATACGGAGGGGCGGCTGATCGTCGTGCTCGGCGCGGGCGGCGATCGCGATCCCGGCAAGCGCGAGCCGATGGGTCAGGTCGCCGCCGCGCACGCCGACCGGGTGATCGTCACCGACGACAATCCACGCAGCGAGGACCCGGCAGAGATCCGCCGCGCGATCCTGAAGGGCGCGCCCGACGCGACCGAAGTGCCCGACCGGCGCGAGGCGATCGCCCTCGCCGTGGCCGAAGCAGGGCCCAACGACATCGTGCTGCTGGCGGGCAAGGGGCACGAGCAGGGCCAGATCGTCAGGGACCTGGTGCTGCCGTTCGACGACGTCACCGTCGCGCGCGAGGTCGCGGCGTGATGGGGGTGAGAAGCTATTTGGCCTCAGCAACGCTCCGTTCGTTTCGAGCGAAGTCGAGAAACGTGATGCACACGCGCGGCGGCCGTTTCTCGACTTCGCTCGAAACGAACGGTCGTCGTGCAAGCTCGTGTCGCTATGGTGGGGCTGTCGCATGACCCCGCTATGGACCTCCGCCGAGATTGCAGCCGCCACCGGCGGCACGGCCAATGCCGACTTTGTCGTTTCCGGCGTCACGTTCGATTCGCGTGAGGTCGGGCCGGGCGACCTGTTCGTCGCGCTCCGGGGTGCGACGACCGACGGGCACCGTTTCCTCGATCAGGCGCGCGCGCAGGGCGCGGCGGGCGCACTGGTCGGCGCGGACTGGGACGGGCCCCAGGTGCGCGTCGCCGACACCATGGCGGCGCTGGAGGCGTTGGCGCAGGCGTCGCGCGCGCGCATGGCGGGGCGCGTGATCGGCGTCACCGGATCGGTCGGCAAGACCGGCACGAAGGAGGCGCTGTTCGCCGCGCTCGATCGCAGCGCGCCGGGCGAGGTGCACCGGTCGGTCAAAAGCTACAACAACCATACCGGCGTGCCGCTCAGCCTTGCGCGCATGCCGCGCGCGATGCGCTTCGGCGTGTTCGAAATGGGCATGAACCATGCCGGCGAATTGTCGGCGCTGACCCGGATCGTTCGTCCGCACTGCGCGCTGATCACCGCAATCGCGCCCGCGCACATCGAATTCTTCAAGGACGAAAGCGGTATCGCCGACGCCAAGGCGGAGATTTTCGAGGGGCTGGAGCCGGGCGGCACCGCGATCGTCCCGTTCGACAGCGTGCATTATCCCCGGTTGCGCGCCGCCGCCGAGCGTTATGCCGGGCGGGTCGTCAGCTTCGGCAGCGGCGCGGGTGCCGACGTTCGCGCGCTCGAATCGATGCGCACCCGCACGGGCGGCACCTATCTGAGCGCGCGCGTCGGTACGCATGAGGTCAACCTGACGCTGGCACAGCCGGGCGGGCACTGGGTGTTGAACGCGCTTTGCGTGCTTGCCGCGGTCGATGCGGTCGGCGGCGATCTGGGGCTGGCGGCGCTGGCGCTGGGCGAGCTGGGCGGCCTTGCCGGACGGGGCGAGCGCACTCGCATCGACTTGGGCGCTGGTGATCCCGTGCTGCTGATCGACGAAAGCTACAACGCCAACCCGGCTTCGATGCGCGCGACGCTGGCGGTCCTGGGCGAAGAGGCGGCGGCTCGGCGCATCGTCGTCCTGGGGGACATGCGTGAACTGGGCGCGGACAGTCCCGGCTATCACGCCGCGCTGGCCGAGCCGATCGTCGCCGCCGGCGTCGATTTCGCGCTGCTCGTCGGGCCCGAGATGGCCGCGCTCGCATCCGCGCTTGAGGGGCGCGTCGATTTCGTCCATGTCGCCGATGCCGCCAGCGCGCGCGAACGGGCCGTCGCGCTCGTCCGACCCGGCGATGCGGTGCTCGTCAAGGGATCCAACGGAATCGGACTGGCGGCGGTGGTCACCGCGCTGAAGGCAAGGACGTAATGCTGTACTGGCTGGCCGAGATGCTGGGCTTTCCCGGCGTGCTCAACCTGATCCGCTATCTCAGCTTCCGCACCGGCGGCGCGGTGGCGACCGCGCTGCTGATCGGGCTGGTGATCGGTCCGCGCTTCATCGGCTGGCTGCGCGTGCGCCAGGGCAAGGGCCAGCCGATCCGTACCGACGGCCCGCAATCGCATCTGTCGAAACGCGGCACCCCGACCATGGGCGGGCTGATGATCCTGACCGCGATGAGCCTGGCCATCCTGCTGTGGATGGACATGTCCAACCCCTATGTCTGGGCGTGCCTTTTCGTGACGTTGGGCTTTGGCGCGATCGGTTTCCTCGACGACTATGACAAGGTGCGCAAGGCGAGCACCGCGGGCGTCTCGGGCCGGGTCCGGCTGCTCGCGGAGTTCGCGATCGCGGGTCTTGCCGCCTTCATCATCACGCGGCTGAACGGCACCCAGCTTTATGTGCCCTTCTTTTCCAACGTCGCGATCGACCTGGGCTATTTCTACATCGTCTTCGCCGCCTTCACGATCGTGGCGTTCGGCAACGCGGTCAACCTGACCGACGGGCTCGACGGCCTGGCGACGATGCCGGTGATCATCGCCTGCGTGGCGTTCATGATCTTTGCCTATCTGGCGGGCAATGCGCGCTTTGCCGAATATCTTGGCATCCCGCACGTCCCCGGCGCGGGTGACCTGGCGATCTTCTGCGGCGCGATCGTCGGCGCGGGGCTTGCCTTCCTGTGGTTCAACGCGCCGCCGGCGGCGGTGTTCATGGGCGATACCGGCAGCTTGGCGCTCGGCGGCGCGATCGGCACGATCGCGGTCGTCGCGCACCATGAAATCGTGCTCGGCATCGTCGGCGGCTTGTTCGTGGTCGAGGCGCTGAGCGTCATCATCCAGGTCTTTTTCTACAAGCGCACCGGCAAGCGCGTGTTCAAGATGGCGCCGATCCACCATCATTTCGAGCAACTGGGCTGGAGCGAGCCGACGGTCGTGATCCGCTTCTGGATCATCGCGATCGTGCTGGCGCTGGCTGGCCTCAGCACGTTGAAGCTGAGGTGATCGTCGCGTCCACCTGGCGCGGCAAACGCTATGCGGTGCTGGGGCTGGCGCGCTCCGGCGCGGCGACGGTCGCCGCCCTGCTGGCGGCGGGTGCGGAGGTGCTGGCGTGGGATGCGGATGAGGGGCGGCGCGATGAGATCCTCCCCGAGCTTGCTCGGGGAGGGGGACCGCGCCCGCAGGGCGTGGTGGAGGGGTCTGGCCCCGAAATTGCCCCTCCACCATCGCTGCGCGATGGTCCCCCTCCCCGAGACAAGCTCGGGGAGGACCTGACGCTCGCCGATCCGCTGACGGTCGATCTGACCGGCTATGCGGCGGTCGTCGTCTCGCCGGGCGTGCCGCTCAATCGGCACCCGATCGCGGCCCACGCCGCGCAATTCGGCATCCCCATCATCGGCGACATCGAACTGTTCGCGCAGGCCCGTGCCGGGCTGCCGGCACACCGGGTCGTCGGCATCACCGGCACCAACGGCAAATCGACCACGACTGCGCTCATCCACCACATCGTCGCGACGGCGGGCTGGCCGGCACGGATGGGCGGCAATATCGGCCTGCCGATCCTGGGGCAGGAAGCGCTGCCCGAGGGCGGGGTGTATGTGCTCGAACTGTCGAGCTATCAGATCGATTTGACCCAGAGCCTCGATTGCGAGGTCGCGGTGCTGCTCAACATCACCCCCGATCATCTCGATCGTTACCGGGACTTCGACGCCTATGCCGCCGCCAAGGCGCGGCTGTTCGCGATGCAGTCGCCGGACCACGCCGCGATCATCGGCATTGCCCACGCGCCATCGGCGGCGATCGCGCGCCAGGTGGCACTGAGCGGGCGGGGCGAACAGCTGACCAAGATCGCGCCGGGCGTGTGCATGGACCAGTCACGCTGGCCGGCGCTGCAGGGGCCGCACAACGCCCAGAACGCGCTCGCCGCGATCAGCGCGTGCGAGGCGCTGGGCGTGCCGCAGGCGGCGATCACGCGCGGGCTGGAAACCTTCGGCGGTCTGCACCACCGCATGGAACGGGTGGGTGAGGTCGGCGGCGTTCTGTTCGTCAACGACAGCAAGGCGACCAACCCCGATTCTGCCGCGCCGGCGCTGCAGGCCTATGACCGCATCCACTGGATCGTCGGCGGCCAGGCCAAGAGCGACGACCTGGAGGCGTGCCGGCCCGGTTTCGGCCATGTCGCGCGCGCCTACACGATCGGGGACGCGGCGGCACGCTTCGCCGAGCTGCTGGCGGGCGAGATGCCGGTCGAACGCTGTGACACGCTCGACCGCGCGGTCGCTGCCGCGGCCGCCAATGCCCGGCCGGGCGAGACGGTGCTGCTCTCGCCCGCCTGCGCATCGTTCGACCAGTTCCGCGATTATGAAGCCCGCGGTGACGCCTTCCGCGCGCTGGTGGAGGGGCTGAAATGACCGACGCGGCGCGTGAGACCGGGCCGGGCGGACTGCGTGGCCGCGTCGCGCGCGAGCTGGGGCGCGGCACCCGGTCGCCGATCGGCATGTGGTTCTGGGAAATCGACCGGCTGCTCCTGTTGCTCATCCTGTTGATGATCGCGCTCGGGCTGGTCGCGGTTGCTGCCGGGTCGCCGGCTTCGGCCCATCGCTATTCGGATGCCGACACCAGTTTCCCGCCGATGTATTATCTGTGGCGGCAGTTCGGCTGGGCAGCGATCTCGCTGCCCGTTCTGATCGCGACGTCGATGCTGCCGGTACAGTTCGCCAAGCGCGCGGCGATCGTCGGCACGCTGGTGCTGCTGCTCTGTCTCGTTGCGGTCCCCTTCATCGGGCACGAGGTGAACGGCGCGCGGCGCTGGATCGGCGTCGGCATCTCGCAGTTTCAGCCGTCCGAATTCCTCAAGCCGTGTTTTGCGATCACCGTCGCGTGGATGCTGTCGCTGCGCGCGCACGACCCGCAGCTGCCCGTCATTCCCCTGACCGGCCTGCTGACCGCAGTCATCGCCGCGCTGCTGATGATGCAGCCCGACCTGGGCCAGACCGTCCTGTTCTGCTCGATCTGGCTCGCGCTCCTGATGATCGCGGGCATTTCCCCGCGCGCCGTCGCCGCGCTGGGCGCGGCCGGGCTGGCCGGGGTGGTCGCCGCCTATCTGTTCTACGGGAATGCGCGCGCGCGCATCGACGCGTTCCTGTTCCCCGATCAGGAAACGCTCGCCGCCGACACCTATCAATCCGACATGGCGCACGCGACGCTGACCGCGGGCGGGCTGACCGGCACGGGGCCGGGCGGCGGGCGCGTCAAGTTCCGCCTGCCGGAGGCGCATACCGACTACATCTTCTCGGTGATCGGCGAGGAGTTCGGGCTGATCGCCTGCGCGGTCATCGCGCTCCTGTTCCTCGCGTTGATCGTACGGGTGTTTGTCCGATTGCTGGACGAAACCGACGCGTTCCGGCTGATGGCGGCCGCCGGCCTGGCGGTGCAGTTCACCGTCCAGGGCATCATCAACATGGCGGTGAACACGGGGCTTGCGCCGTCCAAGGGCATGACCCTGCCGTTCATCAGCTATGGCGGATCGTCGATGATCGCGCTGTCGGCGGGCATGGGCTTGCTGCTCGCATTCACGCGCCGCAACCCGTATCTGTTGCGCTCCCCCTATTCGGTGGGCTGGAGCGGCAGATAGGATGACGACCAAGCGGCATTACATCATGGCGGCGGGCGGCACGGGCGGGCACATGGTGCCCGCCGCCGCGCTCGCGGCCGAGCTGATCCGGCGCGGCCATCGCGTTTCGCTGGTCAGCGACGCGCGCGGCGTGCGCTTTCCCGGATTGTTCGACGGCATCGATACGCATGTCCTGCCCGCAGGAAGGCTGGGCGGCGGTCCGATCGGCTATGCGCGTGCGGCGTCGCAGATGATGAAGGGCCGCGCCCAGGCGATCCGCCTCTATCGCGAGGTCGAACCCTCCGCCGTGGTCGGTTTCGGCGGCTACCCGGCCTTCCCGGCATTGCTCGCCGCGTTCAACCGCGGCATCCCGACCGTCATCCACGAACAGAACGCCGTGCTCGGCCGCGTCAATCGGCTGGTCGCCGGGCGTGTCGATGCGATCGCGACGTCCTATCCCGACACCGAACGGCTGAAGCCCGCGCATCTCGACAAGGTGCGCCTGGTCGGCAATCCGGTGCGCGAAGCGGTCGCGGCGCTGCGGATGCGCCCCTTTCCGCACCTGGACGAGGAAGGGATTTTCCGCGTGCTGGTGACCGGCGGCAGCCAGGGCGCGTCCATCCTGAGCGAAGTCGTCGCCGATGGGCTGGCGATGCTGCCCATCCATTTCCGCCGCCGGATGCAGGTAACGCACCAGGTGCGGATCGAGGACATCGACAAGGTGCGCGCCAAATATGCCGAGCACGCGATCCCGGCCGAAGTCGCGACCTATCTGCCCGACCTGCCCGACCGGCTCGCCTGGGCGCACATCGTCATTGCGCGCGCGGGTGCGTCGACGATCGCCGAGCTGACCGCGGCCGGGCGTCCGGCGATCCTGGTGCCGCTGCCGAGTGCCACCGACGATCACCAGACCGCCAACGCGCGCGAGATCACCGAAGCGGGTGGCGCGCGTACCATTCCCCAGCGCTTGTTCACCGCGCGCGAGCTGGCCAAGCAGATGCAGCGGCTGGGCCTTGACCCCAAGGGGCTTGAGAATGCCGCCGCCCGCGCGCGAAGCGTCGGCCGACCTGATGCCACCCGCGACCTCGCCGACCTCGTCGAGCGCGTCCATGCGCCGCTCGCCCCGATCGGCCCGGCGCCGTCCGCCAACCGCAGCCGGGAAGCCTACGCATGAGAGGAGTCGCGACCGACATCGGCACGATCCATTTCGTCGGCATCGGCGGCATCGGCATGTCGGGCATTGCCGAAGTGATGAAGAATCTCGGCTATCAGGTGCAGGGGTCGGACGTGGCCGAGGGCTATGTCGTCCAGGGGCTGCGCGACCGCGGCATCCCGGTGACGATCGGCCACCATGCCGACAATCTGGGCGACGCCGCGGTGGTCGTCACCTCGACCGCGATCCAGCGCGGCAACCCGGAAGTGGAGGCCGCGCTCAACCGCCGCATTCCGGTGGTGCGCCGCGCCGAGATGCTGGCGGAGCTGATGCGGCTCAAATCCACCGTCGCGGTCGCGGGTACCCACGGCAAGACGACGACAACCAGCATGATCGCCGCGCTGCTGGATGCGGGCGGGGTCGATCCGACCGTCATCAATGGCGGCATCATCAACAGCTATGGCAGCAACGCCCGACTTGGCGCGAGCGACTGGATGGTGGTCGAAGCGGACGAGAGCGACGGCAGCTTCCTGCGCCTCGATGGCACGATCGCGGTCGTGACCAACATCGATCCCGAGCATCTCGACCATTACGGCTCGTTCGAGGCGGTGAAGGACGCCTATGTCGAGTTTGTCGAGAACGTGCCCTTTTACGGCGCGGCGCTGCTGTGCCTCGACCATCCCGAGGTGCAGGCGATCATTCCCAAAGTGCGCGACCGGCGCATCGTCACCTATGGCTTCTCCGCGCAATCGGACGTGCGCGGCGTCAACGTCACACCTTATCCGGGCGGCAACCGGTTCGAAGCGATCATCCGCCACCGTGACGGCACCACCCGCTCGATCGAGGGCATCGACCTGCCGATGCCGGGCCGCCACAACGTCCAGAACGCGCTGGCGGCGGTCGGCGTCGCGCTGGAGCTGGGCGTCGACGATGCGACGATCCAGCGTGGCTTCGCCAATTTCGGTGGCGTCAAGCGGCGCTTCACCAAGGTGGGCGAAGTGGCGTTCGGCGCGGGTCAGCCGCCGGCGCTGGTGATCGACGATTACGGCCACCACCCGGTCGAGATCCGCGCGGTCCTGTCCGCGGCGCGCGAAAGCGCGGTCGCGCGCGTGATCGCGGTGTGCCAGCCGCACCGCTATTCGCGGCTCGGCAATCTGATGGAGGAGTTCGCGCAGGCGTTCAACGACGCCGACCGCGTGCTGGTGACGCCGGTCTATGCCGCCGGCGAAGCGCCGGTCGAGGGCGTCAGCGCCGAAGCGTTGGTCGAGGCGGTGCAGCGGCGCGGGCACCACGCGGTCGCGGCGGTCGCGGATGCCGATGCACTCGCGGCGGAGCTGGCGCGCGTGGTCGAGCCGGGTGACCTGATCGTCTGCCTGGGCGCGGGCGACATTACGAAGTGGGCGGCCGGGCTGGCCCATGCGATTGAGGCGGCGCGGGGATGACTATCCGCACCTCTTCCCCAGAAACCCCGTTCGTTTCGAGCGAAGTCGAGAAACGTGCGCCCGGACCGCGTTTCTCGACTTCGCTCGAAACGAACGGTGAGTCTTTACAAGCGGCAGAGGCTCCTTCCCCCCTTCCGCGAGCGGGAGGGTTCGGGGGAGGGCCTGATCCGGACGGACGAATTCCCACACCCCAACCCCCTCCCGCGGGCGGGAGTATATCCGCCGTGCGCGGCAAGCTGACCGCGCAGGCGCCGCTGGCACCCCTCGTCTGGTTCAAATCGGGCGGGGCGGCGCGGTGGTTGTACGAGCCCGCAGATGCCGATGACCTCGCGCAGTTCCTGGCTGATCTCGATCCGGCCATCCCGGTCCTGGCGCTTGGCCTCGGTTCCAACCTGATCATCCGTGATGGCGGCTGGCCGGGCGTCGTGATCCGGCTGGGCAAGCCGTTCGCCACCGTCGAGCGGCTGGATGCGACGACGCTGCGCTGCGGCGCCGGGGCGTCGGGCATCCTGGTGTCGTCCACCGCGCGCGACGCGGGGATTGCCGGACTTGAATTCCTGCGCTCGATCCCCGGCACGGTCGGCGGCTTCGTGCGGATGAACGGTGGCGCCTATGGTCGCGAGACTGCCGACATCCTGGTCGAGTGCGACATCGTGCTGCGCTCCGGCGAGCGGCGCACGCTCGATCGCGCGGCGCTCGGCTACACCTATCGCCACAGCGAATTGCCCGATGGCGCGGTGGTGGTCGGGGCCACTTTTCGCGGCGAACCCGGCGATCCGGCGGCGATCCAGGCAGAGATGGACCGCATCGCCGCCGCGCGTGAGGCGTCGCAGCCGCTGCGCAGCAAGACCGGCGGATCGACCTTCAAGAACCCTGACGGGCACAAGGCCTGGGCATTGGTTGATGCGGCGGGCTGTCGCGGGTTGACCATCGGCGGCGCGCAAGTGAGCGAGAAGCACACCAATTTCCTCATCAACACCGGCACCGCCACCAGCGCCGACATCGAGGCGCTAGGCGAGGAAGTCCGCGCACGGGTGAAAGCGCAGTCGGGCGTCGAACTGGAGTGGGAGATTCAGCGCGTGGGGGTGGCGAAGTGACCGCGTGGACTCAGCTCCTCCCCGTGCCGGGGAGGATCAATTGACTACCCCTCTCCACATCGCCGTCCTGATGGGCGGCTGGTCGGCGGAGCGTGAGGTGTCGCTGATGTCGGGCGCGGGCATTGCCGAGGCGCTGGAGCAGCTGGGCCATCGCGTCACCCGCATCGACATGGATCGCCACGTCGCGCTGCGCCTGAGCGAGGCAAGGCCCGATCTCGTCTTCAACGCGCTGCACGGCACGCCGGGCGAGGACGGGTCGGTGCAGGGGATGCTCGACCTGATGGGGTTGCGCTACACCCATTCGGGCATGGTCACCTCGGTCATCGCCATCGACAAGGTGCTGACCAAGCAGGCGCTGGTGCCGTTCGGTATCCCGATGCCGGGCGGGCGCATCGTCAAGTCTGCTGAGCTTTACGAGCGCGATCCGCTGCCACGCCCCTATGTGCTCAAACCCGTCAATGAAGGCTCATCGGTCGGCGTCGCGATCGTGACCGATGAAGGCAATTTCGGCAATCCGATCAGCCGCGACGCCGCCGGCCCGTGGCAGGAATTCGACGAACTGCTTGCCGAGCCGTTCATTCGCGGGCGCGAACTGACCACCGCGGTGCTGGGCGACGCGGCGCTGGGCGTGACCGAGTTGAAGCCCAAGAGCGGCTTCTACGATTATGACGCCAAATATACCGACGGGCTGACCGAGCACGTCTTTCCCGCCGAAATTCCCGACGAGATCACCGCGGCGTGCCGCGCGATCGCGATCGAGGCGCACAAGCGGCTCGGCTGTCGCGGCGCGTCGCGTTCCGATTTCCGCTGGGACGACCAGCGCGGCGTCGAGGGGCTGTTCCTGCTCGAGGTCAACACCCAGCCCGGCATGACGCCCTTGAGCCTGGTGCCCGAACAGGCGCGGCACATGGGGATTAGTTATCCCGAACTGGTTCAGCGCATCGTCGACGCGGCGATGGCCGACCCCGAAATGGAGCCCGCATGACCCGCACCGCGACGCGCCGCGCGAGCCCCAAGCGCACCCAGCAGCTGAAGCGCAAGCCCCAGGCGAAGCGGCCGCGCCGTGCCGGCGTGCTCGACCACGCGGTCGCGGTGCTGCCCGGTGGCGAGCACACCGCGCGCCGGCTGGCGGCGTGGTCGATCACCGGCGGCGTCTGCGCGCTGTTGCTCGCCGCGGCGAGCTGGGCCGGCATTCCCGGCGCGATCGGCGTGGCGATGGCCGAGGGGATCGGCGAGGCCGGATTCCGGGTCAAGGAAATCGACATCATCGGCTTGAAGCGGATGGACCGCAATTCGGTCTATGCGGCCGCGCTCGACCAGCAATCGCGCGCGATGCCGCTCGTCGATCTCAACCAAGTGCGCGACCGGCTGCTCGAATATGGCTGGATCGAGGAAGCGCGCGTGTCGCGCCGCCTGCCCGACCGCATCGTGATCGAGATCGTCGAGCGCAAGCCGGCGGCGGTGTGGCAGCATGACGGCCAGCTGATGCTGATCGACATGGCGGGCGTGCTGCTCGAACCGGTGCTGCCGTCGGCGATGCCCGAGCTGCCCCTGGTGATCGGCGAGGGTGCCAACGCCAAGGCCCCGGCCTATGAGGCACTGATCGACGCGACGCCGGCGCTCAAGCCGCTGGTCAAGGCCGCGACGTGGGTCGGGGACCGGCGCTGGAACCTGACCTTTGAAAGCGGCGAGGAACTGGTGCTGCCCGAAGGTGAGGAGACTGCGCGCGCCGCGCTGATCAAGTTCGCGGAGATCGACGGGACGCAGGGGCTGCTCGGTCGCGGCTATCGCCGCTTCGACATGCGCGATCCGAAGAAGCTGGTCGTGCGCCTGTCGGGCGGCAATCTGGCGCAGACGATCGACGGGGAGGGGCTATGACGGCGCGCCGCGTCGTCGGTCCGTGTAGACAAGGGGTGGAGTAAATGGCGAAGGCGCAACCGGACGGACTGATCACCGCGCTCGATATCGGATCGTCCAAGATCTCGGCACTGATCGCGCAGAAGCTGGATGGCGGCGAGCTGCTGGTGCTCGGCACCGGCCAGCGCGAGAGCCGTGGCGTCAAGCGCGGCTATATCGCCGACATGCGCGCGACCGAGACTGCGGTGCGCGAGGCGGTCGAACAGGCCGAACGCATTGCCGGCACCAATATCGAACATGTCTGGGTCAGCTTTTCGGCGGGCAACCTGGTTTCCGACATCGTGCGGCTGGAAAGCGACCTGGGCGGGCACCGGGTCGAACAGGGCGATATCGACGCGCTGCTGAAGGCCGGGCGCAACGCGGTCGACCCCGGCCAGCGCATGGTGCTGCACGCGCATCCGATGCGCTACACGCTCGACGGGCTGACCGGCGTGCCCGATCCGCTGGGGCTGCACGCCGACCGGCTGGGGGTCGAGATCCATGTCGTCGCCACCGAGGGATCGCCGGTCCGCAACCTCGACCTGTGCGTGCGCTCGGCACATCTGAACGTGAAGTCGATCGTCGCGGCGCCCGTTGCCACTGGGCTTGCCTGTATCAGCCAGGAGGAGCGCGAACTCGGCGTGGCGCTTGTCGAAATCGGTGCCGGCATCACCAACGTCTCGGTCTTCTCGCACGGGGTGCTGACCGGGCTCGCCTCGATCCCGCTGGGTGCCGCCGATATCACCGACGACATCGCATCCGCCTTTGGCACCAACCGCGCCCAGGCCGAGCGCCTGAAATGCTTCTACGGGTCGGCCAATGCCAGCCCGCGCGATAATCACGACATGCTCGACGTCGCGCCGATCGCGTCGGACGACGAAGCCGAAGGCACCCGGATCACGCGCGCGCAGCTGATCGCGGTGATCCGCCAGCGGCTCGACCGGCTGATGGTCGAAATCCGCAAGGAGCTAAAGCGGCTGGGGTTCGAGGATCCGGTCGGCCGCCAGATCGTGCTGACCGGCGGCGGTGCGGAACTGAAGGGCATTGCCGATTATGCGCAGCAGGCGCTCGGCAGCGCGGTCCGCGTCGGACGGCCGCGCGGATTGACCGCCCTGCCCGAAGCGCATGGCGGCCCCGGCTTCGCGACGTTAGCGGGTCTGGCGATGTTCGCGGCGGCCGACCCCATCGATCTGCGCGCGATCGAGCCGGCACAGCAGCTGGTGACGCGCCCGACCACCAAGGCATTGATCGGAAGGCTGATTACCGCGTTCCGAACAAATTATTAAACAAATGCGTCAGGGCCGCGCATTCGGGCTAGAGTCGCTGGTTTAGATGGTGCACAACGACGGTCGAGTTGGGATTTTCGCGCTCTGGGGAAGCCGCGGGGAGAATTGAAATGGGAATCGAGTTTCTGATGGACGATGTCGGTGAATTGACCCCGCGTATCTCGGTGATCGGGGTCGGCGGTGCCGGTGGCAACGCGATCGCCAACATGATCCGGTCGGACGTGCAGGGCGTCGATTTCCTGGTCGCCAACACCGATGCGCAGGCGCTGAAGCAGTCGGTCGCGCAGCAGCGCATCCAGCTGGGCGCGAAGATCACCCAGGGCCTGGGCGCAGGTTCGCGGCCCGAAATCGGGCGCGCGGCCGCCGAGGAGACGATCGAGCAGGTCCAGAAGGCGCTGGAGGGTAGCCATATGTGCTTCCTCGCCGCCGGCATGGGCGGCGGCACCGGCACGGGAGCGGCGCCGGTCATTGCCAAGGCCGCGCGCGACATGGGCATCCTGACCGTCGGTGTCGTGACCAAGCCCTTTGCCTTTGAGGGCAAGCGCCGCTCCAAGTCGGCCGAGGCCGGCATCGAAGAGCTTCAGAAGTACGTCGACACGCTGATCGTCATTCCCAACCAGAATCTGTTTCTGATCGCCAACGCCAATACGACGTTCAAGCAGGCGTTCGAAATGGCGGACGAAGTGCTGCAGCAGGGCGTGCGCGGCATTACCGACCTGATGGTCATGCCCGGCCTCATCAACCTCGACTTCGCCGACGTTCGTTCGGTGATGCAGGAAATGGGCAAGGCGATGATGGGCACCGGCGAGGCCGAGGGCGACAATCGCGCCATCGAAGCCGCGCAAAAGGCGATCGCCAACCCGCTGCTCGACGGCGTGTCGCTGAACGGTGCCAAGGGCGTGATCGTCTCGATCACCGGCGGCGAGGACATGCGCCTGCTCGAAGTCGACGAAGCCGCCAACCACATCCGCGAGCTGGTCGACGAGGATGCGAACATTATCTGGGGTTCGGCGTTCAATCCGGAGCTCGAGGGCAAGATCCGCGTCTCGGTGGTCGCCACCGGCATCGAGGCGGAGGCGCGCCAGCCGGTCGCGCCGGTCGTCGAGCCGACGCGCGTCTTCTCCTTCGCCACCCAGCGCCGCCCTGGGCTGGTTCCGATGACCGAGGAAGCGCCGGCGCCCGTCGCCCAGACGCCCGAAGTCGAGGACGAGCCGCTCGAACTGTCCGCGCCGGTCATGTCCAATGATGAGCCATCCGGCGACGAGCCGGAGGCCACCGTCGATGCGACGGCCGAGCCGATCCGGTTCGAGGATGATGCGGTCGCCGGGATGGACACTCCCGATGACGAGCTCGTGCTCGGTTCCGAGACCGAGGTCGATGACGGGACCCCGGCACCGCGCCCGATGTCGACCCGGCGCTGGCTGACCGACGGCGAGGAAGCGGCGGCGCCGCTCCCCTCCGCATCGGCGGAAGCGCCGCGCAAATCGGGCGGCACGCTGTTCGAGCGGATGGCGAATGCCGGCCGCAGTGCGGCGCGCAGCAGCGATGAGGGCAATGACTCGCTCGACATCCCGCGCTTCCTGCACCGCCAGAACAATCAATAGGCACCAGCGGGTCGGCCGGCCGCATCCGTCGCGGTGACGGGGCAGCCGGTCGCCGGCCTCGTCCTGATCGGCGCATGGTCAGCGCGGGTTCAGGCGTGGGGCGGCAGTTCCGTTTCCTGCCCATGACCTTCCCCGTAGCGCCCCGGTTGTCGATCCTGTTGCTCGCCATGCTAGTCGCTGCGCCGGTATCGGTACCGGGCGCGCTTGCGCAGCTTGCCCCGCGTGCGACGCCCAATGCCGATCGGCTGGCCGACCAGATGCGCGTGCTCGCCCGCAATCCCGACGATCTCGATGCGCTGGCGGAGGCCGGCGAATTGAGCGTGCTGCTCGGCGATCCGGCCGCGGCGCTTGGCTTCTTCAGCCGCGGCGATGCGATCGCACCGGGTAATGCGCGGCTGATCGCGGGACGCGCGGCGGCGCTGACCGCGCTCGAACGACCCGGTGAGGCGCTGCGGCTGTTCCAGGCGGCGGAGCGCGCGGGATACCCGTTGGCGCGCATGGCCGCGCAACGCGGGCTCGCCTATGACCTGTTGGGCTATCCCGCGCTGGCGCAGCGCGATTATCGCCTGGCATTGCGCGAGCGCGCCGATCCGGAGGTCACGCGCCGCCTGGCGCTGTCGCTGGGGATCAGCGGGGACGTGGCGGAATCCGCGCGCCTGCTCGATCCCCTGCTGCGCCAGAACGATCGCGCCGCATGGCGGGCGCGTGCGTTCGTGCTCGCCATCAACGGTGACGTTGCCCAGGCCGAGCGGATCGCCGCCGGGCTGTTGCCCGGTTTCGGCCCCAGCATGTCACCCTTCTTTGGCAGGCTGGCGTCGCTCGACGCGAGCGGGCGCGCGTTCGCGGTGCATTTCGGTGAGCTGACCGCGTCACCGGCACGGCTGGCCGATGCGGCGATGGCGCCGCCCATTCCCGGCATCGAGCCTGCCGATACACGACGCGCCGCGCGCGAAACCGGAACCGAAGTGGCGGAGGCGCGCAGCCGGCGGCCGCGCGCTGTCGATCCGCGCCGCACCCGGCGCGATGCGGGTGCCGTGCCCGAGGAGGCGGCGCCGGAGCTGCCCACCCGGCCGCGGGCATCCTCGGCGCTGACTGCCGCCGCGCCGTCGGCCAAGGGCTCGATTGCGGGGACGCTGCAGCGGCGTGGCAGCGCGACCGTCGCGCGTGCGCCCGTGCCTGCGCGGGTGGCCCCGCCCTTTACCGTGCGCGTCGGCACCCCTGCGCCGAATGAGGCGACTTCCGTGCCGGCTGCCGCGCCGGCGCAGGTCGCCGTGGCCCAGGTCGCCACGGATGTGCCGTCTGCACCCGCAGCTGGGCCTGCACCGGTCGAGATCGCATCGCGCCCGCTTGCGGCGGTTGCGGCACCGGTGCCGGCGGCGCGCGACGCCGCGCCACCGCCACCGCCTGCGACGGCTGCGGGTGCGGGTGCGGCGGCCATTTCGGCGGACAACCGCGCAATTCTGGGTGCGATCGTCCAGCGCCTGACCGACGGTGCGGCAACCGCGACGACGGTCGCTGATCCGTCACCGGCAGCCCCAAAGGCATCGGGTCCCACGGCCGCGTCGCGCCCCGCCATCGCGCGACCCCGAACCCCGCCGGTCAAACCCGCGCCGGCAAAGCCGGATCCCGCCAAGCTGGAACCGGCGCGTCATTGGGTCCAGGTTGCGGGCGGCGCGAACAAGAGCGACCTGCCCAAGGTGTGGGAGAAGCTGGCGAAAACGGCGCCCGATCTGTTCAAGGGCAAGCAGGGCTGGACAACGCCGCTGCGCGCGACCAATCGGCTGCTGGCGGGGCCGTTCCGCACCGCGAGCGAGGCGCAGGCATTCGTGAACCAGTTGGGCAAATCCGGCCTGTCGGCCTTTGCGTGGCAAAGCGAGGCGGGGCAGAAGATCGAGCGCCTGCGCGCGCGATGAGCGTATGCGCGCCCTGGGCATCGGACCCGGCGCGCAGCAGAGGACGGCTCCACCCGGAACAAAAGGGGGGCGAGCGCGGACCGCGCGACGATTTCCAGCGCGATCGCGATCGGATCATCCATTCGATCAGCTTCCGCCGCCTGCGCCACAAGACTCAGGTGTTCATGGCCCCTGATGGCGACCATTTCCGGGTTCGCCTGACCCACAGCCTGGAAGTGGCACAGATCGGGCGGACCATCGCCCGCGCGCTCGGCCTCAACGAGGACCTGACCGAAGCCCTTTGCCTCGCGCACGACATCGGCCACCCGCCGTTCGGCCATGCCGGCGAGGATGCGCTGCGCGAGGCACTGGCCGCGCATGGCGGGTTCGATCACAACGGCCAGACGCTGCGCGCGCTGACGCATATCGACAGCCCCTATCCGCGCTGGCGCGGGCTCAACCTCAGCTGGGAGACGCTGGAGGGGCTGGCCAAGCACAACGGGCCGGTGGCCGATCCGCAATGGGCGCTGCGCGCGGCCGACGCCGCGTTTCCTCTCGATCTCGACCACTGGCCGTCGCTGGAGGCGCAGGTCGCCGCGATCGCCGACGACATCGCCTACGACAATCACGACATCGACGATGGCCTGCGCGCCGGGCTGCTGGGGTTCGACCAGATCCTGGCCGTCCCGGTCATCGCGCGCGGCTGGGACCGGGTCCGCGCGCAGTTCCGCGACTATCCGCCCGCGCTGCTCGTCGGCGAGCTGATCCGCAGCCAGATCGGTGCGATGGTCAACGACGTGATCGCCGAAACCAGGGCGCGCGTCGCCGCCGCGGGCGTGGCGGGCGTCGAGGATGTCCGCGCGGCGGGCGGCTGCCTCGCCGGATTTTCAGACGCGATGCGCCAGGACGAGCGCGAGCTCAAACGCTTCATGTACGCCAATCTCTATCATCATCCGGCCCAGCTCGACGCAGCAGCGGCGGCGCGGCGCATCATCGCCGGGCTTTTCGCGGCCTATGATGCCGACCCCGCACGCATGGCGCCGGGCTGGGCCGATCGGTTGCCGGCGGAGGAACCGCAGCGCAGCCGCCACATCGCCGATTTCATCAGCGGCATGACCGATCGCTACGCCATCGCGCGCTATCGCGAACTGGTCGGCCCGGTCGATCTGCCCGACGGGTTCTGAGCCGCAAAGGTCCGCGACAAATCCGGCGCGGCGCTGACACAGTTTTGCGACAGCTGTGCCTTAGCTTGCCCCCGGTCGGCAGCGAATGGAGAAACGGCACGTGACCGAGGCAGCAGTCGCACTCAACCGTTTCGGGCTGGGTGGCACCGCGGGACAGGCCGCGCCGGCGCGCCCGCGCGCGTGGCTGATCGAGCAATTCGCCCGTTATGCGCCGCGTCCCGCGCCGATCGCGGCGTTGCCCGCGACCACCGAAATCGCGACCGACATCGCCGATTATCTGGCCGAGCTGCGCGGCCTGCGGCGTGAGATGCGCGCGTCGGGCGGCGCCGCGGACGCGCCCGCGATGGCAGATCCGGCGACCCCCGGCGCGTTGCGTGCCGAGCGCCCCGAGGCATTGCGTGCCGTTCAGCAATTCGGCCGTCGCCAGCGGCGCGAATTCTATGCCGGCGCTGCGCATGCGCGCATGGTGGCCGCAGTGGCGAGCGAGAGCCCGTTCGTCGAGCGGCTGGTGCATTTCTGGGCCAATCACTTCGCGGTGTCCGCCGACAAGCAGGTGGTGGTGGGGCTGGCCGGGCAGCTCGAATTCGACGCGATCCGTCCGCATGTGCTGGGCAAGTTCGCCGATATGCTGAACGCGGTTGAGCGGCATCCGGCGATGCTGCTTTATCTCGACCAGGCCCAGTCGATCGGGCCGGACAGCCCGCTGGGCAGCCGGATCCGCGCGCGGGCCAATCGCCCGGTCGGGCTGAACGAGAATCTGGCGCGCGAAATCCTCGAGCTGCATACGCTCGGCGTCGATGGCGGCTATGACCAGGGCGATGTTACCGAGTTCGCCCGCGCCTTGACCGGCTGGACGGTGGCAGGGCTGGCGCGCGGCGCGGCGGCGGCGCGCTTCCTCCGCCAGGCGGGTCCGCCGGGAAGTTTTCAGTACGTTGACACCATCCATCAGCCGGGCGACCGCACCATCCTGGGCCGGCGCTATGCGGCGGGGGGCGAGGGTCAGGCGGCCGCCGTGCTGCGCGACCTTGCCACCCATCCGCGCACGGCGCGGCACATCGCGACCAAGCTCGCCCGCCACTTTTGCGCCGACGATCCGCCGCCCGCTCTGGTCGCGCGGCTGGAACGGGCATTCCTGGAGTCGGGCGGCGACCTGCCGAGCGTCTATCGCGCGCTCGTCGAGGCACCCGAGCCCTGGGCGCCGAGCGCGACGAAGTTCCGCACGCCATGGGACTGGTCGGTGGCCGCGGCGCGCGCGGTCGGCGGGCCGCCCCCGGCCAACCCGCTCGCCACCGCCAACCTGCTGAACCAGCTTGGCCAGCCGATCTGGCGACCGGGCTCGCCGGCGGGGTTCGACGATGTCGCGGCGAGCTGGGCGGGGCCGGACGCGCTGATGCGTCGGGTGGAGGCCGCGCAGGCGTTCGCCGCCCGGATGCGCGGCGAGGGCGATGCCCGCGCGCTCGCGGCCGCGCTGTTTCCCGGCAGCCTGAGCGCGTCGACCGGAAGCGCCATCGCGCGCGCCGAAAGCCCCGCCCAGGCGATCGCGTTGCTGCTGGTTTCGCCCGAGTTCCTGAGGAGATAGCGCGATGATCGATCGTCGTTCCATGATGCTGGCCGGGGGCATGGCCGCCGGCGCGCTGATCGTTGCGCCGCGCATGGCGCTCGCCGCCGCGGCGACCGACCGCCGCTTCGTCTTCATCATCCAGCGCGGGGCGGCGGATGGCCTGCACATCGCCGCACCGGTCGGCGATCCGGCCTTCGCCAGCGCACGCGGCGTGCTGGCCGAGGATGTCGCGAGCGCGCCGAAGCTGGACGGCATGTTCCGGCTGCATCCGGCGCTGTCCGGCCTGCACGCGCTCTATACGGGCGGCGAGGCACTGGTCGCGCACGCGGTCGCCTCGCCGTATCGCGATCGGTCGCATTTCGATGGCCAGAACATCCTCGAAACCGGCGGCACCGCTGCCTATGCGCGCAAGGACGGCTGGATGAACCGGCTGCTGACGCTCTTGCCCGAGGGCCAGCGCCAGGCGATCGCGATTGCCGCCACCGTGCCGATGGCGCTGCGCGGGCCAGCGGAAGTCGCAAGCTATGCGCCGTCGCAGTTGCCCGATGCGTCGGATGATCTGCTGGCGCGCGTCGCGATGCTCTATGCCGATGACGCGCAGCTGCACGGCCTGTGGGAACAGGCGACCGCCACGCGGGCGATCACCGGCGACATGGCGGCGGACAATGGCCGCAGCGCCGCCGCGACCGGGGGGCTGGCCGCCAAGCTGCTCGCGGCCGACAATGGCGCGCGGATCGCGATGATCGAAACCGGCGGCTGGGACACGCATGCCCAGCAGCGCGGGCGGATGGCGGCGCAGCTGCGCGGGCTGGACGCCATGATCGGCGCATTGAAAGACGGGCTGGGGGCGCATTGGGCGAACACGCTGGTCCTCGTCGCGACCGAGTTCGGCCGCACCGTTGCGCTCAACGGCACCCAGGGCACCGACCATGGCACCGCGTCGGCGGCCTTGCTGGCCGGCGGTGCGGTGAACGGTGGCCGCGTCATCACCGATTGGCCGGGGCTTGGCGCGCCCGCACTGCTCGACCGACGCGACCTGCGCCCGACAATGGCGCTCGACGCGCTGATTGCCGGGGCGGTGAGCGCGCATTTTGCGATCGACCCCGCCCGCTCGCTGGCGACGATGTTCCCGGATTCGCGCGGCGTCCGGCCGGTAGAGGGTCTGATCCGCGCCTGACGCAGCTATTGTTGTTGCGGCGCAACGCAAGTTGCTTTGACGCTCGTCGGGCCGTCCGATAGGTGCGGTGCCACCATGGCCCAGGCTCCGACTCTCGACCCCGCCGCGCCGGCGGTCCGCCGCACGGGCCTGATCCAGGCCATCTCGGCCTATCTGCTGTGGGGCTTTCTGCCGCTCTATTTCCTGCTGCTCAAGGCAGTGGGACCGGGCGAGATCGTCGCGCACCGCATCCTGTTTTCGGTCGTCGCGCTGCTGGCGGTCGTCGCGATTGCCGGGCGCTGGCGCCAGTTGCGTGCGGCGATCGCCAATCCGCGCGTGATGGGCCTGCTCACGCTCAGCGCCGCCTTCATCTCGGTCAACTGGCTGACCTATATCTGGTCGGTGCAGAACGGGCACGTCCTCGCCAGCAGCCTGGGCTATTATCTCAACCCGCTGGTCAATGTCGTGCTGGGCATGGTCGCGTTTCGTGAACGGTTGAATCGCGCGCAGATGGTGGCGGTCGCGCTGGCGACGGCCGGCGTCGCCATCCTGGCGGTCGGTGCCGGCACCGCGCTGTGGATCAGCCTGACGCTCGCGCTGGCGTTCGGCTTCTACGGCATGGTGCGCAAGATTGCGCCGGTCGATGCGCTGGAAGGCCTGTTGGTGGAAACGCTGATCCTGGCGCCGATCGCGCTCGGCTATCTGATCTTGCTGGCCCAGTCGGGTGCGCTGGCGATCGGGCGGGACGCGGGTGAAAGCGCACTGATGATCGGATCGGGCATCGTCACGGCGGTGCCGCTGCTGCTGTTCGCCGCCGCGACCAAGCGGCTGCCCTATTCGACGGTCGGGCTGCTGCAGTATATCGGCCCGACGATCCAGTTCGTGCTGGCCGTCACCTTGCTGGGCGAAACGCTGACCGCCGACTATATCCTGTGCTTCGCGCTGATCTGGACCGGGCTGTTCGTTTATGCCGGCAGCGGGGTCATGGGGTCGCTGCGCCTGCGACGCGAGCGCGCGGCCGCCGCGCGCGCCTGAACCCCGCCCCGACCGCGAACGGGCTTCAACCCGGCGCGCCGATCCGGTAAGCGGACCCACTTCCCGAACATGGAACCACCGATGACGCTCTATACCCGCTTTGCCGCGCATCTTGACGCGGCGCTCGACGCCCTGGTTGCCGCCGGTCAGCTGCTCGCCGGGCTCGACCGCCGCAACGTGACGGTCGAGCCGCCGCGCGACGCCACGCATGGCGATCTCGCGACCAATGCCGCGATGGTGCTGGCGAAGCCCGCCGGCACAAATCCGCGTGCGCTGGCCGAGCTGATCGTCGCGCGGCTGGCGGTGCTGGACGAAGTCGCGAGCGTGTCGGTCGCCGGCCCGGGCTTCATCAACCTGACGCTGACCGACGACACCTGGCGGGGCGAACTGGCTGCGATCCACGCGGCGGGCGGCGACTATGGCCGCTCGACGATGGGTGCGGGCACGACGGTCAACATCGAATATGTCTCCGCCAACCCGACCGGCCCGATGCACATGGGGCATTGCCGGGGGGCGGTGGTCGGCGACGCGCTCGCCAGCCTGCTCGAATTTGCCGGGCACAGGGTGATCCGGGAATATTATGTCAACGATGCGGGCGGTCAGGTCGACGTGCTCGCCCGCTCGGCGCATCTGCGCTACCGCGAGGCGCTGGGCGAGGATATCGGCACCATTCCCGAGGGGCTGTACCCCGGCGACTATCTGAAGCCGGTCGGCGCGCATCTGGCGGCCGAGCATGGCACCGCCTTTGTCGACCGGCCCGAGCGCGAATGGCTGGCGCTGTTCCGCAAGGAAGCGGTCGCGGCGATGCTGGAGATGATCCGCGCCGACCTGGCGCTGCTCGGTATTCATCACGACCTGTTCGCGTCGGAAGCCGAGGTGCAGGCGGCCGGCAAGCCCGAAGCGGCGGAAGCATGGTTGCGCGAACGCGACCTCGTCTATGACGGTGTCCTGGAAGCCCCCAAGGGCGAGACGCCCGAGGACTGGGAGCCGGTCGAGCTGCCGCTGTTCCGGTCGACCCGGTTCGGCGACGATCAGGACCGGCCGATCCGCAAGTCGAACGGGCAGTGGACCTATTTTGGTGCCGACCTCGCCTATCATTTCCAGAAGAGCCAGTCGGCGGATCAGTTGATCGACATCTGGGGCGCGGACCATGCCGGCACGGTCAAGCGTATCCAGGCCGCCGTCGCCGCGCTGACCGAGGGCAAGACGCGCTTCGACGTCAAGCTCGTCCAGATGGTCCGGCTGCTGCGCGGCGGCGAGCCGGTCAAGATGTCGAAGCGCGCCGGCAATTTCGTCACGCTGGCCGATGTCGTGAACGAGGTCGGCAAGGACGTGGTGCGCTTCACGATGCTGACCCGCAAGTCGGACGCCCAGATGGATTTCGACTTTGCCAAGGTGGTCGAGGCGTCGAAGGACAATCCGGTCTTCTACGTCCAGTACGCGCACGCCCGCGTCCATTCGCTGCACCGGCGTGCGGCGGAGGCGGGGATCGCGTGCGGTGACGCCGACCTGTCCCGGCTTGATACGGACGAGCTCGGGCTGGTGAAGCGCGCCGCGCAGTTCCCGCGCGTGGTGGAAGGCGCGGCGCTGGCCCGCGAACCCCACCGGATCGCCTTTTATCTCTACGATCTGGCGGCCGAGTTCCATGCGCTGTGGAACCGCGGCAACGACGATCCCGATCGGCGCTTTCTGATCCAAAATGACGCAGTGGTGACGTGCGCGCGGCTTTTCCTGGCCGACGCGATCGGGCAAGTCATCAAGAACGGCCTTGCCATCATGGGGGTGAAGGCGGTCGAGGAGATGAGTGGATGACCGACCAGACGATCGAGGAGGCCGAGGACAGACTGCCCTGGCTCGAATCGGTCGAGGAAGGTGAACCGCCGCGCGCGCCCGTCTGGCGGCTGGCGCTGATCATCGTCGCGATCGCCGCGTTGGTCGCCGCGATCGTCTATGCCGGCATGGCGCTGCAGCGCCAGCGCACCACCGACGGCGGCGGCGCGCTGATCCAGGCGGAAAAGGGCGATTACAAGGTCAAGCCCGACGATCCGGGCGGCATGAAGGTCGACGGCGACGGCGACACGGTGTTCGCAACCAGCGCGGGCGATGCCGCCAATGGGTCGGTCAATCTGGGCGCGGTCCCCGAAGCCCCGGTCGCGGGTCGCCCCGCGCCCAAGGCAGGCCCGACCCCCGGTGCCACCCCGACGGCGCGTGTCGTGACCGAGGTGCCGCGGACCGCCGGAAGCCTGTCCCCCAAGTCGTTGCCGGCGCCGGCGCTGCGCAGCGTGCCGATGTCGGGCGGCGGGTCGGTCGTCCAGCTCGGCTCCTTCCCCAGCGAGGCGACCGCCAACGCGGCGTGGCAATCCCTGTCGGCGCGCTTCGGCTATCTCGCGCCGCTCGGCAAGTCGGTGCAGCAGGCCGAGGTGAAGGGGCGCACCGTCTATCGCCTGCGCGTCAACGCGGGCAGCGCCACGCAGGCGGGCGAGATCTGCGCCAAGCTCAAGGTTGCTGGCGAACCCTGCTTCATTCCGGGCTGAGCAAGCCCGACCGCCCTGTCACGCGATGCGTGATCCCAGCGTCAGACCGGTCGGTCGTCACCGTCGGTGCGAGGGTCAGGAGCGTCGCGTATGGATGCCGGATCAAGTCCGGCATGACGGGCGGCGGGAATAATGCGTTCCGTCCTTGGTCACATAGGGCATGATGACGTTAGATTGACGCGCGCTCCAACGACGCCCTCGTCACCCCCGACTTGATCCGGGGTCCGGACGCGCCGGCGCATGGCGGAGTGCTGTGCTGCGGGCGGATCGGTGCCCGTGGAGCCTGGACGGCAAAACCTTACCCGCCGACCTCGTCATCGCCGCGATAGCGGATCTGCAGATAGCGTTCGCGCGTCGCGAGCTGGTCGAGCTGGCCTTCGGCGAGCTGTGCGGTCATCTGGGCGATCTCGGTATCGATCAGCCTGAGCCCCTCGACCAGCTGATCATTGGGGGTGCGGCCGTGGCGTTCGACGGTGCGCAGCGGCTGCGGAACCTGGGCATAGCCCTTGATCAGCTCGGGCAGCTGCTCGCCGACCAGCTTGCGCACCTCCGCTGCCGCCGGGGCGGCCTCGTCGAGCGTGACGAGCTGGGGGGCAAGCGTCTCCAACTTCAGCCCGATCTGATCGATCAGCGGCACCGCCGGGGCGGGCAGGGCGAGCCGCTGGGTTTCCAGCCATTGCTCGGTCTGCAGCGGCAGTGCCTTCAACGGCACCTGCGCCAGTTTCTCGGGCGAGGGCGGGACGACGACCGGGAAGATCGCGAAGAACAAAGTCGCGGCGATCAGCAGCGCCATCACCGCCAGTGCACCGCCCAGCCCGAGCGGCACGAACCAGCCGATCGCGACCGCCGCGATCAGGATCGCGATATCGGCGGCCGCGATCCGGCCCAGCCGGCGCAGGATCTCGCCCTCGCGGCGTCGCCGCGCGCGGCCGCGGGCGTCGCGATACCGGCCGCGGGTGCGGTCGAGATACTCGCTCGATCGGGCGATCTGGCGGTCGACGTCGGTCATGTCGGGGTTCATCTCCGGATCAAACCGCCTCAAGCTTGAAGGTTTCGCCGCCGCTGCCCGAATTCTGCGCGGCACCCTCGGCACGGGCGATGTAGCCCTTTGACTTCTCGACCTCGTTCGACAGGGTGTTGACCGTGGTCTTCATGCTGTCGAGCGCCTTCAGCTTGAACGTGTCGATCGCGTCCATCGTGTCATAGATATTCTGAAACGCGCGCTGCAGCGTCTCGACCGGCAGGGTCGATGCGGCGGCCTGTTCATGGATCGTCGCGGTCTGGCTTTTCAACAGCTTGCCAGTCGAATCGATGATGTTGGCGGTGGTGGTGTTGAGCTGGGTGATCTGTTCGAGCACCAGCTTCTGGTTGGTCATCGCCTGCGCGACCGTGACGGCGGTGCGCAGGGCCGCGACCGTCGTCGTGCTGGCGCGGTCGACGCCCTTGACCAGTTCGACATTGTTCTTCTTGACCAGATCGAGCGCCAGATAGCCCTGCACCGTCACCGCCATCTGGGTCAGCAGGTCCTGGGTTCGCTGGCGGACATAGAAGAGCGCGGTTTCGCGGACCGCCTTGGCCTTGGCTGGATCGCTGTGATCCAGTTCGTTGGCGCGATCCTCCAGCTTCTGGTCCATCGTCTTGGAGATGTGGATCATCTGCTCGAGGCGACCCATCGCCGCCCACAGATTCTGCCGCTCGACGTCGATCGCGGCATTGTCCATCAGCAGCTCGTCCTTGCCCGACTGGAGCGATTTCAGGATCGAGGCGATGTGCGTCTGGGCGGATTTGTAGCTGTCGAAATAATTGCGCAGCTTGTTGCCGAACGGGATGATGCCGAACAACCGCTGCGGCGCGGTCAGGTCGCCCTTGCGGCCCGGATCGAGGTCCTCGATGGTCCGGCGCAGTTCGGCGAGGTCGGATCCGACGCCGGTTTCCTGGTCCATGGCGCGGACCGGGCGGTCGAGGAAGCGGTTGGACTGGCCGGCGGCGTCGCGGATTTCCTTCTGACCCATCGCCGCGATCGCATCGACGCGCTTGCCGAATTCGGGCGAGTTGACGTCCTGGGCCAGCAGGTCGTCGATGAAGGTGTCGACGCGGGTTTCCAGCTCGGACTTCTTGGCTTCGTCGACCGGCACCAGCCCCGCGGCCTTTTCCGGCGCGACCGTGGGCACCGGGGCGGGCGGGGTCAGCGTCAATGTCGCTTCCTCGGTCGCGGTCTGCGTGGCCATTCGTCCCTCCAAAACCCTGTGTCGCGTGGACATTGACCGGGATTTGGTGGCGCTTCAAGTGTATTGCAAGACTAATACGCCATGACGTGCGACCGCTCCCCTTTCGCTGTCGCACAAAATCCGCTAAGCGCGCGCACGCACCACCTCCGCACATCGGGAACTGAAATGAATCTCCGCAACGTGGCGATCATCGCCCACGTCGATCATGGCAAGACCACGCTCGTCGACCAGCTTTTCCGCCAGTCCGGCACCTTCCGCGACAATCAGCGGGTCGAGGAGCGGGCGATGGACTCGAACGACCTCGAAAAGGAACGCGGGATCACGATCCTGGCCAAATGCACCTCGGTCGATTGGCAGGGCACGCGGATCAACATCGTCGATACCCCCGGCCACGCCGATTTCGGCGGCGAGGTGGAACGCATCCTGAGCATGGTCGACGGCGTCATCCTGCTGGTCGATTCATCCGAAGGCGCGATGCCGCAGACCAAGTTCGTGACCGGCAAGGCGCTGGCGCTGGGGCTCAGGCCCATCGTCGTCGTGAACAAGATCGACCGTCCCGACGAGCGGATCCAGGAAGTGCTGGACGAAGTGTTCGACCTGTTCGTCAGCCTGGAGGCAAGCGACGAGCAGCTCGATTTCCCGGTGCTCTACGCGTCGGGCCGCAACGGCTATGCCAACGAGGACCCGAGCCTGCGCGAGGGCACGCTGGCGCCGCTGTTCAACAAGATCGTCGATCACGTCCCGCCGCCGTCGGCCGACCCCGACGGCCCGTTCAAGTTCCTGGTGACGTTGCTCGACCGCGACAATTTCCTCGGCCGCATCCTGACCGGCCTCGTCTTTTCGGGCTCGATCAAGACCAACATGCCGATCCACGCGCTCGATGCCGACGGCAACGTGGTCGAGACCGGCCGCGCGTCGAAGCTGATGACCTTTCGCGGGCTGGAGCGCGTGCCGACCGACGAGGCGCAGGCCGGCGACATCATCAGCCTGGCCGGGCTGACCACCGCGACGGTCGCCAACACCATCTGTGACCCCAGCGTCACCGAACCGCTGCAGGCGCAGCCGATCGATCCGCCGACGCTGTCGATGCGCTTCGCGGTCAACGATTCGCCGATGGCGGGGCGCGAGGGCACCAAGGTCACCTCGCGCATGATCCGCGACCGCCTGTTCCGCGAGGCCGAGTCCAACGTCGCGATCAAGGTGACCGAGTCGGCCGACCGCGACAGTTTCGAAGTCGCCGGGCGCGGCGAGCTTCAGCTCGGCGTGCTGATTGAGACGATGCGCCGCGAGGGCTTCGAACTCGGCATCAGCCGCCCGCGCGTGCTGTTCGGCACCGACGAGGCCGGCAACCGGACCGAACCCTATGAAACCGTCGTCATCGACGTGGACGAGGAATATTCGGGCACGGTCGTCGAGAAGATGAACCTGCGCAAGGCCGAGATGACCGACATGCGCCCGTCGGGCGGCGGCAAGATCCGCATCACCTTCTCCGCGCCCAGCCGCGGCCTGATCGGCTATCACGGCGAGTTCCTGTCCGACACGCGCGGCACCGGCATCATGAACCGGCTGTTCGAGAAATACGGGCCGCACAAGGGCAATATCGAAGGCCGCAAGAACGGCGTGCTCATCTCCAACGGCGCGGGCGAGGCCCAGGCCTATGCGCTAGGGCCCCTGGAAGAGCGCGGCATCCTGTTCGTCGGGCATGGCGAGGCGCTGTACGAGGGCATGATCATCGGCGAGAACGCCAAGACGGATGACCTGGAGGTCAACCCGATGAAGGCGAAGCAGCTGACCAACTTCCGCGCGAGTGGCGGCAAGGACGATGCGATCCGGCTGACCCCGCCCAAGAAGATGACGCTCGAACAGGCGATCGCCTATATCGACGATGACGAGCTCGTTGAGGTGACGCCCAAGTCGATCCGGCTGCGCAAGCTCCACCTCGATCCGCACGAGCGCAAGCGCGCCAGCCGCGCCAAGGCGGCCTGACGGCGTTCAGGCGAAGGCGCGGGCAAGCGCCGCGTTCAGGGTCACGATCAGCTGATCGACATCGCGCTGCGCGTCGAGCGTCGCCCTGTCGAGCAGCAGGCGGAGCGTGCCGGCGCGTCTGAGGAAGACGGCGGGCAATGCGGCGTCGATCGCCGGCCAGTCGCGACGAAAGCCGTCGCGGTGATAGAAGCGGGCGGGACAGGGCAGGGTGCGCAGATACGTGCGCCAGGCCGGGCGCATCGTGAACGCGCCATAGGTCACCGCGCACAGCGAACAGGGATAGGTGCTGGGCGACACGATCTTGTGGATCATGTCGCCCAGCGCCGCGATCACGCCGTCGGGCGCGTTGTAGACAAAGACCAGTTCGACCGCCTCGACGCGGCTCGGACCCCTGGGCACAGGGGCGTCACCGGTCATCGGCATCGGCGCGATCAGCGCACCCCGATGATATCGGGGATGCCATCGGGATCGTTGGTGACCCTGCCGCCGTTGCGCACCGAGCCGATCAGGAGCAGCCCGGACAAATGCGGTGCCGCCATCGACGTGCCCGAAAGCGTGGCGTAACCGCCGTTCAGATATGTCGATGGGATCGACACCCCCGGCTCCGCCACGTCGATCGGCGGATTGCCGAAATTGGAGAAGGTCGCGAACCGGCCGTTGCGGTCGAACGCCGATACGGTGAAGACGTTGGGCCCATTGGCGCGGGCGGGGCTGGTCGTCGCCGCGTTGACCGCCGAGTTGCCCGCCGCGAGGACGAAGCGCACGCCCGTCGACGCCGCGTTGATGACCGCGGCGTCGAGCGCACTCGACGCGCCGCCGCCCAGGCTCATATTGGCGATGTCGCCAGGCCGGCCATTGGCAGCCACATAGTCGATGCCGGCGATGATGCCGGAATTGGACCCCCGGCCGCTGCTGTCGAGGACACGCACCGCCACCACCCGGGTGCAGGGCGCGACGCCCACCACGCCAATGCCGTTGTTGCATGCCGCGATCGTGCCCGCGACATGGGTACCGTGGCCGTTCCCGTCATTGGGCGACGGATCGCCGACGAAGCTGGCGCTGCGCGTCACATCGACGTTCAGGTCGGGGTGATCGAGGTCGATGCCGGAATCGAGCACCCATGCGGTTGCGCCCGAGGTGATCGCGCCGCCGCCGACGCGCGTGATGCCCCACGGCACGGTCTGGGTGGCCTGGATGGTGCTGCCGCCGGGCTGCGCCGTTGCCTGGGCCTCGTCCTCCGGGATGGTGACGACGCGGTCCTGCTCGCAATAGGCGATCGTGCGGTCAAACGCCTTCATCCGCTCCACCGCCTGGGCGGGCAGGTTCACCGTGAAGCCCTGCATCGCGGAGAAATAGACATGTTTCAGCTTGCCGCCCTGCGCCTTCACGGCGCGACTCGCTTCCTTCGCGACATTCGACTTGGCCACCGACTTGTCGAAGACGCAGATATACTGGTCTTCGATCGGTTCGCCGCGTTTCGCCAGCGCAGGCGTGGCGAGCATGGTGCATCCGATAATCGACGCAACGAGGAGTGTTTGACCTTGCATGTGACGCGACCCCATTTTTTGTTGGACCCGGACGAATGCTCCGCCTGTTCATGACGCGCGTCAAGCTGGGCTTGGTGTAAATTGCTGTTTATACAACACTTTTGGATGTATCACTGGTGTCGAGCGCCATGATCAGCGCCCATTGCGCGGGCGTGACGGGGGACACCGAAAGCCGCGACTGGCGCAGCATCGCCATGTCGGCCAACCCCGCCGCCGCCTTCATCCGTGCCAGCGTGACCGGCGGGGTGACCGGGCGGATCGGGCGCACCATCACCGCGACCCAATCCGCGTCGGCAGGGTCCGGATGCGGCCCGCCGCTCACCTCCATGATGCCGACCACCGCCTTGTCCCCGCCGGAGTGGTAGAAGAACGCCTGGTCCCCCGGCTGCATCGCGCGCAGGTGCAGCCGCGCGGCATTGTTGCGCACCCCGTCCCAGCGGGTTTCGCCGTCACGGACCAGGTCGTCCCAGCCATAGGTGTCGGGTTCGGACTTCATCAGCCAATAGGCCATTGGCGCGCGCTCCTTTCGTCGTTTCTGAACAACGGGTTCGGCCAGGGTTCAGCTTTGCCCGGCGATACTGCCGGCAATGGGTGGCCGATGCCATCCCTGGCCCTGAGGAGGTGGAGATGAACGCGCTTTTGACCAAGCTCGGCCTCGGCACCGCATTGGCGGCGACGACGCTTGCCGTCGCGGTACCGGCGGAGGCCCGGCGCTATTATCGCGACCGTGACGATGCCGCCGCCGCGGCGGCGATCGCGGGGATCGCCGGTATCGCCATCGGCGCGGCGATCGCGAGCGACCGCGACCGCTATTATGACGACGATTATTACTATTACGATCGCCCGGGCCCCCGCTTTTATGGCCCGCGCTACGTCTATCCGCGCCGCGGTTACTGGGGTCCGCCGCGCCGCTATTATGACGATTGCAGGGTTCGACGCGTCTATGATCCCTATCTCGGCCGGCGCGTGCGTGTGCGCTATTGCTGACAACTGACCGTGGCGTTGCCGACGCGCGCGCCACGGTCGCAATATCGTGCCGGGCGCGTTATGGGATGACGCATGAGCAGCCCGCCAGATTCGCCGCCACGTGCCGGGCTCGACCCGTCCGATCCCTATGCCCGCACCGCGCAGACCTTTCCGGTGCTCGACGACGCCATGGCGGAGCGGGTCGCGTCATTCGGCACGATCGAGACGGTCGAGGACGGGACCTTCATTTTCGAGCGCGGCCAGCGCAGCGTCGATTTCTTCCTGATCCTGTCGGGCGAGATCGAGATCATCGATCATAGCGGCGAGACGGACAGCATCGTCCACAGCCATCGCGCCAACCAGTTCACCGGCGAGCTCGACCTGTTCAACGACCGCAAGATCCTGGTCAGCGGGCGCGCGATCGGCGACACGCGCGTGGTCCGCATCAAGCGGCCCGATTTCCGGCGCATGATCGCGGCCGAGCCCGACATCGGCGAGATCATCATGCGGGCCTTCATCCTGCGCCGCGTCGCGCTGATGAAGCATGCCCAAGGCGGCGTGACGCTGGTCGGCCCGGCGCACCTTTCGAACATGGTGCGGCTGGAGACGTTCCTGACCCGCAACGGCTATCCGCATCGGACCATCGACACCGAAAGCGACGCCGATGCGGCCGGCTTCCTCGCCTGCTTCAACTTGACCGAGGCGGACCTGCCGGTGGTGATCGCCGAGGGGGCGCCGCTGCGCAACCCGACCAACGCCGCGCTCGCCGATGCGCTGGGCCTGACAGTGCAGATCGATTGCAACCGGGTCCACCATCTTGCCGTCATCGGCGCGGGCCCCTCCGGATTGGCGGCGGCCGTCTATGCGGCGTCCGAGGGGTTGGAGACGGTGGTGGTCGAGGCAGTCGCGCCGGGCGGCCAGGCAGGCACCAGCAGCAAGATCGAGAATTATCTCGGCTTTCCCACCGGAATCTCCGGCCAGGCATTGGCGGGGCGCGCTCAGGTACAGGCCCAGAAATTCGGTGCCCAACTCGCTATCTCGCGCGCCGTCGCCGAACTCGACTGCAGCGAACGTCCGTTCCGCCTGCGGCTGGAGGACGGCCAGCAACTTTGCGCCGAAGCCATCGTGGTTGCGACCGGCGCGCGCTATCGCAAGCTCGACCTGCCCGACTATGCGCGGTTCGAGGGCAACGGCATTCATTATGCCGCAACCGCGATGGAGGCGTCGCTATGCGCCGACACGCATGTCGTCGTGGTCGGCGGCGGCAATTCGGCTGGGCAGGCCGCGATCTTCCTGTCGCGGACCGTCGCGCACGTCCACATCCTGGTGCGCGGGGAGGGGCTGGCGTCGACGATGTCCCGCTACCTGATCGAGCGGATTGAGGCAGCCGACAAGATCACGCTTCATCCGTTCACCGAGATCAGCGAACTCCACGGCGATGCCCAGCTGCGCGAGGTGACCTGGACCGACCGGCGCAGCGGCGCGACGCATCGGCAGGCGGTCGGCGCGCTGTTCGTGATGATCGGTGCCGAGCCCAACACCCACTGGCTCGACGGGTGCCTCGAACTCGATGAAAAGGGCTTCGTGCTGACCGATCGCAATTCGCGGCTGTTCGAAACGTCGCGCCCGGGCATTTTCGCGGTCGGCGACGTGCGATCGGGATCGATCAAGCGGGTCGCTTCCGGCGTGGGCGAGGGGTCGGTCGTGGTGTCGGCCATTCACAAATATCTGGCGGAAATCGGCGCGGTCGAGTAACGGCGCTCGCCATGAGCGATACACCCCCCGACCGCCTGTCGATCAATCCGCGCAGCCCGTATTTCGACGGCGACCTGCTGCAACGCGGCATCGGCATCCGCTTCAAAGGTACCGAGCGCAAGGATGTCGAGGAATATTCGATTTCCGAAGGCTGGATCCGCGTCGCCGTCGGCAAGAAGGTCGACCGGCACGGCCACCCGCTGACGATCAAGCTGAGCGGCCCGGTCGAGGCATGGTTCCAGGACAGCGGCGTCGGTGCCGATGCGGCGGACGCGGACGCGGACGCGGGCGACGCGTGACGCACGCGACGCGGTCACGGCGGCTGCGTCCATGCTTTCTTAGGCAGCCCCGGCTATGTTCGGCGTCATGACCGAAGTCCCGTGCATGAAGCCGGTCGAGCCGCTCGCGCTGAACCACAGCTGGCCGCTGTTCGATCGCACCCGGCGGTTCGACCTCGGATCGGTTCAGCTCGAACCCGTGCTGCGCTGGCCGCTCGATCCGAATGCCGCGCAGAGCCAGGCGCTCGCCGAGCATGGCGTCGGGCTGTGGGAATGCGATCTGTCGAGCGGGCGTCTCGCATGGTCGGGGGCCGTGCACGACCTGTTCGGCGTACCGCGCCACGTGGCGCCCAGCCGTCCGCACGCGCTGTCGGTCTATGCCGACGAATCACGCGCGGCGATGGAGCGCCTGCGCGACTATGCGATCAAGCATCGCCGCGGCTTCACGATCGATGTCGAGCTCCGCCCCGGCGGGACGACACGCTGGATGCGTCTGATCGCCGCGCCGGTCTGTGCCGACGATGGCACCCCGCTCAGCCTTCACGGGATCAAGTTCGCGCTCTAGCCGCGGCCCGCTCGATCCAGCCGACCGCGAAGGCGGTGATATCGGCTGCATCCACCAAGATCGCCGTTGCGCTGCCGACCCGCCCCGTGCTTCCGGAACCGGTGGCGAGATAGTCGGCGACGATCTCGTCGAAATAGCTGTCGGACAGGCCCTCGACGATCGCCTCGCTGTCCTCGAAATAGGTGCACCACCGCCATGATGTGCCGCCATCCGGGTTGCGAAACGGGATTTCGACCCGGAAGGTACGCTTGTCGGGAATGTCGGCGAGATGTTCGGCGTGGTGCAGAAGGGTCAGCGATTGGCCCGGTGCGCCGATCAATAATGCGCGTCCCTGCGCCTCGACCAGCCGGGCGAGCGGCGACCCGGGGCCATAGCCATAGTCGAGCGGTTGCCCATCGGTGAGCCACGCGGCGCGCGCGCCGATGGCGGCCATGCTGCAATTCGGATTGCCGCTGCGCCTGGCGCCCGGAGTCGTCCGGACGAATTCGGCGAAGGCGCCATTTTCGCGCATCGACCGCGACGTGAGCGGATCGAAGGGGGGCACATGATCCCGCCATTGCGCGGGTACGCTGCCGTCCTCGGCCGTCAGGCTCTCCTGATAGTCTCCGTTCCAGTCGGTGGCGACCAGCAGCGTGCCGCCATCGCCGATCGTGTCGCGGATCGCGCCGATCAGCGTGTCCGGCCCGCCCAGGATCGGCCCGACGGCGCGCAGCCCGACATGCACCTCGACCGTGTCGCTCGCACCCAGGCCGAGCGCGGCCAGGTCACGGGCCAGCGCGGTGCGCGTCCACAGCTCAGTCATCCGCGATGTGCCGCGGTTGTCGCCGCGATCCCGGATCGTGGCGCATCCGAAACGCCCCGGTCAGCCACACGATCGGCGGGTCGCATCCAGCGGTCCGCGATCAATGGACGAAGCGCGCCACGACGTCGCGATAGGAGCGGCTGACTTTCACCTGCGCACCCGAATCGAGCACCAGGAAACATTCGCCGTTGGTGTGCGGCTTGACCTGCTTGACCAGGTCGAGATTGACGATCGTCGACCGGTGCACGCGCTGGAAACGACGGGGATCGAGGCGCTTTTCCAGGTCCTTCATCGTTTCGCGCAAGATCAGCGTGTTGTCGGCGGTATAGATGCACATATAATCGCCCGCCGCGTCGATGCGTTCGATCGTGTCGACGTCGACGCGGAAAATCTGGCCGCGGTCCTTGATGTTGATCAGCCGCTCGAACCGGCTGGACGTAACCGGGTCGGTGCCCGCATCGGCGAATTCCTCGGCGGCTTCGGGCGCGACCTCGGCCAGCACTTCCTTGAGCTTCTCGACCTCGGCCTGGCCGCGCTTTTCCGAGAGGCGCTGGCGCACGCGGTCCAGCGTGTCGGCAAGCCGCGCCTCCTCGACCGGCTTGAGCAGATAGTCGACCGCCTGCGCCTCGAACGCGCGGATGGCATGGTCGGAATAGGCGGTCACGAAGACGAACAGCGGCGGTTCGACCTCCATCAGCCCCTGGACCACCGAAAAGCCGTCGAACCCCGGCATCTGGATGTCGAGGAACACCAGATCGGGCTTATGGGTCTTGATCGCGCGGATCGCCTCGCGACCGTTGACGCATTTGTCGATGATCTCGACGTCCTCATGCTCCTGCAGCCGGAGCTCCAGTCCCTGGATCGCCAGGGGTTCGTCGTCGACTAGGATGGTACGGATGGTCATGCTGCCTCGCGGTTGGGTTCTTCAACCTGGAACGGTATCTCGATTTCAACGCGGAACCCGCCGCCCGGGTTCGATCGTGCTTCGAAACGGTGATCGGGACCGAACGCCTGTGCCAACCGCTCCCTCGTATTGGCCAGACCCACGCCCGTGGACAGGCTTGGCCGACGCGCGCGTTCGTTCAAGCCCGGACCGGTGTCGGACACGATGATCTGCACCCTGTCTCCGTTCAACCGTGCGGCGACCGCGATATCCGCACCCTCCTCCAGCGGCGTCACGGCATATTTGATCGCGTTCTCGACCAGCGGCTGCAGCAGCAGCGACGGCAGGCGCGCCTTCACGGTGCGCGCGTCGATGTCGAAGCTCGTGCGCAGCCGCTCGTCGAAGCGCATCTTCTCGATATCGAGATAGAGTTTCAGCGTCTCGACTTCCTGTGCCAGCGTCACCTGTGCGGTCGGTTCGTTGGCGAGCGTGTAGCGCAGGAACGAGGACAGCCGGCTGAGCATCGCATTGGCGCGCTCGGTCTGCTTGAGCAGCACCAGCGTCGAGATCGAGTTGAGCGTGTTGAAGAGAAAATGGGGGTTGAGCTGATAGCGAAGCATCGCCAGCTGCGCGGTCGACGCCTGGCTTTCCAGCAGCTGCATCTGGTCGATCTGCCGTTCGACGATCAGGTAGAAGTTGATCCCGAAATACAGCGCCGACCACCCCGCCAGCACGGTGAAGGTGAGGAACAGCACGCCGAGGAAGAAGCGCAGCGTGATCTCCGGCGTGCCGGTGCGGATGAACGAGAAGATGAAGGCGTCGATGAACGCATAGAGGACGGTCGCCGCCGCCAGCGTCGCGATCGTCAGCGCGATGCTCTGGAACCGCGGCAGCTTGCGCGAATAGCCGTAGAGCACCGACATGAGCAGCGTCAGGCAATAGCCGACGATCGCCTCGATGATCGCCGCCACCGCCGGCTCGATCGACGGGTTGTTGCCGAGCAGCGAAACCGCGCGCAGGATGAGGTAGCCGCTCCAGCCCGCCGCCTGCAGGATCCAGAAGGCGCGGGATTTGTCCTCGAAAAACGGCCGGGAGAGCAGGGCGGAGGTCATGGGCGGGCGTGCGGTCTTTCGGGTCGGCGCAGTGCCCTCTCACATATCCCGGCTTAACGATTGCGGCAAACCGGCATAGGCTGGCGTCACGACACGATGATGGAAAGGACGAGCCGGATGACCGATCATCCCCATGCCGATCAGGCGCGCGCGCAGTTTCGGGCCATGACCGAGGGGACGGCTGAGGACTGGGCGATTATTGCCGGGCATTTTCGCGACTTTGCCGACGGGCTCGCCGACCGCGTGCTCGCGCATCTCCGGCTGCTCGACGGCGACTATGGCGGCTTTCCGGTCGACCGGCTGACTCATTCGCTGCAGACCGCGACCCGCGCGCATCGCGACGGGCGGGGCGAGGATTACGTCGTGATGGCGCTGCTCCACGACATCGGCGACACGCTCGGCAGCTACAACCATCCCGAAATCGCCGCCGCGATCCTCAAGCCCTTCGTGTCGGAGGAGTTGCACTGGATTGCGCAGAATCATGGCGCGTTCCAGGGCTATTATTATTTCCACCACCTCGGCATGGACCGCGACCTGCGCGAGCGGTTCCGCGGCAGCGCGCATTACGACGCCTGTGCCGAATTCTGCCATCTCTACGACCAGGCCGCGTTCGATCCCGACTATGCGAGCGAGCCGCTCGCGTTCTTCGAGCCGATGGTGCGCCGCGTCTTCGCGCGCCCGATCAACAGCATGTACGCGAAGGTGAGCGCGCCGGCGGCCGCCTGAGCCCCACGCCCGCTCACCAAAGGACACGGCACCAGCGAAAACCGCCGCCCCATTGCTGGGGCGGCGGCTGTCGTTTCGTTCGGCCTTGCGGCGTGTCAGAAGCGGAAACGCGCGCCCAGACGGATCTGATACAGCGACGGACGCGTCACCAGCTGGACGTTCGGCTGCTCGACGCGCGAGTAGCGATACTGGGTGCAGTTGCCGCCGCTGAGCGCCGCGCACTCGACGGTGACCGCAGCCGCGGTCTGCGGGAACGCCACCTGGCGCAGCGAGCCCCAGTCCGAGTCGATCAGGTTGAGGACGTTTTCGATGTCCGCATAGACCTCGATCCGGCTCTTTCCGATGAAGGTCGGAATTTCCTGACCGACGTGCAGGTCGACCTTGAAGAAGTCGGGCGACTGCTCGCTGTTCTTGCGCACCACCGCGCCGCGCTTCAGGCCGAACTGGTCGACCAGATTGTTGAACGCGGTCTCGGTCGCCGCCGAGTCGAATACGACGCGGGGATCGTTGAGCTGGGGCACGTAAAGCAGGACGCGCGAACCGTTGCCGACGGTTCCGAACACCGGCAAACGCCCGGTGCCGCGATCGATCATGGTCAGGCTATACGGCCGACCCGAGCGATATTCGCCGAACAGGCTGACGCGCGTCTTGTAGTCGCCGAAGAAGGCATGGTTGTAATCGATCGAGAATTTGTACTGGTCCTTGATCTGATAGATCGAGGTGCCTTCCGCCGGGATGTTCGGGTCCACGAACGCGTTGTTGCTGTAGAGCGAACCCGCCGTCGCCGAGGTGATCGCATTGACGTCGGTGACGTCGGAGCGGGTGTAGCTCGCATCGACGGTCAGGCCGAAATCCCAGGCCTTGCTGACCCGCGCGACGCCGATAAACGAGCGTCCGCCGGTCGAATTGGTCATCACTAGGTCCTGGTTGGTCGTCGCGATGCCGTTCAAGGGGCCATAGCGGGTGCGGCCGTCCGGAAGCGTGCCGATCGGCACCGAGCGCCGGTCCGTCCACTGATAGGCATTGACGATATTGCCGTAGAGGAAGTCGGCGCCGAACAGCCAGCCGTCACCGAGCGGGCCGAGATCGGCTTCATAGCTGGCCGACAGGGTCGCGCGCAGCTGCGATGCCAGTTCCAGGTCCGGATCGATCGCATTGACCGGTGCCAGCGCGAGCGACGCCGTGTTGTTGACCAGGAAGTTGGTCAGCGACGCCGGGTAGCTGGTGCCGGTCACGCCATCCAGCGCGCCGCAGGTGCCGGAAGCCGCGCAATTGGCGCGCGTGATGTCGACCAGGTTGGTCAGCTGGCCCGTGTTGGAAAAGCTGTTCGACAGGAACACGTCGGGCGTGCCGCCGCCGAAGATGCCCGCGCCGCCGCGAATGATCAGGCGATCGGTCGCCTGCCAGTTGAAGCCGATACGCGGCTGGAGCACGCCGCGACCGGTGAACGTGAAGCTGTTGGGAAAGCCGAGGCGGCCGGTGAAGTTGGTGTTCAGCTGCGGGCGCTCGGGATTGTTGAACAGGTCGTAGCGCGCACCATAGGTCAGCTGGAAATCGGGCGTGATCTGCCAGTCGTCCTGGAACCCGATCGTGTACGACTGGGTCGAGAAGCGCGCGGCGGCGTCGTCCGAATCGAGGCTCGGCACCGCACCGGCAAGGCGAAGGCGATCGGCACGGCGCGCCTGGAACGACGCGATCGAGTCGAAATAGATGTCGCCCAGCGACCGCTGCAGGAACAGGTTGAAGGTCGAGATGTCGGTATAGCCGAACAGCGCGCGGATGGTGTGATCGCCCAGCGTCGCGCGGGCGGTGAAATCGAGCGACAGGTTTTCCTGGCGCAGCGAGTTGGCGTGGCGGCTGATGTCCGGACCGAAGAACAGACGCGAGCCGTTGCAAACTGTCGCCGAGCCGACCGACGTCGGATCGAGGCAGACTTCGAACTGGCCGATGTCGCGGCCGCCGAACGGATCCTGGTTACGGTTATAGTCGCGATAGCTGGCGCGGAACTCGGTCGAGAAATTGTCCGACCAGGTCGAATTGAGCTGGAAGACGCCCGAATTGACCTCTTCGCGCAGCTCATAGCCGTTCGACTGCAGGCCCAGCGCCTGGGGGGCGGTCAGGACGACGTTCTGCTGGAGCTGCTGCGTGCCGACGTTGCGGATATAGGTCAGCGACGCGCGGTGATCATTGCTGATGTTCCAGTCGAGCTTGCCGGCGAACTTCTCGTCGCTCTCGACCGCGTTCTGGATCAGGCCCTGGGTGTCGTAATTGTAGACCGACTGCGCGATCGACGAGACCTGATCGACATTGGCGAGAGTGATGCCCGGAACCTGGTTCGCGAACCCCGGGCCGACGCCGTCGTCGAACGGATCCTTCTCATCCAGCCGCTCATAGGCGAACATGAAGAACAGCTTGTCCTTGATGATCGGACCGCTGATCAGGCCGCCATATTGCTTCGAATCAAACTCCAACGCGATGTCGCGGCCGCGGCTGCGCGACCCGGTCAGGCTCTGGTCGGTGTAGGTGAAGAAACCCGAGCCCGAAAATTCGTTGGTGCCCGAACGCAGGATGACGTTGATCGCGCCGCCCTGGAAGTCGCCTTCGGAAATGTCGTACGGCGCGACCTTGACCGACAGCTGTTCGATCGCGTCGAACGGCACCGGGCCGCGGCTGGTGGGCAGACCGCCATTGTTCAGGCCGAAGTCGTCGGAAAACTGTACGCCGTCGACCGAGAAGCGGTTGAGGCGGCCGTTCTGGCCGGCGATTTCGATGGTCCGCGAGTTGGACAGGTCGATGGTCGCGAACGGATCGCGACGAACGATGTCGCGAATGTCGCGGTTGACCGTCGCGATGCCGTCAATGTCCTCACGGTTCAGCGTCGTGAGCGGGCCGTTGCTCTGCACGCGCGCGATCCGCGAGCCGGTGATGACGATGTCCGCGGTCGCGAGCTCGACGTTCACGCGCGACACCTGGCCCGCGGTCAGGAACACGTCGGACACTTCGCCCGTCTGGCCCTCGGCCGTCCGCGCGGTGATGGTGAAGGGACCGCCGACGCGAAGGCCGGAGGCATTGAAGTTGCCGCCTTCGTCGGTCGTCGCGGTGCTGGTCGTGTTCGAGGGCAGGTGCGTGATCGTCACCTCCGCATTGGCCGCGGGCGCGCCTTCGATCACGACCTGGCCGCGGATCGATGACGTGGTATCCTGGGCATAGGCCGCTACGGGAACGACCAGGGCAGCCGCAGCTGCGCCGAAAAGCAGATGATGTCGCATCGAAAACCCCTTGGTTTTTGAAAGAACCGGCTCAACCGGCCGGTTTTGATTCCGTTAACGCGGCCCCTGCGCGCGGAATGTGTCAGATGAGTTACAGCTTTGACGAGTCCGCAATGTCGGTCATGCTGCGTTGCAAAATAGCATCACCGCCCGCGGACGGTATCGTGCCGGGCGTCAGGCGCGTGCCGCCGCGACAATCGCGGCCCAGGCGGCTTCGTCGATCACCTGAACCCCGAATTCGGCGGCTTTTTTGAGCTTCGATCCCGCGCCGGGACCGGCGACGACCAGGTCGGTCTTTGCCGACACCGATCCGCTGACCCGCGCGCCCAGCGCTTCGGCCTGGGCCTTGGCCTCGTCGCGACTCAGCGTCTCGAGGGTGCCGGTGAAGACGACGGTCTTGCCGGTTACCTCCGACTGCGCGACCGCGTGGACGAACGCGTTCGGCTTGACCTGGGTCAGCAGGTCGTCCCACACCGCGACATTGTGCGGCTCGGCGAAGAAGTCGCTCAGCGCCTGCGCGACGCTGGGTCCGATGCCGTCGATCGCCTCGATCTCGCCGCGGCGATCGGGATCGCGGGCGACGGCAGCGACCGCCTCGACCGTCCCGAAGGCTTTCAGCAGGTCGCGCGCAGTGACCTTGCCGACATGGCGGATGCCCAGCCCGAACAGGAAGCGCACCGGATCGGGCCGGCGCTTCGCCTCGATCGCGGCGAGCAGATTGTCGACCGACGTCTCCGCCCAGCGTTCGCGGCCCAGCAGCACGTCGCGCTGTGCGTGCAGGCGGAAGATGTCGGCGGGCGAATGGACCAGGCCGTCGCGGAAGAAGGTTTCGATGGTGACCCCGCCCATCCCCTCGATGTCCATCGCGGCGCGGCTGACGAAATGGCGCAGGCGTTCGACGCGCTGGGCGGGACAGATGAGCCCGCCGGTGCAGCGGATATCGACTTCGCCCGCCTCGGCGACCGCGTCCGACCCGCATTCGGGGCAGGCGGCGGGGAAGGTCCATGCCGCCCGCGCGACCTCGCGCGTCAGGTTCTCGACGATCTGGGGAATGACGTCGCCCGCGCGCTGCACGACGACGCGGTCGCCGGGGCGCACGCCCAGCCGGGCAATCTCGTCGGCATTGTGCAGCGTCGCGTTGGTCACGACGACGCCGCCGACCGTCACCGGTTCCAGCCGCGCGACCGGGGTCAGCTTGCCGGTGCGCCCGACCTGGATGTCGATCGCGCGCAGCGTCGTTTCGGCGCGCTCGGCCGGGAATTTGTGCGCCAGAGCCCAGCGCGGCGCGCGTCCGACGAAGCCAAGCCGCACCTGCCAGTCGAGCCGGTCGACCTTGTACACCACACCGTCGATGTCGAAGGGCAGGTCGGCGCGCGCGCGCTCGATCGCGCGATAGACCGCAAGCGCGCCGTCGATGTCGTCGGTGACGGCGAAGGCGTCGGCGACCCCGAAGCCAAAGCCGCGCAATGCGGCGACCACCTCGCCCTGGGTTTCGCCCGGTACCCGGCTCGCCTCGCCCCAGCCATGCGCCAGGAAGCGCAGCGGCCGCGATGCGGTGACGCCGGCGTCCTTCTGGCGCAGCGATCCGGCGGCGGCATTGCGGGGATTGGCGAACTGGCGTGCCGGCTTGCCGGTCGCCTCTGCCGCCGCAGCCAGTTGCCGGTTCAGCGCGGCAAAGGCGGCCTTCTCCATATAGACTTCGCCGCGCACCTCGAACACCTCCGGGGCGCCGGCCAGCGTCGCGGGAATATCCGCAATCGTGCGGACATTGGCGGTCACGTCCTCGCCCACCTGGCCGTCGCCGCGTGTCAGCGCACGCACCAGCGCGCCGCGCTCATAGCGCAGCGCGCAGGACAGGCCGTCGATCTTGGGCTCGGCGGTCAGCCGCACCGGGGCGTCGTCGGGCAGCGCCAGGAAACGGCGGACGCGCCCGACGAAATCGGCGACATCCTCGTCCGAAAAGCCGTTGTCGAGGCTGAGCATCGGCCGGCTGTGCGCGACCTTGGCGAGATGCTCGGCGGGGGCCGCACCGACGCTCAGCGACGGCGAATCGCTGCGCACCAGATGCGGAAACGCCGCCTCGATCGCGGCATTGCGGCGGACCAGCGCATCGAACGCCGCATCGCTGATCTCGGGTGCGTCGTCACCGTGATAGCGCGCGTTGTGATAGGCGATCCGCTCGGCCAGCCGCGCCAGCTCGGCTTCAGCCTCGATATCGGTGGCGGGCAGGGGCTCGGGCGGGCTCACGACGCGTGCGGTACGAAGCGCGGCGGCCTCGATCAAGCCCCTGTGCGTCGCCGCGGGCTCAGCCCGTGCGGCGCCCGCGCGGCGGATTGGTCTGGGCGTTGAGGCGACGCATGTCGAAGGGCGTGGCGAAGGCGACGCCGGCCTGTCCCTCGTCCGCCCAGCGGATTTCGCCGGCCATGGTCGCGTCGGTCATCACCTCCAGGTTGACCGGCGTGCCAACCGCTTCCTTGGCGAGTTCGACGCCGTCGACCATCGCACCCGATGTCGACAGGTTGCGGATGCGGACATCGCCGACATGACCGCCGATTTCCATCCGCGCCCAGCGCAGCATCCGCATCCGCGGTGCCCGGCTGATCCGGAATCCTTCCGCGACCGCGACGCCCCCATTTTCCCGCAGCTGTTGCGCCACCTCGTCACGGCGCAGCGGCAGGCCATAGACATGGCCCTGGATCTGGCCGCACCCCAGCGCCCGGATCACGTCGATCTCGTCGCGCACCTCGACGCCTTCCGCGGTCGTTTCCATCCCCAGCGTCTCGGCCAGCGCCACGATCGCCTTGATGATCGCCGGGTTGCGGTTTCCCGCCATCGCCGATCCTCGCACGAACGACTTGTCGATCTTGATCTTGTCGAAGGGCGCATGGCGCAGATAGCCGAGCGAGGAATAGCCCGTCCCGAAATCGTCGAGCGACAGCCGGACCCCCAGCGCCTTCAGCCGGCGGAACATGGTGTCGGACGTGTCGCTGTCGGTCAGGAAGACGCTTTCGGTGATCTCGAGCTCGAGCCGGCCGGGCGCGATCCCCGATGCCGCCAGCGCACTGGTGACGGTGGCTGGAAACGCCGCGTCGACGAACTGGATCGGCGACACGTTGACCGCGACGCGAACCTCGCCGGGCCAGGTCGCGGCCTCGCGCGTGGCCGTGCGCAGCACCCATTCGCCGATCGCTTCGATCAGCCCCGATTCCTCGGCGACGGGAATGAAGTCGACGGGCGAGATGTCGCCGCGTGTCGGGTGTCGCCAGCGCAGCAGGGCCTCATAGCCGATGATGCGGTGGTCGCTGGTCGCGACGATCGCCTGATAGACCAGATAGAGCTGGTTCTCGACCAACGCGACGCGCAGGTCGTCCTCCATCTGTCGCCGCGACCGCGCGTCGGACAGCATTTCCTCGCGATAGAAATGGTGCATCCCGCGCCCGTCCGCCTTCGCGGCATAAAGCGCCAGGTCGGCGCTGCGGGTCAGCGTTTCGGAATCCTCGCCGTCATTGGGGGCGACCGCGATCCCGATCGAACAGCCGATGCTGATCGACGAGCCCGAGATGAAATAGGGTTGCGACAGCGACGCGATGATCGTGCGGGCCAGGTCGGCCAGCGCCTCGCGATTGCCCTCGTCGGGCAGCAGGACCTGGAACTCGTCGCCGCCGAGCCGGCCGACCAGCCCCATTTCGCCGACGGCGCGCGTCACCCGCTGCGCGACCTGCACCAGCAGCGCGTCGCCCGTCTGGTGGCCCAGCGTGTCGTTCACCGCCTTGAAGCGATCGAGATCGAGCAGCAGCAGCGATGTTGCGCGATAGGATCGGATCGACTGCGCCAGCGTCTGGTCGATCGCCAGGCGCATGCGCTGGCGATTGGCGAGGCCGGTCAGCGCATCGTACAGCGCGAGCCGCTTGATCTCCTCCTCCGCGTGCAGGCGCTGGGTCAGGTCGCTGCCGCTGCCGACAAAGCCCTCGAACTTGCCGAACGCGTCGAAGCAGGGGCGGCCCGACATCGACCAGCGCCGGTCGCTGCTGGCGATCGGCCGCACCGAATAATCGGTGAACACGGTGCGCGACGTCATGTGAAACGCCAGCGTCCGTTCGGTCGCGGGATCGTCGCCGTCCATCTGGAACAGGCTGACGAGCGTCGCGCCGATCACCGGCTCGCCGGTCGCCGCCTCGATCGTCCGGCGGACGGTATCGCTCAGATAGGTCAGCTTGCCCTGGCGGTCGGTCTGCCAGAACCAGCCGAGGCCATGTGCCTCGAACCCCGTCACCAGCTGGAGTGCGATGTTCGCGCGGTCGGCCGCGCTGACGACCATGCCGCCCGCGCGCAATTCGTCCTCCGACCGACCGCGAAAACGCTTCAGGATACTCACCTGTCCCCGCTAGCGGCGCGGCGATTGCGAAATGGCTTGCAGGCGTGGTTAATCGGCTGGCGATCGGTCAAGGCGGGGGTTGGAGGATGGCGGCGGGGCGATTAGGGCTGCGGCATCGCACTGCCCTTCGTTCCTAATGCCGGGACCCGCTGCATGACCGTGACCATCCGCGAATCCGACCTCATCGAAAGCGTCGCCGACGCGCTGCAATTCATCAGCTACTACCACCCGATGGATTATATCCGCGCGCTGGGTGACGCCTATCGCGCGGAACAGTCGCCGGCCGCCAAGGACGCGATCGCCCAGATCCTGACCAACAGCCGGATGTGCGCGGAGGGGCATCGCCCGATCTGTCAGGACACGGGCATCGTCACCGTCTTCGTCAAATGGGGTCAGGACTGCCGGCTCGAAAGCGCGCGTTCGCTTCAGGAGGTAATCGATGAAGGGGTGCGCCGCGCGTATCTCCACCCGGAAAACAAGTTGCGCGCCTCGATCCTGGCCGATCCCGCCTTTACCCGCCGCAACACCCGCGACAACACCCCGTCGGTGCTCCACGTCGAAATGGTGCCGGGCGGGACCGTCAGCATCGACGTCGCGGCCAAGGGCGGCGGCAGCGAGAACAAGTCGAAGTTCAAGATGATGAACCCCAGCGATTCGATCGTCGACTGGGTGCTCGAAATGCTGCCGCAGATGGGCGCCGGCTGGTGCCCGCCGGGGATGCTGGGCATCGGCATCGGCGGCACCGCGGAAAAGGCGATGCTGCTCGCCAAGGAATCGCTGATGGGCGCGATCGACATGGCGCAGCTGAAGGCGCGCGGGGCGCAGAACGACATCGAGGCGCTGCGCATCGAGATTTTCGACAAGGTCAACGCGCTTGGCATCGGCGCGCAGGGGCTGGGGGGCCTGTCGACCATCCTCGACGTCAAGATCGCCGACTGGCCGACGCACGCCGCGTCGAAGCCGGTGGCGATGATCCCCAATTGCGCCGCCACCCGTCACGCGCACTTCACCCTCGACGGATCGGGGCCGGTCTATCTGGAGGCACCGAAGCTGGACGAATGGCCCGACGTCAACTGGACACCCGACAAGGCGGCGATCCGCGTCGATCTCGACACGCTGACGCCGGAGGTGGTGCAGGGGTGGAAGCAGGGCGACCGGCTGCTGCTCAACGGCAAGATGCTGACCGGGCGTGACGCGGCGCACAAGCGGATCAAGGACATGCTCGACCGCGGCGAGAAGCTGCCGGTCGAGTTCAGGGGCCGCGTGATCTATTATGTCGGCCCGGTCGACCCGGTGGGCGAGGAAGTGGTCGGCCCCGCCGGCCCGACGACCGCGACGCGCATGGACAAGTTCACCCGCATGATGCTCGATCAGGGCCTGCTCGCGATGGTCGGCAAGGCCGAACGCGGCCCGGCCGCGACCGAGGCGATTGCCGAGGCGAAGAGCGCCTATCTGATGGCGGTCGGCGGCGCGGCCTATCTCGTCGCACGCGCCATCAAGGGGAGCCGTGTGGTGGGCTTCGCCGACCTCGGCATGGAAGCGATCTACGAATTCGAGGTGCGCGACTTCCCGGTCACCGTCGCGGTGGATGCGGAAGGCAACAACGTCCACCAGCTCGCCCCTTTGGTTTGGCGGGAGAAGATCGCGAAGGAGGGGTTGTTGGTCGGGTGAGGACAAGATCCTACCCGTCGTAGACGGGGAGGGGGACCAGCCAAAGGCTGGTGGAGGGGTTTGATGCCGGCACCACGAACAAGCGTTGTCCGCGCCCGAAAGCTGCGTACCGACATGACCTTACCCGAAGTCCTGCTATGGCAGCGGCTTCGAACAAGGCCGGGCGGTGTAAAGTTTCGTCGCCAGCATCCGATCGGGCCCTATGTGCTCGATTTCTACGCGCCCGCTGCCCGCATCGCGATCGAAATAGATGGCATGACACATGAACTTGGCGATCGGCCGCAACGCGACGCACGACGGGACGCTTGGCTCGAGGAACAGGACATCATGACGATTCGAGTGGCGGCGGTGGAGGTCTTGCGCGACCCTGACGCGGTGGTTGTCCATCTGCTCGATCGTTGCACAATTCCCCTCCACCGTCCTGCGGACGGTCCCCCTCCCCATGCGAGGCATGGGGAGGATCTATGACCCTCCTCCGCTACCTCCTCGCCGTCCTGCTCTGGCTTCTCATCCTCGCGTTGCTTGCCATCGCGATCGTGCCGTCCTTCCTCGACCGGCGTTATTATGACGGATCCGCAAGCGAGCATTATGATGGCGAACGCTTCTTCAATCCCGATGGCGAGGACACCGCATCCACGCCGACGCGGCGCAGCCGGGGGGCGTTTCTGTTCGCCCAGGCGACCGGCAATGACGGGCGGCCGCCCTGGCCCGCGCGCGTCGCGGTTACGCCGGCCAAGCCGCCGCGCAGGGTCGCGGGCGATCGGATGCTGGTCACGTGGGTCGGGCACGCGACCGTGCTGGTCCAGACCGCCGGCCTCAACATCCTGACCGATCCGATCTGGTCGGACACCGCCGGTCCCTTCGGCTTCGGACCGAGCCGGGTCGCCGAACCCGGCATCCGCTTCGACGACCTGCCGCCGATCGACCTGGTGGTGGTCAGCCACAATCACTACGACCACATGGACCTCGCCACGCTCAAGCGGCTGTGGGATCGCGACCGGCCGCAGATCGTCACCAGCCTGGGCAATGACAGCGTGATCGCGCAGGCAGGTGTGCCCGCGGCCGCGCTCGATTGGGGCGGGCGGACTGAGATCGTACCGCGCTGCGACGATAGCGACGCGTGCGCGCGAGATCCCCGGATCAGCGCGCCGGAAGTGATTGTCACCCGCAACCATCATTGGTCGAGCCGCTGGTTCACCGATCGCAACCGGGCGCTGTGGTCGAGCTTCGTCGTCAAGCTGCCGAGCGGCGGCAATTTGTTCTTCGCCGGCGACACCGGGGCGGGCGATTACGCCTGGGCGGACGAAGCGCGCGGCTACGGGCCGATCCGCCTCGCGCTGCTGCCGATCGGCGCGTTCCGCTTCCAGCCCGGGCAGATGTCGACCGGCAGCCATGTCGGCCCGGTCGAGGCGGTCGAGCTGTTCCGCCGGCTGGGCGCGACGCGAGGGATCGCGGTCCACTGGGGCACGTTCCGCCTGTCCTATGAAGCGCGCGACACCCCGCCGCGTCTGCTAAAGGCCGCAATGGCTTGTGCAAGGGTGCCAGGGCGCTTCGACGCGATCGCCATCGGCCGCACGGTCGAGGTGCCGGCGGCTACCGACGCAACCCTCCCGCCGCCGCGTCCGCGGGGGGAAATCGATCGCTGCCTCGACACGCCGGCGGTGCGTGCGCTCAAATGATCCGCCGCCGGCTCGAACATGCCAGCCTGGACAGGATCGGCCTCGCCTGCCTGGCCGGTGGTCTTGCGACCGGCACCCTCGCCACCGCGCTCCATGCACTGGGCGGCGGCCATGACGTCGCGGCGCTGCTGCTCGTCTGGGGACTGGTAAGCGTCGTTGCGACACCGGTCGTCGCGTTGCTGGGCGGGCTGTTGTGGGTGATGGTACGGCGCATCGGGCTGACCGGCCCGACCGCGGCCATCGTCGCCGGAGTGGCGGCCAGCCTGTTGTTTGGCGTGCTGCTCAACGCGGATGCCGACATGCTCGGCGCGGCGAGCGCGCGCTATCGCTGGATCAGCGCGCTGGCGACCGGCATCGCCGCCGCGCCGATCGGGATTGCCGTCGCATTGCTGATGTGGCGCGTCGCCTATCGCCGGCTCGGCTGAGCCAACCCTGCCTCAGCCCGGCATCGGGGCGTTGAACGCGGCGATCTTGTTGCCTTCCGGGTCGCGGAAATAGGCGGCGTAGAAGCCCATTTCCTCCGGCGCGCGCAGTCCCGGCGGTCCGTCGCAGGTCCCGCCGAGCTCCAGCGCCTTGGCGTGAAGCGCATCGACCTTGTCGCGGCTGTCCATGATCAGCGCGACCATGTTGCCGTTGCCGGCGCGTGCCGCATTGCCGTCATAGGGCTTGGTGATCGCGATGCCCGGCATCTTCCAGTCGGTGCCGTACATGGTGAAGCCGTTTTCCTCCATCTGCATCAGCCGCTTGGCCCCGATCACGCCCAGCAGCCCATCGTAGAAGGCGCGTGCGCGATCCAGATCGTTCACGCCCAACGTCACATAGCCGATCATGTCCCTCTCCCTACGTCCGATATGTCCGTTCCGGCGACCTCAGCCCTTGCACGCGCCGATCCGCTTGCCGCTGACCTTGGCCTTCATCTTCATCACGCTGTCGCCCATGCGCGTTTCCATCGCATTGTCGAGCGCGAAGGCGGTGTCGGAAAAGGTGCCGTTGACCGCCATCCGCATGTCGCCGCCGCCGTCCTTGCCCCGACATGCCAGCGTGCCGTCGATCCGGCCGCCGCCCATGCGAAAGCGTTCATAGCGGCACTGGCCGTTGGAGCCGGTGAAGACACCCGATTCCGGGTTCTCGGCCTCCTCGGGCGTGACGCAGTTGGTGACGGTGGTCTTGGCCTCGCGCATCACTTTCATCACGTCGCTATGCGGACCGCCCTTGGGCATTCCCGGGATGTCGATATCGACCACTTCGACTGTGGTTTCCCACTCGCCCGGATTGAGCCGCATTGCGCCCGATGCCTTGGCCTGCTTGGCGACTTCGCCGGGTGCTGCATTGGTCAGATCGACCTCGCCGGTCTCCGCCGCCTGCTCGACGGTGCTGTTACCGCCGCTGCCGCCGCCACAAGCCGCCAGCATCAGGATCATCGGCGCGATCAGGATCCGCGCGGCGGTCATTGCCCGGCACCCGCGCCCGCGCCGCCCGGTTTCATCAGTTCCAGCACCGCCGCGGTCATCGCGATCGTGCCGGTGACGATCGCCGGCTCGGGCGCGACCTTGAACAGCGGCGAATGGTGCGAGGGGACGGCGGGGCCGCCCTTGGCCGCGGCGTCGAACGCCGCCTGCGGCGTGCCGCCGACCGCGAAATAATAGCCCTTCACCCCCGTGTCGGGCTGGACGAAATAGGTGAAGTCCTCCGCACCCATGCCCTTCTGCTCGAACGGGACGAAGGCGTCGTCGCCCAGCGCGGCCTTCATCACGCCGTTCAGCCGTTGGGCGAGATCGCGGTCGTTGATCGTGGTCGGCGTGCCTTCGATCACGTTGACCACCGGCATCTTGTCTTCGGGCATGCCGTTCAATTCGCCGACCCCGCGCGCGACGCGCTTGATGCCGTCGATCAGCCGCTTGCGCTCCGCCTCGTCATTGGCGCGCACCGTGACCTGCAGGCGCGCTTCGTCGGAAATGATGTTGTGCTTGAGCCCTGAATGGAACGAGCCGACGGTGATGACGCCGGGCTTCAGCGGCTGCTGTTCGCGGCTGATCAGCCCCTGGAGCGCGATGACGAGTTGCGACGCCATATAGACCGGGTCCTTGCCCGCATGGGGGCTTGCGCCATGCGCGCCGATGCCCGGCACGATGATGTCGACCGAATCAGACGAGGCATATTGGATGCCCTCCGACGCCGAAACCTTGCCGCTCGCCAGGTCGGCGGCGACGTGGAAGGCGAGCGCATAGTCGGGCTTGGCGAAGCGGGTATAGAGCCCGTCGGCCACCATCGCCTTTGCGCCGCCGACGCGTTCCTCGGCGGGCTGGACGACGAACATAACCGTACCGGCCCAACGGTCCGTCATCGCCGCCAGCCGCCGCGCGGTGCCGATCATCGACGTGATGTGGGTGTCATGGCCGCAGGCGTGCATGACGGGCGTCTCGACCCCGTCGACACCGACCTGGCGCACGGTCGATGCATAGCCGAGCCCCGACTTCTCCTCGACCGGCAGGCCGTCCATGTCGGCGCGTACCAGCACCACCGGACCCGCCCCGTTCTTCATCACGCCGACCACGCCGGTGCCGCCGACCCCTTCGGTGACGACGACGCCGGGCACCTTGCGCAGCTCGGCCGCCATGCGCGCCGCGGTCTTGGTTTCCTTGAACGACAATTCGGGGTTGCGGTGGAACCACTCGAACGTCTGCGCCAGGTCGCGCGCGTAATCGGCGCGGACGGCCGGGGCGTAATCGGGCTCGGCATAAGCGGGCATCGCGATGGCGCTGCCGATCAGCAGCGCGGACACGAAGGTGGCGGACGAACGGCGCATCGATCTCTCCCCGGAAGTTTTGCCCAGCCTATCGCAACCGCATGCCAAGTCGAGTCCGGAGCCTGAGTCACAGAACACAATCGCGTGAGATTTACCCGTCACCCCGGACTTGATCCGGGGTCCCGCTGCCTGTTCCGTCGCAAGATGAAGCGGAACCCCGGGTCAAGCCCGGGGTGACGCGGATAGATGGCTTGTGCCCGGACCCAAAAGCCAGTTTGCGGTCGGCCTGTTCGGCTTCCGGTTGCCGCGGACCCGGTTCGTTCTCATATTGCGGCGCATGGCCATTCAGATTCGCACCAGCCTCGCCGAGCCCGATACCGGGCAGAGCTTCGTGCCGCACCGGCCCCAGCGCCCGGACAAGGTCGAGGGTGGGAAGCGATTCAAGCTGGTGAGCGAATACACCCCGTCCGGCGACCAGCCGGGCGCGATCGCCGAGCTGGTCGAGCAAGCGCGCGCGGGCGAGAAGGACCAGGTGCTGCTGGGCGTCACCGGATCGGGCAAGACGTTCACCATGGCCAAGGTGATCGAGGAGCTCCAGCGCCCGGCGCTGATCCTGGCGCCCAACAAGATCCTCGCCGCCCAGCTCTATGGCGAGTTCAAGAGCTTCTTCCCCGACAACGCGGTCGAATATTTCGTCAGCTATTACGACTATTATCAGCCCGAGGCCTATGTGCCGCGCTCCGACACCTATATCGAAAAGGAGTCGAGCGTGAACGAAGCGATCGACCGGATGCGCCATTCGGCGACCCGGTCGTTGCTGGAGCGCGACGACGTGCTGATCGTCGCGTCGGTCTCGTGCCTCTACGGCATCGGCTCGGTCGAGACCTATTCGGCGATGATCTTCGACCTGAAAAAGGGCCAGGTGGTCGATCAGCGCGAGATCATCCGCAAGCTGGTCGCGCTTCAGTACAAGCGCAACGAGGCCGCATTCGCGCGCGGCAATTTCCGGGTGCGCGGCGATAGCCTCGAACTCTTCCCGTCGCACTATGAGGACACCGCCTGGCGGATCAGCTTTTTCGGCGACGAGATCGAGGAGATTGTCGAGTTCGATCCGCTGACCGGATCGAAGGTCGCCAGCCTCAACTATGTCCGGGTCTACGCCAATTCGCACTATGTGACGCCAGGCCCGACGCTCAAGCAGGCGACCGAAGCGATCCGTTTCGAGCTCGCCGAGCGGCTGAAGGAATTGCAGGCCGAAGGCAAGCTGCTGGAAGCGCAACGGCTGGAGCAGCGCACCCATTTCGACCTGGAGATGATCGCCGCGACCGGCAGCTGCGCAGGCATCGAGAATTACAGCCGCTTCCTGACCGGGCGGCTGCCCGGCGAGCCGCCGCCGACGCTGTTCGAATATCTGCCCGAGAACGCGCTGCTGTTCGTCGACGAAAGCCATGTGACCGTGCCGCAGATCGGCGGCATGGCGCGCGGCGACCACCGGCGCAAGATCACGCTCGCCGAATATGGCTTCCGCTTGCCGTCGTGCATCGACAACCGGCCGCTGCGCTTCAACGAATGGGACGCGATGCGCCCGCAGACGGTGTCGGTATCGGCAACGCCGGGCAGCTGGGAAATGGAGCAGACCGGCGGCGTCTTCGTCGAACAGGTCATCCGCCCGACCGGCCTGATCGACCCGCCGGTCGAAATCCGCCCGGTCGAGGAACAGGTGCAGGACCTGATCGTCGAGGCACGCAAGACCGCCGAGCTTGGCTATCGCACCCTCGTCACCACCCTGACCAAGCGGATGGCCGAGGACCTGACCGAATATATGCACGAGGCGGGCTTGAAGGTCCGCTACATGCACTCCGACGTCGAGACGCTGGAGCGCATCGAGCTGATCCGTGACCTGCGGATGGGCGTCTATGACGTGCTGATCGGCATCAACTTGCTGCGCGAGGGGCTCGACATTCCCGAATGCGGGCTGGTCGCGATCCTGGACGCGGACAAGGAGGGGTTCCTGCGTTCGGAAACCTCGCTCGTCCAGACGATCGGCCGCGCCGCGCGCAACGTCGAGGGGCGCGTCATCTTGTATGCCGATCGCATCACCGGCAGCATGGAGCGCGCGATGCGCGAGACCGACCGCCGGCGCGAAAAGCAGATCGCCTACAACACCGCGCACGGCATCACGCCGACGACGATCAAGCGCAACATCGGCGACATCATCGCGCACGTCGCCAGCAAGGACCAGGTGACCGTCGAGATCGACGCCGACAAGCCGCACATGGTCGGCCACAATCTGCGCAGCTATATCGAGGATCTCGAAAAGAAGATGCGCAAGGCCGCCGCCGACCTCGAGTTCGAGGAAGCGGGCCGCCTGCGCGACGAAATCCGTTCGCTTGAGGCCCAGGAACTCGGCCTCCCCGACGACCAGCGCAAGGCCCCGATCATGGGCCGCTCGAACGAAGGCAAGCCGGGCACCCGCAAGGACCGCTTCGGCAAGACGCAGCGCAAATGGGGCGGCGGGCGGAGGTGATGCGGCCTTGTGCGGTTGAGCGGGGGCGCGGGTTCGCCCATAAGCGCGTGATGCGTATCCTCATCCCGTTTGCGTCGCTGGTCGTGCTCGGCGCGTGTGTCGCGCCTTCCAAGCCGCCGCCGGCGCCCGTCGCTGCTCCGCCGCCCGCGGCGGTGCCTCCGGTTGCGCCTAACCCCTATGTCGGGGATTGGCGCGACTGGCCGATGGCGGCGGGGACATGGGCCTATGCGGCGACTTCCGGCGGATCGCAGGCGACATTTGGCAGCGCGCCCGCCGCCGCGCTGGCGGTACGGTGCGACCGGGCGGGGCAGCGCGTGGTGCTGACGCGCGCGGGCGTGCAGGGGACGGCGGTGACGATCCGGACGACGAGCACCGTGCGCGCGCTGACCGGCACCGCAACGGCGGCGGGGGTGGAGGTCAGCCTGGGCGCGCGCGACCCGCTGCTCGACGCAATGGGATTCAGCCGCGGGCGCTTCATCGTTGAGGCACCGCCGGCCGCGCCGCTGGTCGTGCCGGCCTGGCCAGAATTGCTGCGGGTGACGGAGGACTGCCGACGCTGATCGCCGATCGGCAGGGCGAGCAGAATCGTCGATAATTATTTTCAATTCAAGTCTTGTTCTGCGACTCGCGGTGATTCACATTCGCCGTGCATCCAGCAGGGTGCGCAGGCTTCAACTAGCGAAAGGAGGTGATCCGATGTCTCATGGTTCAGCAATGGGGTCGGTTCAGTTCGTTCGGGAGACGCGCCGCTGAGCCGAGGCGCGGACGGAAGCCCTCCGTCCGTAATGACATGCGGGAGGTATCCTCCTCCAATCAACGCATGTCCGCTTCGGTAACGCGGCCCGCATGGTCTCCCGGGCTGGAGCTCTCCGGCCGCTGACCATGTCGGAGGTCGCCGGGGTCCTCGAGTGCGAGGCCCCGGCGGCCTCTTTCATTTCAAGGACGCGCGATTGCGCTTGTCCTTCGACACGCCGCCCTTCGACTGCCTGCCAAGGCAGGCGCTCAGGACAGGCTTCGACAAGCTCAGCGGCTACTCAGGATGAGCGGGTCCATTCACTCTCCTCGATTTTTAGCGGCCCCCGCCTGCGCCGGGGCGATGCGGTCGCATTTCATTCCAGCGCCAGTCCCTTCAATCGATAGAGCAGGTCGAGTGCCTCGCGCGGGGTGAGCGCGTCGACGTCGAGCGTCGCGAGCTGGTCGCGCAGCGGATCGGTGGCGGGTGCCGCCTCGGGCGTGGCCGCTGCGGCGAACAGCGGCAGGTCGTCGAGCCCGGCGGCGATTCCGCCCGTCCGCTCGCGCCCGGCCTCCAGCTTTGCCAGCACCGCCTTGGCGCGCGCGATGGTAACCGGCGGCAGCCCGGCAAGGCGCGCGACCGCCAGGCCGTAGCTGCGGTCGGCGGGTCCGTCCGCGACTTCGTGCAGCAGCACCAGATCGCCCTTCCACTCGCGCGCGCGGACGTGGTGGAGGCTGAGCGCGGGGCAGCGCTCCGCCAGCCGGGTGAGCTCGTGATAATGCGTCGCGAACAGGCAGCGGCAGCGATTATCCTCATGGATCGCCTCGACCACCGCCCAGGCGATGGCGAGCCCGTCATAGGTGCTGGTGCCGCGCCCGACCTCGTCGAGGATCACGAAGCTGCGCGGCGTCGCCTGGGCCAGGATCGCGGCGGTTTCGACCATCTCGACCATGAAGGTCGATCGGCCGCGCGCCAGATTGTCCGACGCGCCGACGCGGCTGAACAGCCGGTCGACCAGCCCCAGCGTCGCCTGCGCCGCCGGGACATAGCTGCCCGCCTGTGCCAGCACCGCGATCAGCGCGTTCTGGCGCAGAAAGGTCGATTTGCCGCCCATGTTCGGCCCGGTGACGAGCCACAGCCGCGAATCCTCCGACAGGCGGCAGTCATTGGCGACGAAGCGTTCGCCCGCGCGCGCCAGCGCGTCCTCGACCACCGGATGCCGCCCGCCGCTGATTTCAAAACAGGCATGGTCGACCAGCGCTGGCCGCGTCCACCCGGCCTCTGCGGCGCGTTCGGCGAGGCCGGCGGCGACGTCGATCCGCGCGAGCGCGTCGGCGGTCGCCGCGATCGCCTCGCGCCGGTCGACGGCGCGCGCGGTCAGTTCCTCGAGATGCGCGGCCTCCGCAGCGATGGCGTGGGCGCCCGACTGGGTGACGCGCAGCGCGACGTCATGAAGGTCGGGGGCGTTGAAGCGCACGACGCCCGCGAGCGTCTGGCGGTGGGTGAAGCCGCTGTCGGGGCGCATCAGCGCGTCGGCAGCGCGCGCCGGCACCTCGACATGATAGCCGAGCACGCCGTTATGGCGGACCTTGAGCGCGGAAATGCCGGTGCGCTGGCGATATTCGGCCTCCAGCGCGGCGATGGCGCGTCGCCCCCCGGCACCCGTGGCGCGCAGGTCGTCGAGCGCGATGTCATAGCCCTCCGCGATGAAGCCGCCGGCGCTGGCATCGACGGGCGGTTCGGGCACGAGCGCGCGTTTTAGCAGATCGACCAGCTCGCCATGGCCGCGCAACTGCGGCGCGAGCGTGCGGAGCAGCGCGGGCGCGTCGGCGATCTGCCCCAGCCGCTCGCCCAGCCGCCACGCGCCGTCCAGCCCGTCGCGCAGCTGGCCGAGGTCGCGCGGGCCGCCGCGCCCCGCCGCCAGCCGCCCGATCGCCCGGCCGATATCGGGGAGCGCGCGCAGCGTCGCGCGCACGCCGTCGCGTAGGCCCGGCGTGTCGTGGAAATACTGGACCAGATCGAGCCGCGCCTCGATCGCCGCGCGGTCCATCAGCGGGGCGGCGATGTCGGCGGCGAGCAGTCGCGCGCCCGCGCCGGTGACGGTGCGGTCGACCGCGTCGAGCAGGCTGCCGCGCCGGGTGCCCGCGCTCGACTGGGTCAGCTCCAGGCTTTCGCGCGTCGCGGCGTCGATCGCCATGCTGGCGTCGCTGCGGTCGAGGCGCGGTGGGCGCAGAAAGGGCAGCGCGCCTTTTGCGGTATGGTCGAGATACGCGACCAGCCCGCCGGCAGCGGCGAGTGCCGCGCGCCCGAACGGGCCGAAGCCGTCAAGCGTCGCCACGCCGAACAGCGCGCGCAGCCGCGCCTCGCCCGCGCCGCTGTCGAAGCTGGCGCGCGGGCGGATGCCGGTCGCCAGCGCCTCGTGCGGCGATCCTTCGGCGACGATGGTCTCGGCCGGTGCGAGCCGGGCGAGCTCGGCCACGAGCGCGTCCGCGCGGGTGGCCACGATCTCGAACCGGCCGGTCGACACGTCGGCGGCGGCAATGGCGACCTCGCCCGCCGCCTCGCCGATGGCGACGCACCAGTTGGTGCTGCGGCTGTCGAGCAGGGCCTCCTCGGTCAGCGTGCCGGCGGTGACGACGCGGACGATCGCGCGCCTGACCAGCGCCTTGGCCCCTGCGCGCTTCCTGGCTTGCTCGGGTGTTTCGACCTGCTCGGCGATGGCGACGCGGTGCCCGGCCTTGATCAGCCGCTGGAGATAGGCGGTGGCGGCGTGGACGGGCACCCCGCACATCGGCACGCGGTCGCCGCCATGTTCGCCGCGTGCGGTCAGCGCGATGTCGAGCACGCCGCTCGCCACTTTGGCGTCGTCGAAGAACATCTCGAAAAAGTCGCCCATGCGATAGAAGAGCAGGCAATCCTGCGCCTCGGCCTTGAGCGCGAGATATTGCGCCATCATTGGCGTGGGCGGGGCGTCCGAAGGGGCGGGTGCATCAGCCATCGGCGCGAGCGTTAGCGCAGCCATGCGGGCGCGCCAAAGGCCAATTGCGCGCGACGGCGACGGCACAAGGCCGGGGTGACGATTTGAAAAGTGACGGGACGATGATTGGAAAGGCCGGGGCGACGAATGTGATGCACGGGTGACGATTGGAAACGGATCGCAACCGGCCGTAAATGTCACGTGCCTGTTTCGTCTCTATTGTGTGGCATCGTGCCTGGATGCTGCATCAGGTCCGGCATGACGGGATCGACGCACGTTCGCCACATGCCGTCACCCCGGCCTTGTGCCGGGGTCCACCGCGCCAAGCCGTGCAACGCGCAGCGGCGAATGCGCGGGATTGGGCCGGTCGCGCGCGACCAGTGGCCAGCGACATCGCGGGCTGCACGGTGGACCCCGGCACAAGGCCGGGGTGACGATTTGAAAAGCGGCGGAGTGACAATCTGAAAAGGGGCGGGCGATGATTGGAAGGGGTCGGGGTCACGATCTGAAGGGCAAGGGTGCCGACCGGAACGCGATCGCAGCTGGTTCCGAACGCTGCGCGTTTCCGCGTCGCTTCAAAAGGTGGGGACCGGGATGCGGGACCCGTATCGATGTCACCGGTCGGCGGGTGGCGACGGCAATCGTCATGCCGGGGCTGGATCAGTCGCGGCCAGCGTCCTAGAGGCTGGGGCATGGCGAGGGAGAGCGCGCGGCGATGACCGAAGAGACGACCAACCAGTTTTCCGACCGCGAGGCGCTGCTGTTCCACTCGGAAGGGCGGCCGGGCAAGATCGAGATCATCGCGTCCAAGCCGATGGCGACGCAGCGCGACCTGGCACTTGCCTATTCGCCGGGCGTTGCGGTGCCGGTGAAGGCGATCGCCGAAGATCCCGCCACCGCCTACGACTATACCGCCAAGGGCAATCTGGTCGCGGTGATTTCCAACGGCACCGCGATCCTGGGGCTGGGCAATCTGGGCGCGCTCGCCTCCAAGCCGGTGATGGAGGGCAAGGCGGTGCTGTTCAAGCGCTTTGCCGATGTCGATTCGATCGACCTGGAAGTCGCGACCGAGGATGTCGACGCCTTCATCAACTGCGTCGCGCTGCTCGAGCCGTCGTTCGGCGGCATCAACCTTGAGGACATCAAGGCGCCTGAATGCTTCATCATCGAGCAGGCGTTGCGCGAGCGGATGAACATTCCGGTGTTTCATGACGACCAGCACGGCACCGCGATCATCACCGCCGCTGGCCTGATCAACGCGTGCCTGCTGACCGGGCGGCGCATGGACGAGATCAAGGTGGTGGTGAATGGCGCGGGCGCGGCCGCCATCGCCTGCACCGAGCTGATCAAGGTGATGGGCGTGCGTGGCGACAATGTCATCATGTGCGACCGCCAGGGCGTGATCTATCAAGGCCGCACCGAGGGCATGGACCAGTGGAAGTCGGCGCACGCCGCGGTAACCGACCGCCGCACGCTGACCGAGGCGCTGGTCGGTGCCGACGTGTTCCTGGGCCTGTCGGCGGCCGGCGCGCTCAAGCCCGAGATGGTCAAGGACATGGCGCCCGCACCGATCATCTTCGCCATGGCCAATCCCGAGCCGGAGATCCGCCCCGAACAGGCCAAGGCCGCGCGTCCCGACGCGATCATCGCCACCGGCCGGTCGGATTATCCCAACCAGGTCAACAATGTGCTCGGCTTCCCCTTCATCTTTCGCGGCGCGCTCGACGTGCGGGCGACTGGCATCAACGATGCGATGAAGATCGCGGCGGCCAACGCCATCGCCGAGCTGGCCCGCGAGCGGGTGCCCGAGGAAGTGGCGATCGCCTATGGCGTGCAGCATAATTTCGGTCCCGACTACATCATCCCGGCGCCGTTCGATTCGCGGCTGATGGAGGTGGTGCCGGTCGCGGTGGCCAAGGCGGCGATGGATTCAGGCGTGGCGACGCGGCCGATCCTCGACATGGCGGCCTATCGCCAGACGCTGCGCGCGCGATTGAACCCGACGACGTCGGTGCTGACGCTCGCCTATGAAGGCGCGCGCGCGCGGCCCAAGCGGGTGCTGTTCGCGGAAGGCGAGGAGGAAGTCGTGCTGCGCGCGGCGATCGCGTTCAAGGACGGCGGCTATGGCACGCCGGTGCTGGTCGGGCGCGACGATGTCCATGACCGGCTGCGCGCGCTGGGCGTCACCGATCCCGACAGCTTCGAGGTGCACAACAGCCGCGTGTCGCCGCTGGTGCCGCGCATGGTCGACTTCCTCTATGGCAGGTTGCAGCGGCGCGGTTATCTGCGCCGCGATTGCGAGCGTATGGTCAACCAGGACCGCAACATCTTCGGCGCGCTGATGCTCCAGCTCGGCGAAGTCGACACGATGATCACCGGCATCACGCGTACCTATGCGCAGAATATCCGCGAGGTGCGCCGCGTCATCGATCCGCTGCCCGGCAAGACGCCGTTCGGCATCCACATCCTGGTCGGCCAAAGCCACACCGTGTTCATCGCCGACACGACGGTGAACGAGCGGCCGAGCGCCGAGGAACTGGCCGACATCGCCGAACAGACCGCGCAGGTCGCGCGGCGGATGGGGCATGAGCCGCGCGTCGCGTTCCTCAGCTATTCGACCTTCGGCAATCCCGAAGGGAAGTGGATCGACAATATCCGCGGCGCGGTGTGCGTGCTCGACGGGCGCGATGTCGGCTTCGAATATGAAGGCGAAATGGCGCCCGACGTGGCGCTCAATCCGGTGCAGCTGGCCAAGTTTCCGTTCGCGCGGCTGTCCGGCCCGGCCAATGTGCTGATCATGCCCGGGCTGCAGTCGGCGAACATCTCCGCGAAATTGCTGCGCGAACTGGGCGGCGACACGATGATCGGTCCGATGCTGCTCGGCATGGAGAAATCGGTGCAGATTGCGCCGATGACGAGCACCGCGAGCGAGCTGGTGACGCTGGCGGTGCTCGCCGCGGGCGGGATCGCGCGCTAGCCGACGCCGCCGGGGCGGCACCCGCCCGGCGCCTAGAGCGCCTCGCGTGCTTCCTGATCGAGCGCGTTCGTCGCCGGCCTGGACTGCGCGGGGTCGGCGATCGCATAGCGGCGGCGATAGGCGAGCGGCGGTGCCTCGATGAAGCGATAGCTGAGATACCCGATCGGCAGCATCGCCAGGAATGCCGGCACGGCAAAGGCGAGCGCGACGTAGAAGTTCGACAGGTCGAAATATCGGTCGAGCAGGCGCGCCATGTGGTGCACGACGAACGCGTGAAGCAGGTAGATCGAATAGCTGTACGCGCCGGCTTTCGCGACCAGCCACGACACGCCGCGGTCGCGGAACGCCGTCGACTGATCATAATATGCAATCAGCGCGGCGAAGCAGGCCGCTTCGATCGTCGGCAGGATGATCCAGATCGGTGATCGCTCCAGCCCATTCGAGCCGCCCAGTCGGTCGAATGCCCAGTAGAAGGCGCAATAGGCGAGCAGGACCAGCAGCGCGAGCCGATGCCGCCGGCCGAAATGGTGCCGATACTGAAACGCGAGGATCCCCAGCACGAAATCGTCGTATCGGCCGATGATGGTGAAATAGGCCGCCGTCTTCACCTCGCCCAGCTGAAGGAAAATGCCGGTCCGCAGCGCGATCGATCCGAGCAGCGAGAGCGCGAGCCATGCCGGGTTGCGGCGCAGCACGACGAGCAGCAAGGGCAGGATCACGTAGAAGTGCAGCTCGACCGCGATCGACCAACCGCCGTTCGGCCAGCTGGGCAGGATCAGGCCGAGCGGCAAGGATGCGGCATAGCCGGCCCAGTCGCCGCCATGCAGCACGATATTGGCACCCGCAAGCGCCATGGTGACGAGGAGGAGCGGGGCGAGGCGCAGCAAGCGGTTCCAGAGGAACCAGCCGATCAGGATGCGGCGGCCGTCGAGCAGCTTGGCGAAGATGTAGCCCGACAAGGCCATGAACAGCGCGACGCCGGTGTGCCCTTCGTCAAATGGTGCGAGCACGAAGACATCGGGCGCGCCGTCGAAGGGTACCGGCGTGCCGTCCATCCAGTGGAGGAAATGCCAGCAGAAGACGAGAAAGGCCGCGAGCGCACGAATGTGATCGAGCGCGATCCAATGTTCACCGGTCGTTGACCGCACCACTATCCCCCATGTCGCCTGCGCAGGCGCCTATCGTCGACCCGTGCCGGGAGCGATAGTGGCTGGCTGTGTCGTTGGGAAGAGCGGCGGGGATGCGCAGGGATGCGGCTCACGCGTCGATGCTGGTCCCCAGCGATGCATTGACCAGACCGCCGTCGACCGTGATCGTGTCGCCGACCACATAGTCGCCGGCGCGGCTGGCGAGGTAGATGGCGGCGGCGGCCATGTCCTCCGCCTCGCCGATGCGCCTGGCGGGGATCGCTTGGCCGACCGCGTCGCCATGATCGCGCGCGGCCTTGTTCATGTCGCTCGCGAAGGCGCCGGGGGCGATCGAGGTGACGTTGATTGCGTCGCGGATCAGCCGGGCGGCCATGCGCTTGGTCAGATAGATCAGCGCCGATTTGGATGCGTGATAGCTGTAGGTTTCCCACGGGTTGAGCCGCTGGCCGTCGATCGAGGTGATGTTGATGACCTTGGCCGGGCGCGCGCGCGACGCGGCGGCTTTCAGCGCGGGGTGCAGCGCCTGAGTGAGAAAGAAGGGTGATTTGACGTTGAGGTCCATGACCTTGTCCCAGCCCTTTTCTGGGAAATCCTCGAACGGCTCGCCCCAGGCGGCACCGGCATTGTTGACGAGGATGTCGAGCCTGTCCTCATGCTCGGCAAGCTGCGCTGCGAGCGCCTTGCACCCGGCGACGGTCGACACGTCCTGGGGCAGCGCGATGCAGTTGGGGCCGAGTTCCTCGGCGGTGGCGAAGCAGGCGTCGGCCTTGCGCGCGGAAATATAGACCTTCGCGCCCGAAGCGACGAAGCCCGCGGCGATCATCTTGCCGATGCCGCGTGAGCCGCCGGTGACCAAGGCGACGCGGCCGTCGAGGCGGAACAGGGTGGTCGTGTCCATGTGCATCCTTTCACTGGTGGTCTGACCCGAGGCGGGTCGAGTCAGGCTTGGTATCGGGCACCCCGCCGCGGCAAAGCCGCGTCGTCAGACGGGGCAAGCGCCGCTGGCCGGGCTCGCCGCCAGGGCACGGATCGGGTTCCCCGATCCGCTGCGGCGAGCCTATCCCCCGCGCTTCATCGTTTCGCGGGCGATGATGAGCTGCTGGATCTGGCTGGTGCCTTCGTAGATGCGGAACAGGCGGACGTCGCGATAGAGGCGCTCGATGCCGTAATCGGCGATGTACCCCGCGCCTCCGTAGATCTGCACCGCGCGATCGGCGACGCGGCCGACCATTTCGCTGGCATAGTATTTGGCTGCCGCGCTTTCCATCACCACATCGTCGCCCGCATCCTTGCGCGCGGCGGTTTCCAGAACGAGGGCGCGGGCGGCGAGGGCTTCAGTCTTTGAGTCGGCGATCATCGCCTGGATCAGCTGGTGTTCGGCGATGGGTTTGCCGAACTGGCGGCGCTCGCCGGCATAGGCGACGCAATCGGCGATCAGCCGCTCGGCGACGCCCACGCACACCGCGGCGATGTGCAGCCGCCCGCGGTCGAGCACCTGCATCGCGATCTTGAAGCCCTGGCCTTCCGCGCCCAGCCGGTTGGCGGCGGGGACGGGCACTTCGTCAAGGTTTACGTCGGCGACTTTCGCGCCCTTCTGCCCCATCTTCTTTTCCGGCTCGCCCACCGACACGCCGGGCAGGTTGCGCGGCACCAGGAAGGCGGAAACGCCGCGCCCGCCGGGTTCGTCGCCGGTGCGCGCCATGACGGTGAACAGGTCGGCCTTGTCGGCGTTGGTGATGTAGCGCTTGGTGCCGGACAGCCGATAGACGTCGCCGTCCCTGACCGCGCGGGTCTTTACGCTGCCGCTGTCGGACCCGACATCGGGTTCGGTCAACGCGAAGCTGGTGACGATCTCGCCGCTGGCGATGCGCGGCAGCCACTGCGCCTTCTGGTCGGGCGTGCCGGCGATCACGAGGCCCTGGCTGCCGATGCCGACATTGGTGCCGAAGGTCGAGCGGAAGGCGGGCGTGGTGCGGCCAAGCTCGATCGCGACGCGGCACTCCTCGCCCATGGTCAGACCGAGCCCGCCATATTCGGGCGCGATCGACAGGCCGAACAGGCCGAGCGCCTTCATCTCGTCGACGATATCGGCGGGAATCGCGTCGTCGGACTCGACCCGCGCCTCGAGCGGGCGCAGGCGCTCCGCGACGAAGCGGCGGACCGTGTCGATCAGCGCGTCAAAGGTTTCCGGATCCAGCGCCATCCCCTGCCTTTCGCAAGCCGTGCGACGCTGGCGACCTCCAGCGTTCCTGTTGTTCGAACGGGCCATCCCCGCCGGCCCCGTGCTAGCGTGAAGCCCGGTCACGGGCAAGCGGGTGGGCATACCCGATCTTCCAACAGCGATGGTTTGACCGATGCGCGCGGTGGCCTATGCTGGGGTTGGCGGGCACGGAAGGTTTGACAACGCACATGACCGAAGCTGTGACGGCCGCAGTGCCGCCATCCCGCCGGGTGCGGACCGGCACGACCCTGTCCTTTGGCATCGGCGCGATCGCCTATGGCGTGAAGGACAACGGCTTCGGCACCTTCCTGCTGCTCTTCTACAACCAGGTGATCGGGCTGCCGGCGGCGTCGGTGGGCTTCGCGATCATGTGCGCGCTGATCCTGGATGCGTTCATCGACCCAGCGATCGGCGTCGCGTCCGACCGAACCCGCACCCGCTGGGGCCGGCGGCACCCGTGGATGTACGCGTCGGCGCTGCCGATCGCGATCGGCTGGCTGCTGCTGTGGAACCCGCCGGCATGGTCGCCCGGCGCGACGCTCGCATGGCTGTTCGCGACCGCGGTAATGGTTCGGTCGGCGGTGTCGGCCTATGAGGTGCCGAGCCAGGCGCTCGCACCCGAGCTGAGCGCCGATTATGACGAGCGTACGCGGCTGACCGCCTATCGCTATCTGTTCGGCTGGCTGGGCGGACTGGTCGCGCTGCTCGCCGCCTATACAGTTTTCCTGGTGCCGGAAACGCCTGGTGCGGACGGGTTGGCCAATCGCGGGGGCTATGCGAGCTATTCGGTCGCCTGCGCCGTGGCGATCATGCTCGCCATCCTGATCTCCGCGGCGGGCACGCACCGCGAGATCGCGTCGCTGCCCCGGCAACCGGCGGTCGAGGGCGGCATGGGCCAGGCGTTTCGCGAACTGGTGGAGGCGGTGCGCAACCGGGCGTTCGCGGTGCTGATGCTCGCGGGGCTGTGCGTGTACACTAACCAGGGCATCAGCTTTGCCCTGTCCAACTATCTCTATTCCTATGTCTGGCAGTTCGGCACGGGGGCCTTCACCGTGCTGGCCGGCGTGCTGTTCGCGGGCGTGGTCATCGCGTTCGCCATCGCCGGGCGCGTCGGTGCGCGGATGGGCAAGCCGCGCGCGGCGGCGATGTTCACGCTGTTGACGGCGATCCTGGCGACGCTGCCCTATTGGCTGCGGCTTGCCGGGTGGTTCCCGGCGGTCGACAGCCCGATGATGCTGCCGGTGCTGTTCGGCATCTATGTGCCCAACACGGCGTGCAGCGTGGCGGCGATGATCCTGGGCGCGTCGATGATGGCCGATGTGGTCGAGCATTCGGAAGTCACGACCGGCCGCCGTTCCGAAGGCGTGTTCTTCGCGGGGTCCTTCTTCATCCAGAAATGCACCGGCGGCGTCGGCATCTTTCTCAGCGGGCTGATCCTGTGGGCGGCGGATTTCCCGCAGAATGCGGTCCGGGGCGCGGTGCCGGTCGACGCGCTCGACCGGCTGACGCTGATCTTCTCGATCGTTTATCTGGTCATCGGGCTGGTCGGGACCGCAGTGTTCGTGCGCTTTCCCTTTGGCCGGGCCGAGCATGAGGCCCGCATCGCCCGGCTCGCGGCGGCTGGCGCGGAAGCGAAAGGCGTGTTATAACGTTTGTATGACCAAGCCCTTGAAACTGATCAAAATCGGCAATTCGACGGGGATCGTTCTGCCGAAGGAATTGCTTGCCCGGCTTCGCGTGGAGCTTGGTGACGAGCTGTTTGTGAGCGAGGTCCCCGAAGGATTCACGATCAGCAAGCGTGACCCGGATTTCGAGGCCCAGATGGAGGTTGCACGCGAGGTCATGGCGCGCCGTCGTGCCGCGCTTCGTGAGCTTGCCAAATAGTGCCTCGCCAATGGGTGTGGGTGGACGTCGGCGTGGCCGTTGCCGCTCATCACGAACAGCTGGCCGAGCATGGCGGCGCCGCAGGGCTGCGCGACGAAAACATGCTACACAGCGCCATGGCGCGGCCGTTGAATCTGATGGCCTACGGCGACCCTGACGCGGCGGAGCTTGCCGCCAGCTATGCGTTCGGGATCGCGCGGAATCATCCGTTCGTAGATGGCAACAAGCGAACCGCAGCGGTGGTGAGCGAAACCTTCCTTGCGCTGAACGGCTATCGATTGGACTGCAGCGATGCGGAGCTGGTGGTGACATTTCTCGCTTTGGCGGCGGGAGAGCTCGGGGTTGATCAGCTTACGGACTGGTTCCGCGCACATTTGCGGCATGATTGAGCCACAAGCGATCGGCTTCCCGCTGAGGCAGCGCATGGACCCCGAATCAAGTCCGGGGTGACGGGAAGGGGTGGGCGCGGCTGAATGGCTTGGGGCGGCCGACAGAGACGATTTTCCGCGCCCCGTAACGGAAATGCCCGCCGGACACATGGTCCAGCGGGCACCCTTTCCTCCCCAGGAAACTTGAACGAAGGTGCGGCTTATGCTGCTTCCTTCTTGAACTGCGCTGCCTCGGTCGATTCGGCGAGCGCGGTGGTCGAGCTGGCACCGCCCGCAAGCGTGGTCGCGACCAGGTCGAAATAGCCGGTACCGACCTCGCGCTGGTGGCGGGTCGCGGTGTAGCCGTTCGCTTCCGCCGCGAATTCGGCCTGCTGCAGCTCCGAATAGGCTGCCATGCCGCGATCCTTGTAGCCGCGCGCCAGCTCGAACATGCCGTAGTTCAGCTGGTGGAAGCCGGCGAGCGTCACGAACTGGAACTTGTAGCCCATCGCGCCGATCTCGCGCTGGAACCGCGCAATGTCGTCCTTGTCGAGATTCTTCTCCCAGTTGAAGCTGGGCGAGCAGTTGTACGCCAGCATCTTGTCGGGAAACTGCTTCTTGATCGCTTCGGCAAAGCGGCGCGCATCGTCCATGTTGGGCTTCGACGTTTCCCACCACAACAGGTCGGCATGTTCCGCGAAGGCCAGGCCGCGCTTGATGCAGTGATCGACGCCGGTGCCGTCCTTCAGGCGGAAGAAACCCTCGGGCGTGCGTTCGCCGGTCAGGAATTCGTGATCGCGCTCGTCGACGTCGCTGGTGATCAGCTTGGCGCTTTCCGCATCGGTGCGCGCGCAGATGATCGTCGGTACCCCGGCGACATCGGCGGCGAGGCGCGCGGCGTCGAGGTTGCGGATATGCGCCTGGGTCGGGATCAGCACCTTGCCGCCCAGATGGCCGCACTTCTTCTCGCTCGCCAGCTGGTCCTCGTAATGCACGCCCGCAGCGCCAGCGGCGATATATGCCTTCATGATCTCATAGCAGTTGAGCGGGCCGCCAAAGCCGGCTTCGGCATCGGCGACGATGGGGGCGAACCAGTCGCGCGTGGCGCCACCCTCCGAATGCTCGATCTGGTCCGCGCGCTGCAGCGTCGCATTGATCCGCCGCGCCAGTTCCGGGCCGGCATTGGCGGGATAGAGCGACTGGTCGGGATACATCTGGCCGGCGGTATTGGCGTCGGCGGCGACCTGCCAACCCGACAGATAGATCGCCTTCAGGCCGGCGCGCACCATCTGCATCGCCTGGTTGCCCGACAACGCGCCGAGCGCGTTGATGTAGTCTTCGCTTTTCAGCAGTTCCCACAGCTTTTCCGCGCCCTTGCGCGCCAGCGTGTGTTCGATCGTGATCGATCCGCGCAGCTTGGCGACATCGTCGGCGCTGTACGGCCGCACGATGCCGTCGAAGCGCCCGGCGGGAGCAGGGACGAGGTCGTTGAAGCTGGCCATCTGTCGTTCCTTTACAATCTTGCGCCCGAAACGCCGCGTGATGCGTGCCGACTACCCCCGATATTCCGCAGACGCGAACGAAATGCGGGCAAAATCGGGTGTCGGTGTCGCGGATCACCCGCCGTGGCTTGTCATCATGTAAATATACGGACAAGTTGCGCATATGGCAGAAGGCAAGCTGTTCGCCGGGCACGCGGTGCGCCGGCTGCGCCGCGCAGCGGGGCTGACCCAGGCGGCGATGGCGGCCGCGCTCGGTATTTCGCCCAGCTATCTCAACCTGGTCGAGCGCAATCAGCGGCCGATCTCCGCCGCCCTGCTGGTCGCGCTCGCCCAACAGTTCGATTTCGACCCGCGCAGCATCGCGGCGAGCGAGCCGGGCGGCGGGGTCGAGGCGCTGCGACGACGGCTGGCGGATCCGATGTTCGCCGACCTGGCGATCGACAGGGGCGAGCTCGATGCATGGGTGGCGGCGGCCCCGGGCGGGGCGGAGGCCTTTGCGCGTGCGTTCGACCGGGCAGGATCGGGCGCGCCGGCGGTGGGAGACGGCGACGATCCGCAGCTTGCCGCGCGGCGTGCGGTCGAACGCTGGCGCAACTATTTTGCCGACCTGGACGGTGCGGCGGAACGGCTGGCCGACGACCTGCGCGTTGCGGGCGGCGACCCCTATGGCGCGATGGCAGACCGGTTGCGGGTCAAGCACCAGCTGTCGGTGCGCGTGCTGCCGGTCGAGGTGATGCCCAACCGGCTGCGGCGGCTCGACCTGCACGCGCGGCAGCTGCAGCTGTCGGAGATGCTCGATCCGGCATCGCGCGTGTTCGCGCTCGCGACGCAGCTCGGACAGCGTGAGGCAGCGACCGAGATCGACGCGCTCAGCCGGGGCGCGGCCATCACCGATCCGGTCGCGGAGCGTCTGTTCCGGCGCTACCTGGCCGGCTATTTCGCGGCGGCGGTGATGATGCCCTATGCACGCTTCCATCGCGCGTGCGAGGCTACGGGGTATGACATCGAGTTGCTGATGCGCCGGTTCGGCGCGGGGTTCGAGCAGGTCGCGCACCGCATGACGACGCTCCAGCGCGTCGGCGCGCGTGGGCTGCCCTTCTTCATGCTGCGCGTCGACCGGGCGGGGCAGATTTCCAAGCGGCTGGCGGGGGCGAGCGGCGCGCCGCTGGTCGAGGGCGGGGGGCTGTGCCCGCTATGGGATGCGCTGGACGCGTTCGCGCGGCCCGGCGACCTGATTACCCAGTTGGTGGCGCTGGAGGATGGCAGCCGCTGGTTCACGCTGGCGCGAACCGTGCAGCCGCAGGGCGCGCGGGTCGGCGCGGTACGCGCGCGCTTTGCGATCGTGCTGGGGCTGGCGGCGGGCGACGCGGTCACGCTGGCGGCGGCACGCGGCCAGGATCTGGCGGGGCGCGCCGCGCCGACGGGGCTGGGATGCGCACGCTGCCTGCGTGCCGATTGCCCCCAGCGGTCGCTGCCGCCGCCGGGGCGGACGCTGGTCGTCCACGATCGCGAGGCGGGGCTGACCCCGTTCGTGTTCGCGGACGATTGATCCAGCGCGCCAGCGGCTCAGTTCTGGAGGTCGCGCCCGGCTTCTTCCAGCTCCTCGCCGGCTTCACGCGTGCCGTTGTCGATCGCGGCACCGGCGGCATCGGCGGTGTTCTCGGCTGCCTGGAAGGCATCCTGGCTCGCCGCGCTGACATCGTTGGCGGCTTCGCCCATCGTGGCTTCGGCATCGGCGGCGACGGTTTCCGCGGCCTCCGACGTTTCGTCCTGAGCGCGCTCCGAACAGGCGCCCAGCGTCAGGGCGGCGGTGGCAACGGCGATTGCGAACACGGCTTTCTTCATGGATTTCCCTCAAAAAAAACATGGTGACGAACGGCGCGTATGGCCCCGGAGGGCACACGGATCCCGATGGGCCGGGCCGATCGGTATCGGAGGTGCAACGAGCAATCCGGCCGAACGATCCATTGACCTCATATAAAGAAATCTTTATATCATATCCATGGCCAATGCCCTCGACCTGTTTCGCGCGCTGGGCGACCCGACGCGGCTGCGTATCCTCGCGCTGCTGCGCTCGATGGAGCTCGCCGTCGGCGAATTGGCGCAGGTGCTGGGGCAAAGCCAGCCGCGCGTGTCGCGGCACGTGAAGATCCTGTGCGATGCCGGCGTCGCCGAACGGCGCAAGGAAGGCAGCTGGGTGTTCGTCGCACTGGCCGAAGGCGCGCGGATCGATGCGTTGATCGACGCGATCGATGCCTGGCCGCTCGGCACGCTGGCGCGCAATGTCGAGGCCGATGCCGCGCTGCTCGCCGCGGTGCGCGCGGATCGCGCGGCCGCGGCGGCGCAGTGGTTCCAGGACCATGCCGGCGAATGGGATGCGATCCGGTCGCTCCATGTCCCCGAAGCCGAGGTCGAGGCGATGATGGCGCGGCTGTTCGGCAACGGCTCGCTCGGCCGGCTGGTCGACATCGGCACGGGCACGGGCCGGATGCTGGAACGCTTCGGGCCGCTTGCCGAAAGTTCGATCGGGATCGACCGCAGCTCGGAAATGCTGCGGCTGGCACGCGCCAAGCTGAGCGAGCGTGGGCTGGCCGCCGCCGAGCTGCGCCAGGCGGATTTCCTGGCGCTGCCGGTCGAGGACGGCGCGGCCGACACCGCGATCCTGCACCATGTGCTGCATTTCGCGCAGGCCCCCGAAGCGGTCATCGCGGAGGCAGCGCGCGTGCTGCGCGCCAACGGCCGCTTGATGATCGTCGATTTCGCCCCGCACGCGCGCGAGGAACTGCGCACCCGCGACGCGCATGCGCGGCTGGGTTTTTCGGACGAGCAGGTGATCGGCTGGTTCGACGAGGCGGGGTTGATGCCGACGCGGACCGAGACGCTGGAGGGCGGGGAATTGACGGTGAAGATCTGGCTGGCGCGCAAGGCGGCCGGCCCTGTGTTGGAGGTTGAGGCGGCATGACCCTATCGGTTCCCCAGCTCGAGGAAGCGCGCCGCGCGCTCGACGCGCCGCTGTTCGCCGACCTGGCGGGCGATGCGCAGGTGAGCTTCGAGTTCTTTCCGCCGCGCACCGAGAAGATGGAGGCGGCATTGTGGGACGCGGTGACGACGCTGGCGCCGCTGGGCCCGCGCTTCGTCTCGGTCACCTATGGCGCGGGCGGATCGACGCGCGAGCGCACGCATGCGACGGTCGCGCGGATCGGGCGCGAGACGCCGATCCCGGCGGCGGCGCACCTGACCTGTGTCGAGGCGTCGCGCGACGAGATTCATGCAGTCGCAGAGGAATATTGGGCGGCCGGCGTGCGCCATATCGTGGCGCTGCGCGGCGATCCGCCGGAAATGGGCGCCAGGTTCGTGCCGCATCCCGACGGCTATGCCAGCGCCGCCGAGCTGGTCGCCGGGCTGCGCCGCATCCGCCCGTTCGAGATTTCGGTCGCCGCCTATCCCGAAGCGCATCCCGAAGCCGTCAGCCCGGCCAGCGACATCGACAATCTGAAGCGCAAGCTGGATGCCGGCGCGACGCGCGCGATCACGCAGTTCTTCTTCGAGGCGGAGACATTCTTCCGCTTTCGCGACGCGGCGGCGGCGGCAGGGATTTCGGCGGAGATCGTGCCCGGCATCCTGCCGGTGTCCAACGTCGCCCAGACGCGCAAGTTCGCCGGCATGTGCGGTGCGGCGATCCCGCAATGGATGGACCGGCTGTTCGAGGGGCTGGACGACCATCCCGCCGCGCGCCAGCTGGTCGCGGCGACGGTGGCGGCTGAACTGTGCCGCAAGCTTTATGCGGGCGGGGTGCGCCATTTCCATTTCTACACGCTCAACCGCGCCGAGCTGAGCTTTGCCATCTGCCACCTGCTGGGGCTGAGGGCACGGCCGGTAGCGGGGCTGGCGGCGGCTTAATTCAACGAGGAACCCAAAGCGCCGTTCGTTTCGAGCGAAGTCGAGAAACGTCGACCCGGTCCCGCGTTTCTCGACTTCGCTCGAAACGAACGGGGAAGAGATCATCCGGTTTACCAGGTGCAGCGCCCGGGCATCGACAACCATTCAAGGCATACGGATTAGATATGACCGCCAGAGAAGCCCTGCTCGCCCAAGCCCGCACCCGCATCCTGATGACCGATGGTGCGTTCGGGACCGAGATCCAGAACTGGAAGCTGGCCGAGGCCGATTATGCCGGCACGCTGGGGCTGAGCCACGACCAGAAGGGCAATAACGACATCCTGGCGCTTACCGCGCCGCATGTGCCGGAGACGATCACGCGCGCCTATCTGGACGCCGGGTCGGACATCGTGTCGACCAACACGTTCAGCGCCAACCGGATCAGCCAGGCGGACTATGGCGCCGAACATCTGGTGCGCGAGATCAATGTCGCATCCGCGCGGATCGCGCGTGCCTGTGCCGATGCGGCGGCGGCGAAGGACGGGCGGCCGCGGTTCGTCGCGGGTGCGATCGGCCCGACCAACAAGACGCTGTCGCTGTCGCCCGACGTCAACGACCCCGGCTATCGCGAGATCGATTTCGACACGTTGAAGGATGTCTATCGCGAGCAGGTCGATGCGCTGGTCGAGGGCGGGGCGGACTTCATCCTGATCGAAACCGTGTTCGACACGCTGAACGCCAAGGCCGGGATCATGGCGGTGATAGAGGCGGAAGCGGCGCTGGGTCGCGACCTGCCGATCATGCTGTCGATGACGCTGACCGACCTGTCGGGGCGCAATCTGTCGGGGCATACGGTCGAGGCGTTCTGGCACGCGGTCCGTCACGCGCGGCCGGTGACGATCGGGCTCAACTGCTCGTTCGGGGCGGAACAGCTGCGCCCGCACGTCAAGGTGCTGGCCGGCATCGCCGATACGCTGATCATGGTCTATCCCAATGCCGGGCTGCCAAATGAACTGGGTGCCTATGACGAGCTGCCCGAAACGACTGCCACGCTGGTGCGCGAATGGGCGGAAGCGGGGCAGGTCAACATCCTGGGCGGCTGCTGCGGATCGACGCCGGCGCATATCCGCGCGATTGCCGATGCCGTTGCCGGGATGGCGCCGCGCGTGCTGCCCGAGCCGCCGGTGATGACGCGCCTCGCCGGGCTGGAGCCGTTCACCATGGCGGCCTGACCCTTCAAAGCCCTCTCCCCGTCGGGGAGAGGGTTGGGAGAGGGGATGAAGCCAAGTCTCACCTCCCGCTCGACTTCCCCTCTCCCCGACCCTCTCCCCCACAGGGGAGAGGGAGAAGGAATGAAATGACCACGCCTCCCTCCTCCACCAATTTCGTCAATGTCGGCGAGCGCACCAACGTCACGGGCTCCGCGGCGTTCAAGAAGCTGATCATGGCCGGCGACTATGCCAAGGCGGTCGAGGTCGCGCGCCAGCAGGTCGAGAACGGCGCGCAGGTGATCGACGTCAACATGGACGAGGGGCTGCTCGACGCGGTCCACGCCATGACCACCTTCCTGAAGCTGATCGCCGCCGAGCCCGACATCGCGCGCGTGCCGGTGATGATCGACAGCTCGAAATGGGAGGTGATCGAGGCCGGGCTGAAATGCGTGTCGGGCAAGCCGATCGTCAATTCGATCAGCATGAAGGAGGGCGAGGCGCAGTTCCTGGAGCATGCGCGCAAATGCATGGCCTATGGCGCGGCGGTCGTTGTCATGGCGTTCGACGAGGTCGGGCAGGCGGACACGAAGGACCGCAAGGTCGAGATTTGCGCGCGCGCCTACAAGCTGCTGACGGGCATCGGCTTCCCGCCCGAGGACATCATCTTCGACCCCAATGTGTTCGCGGTGGCGACGGGGATCGAGGAGCATAACAACTACGCGGTCGACTTCATCGAGGCGACGCGCGAGATCAAGGCGCGCTGCCCGCATGTCCATATCTCGGGCGGGCTGTCCAACCTGTCGTTCAGCTTTCGCGGCAACGAGCCGGTGCGACGCGCGATGCACAGCGTGTTCCTGTATCACGCCATCCCCGCCGGCATGGACATGGCGATCGTCAATGCGGGGCAACTCGACATCTATGACACGATCGATCCCGAACTGCGCACCGCGTGCGAGGACGTGGTGCTCAACCGCGACCCTGAGGCCGGCGACCGGCTGGTGGCGCTGGCCGAACGCTATCGCGGCACTGATGCGGTGGCGGAGAAGCAGGCGGCGGAATGGCGCGGCTGGGGCGTGTCGCGTCGGCTGGAACACGCGCTGGTCAAGGGCATCGACCTGCATGTCGTCGAGGATACCGAGGCCGCGCGGATCGAGGTGGCGGCGCGCGGCGGCCGCCCGATCGAAGTGATCGAAGGGCCGTTGATGGACGGCATGAACGTCGTCGGCGACCTGTTCGGATCGGGCAAGATGTTCCTGCCCCAAGTGGTGAAATCCGCCCGCGTGATGAAGAAGGCGGTCGCCCACCTGCTCCCCTATATCGAGGCGGAGAAACAGCCCGGCGCGCGCGGCAAGGGCAAGGTGATCATGGCGACCGTCAAGGGCGACGTGCACGACATCGGCAAGAACATCGTCGGCGTGGTGCTCCAGTGCAACGGCTTCGACGTCGTCGACCTGGGCGTGATGGTGCCGTGGTCAAAGATTCTCGACGCCGCGAACGAGAATGACGCCGACATGATCGGGCTGTCGGGCCTGATCACGCCGTCGCTGGACGAAATGGTGACGGTGGCGGAGGAAATGCAGCGCGCCGGCATGACCATGCCGCTGCTGATCGGCGGGGCGACGACGAGCAAGGTGCACACTGCGCTGAGGATCGCGCCGGCCTATGCGGGGCCGGTCGTCCATGTGCTGGACGCCAGCCGCGCGGTCGGCGTGGCGACGACCTTGGTCTCCGACACCCAGCGCGACGATTTCGTCGCGAAGGTCGCCGACGAATATCAGGCCGTGCGCGACGCGCGCGAGGGACGGACGCAAAGCGAGCTGGTGCCGATCGCGCGCGCGCGCGACAATGCGTTCGAGGCCGACATGACGCTGAAGCCCGCCGCGCCCAGGCAGCCCGGCGTCCATGTGTTCCGCGACTGGGACCTCGCGGATCTCAAGGACTATATCGACTGGACCCCGTTCTTCCGCGCCTGGGAACTGCACGGCAATTATCCCGCGATCCTCGACGACGCGGTGGTGGGCGAGAGCGCGCGCAGCCTGTTCGCCGACGCGCAGCGGATGCTGGACCGCATCATCGCGGAGAAATGGCTGGTCGCGCGCGGGGTGTGCGGCCTGTGGCCGTGCGCGCGCGACGGCGACGACGTCATCCTGCATCTCGACAGCGAGGAAAATGTCCGCCTGCCCTTCCTGCGCCAGCAGGTCGCGAAGCGCGAGGGCCGCGCCAACATGTGCCTCGCCGATTTCATCAGCCATGATGGTGACTGGATCGGCGGCTTTGCGGTGTCGATTCACGGCATCGAGCCGCATCTGGCGCGGTTCAAGGCGGCGATCGACGATTATTCGGATATTCTGTTGAAGGCGCTGGCTGACCGGCTGGCCGAGGCGTTCGCCGAGCGGCTGCACGCGCATGTCCGCACCGACCTGTGGGGCTATGCGGCGGGCGAGCAGCTGACCGGCGAGGCGCTGATCCGCGAACAGTATCGCGGCATCCGCCCGGCGCCCGGCTATCCGGCGTGCCCCGACCACAGCCTGAAACCGATCCTGTTCAAGCTGCTCGACGCGCATCATGCGACCGGCATCAGCCTGACCGAGAGTTTCGCGATGCTGCCGACGGCGGCGGTCAGCGGATTCTATTTCGGCCACCCTGATGCAGCGTATTTCGGCGTCGCACGGGTCGGCCGCGACCAGCTGGAAGATTATGCGGCGCGGCGCGGGGTGAGCATCGAGCAGGCGGAACGCTGGCTGCGGCCCAATCTGGATTGAGTGAAGCGTGAGGGATTAAGGCTTCTCGAAACGGGGCAACCCGACCCGTCGCCCCGGCGGAGGCCGGGGCCGCTCACCAAGGTAGCGCTACCGTGCCAGCGGCCCCGGCCTTCGCCGGGGCGACTGCATTATCCCCCGCGTCCCACCACCGCCGCCAGCCGCTTCAGCCGGGGCGCGACCATCGGCACCGTCAGCATCGTCGATCCTACCGCCATCAGCAGCAGCGCGGTGAACGTCGCGTTCGTAATGATCTGACGGTCGAGCAGGATGTTGGCGAAGATGATCATGATCAGCGCCTTGGTCTGGAGCAGCCAGCCGATGATCCCCGCTTCGCCCCGCGCCCAGCCGAGGATGCGCCCAGCGAGGTGGACCCCCGCCAGCTTGCCCGCGACCGACGCGACGAGCAGCAGCGCGGCGGCGGCGAATACCGCCGTGCCACCGACATCCCATCGGGTGCGCAGGCCCGTCGACAGGAAGAAGACCGGCATCATCGCCAGCAGCACATGGTTGCGGAACAGGTCCATGCGCGCCTGGTCGAACCATTTCGCATCGAGCACCGCGCCCGCTAGAAACGCGCCGACCATGAAGTGGATGCCCGCCCAGTCGGCGGCGAAACCACAGCCCGCCAGCCAGATCAGGCTGACATACCAGCGGTCGCGTTCATCGATCCGCGCCATCACGCGCCGCATCAGCAGCGCGGCGGCCGCGAAGCCGCACAGAAAGCCCGCCTGGCGCCCGACGCGTGCCCAGTCGAGCAGGATGATCGCGAGCACGCCCCAGATCGCGATGTCGTCCAGGCTGGCATAGCGCAGGATGCGCTGGCCGACGGGCGCGCGCAGCACGTCCAGCTTTTCCATGAGCAGGACGAGGATGGGCAGCGCGGTGACCGCGCACGCCATGCCGATGCCGAGCACCACCTGCCACGGTGCGCCCTGTGCTCCCGCCCAACCGGGAAAGCGCAGCATGACCAGTGCCGCCACACCGCCGAAGGCGAGCGGGGTCACCAGCGCGAGGCCTGCGGTCACGCCGGTTTCGCGCCGCTTTGCCCAGGCCTGGCTGAGGTCGAGTTCGATCCCCGCGATCCAGACGAACAGCATCACCGCCCACCAGGCGATGCCGTTCAGCGCGGCGATGACCTGGGGGTTGAAAACGAAGGCATAATAATCGGGAAAGGCCGCCCCCAGCACGCCGGGGCCGAGCAGGATGCCGCCGACAATCTGGACCACCACGAGCGGTGCCCAGTAATCGGTGCGCCCCAGCCGCCAGGCGAGATAGGGCACGCTGAAGATCAGCAGCATCGCGATGAGGAAAATCTCGGTCGTCGTCATCGCTTGCGGTCTGGCGTCCTCCCCTGGCGGCGGGCTTTACCGGCGTGCGCGCCCGCCAACAAGTCCGGCACCCGCCGTCCCGCGCCCCTTGTCCGGCGATGGCGACCCGCTACACAGTCGAAGACGAGTGGAAGAGGGGAAATTCATGGTCAGCCGCGCCGACCCGGTCGCCTATGTCGAGAGCGAGGACGAGCCGTCGCCCGCGGAGATGCGCCTGGTCATCACCGCGTCGTCGCTGGGCACCGCGTTCGAATGGTATGACTTCTTCATCTACGGCACGCTGGCCGCGTCCGGCATCATCGGCCGCACCTTCTTCCCGAGCGGCAATGAAACATTGCAGGCGCTGCTCGCCTGGGCCGGCTTTGCGGTCGGCTTCGGCTTCCGGCCGCTCGGCGCGATCGTGTTCGGCTATCTGGGCGACCGGCTGGGACGCAAATACACGTTCTTGGTGACGATCACGCTGATGGGCGTGGCGACGGCGGGCGTCGGGCTGGTCCCGGGCTATGCGACGATCGGGATCGCCGCGCCCGCGATCATCATCTTGCTGCGCGTGCTGCAGGGGCTGGCGCTGGGCGGCGAATATGGCGGTGCGGCGATCTATGTCGCCGAGCATTCGCCCCGCGGCAAGCGCGGTTTCCACACCAGTTTCATCCAGGCCAGCGTCGCGGGCGGCTTCATCCTCAGCCTGATCGTCGTGCTCGGCTTCAAGGGCGTGTTGCCGCGCGAGGTGTGGAACGACTGGGGCTGGCGTCTGCCCTTCCTGTTCTCGATCGTGCTGCTCGCCATTTCGCTGTGGATGCGGCTCAAGCTGTCCGAAAGCCCGGTCTTCGCCAAGATGAAGGCGGCGGGCCAGATGTCGGCCAATCCGTTTCTCGAAAGCTTCACCTATCCGGGCAACAAGCGCCGCCTGCTGATCGCGCTGTTCGGCATCGCGGCGGGCCTCACGGTCATCTGGTATACCGCGATGTTCTCAGTCCTGTCGTTCCTGCAGGGGCCGATGCGGGTCGAGGAGACGACCGCGCAGCTGCTGGTCGGCGGCGGCGCGATGGCGGGGCTGGGCTTCTTCATCCTGTTCGGCCGTATTTCCGACCGCACCGGGCGCAAGCTGCCGATCACGCTCGGCTATTTCGCGACGCTGGTGCTGCTGTTCCCGATTTTCTGGACGATCGGGTCGGCGGCCAATCCCGGACTGGCGCGCGCGTCGGCGCATGCGCCGATCATCGTGTCGGGGCCCAACTGTGCGTTCGATCCGTTCGCGAGCGTCCAGGTCGACGAATGCGGGCGGGTGCTCGACTATCTGTCCAAGCGCGGCATCAGCTACACGACCGAGGTGACGCCGGTGCTCGCCATGTCGATCGGCGGCACGCCGGTGCCCGACCGGATGATGGCCAGCCTGGACGACGTGCTGCGCGCCAACGGCTATCCGGTCGACCCGGTGGTGCCGCCGGCCGGGCACATCGTCGTCATCCTGTTGTCGATCATCCTGCTGAGCGCGCTGGCGGGCGCGACCTATGGGCCGGTTGCCGCGCTGCTGACGGAGATGTTCCCGGCGCGGATCCGCTACAGCTCGATGTCGATTCCCTATCATATCGGCACCGGCTATTTCGGGGGGTTCCTGCCCTTCATCAGCCAGTACATCGTCGCGCGCACCGGCGATCCTTATGCCGGGTTGTGGTACACGATGGCTGTCGTGGTGGTCGCGCTGGCGGTGACGCTGGTCGGGTTCAGCTATGGCCCGCCGCGCGGGGTGGAGGATCGCTGATCGCCGCGCGCGGGCTGGCGCATCGCCGCGCCCGGCGTTATCCGCCGCGACGATGATCGATCCGACGCCGCCGCCCGCCGCCCCCCTTCGCCTGATGCTGGACGGCGCGGCGCTGTGGGACAATTGGCGCGCATTGGCGCGAATGAGCGGCGCGGCGGTGTGCGGAGCGGCGGTCAAGGCCGACGGCTACGGGCTGGGGGCGCGTGCGGTGATGACCCGGCTGGCGGCGGCGGGATGCCGCGATTTCTATGTCGCGACCTGGGCAGAGGCGCTGGCGGTCGCTGACCTCGGCCTGGACGTGGCGGTGCTGCACGGGGTGCGGGCCGACGACCTGGCCGTCGCCATGGCCGCGCCCGCCCATCTGCGCCCGGTGTTGAACAGCGTCGACCAGGTCGCGCGCTGGCGCGACGCCGGCGGCAGGCGCTGCGACGTGATGATCGACACCGGCATGAACCGGCTGGGCCTGTCGCCGGCAGAGGCGGGCAGCGGCGCGCTGACAGGTCTGACGATCGACACGCTGATGAGCCACCTGGCGTGCGCGGACGCGCCCGACGATGCGATGAACGCGCGCCAGCGCGATGCGTTTGCGGCCATGGCGGCGGGAGTGCCGGCGCGGCGGCGCAGCCTCGCCAACTCCGCGGGGGTGGCGCTGGGGGTGGATTATCAGTTCGACCTGACCCGGCCGGGCCTCGCGATCTATGGCGGCGTGCCGGTCGCCGCCCTGGCGGACGCGTTGCGCCCGGTCGTGGGGATCGCGGCGCAGGTGCTGCAGTGCCGCGACATCGCGGCGGGGGATGCGGTCGGCTATAATGCGACCTTCACCGCCGCGCAGCCGATGCGGCTGGCGACGCTCAACCTGGGATATGCCGACGGCTATTGGCGCGGATTCAGCGGCGTCGGTCGGGCACGGATCGGCGGCGACGTGCGCGCGGTGCTTGGCCGGGTGTCGATGGACCTGACGATCGTCGATGTAACGGGGCTGGACGTGCGCGAGGGCGACTGGATCGCCGTCGACTATGCCCTGCCCGAAGCGGCGGCGGCGAGCGGGATGTCGCAATATGAGCTGCTGACCGGGCTGGGCCGACGATTCGAGCGGGTGTGGTGCTGACACGAAAAAAAGGGCCGCCCGCCTTGTGGCGGACGGCCCGGAATGCGTTGAACGAACGGATCAGTAGCGAACGCGCGCCGTGATCGCGAAACGGCGTCCGAACGGGTCGTTGACGGATGCCGGGGCGATGATCCCGAAATATTCCTGACCGACGCGGTTGGTCAGGTTGGTGACCGAGCCGCTGAGCTGGAACGTTTCGTTCACGTCGAAGCTGATGCTGGCGTCGATCGTCACGTAATCGTCATACTGGTCGAATTCGCGGTTGTCGTTCGGGCCAGGGGCGCGATTGAAGCGCGAAACGAGCTGTTCGCCGGTATAATTGATGTTGGTCGAGATCGCGAAGCTGTCGTTGAAGTAACGCAGACGCAGCTGACCCTGGAACTCCGGATCGCCAAGGATGCCGTCCGAACGTGCCGGTGCGATACCCGTCGTGTCGACGATACGGCGCTTCACGTAGAACAGGCTGCCCGCCATCGAGACACTGCCCGGCACCTTCAGACCGGTGAGCTTGGTGACATAGTCGGCCTCGGCCTGAATGCCCTCGAACAGGACACGCTGGCCGTTGACGAAGCCGCTGGTCACCGCCGGATTGGCGGGATCGGCGGGAACCTGGCCATTCGCATCGCGACGGATTTGCGAGCAGAAGCTGTTGCCGTTCGCCGGATCGTCGGCATTGAAGTTCGCATTGTCGAAGCAACCCGAAACGATCTGCGCGACAGTCAGGTTGGCGATCGGCTGGCTCAGATCGATATCGAGATAATCGACCGAAACGACCAGTCCGGGAATGAAGCGCGGCCGCACGACCACGCCGAAGGTGAAGCTGTTGGCTTCTTCGTTCAACAGCGCCGAGTTACCGCCCGAACGACCCGGGACGGTTGCCGTTGCCGCGCTGAGCGGGGTCGCGTTGGGGAAGCGGGCGAGGAAGGCGGCGCAGTTGCGCGACCGGATGTCCGGCACCGGACCCGCGTTGATGTTCCCCGGCGCGCACAGGTCGGCGACGGTGGTGAAGGTATTGGTCACCGGCGCGAACAGTTCGACGACGGCGGGTGCGCGGAACGACTTCGTATAGTTGCCGCGGAACTGGACGTCCTTGATCGGCGAGAAGGTGCCGCCCGCCGCCCAGGCAAAGAACCCGCCGTTCACGGTGTTGTCGACATAGCGACCGCGCGCGAACAGTTCGAGATTGTGGAAGAAGAAATCGTTGTTCGGCGTGAAGATCGGCAAGTTGATTTCGCCGAACACTTCATCGAGGTTGAACGACCCGCTGGTCGGCAGGATCGCGACCGAACGGCCAAGACCCTGCTGCAGGAAGGGATCGGGAACGAAATTTGCGCTTTCGTCGCGGTGTTCATAGCCGACGTTGAAGCTGACCGGGTTGCCGAACAGGTCGAAGGGCGAGCCGCCGACGTTGGCGTTGATGACCCATTGTTCGATGCGGCTGTTGGCGATGGTGTCCTGGATCACATAGGCCGAGGCCGCCCGCGACGGCGCACCTTCGCCGAAAACGCTCAGCGGGACGCAGCGCGCGTCAGCCGTGGGCGTGAAGCCCGGCGTTGCGTTGACCGTCGGGTTGGTCACGCAGCCGTTGATCGCGTTGACGAAGTTCTGCTGGTTGATCTGCTGGGAGATATCCCGATAGTCGGTGCGGCCCCACGTGCCCGTGACTTCGAAGTTGAACGAGCGCCCGAACGCCTCGAACGTGCCGTCGGTGCCGCCGACGACGCGATACAGGTCATTTTCGGAAACACCGGTCGCGTCGCCGAGGTCAAGGTTGATCCGGCTGACGCGGAAGGTCGAGTAGCCGTTGGCGACCAGGAGGTTGCGCGCCTGGGTCGACAGCAGCGGGTTGTTGACGCTGAAGGTCAGCGGGCCGCTGGCACCGCCGAACAGCGTCGACTGGAACGACTGCTGCTGGATCAGCTCGTCGCCGCGACCGTTGAAGTACAGGCCCTCGGCGAACACGCGGATATTGTCGGTCAGCTCGTAATTCGTGAACAGATTGGCCGAAATGCGGCGGACATTGCTGGTGATCTGGGTGAAGTCGTTGAAGACGAAGCCGTCACCGTCCGAGTTGCGTGAAGCCGCGGCCGTGATGACGCCGCCATACAGCGTGCCGCGGTCATACGGGATCAGCGTGCCGTCCGGCGCGAACTGGTAATTGAAGTCAAGCGGCCGCAGCGCGCCGATATTGGCGATCACGCCGCCGCGGCTGAGCGAGGGGATGCCCGCGCGGGTCACCAGCACGGTGCCGGGGAAGCCGTCGCTCGCGCTGTCGTTGAACCCGATGTTCGGATTGATGCGGCCGTCGTTGAGCGGCGTACGACCCGCCGGCCCGAGCTGCGCCGCCAGAGCCGAGGTCGGGTTCAGCTGGCCGCCGACACCATTGCGCAGGAAAGGCCGGTCGTTGGTCAGGACGCCGTCGACCTCTTCATAGCTCGCCGCGATCGAGATGTTGCCCCGACCGCCGGCAAAATCGTGGCCGTAGCCGGCCGAGAAATTGTACCGGAAATTGTCACCATATTCGGTGACGGCGGCGGTGCCCTGAATCTCCAGCTTGTTGAACCGGTTCTTCGTGATGACGTTGAGCGTGCCCGCGATTGCGTCCGAACCGTAAATCGGGGCGCCGCCGATCGCGACGCGGTCGATTCGCTCGACCAGGATCGGGTTGACGATGTTGAGGTCGACCTGCGTACCCGGCGCGGCGTTGCCGAAGATGGTCGTGACGTTCGACGACACCACGCGGCGGCCGTTGATCAGGGTCAGCGTGCGGTTCGAACCGAGACCGAAGGAGTTGATGAAATTGACGCCCTGGCCGAAACCGCCCTGCGCGCCGTTCGGCGTGACCGAACCGCGAAAACCGGGCAGTTCGTTCAGCGCGTCGGCGACGTTGGTCAGGCCGCGGTCTTCGAGATACTGGGAACCGATCGAAATGGTCGGTTCGAACAGATCGAACGACGTGCGGCGGATGCGCGAGCCGGTGACGACGATCTCTTCCGGATTCTCATTCTCAGTTGCCGGAAGCTCGCGGCTTTCTTCGGTCGTTTCCTGGTCCTGCGCGATGGCGGACTGAGGGAAAAACGCAACGGCGCCGGCAAGCGCCGTTGCAGACAGCAACTGGCTGATCTTCATTTTCATTGACCCCATGGTTTTCGTGCGTGGCAGCGATTTCCACCGCTTCGTCGCTAACTGATGGGATTGTTCAGATTCTGGCAAGGTTTCGCCGCAGGAACGAAACGAATTTAGCCTGAACCTGTGGTAGCAATGTCACATTGCTGCAATGCAAAATAAATGGCGCGCGCGAATCGTTCGCGCACGCCACCTTTCGCTTTCCAGATATTACGTGAGTGCAACCGCCGGGCGAATCGCCCTCAGCGTTCCACGCACATCGCGATCCCCATGCCGCCGCCGATGCACAGCGTGGCGATTCCCTTTTTCGCGTCGCGCCGGACCATTTCGTGGAGCAGCGTGGTCAGCACGCGCGCGCCCGATGCGCCGATCGGATGGCCGATCGCGATCGCGCCGCCGTTGACGTTGATCCGGTCGGGGTCCCAACCCATTTCCTTGCCGACCGCCAGCGCCTGGGCGGCGAACGCCTCGTTCGCCTCGATGAGGTCGAGATCGGCGATCGTCCAGCCCGCCTTCTCGAGCGCGCGCCGGCTCGCGGGGACCGGGCCGATGCCCATGATCGACGGATCGACGCCCGCCGACGCCCAGCTGGCGATGCGGGCCAGGATCGGCGCGCCCCGGCGCTCGGCTTCCTCGCGGCGCATCACGACGAGCGCGGCGGCCCCGTCGTTGAGTCCGCTGGCGTTGGCGGCGGTCACCGTCCCGTCCTTCTTGAACGCAGGGCGCAGGCCCGACACCCCGTCGATCGTCGCCCCGGCGCGGATATATTCGTCCTGGTCGATGACGGTGTCGCCCTTGCGGCCCTTGACCGTCACCGGCGCGATCTGGCCGGCGAAGCGGCCTTCGCTGCGCGCGGCTTCCGCCAGATTCTGCGAGCGGACGGCGAATTCGTCCTGCTCGCCGCGCGTGATCTGATATTGCTCGGCCAGGTTCTCCGCGGTCATCCCCATGTGATAGCCGTTGAAGACGTCCATCAGCCCGTCCTTGATCATCGTGTCGACGAGGCTCAGGTCGCCCATCTTGGTGCCGGGGCGCAGCGACTGGGCGTGCGGGCTCATCGACATCGACTCCTGGCCGCCCGCGACGACAATGGTCGCATCGCCATTGGCCACCGCCTGGGCCGCGAGCGCGACCGCGCGCAGGCCCGATCCGCAGACCTGGTTGACGCCCCATGCCGGCACTTCCTTGGGCACGCCGGCCGCCATCGACGCCTGGCGCGCGGGGTTCTGCCCCTGCGCGGCGGTGAGCACCTGGCCCATGATGACTTCGGACACCTCATCGCCGCTGACGCCCGAAGCCGCCAGTGCCGCCTCGATCGCGACCCGCCCCAGTTCGTGCGCGGGGGTGGCGGCGAACGCGCCCAGGAAACTGCCGACGGGCGTGCGCTTGGCGGCGGTGATGACGATGTCGGTCATGGGCATGGGCTCCTGTCGCGGGTTGACGCCCTCTGGCGGGGCACCGATCTGAGTCGGGTGCGCCTATCTAGCGAGCGCGATCCCCGATAACCAGTCCGCGAGCGGTGCCCAGAGCTGGTCGCGGGCGCGCTGGCCGACGACCATGCCGACATGGCCGGCATCGAGCGGGCGGACCTCGCCGCGACCGAGCGCACTGGCGGCGGGGACGATGCGGTCGTTGCGCGCGACGAACTCGATCGTCGGGATGTCGATCGCGTGCGGATCGACCGGCGTGCCCGCAACCTGCCACGCGCCGCGACCGGGCGTATCGGCGGCGAAGAACTGCTCGAACATCTGCGCGCCCGCGCCATAGGTCAGCGGCGCGCCGCCATTGGCCCAATCCTCCAGCACTACGAAGTCGTGCGCGGCCGCGTCATCGGGATCGAGCGTGGCGAAACGTTCGTATTTGGCGATCGTGCGCGCGGGATCGAGCTGCCAGAAACAGGCCTGCAGCACCTCCATCGGGACCAGCCCCAACGCGTCGCATACCGGCTGCGTCTGGGCCCAAAGCCGCCCGATCTGCGCGCGCGCAGGCTCGCCAAAGCCCGAATAGTGCCACGGCGCGGCGATGAGGGCGAGGGCGGCGACCGGGCGCAGCGCCGCCGCCGCGATCGCCATCGTGCCGCCCAGGCAATAGCCGACCAGCAAGGGTTCGGCCCCCGCATCCTGCGTCACCGCGTCGATCAGCGGGACGAGCCGGTCGGCGACGTGCGCGGAGATATCCTCGTCGCGCTCGGCGGGATCGGGCGTGCCCCAGTCGACCAGCATCGCGCGCAGCCCGCGCGCGGCCAGCCACGCGACCAGCGAGCGGCCGGGCGACAGGTCGAGGATGAACGGCGCGTTGATCAGCGACGGGACCAGCAGCACCGGCCGCCCCGATGCCGCCGCGCCGCCATGGTCGCGCACGCTGACCCGACCGCACCGCGCAATTTCCCGGCCCGCCGGCGCGCGCGCCACGCGCGGCGCGGCCTGATAGGCGGCGAGCCCGGCCAGTGCGGCGCGGCGGCGCGCGTCGCATGCTGCGGTTTCCCGCTGCAACATGGCAAGAAACAGGGGCAGGGGGCGGGGGCCGTGTTGCGGTGCCGCAAGAAATGATGATAGGCTCGGATCTGACACAGTCGAGGGCTTTCATCCCATGAAGAAGCAATCCGCCGCGGGCGGTCCCGTCATCATCAAGAAATACGCCAATCGCCGGCTCTACAACACCGAAACCTCGTCCTACATCACCCTCGACCACCTCGCCGCGATGACTCGCGAGGGGCGCGACTTCAAGGTGATCGACGCGAAGAGCGAGGAGGACATCACGCATAATGTCCTGACGCAGATCATCATGGAAGAGGAAGCGCGCGGCCAGACGATGCTGCCGGTCAATTTCCTGCGCCAGCTGATCGCGCTTTATGGCGATTCGATGCAGGCGATGGTGCCGGGCTATCTGGAAGCGTCGATGGAGAGCTTTCGCCGCAACCAGGAACAGTTCAAGTCGGCGGTCGAGGGCGCGTTCGCCAATTCGCCGTTCGCCGAAATGGCCAAGCGCAACATGGCGATGTTCGAAGCCGCGACCTCCGCATTCAAGCCGGGCGGGTCGCCCAGCGACGCGGCGCCCGCAGCACCGACAGCCGAGGGCGGCGTCGGCAAGGACGCCGAAATCGCGGCGCTGCGCGCCCAGCTGGCCGACCTGCAATCCAAGATCGAAAAGCTGGGCTGACGCCGACCCGGGGGCGGCGGGGCGCGTTCATTGTCCCGGCCCAAGCCGTTACGCGCCGGCCAATTTCAGCCAGGCCGTAGACGCAAAAGCTGCCGGTCGGCTGTCGACCCCATCGCGGACATAGCGAGAAGGATTGCAGTCCACCCGAGACCGGACGTAGTCGTGACAGATGCATATACGGCCATTCGAGGCTTCAGACTCCGAGGCCCTCGCCAGTCTTTTTCATGCGTCGGTCCGTCAAGCTGGGCTGGCCTATTATTCCTCCGAACAGGTTGATGCGTGGAGCCCGTCCAAGCCTGAGCCTGACAAGTACGTGCAGCAGGCTCGCGACAGAATATTCTTGGTTGCCGTCGATGACGATGGTGCCCTAGCAGGGTATGGGGACTTGGAGGCGAATGGACATATCGATCACCTGTATTGCCGACCCGATATAACGGGACAGGGTGTCGGCTCGGCGATCTATGCGGCATTGGAAAGCGCGGCCAAAGCAGCTGGGATAACGACGCTTTTCGTCGAAGCGAGCGAAGGCGCTCGCCGTCTTTTCGAACGTCGAGGCTTCGTTGTCGAAGCTCGCAACGACTTCACCTACAATGGCGTTGCCATGCACAATTACAGCATGTCAAAATTGATCGACTGACCGAGCTTAACGTTTGTTGTCTCCTCGCTTGGAGTGCAACCCGACAGTCCGCTTTCCACCCAGTTCCGGCCGGCCGGTCCTCCCGCCGAAATCCGCCGTTCATCCGTTCACGACCTCGATCGACCTCAGTGCGTCTCTCGGGCCTGGTGCTGAGGGCCAGCCTGCGCCGGGCGAGCGGAAGCCCCGGAGTTGCCAATGCGGCCCGGTGGAGTCCGGCACGAGGTCGGGTTGACGACGCGACGCCGGTCGCGGCCTGCCTCCCGTGTCCTTTGCCGGTCAGCTTTCGGGCGAAAGAAAAGGGGCGCTGCCGGCCGGCAGCGCCCCTCAATTGTTGGCATGACGCCGTGCTGGTCAGGCCGGCTTGCGGAACTTGATCGTCATGCGGTCGCTTTCGCCGATCGCCTCGTACTTGGCGCGATCCTTGTCCTTCTCGGCGAAGTTGGGGGGCAGCGTCCACACGCCCTGGGGATAGTCCGCGGTGTCCTTCGGGTTCGCGTTGACCTCCGACTGGCCGACCAGCTCGAACCCCGCCGCCTTGGCATAGGCGAGGACCGAACTGGTCTTCATATAGCCGCTCTTTTCCTCGGCCGCGCCGTCGCGGCTTTCGGGCAGGCGGTGTTCGACGACGCCCAGCGTCCCGCCCGGCTTCAGCATCTTGAAGATCGCGTTGAACGCGGCCTGGGTCTGATCGGTGCCGCCGAAGCGCCAGTTATGGACGTTGCGGAAGGTCAGCACCACGTCGGCGCTGTTATCGGGCACGGTCGGTTCGCCGTCCTTGGCCGGAAACGCCGCCATCTTGACTGCGCCATAGGTCGCGGCGTCCTTTTCCTTGAGCGCGTTCAGCCCGCGAAAACCGTTGGGCATCGGTGCGGCGGCATAGAGCGTGCCCTTGCCCTTGGTCAGCGGCGCCAGGATCTCCGTATACCAGCCGCCGCCGGGCCACAGCTCGACCACGGTGTCGGTCGGCTTGACGCCGAAAAAGGTCAGCGTCTCGACCGGGTGGCGATATTTGTCGCGCGCCATATTGGCGGGCGTGCGGGTCGGCGCCTTGACCGCCGCGGCGATCGGGCTTTCCTCATGATGATTGGCGACGGCGATGCCGGCCGCGCCGGCAATGCCGACGCAGGACGCAAGGGCGGCGATCAGGACGAAACGGGTGCGCATAACGGCTCCTCAGCTACGGGGGGTCTTGTCGTGCGGCAGTGATGGGATAGGGGCGGTCGCGATGCAAGTCGGACTCTGGATCGCCGCCGCGCTTTCGCTGGCGCTGGCCGTCGTGGCGGGCGTGGCGGAGCGCCGCCGGTTCAACCGCCGCGATCCCGACCGCGCCGGTTTCATGCCGTGGAACCTGATCCAGGTGATGGCGCTCCTCGCCGCCGTGGTGCTGGCGGCGCTGGCGATCACCGGCGGGCTGCCGTGAGCGGCGGTGGCAAGGTTTCGGTCGCAATGCCCGCGGATTTCGGCGAAAAGGACGGCAATGCGCCGCGCCGCGCGCATCCGCTTCACCCCAGGGCTCGTTTCGCGTGTTTCAGCCGGTCGATCCAGTTCATCGCCTGACCGCCGCACCGCCCGATCGGGGTTGGCGCGGACGCTGGCGATCGCGGCTCGGCCCGCGCGCCATCGCGATCCTGTTCGCACTGGCGGTCGAGGTGTTGCTGCTGCTGGTTCTGCTGGGCCTGGCCCCGCCGCTGGTGCCGCCCAAGCTGGTGCCGATGGCGACCTTCACCATCGACACCACGCCCGATTCGACACCGGAGGCGAGCGAGGCGGCGCAAGCTGAGCCGAAGGCCGAGGCACCAGCATCGGCACCGCCCACGGCGGCACCCCCGCCGTCTCCGCTTCCGGAAACGCAATCGCCGCCCGTGCCGGCCACCCAACCCAGCGTCGCGCCCGCACCGGCCACGCCGACGCCACCGATGATCCTGCTGCCGCGCGACCAGCTCGCCGCGGCCGACATCGCGCGCGCCCCCGCCGCGCCCCCGACGGCCGGACCACCGGCTCCGCGCCGCGTCTATGGCCCGCCCGACAATCGACCGCCGTCCAACGACACGCCGCGCGTCGCGGGCAGCGGCCCCAATGGCGAGCCGCTTTATGCCGCGTCCTGGTATCGCGAGCCCTATGACGACGAACTGAGCGGATACCTGTCGACGGCCAAGGGGCCGGGCTGGGGGCTGATCGCGTGCCGCACCGTCCCCGACTATCGCGTCGAGGACTGCTATGCGCTGGGCGAGGGGCCGGAGGGATCGAACATCGCGCGCGCGGTGCTGGCGGCCGCGTGGCAATTCCGCGTGCGCCCGCCGCGTCTGGGCGGGCGGCTGAAATATGGCGAATGGGTCGCCATCCGCATCGATTACACCAGCCGGCCGCGATGATCGTGCCGCGCCGGGGGCGGGCGACCGGAAATCGAGCCTAATAGAAGCGACGGAGCGTCAGCTCGCGGACGCGGCCGTCGCACAGGGCGAGCGTCACCACCCGGCCGGGCGTGTCGGTCAGCCAGGTCACGTCGGTGCTGCCCGTCGGGCCGGGGGTCACATCCTTGCCGTCGACCGCGCAGATCAGGTCGTCGACGTGCCACCCCGCCTTTGCGGCCGGGCTGTTCGCCATGACGTGCAGCACCTTCAGCCGCCCGGTCTGCTGGCCGAGCAGCAAGCCGCTAGTCGAGCGTTTGGGTACGTCGAGCGCACGAGCGCCGGGCACGAAGATCATGTGGCCCGCCATGGGGTCGAGCAGCACGCGGTAGCGCATCAGAAAGCCCGAGCCGATCCGCCCGGTCGTGCCCGTGCTCGCCGCAAAGCCGCTCTGCGGTTCGATGCGGACCTCGACATTGTGCGCAGCAAGCGTGGCGACGCGCAACTCGGGGACGATCGCCATCTGGGACACCACGGGGCCGCCCAGCCCGTAGGCGAGCGTGGTGGTGAGGCCGGGCGTGGCAACCCGCGCGCGCTGCCAGACGGGCCGGGTGACGGTGACCGACGAGCCGTCGCCGGTATCGATCAGCACCGGTCGCACGGTTTGTGCGCCCAGCATCAGCTCGCTGACATAGACCTGGCGGTCGGCGGACAGCCGCAGCGGCGCGCGCGCGCCGGTATAGGGCAGGCGACCGCTGGGCAGCAGGCGAAAGCGGCGCGCATCATAATCGATGTCCAGCGCGCAGCAGGACAGGATGTCCGCCCCGACCAGCGCGTCGATCGGCGACGCGGTCGCGGTGGCGGCCGCGGCGAGCGGCAGGATGCCGACCCGGCCGCCGGTTCGCGTCAGTCCGCCGATGCGGACCTGCCGCGCCTGGCCCCAGCGCAGGTTGATCTGGCCGCCGATCGCGATGGCGCGACCTTCCCCGGCGGGGGCCAGACCCGCACGGCCGGCGAATTCGGTCGACACGACGGTGTGACTGACCCCGGTGTCGAGGATCGCGCGGCCGGCGACACCGTTGATCTCGACGTCGAACAGCAGCTGGTTGCCCGGTGTCGTCTGAAACGCCACCCAGCGCGCCTCCGCATCGGGGGCGAGCGTGACGGCGACGGGAACAGGCGTGGCGGCCTCGACCGCCTTCGCCCGGCGCTGGACCGGTTCGGCCCGGCTTGCCGGAACCGCCGACGCCAGCAGCGTGGCGGGAATCATCAGGACGCAGCACCGCATTCGCGGCACAGCCTAGCGCGCGCGAACGTCGCTCGCCACTTCCGAATTACCCGCGAGGATCAGAGGCAGGCTTCGAGCAGTGCCTGGTCGAAGCCGAACTGCTTGGCCTTTTCAAGCGTGTAGGGACGCAGGCCCATCGCGCGATATTCGCCGATGATCTTGCCGTCGGCGCTTTCGTCCAGATACTCGAACTTGAAAAGCTCCTGCGTCACGATCACGGGACCTTCCATGCCGATCACTTCGGTGATGTTGGTGACGCGGCGCGAGCCGTCGCGCAGGCGCTTGACCTGAACGATCAGGTCGACCGAGTCAGCGATCTGGCGGCTGATCGCTTCCTTGGGCACCTTGATGTCCGACATCATCACCATGTTCTCCATACGCGCCAGGCATTCGCGTGGGGAATTGGAGTGGAGCGTCGCCATCGAGCCGTCGTGGCCGGTGTTCATCGCGGCGAGCAGGTCGAAACACTCGCTGCCACGAATTTCGCCCAGGATGATGCGGTCGGGACGCATACGCAGCGCGTTCTTGACCAGATCGCGGATCGTGATCTCGCCCTGGCCCTCCAGATTTGGCGGGCGGGTTTCGAGCGGCAGCCAGTGCGGCTGCTGCAGCCGGAGTTCGGCCGCGTCCTCGATCGTCAGCACGCGCTCGCCCGGGTCGATCATCTTGGACAAGGCGTTGAGCATCGTCGTCTTGCCCGAACCAGTACCGCCCGAGATGACGATGTTGAAGCGGCTCGCGCCCGCGACCTTGAGCGCGGTCGCCATCTTCTCCGACATCGATCCGCCCTTGGCCATCATGTCGAGCGTGATCGGCTTGGCGGAAAACTTACGGATCGAGATCGCGGTGCCCTTGAGGCTCAAGGGCGGCACGATCACGTTGACGCGGCTGCCGTCCTTCAGGCGGGCGTCGGCGAGCGGCGTCGTCTGGTCGACGCGGCGGCCGACCTGGTTGACGATACGCTGGGCGATCTGGAACAGATGCTCCTCGTCGCGGAACTGGATGTTGGCGATCTCGAGCTTGCCCTTGCGCTCGACAAAGGTCTGGTCCGGCCCGTTGACCATGATGTCGCTGATCGCGGGGTCGGAGAGCAATTCCTCGAGCGGCCCCAGCCCGAGCAGCTCGTCGACCAGCACCTTTTCCAGCGCGAACTGCTCGCGGCGGTTGAGGGTGAGCTTCAGCTCGGCGAGCACTTCGCCGATGATCGGGCGAAACTCCTCGGCCAGCTCGTCCTTGTTGAGCGTGGCGGCGGCTTCGGGATCGACGCGTTCGAGCAGGCGCGGCAGCACCTGTTCCTTGATGCGGTGGATCGAGCTCTCAAAGCCCTCGACCCGGCTGTTCGCGGCGTCGCCCGACGCCTGCTGGCGTTCGTCGAGCCTCGCCATCGCGTCGAGCCCCTGGGCGCTGACCAGCGGGCTGATCTCTTCGCTGGGGCTGGCACCGGGGACGGGGATCTGCGGGAACTGCGTTGCGACATCGGGTTCGCCGGGGCGGGCCGGACCGCCCTGCATCGGGCGCGCCACGCCGAACGAAGGGCGCCCGCCGCCCGCACCATTTACGCCACTGCGTCGCCCGAATGCGTTCACGTCTGTCTCTCGCCCGGCCAAAACTATTGACCCCAGCGATAGGCGCGAACCTTTTACAATTGCCTAACCACGTCGCGAAACCGTCGGTCCGGCGGCGCGGATCAGGCCTCGGCGCGCTCGGCGAGCACGGTCAGGCCGCGCGCGTTAACCTCCGCAAAGCCGCCTTCGATGCGGATCGTTTCGGGTTCGCCACGCTCGGTACGATAGATGGCGAGCGCGCCGTCGCGGATCGTCGACATCAGCGGTGCATGGCCCTCCAGCACGCCGAAATCGCCGTCGGTGCCGGGCACGACAACCATATGCACCGATTCGGAGCGAACGAGCTTTTCGGGCGTGACGAGTTCGAAGTGGAGCATTTGTCGGTCCTTCTCCCTCTCCCCCGTGGGGAGAGGTTCGGGGAGAGGGGGTGCTGGAAGAGGCGGCGTCGGGCGTTTGGCCTTCCCCTCTCCCAACCCTCTCCCCAACGGGGAGAGGGCGATGTTCGTTTACGCCTCGCTGGCCATCTTGGCGGCCTTGGCGATCGCTTCGTCGATGCCGCCGACCATGTAGAAGGCGCTCTCCGGCAAATGGTCATATTCGCCGTTCACCACCGCCTTGAACGACTTGATGGTGTCTTCCAGCTGAACGAACTTGCCCGGGATGCCGGTGAAGACTTCTGCGACGTGGAACGGCTGGCTCAGGAAGCGCTGGATCTTGCGCGCGCGGCTGACCGTCAGCTTGTCCTCTTCCGACAGCTCGTCCATGCCCAGGATGGCAATGATGTCCTGAAGCGACTTGTACTTCTGCAGCGTCGACTGGACGGCGCGGGCGGTTTCGTAATGCTCCTGGCCGACGACGCGCGGTTCAAGCACGCGGCTGGTCGAATCGAGCGGATCGACGGCGGGATAGATGCCCAGTTCCGAAATCGCCCGGTTGAGCACGGTCGTCGCATCCAGGTGGGCGAACGAGGTGGCCGGCGCGGGGTCGGTCAAGTCGTCGGCGGGCACGTAGATCGCCTGCACCGAGGTAATCGACCCCTTGTTGGTCGAGGTGATGCGCTCCTGCAGCGCGCCCATGTCGGTCGACAGCGTCGGCTGGTAACCCACCGCCGACGGGATGCGGCCGAGCAGCGCCGACACTTCCGAACCGGCCTGGGTGAAGCGGAAGATGTTGTCGACGAAGAACAGCACGTCCTGGCCTTCGACATCGCGGAAATATTCGGCGATGGTCAGGCCGGAAAGGGCCACGCGCGCGCGTGCCCCGGGGGGCTCGTTCATCTGGCCATAGACCAGCGCGACCTTCGATCCTTCGCTGATCGCCTCGCCCGCCTCGTTCTTGGCGATGACGCCCGCGTCGAGGAATTCGTGATAGAGGTCGTTGCCCTCGCGGGTGCGCTCACCCACGCCGGCGAACACCGACGTGCCGCCATGCCCCTTGGCGATGTTGTTGATCAGTTCCTGGATTAGCACGGTCTTGCCCACGCCCGCGCCGCCGAACAGGCCGATCTTGCCGCCCTTGGCATAGGGCGCGAGCAGGTCAATGACCTTGATGCCGGTGACGAGGATGCTGGCTTCGGTCGACTGGTCGACGAACTCGGGCGCCTTGGCATGGATGGGGGCGGTGGTTTCCGCGCCGATCGGGCCGCGCTCGTCAATCGGTTCGCCGACGACGTTCATGATGCGGCCCAGCGTCTTGGGGCCGACGGGCACACGGATCTGCGCACCGGTGTCGGTGACGGTCTGGCCGCGGGTCAGGCCCTCGGTCGAATCCATCGCGATCGTGCGAACGGTGTTCTCGCCCAGATGCTGCGCGACTTCGAGCACCAGCCGGTTGCCGTTATTGTCGGTTTCGAGCGCCGACAGGATCGCGGGCAGCGTGCCGTCGAACTGCACGTCGACGACGGCGCCGATCACCTGGGCGATACGGCCGACATTGTTGGTGGTCCCGGCGGCGCGGGTCATTTCAGGCGCGGTTGCCATCTGCTTGTCCTTGGTCTGGCTGATTGTCCGGCGCCTTAGCGTCCGGACGCGTGAAAGTCACGGTGATGCGGCGCACGCCGTCCTCACCTTCGGTCGTATCGATCCGCACCGGCGTGCCGGCGATGCGGGTTTCGGCATCGGCTTCGCCAGCGACGGCGGCCAGCGCGTCGCCGGGTTCGAGGTCGAACTGGAACAGGAAATCGCCGATCACTTTGGCGAAGCGGCCCTTGGCGGTGTCGGCATAGTCGGGATCGGTCAGCGCGAGGGTGAAGTCGATGCGGTCGATCCGCGCCGTCGTCGCGCCGCTCACCTCGACCGTGCCTTCGTTCGGGGCGGGGCGATCCGATTGCGACAGGATGATCGGCTCGCCCCTGGTCGCGGCACCCTCGCCGGCCTGGCCATAGTCGGCGAGGCGGAAGCCGAACTGGTTGAGCGCGGCGACGGTGTCCGACGGCACGCCGAACACGCGGTCCCATTGCTTGAGGTCGGCGGTCGAATTGACCAGCTCGGCTTCCTGCTCGCGCACGGTCGGCTCGGCCGGCTGCGAATTGCAGCCGCCCAGCACCGTCGCCACCAGCAGGATCGCCAGCGCCGGCCGCATCAGAGCGCCTCCGCTCCCGAAATGATCTCGACCAGCTCGGTGGTGATCGCCGCCTGGCGCGTGCGGTTATATTCGATGTTGAGCCGCTTGATCAGGTCGCCGGCGTTGCGGGTCGCATTGTCCATGGCGGTCATCTTGCTGCCCTGCTCGGACGCCGCATTCTCGCGCATCGCGCGGAACAGCTGGATCGCGACGTTGCGCGGCAGCAGGTCGGCGAGGATCGATTCCTCGTCGGGCTCATATTCGACCACTGCGCCGCCATCGGTCGCCGGCGCGCCCTCGGCCGCTGCGGGGATCGCGACGGGCAGGATCTGCTGCTCGGTCGGTTCCTGGGTCAGCACCGACTTGAAGGTCGAATAGAACAGGTGCGCGACGTCGAACTCGCCGGCGTGGAAACGCGCGATCAGGTCGTCGGCATAACCCTTGGCATCGGCGAAGCGCAGCTTGCCGAGATCGCCCGGCTCGATCGAATGCACCATCTGGTCGCGGAAGCTGCGCGCCAGCACCGCGCGGCCCTTGCGGCCGATGGTGTAGAACTTGACCGTCTTGCCTTGGGCGACCAGCTCTTCGGCACGGCGGCGCGCGAGGCGCGCGATGTTGGTGTTGAACGCACCCGCCAGCCCCTTGTCGCTGGTCGCGACGACGAACAGGTGCACCTGGTCACGCCCGGTGCCCGACAGCAGCAGCGGCCCGCCATCCTTGCGGCCGACGCGGGCGGCGAGCGAGGCGACGACGGCTTCCAGCCGCTGGGCATAGGGACGCCCGGCCTCGGCCGCGTCCTGCGCACGGCGCAGCTTGGCGGCGGCGACCATCTTCATCGCCTTGGTGATCTTCTGGGTCGACTTGACCGACCCGATCCGCATTTTCAGTGCCTTGAGCGAGGCCATGTTACCCTTTTCCTCCCTCCCCCTGGAGGGGGAGGATACGAAGACTTGCCGGCGTGCCGGCTAGTCGAAGTTGGAGAGGGTGGTGCCTGTGGCGGCCCCTCTCCCAACCCTCTCCCCGTGGGGAAGAGGGCTTTCAAATCACGCGAACGTCTTGCCGAACGCAGTCAGCGCGTCCTTCAGCTTCGCCTTGGTGTCGTCCGACAGGTCCTTGCTGTCGCGGATCGCGCCGAGCACGTCGGCGTATTGCGAGCGCATCGCGCTCAGCATCGCGGCTTCGTAACGGACCACGTCCTGCACCGCGACCGTATCGAGGAACCCCTGGGTGCCGGCGAAGATCGAAACGACCTGTTCCTCGAACGGCATCGGATTGAACTGCGCCTGCTTGAGCAGCTCGGTCAGGCGCGCGCCGCGGTTGAGCAGCTTCTGGGTCGAGGCGTCGAGGTCGGAGCCGAACTGGGCGAACGCCGCCATTTCGCGATACTGGGCGAGCTCCAGCTTGATCGAGCCGGCGACCTTCTTCATCGCCTTGGTCTGCGCGGCCGATCCCACCCGGCTGACCGACAGGCCGACGTTGATCGCGGGGCGGATGCCCGCGAAGAACAGGTCGGTTTCGAGGAAGATCTGGCCGTCGGTGATCGAGATCACGTTGGTCGGAATGTACGCCGACACGTCACCCGCCTGGGTTTCGATGATCGGCAGCGCGGTCAGCGAACCCGAGCCATGGTCCTTGCCCATCTTGGCCGCACGCTCGAGCAGGCGGCTGTGCAGGTAGAACACGTCGCCGGGATAGGCTTCGCGGCCCGGCGGGCGGCGCAGCAGCAGCGACATCTGGCGATAGGCGACCGCCTGCTTGGACAGATCGTCATAGACGATGACCGCGTGCATGCCGTTGTCGCGGAAGAACTCGCCCATCGCGCAGCCGGTATAGGGCGCGAGGAACTGGAGCGGCGCGGGCTCCGACGCGGTCGCGGCGACGACGATCGAATATTCCATCGCGCCCGATTCCTCGAGCTGGCGGACGATCTGCGCGACGGTCGAACGCTTCTGGCCGATCGCGACATAGATGCAGTAGAGCTTCTTGGATTCGTCGTCGCCCTTGTTCGCTTCCTTCTGGTTGATGAAGGTGTCGATGGCGACGGCGGTCTTGCCCGTCTGGCGGTCGCCGATGATCAGCTCGCGCTGGCCGCGGCCGACGGGGACGAGCGCATCCAGCGCCTTGAGGCCGGTCTGCATCGGCTCGTGCACCGAGGTGCGCGGGATGATGCCCGGCGCCTTGACCTCGACGCGGCTGCGCTGGTCGGCGACGATCGGGCCCTTGCCGTCGATCGGGTTGCCGAGCGCGTCGACGACGCGGCCGAGCAGGCCGCGACCGACCGGCACGTCGACGATCGTTCCGGTACGCTTGACGACGTCGCCTTCCTTGATCTCGCTGTCCGAGCCGAAGATCACGACGCCGACATTGTCGGCTTCGAGGTTGAGCGCCATGCCCTGGATACCGTTGGCGAACTCGACCATCTCGCCGGCCTGGACATTGTCCAGCCCGTGGATGCGGGCGATGCCGTCGCCGACCGACAGCACCTGACCGGTTTCGGAAACCTGGGCTTCGGTGCCGAAGCTGGCGATCTGGTCCTTGATGACCTTCGAGATTTCTGCGGCGCGGATATCCATTGCGAGTGCCTTAACCTTTCATCGCGTGCGCGAGTGCGTTCAAACGGGTGCGGATCGAGCTGTCGATCATCTGGCTGCCGATGCGGACGACCAGGCCGCCGAGCAGCGCGGGGTCGACCGACAGGTCGACGGTGACGTCGCGGCCGGTGCGGGCGCGCAGCTGCTGCTTCAGCGCGTCGACCTGGGCCGGGGCAAGGGGGTGGGCGGAGACGACTTCGGCCGTCGTCTCGCCGCGATGGCGCGCGGCCAGCATGCGGAAGTCGCGCACGACCCGCTCCAGCTCGCCGAGGCGGCGGTTCTGGGCGAGCACGCCCAGCAGGTTGCGCGTGATCTCGCCGAGCGCCAGCGCGTCGGCGGCCGCCGCGATCGCGCGGCCGGCTTCGGTGCGCCCGACCACCGGGCTGGTGACCAGTCGGCGCAGCATATCCGATTCGTGCAGCCCCTGACGCACCCGATCCAGGTCGGATTCGACCGCGTCGATCGCCTTCGCCTCGCGCGCAAGCTCGAACAGTGCGATGGCGTAACGTCCGCTGATCGTTGCCTGAATACCGCCGGAAATATCCACGGGTCGCGGGTTCCTCTTAAGGGATCGGGTTGGTCCCATGGGGAAAGGGGGCGCCGGTCGGGCGCCCTCTAATGGGTCGCGGCGCGGTTAGCATCGGGTTCGCCGCGATGCAAGCGGGGCGCTGGCGGCGTGCCGACGCCGTCCCGGGCGGCGCGACGCGGCATCGCTGCGCGCCAAATCGCTTTGATCGCAATTGGCGGGACGGCGGGGCCGGTGCGGCGCTATATCAGGCCTGCATGTCCACGATCCTTCCCGATTCCGATCAGGCGATGGCCGCGTTCGAACGGCGCGACCGCGCCTGGGACGGCCGCGTCATCATCGCGGTCACCACGACCGGCATCTATTGCAAGCCGAGTTGCCCGGCGCGCCACCCGCGCCGCGAGCATGTCCGGCTGTATCCCGATGCCGATGCCGCGCGAGCCGCCGGTTTCCGTGCCTGTCTGCGCTGCAAACCCGACGAGGTCGGGCGCGAGCGCGTCGCGGTCGCCCGCGCCATCGACCTGATCGAGGCGGCGGAGGACGCGCTGTCGCTCGACGCGCTGGCGGGGCGGGTCGGCTATGCGCCCCACCATTTCCACCGCGTGTTCAAACGCGCGACCGGCGTGACGCCCGCGGCCTATGCCCGCGGGCTTCGCGCGCGCCGCATGACCGCCGCACTTGCCGAGGAGGACCGCGTGACCGACGCCATCTACGAGGCGGGCTATTCCGCGCCCAGCCGCTTCTACGAGACCGCGCAGGCGCGGCTGGGCATGACGCCGAGCGCATGGAAGCGCGGCGGCGCGGGCGTCACCATCCGCTGGACGGTGGCGCCGACGAGCCTGGGGCCGTTGCTGGTCGCCGCGACCGATCGCGGCATCTGTCGCGTGTCGTTCGACGAGGACGGCACCGCACTCGCGGCGCGTTTCCCGAATGCCGAACTGGTGCCCGGCGGTCAGGCGCTGGCGGAGCTGGTCACTCGCGTGGTCGCGATGGTCGAACAGCCCGGCCGGCACATCGACCTGCCGATCGACGTTCGCGGCACCGCGTTTCAGGAAGCGGTGTGGCAGGCGCTGCGCGACGTGCCGCCGGGCGAGACGCGCACCTATGCCCAGATCGCTGCCGCCGCCGGCAATCCCAACGCGGTGCGTGCCGCAGGATCAGCCTGTGGGGCCAATCAGGTCGCGGTGCTTATCCCGTGCCATCGCGCGCTGCGCAGCGACGGGACGCTGGGCGGCTATGCCTATGGCCTCAAGCGCAAGGAAACGCTGCTCGAACGCGAGCGCGGCTGACGCCCGGGTTCAGCGCGCGCCTGCCGGTGCAGGCTTGCAGGTATAGACCAGTTTTTCGTTGGGCAACGGCGGCAGCGCGGCGCGGATCGCGTTTTGCGAATCGGCGAGCGCGGACTGCGCACCGGCATCGCCGTCGCATTGCCGGCCGTCGCGCGCGCCGCGCAGCCGACGCGCCTCCGCCATCTGTGCCGCGCTCAGCAGATAGCGGGTGTTGACATAGACGCCGCTTGCCGGGGTGAAATCGAGCACCGAGACGGTCTGCTCCTCATCGGGTACCAGCACCCGCTGCCAGCCGGTGCCGGCGCGGACATACTGGGTGCGGCCGTTGACGCAGCCATCCTCGCGCCAGTCGAGCTCGACGTCGCCGCTGGTCGAGACGGTCACCCGGCTGCGTTCGGGCTGGAGCGTGCAGATCAGCCGTCCCTGCGGCGTCGCCGCGACGGGGGCCGGCGCGGGTTCCGCCGGCTCGGGCACCGCGGCCGACGCGTCGAAATCGGGGCGAAGCAGGAACAGCGCGACCGCGCCGATCATCAGCACGCCGCCGCCCGCCGCGCTCCAGATCGCCGGGCGGCGGCGGCCGCGCGTCTCGAGCAGGCCGGCACCGCCGACCGCCATCGCGCCCAGCACGAGCAGCACCGCCGCGCCCGCGATGAAGTTCTCGCGCACTTCCTCGTTGCTGGCGCGCGCTTCCTCGATGGCCGCCTCGCGCTCCGACGCGGCGCGCGACAGGCGCGCGCGCTCGGCCGCGATCGCCTCGGCGGCGGCGCGCGCATCGGCGTCGCGGGTCTGGGCCAGCTGCTCCTCGATGCCGACGCACGTGCTCGCCACGGTCGCCACCTTCTGCCCCGCGCCGCGCAGGAATCCGGTAAGCTCGCTGTTGGCGACGGCGAAGCCGAAACCGGCATCGCCATCGTCGGCGCGGGTCAGCGCCGAGTTGACGCCCAGCACCCGGCCGCAGCGGTCGAGCAGCGGGCCCCCCGAATTGCCGCGCGCGATGTTCGCGGTGTGCAGGATCACCATCGTCCCCGCGAGCGTGCGCAGCCCGGAAAAATTGCCCTGGGTCCGCACCGGACTGACCGGCGTGATGAAGTCGGCCGCCGACCGGGCGGTGGCAAGGTCGACATTGCCCGGATAGCCGAGCGCCACCGCCTCGCTGCCGTCGCCGGGCGGGCCGGTGAACAGGGTAAGCGGGGGCAGTCCGGGGCCGTCGAATTCGATCAGCGCCAGGTCGCGCTCCGGATCGACCGCGATCAGCCGGCCCTGGAACGACTTGTCGCCTTCCGACGGCACCACGCCGATGACGACATTGCCGGGATAGCGCGCGGCGGCCTCCACGACATGGGCGTTGGTGACGATGCGATTGGGCGCGACGGCAAAGCCGCTGCCGTGACCGAAGCCGACGACTTCGTCGTCCATGACCGCGATCGTGACGATGCGCACCACCCCGCGCCCCGCCGCGGAGATGTCGTCGGCGCGCGCCGGCGGCGCGGCGAACAGCCCCGCCAGGCATAATGCCCCCGCAACGATCCAGGCATAGCAGCGCGACATTCGATCCTCCGACCCGTCCCCGTCGCCGCTTTCGGGCAAAGCGCGCCGCGGTTCAAGCGGTCGCAGGGGCATATCGGGCGTTCGCGTCCTCGTCCGGCCGGGCATGCGCCCGCACGGGGCCCGTCACTCCGCGATGAAGCGGCGGACGATGTCCTTGGCGACGCGGATCGGACGGCGGGTCGAGGCGTCGAGCGCGCACCAGCTGCTCTGCACTTCGGCGAGCACCTCTTCGCCGCGGCGAATGACCGTGGTGAAGAAGGCGCGTGCGCCCTCGACCCGCTCGGCGATCACGGTGGCGATCACGTCGTCTTCGAGGAAAGCCGGGCGGCGATAGGTGATTTCGTGCTTGAGCGCGACCCAGAGGTGGCGGGCCACTTCCTCCGCCGGCGCGACCTTTTCCCAATAGGCGACGACCGCGTCCTGCACCCAGCTCAGATACACCGCGTTGTTGACATGACCCATATGGTCGATGTCGCCGGGGGCGATCGAGACGCTGTGCCGGTGGGGAACCGCAATTTCGGGCATGTCCATGGCATGACCCTGCCGGACAAAGGTGTCAATCGGGTTAGCGGGAAATCAGCTCCGTTCGACCTCGCTGACCGCGTCGACCGCGCGCAGCCCGGCGATCAGCCGCATCAGATGCGTCGAATCGCGGACCTCCACGTCGATCGTGTTGGTGTGGAAGGTGGTATCGCGATTGTCCATGCGCAGGCCGAGGATGTTGGCCTTGTGCTGGCCGATGATGGTCGCCACCGTCCCCAGCGCGCCGGGTTCGTTCTTCAGCGTCACGTTGATCCGCGCCACGCCGCCTTCCGCCTTGTCGCCCCAGTTCAGGTCGACCCAGTCGGCGTCGCTCATGTCGCTCAGCACATGGCAGTCGATGGCATGGACCTCGATCCCCTCGCCGGGGCGGCGGATGCCGACGATGCGGTCGCCGGGCACCGGGCGGCAGCAGTCGGCAAGGTTGAAGGCGACGCCCGGCGTCAGCCCCTTGATGATGATCGCGTGGCGCTGCGGCGGGACGCCGGCATCGGCACCGCTCGCCGAACCGGGCATCAGCGCCTCCATGATGGTCGCGTCATCCCATTTCTGGCGGGCGATGGCCTCCATCAACGCGGTGTCGTCGGCGACCTTGAGCCGCCTGAGCGCATCCGCCAGCGCATCGTCGCCGAGCTTGGCGGGCAGGCGGTCGACGATGTCGTCGTAGAGCTTGCGGCCGAGCGCGACCCGCTCGTCGCGTTCCTTGTGCCGCAGGTGCCGGCGGATCGCGGCGCGCGCCTTGCCGGTGATCGCGAAGTTCAGCCAGTTCTCCCGCGGGCGCTGCGCCTTCGACCGCAGGATCTGGACCTGGTCGCCATTGGCGATCTCCTCGCGCAGCGGCACGACGCGGCCGTTGATCTTGGCCCCCACCGCCTGGTCGCCAAGGTCGGTATGGACGGCATAGGCGAAATCGATCGGGGTCGCGCCCTTGGGCAGCTGGATCAGCTCGCCCTTCGGCGTGAAGGCGAAGATGCGATCCTGGTACATCGCCATCTTGGTATGCTCGATCAGCTCTTCCGGGCTTTCGGCATTCTCAAGAATCTCGATGAGGTCGCGGATCCAGCGGACCTGGGTATCGGGGCGGACCGCGTCCTGCTTGTACGCCCAGTGCGCGGCCAGCCCGTATTCGGCCTGGGCGTGCATCTCGCGCGTGCGGATCTGCACCTCGATCCGCGTGTCGCCGGCATGGATGATGCTGGAATGGAGTGACCGGTAGCCGTTTCGCTTGGGCGTCGAGATATAGTCCTTGAACCGGCCGGGCACCATCGGCCAGCGGCGGTGGATGACGCCGAGCGCGCGATAGCATTCCTCCTCGGTCGCCACGATCGCGCGGAACGCCATGATATCGGACAGCTGCTCGAGGCTGATGTGACGCTCGGACATCTTGCGCCAGATCGAATAGGGGTGCTTCTCGCGTCCCGACACCTCCGCCTCGATGCCGCCGCGCGACAGCAGCGACCCGAGGCCGCTCGCGATCTTCGCGATCTTGTCGCCGCCGTCCTGCTTGAGCGATTCGAGCCGGCGGGTGACCGACTCATACGCTTCGGGTTCGAGCTGCTGAAAGGCGAGCGTCTGCATCTCCTTCATGAACTCGTACATGCCGATCCGCTCGGCGAGCGGGGCATAGATGTCCATCGTCTCACGCGCGATGCGGCGGCGCTTTTCCTCGTTCTTGATGTGATGGAGCGTGCGCATGTTGTGCAGCCGGTCGGCGAGCTTGACCAGCAGCACGCGGATGTCGTCCGACATGGCGAGCAGGAACTTGCGCAGATTCTCGGCCGCGCGCTCGCTTTCGGTCTGCGCCTCGATCTTGCTGAGCTTGGTCACGCCGTCGACCATGCGCGCGACGGCGGGGCCGAACTTGCTCAGAATCTCTTCCGGCGTGGCGACCGTGTCCTCGATGGTGTCGTGCAGGATCGCGGTCGCGATCGTCTCGTCATCGAGATGAAGATCGGTCAGGATGCCCGCCACCTCGATCGGATGGCTGAAATAGGGATCGCCGCTGGCGCGCTTCTGGCTGCCATGCGCCTGCATCGAAAAGACATAGGCGCGGTTGAGCAGGGCCTCGTCCGCAGACGGATCATAGCCCTTTACCCGTTCGACCAGTTCATATTGGCGCAACACCCGGCCAAGATTGGCCGGGTGCCGCTGCTTTGCAATATTTGTTTTTGCGGTTGCGTGGCCGCCGCGCGAATTACTTGGCGCGCGCGTTGCACTTTTCCATCGCGGCGGCGTCGAACGCCGAGCCGTTGGCGGTGAAGCTGGCGAGCTGGCCCATTTCCTTGGCCGCCAGTTCGCACATGACCTGGTCACGATTGCCGGCCTTCGGCGCGGCGCAGGTCGCACCGTCGCACTTCCACACAACCGAGCGGGTGACGAAGCTCGCCTCCGTCGGCGCGACGGCGGGAGTGGCGGTGTAATAGGACTTGGCGAGCGCCGGGGTGGCGCCGAGCACCAGGGCCGAACCGGCAAGCGTGAGAGCGAGCAGATGACGCATGAGGACCTCCATCGACGGCTGGGGAAGAAAGTTTCGATTCGCTACTTACAACGATGTCGTTAAAGCCTCGCGATATAAGTTGCAAGTAGAAACTTTTGCTGCGATGCAGTGTCTTTGTTGTTTTCATCCCGCGCCAAAAGCGGATAGAATAGAGGGCTATGGGTCATTCCGGATTGCGCGAGCCGCTCCGCGAGCTCGCCAATAACTGCAGCCTGCCGGCGGCGCTTGAAGCGATGGGTGAACGCTGGTCGTTCCTGATCCTGCGCGCGGCCTTCAACGGCCTGCATCATTTCGAGGAATATCAGTCGGAACTGGGTATCGCCCGCAACATCCTGGCCAACCGGCTGGCCCGGCTGGTCGGTCACGGCATTCTCGAGCGCCACGCGCTGCCCGAGGACCGGCGCAAGATCGCCTATTGCCTGACCGAAAAGGGCTTTGCGCTGCTGCCGACCATGGTCGCGCTGCGGCAATGGGGTGAGCGGTGGGAAACCGGCACGCCCGCGACGCCGATCCTGGTCGACAGCCGGGACATGAAGCCGATCGCACCGGTCGCAGTCCACGCGCATGACGGCCGGGTGCTCAGCAAGGAAGATCTGCTCTGGGCGCTTCCCGACGACGTGAACGGGCGGGGCGGGCTTTAGGAGCTCCGTTTCTCGACTTCGCTCGAAACGAACGGTCGGTGGCGAGTGAGCCGTTACAAGCCTTTAGGTGCACTCCCCCGCTCGTTTCGAGCGAAGTCGAGAAACGCAGATCGCTCAAGCCACCCGGGTGTCCAACGCCATCAGCGCCGCACGCACTTCGTCCGGGATCGGCGTTGCGCGGCCGGCGGCCAGATCGACATGCGCGCTGACGATCTCGATCACCGTATGCAGCGCACCCGTATCGGCGTGGACCAGCTCGACGCGCGTCGTCATGCTGGAATTGCCGATGCGGTCGATGCGCACCCACGCCTCGATCATGTCGTCGTAGCGGAAGGGCGCTTTGTACTGGACGGTCGCCTGCACGACGTTGAACTCGGCCTCGGTCCAGACCGGCCCGAGCGCGTCCATGCCGCTCCAGCGCCAGAACTCGGTGACCGCGACATCGGCATATTCGAGGTAGCGCGAGTTGAAGACGATCCTCTGCCCGTCGATCTCGGCATAACGGACGCGAAAGCGGGTGGAGAAGGCGAAGCCGGGACGGGTCATGGTGCGCGGCAGTGGCGCAGCTTGGCCGGGGAGGCAAGGGGCACCCAGAATGGTGAGAGGCCCCGGCCTCCGCCGGGGCGACGCCAAGCCCCGTCGTCCCGGCGAAGGCCGGGACCTTTGGCCGATACGCGCCGCGTCTCATCCCGCGTTGGCGGCCGGGGTGTTGACCCCCATCGACTGGAGATATTTGCGCACGTTGCGCGCCGCCTGGCGCAGCCGCTGTTCGTTCTCGACCATCGCGATGCGGACATGGCCCTCGCCATTTTCGCCATAGCCGACGCCCGGCGCGACCGCGACCTTGGCATGGGTAAGCAATTGCTTGGAAAATTCCAGGCTGCCGAGATGGGCAAGCGCCGGCGGCAGCGGGGCCCAGGCGAACATCGACGCGCGCGGCTGCGGAATGTCCCAGCCGGCGCGCGCAAAACATTCGACCAGCACGTCGCGGCGCTTGTGATAGAGCAGGCGGTTGGCCTCGACGATGTCCTGCGGGCCATTGAGCGCGGCGCACGCCGCCGCCTGGATCGGCGTGAACGCACCATAATCCAGATAGGATTTCACCCGCGTCATCGCCGCGATCAGCCGGGCATTGCCGACCGCGAAACCGATCCGCCAGCCGGCCATGCTATAGGTTTTGCTGAGTGACGTGAATTCGACCGCGACATCCTTGCCGCCCTTGACCTGCAGGATCGACGGGGTTGGATGGCCGTCATAGTAAAGCTCGGAATAGGCCAGGTCGGAGAGGATCCACAGCCCCTGGTCCTTCGCGAACGCGACCAGCCGCTCGTAAAAGGCGAGGTCGACCGTTTCGGCGGTCGGGTTGGAAGGATAATTGACCACCAGCACGCTCGGCCGCGGCACGGTGAACGCCATCGCGCGTTCCAGGCTTTCAAAATAGCGTTCGTCGGGCGTGGTCGGCACCGCGCGGATCGTGGCACCGGCCAGGATGAAGCCGAAGGTATGGATGGGATAGCTGGGGTTGGGCGCCAGCACGACGTCGCCCGGCGCGGTGATCGCGGTGGCGAGGCTCGCCAGCCCCTCCTTCGACCCCATCGTCACCACGACCTCGCGCTCGGGGTCGAGCTCGACCCCGAAGCGGCGGCCGTAATAATTGGCCTGAGCACGGCGAAGTCCGGGGATGCCCTTCGACTGCGAATAGCCGTGCGCGTCGGGCTTCTGCGCGACCTCGATCAGCTTGTCGATGACGTGGGCAGGCGGCGGCAGGTCGGGGTTGCCCATGCCCAGGTCGATGATGTCCTCACCGCCTGCGCGCGCCGCTGCCCGCATCGCATTCACTTCGGCGATGACATAGGGCGGAAGGCGCTTCATGCGGTAGAATTCGTCGGACATCATCCTGCTCTGCTTCGGGATACGGATCGTCGCTTTACGCGATCGTGCCGGCGCGTGGAATCATCTTTGAACGCAATTGGCCGGAAATGCGAAATATCCTGACGCGCGCAATGGCTGACGAAACGGATCCGACGGGGTAAGGTGGCAAAAAAGCGTGAGAGGCAAGGCCGATGGCGGACAACGAACCCAAGACCAGCACCACGCTGGAGGACCTGCAGCACTGGACCTATGTGCTCGGCCGCGCGCAGCAGATGATGCTGGAGCATGGGCATTACACGATGAGCACGACGCCGCTGTCCGCGATGACCGATCCGACCGCGTTCGCGCGCGCCAGCGCCGATTTCTGGGCGGATTCGATGCGGCTGTGGCAACGTTTCCTCGACCCCGGCCGCGCGCCTGCGTTCGAGGAGACACCGGAACAGGCGCGCGACAAGCGGTTCAAGGCACCGCAATGGCGCGAGGACCCGCTGTTCGACTTTCTGCGCCAGAGCTATTTCCTGATCGCCGACCACCTGCTCAAGAATGTCGAGGCGCTGCCGGGCATCGAGGGGAAGCAGAAGGAGCAGGTGCGTTTTGCCACCAAGGGCCTGATCGACGCGATCAGCCCGACCAACTTTCCCGCGACCAACCCGGTGGTGATCGAGCGGATCATCGAGACGCGCGGCGAGAACCTGCTGAAGGGGCTCGGCAACATGCTCGCCGACCTGGCGCGCGGGCAGGTGACGCATACTGACGCGACCGCGTTCGAGCTTGGCCGCAACATCGCGGTCACCCCGGGCAAGGTCGTGAAGCGCACGCCGCTCTATGAGCTCATCCAGTATTCGCCCACCACCGAAACGGTGTTCGAGACGCCGCTCGTCATCTTTCCGCCGTGGATCAACCGCTACTACATCCTCGACCTCACGCCCGAAAAGAGCTTCATCAAATGGGCGGTCGACCAGGGGCTGACGGTGTTCGTCGTGTCGTGGAAGTCGGCCGACGCGTCGATGAAGGATGTGACTTGGGCCGATTATGTCGAGCAGGGGCAGATCGACGCGATCGACACGGTGCGCGAACTGCTGGGCGTGCCGGGCGTCCACACCATCGGTTATTGCGTGGCGGGTACGACGCTGGCGGCGACGCTCGCGGTGCTGGCCGCGCGCGGCGAGGCGGAGAAGGTCAGGTCCGCAACCTATTTCACCGCGCAGGTCGATTTCAGCGAAGCCGGCGAGCTGAGCCTGTTCGTCGATGACGAGCAATTGCGGATGATCCAGTCGGCGGCGACGGACGGCTATCTGGACGGGCGCTATCTGGCCGCGACGTTTAACCTGCTGCGCGGGCGCGAGTTGATCTGGAACTATGTCACCAACAATTATCTGCTCGGCGACGACTATCCGCCCTTCGACCTGCTGCACTGGAACGCCGACGTCACCAACCTGCCGGCGCGCTGGCACCTCAGCTATCTGACCGACCTGTATCGCGACAACCGGCTGGTGGTGCCGGGCGCGCTGGAGATCAATGGCACGCCGATCGACCTATCGCGGATCGCGACGCCGACCTATATCCAGGCGGGTCGCGAGGACCATATCGCACCCGCCGCCAGCGTGTGGAAGCTGCAGACGCACCTGAAGGGTCCGGTCCGTTTCGTGCTGGCGGGATCGGGGCACATCGCCGGCGTGGTCAACCCGCCTGCTTCGGGCAAATACCAGTACTGGCTCAACCCGAACCCGACCGAAACGCTCGACGATTTCGTCGCCGGCGCGGTCGAGACCAAGGGGAGCTGGTGGCCCGACTGGATCGAATGGATCGCCGCCCAAGCGCCGAATCATGTTGCGGTGGCAAAGGCGCGCATACCCGGCAAGGGACGCCTGCCCGCACTCGACGACGCGCCGGGGATGTACGTGAAAGCTAGATGATCCCAACAGGTTAGATTGCAGCAATTTAACTTTGTTGCACTGCACAATAAACCCTTGCGAAGCCGGAAGTGCCACGCTATATGCTGCGCCGCAGCGACGTGTGTCCGTAACTTTCAGGAGTCGAGATGGCGAGCAAGGGTCCAGACCAGGGTGGCAAGAAGTCCGCCAGTCAGAAGCCGGCTGCCGGTGCCGGCAAGCCGGTGGCGAGCGCGGTGAAGACGACGGCGCCGGCTAACCCGGCAAAGGCCCCGCCCGCGGTCGCGTCAACGCCGGTCGCGTCAACTCCGGTCGCGCCCGCGGCGCCGAAGGCTCCGGCGCCCGCGCCGATGGCCAAGGTCGCCAAGCCTGCGCCTGTTGCCGCCAAGCCGGTGCCGCCGGTCGCCGCGGCCAAGATCGAGGCGCCGGTCAAGGCGCCCGTGTCCGCGAAGCCCGTCACCCCGACGGCGCTGCCCAAGGCAGCGTCGCCGGCTCCGGTCGTCAACCCGCCGGTCGAGGCTGCGGCCTCGGCGTCGATTCCGGCGATTGCGGTCGGCACATCAGATCATCCGGCGGAAACCGCCACCCCCGAAAAGTCCGTTGAGAAGGAACGCACCATCATGACCACCATCGAAAACACCATGCACAAGACCCAGACCATGTTCACCGACATGAACGACCGCGCCAAGCAGGCGATGGAAAAGAACGCCAAGCTGGTCGAGGAAATGAACGAGCTGGCCAAGGGCAATGTCGAAGCGGTCGTCGAATCGACCCGCATCGCCGCCAAGGGCATGGAAACGCTGGGCCAGGAAGCCGCCGAGTTCAGCCGCAAGTCGTTCGAGCAGGCGAGCGCGATGATGAAGTCGCTGGCCGCCGCCAAGTCGCCGACCGAATTCATGAAGGTCCAGAGCGACTTCTTCCGCACCTCGTTCGACACCTATGTCGCCGAAGCGTCGAAGCACACCGAAGCGATGCTGAAGCTGGCCGGCGACGCCGCCCAGCCGATCTCGAGCCGCGTTGCGGTCGCCGCCGAGAAGATCAAGGTCGCGGCCTGATCTTTCGCGCGAAAGTGTAGCGTAAAATGAGGGGCGGTCGCGCGATGCGGCCGCCCCTTTTTTTGGCGGCGTGCATGATGCGCGGCATCCCGCGCCCGGCCGGGCGGATCGCCCTAAAAGGCGTGTCCGACTGCGACCCCCAGCACCACCGCATCCTCGGCGTCCGAAAAGTCATAATGCGCCTGCGGTGACAGGGTGAAACCGCCGCCCAGTTCGAATTCGTAGAGCGCGCCGAGCCGGACGACGAACGCCGTCGCGCCCTCGGCGAATTCGACGCCGGGACCGGTCTGGATGGCCAGCCCCCGCCACAGATGGATGTCGGCGGTCGCGAGCAATGTGGTCGAATCGAGTGGCCCGAAGGCACGCTCCGCCACCGCACCCAGCCCGATGCGCTCGCTTACCCGATATTCGTAATCGAGCCCCAGCGTGAAGGCGCTGTCGCTTTCGTCTTCGTCGAGGATCGTCGCGCCCGCGATGACCGACAGGTGATGCCGGCCCGCATCATCGACGACGCGCGCCTGAGCCGTCGCCGGCCGGGGCGAGGTGGCGCAGGACAGGGTGGCGAGGGCCGCGAGGGTCAGAAGGCGCGTTCGCATCATGGCGAGGGCATAGCCGAGGCGCGGTCGGGCATTCTTTTAGAATGGCGCGGTGATTGTCGGCGCCGCGCACAGGCTCGACCCTTTGTCCAAAGCCTTGCGGGTGGCATTCTGTTCGATCGCCGGCTCCGTCACGCCTCAGCGATGGTTCGCGCCATCGCGCTGGCCGCCTCCGCGCAAAGTCGCGCGTAGAGGCGGACGAATCGGTCTGGATGCGAACCGCGGTGCTCTGGATGCGGACCAGGCAGATATCCGCAGTTTCGAGGCGGCGATTTCGAGGCGGCGATGATTTAGGTGCTGCACGGCGGGCCTGGCATTGGACGAATCCCGGCGCGCATGCCCGTTTCTTGCCCCGGCCGGCCTTTTTCGGCGGCGCTTGCCCCTTGCCCTTGGCCCGGTCGATGCCATATTTTGTGCCAACGATGGCAGAGCATCTCCCGACCCCCATTTCGATGGCCGAAGACAAGGACGATGAGGGCGGCGGCAACTCATTGGGTGTCGCCACGCGTACGCGCGCCAAGACCAAGAAGCCGACACCCTATCGCGTCCTGATGCTCAACGACGATTATACGCCGATGGAGTTTGTCGTCCTCGTCCTCCAGCGGTTCTTCCGCATGGACATGGAGGAGGCGACCCGCGTGATGCTCCACGTTCACCAGCGCGGCGTCGGGGTGTGCGGCGTGTTCAGCTACGAAGTCGCCGAGACCAAGGTCAGCCAGGTGATCGATTTCGCCCGACAGAACCAGCACCCGCTGCAGTGCACGCTCGAAAAGGCCTGATCGGCTGACCTTCAGTTCGGGTCGGGCAGCCAGTCGAGCCGCAGGCCCTGGTACCGGTCGACATAATCCGACGCATCGGCCAGTGCGGCGGCATCACGCAAGGTGACGCGACTGCCCTCGCGCGCGATCAACCCCTCGCGCTCCAGCTGACGCAGCATCCGGTTGACGTGAACCGAGGTCAGCCCGGTCGCGTCGCCGATCTCCTCCTGGGTCAAGGCGAGCGTGAAGCTGTCGCCGATCGACGAATCGGTTGTGCGCATCCGATTGCGCCATTCGAGCAGGAGCGCGCCGACCCGTGCCTTGGCCGAGGTGCGGCCGAGCATCGCCAGTCGGTCGGTCAGCGCGACGCGCTCGACCTGGTTGACGACGAGCAGGAGCGCGGCGAGCCGGGGATGCGAGGCGACCAAAGCCGACAGCGCCGCCCGCTCGAACGGGCAGACGACGCAGTCGGAGAGTGCGCAGATGCTTTCCGGCGCGGTGTCATAGATCATCGCCGACACGCCGAGCACGTCGCCCGGAAAGAAGAAGCGCAGGATCTGGCGGCTGCCGTCCGACATCAGGGCGTAGCTCATCATCAGCCCCTTGCGCAGCACGAACATCTCGGCGCTCGGCTCGTTCTCGCGCTGCACGAACGCGCCGCGCCGGATGTCGCGACGATGCTCCTCCAGCCGCTCGAGCGCGGTGCGCTCGCCCGGCGTGAGTGCGACGAGATTTCCCAGCACTTCCGCGAAACAACTCCCCGAAGCCGTCACAAACGCCCCCTCTTCTCGCTTCGCAAAAGCATTGGTTCGCGATCGTCGCATTAAAGTGGGTTAATCGCCAGACGCCCGTCGCGAATGTGACAAGATCGACCGTGCTCTTGTGTCGTCCCGCACATTCTTTAGTAACCCCGCGATGGACCGTATCCTCATCCGCGGCGGTAACCGCCTGACCGGCCGAATCGCCATTTCAGGCGCAAAGAACGCGGCGCTCACGCTGATGCCCTGCGCGCTGCTGACCGACGAGCCGCTGACGCTGCGCAACCTGCCGCGGCTCGCCGACGTCGACGGTTTCGGCCACCTGCTCAACCAGCTGGGCGTGTCGACCATGGTCGAGGGCGCGCACCCGACCGATTTCGGGCGTGTGATGACGATGCGCGCGGCGCGGCTGACATCGACCGTCGCGCCCTACGACATCGTGCGCAAGATGCGCGCGTCGATCCTGGTGCTGGGGCCGCTGGTCGGACGTGCGGGGGAGGCGACGGTGTCGCTGCCCGGCGGCTGCGCGATCGGCAACCGTCCGATCGACCTGCACCTGAAGGCGCTGGAGGCGCTGGGCGCGGAAATCGAGCTGGCCGCGGGCTATGTGAAGGCGACCGCGCCGGGCGGGCGACTGCCGGGCGGGCGAGTGACCTTTCCGATCGTGTCGGTCGGCGCGACCGAGAATGCGCTGATGGCCGCCGTGACCGCGCATGGCGGGTCGGTGATCGAGAATGCGGCGCGCGAACCCGAAATCGTCGACCTGTGCCGCTGCCTGGTCGCGATGGGCGCGTCGATCAGCGGCATCGGGACGGAGACGCTGGAGATCGAGGGGCGCGACCGGCTGCACGGTGCGACCTATCGCGTCATGCCCGACCGGATCGAAGCGGGCAGCTATGCCTGTGCCGCTGCAATCACCGGCGGCGCGCTCGACCTGGTGGGCGCCGAGCCGGCGGACATGCGCGCAACCATCGCCGCGCTGGTCGAGGCGGGCGTGACGGTGGAGCCGCGCGGCGATGCGTTGCATGTCGCCGCCAGCAACGGCATCGGGCCGCTGACGCTGTCGACCGCGCCCTATCCGGGGTTCGCCACCGACATGCAGGCGCAGTTCATGGCGATGCTTTGCAAGGGCAAGGGTGCCAGCGTGCTGACCGAAACGATTTTCGAGAACCGCTACATGCACGTGCCCGAGCTGGCGCGGATGGGCGCGGACATCACGGTCAAGGGACGCTCGGCGGTGGTGCGCGGCGTCGACCGGCTGGTGGGTGCGCCGGTGATGGCGACGGATTTGCGCGCGTCGATGAGCCTGATCCTTGCGGGATTGGCGGCGGAGGGTGAGACCCAGGTCAGCCGCGTCTATCACCTCGACCGCGGCTATGAGCGGCTGGAGGAAAAGCTCCAGGCGGTCGGTGCGGACATCGAGCGGGTTGGCGATGGGTGAACGCCCGGCCGGCGGATAAGGGTAATCGCGCGAAGGCGCAAACGCGCGAAGGGGTTTTTCTCGCGGAGGCGCAGAGGACGCCGAGACGCTGAAATTCCGTGCGTCGCCCCGGCGTAGGCCGGGGCCTTTAGCCATTTATGCGCCCGCCCGCGGGCAGTGAGGTTCGATCCCGGATAACCCAGAGGCCCCGGCCTACGCCGGTGCGACGCAGATGGATATGCGTTCGACCACGCCTTTGCGCGATCCCCGTCTCCGCGTCCTCCGCGTCTCCGCGTGAACCTCCCGTTCGCGCCTTCGCGCCTTCGCGCGATTGACCTTCTGGCCTACGCCGTCCGTTCCGGCACTTCGGCGGCGTCCTGGGCGATGACGCTGTCGGGGGCCATCGCCTCCCACGGGAAGATGAACCAGTCCTTGGTCACCGCGCGGTCGATGGTGCGGGCGGCATATTCAACGCGCTGGCCGGAGCGGATATTGTCGAGCAGGGTGGCGAAGCGCACATGGTCCATCACCGCCCCCTTGGCGGCCAGCCGCGCGCGCAGCCGGGCGATCGTCCCGCCCGTATCATTGATGTCGTCGAGGAACAGCAGCGTCTCGCCCTCGCGGGTGCGTGCCGCCAGCCGGTCGAGCGGGGCTTCGGAAAAATCCTCGACCTTCGACGAATAATCGACTGACAGCGTGGCGAGGCCCGTCGCGTGGCTGAGATAGACGCCGGGGGCGAGCCCGCCGCGGCCGATGCCGATGATGAAGTCGGGTCGCCAGTCGCCCGCCATCAGCGCGTTCGCCAGCGTGCGGACCAGCGCGGCGAACTCGTCATGCGGGATGGGCGTAAAAACGGGCATCAGGCGTGCGCCGATGCATAGGCGTCGATCGCGGCGAGATGGCGGTCGACGTCCGCGGGGTCGAGGAAGCTGCCGGTGAAGCTGTTGCGGGCGAGCTGGACGAGCGCGGCACGGTCGAGCCCGCGCGCTTCGGCCACCGCACGGTAGTTATCGGCGACATAGCCGCCGAAATAGGCCGGATCGTCCGAATTGATCGTGGCGCGGAGGCCCGCGGCGAGCATCCGGTCGATCGGATGATCCTCCAGCCGGTCGACGACGCAGAGCTTGTGGTTGGACAAGGGACAGACGGTCAGCGTCATGCCGTCGCGCGCCAGCCGCTCGACCAGTTCAGCGTCCTCGAGGCTGCGATTGCCATGGTCCAGCCGGTCGATGTGGAGCAGGTCGAGCGCCTGGCGGACATAATCGGGTGGCCCTTCCTCGCCGGCATGGGCGACGCGCTTGAGGCCGAGTCCTGCGGCGGCGGCGAAGACGCGCGCAAACTTCTCCGGCGGGTGACCCAGCTCCGACGAGTCGAGGCCCACGGCGGCGATGTGCGACAGCCACGGCTTCGCCTGTTCGAGCGTCACGAACGCATCCGCCTCGTCGAGATGGCGCAGGAAGCACAGGATCAGGCGTGACGTGATGCCGTGCGTTGCCTGCGCCTCGGCACAGGCGGACAGCAGCCCGCGAATCACCGTGTCGAACGCGATGCCGCGCGCGGTGTGCGTCTGGGGATCGAACATCAGCTCGGCATGCACGACGCCGTCGCGCGCCACCCGGTCGAAATAGGCCATCGCCAGGTCGTGGAAATCACGCTCGGTGATCAGCACGCCCGCGCCCTGGTAATAGATGTCGAGAAAGTCCTGGAGCCGGGTGAAGCTGTAGGCGGCGCGCACCTCCTCCACGCTGGCGAACGGGATTGCCACACCGTTGCGCGCGGCGAGTTCGAACATCAGCTCGGGCTCGAGGCTCCCCTCGATGTGCAGGTGCAGTTCGGCCTTTGGCAGGCCGGCGATGAAGGCGTCGAGATCGGACATGCAGCGACTGTGCTGCATCGCGGCGGGGGCGTCAAATGGCGGTGGAGCAGGACAGATGCCAAGCCGTCGCCCCGGCGCAGACCGGGGCCGCTGGCCGAATTCAACCTGTCGCGCCAGAGCGTAGATCGTTCGTTGCGCGAACATTGCCAGCGGCCCCGGCCTGCGCCGGGGCGACGTGCCTGTTCCCGCGCAATTTCGCCGCGGCTCCGCGCGAAACGCCTCCGCGCGGCTCTCCCAGCCCGCTCACACCGCGGTCAGCGCCTGGTCGAAATCGGCGATCAGGTCGTCGGCATCCTCGACCCCGATCGAGATGCGGACGAGATTGTCGGTGATGCCCAGCGCCTGCTTGCGCTCGGCGGGCACCGACAGGTGCGTCATGCCGGCCGGGTGGCTTGCCAGCGTCTCCGTCCCGCCCAGCGACACGGCCAGCTTGGCGATCTTGAGCGCGTCGAGGAAGGCGAACGCCTCCGCCTCGCCGCCCTTGAGGTAGAGCGAAAAGGTCGAGCCCGCGCCCGTGCAGTGGCGGCGATAGATGTCGGCCTGGCGCGCATCCGCACCGCCCTCGAGGAAACCGAGATAGCCGACGCGCTCGACCTTCGGATGGTCGCGCAGGAACGCGCAGACCTTTGCCGCATTCTCGCCCGCGCGGCTCATGCGCAGTTCCAGCGTCTCCAGGCTGCGCAGCAGCATCCAGGCGGTGTTGGGGTCACAGATCGTGCCGATCGTGTTGCGCATCAGCCGGATGGTGTCGATGTGCGCCTTGCTGCCAAGCACGCCGCCCGCGACCAGGTCCGAATGGCCGCCGGCATATTTGGTCAGCGAATAGACGACGATGTCGGCGCCGTGCTTCAGCGGCTGGTGCCACAGCGGCCCCAGGAACGTGTTGTCGATCGCAATCGGGGGCTTTTCGGCCGCATTGGCGAAGATCGCGTCACGGCTGGCGGCGACCGCCTCGACATCGACCAGCGCGTTGGTCGGATTGGCCGGGCTTTCAAGGTAGATCAGCGCGACGCGGCCCGACGCCGCCTTGCCCAGCACCGCGTCGATTTCCTCGCGCGTCGCCCCGGCAGGGAAGTCGAGCCAGTGGACGCCGAAGCGGCCCAGGATACGCGCGATCAGCGTCTCGGTCGCGGCATAGAGCGGCCCGGAATGGACGATGGTGTCGCCGGGGCGGACCATCGACAGGAACAAAGTCGCGATTGCCGACATGCCGGAGGAGAAAGCGAGCGCATCCTCGGCTTCTTCCCACACGCCCAGCCGGTCCTCCAGGATTTCCTGATTGGGTCCGTTGAAGCGCGAATAGACGAGGCCCTCGGCCCCGCCGGGACGCTTGCCGGTCACGCCCTCGAAATGGCGCTTGCCGGCGGCAGCGTTCGGAAACACGAAAGTCGAGGTGGCGAAGATCGGCGGCTTCAGCGCGCCCTCCGACAATGCGGGATCGAAGCCATGCCCCATCATCAGCGTCGAGGGCTTGAGCTTGCGCCCGCCCAGTTCGACGATGTCGGGCTTGGGGCGGCGGCGCGGGGTGACGCCGGTCAGCTCGGCTTCGGTGGGTTTGGTCATCGGGAAGAAACTCCGGCAGCAGGTCGCCCGTCTGATGCGGGCCAATGCGCCGGCTCTACCCGATGATTGCCGGGTGGGGGAGGGGGGTCACAACGCGATCAGGCTGATCTGCCGCCCATAATCGGGCTCGTCGCGATGGGTTGCGCGGCGAAAGCTGTAGAAGCGGTCGTCGTCCGCATAGGTGTCGAGCCCAAGCAGCTCGACCCGCCGCACGCCGGCGGTGGCGAGCCGGTGCGCGACATAGGCTTCCAGGTCGAACTGCGCGTGGTCCGGCCGCCCGGGAGAAAAGAAGCGATCATTCGCCGGGTCCTGATCGCAAAACCGCGCGACGAAGCCGTCGTCGACCTCATAGCTCGCCCGCGCAATGCACGGGCCGATCGCGGCGACGATGCGGCCGCGATCCGCGCCCAGCGCCTCCATCGCCGCGATCGTTGCATCGGTGACGCCGGCAATCGCGCCCTTCCACCCGGCATGAGCGGCGCCGATCACACCCGCGTCAACATCGGCGAACAGCACCGGCGCGCAATCGGCGGTGAGGATGCCGAGGGCGAGGCCCGGCGTTGCGGTGACCAGCGCGTCGGCGCGCGGGCGTTCGGCGGGTACGTCGTCGATGGTGACCACGTCGGCGGAATGAACCTGATACACCGTGACCAGCGCCGCCCCCGGCGCGACCGCGGTCAAGGCGCGGCGTCGGTTCTCGGCAATCGCCTCCGGATCATCCGCGCTGCCCAGCCCGACATTCAGCCCGGCGACGATGCCGGTCGACACGCCTCCCCGTCGGCCGAGAAAGCCGTGGCGCATGCCCGCGAGCGCCGGCGCGCGGATCACGTCGACACTCACAGCGCCAGCCGCATGACGATGTCCTCGTCCTCATGGTTGCCGACCTTGAAGACATAGGGGCCGACTGCCTCGAAGCCGTAGCGATCATAGAAGCGCCGGGCGCGGTGATTGTCGGTGAAGACCGAGAGATAGAGGTCGCTCGCGCCGCCGGCCCGCGCGGTATCGATCACCCACGCCATCAGTTCGGCCGCAGCGCCCGAGCCCTGCCAGGGCTTGAGGATATAGAATTGGCGCAGTTCGATCGAGGGACCGCGCGGCTTGAAGGGCAGGCTGGGCGGGCCGACCTTGGCATAGGCGACCGCCGCACCCTCCGCCTCGCCGACCCGAACGCGAAATGCGGGGTCGGTCAGCTCGTCATGCCAGCGCGGCGTGCTGTGCCCGGCCAGGAACAGCGCGAGGTCGTCGGGATGATAGAGGTGGCCGAAGGTTTCGGTGAAGCTGTCGCGCGCCAGTCTGGCGAGCGCCGGGGCGTCTTCGGCCACCGCATCGCGAAAGACGATCGTCATGCAAACCCCGCGGGTGCGGGCCAGCCCGGCGCGGTGACCGCCAGCCCCTTGAACAGCGCGCCCATCTGATCCGGCGCGACCAGGCGATTGCGGTCGGCGGCGATCTGGTCCGCGCGCTCCGGCGCGGTGCGGGCCAGCCCTGCGGCGCGCGTGTCGATGCCGAGCGCGACGAGCAGCTGCCCCTGATCGACCGGGCCGTAGGCGAGCGCGTCTTCGGCCCGTGCCGCCTCCGCCAGCGTCGCGAAATCGACATGCGCGGTCAGGTCGCGACTGCCCGGCTGCTCGAACGGATTTGCAAAGGCGTGGCCGGACACGGCCTGAAGCGTATCGCCGATCGCCGGGCCTGAATAGCCATAGTCGAGGATGATCGCCGCGCCGCCGCCCGCCACCAGCCGACGGGCGAGCCCGCGCATCGTCGCGACCGCGGCGGGCGAGGTTTCGAGGATGTCGCCGGGCTGCGCATCGCCAAAGGCGGGGGGCACCACCGCGTCGAAGCTGTCCCTGCCCGTGATCGGCAGAAAAAGCGTGTCCTGGCACGCGACCAGCCGCTCGCGCCAGCCATCGCTGGTGCGGATCAGCTGGCGGATCGGGAGCGCGTCGAAAAATTCGTTGGCGACGACGATCAGCGGCAGGTCGTCGGGGACGCTGAACAGGTCGATATGCCATTCGGCACCGGGTACGCGTTCCGCCTGTGCCGCGCGCAGGACCGGGCTCGTTTCGATGAAATGAACCGGCGGGGTCAGCCCGACCGTCGCCATCGCGCGCAGCGCGTCGGCGGCGAGCGTGCCGCGGCCGGGCCCATATTCGACATAGCGCAGATCGGGTCGCCCGGCGCGATCCCACAGGTCAGCGAGCGCGAGGCCGATCAGCTCGCCGAACATCTGGCTGACTTCGGGTGCAGTGGTGAAGTCGCCCCGCGCACCCAGCGGATCGCGCGTCGCATAATATTCGGCGTTCGCCGCCTGCATGAACTGCGACAGCGGGATCGGACCGGCCAGCGTGATCGCGCGGGCCAGGCGTTCGGGCAACGTGCCTTCGGCGTCGGACGACACGGCCGCGCGCCCTTCAGGCGATGCTTTCCTGGCCGGCGACGGCCTCGACGCGGTGGCGTCGCGACCTGGCGGTGGCGATCAGGAACACGCCGCCCGCGATCATCGGCAGACAGAGCAGCTGGCCCATATGGATCGTGGTGGCAAAGAACGTGCCCTCGAACTGCTGGTCGGGTTCGCGGAAGAACTCGACGAAGAAGCGGGCGACGCCGTAGCCGAGCAGAAAGATGCCGACCAGCCGGCCGGGCTCGTAGCGCGCACGGGTTCGCCAGAAGAAGAAGGCGAGGACGAGGAACAGCACGATGCCCTCGAGCCCGGCCTCGTACAGCTGGCTCGGATGACGTGCGGGATCGAGCCCGCCCGCAACGGTGCGCGGAAAGACGATCGCCCAGGCGACGTCGGTCGGCTTGCCCCACAGCTCGCCATTCACGAAATTGGCGATACGGCCGAAAAACAGGCCGAACGGGACGACGCATGCGACATAGTCATGGACGCGCAGCCAGTTGAGGCCGTGCTTGCGCGCCAGCAGCATGATCCCGATCGAGGTGCCGATGACGCCGCCGTGAAAGGACATTCCGCCATCCCACAGCCGCAGAATTCGGATCGGATTGGCGAACAGGTCGGGCGCGTAGAACAGGACATAGCCAAGCCGCCCGCCCAGGATGATGCCGAGCGTCGCGTAGAAGACGAGGTCGTCGGCATGACGCCGCGCCATCGGCGCGCCCGGCTGGTCGAGCAGCTTGAGCAGATACCACCAGCCGATCAGGATGCCGGCGATATAGGCCAGCGAATACCATTTGAGCTGGAAGAAGCCGAGGTCGAGCGCCACCGGATCCAGCCCGAGATCGGTGAATTGGAGATGGCCGGTGCTGGCGGCGAGCAGGGGCAGGATCAAGACATGGGCTCCGGCAAAGGGCGATGCCGCCGCTTTACCGGGCTGTCAGGTCAAACCCAAGCGCTTATCCGCATGCCGGTACCGGCAAAGGCGGGTCAGGCGGTGACCTGATCGCGCGCTTCGCGCGCGGCGCGGGCGGTTTCGACGCGTTCCTGGCGCTCGGCCATGCCGATCCAGGCGGCTTCGGCACGCAGCGCGCGATCGCGGACATTGGCGAGCGTTGCGTTCTCGGCTTCGGTACGCGCGCGTTCGGCCTGTTGGCGATAGGTGAGAACGGTCATGCGGGCCCTCCTTCTTGGGTGCGCGCGAAAAGTGCGGGCAGGGTCAATGGTGACAACGCACCAAAGACCGGATGGTTCGATCGGAGGGGCCGGACGCGCCGCGGACGACGCGCCCGGGACCGGATCAGTCCGCAGCCTGCAGATTGACCGCGCTGGTGCGACCGCGCTTGTCCTGCTCCAGCTCGTACGAAACGCGCTGGTTCTGGTTCAGCGTCGCCATGCCGGCGCGCTCGACCGCGGTGATGTGGACAAAGGCGTCCTGGCCACCATTGTCAGGGGCGATGAAGCCATAACCTTTGTCGCTGTTGAAAAACTTGACGGTTCCGACGGTGCTCATGTTCATTTCCTTCATGTTGTCGGCCGCCCGGACGTCGAGCGACCTCGCGCTGCAAGGGGCAGGGAAAGAAGGAATGAGGGGCCGCAAAGCTCCAAAAGACCGTCGATTTGCGACTGTAGCGCCCGCGATATGGGCGCGATCGGGCAAAATAGCAAGCTGCAGTGCCGTGACCCGCCAAAAAAGAAACGGGCGCCCGGTATCCCGGACGCCCGTCGATCGGGATATCGATCCGTCGATCAGCCGGAATAATACATGTCGTATTCGACCGGGCTTGGCGTGGTTTCGAAGCGGATGACGTCGTTCCACTTCAATTCGGCATAGGCTTCGATCTGGTCCTTGCTGAATACATCGCCCTTCAGCAGGAAATCATGATCCTCCTGCAGCGCAATCAGCGCCTCGCGCAGCGAACCGCAGACGGTCGGCACGTTGACCAGCTCGGCGGGCGGCAGGTCATAGAGATTCTTGTCCATCGCCTCGCCGGGATGAATTTTGTTCTGGATGCCGTCCAGGCCGGCCATCAGCAGCGCCGAATAGGCGAGATAGGGGTTGGCGAGCGCATCGGGGAAGCGGAATTCGACGCGCTTGGCCTTGGCCCCGGTGCCATAGGGGATGCGGCATGACGCCGAGCGGTTGCGGCTGGAGTAAGCGAGCAGCACCGGTGCCTCGAACCCCGGCACCAGCCGCTTGTAGCTGTTGGTCGTGGGGTTGGTGAAGGCGTTCAATGCGCGCGCATGCTTGATGACGCCGCCGATGAAATACAGGCACATGTCCGACAGACCGGCATAGCCATTGCCGGCGAACAGCGGCGTGCCCTTGTCCCAGATCGACATATGGGTGTGCATGCCCGACCCGTTATCGTCCTTGATCGGCTTGGGCATGAAGGTCGCGGTCTTGCCATAGGCCTGCGCGACCTGGTGCACGACATATTTGTAGATCTGCATCCGGTCGGCGGTGGTGGTGAGCGTCCCGAAGGTCAGGCCCAGCTCGTGCTGCGCCGCGGCGACCTCGTGGTGGTGCTTGTCGCAGGGCAGGCCCATCTCGATCATGGTCGAGACCATCTCGGCACGGATGTCGACCGCGCTGTCGACCGGCGCAACGGGGAAATAGCCGCCCTTGGCCCGCGGACGGTGCGCCAGGTTGCCGGCTTCATACGCCTTGCCCGAATTGGTCGGCAGCTCGATGTCGTCGATCTTGAAGTAGCTGGTGTTGTAGGCGGTTTCGAACTGGACGTCGTCGAACATGAAGAACTCGGCCTCGGGCCCGACATAGACGGTGTCGCCGATCCCGGTGTTCTTCAGATACGCCTCGGCCCGCTTCGCGGTCGAGCGCGGGTCGCGGGCATACAGCTCGCCGGTCGACGGCTCGACGATGTCGCAGAACAGCACCAGCATCGGCGTGGCCGAGAAGGGGTCGACATAGACCGCGTCGAGATCGGGGCGCAGGATCATGTCCGACTCATTGATCGCCTTCCACCCTTCGATCGACGACCCGTCGAACATTAGGCCATCGGTCAGCTCATCCTCGCCGAGCACGCCGGCCACCATGGTCAGGTGCTGCCACTTGCCCTTGGGATCGGTAAAACGCAGGTCGATCCACTCGATTTCCTGGTCCTTGATCATCTTCAGGATCGTGCCGGCGTTATTGGCCATCTCAATTCATCCCTTTCGTCTGGAAAACCGCTTGCCGCGAATCGCACAATGAAATTGCGGCCGACGCGATATGTCTCACAAGAATGCTGCGCCGCGTCAAATCGCGTCGTTGTCCCGTTCGCCGGTGCGGATGCGCAACGCGGTCTCGACGGGAATCACGAAGATCTTGCCGTCGCCGATGCGGCCGGTCTGCGCCGAGTTTGCGATCGCCTCGACCACGCGGTCGGCCAGCCCGTCCTCGATCACCACCTCAAGCTTCACCTTGGGCAGGAAGTCGACGACATATTCGGCACCGCGATACAGTTCGGTATGTCCCTTCTGTCGCCCGAAGCCCTTGGCTTCGGTGACGGTGATGCCGCTGACGCCGACTTCGTGCAGCGCTTCCTTCACCTCATCGAGCTTGAACGGCTTGATGACGGCCTCGATCTTCTTCACGCGCTGACCCCTCGTGATGTGCTTGCCCCGGTGACTGCGCAGCCATGTTACAACAAGCGTGCCAGCCATGCGAGGCGCAGTTTCGTGCGGTGCCGTCGCGCCGGGCAGGCGCCACCATTGCCTAGCAATTAGGCAGGCGCACCGGGATGCACGCCGATCAAGCATCCGGCGCGTCGTGCACCGACGCCATGGCCAGCACCGCCTGCGCGCGCTTCAGGTGCGGCAGGTCGAACATCGCGCCGTCGATCCCGATCGTGCCCGCACCCGGCGCGGCGGCAAAGGCGGCGACGATCCGCTGCGCCTGTTCGATTTCGGCGGGGGAGGGACTGAATGCCGCATTGATCACAGGCACCTGGTCGGGGTGGATCGCCATCATGCCGCGAAACCCGGCCCGGCGCGCCCGGGCGGCGACCCGCGCCAGGCCGTCGAGGTCGCGAAAATCGGCGTGGATCGTCTCGATCGGGGCGACGCCCGCCGCCGCCGCCCCCGCGAGGCACAGCGCGCGGAACAGCTGGTAGGGAAAGTCGTACTCGCCCGTCTCGTCACGATTGCCCGTCGCGCCGAGCGCGGTCGCGCTGTCCTCCGCACCCCAGGTGAGGGCGGCAAGCCGCGGCGTGCCGGCATAGTCGCCGAGGCCGAACAGCGCGGGTGCGGTCTCCGTCGCGATTGCGATCACCGCGATGCCGCCCGGCGGCAGGCCGGCGGCGGCCTCGAGCGCGGTGAGATAATGGTGCAGCCGGTCGGCGTCGGCGCGCGTCGCCTTGGGCAGCATGATGCCGTCGGGCCGCGCCGCAACCACTGCCGCAAGGTCCGCCAGCGCGTGCGGGCCGTCAAGCGGGTTGATCCGCACCCATTGCGGCTGGGGGCGGGGGCCGGCGCGAAGATGTTCGGCCACCGCGGCGCGCGCAGCGGGCTTGTTGGCTTCGACGACCGAATCTTCCAGGTCGATCAGGATCAGGTCGGCGCCGCTCGTGCCCGCGCGCGCGATCTTGCGCTCCGAGTCGCCCGGCGCGAACAACAGCGAGCGGGCAGTAAGGGCTTGCGACATCGGGGCTCCGCGGAAGGTGTGGCTCACCCCGCGACATGCCCGTTCGGCGGCGTCGGGAAAAGGGTCAAACGTGCCGCGGGCGCGGGGCGGCGACCGCGATCACGCGGTGACGCAGGGCCAGGATCTCCATCGCGAGCAGGGCGGCGGAAAGCGCGATCAGATCGACGATCCAGTCGTCCAGGCTGGCGACACGGCCGATCGCCATATAGCCCTGGACCAGTTCGATCGCTGCCCCGAACCCGGCAAAGATCGCAAATTGCCCCCACGGCGACAGGCGGGGCCAGCCGATCGTCGCGAGCACGGGCAGCACCAGAAAGGCGAAGCCGTGGCGGACCGTGTCCGATTCGACCATGCCCGCCCATGGCGTGACGGTCAGCGCGAGAAAAAGGACTGCCGCCAGGGCCAGCACAAACGCGAATTTGAAGATCTGCAACAGCATGACGTCGCCTTCGCAGATGCGAAAGAAAAGGCCAAGGGCCACGTGACGGCCGGGCCAGTTCTTTGCCCGGCCGGTCGCTTCAGGTCACGTGCAATGGCGCGTCGCCAGGACACGCGATCAACAGGTCGGCGCCGTCGGCGGCGTCGATCCGCGCCGTCCCCTGAAGCAACAGGCATTCGCCCGCTCGCCAGGCCAGCGTGTCCGCCTGGCCCGAGCCGGTGATCGGGACCAGCCATCCTTCACGTCCCGGCGGAAGGTGGAGGGTGCGGTCGCCCGCCGACCAGCGTTCGAGCACGAATTTGGGGCCGGGCGAAAGCAGGGTACGGCCCCCGCCGAGCGCGATCGGCGTCGACTGCGCGACGAAGGGCCGCGCGTCGGAAACCGCGACGCCTTCCTCCAGATGCAGCTCGCGCGGGCGGCCATAATCGTAGAGGCGATAGGTCAGGTCGACATTCTGCTGCACCTCGATCAGCGTGATGCCGGCGCCGATCGCGTGGACGGTGCCCGCCGCCGAATAGAAATAGTCGCCTGCGCGCACCGGCTTCCAGTCGAGCAGCCCTTCGATCGATCCGTCGAGCGACGCGGTGCGCAGTTCATCATGCGAAAGCGGCTCGCGCGTGCCGAGCGCGATCGTCGAGCCGGGCTCGGCGGCCAGGATGAGCCACGCTTCGTCCTTGCCGCGCGGATAGCCGGCGCGGCGGGCGCGATCGTCGTCGGGATGGACCTGGACCGACAGCCGTTCGCTGGTGAAGAGATATTTGACCAGAAGCTCGAAATTCCCCCCTTCGGGGTCCTGAAACCAGGCCTCGCCGACCGGTTCGCGGTCGGGCGCCGGATCGGCAAAGCCGGGCCAGAGCCGGTGGCGTCCCCATGGCTTTTCGACCAGCCGGGTCGTCATCGCGCGTGTGCTCATCTCATGTCTCCGACGTTTCGCACCTTGGCGTGCGCGATATGAACGGATCAACCGCCTGTCGAGTTCGATCGCGCAATCACGCGGCGATCAGGCGAAGAATCCGGTCGGCATCCGCGCGATGACAGATCAGGAAGTCAGGGACGGACGGCTCGGGCTGATTGTAGCGGATCGGCGACCCGTCGATGCGCGAGACGTGCAGACCCGCCGCCATTGCGACCGCGGCAGGGGCGCAATTGTCCCATTCATACTGCCCGCCCGAATGGAAATAGATATCGGCGGAGCCCATCAGGATCGCCATCGCCTTCGCTCCCGCCGATCCCATCGGGATCGTCTCCGCATCGAGCGCCTGGCACAGCGGGCCGCATGCATCGGCCGGACGCGTGCGGCTGACGACCATGCGGCGGCGCGGGGCGGGTTCGGGCAGGGGAAACGGCGGATCGCTGGCGAAGACGCGGCCGAGCGCGGGGAGCGCCACCGCGCCGATTGCGGGGCGACCCTCGATCGCCAGTGCGACGTGCACCGCCCAATCGTCGCGCCCCTCGGCATATTCGCGGGTGCCGTCGAGCGGATCGACGATCCAGACCCGGCTGCGGTCGAGCCGGGACCGATCGCAAACGCGTTCTTCCGACAGGATCGCGTCGTCGGGGCGCGCGCCGGCGAGCAGCTGGTGGATCAGGTCGTCGGCGGCGCGGTCACCCGCCGCGCCGAGCGCCGGACCCGCCAGTCCCGACGTCCGCCGCAGGTCCATCAGCAGTGCGCCCGCCCGTTCGGCGATATCCCGTGCAAGGGCGACGTCGCTTTGCGCGCCAGCGGTCAAATCACCGGGCTCCAGATGCCGATGATCGAATCGACGATCTGCTGGGCGGCCTCCTCCGCGCTCTGGCGGGTGGTATCGATGACGATCTCCGCCGCTTCGGGCCTTTCATAGGGGCTGTCGATACCGGTGAAATGGGCAATCTCGCCCGCGCGCGCCTTGCGATAGAGCCCCTTGGGATCGCGGCCCTCTGCCACCTCGATCGGCGTGTCGACGAAGATTTCGATGAACGCGCCGGCCGGCAGCATCGCGCGCACCAGGTCGCGTTCGGCCCGGAAGGGCGAGATGAAGGCGGTCAGCACGATCAGCCCGGCATCGGCCATCAGCTTGGCGACTTCGCCGACGCGGCGGATATTCTCGATCCGGTCTGCGTCGGTGAAGCCCAGGTCGCGGTTGAGCCCATGGCGGATATTGTCGCCGTCGAGCAGGTAGCTGTGCTTGCCGAGCGCGTGGAGCTTCTTTTCGACCAGGTTGGCGATGGTCGATTTGCCCGAACCCGACAGCCCGGTGAACCACAGCACGCGCGCGCTTTGGTGCTTCATGGCGGCGCGCGCCTCGCCCGTCACCTCGATCGACTGCCAGTGGATATTCTGGCTGCGGCGCAGCGCGAAGTCGATCATCCCGGCGGCGACGGTCGCGTTGGTGATCCGGTCGATCAGAATGAACCCGCCCAGGTCGCGATTGTCGCGATAGGTCTCGAATGCGATGTTGCGGTCGACAAAGACCTCCGCGATGCCGATGTCGTTGAGGCTGAGCGTCGCCGCCGACAGCTCGGCCATGGTGTTCACGTCGATGACCGCACGCGGCGGCTGGACGGTGGCGCTCAGCATCCGCGTGCCGATCTTCATCCAATAGGACCGCCCGGGCAGCAGCGGTTCGGCATCGAGCCAGACGATCCGCGTCATGAACTGGTCGGCCAGCTGGGGCGCATCATCGGCCGCGGCGATGACGTCGCCACGCGAACAATCGACCTCGTCGGCGAGCGTCAGCGTCACCGACTGGCCTGTGACCGCGATATCCAGGTCGCCGTCGAAGCCGACGATGCGCGCGATCCGCGTCTCGCGTCCCGAAGGGAGGATGCGGACCGGATCGCCGGGCCGCACACGGCCGCCGGCGATCATCCCGGCAAAGCCGCGAAAGTCGAGATCGGGGCGATTGACCCATTGCACCGGCATCCGGAACGGCCGGGCCGCGGCGCTTTCGCTGTCGACCTCCACCTGCTCGAGATGCTCGATCAGCGTCGGCCCGCGATACCAAGGCATGGCGTCCGACGCCGCCGCGATATTGTCGCCCGCCAGCCCGGAAATCGGGATCGCGGTGAAATCGGCGATGCCGATGGAGGCTGCGAATGCCCGATAATCGGCAACGATCGCGTCGAAGCGCGACGGATCGTAGCCGACCAGATCCATCTTGTTCACCGCCAGCACGATGTGGCGGATGCCGATCAGGTGCGCGAGGAAGCTGTGCCGCCGCGTCTGGGTGAGCACGCCCTTGCGCGCATCGATCAGGATGACGGCGAGGTCCGCGGTCGACGCACCCGTCACCATGTTGCGGGTATATTGTTCGTGCCCCGGCGTATCGGCGACGATGAATTTGCGGCGTTCGGTTGTGAAGAAGCGATAGGCGACATCGATGGTGATGCCCTGTTCGCGCTCGGCGGCCAGCCCGTCGACGAGCAGCGCGAAATCGATGTTCGCGCCCTGCGTGCCCACCCGGGCGGAATCGGCTTCCAGCGCGGCGAGCTGGTCGTCGAAGATCATCTTGCTGTCGTAGAGCAGGCGGCCGATCAGCGTCGACTTGCCGTCATCGACCGACCCGCAGGTGATGAAACGCAGCAGCGACTTTTGCTGATGCGCGGCCAGATAGGCGTCGATGTCCTCCGCGATCATCGCGTCGGGGGCGTAGGCGGGGGCCGTCGCCATCAGAAATACCCCTCCTGCTTCTTCTTCTCCATGCTGGCGGCCTGGTCATGGTCGATCGCACGGCCCTGACGTTCCGACGTCGTGGCGAGCAGCGTTTCGCGGATCACGGCGGTCAGCGTATCGGCGGTGCTTTCGACCGCGCCGGTCAGCGGGTAGCAGCCGAGCGTGCGGAAGCGGACCGAGCGTTCGACCGGCACTTCCCCGGGAGCGAGGCGGAAGCGGTCGTCGTCGACCATCAGGATCATGCCGTCGCGAACCACTGTCGGGCGCGGCGCGGCAAAGTAGAGCGGCACGATCTCGATATTCTCGGCCAGGATGTACTGCCAGATGTCGAGTTCGGTCCAGTTGGACAGCGGGAAGACGCGGATCGATTCGCCGCGCGCCTTGCGGGCATTATAGAGGCGCCACAGTTCAGGACGCTGCGCCTTGGGGTCCCAGCGGTGGTTGGCGGTGCGAAAGCTGAAGACGCGTTCCTTGGCGCGGCTCTTCTCCTCGTCGCGCCGCGCGCCGCCGAATGCCGCGTCAAAGCCGTATTTGACCAGCGCCTGTTTGAGCCCCTCCGTCTTCCACATGTCGGTGTGCAGCCCGCCATGGTCGAACGGGTTGATGCCGCGCGCCTTGGCCTCCGGATTCTGGTGGACGAGCAGTTCCATCCCCGCGTCCGCCGCCGCTTTTTCGCGCAGCGCGTACATCGCGCGGAATTTCCAGGTGGTGTCGACGTGAAGGAGCGGGAAGGGCGGCGGCGCGGGATAGAACGCCTTTCGCGCCAGATGCAGCATCACCGCCGAATCCTTGCCGATCGAATAGAGCATCACGGGCCGTTCGGCCTCGGCAACCACTTCGCGCAGGATGTGAATGCTCTCCGCCTCCAGCTGCTGGAGGTGGGTCAAGCGCCGATTCGCCGGCGTGGAATCCAGTTTGAGATCGACAAGCGCCATATGCGAGCAGGTGGCCCCGGCGCCCCGATCATGAAAGAAGGAATTGCTGCGCGGCCGTGCAGATCTGCTTTAGCCGCCGCCGACGCATGCCTCCGCTTTCAAGCAAAAGAAACGGTAGCTCAAAGGCTTGAGCCCTTGACGTCACCCCGTCAACATCACCGAAACGTCCGGGTCGGCACTTCGTCAGCCCGACCCGGACTGCGTTCGTCAGAACGGACGAATTTCTTCGCCGTACGTGTCGCGGAACGCGAGTGAAAAGAAAGCGAACATTGTCATTCTCCGATTTGCGCGTGAAGCGCCATGTCTTTCTTAACAAAAAATTAAGCATGGAACAAACGTAATTCGGGCCGATTTCGGGACGGATGCGGGCCAGTTTAACCGTTCGTTCAAGACTGGGACGCTAGGGCAAGGATGAATGAGCAAAGCTGCCGACCTTGCGCGCACGGCGTCTGCCGAAGCCCAGAGCCTTGCCGTGGCGAACGACGCCCGCGCAAAGCCGAAGCCTGGCAAGTCGACATCGCCCGGCGCCGACCGCGTCGTCGCCCGGCGCTCCGCCGCGTCGGTGAAATCTATCGCGCGCGCGGACAGCCGTGCGGACACGCCCGAGGGGGCGATCCAATTCTATGCGATCGTGCGCATTGCCGATTACGCGATGTTGCGTCGCGCGATTGGTGTCATGCGCGCCGAACGCGTGGCCGAGCAGCTGGCGGTGGAGGCCGCCGCGTTCAGTTCATCGCTGCGCGCCCGGACGCTCGGGCGCGATTGCATCGAGGTCACGGGGTCGGCGGCGAGCAACGCGGACGTCGCGACGCTGCTTGACCGGCTTCGCCAGAAGCTGGCGTCGCCGATCCTGGTCGGCGATGAACTCTGTGCGGTGCAGGTGCGCGTCGGCGCGGCGATGGCCGAACGCGGCGCAAGCGATCCGATCCGAATGATCGAATTTGCCGAAGCTGCGATTCGGCAAGCGGGCGACGGCATGGTGGCGCTGCGCGACCTCCGGCAGGAGGGGGAGGAGGACCCGCTCGCGCTTCTCCATGATCTGAACGCCGCAATCCGGCGCGGCGAAATGTTCCTGCAATTCCAGCCGAAGATCAATGTCCGGCGCGAGCAGGTGGTCAGTGCCGAGGCGCTGATCCGCTGGCGCCATCCGTTGCGGGGCCTGATCCTGCCGGGCGATTTCATTCCGCTCGCGGAGCAGGCCGGACAGATCACCGCGTTGACTTTGTGGACGTTGGAAGAGGCAATCCGGGAGTATCATGTCCTGGCGGACGCCGGATTCGCGATCCCGGTCTTCGTCAACATCTCGGGTACGCTGCTGGGCGACCGTCGCTTCGTCGATCAGGCCCGCGATCTGATCCGGGGGTCGAATGCGAAGCTGGGTTTCGAGATCACCGAAACGGCGGTCATTCGCGATCCCGACACGGCGATCGCGCACCTCAAGCTTTTTGCCGATATCGGCGTGGCGCTGGCGATCGACGATTACGGGGCCGGATTGTCGTCGCTCGCCTATCTGAAGCGGCTGCCCGCAGGCGAGCTGAAGATCGACAAGCTGTTCATCACGCAGCTGACCAGCAGCAATCGTGACCCGTTGATCGTTCGTTCGACCATCGACCTCGCGCATGCGCTCGAGATGGAAGTCACCGCCGAGGGGGTCGAAACGTCGGCGACGCTCGCACTGCTGTCGGTGATGGGTTGCGACATGGTCCAGGGCTATCTGCTCAGCCGTCCGATCGAGATGGCGGCATTCCTCACCTATCTGCGCGAGGACCGCCACCTGCCCCCGATCCAGCGCCCGCGACCCACCTTTCGCCGAAAGCTTTCCAGTTCCTGATACCGCCGATTTTAGCCAGTGGTTAACCGCATTCTGGCACCACCGGGGTGATGAACGCTTTCAGCCTTCGAGTTATCAAACCGGTCTGGTGGCTGGGGCTTTGCGCGTCGGTCGCTCTGCTATCGTCACCAGTCTCGGCGGAGCACAGCGGAGCACCTCCCGAAATCGACGCCGCCGTCCATGAGGCCGAAGCGGCGATGTTTGCCGATCCGGCCAAAGCGCTTGAGATCGCGCGTGGGATTGAGCGAAAGTTCCTGGGACGCAAGGGCGGGTCGAACGAGCGCATCGCGATCGTTGTCGATTGGCTGCAAGGCGAGGCCCTGATCCGCCTCGACCAGACGGAAAGGGCGCGCGTTAGAATCGAGAGCGGTTTGAAAAGGGTCAATGAAAATCCCCTCGACCTATCTCTTCGCGGCAAGCTGCTGCTTTCCCTCGCTGCCATTCAAATTGCCGGCTCGCAGCCGGCCGAAGCTTTGCAGAGCTATCAGCGGGCCTTCACCGTTTTCCGATCGATAGACGACAAACGCAGTCAGGCGATCAGCCTGCAGGGCATCGCCTGGCTCTATCGCGAGGCGCGGGATTTCGACCGGGCGGCGCGCTACTATCAGCAATCGGCCGAAATCTATGCCGGCGACCCGGCGGTTCGCATTGCCGCACATAATAACCGCGGCAACGTCCTACGACAGGTCGAGAAGTTCGCCGAAGCAGATCGCGAATATCAGTCGGCACTGGCGCTCGCGCGCACGCTGGGCAGCGTGGGCATCGAATCCCAGGTATTGCGCAACGTTGCCCGCAACCTGCTCGAATCGGGCGAGATCGCCCGCGCCGAAAAGGTGATTCGTGAAGAAGTCGCCCTGACCGGCGGGACCAGCCACAATTCGCTGGCGCTGCGTGCCCAGGCCGCGCTGGCGCGTGGCGACCTCGGCGTTGCGCGACGCCTGATCGCGGAGAGCTTCAGCGGGGTCGACATCACCGCGACCGACGCGCCTTTTGCGGAGGCGCACGCGCTCGCGCATGACATTTTTGCGCGTGCGGGCGAGACGCGTTTGGCGCTCCAGCATCTCGAAGCCGCCAAGCGGCTGAACGACGAGGCGACTCGCGTCGCCGCATCGACCGGCTCGGCGCTGATGTCGGCACGCTTCGATTTCCAGAACCAGGAGCTGCGCATCGCTCAGCTCAAGGCGGAAGAACTCAAGCGCAGCATCGATTTCGAGCGTGCGCGCGCGCGGCTGCAATGGATCCTGTTCGCCGCGATCGCCGCAGCCGTCACGGTCGTGATCGCGTTGCTCAGCTTCGGCGTCGTCAAGCTTCGCCGCAGCCGCAACGAGGTCCGGGCCGCGAACACCGGGCTGGCCGCCAGCAATCTCGCGCTCGAAAAGGCCCTCGCGGCGAAGACCGAGTTCCTGGCGACGACCAGCCACGAAATCCGCACCCCGCTCAACGGCATCCTCGGTATGACCCAGGTGATGCTGGCCGATCCGCGGCTGGGCCACGAAATGCGCGACCGGATCGGCGTGGTCCATGGCGCCGGCGTGACGATGCGCGCGCTGGTCGACGACATCCTGGATGTCGCCAAGATGGAGACCGGCAACCTAACGGTCGAACAAATGCCCGTCGACCTGGTCGCGACGCTGACCGACGTGTCTCGCATGTGGCGCGAACAGGCCGAGGCGCGGGGGCTGGACTTCACGCTCGCGCTTGCCGAGGCGCCGGGCTGGATCGAATCCGATCCAGCGCGCCTGCGCCAGATCGCGTTCAACCTCCTGTCCAATGCGATCAAGTTTACCGAGGCGGGCGGCATCACCCTGGCGGTGGCGCAGCTCGATACCGACGACGCACGCTGGATCGAGATTCGCGTCAGCGACACCGGGATCGGTATTCCAGCCGAAAAGCAGGCGATGATCTTCGAATCGTTCCGACAGGTCGACGCGGGCACGACCCGGCGGTTCGGCGGCACCGGGCTGGGGCTGGCGATCTGCCGCAACCTGGCGGTCGCGCTCGGCGGGTCGATCCACGTCGAAAGCACGCCCGGAGTGGGCTCGACCTTCATCGTGCGGCTGCCGCGAATCGATGCGGTCGCCCCGACCGCAAGCGTGCCGGACGGCGATTCCGGCCTCCTGATCGTCGATCGCAACCCGATCGCGCGCAACACGCTCAAGGCGCTGCTCGAGCCCCATGCAGGGTCGGTCATCCTGGCGAGCGATCCAGACGAAGCCCTCGCCATGCTCGCCTCACGCCGTCTCGCGCTCGTGCTGATCGATCAGGCGACGCTGGCACAGTCGGGTGAGGTTGTTCCGGCAATGCAACGTCTTGCGTCCGTCGCCTCGACACAGGGTGCACGCACGGCGATCCTGTGGGCGGCGCCGGATGAGGCGGATCGTATCGCCGCCGACGCGGCAGGGATCGACCTTTTCCTCGCCAAACCGATCGCGGCGCGCGCGCTCGTCGCAGCGCTGTTTGAGCGCGCAGCGACCGACGCGACCCCTTCTCCCCTTGTGCCGCAGGCGGCGTGAGGCGTAGGGGGAGAGGCAAGATGAAGCGCAAAACCGCCTGGCCGTCACGATCGGAGCAAGGGTCGTGAACATTTTGTTCATTGAGGACGATCCGATGAATCGGCGGGTCGTCCGCGACATGCTCGACGTCGCGGGTGCGACGATGGTCGAGGCGTCGCTGGCCGAAGAAGGACTGCAGCGCATCGACGAGGAGGCGTTCGACGTCGTGCTCGTCGACCTGCGCATGCCCGGCATGGACGGGATGGAGGCGATCCGCCGCATCCGCGCCCGCGCCGACGCCAAGGCACATGTGCCGGTGATCGTGGTGACCGCGGATGCGGCGGTCGACCTGCGCGAACGCTGCCTGGAGGTCGGCGCCGACGAGGTGCTGTTCAAGCCGGTCGCGATGGATGCGCTGTTCGAGGCGATCGGCCGGATCATCGCGACGCGCGGCGGCGACGGGATGCTGCTCTAGTCCTCGACGATCAGGCTGTGGCGGCGGGTGTCGCGCATGCGCAGATAGACGATCAGCGAGACGCCGATCATCACCGTGACATAGAGGTAGAAGCCGCGCTCCCACCCGGCGTTCTTCAGCCATAGCGCGAAATATTCCGCAGTCCCGCCGAACACCGCGTTGGCCACGGCATAGGGCAGCGCCACGCCGAGCGTGCGGATGTGCGCCGGGTACATCTCCGCCTTCACCACGCCGCTGATCGCGCTGTAACCGCTGACGATGACGAGCGCGCCCATCACGATCGCAAAGGCGAGCCAGGGATCGCGGACCGTTTCCAGCGTGGTGAAGATCGGCCAGGTGAAGGCGACGCCGAGCACCCCGAAGGCCACCATCAGCGGCTTGCGCCCGACCCGGTCCGACAGCGCGCCGACGATCGGCTGGAGCAGCATGAAGCCGAAGAGGCTGCCCGCGCTGATCGCCGATGCGGTCGGTTTCGAGAAGCCCGACGTGTTGACCAGGAATTTCTGCATGTAGATCGAATAGGCGTAGAAGGCGAGCGTGCCGCCGGCCGTCAGCAGCATCACCGTCGACGTCTCACGCGGATGTTCGCGCAGCAGGGCGACGAAACCCGAGCGCCGTGTCGCTGCGGGGTCGGCATTGCGAAAGCTTTCGGTTTCAGCCAGTCCGCGCCGCAGCCAGAACACGCTGATCGCGAGCAGCCCGCCGATCGCAAACGGGATGCGCCAGCCCCAGGCTTCGAGCGCGTCGGCGGCCATGACGCGCTGGAGGATCAGGAGCACGCCCAAGGCGAGCAGCTGCCCCGCGATCAAGGTGACATACTGGAAGCTGGCGAAGAATCCCCGTCGCTTCTCGCCCGCCATCTCGGACAGATAGGTCGCGCTCGCGCCATATTCGCCGCCAACCGACAGCCCCTGCATCAGCCGCGCGAGCAGCAGCAAAGCGGGCGCCGCGATGCCGATCGTTGCATAGCCCGGCGTCACCGCGATCAACAGCGATCCGGCGCACATCAGCGTGACCGAAAGGGTCAGCCCGGCCTTGCGGCCGTGGCGGTCGGAATAGACGCCCATCAGCCAGCCGCCGATCGGCCGCATTAGGAAACCGAGCGCGAAAACCCCGGCCGCCTGGAGCAGCTCCACCGTCGGATCGGCGGCGGGAAAGAAATGCGGCGCGAAGTAAAGGGTGAACGCCGCATAGGCGTACCAGTCATACCATTCGACGAGGTTGCCCGCCGATCCGCCGATGATCGAACGTAGCCGTGTCGACCGCGCCGGGGCCGCACCGCTCATGTCGACCGTGCAAGCGCGCGATCCAGCTGCGCCCGGTCGAGCTGGCCCTCCCAGCGCGCGACGACGACGGTCGCGACCGCGTTGCCGATGAAGTTGGTCAGGCTGCGGCATTCGCTCATGAAGCGGTCGACGCCCAGGATCAGCGCCATGCCGGCGACGGGCACCGACGGCACGATCGACAGCGTGGCGGCGAGCGTGATGAAGCCCGCCCCGGTCACGCCGGCCGCGCCCTTGGAACTCAGCATCGCGACGCCGAGCAGCAGCAGCTGGTCGCCCAGGCTCAGTTCGACGCCGGTCGCCTGTGCGATGAACAGCGCGGCCAGCGTCATGTAGATGTTGGTGCCGTCGAGGTTGAAGGAGTAGCCGGTCGGGACGACCAGGCCGACGACCGCCTTGGCGCAGCCGGCGTCCTCCATCTTGCCGATCAGCGCCGGCAGCGCCGCCTCCGACGAGGAGGTGCCGAGCACCAGCAGCAGCTCGGCGCGCAGATAGCGGATGAGCCGGAGGATCGAGAAACCGGCCGCACGTGCGATCGCGCCCAGCACCAGCAGCACGAACAGAAGGGACGTCGCATAGAAGGTCGCGACCAGCTTGCCCAGGCCGACCAGGCTTTCAAGGCCGTACTGGCCGATGGTGAAGGCGATCGCCCCGAATGCGCCGATCGGTGCCAGCCGCATCAACAACCCGACGATCCGGAATACGACCGCGCTCAACCGCTCGAGCAGGTCGAGCACGGGCTGGCCGCGATCGCCGACCAGCACGAACGCGACGCCGAACAGGATCGATACCAGCAGGACCTGGAGGATGTTGCCGCCCGTGAACGGGCTGACCAGCGTGGTCGGAATGATGTCGAGCAGAAATCCGGTCAGCGTGGTCTCGTGCGCCTTGGCCGAATAGTCGGCGGTCGCGGCGGGATCGAGCGTCGCGGGATCGACGTTCAGCCCGGCACCGGGCCGGACCGTGTTGGCGACGATCAGCCCGACGACCAGCGCCAGCGTCGAGACGGTGATGAAATAGGCAAATGCCTTGCCGGCGACGCGCCCGACTTCGGCCAGGTCGCGGATCGCCGCTATGCCGGTGACCAGCGTCAGGAAGATGACGGGTGCGATGATCATCTTGACCAGCTTGATGAACGCATCGCCCAGCGGCTTGAGCGCGGTACCGAAATCCGGCCAGAAATGGCCGACGATCGCCCCGGCCGCGATCGCGACCAATACCTGGATGTAAAGATGTCGCCACCAGCGCGGCCTGGCGGAAGGTGCGGCCGGCGCGACAGGGGGATCGACGGGGGTGACCATGGATTGCGCCCCTTTCTGGCCCGACTTGGCGGGCGGCGCAACGATGCACTTTGCAAGCGCGCGCCGATCGGCTAGCGGGCGCCACCTTGTAGATTGTTCGAGCGGTCGTTGTGATGATCAGTCGCGTTGTCGGTTTGGTGGGTTGCGTTCAGGGCCGTCATGAGCGCGATGCGGCGCGCGCCGTCCCCGATGGCGACCAGTATGTCAGCCGGTGCGCCCATTGCGGGGTGCCGATGCGCCGTCTGGCCAAGCGGAAATGGGTGGTCGAGCGCCGCCGCTGATCGGCGTGCCGCCTGTGGGCGGAATCGCTTGAAATCGACATGCAACGCTGTTAGGGGCGGCGATAACGTCGCGAACCCGCGTTCCGGCGAACCCTATTCTATTGAGAACCAGATTCTCTGTTGAGAACAAATTCGGAGTCCGACGGCTTTATGCAAATCATCGTGCGCGACAATAACGTCGACCAGGCGCTGCGGGCGCTCAAGAAGAAGCTGCAGCGTGAAGGCGTTTATCGCGAGATGAAGCTCCGTCGTCACTATGAGAAGCCGAGCGAGAAGCGCGCGCGCGAGCGTGCGGCCGCGATCCGCCGGGCGCGCAAGATGGACCGCAAGCGTGCGGAGCGCGACGGCGTCCGTTGATCGGATTTGCGGTTTTCGCGGCACAGATGTCGCGCAAATCGATCGATCGATGACCTGAGTATCGAAACAGGGAGGGGCACGATCATCGTGTCGCTCCCTTTTTCTTGCGCGTTTTTGATGCGGTCGGGCGTCGACGCCCTTGCCCTTCGCGGCAATTCGCGCAATTTGCCCGCCGCGACGCACCGTCACCAAATCGGGAAACCTCCATGTCGATCACTGCCGTCCCCATCGCACCGACCAAGCGACGCTATCTCGTCTGGCTGTGGATCGGCATCGCGGCCGCCATCCTGTCGGGGGTGGCGCTGGCGTGGCAGGGGACCGCGAGTGTGGTCGCGACGCGCGGCACCAACGAACAGTTCCTGGCGTGGAATCGTGGCCAACCGGGCGTCGTCGAGACCGCGAGCGGCCTGCAATATCGCGTGATCGAGCCGGGCGAGGGGCCGACCCCGACCGACACCGACCTGACGCTGATCAACTACACCGGCACGTTTCGCAACGGCGAGACCTTTGACGCCAGCCGCCAGCCGACCCCGATGTCGCCGGCGCAGGTCGTTCCCGGTTTCGGCGAGGGGCTGAAGCTGATGCCGAAGGGCGCCAAGTTCCGCTTCTGGATCAAGCCCGAGCTGGCCTATGGCGCGGAGGCGCGTACCGACCCGCAAACCGGGCGCGAGGCCATGCCGGCCAACTCGCTGCTGATCTTCGATGTCGAGATGATCGACTTCGTGCCCGAGGCGGTCGTTCGTCAGATGCAGATGCAGCAGCAGCTCCAGCAACAGGGCATTCCGGGCGGCCCCGGCGGTCCCGGCGGCCCGCCCCCGGGCGTGCGCTGACCCGCGCGACGGCCTGATCGGCGGCTAGGCCGATCCGGCGCCGCCGGTCAGCTCGGCGATCTCGGCGAGCAGCCGCTGCCGGAACTCGGCCTGGGAAAAATGCCGGTCGAACACGTCGCGGCCGGCCGCGGCGATTTCGGGCAGCCGCGCGCGGGTGGCGAGCGCGCGCGAAAGCAGTTCGGCCACCGCCGGTCCGCTGGCATCCGCGGCGATCAATCCGCTGACATTGTCGGTGATCCAGTTGCGGGTGCCGACGCCGGGCAGCAGCATGAGCACGCGGCCGCAGCCCAGCGCATCGAGTGATACGAGCGGCAGCGTATCCTCACGCGAGCAGACCAGAACCGCGTCGACGTCGAGCATGGCGCGATGACAGCTCGCGGCATCGAGCTCGCCACCATAGTCGAACAGGCCCTGTGCCTTGGCGCGCGCGAGCACCGGCCGGGCGAACGCGGGATCGAGCACGCGGCCGAAGACGCGGACGTCGAGCTCGGCAAGCTGCACCGGGTTCAGCAATTCGAGGCCGTCGGCGAGCAGGTCCTGGCCCTTGCGCGCTTCGACCGATCCGAACACCCCGATCCTCAGCCGTCCGTCGGTGCGCGGCGGCGGCGCTTCGCCGATCGGCGCCATGCCATAGGGGAAGACGCTGACATCGGCTCTGCCCGCACGCGCGATCGCCGCGCTGATCTCGCTCCCGGACCAGACCCGCGCGGCACGCGCGAAGGGCAGGCGCAGCCGGCCGCGATCGATCAGGTCCTTGAGCAGGCTGAGTTCGTGCAGATACCAGATCGTCGGGACGCGGTCGCCCCAGGCGGCGACGAAGCCCGCCGTAACGACGGTGTTGCACAGTGCGATCGTCGCGCGATCGGCCAGGTCGCGCAGATAGGCCGATGTCGCACCCGGCGTGGGATCGATCAGCACCGGGATGCCCAGTTCCTCGAACGCCCCGCGCATCGGCCCTTCGGCCATGCTGAACACGATGACGCGATATCCCTGTTCGAGGAGCGGCGCGGCAATTTCCAGCACGGTGCGCGGTGCGCCGCTGCGGCTCAGGTCGTGGGTGGCGAGAAGCGCGAGGGGCCGGGTCGAGCGGTCGGCAGCGATCGCGCGCAGGGCCGGGCGACGCAGCAGCGCATAGCCGGGTCCGCGCAACCGTCGCGGCAACCGCGCGAGCAACCGTGCAAACGGCGTGTCGACGCCTGCATTCGGCAGGTCGGCGGGGGCGGGGGAGGCGGGATTCATCGCGGGTGAGATCCGGGGCTGTGCTGCGCGCGCGGCCGCGCGCCGGGGATGGGCGGCGCATAGACGAGCGTGCCGCGCCGGGCAACCGCAGGGCCGATCGGCCACGCGCCCTTGTCCATTTACCCCCCGCAATCTAAGGGCGGATGAGGCGACTTGCCCGCGACCCGAGGACCGTCATGCGCGACGGCAGGTCGCGATGCCGTCGCGGCGAAAGCGTCACCGGTTGGACGCCCGCATTTTTTGAGTGGTGACAATGTCCGTCCGACGATCCCTGGTCTGGTCCCTGTGCGGGCAGTCGCTGTCCGTCATCGCGATGGTCGTGGCCATGGTCGTGCTCGCGCGGACGCTGACGCCGCGTGAGATGGGGATTTATGCGGTCGGACTTGCGACCACCGGCATCCTTCAGATCGTTGCCGCCTTTGGTCTTGGCCATTTCGTGACCCGCGAGATCGAACTGACCGATCCGACCCTGTCGTCGGTCTTCACGGTCAACGCGCTCCTCGCATTGTTGCTGGCGGTCGTTACCTATCTGGCCAGCTTCGCGGGTGCGGCGCTGTTCACCGAGGCCGGTGTCGCCGACGTCCTCAAACTGCTGGCGATCGTGCCGTTGATCGGCATCTTCGAATTCCTGCCAGCGGCCCTGTTGCAGCGCGAAATGCGATTCAAGCCGGTGTCGATCGTGCTGATGCTCCGCGCCATCGGGTCGACGACGGTCACGATCGTCTCGGTGTTGCTCGGCGCCAGCTATCTGAGCGCGGCCTATGGTGCGATCGCCTATGCGCTGATCGGTGCGGTCGGCATGAACCTGGCGCTGCCGGGCCATCTGATGATGCGGCCGGGGCTTCACGACTGGCGACGGATCGTGCCCTTCGGCCTTCGCGTCATGTCGATCGGCGGCGTCTCGGTCCTGTCGATGCGGATGACCGAGCTGGTCATGGGCCGGGTCATGGGGCTGGCGGCGCTGGGCATCTTCACGCGCGCCAGCACGCTCTACACCGCGATCTACAGCAACATCTTCGGCGTTGCCGCACGCGTGCTGTTCGCGAAGCTGGCGCATGACAACCGCTCGACCGGCGAGCTTCGCGCGACCTATCTGCGCGGCCTCGACATGCTGCTGGCGATCATGTGGCCTTTTCTGCTGACGGTCGCGGCGCTGGCGGGGCCCATCATCCAGCATGCCTTCGGTCCGCGCTGGCTCGCCGCGGCACCGGTGCTGACGATCCTGATGGTCGCGCAGGCCGTCACGATGTTGTTCGCGATGAGCTATGAGCTGTTCACCCTTCGCGACGAACTCGCGCGTCAGGCACGCTATGAAGGGTTTCGATCCCTGCTCGGGCTGGTGCTGATTTCCGCGGGTTGCCTGATCAGCCTGGAGGCTGCTGCGCTCGGGCGTGCGATCGAATCCACCGTCGCGGCGGCGCTGTACCTGCCGCACATGTGCCGGCTGACCGGCGTGACGGCAGCCGAGATCGGCCGGGTGATCGGGCGCAACCTCTTGATTGCGTTGGGGACGCTCATCCCCATGGTCGCGATCATGTCGATCAGCGGATGGCGCGCGGATGTGCCGCTCGCGGTACTGGCCCAGATCGCGCTCTTGACCCTGCTCGCGTGGATCGTGGCGCTCAGGATCGTCCGCCATCCGCTGCTGCTGGAAATCGGCCATGCGTTGCGCGTGATGAGAGGGCGGCTGCGCCTGCAGCGCGGCAATGCGTGATCGACCGGTCCGCCGCGGCGGCAATCACGGCGATGATCGAGCGCGCCGGCGACTGGCGGACGGCGATAGGCGCGTGGGGTGTGGCCACCGACAGCAGGATGGCGGCGGTTGCGCACCGTGGCCTAAAGTCGGCGTCGCAATCAGGGCCGCGCGTGCCTATATGCCGTTCATGGTGATGCGGCCGACAGCGTCGTCACGCCCGATCGGCAGAGGAGCCGGAAACGCCGTTTGGACGTGCGGAGTGCGCGATGTTTGACGGTTTCGATCCCGTGGTGCTGGCGCGAATCCAGTTCGCGTTCACGGTCAGTTTCCACTTCATCTTCCCGGCCTTTTCGATCGGGCTTGCCAGCTATCTGATGGTGCTGGAGGGGCTGTGGCTGCGCACCGGCAGGCAGGTCTATTTCGACCTGTTCAAATTCTGGGTGAAGATCTTTGCCGTCGCATTCGCGATGGGCGTCGTGTCCGGCATCGTCATGTCCTACCAGTTCGGCACCAACTGGTCGGTGTTTTCCGACAAGGCCGGGCCGGTGATCGGGCCGTTGATGGCGTATGAGGTGCTCACCGCCTTCTTCCTCGAGGCGGGATTCCTCGGCGTCATGCTGTTCGGCATGGAGCGGGTCGGGCGCAAGCTGCACTTCGCGGCCACCTGCATGGTCGCGATCGGGACCTTCATCTCCGCCTTCTGGATCCTGAGCGTCAACAGCTGGATGCACACGCCCACCGGCTTCGCGATCAACGATGTCGGCCAGTTCGTCCCCGCCGGCAGCTGGATCGAGATCATCTTCAACCCCAGCTTTCCCTATCGGCTGGTCCATACGGTCATTGCCGCCTACCTCACCACCGCGCTCGTGGTGGGCGCGGTCGGGGCGTGGCATTTGCTCAAGCTGCGCCGGGGCGAGGACAGGCCGGACGTCGATGGCGACGATCCGGTCGAGGTGCGTGAGCATCCCGAGCTGCCCCGCTCGCGCGAGGCGGCGCGCGTCATGTTCTCGATGGCGATGTGGATGGCGGCGATCGTCGCGCCGATCCAGATCTTCGCCGGCGACCTGCACGGCCTCAACACGCTGGAGCATCAGCCCGCGAAGATCATGGCGATGGAGGGGCATTATGACAGCCACCCAGACGGCGCGCCGCTGATCCTGTTCGGCATCCCCGATCCGGCCGAGAAGCGCATCGATTATGCGATCGAGGTGCCCAAGGCATCGTCGCTGATCCTCAAGCACGAACTCGATGCGCCGCTCGCCGGGCTGGACACGGTGCCGGATGACAAGGAGCCGCCGGTGGCGATCCTGTTCTGGTCGTTCCGCATCATGGTCGGCATCGGTTTCGCGATGCTTGGCCTCGGGTTGTGGAGCCTGCTCGCCCGTGCACGCGGCAAGCTGTTCGACTGGCCGCTGCTGCATCGCGCGGCGATCGTGATGGGGCCGTCGGGCTTCGTCGCGGTGATCGCGGGGTGGGTGACAACCGAGGTCGGCCGCCAGCCCTATACCGTCTATGGTTTCCTGACGACCGCGCAGAGCGCGTCCCCGCTCGCTGCCCCCGCGGTCGGTGCGTCGCTGGTCGCCTTCGTCATCGTCTATTTCGCGGTGTTTGGCTTTGGCACCTGGTATATCCTGAAGCTGATGGGCAAGGGCGTGCAGCTGCACGAACCCCGCATCGATGAGGAGGGGCCGATCCGCACCGCCGGCATCACCCCCGGCCCGGCCCAGGGGCGCCAGGTCGGCCAGCTGGAGCCGGCGGAATGACCGTCGATCCGACGCTGGCGATGGTGTGGGCGTTCCTGATCGCCTTTGCCGTGTTCGCTTATGTCGTCATGGACGGCTTCGACCTGGGCATCGGCATCCTGTTCCCGGTGTTCGAGGTCGGCGATGAGCGCGACAAGGCGATGAACGCGATCGCGCCGGTATGGGACGGCAACGAAACCTGGCTGGTGCTCGGCGGCGGCGGGCTGTTCGCCGCCTTTCCGCTCGCCTATGCGATCGTGCTGCCCGCGCTCTATCCGCCGATCATCGCGATGCTGCTCGCGCTCATTTTTCGCGGCGTCGCCTTCGAGTTCCGCTGGCGTGACCCGGCCCACCGCAAGGCGTGGGACGCCGCGTTCACCGGCGGGTCGATTATGGCGGCATTCTCGCAAGGCGTGGCACTGGGCGCGTTGCTTCAGGGGATCAAGGTCGCCGACCGCGCCTATGCCGGCGGCTGGCTCGACTGGCTCAGCCCGTTCAGCCTGCTGACGGGGGCAAGCCTGGTCGCGGGCTATGCGCTGCTGGGGGCGACCTGGCTCATCTGGAAAACCGATGGTGGGACGCAGGATCATGCGTTTCGGCTGGCGGGGCGGGCAGGCGTGCTGACCCTGGTCGCGATCGCGCTGGTCAGCCTGATGACGCTGGGCCTCAATTACGACTATCGCGCCAAGTGGCTGGAGTTTCCGGCGATCCTGGCGACGTCGCAGGTGCCGCTGCTGGTCGGCATCACCGCCTTCGCCCTCTATCGCTCGCTCAAGAAGCGGCGTGAGGTGCGGCCCTTTCTGCTCGCGCTCGCCCTGTTCCTGATGAGCTTCATCGGGCTGGGCATCAGCATGTTCCCCTACATCATCCCCGAAAGCGTCACGATCGTCGACGCCGCCGCGCCCGCGGCCAGCCAGTGGTTCATGCTGGTCGGCGCCGCCGTGCTGATCCCGCTGATCCTGGCCTATACCGGCTGGGCCTATTGGGTGTTCCGCGGCAAGGTGGGCGTCGAGGGCTATCACTGAGATGCCCCGCCTGCCCGAGCTTCCCGCCGACCGCCAGCCGCTTTGGCGGCGGCTGGCGTGGCTCGCGGCGATCTGGGGGGCGAGCGTCGCGGTGCTGGGCGCGGTGGCGTTCGTGCTGCGCCGCTGGCTGGTGGGGTAGGGGGTGCCTGAGTTGGCGGGTTGATGGCCGCTTCTGGGCGTCGGTAGATCAAAAGCGGAGAGGCGGCTTGCGACCCCTTTCCAGACAAAGCATTTTGATGTTCATTCGCTTCGATGGCACTTGAGAAAATTAAACTGTTTGAGCGGACGCGCGACCGTTGGCCGCTGAACGTGCACATCCGTCCCAAGGATGGGGTGCCATGCTTCGAGGCGAACCCATGTTTGGTCGACGTTTATCGCAACATCGAAGCCGACTGTGAGCCAACAGAGGATTGGACTCCAGAGGATGAGTGGACGAACCTAGCGAACTGGGCGTTTCATCAGGCACTCTGCTTAATCGCTGAGAGTTCTGAAGAGGGGCAACTACGTCGCGATCAGGTCACTTTCGAAATGTTCGACAAGTGCATGAAAGAAAACCTATGGGGCGATGATTGCTGGATCGCGGAGCGGGTCGAATACGAAGCAAGCCCGTAGATTGCAGTTGTCAGCAAACCACCCACAGCCTGCCATTCGCGCCTACCCTCGGCGGCCTCAAAAGCAGACGAGCACCTCAGACCGATCGGTTGCTGATTGGCGCCTCGGCTCGCGCTGGCTACGCAGGCGAGCTTCAACGCCCGCTTCGAGACTCGTCAGCGGCGGGAGATTGCGTGCCCAACCACCTCGCCCCGCCACGGGGGGCTACCCCTCGAACATCGGGGGTAGGGGGTCCAGCTTCTCTAACCCCTCGACCCATTCGATCTGGCGGGGCAGGCAGCGGGTCTTGAGGTCGTAGCCGTCGACGATCGTCTGGCGCGCGTTCGCGCTTAGCCGGGCGCGCAAGCCATCGTCGGCCAGCATCATCGCCGCGCGTTCGGCCAGCGCCTTGGGCTCGAAAAAGGGGGTCAGCATCCCGTTCTCACCGTCGCGGATCAGCTCGCGGACTGGCGCGGTGTCGCTGCCCAGGATCGGCGCGCCCAGCGCCATCGCCTCCAGCATGCTCCACGACAGGACGAAGGGATAGGTGAGGTAGATGTGCAGCCGGCTGAGGCTCAACACTTCGGTGAACACCGCGTAATTCAGCCGCCCGACGAAATGGATGCGCGACATGTCGAGTTGCGCGCGCACTTCGTTGAGGAAGGTTTCCTTCCACGTCGTGCCCTTGTCCGCCGCGCGGCCATAGCTGACGCCGTCGCCGCCGATGATGACGAAATGCGCCCTGGGGCGCAGCCGCTGCAGCTCGGGCAGGGCGCGCATGAAGATGTGATAGCCGCGATAGGGCTCGAGATTGCGGCCGACGAAGGTCACGACTTCGTCCGCGCGCGTCAGCGACGTGCCGCTGGCGAACTTGATATGGCCGTCGTCGCGCGGCCGCAATTTGTCGGTGTCGATGCCGTCGTGGATGACGGTGATCCGGTCGGCAAAGGGCCTGGGATAGCTCGACGCCTGGAAATGGGTGGGCGAAATCCCGGCATTGGCCATCGGGAACATCAGCCGCTGGGGCAGCTGCTTCACCTTCACGCCGCAGCGATGCTCGATCTCGTCCTTGACCGGCGGAAACTCGGGATCGAAATCGTGGTCGGAATCTTTGTAGCCGTAGAAGAACTCGCAATAGAGCGCGAGCCGCGCCTCGGGCCACACATCCTTGAGGAACAGGGTATCGCCCCAGCCGGGATGCGCGACGATCACGTCGGGCACATAGCCGTCGCGCCGCATCGCCGACGCTTTCACCGTTGCGGCGTGCGCGCGGATCAGCTTGGCTTCGGTGTCGAGCGCCCATTGGTGCTCGGACTTGGTGCCGACCTTGGCGATGCTGCGATAGCCGGTGACGCCCGGCATCGGCGGCACGTCGATCATCGACAGCGCCGCGACCTCGTGCCCGCGCCGCGCCAGTTCGGGGCTGAGATGGACGAACTGTGCCGGGAAGTTCTGGTGAACCAGCAGGATCTTCATGCGCGACGAAGGATCATTCGCGGAACGCGGTTTCCGACAGCCGCGTGAACGGCGTCAGGAAATAGCTGAGCACCGACCTTTTGTCGCCGATAAGTGCGACGTCGGCGATCATGCCCGGCGTGATCGGCAGCATGTTGCCCGCCGCGTCGCGGATCCCGGCTTCCTTGGTGCGCACGCGCACCAGATAATGCGTGTCGCCGGTGCGTTCGTTGACGATCGCGTCGGGCGAAATCCCCTCGACCACGCCGTCGAGCCCGCCATAGGTGGAGAAATTGTAGGCGGTCAGCTTGACCAGCGCGCGCTGGCCCGGGCGGATGAAGGCGATATCCTGCGGCCGTACCGCCGCCTCGACCGTCAGGCCGCTTTCCGACGGCACGATTTCGACCAGCGGTTCGCCGGGGCGGATGGTGCCGCCGACGGTGTTGACCAAAACCCGGTTGACCTTGCCCTGCAGCGGCGAGCGGACCAGCGTGCGCTGGACCTTGTCGCGCAGCGCCGGCAGCGTCCGGCGGCGGGTGATCAGTTCGGCCTGCGCGGCGGCAAGCTCGCCCGCGGCCTGCGATCGCCACTCCTGCTGCGCCTGGGCGAGCGCGGCGCGCGCCTCGGTGACGCTGGCGCGCGCGCGAGAGACCGTCGCTTGCGCTGCGGCGGCTTCCTCGGACGCGACATTGGCGGTACGTTCGGCCTGCATCAGGCTGAGGCGGGGCTCGACCCCGGCTTCGACCAGCGGGCGGAGCAGGTCCGCCTGCTCGATCGCCGAATTGCGCGACACGCGCAGTGCCGACAGCCGGCCCTCGGCCTCCGCGACCGCGCGCTCGGCCTGCGCGATCCGTGCGCGGGCGGCCGACGTCAGGCTGGCATAATCCGCCTGGCGCGAGATGTAGAGCGACCGCTCGATGCCGATCTGCTCGCGCGTCGCGGCATCCTCCGCGTTCGGGAAAACGGGCGTGCGGCCTGCAATCTCGGCTTCGAGCCGCGCCACCTTCACCGACAGCGCATTGACCGTCGAGCTGTTGCTGCCCAGCGCCGCACCCGTTTCGGTCTGGTCGAGCTGGACCAGGGGGGTGCCCGTCGCCACCGTGTCCCCCGCCTTGACCAGGATCGCGGCGACGATGCCGCCCTCCAGATTGGAAACGCGCTGGAGCTGCGCGGTCGGCACGACGCGCGCGGACGCGTTCACGGTCCGGTCGATCTGGGTCAGCGCCGCCCAGCCGACCAGCACGACGATCATGCCGACGATGACCCAGAGCAGCAGGTTGGACGACCGTGCCGGCGTCTTGTGCAACGGCTGGGGGACGACGACCAGGGCGGTGGATTGCATGTTCATGTCAGGCGGCTACCGGGCGGGTGATGCGGCGCAGGATTTCATCGCGCGGGCCGTCGGCCGCGACCTTGCCGTCGGTGATGATGACGACGCGATCGACCAGGCGAAGCAGCGGCATACGGTGGGTGATGACCAGCAGCGTGCGGCCCCGGGTCTCTTCTTCCAGCCGACTGATCAACTGGTTCTCGCTTTCGGAATCCATCGCGCTCGTCGGTTCGTCGAGCACCAGGAATCTGGGCCTGCCCGCCAGCGCGCGCGCGAGCGCGATGCTCTGGCGCTGGCCGCCGGACAGGCTTTCGCCCCGGTCGGCGAGCGTCAGGTCATAGCCGTTGGCGACCCGGCCGATGAAATCGTGCACGCCGGTCAACCGGGCGACGCGCAGCATCTCCTCGTCATCGACCTGGCGGCGGCCGAGTGCGATGTTGTCGCGGATCGACCCGGTGAACAGGACGCTTTCCTGCAGCGACGCGCCGACATGGCGGCGCAGCGTCGGCAGGTCCATCTGGCGGATGTCGGTGCCGTCGACCATCACCAGCCCATCGGTGGCGGTGTAGAGGCCGAGCGCAAGGCGCGCGATCGTCGACTTGCCCGACCCGACCCGGCCGAGCAGCGCAATGCGCTCGCCGGCATTGATCTTGAGGTTGAGCTTGTCGAGCGCGTCTTCCTTTGCGCCAGGATAGCGGAAGCTGACGTTGCGGAACTCGACCGCGCCCTCGATCACCGCGGGCTTCAGGCCGGTCACCAGCCCGGGGTCCTCGCTCATGAACGGGTTGAGCACGCTGTAGGCCGTGCGCGTCGCGGTGATACGCGACAGCAGCTGGGCGATCTGGGCCAGCGGCGCGACCGCACGGCTGGACAGCAGCGAGCACGCGATCAGCCCGCCGAGCGTCAGGTCGCGCGTTTCGACGAGCAGCACGCCCACGATCACGACACCCGCGAACGAGATCGTCTGGGCGGCATTGGCGACATTGGTGCTGATATTGGCGAGCAGGCGCTGGCGCGTCGCCATGTCCGAATAGCTGTCGATCGTGCGCAGCCAGCGCTGGCCGAGCAGGTCGCCGGCGCCGCTCGACTTGACCGTTTCGATGCCGCCGATCGCCTCGACCAGCACCGATTGCTTGTTCAGACCCTCGCGCATCGCCTCGCTCGCCAGGCGGTCCATGGCCGGAAACGTCGCGACGCCCGCGATGATGGTCAGCGGGACCATCGCCAGCGGCACCGCCACCACCCAGCCGCCGATCAGCGCGATCACCGCCAGGGTCAGCAGGATGAACGGGACGTCGATCATCGCGGTCAGCGTGGCCGAGGTGAAGAAATCGCGCAGCGTCTCCAGCTCGCGCATCGTGCCGGCCAGCGCGCCGGTCGAACCCCGCCGCGCGTTGAGCGGCATCGCGACGAGGCGCTCGAAAGCCTTTTCACCGATCTCGCGGTCGACATTCACCCCCGCCACGTCGACGAAATAGGCGCGCAGCGAACGCAGGATGAAGTCGAAGATGATGACGAGGCCAAGCCCGATGCTGAGCCCGACCAGCGACGAAATCGCGTTGTTGGGCAGCACGCGGTCGTACACCGTCATCGAGAACAGCGACGACACGAGCCCGAAGATGTTGATCAGCAGCGCGGCGAGCGCGACCTTTGCATAGGTCGCGCGATTGCGCATCATCGGCTCGATCAGCCACTCGGCAAATCGCTTGCGGGGGGCTTCGACCAGCTCCTGCGGATCGCTCATGGCAACGGTCTTTCTTCGGCGGCCGAGGGAATTTCCAGCGCGGTCAGCAACCTGCCGGTACGCGACAATAGCACATATCGCGCGGCGTCGCGCCCCGCGATCGCCTGGATATAGGCTGCCGCGGTGCCGAAATAGGTGTCGTTGGCGGCTAGCACGTCGAGCAGGCTGCCCCGCGCCGCGAGAAAGCGGGTGGTGAGCGCATCGCGCGTCTGGCGGCTGGCGACATAGGCCGAGGCCAGGCTGGCCAGTTCCGCCTCGACCGCCATCAGGTCGGTATAGGCGGTCGCGGCGTCGCGCCCGGCTTCTTCGCGGACGCGGTCGGCGCGGGCACGCGCGGCGTCGGCGCGGGATTCGCCCTGTTCGGCGCGCTCGTAAATGCCGCCGAACAGGCGCTGGCGCAGCGTCAGGCGCGCACGGACGTCATAATCGCGCGTGACCTCGAACGCGCCGTAGCGTCCGCCCTCGACGCTGGCGGAAAGCTGGGGCAGCGTGTCGGCGCGCAGGGCCTTGGCTTCGCGCCGCGCAGCTTCGGATTGCGCGCGTGCAATCGTCACCGTCGGAATGTTCGCCGCGGCGTCGCGCGCGGCCTCGACGCCGGCGGGCACGACGCCCAGCGTCGGTCCCCGCGTCATGTTGGGCGGCGGCGGCGCGCCGGTCAGCTCCTGATAGCGCGCCTCGGCATTGGCGAGCTCGCGACGGTAGCGGGCCAGGCGTGTGTCGAGCGAGGCGATCGCGGTGTCGACGCGCGCGATGTCGGATGCCGCCGACGCCCCTTGATCGATCCGCTGTTTGACCGAATCGCGGTTGTCGACGACGCTCTGGCGATACGCCTCCGCGAGACCCAGCAGGGTGCGGCCGGCGAAGATGTCGTACCACGCCGCGATCGTGCGCAGCGCGATTTCGTCTGCGGTGCCGTCGATCGAGGCGCTGGCGGCGCGCAGCCGGTCGCCGGCGGCGCCGATGCGGTAGGAGGTCGCGCCGAAATCCCACAACAGCTGGCTCACCTGTCCGGTCAGGTCGGTACGCCGTTCGAGCACCGATCGCTGGATGATGTTGTCGAGGCTGTTGCGGAACGACCGGTCGATAATCTGATAGGCGGACACCGAATATTCGGCGGAGGGCAGCAACGCCGCGCGGGCCTCGCGCTTCGCCGCCTTGGCTTCCTCAAGCTGCGCCTGCACCTCGGCCAGGGCCGGGTGGCGCGCGATCGCGGTCAGCACCGTTTCGCGGAAACGCGGATCGCCCGCACCGTCCTGACCCAGTTTCAGGATCGGGTCGGCGGCGGTGTCGACAACGAGGGGGCGGCGGCTCGCCCCCGGCAGCGTCAGCGATTGCGCGGCGGCGGCGCCAGGCATCGCCAGCGACGCGGCCAGCACAAGCGCGCCGATCAACGGCGCACGCGATGGCACGGCAACAGACTTGGAAGCGTACGTCATTCTTTACGTTTGGAAACCTTGCAAGGAACGCTGTCCTCGACCCGCTGGCCTATCGAAACTTCGGTGGCGCGTTAAGTGATTTGAGGCGTCGCGTCTACAGAAACGCTGGCCGGTGCTCGATCCAGAGCCATTCACTTCGCCGCCGCACACGCGCGCATGAGCCGCCGCGCGCATTTTCCCGCTCCATCCAAAAGAAAAGGGGGCCTCCACCGCGGTGGAGACCCCCTGATCCTTGGTTCGCGATATTGCGATTACGGGGTCGGAATGGTGCCCGTCGCCGTGATCACGATGTCGTTGTTGGTCAGCGCCGTGCCGGGAACCAGCGTGGCGAAGATCACCGCCGCGCCGGCACCGGTGCCGTCCGCGTCGTAGAACAGGCGACCGGTCGCCTGATCGTACAGGATCTGCGCCGAAGCCGCCGTGGCGCTGACACCGATCACGAACTGCGCCGCGGTCAGGGTCGGGCCGCCAAAGGCGAACACACCCTGGTCGAGCGAGATGCGATCGCCTTCCGCCGAGCTGAAGTCGAGCACGTTGTCGGCATTGCCCACACCGGTGTTGGCGAAGTGGAAGGTATCCGCACCGCTCAGGCCGAACAGGTTGTCGATACCGTCACCACCCGACAGCACGTTGCGGCCAAAGTTGCCCGCGATCGTGTTGTTGGCCGCGTTGCCCTGGAGCACCAGGTTGTCGACCGCGGTGGCGTCTGCCGCAACCAGGCTCTCGACATTGGTACCGAGCGTGTAGTTGACGCTCGCGAACACGGTGTCGTTACCTTCGTTCGCCAGTTCGGTCACGACGTCCGACGACGAGAAGACGCGGTAGATGTCGTCGCCCGCGCCACCGACGAGGGTGTCGCCGCCGCCGCCAGCCACGCCGGCACCGTTGAGGATGTTGTTCCCCGAGTTGCCGGTGAGCGTCTGCGCACCGCTGTTACCGACCAGGAAGACGTTGCCGGTGCCCGTGGCGGTCAGCGAGTCGATGGCCACGCCGTCGGCGAGCGCATAGCCGCCGGTGGTCGCCGTGAAGGTGACCGTGTCGGTCGTCGCCGTCACACCGTCAGCGGCGAGGCCGGTTTCGATGATGACATCGTCGGTGCTGTCGACGGTGTAGGCGTCATTGCCCGCGCCACCCGCCAGCGTGTCGGCACCGCCGCCACCGATCAGCGTCTCGGCGACGTTGCCGGTCGCGCCGTTGATGCGCTGCGCCAGCGCATTGCCGGTCACCGAGACGACGTTGCCGCCGAGGGTGATGGTTTCGACTTCCGCACCCGCGGTGAGGGTGTAGGCCACGAAGCCGGCTTCGGTCGCGAAGGTGATCGAGTCCGTGCCGCCGCCGACGGCTTCGCTGATCACGTCAGCGCCGTTCACGACATAGGCGTCGTTGCCGCCCAGGCCGGTCAGGGTGTCGACGCCGAGGCCACCGACCAGCGTGTTGTTGGCGAAGTTGCCGACAATCTGGTTGGCGAGGTCGTTGCCGGTCAGGACATATTCACCGGTGGTCGCACTCTGGTCCGCCGCCGAGAGGTTCTCGACATTGGCGCTCAGCGTGTAGGACGCGCTGGTGAACACCGAGTCCGTGCCTTCACCGACTGCTTCGGTGACGACGTCCAGCGCGGTGTAGACGCGATAGGTGTCGTTGCCCGCGCCGCCGACCAGCGTGTCCCCGGTACCCGTCGCCGACGTGCCGCCGTTCAGGACGTTGTTGCCGGCGTTGCCGGTGAGCGTCTGGGTCAGCGCGTTGCCGACCAGAACGACGTTGCCGGTCGCCGCGGTCGCGGTCAGGCTGTCGACATTGACGCCTTCGGCCAGAGCGTAACCGCCCGTGGTCGCGGTGAACTGGACGACATCGGCCGTCGCGGTGACACCGTCGGCCTCGAAGCCGGTTTCGATGATCACGTCATCGGTCGAGTTGACCAGGTAGGTGTCGCCACCGCCGGCACCCGCCAGCGTGTCCGCGCCCGCCGTACCGCCGCTCAGCGTTTCGGCGACGCCGACCGCACCCGCGGCACCGTTGATGCGCTGCGACAGGTTGTTGCCGGTGATCACGTTCACGCCGTTGCTGGCGGTGATGACTTCGATCGAGGCATCCGCATTCAGGGTGAACGTCGCCGCCGCACCCGCCGCGAAGGTGATCGTGTCGGTGCCGCCGTCAGCCGCCTCGACAAAGGTGATCGTGCCCGCGCCCAGGACATAGGTGTCGTTGCCGCCGAGGCCGATCAGGGTGTCGTTGCCGCCACCGCCGCTGAGCGTGTTGGCACCGAAGTTGCCGACGACCGTCTGGTCGAGCGCGTTGCCGGTCAGGACGAGCGCCTGCGTGCCCGACTGATTGGCAGCCGAGAGCGTCTCGACCGCAGTGCCTGCGGTGAGCGCGTAGGTCGCGATCGCCTGGCCCGCCGCCTGCAGCGCGTCGGCGTCGATGTACACGATGTCGGTGCCGCCACCCGCAAGTTCGGTCACCACGTCACCCGGGTTGCGGATGGCGTAGACGTCGTCGCCAGCACCGCCGACCAGCGTGTCGCCGAGCGTCGGCTGCGCGGTGTTGCGGCCGCCGTCGAGCACGTTGTTGCCCGCGTTGCCATTCAGCGTCTGCGCGAACTGGTTGCCGATGATGAAGTTGTTGCCGGTGCCGGTCAGGTTCAGCGTTTCGACCCACGCACCCGAGTTCAGCACATACGACACGCTGGCGTTGACCACGTCGTTCGCGCCGCCCGTCGAGCTTTCCACGATCACGTCGCCGGCGTCGGCAACCGTGTACGTGTCGTTGTCCGCGCCACCGTTCAGGGTGTCGTTGCCGGTTCCGCCGATGAGCGTGTCGGTGCCTGCACCACCGTCGATGCTGTCATCACCCGCCGCACCGTCGAGCGTGTCGTTGCCCGCATTGCCGATGATCGTGTTGTTCTCGGCGGTGCCGACAATATTGTCGTCGCCTGCCGTTCCGATAAACGTCGCCATTTAACTACTCCCTTCAGGATGCTTGTCGCGGCGGGGCCGCGCGAAACCAAAATTCAAAAACGTGAAAACAGTTCGCCGCACCGTCCGCGCCTTGCGGACCGACGAACGGTTGGATAGTCCCGCAAATGCTCGGCGTGCCCCCCCGTTTGATCACAAATCGTGCACGACTTAACCGAGCGTGGAATCGATGGCAAGCGACTAGCCCTATTTTTCTGCCGTGTTGTCGCGGGTGCAACAATGGGATCGGACTTGGGGCCAAGCGATGGTGATCGCAGGTAAATATCTGGTTAACGTCAAGACGGTCCGCCGCGTCGTTGCGACGACCGTATTCAATCCGTTCCGGGGTTTTTCCCGCGAGCGCGGTCAACGCCGTCGGCGCGGCGGCCGCGGCGGGGGTGGCCCGACCCTCCCGATTGCGGCGGCATTGGCCGTTGTCGCGATCCTGTCGCCGGGACATCCGCGGGCCCGCGCGGCGACAGACGACGGGCTTGCGGCCCAGCTGCGCCTGCTTCAGGCGGCCGACGCGCGCGTGGCGCGTATCGGGTGGCAGCTGAAGGCGGCCAACGTCGCCCTTTGCCCCGAAACCCGGCCCGAGCTTGGCATCATGCTCTATGATGCCGCGCAATTCGCGCCCGAGGTGCGGTCGGTGGCCGGTGAACTGTTCGGGCTGGCGGCGCCGGTCGCGGTGAGCGTGGTGGTGCCTGACGGGCCGGGCGACCGGGCCGGGCTGCGGCCCGGCGACGGGATCGTCGCGATCGACGGCGAACCGCTGCCGCGCAAGCTGCCGGCTGCGCAGGCAACCTTTGACGGCGTGGAAGCTGCCCTGGCGCTGCTCGACCGCGCGTCGGGCGAGGCAGCCGCGCGTGCACGTCCGGTCAAGCTAAGGGTCGTGCGCGGCGCCGGCGAGGTCGACATCGCGCTCGACCCCCGGCCGGTCTGCGCGGCGTTCGTCCAGCTGCTGCCCGATCCCCGATCGGAAGCGTCGGCGGACGCGCGGACGATCAGCGTTTCGACCGGACTGCTCGACCGGGTCGCCAATGACGACGAACTGGCCTTTCTGATCGGGCACGAGCTGGCGCATATCATGCTGGGCCACCGCGAGCGCTTCGCGCGTGCGCGCGTGGATAAAGGCCTGTTCGCCGGATTTGGACGAAACGGCGCGATCCTTCGCGCCGCCGAGGCGGATGCCGACCGGCTCGGCATCGTCCTCAGCGCACGGGCCGGCTATGATGTGTTCGCGGCTGCAGCATTCTGGCGCCGGGCCGGAAGGGCGGCGGCGCCATTGATCGGCGACGGTACACATCCCGGCTGGCGGACGCGCGCGCGCGATGCCGACGCGATTTCGGCCGCGATCGCCGCCAATCGCGAAGATGCCATGCCGCCGGACGACTTACGCGCTCAACTCGTTGACCGCAGGCGCCAGCTCGACGCCAAAATGAAAGCGTTCGACAGGTGACACTTGATTAATGACTGTAAGTTAGCGAAGGACGGGAAGCAGTCCGGGTCGGGGCCGGGTCTCTTGCGAGGCGCGGCGACGGCCCGGGAAAATGCGGCGACTGCGTTGCATTTTTGCTGCATCCCGCGTGAGATTGGTTCCGCGCCCGCCGATCGGGAACGGAAACGGGTTGAATGCGTGTAAGCCTCGTGCAATAGCACCGCACGAGTACGAGTATATTGCGAAGGGAGTGTCGGAAATGAACATGTTGAAGAAGGCGATGGCTACCGCGGTAGCGATGTCGCTGGTCAGCGTTCCGGCGATCGCCTCGGCCGCTGACGCCAGCAAGCTGTCGCTTGCGCCGTCGGTTCGCGCCGGCAAGGTGGTTGCTGAGAAGGAAAAGGCTGAAGGCAGCAGCGGGATCATCATCGGCGTCGTCGCGGCGGCTGCCGTGATCGCCGGCATCATCATCATCGCCGACGATGATGAAGCGACCAGCCCGTAAGCCTCGGCTCTCGGAATAGAAAAGGGCGCTCCTTCGCTGGAAGGAGCGCCCTTTTTATTTGTGTGCGCGCCGCGATCGCGCGGCCCGGTTTCCCGGTTCGCGCAGTGGACTGCATCGCATCGCTCGCCGCGCGATTTTCATTTGAGTCCCCCGCCCGGACGCGGATATGGCACGTGACAGGGTGCCGGCGCGCACGGCAGAAGACTGGATCAGGGTGTTGACGGTAGAGCTGGCGGAGATTGACGAAAACGCCGTTCGCGGGGGGCGGATCGGCACCGAAACCTGGCTTTTCTGGAGCTTCCTGCTGGTCATTGCGCTGCTGGGCGGCGCATCGCGGGCGGATTCGCTCGCCCAGCCCGTGGTACGTTGCGTCAGCGTGGTCGTCATCGGCCTGTTCGTGCTGCTGATCCCGCCGGCGCGCCCCGGCTTGTCCCGCCTGCCCGCGATGTTCCTGGCGCTGATTGCCGCGCTGATCGTCGCGCAGCTCGTGCCGCTTCCGCCAATGGTCTGGACCGCGCTGCCGGGTCGCGACCTCGTCGAGCAGGCGGCGACGGTCGCGCAGTTCGATCAGCCCTGGCGCCCCTTCGCCCTGTCGCCCGACCGCGCGGCCAACGCCTTGTTCGCGCTGCTGCCGGCGGCGGCGACGCTGATCGGCCTGCAGTTCCTGTCACGCCAGCGGATCGCCAACCTCGTCACCCCGGTCATGTTCCTGGTGCTTGCCAGCGCGGTGCTCGGGCTTGCGCAGGTGTCGAGCGGCGAAGATTCGCCGCTGCGCTGGTATGCCGTGACGAATCGCGAGGCTGCGGTCGGCCTGCTCGCGAACCGCAATCATCAGGCGCTGCTGCTCGGCTGCGGCCTGCCGCTGGTGGCGCTGTGGGCGACGCCGCGTGGCATGGCGGCGGATCGCACGCGGCTGCGCGCGCTGCTGGGTGCGGGTGCGGCGGCATTTCTGATCGTCATGGTGCCCGTGACCGGGTCGCGCGCGGGGCTGGTCGTCAGCACGATCGGCCTGTTGGCCGCGATCGTGCTGGTGCTGCCGCGCCTCGGGACGCTTCTTCGCGGGATGCGCAGGCGCACCCGGCGCCTGGTCGCCGGCGGGGTGGCGCTCGGCGCGGTGGCGATCGTCGCGCTCGCATTGACCATCGGTCGCGCGGCATCGGTGCAGCGGCTGTTTGCATTGTCGGTCGACGACGACCTGCGCCTGCGCGCCTGGCCGACGTTGCTTGAAATCGCCCGGGACTATGCGCCGTTCGGGGCGGGGCTGGGCGCTTTCGAGCCGCTCTATCGGCATTATGAGCCTTTCGACCTGCTTTCGACGAGCTATCTGAACGAAGCGCACAATGACTATCTTCAGGTCCTGATCGAGGCCGGCGTGCCGGGGGTGGCGATGATCGTGGCGTTCATCGCCTGGTGGCTGATCCGCTCGATCCGGGTCTGGCGCATGGCGCCCGACACCGCGTTCATCCGCCCGGCGCGCGCGGGATCGGCGATACTGCTGATGGTGCTGCTGGCCAGCGCGGTCGATTATCCGGCACGGACACCGATCATCATGGTGGTGACCGCGGTCGGTGCGATCTGGATGCTGCTGCCGGTTCCTGGCGTGACCGCCGTGACGGCACGGCGGACGCGGACCGACAATGCTTTACCTGTCCATGCCGGCTGACTATAGCTCGCGGGATTTTTGGCGGATTACTTGACGATATGCGGTTAATTTTATCTGTTCTTGCGGTCGCGCTGCTCGTTTCGGGCTGCTCGAGGGAGCGTCTGGTTTCGCGCCCCGGGCTGACGGTGGTCGAAACCGAGGCGCTGCCGGAGCCGACGCGCGGCGACCTGGTTGCCGCCGACCGCCCGGCGCTGGTGGGGCCGCTCGATACGATCGGCATCGACGTCTACGGCATTTCCGACCTGAGCCTAGAGGTCCAGATCGATGCGAGCGGGCGGATCTCGATGCCGCTGGCGGGCACGATCGATGTACGGGGCAAGGCGGCATATGAGGTTGCGCGCGATATCGAGAATGCGCTGCGCCGCTACGTCAAGGACCCGGTCGTCACCGTCAACATCCTCAATTCGGTCAGCCAGGTCGTCACGGTCGACGGGTCGGTGACGGAGCCGGGGCTGTATCCGGTGACCAACCAGATGACCTTGATGCGCGCGATCGCGTCGGCCAAGGGCGTGTCGGAATTCGGCAAGCTCGAGGACGTGGTGGTGCTGCGCACGGTCGACAACCAGCGCATGGCCGGGCTGTACAACATCGCGGCGATCCGCCGCGGGGTTTACAAGGACCCGCCGATCTTCGCCAATGACGTGATCATCGTGGGGGATTCGCCGGAGCGCCGGCTGTTCCGCGATCTCGTCGCGCTCTCGCCGATCATCTCGGCACCCCTCATCGTCCTGCTGCAATAACGAAGTCGAGCACTGTTCATGAACAAAGCAAATAATGTTCGCAGGCTTGGCTCGGGAAGTGTCGGCTTGGTCCCGGTCGAAATGACGGCGGAGGCCCAGACGCCGTTGCTGCGCCAATATTGGCGGATCGTGTGGCGCTGGCGTCGCGTGATCCTGGGCATCATCGGCGTGTGCCTCGTCCTGGGGCTGATCATCACACTGCTGATGACGCCGCAATATACCGCGACCAATACGATCGAGATTTCGCGTGAATCGGGCAAGATCGTGAACATTCAGGGTGTCGAGCAGGAAGCGACCGACGCCGACCAGGAATTCTATCAGACGCAATATGGCCTGTTGCGTGCGCGCTCGCTGGCCGAGCAGGTCGCGACGCGTCTGCGTCTGGTCGACGACGTCGCCTTTTTCGAGATGTTCGGCGAGGCCGACAGCGAAGGGTTGTTCACCGACAGCAGCGACCGGCGGCTGTCGGCGGTCAGCCGGTCGAAGCGCGTGAAGAAGGCGGGCGAAATCCTGCTCGACAACATCCGCATCACGCCGGCGCGCCAGTCGCGCCTGGTCGAGATCAGCTTTACCAGCCCCGATCCGGCCCTGTCGCAGCGCGTCGCCAATGCCTGGTCGGAAAATTTCATCAGCGCGACGCTGGAGCGGCGCTACGAGGCGACCTCCTACGCCCGGCGCTTCCTGGAAAGCCGGCTGGCGCAGCTGCGCACGCGCCTCGATGCGTCGGAGCGGTCGCTGCAGAATTACGCCTCGAACGAGCGGATCATCACGCTGCCGCAGGGCAAGGAAGGCTCCGAACAGTCGACGATTGCGTATGACCTTGTCGCGCTGAACGGCGTGTTGTCCGCCGCCACCGCGGACCGGCTGGCGGTCGAGGGCAAGTACAAGGCGTCGCGCGGCCGGTCGGGTGACGTCGAGGAGGCGCTCGACAACAACGCGCTCAATTCGCTGCGGGCACGCCGGGCGGAGCGCGCCGCCGAATATGAGAAGCTGCTCGTCCAGTTTGAGCCCGATTATCCGCCGCTGCGCGCGGCGGCGGGCGAAATCCGGCAGCTCGACCGGAGCATCGCGCGTGAAGAGCAGCGCATCGGCAGCAGCCTTGCCGCCGAATATCAGGCCGCGGTGAACCGCGAGGAATCGTTGCGCGAACGCGTCGACGCGTTGAAGGAAAGCTTCCTCGACCAGCGTCGTCGTAGCATCCAGTACAACATCTTCCAGCGCGAAGTTGACACCAATCGTCAGCTTTATGATGCGCTGCTCCAGCGGTACAAGGAAATCGGCATCGCCGGCGGGGTCGGCGTCAACAACGTCGCCGTCGTGGACGAAGCACAACTGCCGTCGCGACCGTCGAGCCCCCGCCTGGTGCTCAACCTGGTTCTCGCGCTGTTCGTCGGCATGTCGCTGGGTGCCATTGCGGCCTTCATCCTTGAGCAGAGCGACGAGGCGATCGCCGATCCGGGGGCGGTCGAGCGCATGCTCGGCCTGCCGCTGCTCGGCAGCGTGCCCAAGTCGTCGGACTCGCCGATCGATGCGCTGCGCGATCGCAAGTCTTCGATCGTCGACGCCTATCTTGCGGTCCAGACGAACCTGCAGTTCTCGACCGATCACGGCGTGCCGCAATCGCTTGCAGTCACCAGCTCACGGCCGGCCGAAGGCAAGTCGACCACGTCGTTCGCGCTGGCGACGATGCTGGCGCGCGCCGATCGCAAGGTGGTGCTGATCGACGGTGACATGCGGTCGCCCTCGGTTCACCACCTGATCGGTACCCAGAACGATCGCGGGCTGAGCAATTACCTGTCGGGTGGCGCGGTGATCGACAGTCTGCTCGTGCCGGTGAACGATTTCGGCTTCGTCGCGATGACCGCCGGGCCGATCCCGCCCAATGCCGCCGAACTGCTGACCGGCAACCGGCTGGCCTCGCTGATCGAGGAATTGTCGAAGCATTTCGACCATATCGTGATCGATTCCCCCCCGGTGATGGGCCTGGCCGATGCGCCGCTGATCGGCAGCCGCGTGGAGGGCATCGTCTACGCCGTCGAATCGCACGGCATCCGTGCCAGCATCGTTCGCACCGCACTGAGCCGCCTCGCCAGCGCAAATGCGCGCATCATCGGCGTGGTCGTGACCAAATTCGAGCCGAAAAAGGCGCATTTCGGCTATGGCTATGACTATGGCTATGGTTACGGCCGATCGGAGCAGGGCCGGGGCGGCAACGGCTGATGCCGTCACGCGCCATCCAGCTGCCGACCGGGCGCGCGATCCTCTTTGTCCTCCTGCTGCTCGGCCTGCTGGTTCTGGCGGGCCAGCACAGCCTGGCCTCCGTCGTCGCGAAGCGAAACCCCGAACTGGCGCTGCGCATCGCGCCGGGACATGCGGAGGCCGCGGGGCTGGTTGCACTTCGCAGCATGACCGCGGCCGCGACCGCCAGCGACGTCGCGCGCGCGCGCCGGCTGGCCCAGTCGGCATTGCGAAGCGAGCCCCTGTCAGCGGTGGCGGCGGGTGCGCTGGGCCTGGCAAACGATCGGCGCGGTCAGACCGCGCTGGCCCGGCGGCAGATCGCCTTTTCCGAACAGCTTTCGCGCCGCGAGCTCGTGGTTCAGCTCTGGCTGATCGAGGATGCGGTCGCACGCGATGACATTCCGGGCGCGCTGCGCCGTTATGACACCGCGATGCGCACGTCGCGCGATGCGCTGGGCATCCTGTTCCCGATCCTGATCGGCGCGATCGATGATCCCGCGATCCGGGCACCGCTTGCCGACATCCTCGCGCGTCGCCCCTCCTGGTCGACCCAGTTCGTCCAGCAACTGGCCCAGAGCGGCACCGCGTTCGACAGCATCAACCAGCTCTATCGCGCGCTCCGGCAACGCGGCGCGCCGGTCAGCGACCTGACGCTGGCAACCGTGACGACGCGGATGGTCGAACGCGGCCAGGTCGCCGGCGCGTGGACACTGTTCCAGAGCTATCGCCCCGGTGCGGACCGTCGCGGTCTGCGCAACGGCAGCTTCGATCAGCCGCTGGCCGACGCGACCCCCTTTGACTGGTCGCGCGGACCGGAAAGCGAAATCGTCGTCGAGCAACGGCCCGCCTTTGACGGTCCAGCGCTGTATTTCGAGACGCCGATGGGCGTGGGGGGCGTCGCCGCGCGTCAGCTGCTGCTGCTGTCGCCGGGTGCGGTTTCGATCCGCGCGATGGCCAGCGATACGGCGGGGCTCGGCGACAATCTGCCGTACCTGAGGCTCGCCTGCGCCGATGGCCGCCGCGAACTGGGCCGACAGGCGTTCCCGAGTGTCGGACCCGAGGGTCAGCCGTTCAAGCTCGATGCGGTCGTTCCGCGCGATTGCCCGGCGCAGTGGATCGAGGTCGTTGCGCAGGCCGCTGACTCGCTCGGGGGGGCGGCAGGCTATATCGACAATGTCAGCCTGAGCCGCTGACCGCCGCCGCCGGTCGCGATACCGATCAGCTTTGCAATATCCACCGCTCGCTGCCCGTCAGGCCCAGCGCGGTGAGCCGTCCGCTCTGATAGGCGCCGGTATCGATGCCGATCCGGTTGGGTAGCATCTCGACCTCGGTCGTGACGGTGTGGCCATGCACGATCACCGCGCCGTGATCGCCGGTGAAGCGGGTAAACTCCTCGCGGATCCAGCGGCGGTCGCTGTCGCGCTGTTCGTCCAGCGGGATGCCGGGGCGAACGCCGGCATGGACGAAGTGATAGTCGCCGATCGTCACTGACTGCGCGAATTGCGCCATGAACGTCAGGTGCGCTTCCGGGACATTGCGGATGATCAGCTTTTGAAGCTCGGACAGATCGGCCTCGTCATATTCGGCCTGGCTGACCCCGTAGCTGAGCAGCGTCTCGCGCCCGCCGATCCGGTTGAACAACGACAGCGCGTTGCGATTGCCCGAGGCGGCGAGCAGCAGCACCTCCTCGTGGTTTCCCATCAACAGGATGGTGTCGGGGCGGGCCTCCGCGATCGACATCAGGTGTTCGACCACGCGCGCGCTGTCCGGGCCGCGATCGATCAGATCGCCCAGAAAGATCAGTTGATAGGGCTGGCCCGCGCGCGCGGCATCGTCGTCGATCGCCGCAAGCAACGTGACCAGACAGTCGTGACGACCGTGGATGTCGCCGATCGCGTAGAAGCGTCTTTCGTCGGGAACGCGTGCGTCAGGAACGCCTTTGCGCTTGCCAAGCAGGAACTGGAACATTCTTCGGGGGCCTGTACTAATCGGACGTCCATATAGGCTCTTCGCTTCTGCACACAATCGTGGCAGAGGGTCGCCATGAACAAGTTGTCGGCCCTGGCATTGGCGTGGGCCCTGATCGCGCTTTTTCCGTCGCCCGGCGTCGCCGGCGAGGCAAAGCGACTGCGCAAGCCCGGCGAGCGTGTGGCCAAACCCGTCGAGCGGTCCGAACGTCCCCTCCTGATCACCGATGAGAATGTCGCGGATCTGGATCGTGTATCCGCCCCGGATCCGAGCGTGCGTCCTACGCCGCGACTGGGCCAGCGGGTCAGCGATCCGCAGCAGCGCGTGGCGCGCCGCCAGTATCGACAGGCGGGCGAGCGATTGAACCAGCGGGTGCTGGGGCGGATCGAAAGCCGCGTCCAGAACCGCATCGGGCCGAGCGACCTGCCCTCGACGCGCGCGACCGAGGGTACGCTGAGCGTGAGGCGCACCGCCACCCTGCCGAGCCCCAACGGACCGAAATAGCGACGCGGACGGGCGACGCGGCGCATTCAGCGGCTTGCCCAGCGACCCCATTTCGCCCTAACGCCGCGCCGTGGCGGGCCGATCCCCGCAGCGTTGCGCCTTCCGACCCGGCCCGGCGCCGAATTTGAGAGTGTGATGGTCTCCGTTCAGCCCAAAAGATCCCTATGGATCCGTTTCGACGTTCAGGTCATCGGCTGCCTGTGCGCTGCGGTGCTGCTGCCCTATGTCATCCGTGCCCTTACCCTTGAAGTCGACACGATCGAAATCCTCAACCAGACGTTGATCGGGGCGACGCTGGCGATTGTCGCGGGCGCGTGGCTCCTGCGAAACGTGACGATTTTTCCGGGCGTCGAGAAGAGCGTCTATATCCTTCCGGCGTTCACGATCTCGTTCTTCACGCTGACGATGATCTACCTGCTCGGGCGGCTCGACTATAACCGCATCATGCTGATCTCCGCCTTCGCGGTCAGTGTCGGCTGGTTCCTGTTTTTCCAGGTGCATACCGAACGGTTCCGGATGCTTCGGATCGGCTATCTGCCGTTCGACGACGTCAAGCTGATCAACCATGTGACCGGCGTCACATGGGTCCCGCTATCGTCGCCGGATGCGGATTTCGGTCAGCTGGATGCCGTGGCCACCGATCTGCGGGTCGATCTGCCGACCGAATGGGACCGGCGGCTGGCCGACTTCGCGCTCGCGGGCGTACCCGTCTATCACGTCAAGCACCTGCTGGAATCGCTGACGGGGCGCGTCGAGCTCGAGCATCTGTCGGAAAACAGTTTCGGTTCGCTGGTGCCGCTGTCGGCCTACATGTCGATCAAGCACGCGGTCGACTGGATCATGGCGCTGATCGCCGGGGTGGTGCTGCTGGTGCCGCTGCTGCTGGTCGCGCTGATCATCCGGCTGACCTCATCGGGGCCCGCGCTGTTTCGCCAGACGCGGATCGGCTACCGGGGCGAGCCGTTCACCGTCTACAAATTCCGCACGATGCGGGTGCTGGAGACCCAGCCCTCGACGCTCGAGGCCGCGATCACGCGCGAAGGCGACGACCGGGTCACGCCGGTGGGGCGCTTCCTGCGCCACAGCCGCATCGACGAGCTGCCGCAGATCATCAATGTCCTTCGCGGTGAAATGAGCTGGATCGGGCCGCGCCCCGAAGCGGAGGTGCTGTCACGCTGGTACGAGCGTGAAATCCCCTTCTACCGCTATCGCCACGTCGTCCGCCCCGGAATCGCGGGCTGGGCACAGGTGTGCCAGGGCCATGTCGCCGAGGTCGACGAGGTCCGGGCCAAGCTCCATTACGACTTCTACTATATCAAGAACTACTCGCCCTGGATCGACCTGTTGATCGTGGCGCGCACGATCCGCACGATGATAACGGGCTTCGGATCACGCTGACCCGCATGGCGTCGATGATCCGCAACTGGGATTTCGTGCCCTCCGCGCCGTCGCTGCTGGTGCGGTTGTCCAGGCTGAAACGGCGGCTCGCCGGCCGGCGCGCCTTTCCGCAATGGCACGCGGTCGTCCCCGTGCGTCCGGCGGATCGCTGGAACTGCCTGTTCCTGTTCGCCCCCGACGGCACGCTCAGCGCGACGCAACGCCATACGCTCGCCCTCGTACGGGGCCTGTCGGGCAGGCTGATGGTCGTCGTGGCGACGCCCGATCCCGGCCAGATTCCCGATGGCCTCGTCGAAACGTGCGACGCGCTTTACTGGAAGGCGCTCGGCGGCTTCGATTTCTCCGCCTATTCGATTGCGCTGCACGCGGTCGCGAACGGCGCGCCGGGTGCACATCTTTACCTTCAGAACGATTCCGTCCTCGGCCCGTTGGGCGATGTCGATGCGTTGATCGCGACGACATCGTGGCGGCTGACCGGCTTTCTCGCCAGCGCGAATGCCGAAAACCATGTGCAGTCCTATGCCCTGTTCTTCCGTCAGGTGACGCCCGACCTGATCGCGGCACTGCGGCCCGTGATCGACATGACGCACGCCTATGACCGCTGGCAGGATGTCGTGACGCTGCAGGAAACGCGGCTGGCGCGGGTCGCGTCGCGGGCGCTGGCGGTGGGGGCGCTGTGGTACGATCCGGATTCGCGGTCCGATGTTCCGGGGCTGGCGACGGGACTGTGGCGGAAGATAACGGGCACGCCGGTGATCAGCGGGCCGGTCAACGATCCGTCGCTGACCTCGGCCACCGCGCTGGTCGACATGGGCTTTCCGTTCCTGAAGCAATCGCTGCTCGGCCGGAACGCGCATCTTCAGGACCGCGCCCGGGTTGCCGCGGTGGCCGCCCGATATGGCTATGCCGGGCTCGATCATGGCTGAGCGGGCGTGCATCGACATCGTCATCGTCAACTGGAACGCCGGGCCGTTGCTGGCGCGTTGCCTGTCGTCGATCGCCACCCATGGCGGCGACCGTGTCGGCTGCGTCTATGTCGTCGACAACGGATCGACCGACGGATCGGCGGATGTCGACGTGCCCGGCCTGCCCCTCGTCGTCATTCGTGCGGGCGCCAATCTGGGTTTCGGCCGGGCATGCAACCTGGCGGCGGATCGCGGCAGCGCGCCCCTTATCCTGTTGCTCAACCCCGATACGGAGCTTCACCCGGGTGCGCTCGATCAATGCGTCGCCCGTCTTGAACAGGCCGATGGCGGGCAGATCGGCGTGCTTGGCGTGCGGCTGGTCGACGAAGCCGGGGCGGTCCAGCGCCATTGCGGCCGCTTTCCGACCTGGCGAAGTTTCGTCGGCGCCAGCCTGGGTCTCAGCCATGTCTCGGCGCTGGCGCGACGGTGGTTCCCGCCAATCATCATGGCTGATTTCGATCACCTCAGCAGCCGCGATGTCGACCATGTCATCGGCGCGTTCTACCTGGTCCGGCGGGACATCTATCGCGCGATCGGCGGGTTCGACGAACGCTTTTTCGTGTACCTCGAAGACCTCGATCTATCGCGGCGGATCCGCGCACGGGGCCATCGCATCCATTATTTCGCCGAGCCCGAGGTTTATCACAAGCGTGGCGGCACCTCCGAACAGGTCAAGGCGCACCGCCTGTCCTATGCGCTCCAGGCCAATTTGATTTACGCCTTCAAGCATTTCTCGCGGGCCGGCGCGTTCGCGGTCGCGCTGGCGACCTATGTCGCCGAACCGCTGGCCCGTTCCGCGCGCGCGGTGCTGCGGCGCTCGCCGGAAGAATTGGGCTTCACCTGGCACGGTTTTGCCATGCTATATGGCGCGACCCCGCGTCTGGCGCGCACGCTTGCGAGCGCGCTTGACCGGAACCGCACCGCGATCCGGATCGACGCGGAACAAGGGAAGGGCGGCGCGTGAAGCTGTGCGATGATCTGCGGACCGGACACGCGGCGCTGCCGTCCGACGCGCGGGCGACAAGGCGATCGTCATGCCGTCTGCACTGACCCCGGGGATGTACCAGCCGCCGGTGATGGGCCGTTCCGCCGGAGAGATCCTGCTGTCCGGGATCACCCGCTGGCTGATCTTCGCGACGCTCGCCATTTGTGTGGTCGTACCCCACTCCTTTCAGGAGGCGACCGCGGCGCTGCTGCTGTTGACGGCGATCGCGTCGCTGCTGATCGTTCGCAAGGCGGCATATCTCGACACCATGCTGATGCTGTATTTCTGCGGCGTCGTCGTGACCGCCTTTTACATATGGATCGGCTATTCCTCTGGCGCGCCGCGTGAGGCGGTCAACCAGACGCTGATCGTCTACATCCTCGCACCGCTGATCTGGCTGCTGATCGGAACCGCGATGTTCCAGCAAATGGGAACGACCCGGCCTGTCCGGCTGCTCGTGCTCCTCACCTGGGTCGCAGTGCTCTCGGTGGCGGCCTTCTTCTATGCGTTTCTGACCTTCGGCAAGGAATCGGTGCAGTTCCTGTCGGAGGACGTGAACGTCAACGTCGCGCGCGGATATTCGGGTGCCAACATCCTCGTCTATGGCTCGCTCATTTTCCTGTCGGGGGCATTTTTCGCGCAGCCGACGCTGGTGCGAAATCGCTTCCTGCGGATGCTGCTGCCGCTTGCGCTGGTCGTCTGCGCGCTGACCTCGGGCCGCTCCGCGCTGATCCTCGCGGTGCCGGTCGGCTTCGTGACAGGCGTGGTGCTGCGCGCGCGCGTCGGCCTGACGGACGAGGACGGCAACAGCGAGTCCGTGTTCTGGCCGACCGTCCTGCTCGGCGTTCTGTCGCTGCTGGCGGTGGTCCTGATCGACGTCGCCCTGGACACCGTCGACCTCCAGGTCGTCATCGGGGAATTCATCGACGAGCTCCAGTCTGGCGGGGGCGCGCTCCGCACCGAACAGGTGGTCGCGCTATGGGACGGCGTCGAGGAAAGCTGGGGACTGGGCGTCGGCCACGGCATCGGCGTTCGCTATCTGCGCAGCGACCTGTTCCCCTGGCGCTACGAGGTCATTCCGCTCGCCTCGCTGCTTCGCGTCGGCTTCATCGGGACGCTGGTCTATGCCAGCGTGTTCGTCGTGTACGGGGCTCTGCTGTTCCGCCGGGTCGCCGAGAAGCTGTTGCGGCCGGAGGACATCTACATGGCCGGCGGCTTCACCGCGAGCGCGATGGCGATGTTCACCAACCCGTACATCGAATCCTTCATCTTCCAGTGGATGTATTTCCTGCCGGTGCTCAGCCTGGGCATCCGTCGCAACGTCGATCCGGGCGGGGCGGCAGCAGCGAACGTGGCGGCCACCTGAGCCGATCTCAGCGGCCCAGGCCGAGCACTGCCTCAACCGGGGTTGCGCGGAATTCGACCCGGTTGGCGCTGACCCGCGCGCTTCCCGCGTCGATCCTTGCCGCCGCGAACACGGTCATCGCCTGCGCGGTTCGACCATCGGGGCTCGCAAAGCGGTTGCCGGACAGCGTCAGGTTGCGGTTGACGCCGTCGACAAAGGCGATGGCAACGCCGTTGCGTGCCCCTGCCGCGCCGCAGTCGACGAACATGTTGCCGGTCAACGCCAGCCGGTCGGATGACCGTATCCACAGCGCGTGGCCGGGGGCTTGATTGCCGGCGCGCTCGAAGCGGTTTTCGTCGACCTCGACCTCGGCCACCATGCCGCGATAGCCGATCTCCGCCATCTTTGAACATTCGATGATCCAGTTGCGCGTGATCCGCACGCCACGGACGCCATCGACGATGAACGGGGTCGCGCAGCCGCGTATCTCGTTTTCCGCGACCATCAGCTCGTAGCGCGGGGTTCCGGTGAGCGACTTGCCCGGGCCATAGCCGAAGATCGCGAAGCCGCCGGCACGATCGACGATGCGATTTTCGGTGATGGTAAAGCCCTGTTGCGCGATGTCGACCGCGTCGTTGGGCCGCAGGTTGAGGGCGACCGCGTTGCCGCCGCCCCCCTGGAACAGGTTGCGGCGGATGACGACGTTGCGAATGATCGCGAAACGGTCGCCATTGGGCTCGCAGTCGATGGCGCCCGGCTGCGCCAGCCCGGTCCGCGGATTCATCGGATCGCCGCGAAGCGGCGTCCCGTCGCCCGGCCGGGTGCAGTTCAGGAACACGCTGTCCTCGATCAGCAGCCCGTCGCAGTCGATGACCGAAATGGCGTTGCGATTATTGGCGTTGATGCCGTCGAACCGGCAGTCGCGGACCACGACATCGCGATTGTGGCGCTCCACCGCGGAGATTGTCGACGAGCCGAGATGCAGCCCGTCGCCGCGAAAGCCGGTGAAGTTCACGCGCTCGAAGCGCGCGCCGGTGACGCCGTTCAGCATGACCAGATAGTCGAATTCGCTGAACCCGCGGCGCACCACATCGTCCTCGAGCGAGAGGTCGCGAAAGGCGATGCCCTGAAGGTTTTGGGCCGGGTCGGGTGACTTGCTGTCGGCATGGAACAGAAACGGTGCCGGGCGCGCATAGGACCGCGCGATGATCGTGCGCCCCGGCCCGTCGCCGAACAGCATCGCACCCGTTGGCAGGTTCGGTTCGGCGGTCGCGACCAGATAGCGCCCTTCCGGTCCCGACCCGCCGGCCGCCGGGGCGTGGACGGGGCGTCCGGTCGCAAGGGCGCGGCGAAAGGCGTCGCTGTCGTCGACGTCGTCCGCACGGCGAAAATCGGTCACGCGCACCGCATCCGCGCCGGTTGCGCGGGCGATCGCGGCCGCAATTCCGGCGCCGGCCAGTCCGCCGACGATTGCGCGACGTGTCGCCTTCATAGCCGGCGGCGCACTGGCGGCGACACGCCGGCGATGCTAGGGGCAGCGCCGCAAAAGCCGGAGTTTCGATCATCCATCGCGTCGTTTCATCCCTTCAGGGTCGCACCATCCTGATGATGCCCCGCTATACCGATCTGGGCCCGAGCAGCCGGCTGCGCCTGAGCCAGCTCATCCCGGCGCTCCGCGAAGCAGGCGCATCGGTGGAGGTATCGCCCTTCTTCAGTGACCGTTATCTGAACGGCTATTTCAACGATGGCGCGAAGAGCAAGGTGGAAACCGTTCGCGCAATCGCCCGCCGCGCGGCGCGTCTCGCGGGTCCCGCCCCGGATATCGCATGGATCGAAAAGGAGCTGTTTCCCTATTTGCCCGGCGCGACCGAGCGGGCCTTGACGGCGCGGGGCATTCCCTATGTCGTCGATTATGACGACGCGATCTTCCACAATTACGATCTGAGCGGGTCGGCACTGGTCCGCCGGGTGCTGGCGGAGAAGCTGACGCCGCTGATCCGGGGGGCGGCGGCGATCACTGCGGGCAACCCCTATCTCGCCGATTATGCCGTGCGTCATGGCGCACGCCGGGTGGTCGAGGTGCCGACCGTGGTCGATCCGGGCCGCTATCCGGTCACGGCACCTGCGGACACCGGCGCGGTGCGGATCGGCTGGATCGGGACGCCGGCCAATGCGCGCTATCTGGACCCCGTCATCGCGGCGATGGCGCAACTGGCGGGAACCGTTCCGCTCGAGCTGGTCACGATCGGCGCCGACCCGATCCCCGACCTGCCGTTCACCCAGCATTGCCATCCGTGGACCGAAGCGACGGAAGCCGAATTGCTGACCGAGATCGACATCGGCGTGATGCCGCTGCGCGACAGCCCGTGGGAACGCGGCAAGTGCGGCTACAAGCTCATCCAGTATATGGCCGCCGCGCGCCCCGTCATCGCCTCGCCCGTCGGCGTCAACGCGACGATCGTCGACCCCGCGGTCGGGCTGCTCGCCGACACCGTCGAGGAATGGAGCGCGGCGATCGCCGAACTGGCCACCGACCGCGCGCGCCGGCTCGCCATGGGCAATGCCGCGCGGGCCCGCGTCGAACGGCATTATTCGGTGGATGCCATCGCGCCGACGGTCGTCGCGACATTGGCCGATGCGATCGCCGCGGCACGCCCGGCATGAAGACGATCGCGTTCATTACCAATAACGGCTCGACCGTCGGCAATTTCCGCGGGGACCTGATCCGCGAGCTTGCCGCGCGCGGCGACCATGTGCTCGCTCTTGCACCCGATTGGGATGAGCCGCAGCGCGCGGTTGCCCGGGCCTGCGGCGCGGAGCCGGTCGACTTCTCGCTCGACCGCGTCGGGCTGCGGCCGCTGCGCGACCTGCGGGATACCGCGCGGCTGTGGCGACAGCTCGACGCGCTGAAGCCCGACATCGTGTTCGGCTATTTCGTGAAGCCGGTGATCTACGGGATGCTGGCGGCGCGCGCGGCTGGCGTGCGGCGGCGGATCGCGATGATCGAGGGGCTCGGCTTCGTCTTCACCGAGGGCGAGGGGGCGACGACCCTGAGGCGTCGTGCGCTGCGGACGGCCGCGACGACGCTCTATCGCCTCGGGCTCGGGGCCGCCCACCGCGTCGTCATGCTCAACCGCGACGACGCCCGGCAATTCATCGATGCCGGCATGGTCGACGCGGCCAAGGTCACGGTGCTCGGCGGGATCGGCGTCGACCTCGATCGGTTCAGCGCGCCGCCGCCAGCGGCGGGATCGCCCGTGTTCCTCATGGTCGCACGACTGCTGCGCGAAAAGGGGGTGCGTGAATATGTCCGCGCCGCCGCCCGTGTCCGCGCGCAGGCGCCGGGCGCGCGATTCATCCTGCTCGGCGGCCGCGATCTCAATCCCGGCGGGCTGAGCGCGGACGAGATCGACGCGATGGTCGCTGACGGGATCGTCGAATGGCATGGTCATGTCGACAACGTCGCCGACTGGATCCGCGACGCGAGCGTTTTCGTCCTGCCCTCCTATCGCGAGGGGGTGCCGCGCAGCACGCAGGAGGCGATGGCGATGGCGCGGCCCGTCGTCACGACCAGCGCGGTCGGATGCCGTGAAACCGTGGAGGAGGGCGTCAACGGCTTCATGGTGCCGCCGCGCGATGCAGAGGCGCTGGCGGCGGCGATGATGCGCTTCGTCGACCAGCCCGGCCTGATCCCGGCGATGGGCGCGGCGAGCCGGGCGATGGCGGAAGCGCGCTTCGACGTGCGTGAGATCAACCGGCGGCTGATCGCGATCATCGATGGTGAGGGGTAAACGGCGCCAGGCGGCGCGCGCCTTGGCCGATCGCCGTCGATGTGCTTGAGCAACCGGCACGCCCGTTCGGACACGGGGTGCATTGGAGTGAGTCGAGGCAAATGACCAAAACCGTCCTTCACGTCGGCTGTGGCTGGGCATCGCTGGAGAACATGACTGCGGGGTTCCAGGACGGCAGCTGGCGCGAGATCCGCTTCGACATCGATCCCGGCGCACGCCCGGACATCGTGGGTACGATCACCGACATGACCAATGTCGAAAGCGACAGCGTCGATGCGGTCTTCTCCTCGCACAATATCGAGCATGTCTTCGCGCACGAGGTCGCATCGGTGCTCGCCGAGTTTCGCCGCGTGCTGAAGCCCGACGGCTTCATCGTCGTGACCTGTCCCGACCTGTTGAGCGTCGCCGAGCATATCGTCGCCGACCGGCTGGGCGATCCGCTCTATCAGTCGCCCGCCGGGCCGATCACGCCGCTCGACATCTTCTATGGCCATTCGGACGCGATCGCGCGGGGCCAGACCTATATGGCGCACAAGACCGGCTTCACCGCCAAGACGCTGACCGAGGCAGCCAAGGTACATTTCCCGTCGCTCGGCGTGCGGCGGCGGCCCAAGGCGTTCGACCTGTGGTTGATCGCGACCAAGCAGCCGGTCGAGCGCGAGCGGCTGGAACAATTGATGGCGGATTTCGCCAAAGCGTGAGGGGCGGGGCCGCCCGCCTGTCAGCGTACCCCCGGATTCTTTCCTTGTCGCACGACTTCATTTTCGTCACCCCGGCCTTGTGCCGGGGTCCACCGCGCCACAGGCGCTGACCCGCGACATTCCGCGACGCTGGGCCATCACTAAGGGTTCAGCGACACTGCCACGCGACACGCCAGGCGGCACGGTGGACCCCGGCACAAGGCCGGGGTGACGGTAACGGTAACGGTGTGCGGGTTAGGAGGGCTTTGGAGGCGATCTTCCCGCCCGCTCACCCTGCTTTGCGTAACTCCACTGCAAGCGTCGCACGCGGCTGGTCGGGCCAGATTCCGCGCGTGTCGTAGACGAGCTTGCCCGCGCGCTCGTCGAGTGGCACGGACTTGAACACGTCGTGGTCGACCAGGACGATGAAGATCGGGCACGTTTCGATCGCTTCGTCGATGTCGATCAGCGTCGCTGCCGTGCCCGCGAAATCGCCGGGCAGTTCGGCGGCATGGGGTTCGACGATCCGGACCCGGCTGCCATAACGCTGGGCCAGATGCGCGGCGACCTTGAGCGCCGGGCTCTCGCGGAAATCGTCAATATTCGCCTTGAACGCCAGGCCCAGGCACGCGACCGGCGCACCGGGCAGGCTGTCGATCAGCCCCTCGGCGCGGCCGATCGTATAGGCGATCTTGTCGTCGTTGACGTGGCGCGCGGTGCGGATCAGGCGGCTGTTGGCGGGGTCGCCATGCACCAGGAACCAGGGGTCGACCGCGATGCAATGCCCGCCGACCCCGGGGCCGGGGGCCAGGATGTTGACGCGCGGGTGGCGGTTGGCCAGCCGGATCACCTCCCATACGTCGATGCCCATGCCGTCGGCCAGCACCGACAATTCATTGGCGAAGGCGATGTTGACGTCGCGGAAGGCGTTTTCGGTGAGCTTGGTCATCTCCGCCGCGCGGGCGCTGGTGGTGACGCACGCGCCGCGCACGAAGCGGCGATAGAATTGCAGCGCCTTGCGCGCGCAGCGCGGGGTCACGCCACCGATCACCCGGTCATTGTCGATCAACTCGACCAGGATGCGGCCGGGCAACACGCGCTCGGGGCAATAGGCGACCGCGATGTCGGCGGTGCCGGTGCAATGGCCGGGCACCTTCAGGTCGGGGCGCAGCCGGGCGAGCAGTTCCGCCACCTTGTCGGTCGTGCCGACGGGCGAGGTCGATTCGAGGATGACCGTATCCCCGGCCTTCAGCACCGCGGCGATGTTGGTCGCGGCCTGCAGGACATAACCGATATTGGGCGCGTGATCGGCATCGAACGGCGTCGGCACGGCGATGACGAAGACGTCGGCGGGTTCGATCAGCGTTGCAGCGCGCAGCATCCCGCGCGCGACCACGCCGGAAACCAGGCCGTCCAGGTCGATTTCCTCGATATGGACGCGGCCCGAATTGACGGTTTCGACGACTTGGGCGTTGACGTCGATCCCCAGCACGCGCGCGCCGCTGCGCGCGATGACGGCGGCGGTGGGCAGGCCGATATAGCCCAGCCCCATCATGACGACGTTCAGTTCAGCATCCGAAACCATCAGCGACGATCCTTGCGATCCTTTGGGACGCATGGCCGTCGCCGAACGGATTGTGGGCGCGCGCCATGGCCGAATAGGCATGGCTATCGTCGAGGAGGGTGAAGATTCCGGAAACGATGCGGTCGGTATCGGTGCCGACCAGCCGCGCGGTGCCGGCCGCGACGCCTTCGGGTCGCTCGGTCGTCTCGCGCATCACCAGCACCGGCTTGCCAAGCGCGGGGGCTTCCTCCTGCACACCCCCCGAATCCGACAGGACGAGGTGGGCGAGGTCGAGCGCGCGGATGAAATGCGGGTAATCGAGCGGGTCGATCCGCGCGACGTTGTCGCGGGCGCCCAGATGTCGGTCCATCACCGCCACCACGTTGGGGTTGGGGTGCATGGGAAACAGCACCCCGACGTCGGGCCGGTCGGCGATGCGCTGGATCGCCCGCGCGATCGATTCCATCCCTTCGCCGAAATTCTCGCGGCGATGGGTGGTGACCAGCACGATGCGCTTGCCAGCAAAGCGGTGGGCGATCGCGTCCAGCCCCGCCGCCATTGCCGGGTCGGCAGCGATCGCCGCGCGCGTCGCCAGCAGCGCGTCGATGACGGTATTGCCGGTGACGTGGATCGTTGCCGGGTCGATATTCTCGCGCCGCAACGCCTCGGCGGCAGTCTCGGTCGGGGCGAAATGCTGGTCGGCGATCGGGGCGACGATGCGCCGGTTCACTTCCTCGGGCCAGGGTTGCCAGATGTCGCCCGAACGCAGCCCCGCCTCGACATGCGCGACGGGCACGCGGCGATAATAGGCCGCCAGTGCGCCGACCATTGCGGTGGCGGTATCGCCCTGCACGATCACCCGGCCGGGGCGCTCGGCGTCCATCACTTCGCCGAGCCCGGTCAGCAGCCGCGCGGTCAGCCGGTCGAGCGTCTGGCCCGGCTCCATCAGGTCCAGGTCGATGTCGGGCGAGATTCCGGCAATCGCCAGCACCTGATCGAGCAGCCCGCGGTGCTGCGCCGTGACGCAGGTGCGGACCCGCAGGCCGGGTGTTTCGCGCAGCGCGCGGATGACGGGGAACAGCTTGATCGCCTCCGGCCGGGTGCCGAAGACGAAGAGCACGGTTTTCTGAGCGGCGGCGGCGGTCATGACGTGACCCATAGCCGTGGCGGCTTAACTCGTCGCTAAAACGAGACGGTTCGCGGGCACATTTCATGCTGCACCCGCGAAAGGATTTGCCTTGCCCCGGACGGCCCACTATCCGACAGCGGCGTCACCGGAGGTTCTGCCAAGATGATCAAGCCCGTCCGCAAGGCCGTTTTTCCCGTCGCCGGTCTCGGCACGCGCTTCCTGCCCGCCACCAAGGCGATGCCGAAGGAAATGCTGACCGTCGTCGACAAGCCGCTGATCCAATATGCGGTCGAAGAGGCGCTGGAAGCGGGTATCGAGCAGATCATCTTCGTCACCGGTCGCGGCAAGGGCGCGCTGGAGGACCATTTCGACATCGCGTTCGAGCTCGAGACGACGATGCGTGCACGCGGCAAGTCGATGTCGCTGATCGAGGGCACGCGGATGACCCCCGGATCGCCCGTTTATGTGCGCCAGCAGGAACCGCTGGGGCTCGGCCACGCGGTGTGGTGCGCGCGCGAGATCGTCGGCGACGAACCCTTTGCGGTGCTGCTGCCCGACGAGCTGATGGTCGGCACCCCCAATTTCCTCGCCCAGATGGTCGCGGCCTATGAGCAAGTCGGCGGCAACGTGATCGGCGCGCTGAAGGTGCCGGACAGCGAAACCGACAAATACGGCATCATCACGCCGGGTACACGCGACGGCAAGCTGACCGAAGTGACCGCGCTGGTCGAAAAGCCCAAGGCGGGCACCGCGCCATCCAACCTGATGATCCCGGGCCGCTACATCCTGCAGCCCGAGGTGATGAAGATCCTCGACAATCCCGTCACCGGCGCGGGCGGCGAAATCCAGCTGACCGATGCCATGGCCAAGCTGATCGGCGTCCAGCCCTTCCACGGCTATACCTTCGACGGCGACCGCTATGATTGCGGCGACAAAGCGGGCTTCATCTGTGCCAACATCGCGCTGGCGCTGGCCCGTCCCGAGCTCGCCCCGCAGGTCGAGGCGTTCCTGGCCGCGCGCTAGAAGCTACAGCACGTAACGGCTGAGGTCGGTGTTGCGGGCGATGCTGGCCAGCTGGCGATCGACATAGGCCGCGTCGATCACCAGCGTTTCGCCGCGACGATCCTCCGCATCGAAGCTTACTTCCTCGAGCAGCTTCTCCATCACGGTCTGAAGCCGGCGCGCGCCGATATTCTCGACCTCGCCATTCACTTCGGCGGCGATGCGCGCGACCGCGCGAATGCCGTCGGGGGTGAAGTCGATCGTCACATCCTCCGTGCCGATCAGCGCCTTATACTGTTCGGGCAGGCTCGCCTTGGTGTCGGACAGGATCGCGACGAAATCCTCCTCGGTCAGCCCCTTCAGCTCGACACGGATCGGCAGGCGGCCCTGAAGCTCGGGCAGCAGGTCGCTCGGCTTGGCGACGTGGAATGCGCCTGAGGCGATGAACAGCACATGGTCGGTCTTCATCGGCCCGTATTTGGTCGCCACCGTCGTCCCCTCGATCAGCGGCAGCAGGTCGCGCTGCACGCCCTCGCGGCTGACCGATCCGCCACGAACATCGCTGACCGCGATCTTGTCGATCTCGTCCAGGAAAACGATCCCGTTGGCCTCCGCATCGGCCAGCGCGGCGCGGCTCACCTCGTCCTGGTCCAGCCGCTTGTCGGCTTCCTCCTCGACCAGCTTGGCCCAGGCGGCGGGGACCGGCAGCTTGCGGCGCTTCAGCTGGCCGCCGCCGAACGCCTTGCCCATCATCTCGCTCAGGTTGATCATGCCCATCTGGGGCGCACCGGGGATTTCGAACGGCATCGTCGGGGCCGCATCGACCTCGATCTCGACTTCCTTGTCGTCGAGATGGCCGTCGCGGAAGCGCTGGCGGAATGCCTCGCGCGTCGCCTGGCTCGAATCCTTGCCGGTCAGTGCGTCGAGCAGCCGGGTCATCGCCGCTTCTTCCGCCTTGTCCTTCACCGCGACGCGGCGGCGCTCCTTTTCAAGCCGGATCGCTTCCTCGACCAGGTCGCGGGCGATCTGTTCGACATCGCGGCCGACATAGCCGACTTCGGTGAACTTGGTGGCTTCGACCTTGACGAAGGGCGCGTCGGCCAGCTTGGCCAGCCGCCGGCTGATCTCGGTCTTGCCGCAGCCGGTCGGGCCGATCATCAGGATGTTCTTGGGGCTGACCTCGTCGCGCAGGTCAGGGCCGAGCTGCTGCCGGCGCCAGCGATTGCGCAGCGCAACCGCGACCGCGCGCTTGGCGTCGGCTTGGCCGATGATGTGCGCGTCGAGCGCGCGGACGATGGCTTTGGGGGTGAGGGTGTCGGTCATTTCAGATGAAATCCGTTCGTTTCGAGCGAAGTCGAGAAACGTTGGTCCCGGTGTCGCGTGTCTCGACTTCGCTCGACACGAACGGGAACAAAGGTTCGAGCGTCAGGTGGCGCTGTCCATCGTCTCCACGGTCAGGCGATCGTTGGTGTAGACGCAAAGCTCGGCAGCGATCGCCATCGCCTTGCGCGCCAGCACCTCGGCATCGGGCTCATATTCCGCCAGGGCGCGCGCCGCGGCGAGCGCGAAATTGCCTCCCGATCCGATCGCGGCGATGCCGCCTTCGGGCTCCAGCACGTCGCCATTGCCGGTGACGACCAGCGTCACGTCTTTGTCGGCGACGATCAGCATCGCCTCCAGGTTGCGAAGATATTTGTCGGTCCGCCAGTCCTTGGCGAGCTCGACCGCGGCGCGCAGCAGCTGGCCCTGGTGCCGCTCCAGCTTGGCCTCCAGCCGCTCGAACAGGGTGAAGGCGTCGGCGGTCGCGCCGGCGAACCCGGCAATCACCTTGCCATCCCCCAGCGGACGGACCTTGCGCGCATTGGGCTTCATCACGGTCTGGCCGGCCGAAACCTGGCCGTCGCCCGCGATCACCACTTTGCCGGATTTGCGCACGGAAAGGATCGTGGTGCCGTGCCACACCATGGATTTGTCGTTCATGGCGCTTCAAATGGTCACGCGATCAGGGATGAACAATAGGGCGCGTTGTTCGACGATCAGCGCCCGGCGTAAATCCGGCGCAAGCCATTGGCCAGAAGGTCCGGCACTGGATCGACCGGCCGATCCACGATCTCGAAGCTGACATTTCGGATTTGGTCCGCCTCGATCGACAACAGGTCGAAGGTGGCCAGCGGCAGCTGATCCTGCTGCGCGATCGACCGACGCAGATCGATCAAAAAACGCTGCGCATCGGCGAGGTTGATGCGCCGGATCGAGCCATCGACGGCCAGCGAAAGATCCTGGATCGCACCGATATAGGTGACCGAGAGATTGGGCGCCCACGCGCTCTTGTCCGTAAGGTCGTATCGGGTCAGCACCACCGCCACCGCGATTTTGCTGTCGTCGTCCAGCTTGTTGGCCAGATCGGTTGCCCAGCCGTACAGCCAGCGCGGCAGGGCGTTGGTAAAGGACAGGCGGCGCAGATATCCGGTTATGGCGATGAAGATCGCCAGCGCGAGCGCCAGCTCGATCCCGGCGAACAAGGCAAGGTCGTGCGCATCGCGTGGCCAGCCCCCGACCTGCAACCGATCCAGTTTCTGCGGAAAAACCACGATCGAAGCGATCATCAGGAGCACATGTGCGACCACCGAACTCGCCACGATGACGGTCAGTGACTGGACCGACCCCGGCGCTGGCGGGATCGGTGCGAAGACGCGTCGTTGCGCCCGGCCGCGATCCCCGACACCAAAATGTCCGAACCGGCCAAAAATCCCGTAGAATGCACAATAGGAAGCGAGGCCGGGCAGCAGCAGGAGCAGGACAGCGTCCAGTCGGAAATCGATCACGCGCCCCCCGGCCTCGTCTGGTTACCTTCTTACCGGGCGCGCAGGGGCCGCCATCGCGGCCGACAGCGCGCCATCAGTCAAGACGCTGCGGCTTCGCGGATGTCAGCTTCAGGTGCGTGCGGCCCGTCCTTACGCGCACGACGGGTGTTTTCCAGAACCTTCAGCCAGCTGTTATCGTGTTCCGCCAGCAATCGGCGTCCGTTGCGAAGCGCAGTTTCCGAATTTACCTGCATCGTCACCGGTCTCCTTGCACGCGCCAAGATAACGTTTGGCCATGAAAAAACAATCACCGCGCCCGCTTGGTTGCCGCTACCGGTCCACGCCCTTCGCCTTGCCCCATTGCCGCGCGGCGGTGTAGCCGAGATAGCCGGTGCCGAAGAGGACATAGAGGGGCTCGGGAATACCCGAGAGATAGGCGTTCATCGCACGCACGATGCCGTCGGCGAGCCGTGGCTGGACTGCGCCGATCAGCCCCATCGGGATCGACCAGAGCAGCAGCACATACATGACGTAGAGAAAACTGGGGCGGGCGCGGCTGGTCCACGGGTCGTTCGAGCCCGCCTCAGCGACGATCGCCGACAATTGCGCCTTCAGCTGCTCGAGCTCCTGCGTGCCCTGAAGCCGGATCAGCTCCAGCTTGGCCGCCTGGCGCGCCTTCGGATCGGGAATCAATTTGTCGATCAGCCCGGTGATCGGGCCGAGCAGGGCGTCGAGAACGGCCATGGCGTTTCCTTCTGTCGATGCGTTCGGAACAGGCGGTGATTAACCGATACGGTTGGCGAGCCAGCCATAGAGGAAACTCTCATTCGCCGGCCGACGCTCGGCGAGTTCGATGTAGCGCGCGCCCTGCAGCGCGTTGAGCGCGCGCAGCAGCACGGTTTTGCCCGCCGGGCCGCGCAGTTCGAGGAAGCGGTCGAGCGCGCCGAGCGTCGCGGGGCCGATCCGCCCGTCACGCGCGATGTCGGGATAGTCGCGGCGCGCGCGGTTGAGCACGTTGAGCGCGCGTTGCAGGAACATCGTCGCGGTCGCGGGCCCCATGTTCACACCGGTGTCGAAAAGTTCGGCGGCGACGCCCGGTGCGCGCGTCGCGACGTCGTCGAATCGCGGCGCCTGCCAGTAGATGGCGCGGTAGATCCGTTCGGCCACCGTGCGCGGCATGTCGCGCATCGGGCCGTGATAGCCATGCTCGCGGGCCACCCGTTGGGTGATTCCGAATTTGGTCGCGCCGCCGCGATCGTCGGGGTGGTCGGAATAGCCGCCCTCGCGCGAAATCACGTCGTCGATGAGCTGGTCGATGTCCATAGGGATGCCTCCGGTTCGGGCGGCGGTATTTAGCCAATATGGTTCGTGTAGGACAGCAATGCCCTTCGCGACGTCGGGAGGGGGCTCGGGATAGAAAATGATGAAGCGGAGTGCCTCCCCAGCGCCCGATCTCGGAATAAGCATCTGATCGCCGCGACACCTGAATTTTCCCGTCACCCCGGGCCCGGTGCCGGGGTCCACGGTGCTGCAAAGCGGCGTCGCACCCCAGTTGAAGCCGAGCCAGTGCGTGGGGCGAGGGACGCACGCCGATGATGAACCTGTACAAATTGCGCGGTGGACCCCGGCAAAGGCGGGGTGACCAGAAACGGGTGCTGAATGTTTACGGCCCCTCGCACAGGCAGGAGGGGAGAGTCCCTTTCCCTTGCCGTCGTCTCTCGCCATATCGCGCCGGTGACTTCCGTTTCCCCTGTCCCGCCGCTGGCGCTCTATATCCACTGGCCGTTCTGCGTCTCCAAATGCCCCTATTGCGATTTCAACAGCCATGTCCGCGACCAGGTCGACCAGGATCGCTGGCGCGCCGCGTTGCTCGCCGATCTGGCGCATGAGGCCGCGTTGTTGACGGGGCGGCGGCTCGGCTCGATCTTCTTCGGTGGCGGCACGCCCTCGCTGATGCCGCCGGCGACCGTCGCCGCGCTCATTGACGCGGCGACCGCGTACTGGCCAGCCGAGCCCGATATCGAGATCACGCTGGAAGCCAATCCGTCGTCGGTCGAGGCCGCGCGCTTCACCGATCTGGCACAAGCGGGGGTCAATCGCGTGTCGCTGGGGTTGCAGGCGCTGGACGATGCGGCGCTCGGCTTCCTGGGCCGCGCGCATGACGTGGCGGAGGGGCTGGCGGCGCTGGCGACCGCGCAGCAGGCATTTGCGCGGGTAAGCTTAGACCTGATCTATGCTCGGCCGGGCCAGACGCCCGATGCGTGGCACGCGGAACTGGCCCGCGCGATCGCGTTCGGGACCGAGCATCTCTCGCTCTATCAGCTGACGATCGAGCCGGGTACGCGCTTTGCGACGCTGGCGGCCAAGGGGGAATTGACGATTCCCGATGGTGACGCCGCCGCCGACCTGTTCGAGCTGACCCGCGACCTGACCGGCGCTGCCGGCCTGCCGGCCTATGAGGTGTCGAACCATGCGCGGCCGGGTGCGCAGAGCCGCCACAATCTGACCTATTGGCGTTATGGCGACTATGCCGGCGTCGGTCCCGGCGCGCATGGCCGGCGCGGCGGCATGGCAATTGCACGGCGGAAGAAGCCGGAGAACTGGCTGGATGCGGTCGATCGCAACGGCCATGGCATCGAGATCGAACAGGCACTGACCCCGTCCGAGCAGGCGACCGAAGCGTTGGTCATGGGCCTAAGGCTGGCCGAAGGCGTCGATGTCGCGCGCATCGGCCGGGATTGGGTCGATGATGACGCCGCGGCGCGGCTGGCGACGCAGGGCCTGGTCACGCGCGACAGCGAGCGGCTGGCCGTCACGCCAGCGGGAATGCCGGTGCTCGACGCGATCCTGCGCGAGGTGGTGCGGGGGTAGAGCGGCCGGCCGCAACCTCGGCCGTTACCTGCCCAATCGCCACCGGCTGTCTTCAACCTTTCTCGGCACGCCTTGCTGTCGCGGTCTGCCGTCACCCCGGCCTTGTGCCGGGGTCCACCGGGCGGCGAGGCCGTGCGGCTTGACCATTGGCGCGGCGCTGGCGGCACCGTGGACCCCGGCACGAGGCCGGGGTGATGCGACGAGGGCGATGGCCGCGTCGTTACTTCCCGAAACTCTTCGGCGCGGGCGACACGGTCACGATCGATCCGCCGCGCACTTCCTGAACCTCCAGCGCGCGTTCGGCGACGCCGTCGCGGCCGAAGCGGAACGCCCCGTCGAGGCCGGCAAATCCGTCCGCCTCGCGCAGCCGCGCTTCGGGGAAGGGCGTGCCGACGCGCCAGTCGCGCGCAATCCGCACGGTCAGCAGGACCGAATCATAGCCCAGGCTCGCGAGGCGATAGGGCGCGGCGTTGAAGCGCGCGCGATATTTGGTCGCGAACTGGCGATAGAGCGTGTCGGACACGCTGGCGAACCACGACCCGTTGAGCGCGGTGCGCCCGCCGATGCCGGTGTCGGTGTTCCACAATTCGGTGCCGAGGACGCGGGCGTTGGCGCTGCCCGACTTGCGGATCGCGGGGACCGCCAGCGCCGCAGTGCCGGCTGCGTCCGCGATCAGCACCGCCTGATAGGGCGATGCCCGCGACAGGCGGGTGACCGCGGCGGTGATCGATCCCTGGCTGCGGTCATAGGTCTGGAGCGAGACGACCTGGCCGCCGGCATCCTCGACCGCGCGCAGGAAGGTGGTCGACGCGCGTTCGCCATAGAGACCGCTGGGCATCAGCCCGGCAAAGCTGGTGATGCCGGTGCCGCGCGCATGATCGACGACGCGCTCGATCGACTGGGCGGGCGAATAGCCCATGATGTAGGTGCCGTCGCCGGCCACTCCGGTGTCGTTGGAATAGCTGAGCACCGGCACGTTGGCGCGCCTCGCGATCGGCGCGATCGCGCGCGCGTCTTCGGACAAGAGCGGCCCGAGGATCAGGCGGTTGCCGTCCGCGATCGCGCGGTTCGCCGCCGCCACCGCGCCGCCGGCAGCCGCGGTGTCATAGCTGGTGATGCGCACGATCTCGCTGCGGGTGTCGAGCAGGGCGAGCTGGGTCGCGTTGGCGATCGACTGGCCGACGCGCGCGTTGGTGCCGGTCAGTGGTACGAGCAGCGCGACGCGGTGGCGCTGGCTATCCTCCGGGATGCCGGGGCCGACCGGGCGCGGATCGGTCGGGCGCGTCGGCTGGGGCGGCGGCTGGTCGGGCACGCCGCGCGGCACCAGTGTCTGACAGCCCGACAGGATCATCGCACCCGCGACCGCGATGATGCGCAGGATCCCGATCCGACGTTGCGGTTTCACCATACCCTCTGCCATGACAACTCCCGGATGAACGCCCCTCTCACTCCCGGCCTCTATATCGTGGCGACGCCGATCGGCAATCTCGGTGATCTGAGCCCGCGCGCGGCCGAGGTGCTGCGCGGTGCCGACGTGATCGCGGTGGAGGACAGCCGGGTCACCGCCGGCCTGCTGCGTCATATCGGGGCGAAGGTGCGGATGACCCCCTATCACGATCACAATGCCGAAGCCGTGCGGCCGGGGCTGATCGCGCGGATGGGCAGCGAGGTCGTGGCGCTGGTGTCGGATGCGGGCACGCCGCTGATCTCCGATCCCGGCTACAAACTTGTGCGCGACGCGCGTGCGGCGGGGCATGCCGTGGTGACGATTCCCGGGCCGTGCGCGGCGATCGCGGCGCTGACGCTCGCGGGGCTGCCGACCGACCGCTTCCTGTTCATGGGCTTCCTGCCCGCCAAGGCCGGGGCGCGGAGTGAAACCATCGACGAGGTGGCGGGAGTGCGTGCGACGTTGGTCTTCTACGAATCGGGACCGCGGCTGGCGGCGACGCTGGCCGCGCTGGCCGAGGGACTCGGCGACCGCGAGGCAGGGGTGGCGCGCGAGATCACCAAGAAGTTCGAGGAGTGCGTGACCGGCACGCTGAGCGGGCTTGCCGCGCGCTATGCCGATGCGCCGCCCAGGGGCGAGATCGTGATCGTCGTCGCCCCGCCGGGCGATGCGCCGCCCGCGACGGCCGACGACGCCGACGCCGCGCTCGCCGAGGCGATGACCCGCCTGTCGCCCGGCCAGGCGGCGAGCGAGGTCGCCCGGAAACTGGGCGTAGACCGCCGCGCGCTCTATGCTCGCGCGATGGCGATGAAGCCGCGCGCGTGAGGGACCGCCACGCGGCCGAGGCGCGGGGGCGGCGGGGCGAGACGATCGCGGCCTGGTATCTTCGCCTGAAGGGCTGGCGCATCCTCGACCAGCGGGTGCGGACGCGGGTGGGCGAGGTCGACCTGATCGCGCGTCGGAGCGGGCTGATCGCGTTCGTCGAGGTGAAGACGCGCGCGAGCGATGCCGAGCTCGACCTGGCGATCGACGAGCGGCGGCTGGCGCGCGTCGCGGCGGCAGCCGATCTGCTGCTGCCGCGCTATGCGGTCAATGGCGAGGATGTGAGGATTGACGTCATCCTGATCGTGCCGGGTCGCGTGCCGCGCCACATCGAACATGCGTGGATGGGCTGAACCGCGCGGATCGATCACGACGCGCGCCCGGCGGCGGTCAGTTCAGGTAGAAGTCGACCGTCGTCACCACGCGCACCTTCTTGAACGGGCTGTCGCCGCCTTCGCCGCCGCCGTCGCGCTCGTCGATGGTGAAATAGCCCTGAGTCGCGCTCTTGATGCCGCCGACGCCGGTGCCGCTGTCGCGGGCGAACTGTTCGGCGGCCTTGCGCGCGTCGCGCGTCGCGTCGGCAACCATGGCGGGCTTCACGTCGTTGAGCCGGGTGAAGCTGTAGCGCATGCCGCTGCCTTCCTGCAGCGTGACGCCGCGCCGTACCAGCTCGAACTGGCGGGCAACCGCAGCCCGCGCGCGGCGGATGTCGTTGGTGCGCAACAGCATCCGTTGGTTGATCGTGATCGTCAGCACGCCGTTGCTGAAATACTGGTTCACCCCCGCCCCGGTCGGCGTGATCGCGCTGGCGGGAAAACCGAGCCGGCGGAAATAGGCCTCCAGCTCGCGCGTATCGGCATCGACATCGGCCTGGACCGCGGCCAGGTCGGTGCCGGTCGCCGAATAGCTGATCGCCCAGGTGGCGAGATCGGCAGTCACATCGCGTTCGGCCAGCCCGCGCACCGTCACCGACCGGTCGGCGCTGCGCGCGCGACGCAATCCGTCGCCGAGCAGGAAGCCGCCCGCGACCAGTCCGAGCGCGACGATCGCCGCCGCCAGCACCATCATCCGCCCTGAAAACCCAGACCCCTCGGCCATGTCCCGTCCTTCCCTTCCGTCGTTCCGCCACCTATCTTGGCGGAGTCAGCGCTACGGCATCATAGATGAACCGTGCATGATCGTCGACGAGTTGAAAGGGTGTGCATGAAATTTCTCCACAGCATGATCCGCGTCGCCGATCCCGATGCGACGGTGACGTTCTTCAAGCTGCTGGGGCTGGAGGAAGTGCGGCGGATGGAGAACGAAGCCGGCCGGTTCACGCTGATCTTCATGGCCGCGCCCGGTCAGGAAGGCGTGGCGGAGGTCGAGCTGACCTACAACTGGCCACCCGCCGACGGCAGCGCGCCCGAAAGCTATGGCGGCGGCCGCAATTTCGGCCACCTCGCCTATCGCGTCGACAATATCTACGCGACGTGCCAGCGGCTGATGGATGCGGGCGTCACGATCAACCGCCCGCCGCGCGACGGGCACATGGCGTTCGTGAAGTCGCCCGACGGCATTTCGATCGAACTGCTTCAGGCGGGGCGGCTTGAGCCTGCCGAGCCCTGGGCATCGATGCCCAACACGGGGACGTGGTGATGCCCGAAGCCGCGCTCGAGATCGTCCGCGTGCCGGTGCTGAACGACAATTATGTCTGGCTGGTGCATGACGCGGCGTCGGACGGCACCGTGGTGATCGACCCCGCGGTCGCCGAACCCGTGCTGGCGGCGGCGCAGGCGCGCGGCTGGCGGATCGGGGCGATCTGGAACACCCACTGGCACCCTGACCATATCGGCGGCAATGCCGGGATCAAGGACGCGACCGGCGCGATCGTCACCGCGCCTGCCGCCGAGGCCGCGCGCATCCCGTCCGCCGACCGGTTGGTCGCGGAGGGCGATACGGTGCGGCTGGGCGATCATGTCGCCACGGTGTGGGAAGTGCCCGCGCACACCGCCGGGCACATCGCCTATCACTTCGCGGAGGACGCCGCGATCTTCGTCGGCGACACGCTGTTCGCGATGGGCTGCGGCCGGCTGTTCGAGGGTACGGCGGCGCAGATGTTCGCCAACATGCAGCGCCTGGCCGAGTTGCCCGACGACACGACCGTCTATTGCGCGCATGAGTACACCCAGTCGAACGGCCGGTTCGCGCTGTCGATCGACGGCGATAACGCGGCGCTGGTCGCGCGGATGGCCGACGTCGACGCGGCGCGGGCGGCGGGTCAGGCGACGGTGCCGACGACGATCGGGCTGGAGCGGGCGACCAACCCGTTCCTGCGTGCCGGCAGTGTTGCGGAGCTGGCGGAACGCCGCGCGGGCAAGGACAATTTCAGGGGATAGGGTGGTGGCCGGCGCGGCCGGCGCGCGACCCCAGGCGGAGAAATGCCGATGCGCCCGTTGATGATGCTGATCCCGCTCGCCGCGTTGACGGCGGGCGCATGCACCGAAGCCGCGCCCGAGGCGCGCTACACCCGCGACAAGGCGCGGCTGGCGCGCCTGCTCGCGGGTCGGGTCGCGGGGGAACCGGTCAACTGCATCTTTCCGACCGCGTCGTCGGGGGGCACCATTTATGGTGACGACACGATCATCTATCGCGACGGCGCGCGGCTGTGGCGCACCGGGCCGGTGGGCGCTTGTCCCGGCCTGCGCCCCGACGTCATCCTGGTGATCGACCGGTTCGGATCGCAGCTGTGTCGCAACGACCGTTTCCGCACGGTCGACCGGGGCGTAGGCATCCCGTCGGGGGATTGCCGCTTCGACAGCTTCACGCCCTACACCCGGGCGAAATAGCACGCGTTCAGGCGAAGACGAGCCGGTCGTCGCCCAGCGTTGCAAGCAGCCCGACCATGCCGCCCGCTTCAGCCGGCGGCACGACGCCGCGAAGGTCGATGCCCGCCGCCGCCAGCCCGGACTGGCACGCGATCGTCCGGACGCCCAGTTCGTGCGCGGCGATGCGGAGTTCGCGCAGCGCGGGATCGGCGAGCACCTTTACCGCCGCGTCGTGCAGGTAGAGGCAGGTCCGGCCGCCCAGCGCCGCCGCCGCGCTCGCCAGCGTGATCGCGGCATGCGCGCGCGCCGGGTCGGCGCCCGCGACGATAACGGTCAGCCCGCGCACGTCGGACATGCCGGATCCGCAGGCACACTAAGCGTGCGGAAGCGCCAGCCGAGCAGGTCGACGAGCAGCAGCTTGCCCACGCTGTCCTCCCCGAAGGGGTGGATCGCGCGCAACGCCTCGACCGCGGCGAGCGTGCCGACGACGCCCGCCGTGGCGCCCAGCACGCCCTGATCCGCGCAACTGGTGTCCGCGCGCGCGGGATCGTCGCCGACGACGCAGCGATAGCAGGGGCGGCCCGTTTCCCAGCCGCGATAGAGCGCGACCTGCCCCTCGAACCCGCCGATTGCCGCGCTGACCAGCGGCACGCGCGCGGCGTGGGCGGCGTCGGCGGCCGCCAGCCGGGTGGCGAAATTGTCGCTACCGTCGACGACCGCGTCGACGCCGTCGAGCAGCGCGGGCAGGGTGGCCGCGTCCGCCCGGATCGCGTGTGCGTCGACCGCCACGCCGGGGTTGAGCCGCGCGATCGCGGCGGCGGCGGCATCGACCTTGCGCGCGCCGACCGCTGCGTCGCCGAACAGGATCTGGCGCTGCAGGTTGGACCGGTCGACGCGGTCGTCGTCGACGATACGCAGCCGTCCGATCCCCGCGGCTGCGAGATACTGGATCGCCGGGGTGCCGATGCCGCCGACGCCGACCACCAGCACCGTCGCGCCGCGGATGCGCCGTTGCCCGATGCCGCCGATTTCGCGAAGGATGAGGTGACGGGCATAGCGATCAAGTTCGGCATCGGCGAGCTCGGGGCCGGGTGAGGGTGCCGCCATCGCCGCTACCATTCGAAGACGAGCGTCGCGCGATACCAGCCGGTCGTGCGCGCCATGCGCTGGGTCAGGTTGTTGCGGGCATAGCTGACGACGATCCCCGCGGCATATTGCTCGACCGTCACGCAGTCGATCGCGTGCGGGATGGTGGCGCGGACCATGCCGTCCTGAACCAGCACCGCGACATCGGCGCGCACCACGCTGCGCCCGCCTTCGATCGCGGGTGGCGGGCATCGACCCGACCGGCTTTCCCCGGCGACATAGGCGGTCATTTCGGGCGCGATGGTCAGCGGCACGCGAAAGTCGAGCTGGGGCAGCGCATCCCACTGGATGCGCCCGGCGGGCCTATCGCCCTGGCCGCCCTGCATCGCAAGCATGAGTGCGAGCAGGGGACCCGCCGAGGTGACGATCGTCATCTGCCCGTGGAGCCGAAACCGCCGCTGCCGCGGGCGGTTTCGTCCAGCGTGGCGACTTCGTCCAGGATGGCGCGCTGCACGGGGGCGGGGACGAGCTGGGCGATCCGCTCGCCGCGCACCACCTCGAACGGCGCATCGCCCAGATTGGCGAGGATCACCTTCACCTCGCCGCGATAATCGCTGTCGATCGTGCCGGGGGTGTTGAGGCAGGTAATGCCGTGCTTGAGCGCCAGCCCCGAGCGCGGGCGCACCTGGACCTCATAGCCCTCCGGGATGGCGAAGGCGAAACCGGTCGCCACCGCGTGGCGCGCGCCGGGGGCGAGCGTCAGGCTTTCGGCGGCGACGACATCCATCCCGGCGGCGCCCGACGTCGCATAGACGGGCATCGGCAGGCCGGCGCCATGCGCGAGCCGCTGGACGGCGATCCGGATCGGGGCGGGCGGGGTCATCGTGGCGGTTCCTGTCCGGTGGCGAGCTGCACGGCGGCGTCGATCAGCGCGGGGTCGCCCGCCAGATCGTGGCCCTTGCCGGGCAGGATGCGGAAATCGGTGTCGATGCCGCGCAGGGCCAGCGCCTCGGCATAGGCGCGCAGCAGCGACGGCGGGGTTTCGCGATCATCGCTGCCGACGATCAGCACCGCACGGAGCCCCGGCGCGACGCCGCCAGCGGTCTGCAGCGGGTCGAGGCTGGCCACGGGCTGGGTCCAGCCGCCGGCGGGGTCCGCCTTCGCCCGGAGCGCGCGCCATTCGGGCAGCGCGCACGGGCATGCCGCCAGCACCATCGCGCCGACCAGTTGAGGCCGGGTGCCGGCCAGATTGGCGACCGCGGCCGCGCCGGTGCCGATGCCGATCACGATCGGCCGCATGTCGGGGTGGCGCTGTTCGACATCGCGGATCGTCGCGGCCAGCAGGGCAAGGCGGTCGGCGGTCAGGTCGTCGCCATTGCCACGGCCTGCGTCGCCCGGCGAGGCGCGATCGGATGCAGCCTGATGGCCCGCGCGCAGGACCAGTATGGCGCGGCTTCCCGGCACGCGCGCGACAAGCGCCTGCGCCAGCGCGCGCTCGGCAATCCGCGTTTCGGCTCCGGGACGCGCGCTGACCAGGATGAACAGCGCCTTGCCGGTGCCGCGCGCGGGGCCGAAGCGTTCGGTCAGCAACAGCGTCGGCGGCGCATCGGTCACCGGCCGCGCTGCCGGGGCGGTCATGCACCCGGCAAGCAGCATCAGCGCCAGCAACGCGCCTGCGCGGCGGATGTCAAAGCGCATCGGCGATCCGTGCCGCCAGCCGCGCGGCGACCTCCTCCTTCGACAGGTCGGGCCAGGAGTCGACGCCGTCGGCGGAAATCAGGTGGACGGCGTTACGCGCGCCGCCCATCACGTCACCCGACACGTCGTTGGCGACAATCCAGTCGGCATTCTTGCGCACGCGCTTCTCGGCGGCATGGTCGAGCACGCCATGGGTTTCGGCGGCAAAGCCGATCAGCAGCCCCGGCCGCGCGCTGCTCGCGCCGAGTTCGGCCAGAATGTCGGGATTGGGGACGAGCGCAAGCGTCGGCGGCTGCGCGCCCTTCTTGATCTTGAGGCCGGCGGCGTCGGCGACGTGCCAGTCCGCGACCGCGGCGACCATCACGGCCGCGTCGGCGGGCAGCGCCGCGATCACCGCGTCGCGCATCTCGCGCGCGGTCGTCACGTCGATCCGGTCGACGCCGGGCGGCGCGGACAGCGCGACCGGGCCGGCGACCAGCGTGACGCGTGCGCCCAGTGCCGCGAGCGCGCCGGCAATCGCGAACCCCTGCTTGCCCGACGAACGATTGGCGATGTAGCGTACCGGATCGATCGGCTCGTGCGTCGGGCCGGCGGTGACCACCACATGCCGCCCGGCCAGCCGCCCGCCCGCGCCGCCGGCAAGCTTCGTTTCGATGGCATCGGCGATCGCCTGCGGCTCGGGCAGGCGCCCGGGGCCGTACTCGCCGCACGCCATCGCGCCCTCGTCGGGGTCGAGGACCTGCACCCCGTCCGCCACCAGCTGCGCGACGTTTCGCCGGGTTGCCGGATGCAGCCACATCCGCACGTTCATCGCCGGCGCGATCAGCACCGGCTTGTCGGTGGCGAGCAGCAGCGTGGTGGCGAGATCGTCGGCATGGCCCCCCGCCATGCGCGCGATCAGGTCGGCGGTCGCAGGGGCGACGACGACCAGGTCGGCCTGGCGGCTGAGCTGGATATGGCCCATCTCCGCCTCGTCCTTGAGATCCCACAGGTCGGTATAGACCGGGTTCTCGGACAGTGCGGCGAGCGTCATCGGCGTGACGAACTGCTGGCCGGCCCGGGTCACGACACAGGTGACGTCATGCCCGGCGCGGCGGAGCAGGCGGATGAGCTCGCATGCCTTGTAGGCCGCGATGCCACCCCCGACGATCAGCAGGATGCGCTTCATCGCGTGACCCTGTGCACCCGCACGCGCCGCATGTCGAGTATCGCGCGGGCAAGGTCGCGGATCAGGTCGGGCAGGAACGCGCCGCCAACCAGCAGCACCGGGGTTGCGATCGCCGCCCAGTGCACCGCGCTCGCCGGGGCGAACAGCGCAATCACGATCAGCAGCAGCCCAGCCAGCGCCGCGACCCGCACGCCCAGCGGATCCTGCCATTCGCTCCAGCCGATCGTGACGAGCAGCAGCAGCGGGAAGCCGATCGCGGCGGGCGCGAGCCGCAGCGGGCTGGCCTGCACGAACGCGTCGAATGCCGCCGCCGCGCCCGTCAGCGGAAGCCAGTCGCCGCGCAGCGGGTCGACCGGCCCGGTGACGTCGGCGACCGCCGCTGCGTGAACGCCCAGCACGGCGGCGAGCAAGAGCAGCGTCGCGCCCCACACCAGCGCCTCGCGCCGGTCACGGTCATGGAGCGCGGCCAGCGCCATCACGATCGGGTAGAGCGCGGCCAGTTCGCGGATCATCAACGCCATCGTCGCATAGCCCGCCGCCTCGACCGCGCGGCCGGGCCGCCAGCGCGCCATCGACAAGGCGATCAGGGTCCCCGCCCAGGCTTCGGGCCACAGATGCAGATCACTGATCGTGAACAGCGTCAGCCCGCTGGCCAGCAGCGCCATCGCAGTGAACAAGCCAAGGCGCGCGCGGAACGCGGCCTGGAGCCGGTACGCCCAGGCGAAACCGGCAAGCCCCGCGACCAGCCAATAGGCCATCCGAACCAGATCGGCCGGCACGGCCGCGTGGAGGACGTTGAGCGTCGGAAGGTGAAAGGCGGTGAACGGCCGCAGCGGCAGCCCGGCCTCGCGCAGCCGCCGCGCGGTCACCGGATAATAGCTCTCGCCGCCGCGCATCGCGTCGGTGATCGACTGGTTGAGCTCGATCGCGTCGCGCGCGCCGGCCGCGCCGACGTTTTCCGGGGGCGACACACCGGCGAGCAGCAGGCAGCACAGCATCACCGCCAGGACGATGCCCAGCGCTGGCCGGCGTCCGATATGCGCATAGCGCCCCGGCACGCCCAGCCAGAGCGCGGCGCGGCGCGGGGCCGCCGATGCCATCAGCCCAGCAGGACCAGCGTCGCGGCGACGCCGGCCGCCCCCGCGAGCAGCGCGACCACGACATAGCGCCAGCCGCCGCCGACGCGGACGACCTCAATCTCGCGCAGCGGCGGGGCGGGCGGCGCGCCGCCAGGGGCGGGAAAGCGATGCTCGATGTTGCGGATCAGCTCGGGCAGGCGGGCAAGCGTGCGCAGGTCGGTCACCAGGCGGTCGGCGATCGCGGCTTCGGGGCCCAGTTCGGTGCGGATCCATTCGCGCACGAACGGCGCGGCGGTTTCCCACAGATTGACATCGGGGTCGAGCGAGGTCGCGACCCCTTCGACCATCACCATCGTCTTTTGCAACAGCAACAGGTGCGGCTGGACCTGCATATCGAATTCGCGGGTGATGTTGAACAGGCTGTCGAGCATCATGCCGACCGACATGTCCTTGACCGCCAGCCCGCGCATCGGTTCGCCGACCGCACGCAGCGCGGTCGCAAATTCGTCGACATTATGGTGCGGCGGCACATAGCCGGCCTCGAAATGAATCTCGGCCACGCGCGCATAGTTGCCGGTGATGAGGCCATAGAGGATTTCGGCCAGCCACACCCGCGCGCGCCGGTCGATCCGCCCCATGATGCCGAAATCAATGGCGGCGATCCGCCCGTCGGCCAGCGCGAACAAATTGCCCTGGTGCATGTCGCCGTGGAAGAACCCCTCGGCGATTGCCTGGCGCAGGAATGCCTTGACCAGCCTTTGTGACAGGCGGGGCAGATCGTGCCCGGCGGCGATCAGCGCATCGCGGCTGGACAGTTTGATCCCGTCGATCCACTCGAGCGTCAGCACGCTGCCGGTGGTGCGTTGCCAGTCGATGGCGGGGACCATGAAATCGGGCTCCGCCTTCATCCCCTCGGCCAGCTCCGACGCCGACGCCGCCTCGCGCCGCAGGTCGAGCTCGCGGATCGTCCAGCGCTTGAAGGTCTCGATCACCAGGCGCGGGCGCAGCCGGCCGGCTTCGCCGCCCATCGCCTCGACCTGGGCGGCGGCCCATTCATAGGTCTGGATCGCGTCGGCAAACTGGCGCTCGACACCGGGGCGCAGCACCTTGACCGCGACGCGGCGACCCTCGGTCGTGACCGCGCGGTGGACCTGAGCGATCGAGGCGGCACCGATCGGCACCGGATCGATCTCGCTGAACAGCGCGTCGAGCGGCTTGCCGAAGCTGCGCATCATCGCGTCCGCAATCACCGGCCAGGGCAGAGGCGGCAGCGCATCCTGCAGCCGAAGCAGGTCGTGTGCGGCTTCCTCGCCGATCAGGTCGGGACGGGTGGCCAGCGTCTGGCCCAGCTTGATCGCGGCCGGGCCGATTGCCTGAAACGCGTCGGCATAGCGCGGCGTCGCCGGGATGCGCGCGCCGAAGCTGACGACCTGAATCAGCCGGCGGACCGGTGCCGGCGTGTTGGGATTGCGTGCGATGCCGCGCAGCGCGCCATGGCGTGCGAGGATGCGGCCCCATTTGACCAGCCGCCACAGATGCGTCGCGGGCGCCGTCACGCCGCGACCGATCGCAGATGTCGGGGCATCAGATCTTCCAGCCGCTGTGGATCGCGACCAGCCCGCCCATGATCGGTTCGACCCGGGTGCGCACGAACCCGGCCTCGCCGATCATCGCTTCGAACCGCGCCATGTCGGGAAAGCGCCGAATCGATTCGACGAGGTAGCGATAGCTGTCCTCGTCACGCGCGATCCATTTGCCCAGCCGGGGCACGAGATGGTGCGAATAGGCGTCGTAGACATCGGCGAAGCCGGGCCATTCGACCGTCGAGAATTCCAGGCAGAAAAACCGCCCGCCGCGGCGCAGCACGCGATGCGCCTCGCGCAGCGCGGCGGGGATGTCGGTCACGTTGCGGATGCCGAACGCGATCGTATAGGCGTCGAAGAAGCGGTCGGGGAAATCGAGGACCTCGGCATTGGCTTCGGTCCACACCAGCCCGTCGAGCCCGCGTTCGGCCGCGCGCTGCATGCCGACTTCCAGCATCGCCGGGTTGATGTCGGCAACCGTCACCGATGCGCCGGATGCGGCGATGCGAAACGCGATGTCGCCGGTGCCGCCCGCCATGTCGAGCACCTGTTCGCCCGCGCGCGGCTTCAGCCGGCGGACGAACTGGTCCTTCCAGATCCGGTGCATCCCCGCCGACATCGCATCGTTCATCACGTCATACCGGCGCGCGACATTGGCGAACACCTCGCCGACGCGCGCGGTCTTTTCCTCGGGGGTGACGTCTTGATAGCCGAAGGAAACGGTGTCGGGCATATGCGCGGTGTCACTCGATAGGCTGCGGGGCTGCGGCGTGCTGTAGCCAAGGGTTGAGCCGGGGGCAAACGCCGCCTAGGTCGGATCGGACATGCCAGAGCTTCCCGAAGTCGAAACGACCGTCCGCGGCTTGCGTCCGGTGCTGGAGGGGCGGCGGATCGCCCGTATCGTCGCGCACCGCCCCGACCTGCGCCGGCCGATTCCGGCGGATCTGGGCCAGCGGCTGACCGGCGCGGAGGTGATCGCGATCCGGCGCCGCGCCAAATATGGCCTGATCGACACCGATCGCGGCGACACGCTGGTCTTTCATCTGGGTATGTCCGGGCGGTGGCGACTCGACCCGTCCGAGCATCTGGCGCACGACCATCTGGTCGTCGACACCGATGCCGGCCGCCGTCTGGCGCTCAACGATCCGCGCCGGTTCGGCTCGCTCGACCTGATCGAGACCGCGCGCGTCGACACGCTGCCGGGACTGGCGGGGCTGGGTCCCGAACCGCTGGGCCCGGCCTTCGATGCCGACCATTTGCGCGCCACGTTGAACGGCCGCATCGCGCCGATCAAGGCGATGCTGCTCGATCAGCGTGTCGTGGCGGGACTGGGCAACATCTATGTTTGCGAGGCACTGCATCTGGCCCGGATTTCGCCGATTCGCGGCGCCGGGACGCTGTCGCGCGCGGCCCATGTTCGGCTGGTCGCGGCGATCCGCGATGTCCTCAACGCCGCGATCGAGGCCGGCGGATCATCGCTGCGCGATTACGCGCGCCCCGATGGCGAGCTCGGCTATTTTTCCAAACAGTGGCGGGTCTATGGGCGCGAGGGTGAGGCCTGTTCGTGCGGCGCGGCGGTCGCGCGCCGCGTCGATTCGGGGCGATCGACCTTCTGGTGCACGCGCTGTCAGCGGTAACCGGGCGCGGTCGGTTGACCGCGCGGGGGGAAGTCGTTAAGGGCCCCGGTTTCCGGAGCACGGGATAACCCTGCGCTTCTTGCCCATCAGATCAGGACTTCGAGGACGGCATGGCGAATACGCCGCAGGCGAAAAAGCGTATCCGGCGCAACGAACGGCGCACGGAAATCAACGGGGCGCGCGTCAGCCGCATCCGTACCTATGTGAAGAAGGTCGAGCTGGCCCTGGCGACCGGGGACAAGGCCGCCGCCACTGCGGCGCTCGCGGCGGTCCAGCCCGAGCTCGCGCGCGGGGTCGCGAAGGGCGTGCTCCACCGCAACACCGCGTCGCGCAAGTTTTCGCGGCTGACCAAGCGCGTGACCGCGCTCGCCTGAACCGCCACAGGTTTTTGAAAGACAGCGCCCTGCCGGAGAGTCCGGCGGGGCGCTTTCTTGCGTCCGGTGCAGCCGCGCCCGACGGGAATCGCCGTCGATTTGTGAATTGCGCGTGAAACCGCGAGTCGTGCGTGATTTGCTGGCTTGGTGGGCGCTAAGTCACTGAAATAAAGCAGTTAAACTTTTTATCTCGCTGCAAGTCCCGGCTATCCGATGTCAACCGGATTATTTCACTTTCTTGACATTCGCGGCTCTTGCTCGACTCGCAAAACCACCTCTAAACAACCTCTCCGGCCACCGACTCTGGTGACCAGATTGCGTTAGTTTTGTGAAAACAGGCGGATCGTGATTCCGGCTGTGGGGGGTTGTTGACCAATAAATAATCGACGGGCGGAGCCCTGCGCTTCGGTCGAGGGAGAGGTGCGTTCGCGTGACGGGATACCGCAATACGGTGAAGACTGAACCGGACGATACGCGGCCCGCGGCGTCGCCGGCGGAAGCGTGGGCGCAGGTGCGCCGCAACCTGCGTGCCCAGGCCGGCGCGCGCCTGTTCGATCAATGGCTGAAGCCCGCCGTGCTGGTCGGCGGCGATGCGGATCATGTTCGGCTGGGCCTGCCGTCGGCGTTCATGACCAACTGGGTCCGCAACCATTATGCGGATCGCATCCTTCACGAGTTCCGCGCCGCGCTCCCCGGGGTGCGTTCGGTCACGATCGACACGGTGACGGCGCCGGCGACACGCATCCTCTCGGTCGACGACGAACCGCGCGCCGCCGTAGCGGTCGTGCCGCTCGCCGCGCCGTCGGGCGGAACCGACACGCCGCGTGCCGTCGTCGAGGCGCTGGTCGGCGACGATGTTCGTGCGCAAAGTGCCGAGCGCGCGCCGTTCGATCCGCGCTTCACCTTCGACCGCTATGTCACCGACGCGTCGAACCGCGTTGCGTTCAACGCGGCACAGGCGCTGGCCGAACCGGGGCGTCCGCGCTTCAGCCCGCTCTATCTCCACAGCGCGACGGGGCAGGGCAAGACGCACCTGATGCACGCGATCGGCCACGCCTTTCTGGCGGCGAACCCCGACGCGACCGCGATCTACATGCCCGCCGAACGCTTCATGTTCGAATTCGTCCAGGCGATGCGCGCGCGCGATACCTTTGCGTTCAAGTCGCGGCTGCGGTCGGCCGACCTGCTGATGATCGACGACCTGCAGTTCATCGCGGGCAAGGACGCGACGCAGGAAGAATTCTTCCACACCGTCAACGAATATATGGCGGCGGGCAAACGACTGGTGGTCGCCGCCGACCGCAGCCCGCAGAATCTGGACGGCGTCGAGCCGCGGTTGCTCAGCCGGCTGGGGTCGGGCCTGGTCGCCGACATCAAGCCGCCCGAGCTGGCGCTGCGCCACGCGATCCTGCGCCGCAAGCTGGCCGACATGCCCGGCGCGCAGGTGCCGCAGGAGGTGCTCGACCTGCTCGCCGAGCGGCTGGTCAACAGCGTGCGCGAGCTGGAAGGCGCGCTCAACCGGTTGGTCGCCTATGCCCAGCTCATCAACGAGCCGGTGACGATGGATTTCGCGCTGGCGACGCTGGGCGAGGTGCTGAAGGGCGCGCAGCGGCGCATCACGATCGACGAGATCCAGCGCGCGGTGTCGACGCATTTCGACGTCAAGCAGCTCGACCTGATTTCCGCGCGGCGCGCGGTGGCGATCGCGCGCCCGCGCCAGATCGCGATGTATCTTGCCAAGCGGCTGACCACCCGGTCGCTGCCCGAGATCGGGCGCAAGTTCGGCAATCGCGACCATTCGACCGTGATCCACGCGGTCCGCCGGATCGAGGAACTGCGCGGCCGCGACAATGAGATCGACGGCGCGGTCAAGATCCTGCTGCGCAAGCTCGAAGGGTAGGGGGACGCGCGCTCAGTTGAACTGGGCGAGCGCGGCGCGCGCGGCGGTGGCGACCGCGCCGTCCCCGCCCAGGCGCGCTGCGGATTGCCACGCGGCGATCGCCCCCGACTGATCGCCGCGCAGCGCCGCGATATTGCCGGCTTCGAGCTGGACCGATGCGTCGTCGGGCGCGCGCTGCATCGCTTCGGCGATATCGGTCGCGGCGCGGTTCAGGTCGCCGCCCCGCCGTGCCAGTGTGGCCGAAAGCAGCCAGGCGAGCGGGTCGGCCGGGGCATGGCGCAGCGCCAGATCGAGATCGCCGCGCGCGCCGGTCGCGTCGCCCGCCGCCGCCAGGATGCGCGCACGGTCCAGATGCGCCTCGCCCAGCGCCTGCCCGGTCAGCGTCCCCGCCGCCAGCGCCGCGTCGAGTGCACCGCGCGCCCGGGCGACGTTGCCGGCGGCGAGCCAGGCATTGCCCGCCTGTGCCCAGTAATTGGCGGTGCGCGGTTCGCGGACGCGCTCGGCGGCGCGGGCCGCTTCCTCGAATGCCTCGCCCGCCGCCGCCCAGCGCTGCTGCGCGGCATAAGCAAGGCCGAGGCACTGGCGCGCCAGATAGCCGCCGCCCGCCAGCGACCAGCTCGTCGCGGTTGCGACGCCGGCCAGCGGATCGTCGACCGCTTGATCGATGCAGCGGTCATATTCGGCCTGAAGCTGCGGCCCGGCCGGCGCGGACTGGAGCAGGAGGAGCAGGAACAGGGCGGTCATCGGGGGCGGCTCACATGTTCGATCGCGCGCAGGATCAGGTCGATGTCCTGCGGGCGCGACAATCGGTGGTCGCCATCCTTGACCAGCCACGTCTGCACATCGGCTGAACGCAGCTTTGCGGCCAGGTCGACGCTGCGCGTCCAGGGCACATCATCGTCGCGCTGGCCGTGGATCAGGCGGACGGGCGCGTCGATCGGCACGGTGCCGAACGCGATCCGATTGGCCTCGCCCGAGGTCCAGAAGGCGCGCGTCGTCACCATCGGCTGATCGGAGTAGGGCGTCGGGCGCGCGATCCGCCCTTCGGCCAGGATGCGCATCTTCTCATCCGCAGTGAAGCCCCAGTCGGTGAAGTCGGGCGCGGCGGCGATGCCAACCAGCCCGGCGACGCGATCGGGCCGGTCACGCGCGACCAACAGCATGATCCAGCCGCCCATCGACGATCCGACCAGCACCACCGGCCCGCTCAGCACCCGGTCGACCATCATCAGCGCATCGTCGCGCCAGCCGGCCAGCGTCTGATCCTCGAACGCGCCTTCGCTCTCGCCGCAGCCGGCATAGTCGAAGCGCAGGAAGGCGCGGCCCGTCGCCTGCGCCCAGGCCTCGATCGCCAGCGCCTTCGACCCGCTCATGTCGGAGGCATAGCCGGGCAGGAACAGGATCGTCGGCCCGGCACCGGGGGTGTGGCGATAGGCGAGGCGCGGGGGATCGACGGGTGCAGTCATGGCGCCAGCCTTAGCCGAGCGCGCGGCTCAGGGCTTCAGGAAATCATCCACTGCTGCCCGGAAGCGTTCGGGCTGGTCGAGCATGATGAAGTGATAGCTGTCGTCGATCGGCACCAGCGTGGCCGGCGACCCGGCATATTCACGCTCCCACAGCACCTTCGCCATCGGTCCCGCGCCGGTCGCGTAGAGGATGGTGAAGGGGCGGGCGGTGACCTTGCCCAGTTCGGGTCGCAGGTCGGTCACGACATCCTCATACAATGCCTGGGCGACGACGCGGGGATCGGCCTTTCGGCCCCAATTGGCGACCTGAATGCGGCCTGCGGCGTTGTTGGACCAGATGCCGCCGGGGTCGCTGGTCACCGGCGCGGCGGCCGCGGCGGCGTTGGCGGCGGCAAGCGTGCCGGCGCGCATCTGTTCGGCGGCGGGGCGGATGGTTTCCGCGGTCGCGCCAGGCATCATCAGCGCACCGAAAAAGGGCAGGCTGTCGACGACCATGATCCGGCCGGCCACGCCTGGATGGCGCGCGCCGACCATCATCGCGACAACGCCGCCCAGCGAGTGGCCGATGATCGCTGGCTTTTCCAGCTTCTCGCGCTTGGCATAAGCGACGATGTCGCGGACCACGCCGTCGATCACGCCGGGCGAGAGGTTCTTGCCGGGATCGTCGCCGCCAAAGCCGTTGACCTGGACAAGCAACACCCGGTGCCGCTTGGCGAGGTCGGGTACGATCCCGTCCCAGACTTCACGCGGGCTGGCGAGGCCGGGGACAAGGATCACCGGGCTGCCGCTGCCGACCGAGACGATCGAGATGTGATCCATGCGCAATTCGGCGGCGGAGGTGGCGGCCGTCTGTGGCGGCACCGGCTCGGCAAACGCCGCGGCGGGAAATGCGAACAGCATGGCGGCGGCGCATAGCGGCTTGATCACGGCAGTGGCTCCTTGGCGGGATTGATGAAGATCTGTTCGATCGAGAGTTCGAAAATGTCGGCGATGCGGAAGGCGAGCGGCAGCGACGGATCGTAACGCCCTGTCTCGATCGCATTGACGCTCTGGCGCGAGACCTGGAGCCGGTCGGCCAGTTCCTGCTGGCTCCAGCCACGCTCGGCGCGCAGCGTGCGCAGATGGTTGTTCACTCAGGCCGTCCGGTGCGGTCCCGCAGCCAGGGCACCGTCTGGCCGATGACCAGGCCGACGCACCATAAGGGAAATGCGAGATGGCGCGGGCGGACGGGCACCATGCCGGTGTCCTCGACGAACGCCCACACCGTCATCACCGCCAACAGCAGCGCGGTGGCGAACAGCATGGCCTGGACCATGCGCATCCGGATGAACTCGTCGGATTGCTCGACCACCCACATCGCCATCGCCCAGATCACCGCGACGATCGCCAGCGCGGGCAGGGCGGCGAGCGCGAGCAGCGCCACACCCTGCGGCTGGAAGCGGTCGATCACGAAATTGCTGCCGATCAGCAGCACGACATAGGCGGTCATGCTGGGCATGAAGCGACGCATGTAGCGGCGCTGAGTCTCGGCAGGCGAAAACATGGCAAGGCTCCAGATGACAAGGACGCTTTACGACAAGCGTCCTTTCCATGTCAAGGGAGCTTTCCATACGCGGTCTAACCCGCGCCGGCCGCCTCAAATCACGTAATCGACCGTCTTCATCTCGGTCTGTGCGGCGCGCTTGGCCTCGCGTTTGGCGACCAGGCGGGCGTTGAGGGTGGCGATGGTCTGGCTGCCGGTGCGCTGGAACACGGCGGGGACGACCGCGTGGACCAGGCAGGCGAGGCCGCCCGCGATCATCGTCAGGCCAAAGCCGGCGGCGACGCCGAAATGTTCGGCATAGCTTTCGCCGACGCTGTCGGGATGGTCGAGGAACAGGCGGCGGATCATCGGCGGTTCTCCGGGTCGGATGCGGCGCGCGCGGCGAGTTGATCGACCATCCGCGCGGCGAGCAGGCTCAGTGTATCGTCGCGCGCGCCCATGATGACAATCCGGTCGCCGGGCCGGGCGAGGTCGACGAGCAGGGCGGCGGCGGCGTCGCGGTCGGCGACATGGCGGGCGTCGCGGCCGGCGCGGGCGATGTCGGCGACCAGATCGGCGCTGGTCACCTCGCGGCTGACGGTGCCGCCCTGATAGACCGGATCGGGCAGGACAAGCCGGTCGTCGGCACGCAGCTCGGCGGTGAACATCTGGGCAAGTTCAGCACGCATCACCTTGAGCGGGCCATAGCCGTGCGGCTGGAACATCAGTAGCAAGCGGCCGGGAAAGGCGTGGAGCGTGGCCAGCGTCGCGGCGATCTTGTCCGGGTTGTGGCCGAAATCGTCGATGACCGCGACGCCGTTTGCCTCGCCGACCAGCTCGAAGCGGCGTTTCAGGCCGGCAAAGCCTTCGATCGCTTGCGCAGCGGCGTCCGGTGCGACGCCTGCCGCGATCGCGGCGGCAATCGCGGTCAGCGCATTGGCGACATTGTGCGCGCCGGGGACGGCCAGCCGGACGCGACGGAGGTGCTTGCCGCGCAGGCCCAGATCGAAGGCGATCGCGAAGGGTTCGGGGGCGAGATTGCTCGCCGCGACATCGGCAGGTCGATTGATGCCGGTGGTGGTCAGCCGGTCGAGCGGCACGCGGGTCGACAGCGCGGCGGCCTCCGCATTGTCGAGGTTGACGATCGCCTGGGTCGCGCGCGCGACGAAGCCGCCGAACAGCGCGCGCAGCTCGTCGACCGATTTATGGTCGAGGCTCAGATTGTTGAGCACCGCGATTTGCGGCGTGTAGTGCGCGATCGATCCGTCGCTTTCGTCGACTTCGCTGACGAAGGCGGGGCCGTGCCCGACCAAGGCGCTGGCGAAAGGCGCGCGCGGATCGGCGAAATTCTTCATCACCGCGCCGTTCATCACCGTCGGGTCGGCGCCAACGCTGTGCAGGATCCAGCCGATCATGCCTGTCACGGTCGATTTGCCGCTGGTGCCCGCGATCCCGATCGGTAGCGCGGCGTCGTTGAATAATTGCGCCAGCAGTTCGGGGCGGCGCATCACCCGCGCGCCGATCCGCCCGGCTGCGACCATGTCGGGCACGTCGTCCTCAACCGCGGCCGAGGCGATGACGAGCTGATCGGGCGAGGTAACCCCGCTGCCGTCCTGGGGGTGGAGCGCGATGCCGAGCGTGCGCAGCGCGTCGAACTTGGCGGGCACGCGGCCCTGGTCGAGCGCGCGGTCCGATCCCGCCACCGTCATGCCGCGCGCCGCCAGGATCATCGCGAGCGGCATCATGCCGCTGCCGCCGATGCCGACCAGAAAACATGATTTGCGGTTGTCCATCCGCCCGCGCTATCCCCGCTTTCACCGGACGGGGCAAGGGAGCAGCGAAGATGCGGGACGAAGCGTGCGGATCGGCGTAGTCGCCCCGGCGCGCCCGATCGAGGAAGTCGTCGCCTCGCGCGTCAAGGCGCTGGGCGCGCTGATCCACCCGGACGTCGGAATCGATTTCCACCCGCAATGCTTTGCCTCCGACGGGCATTTCGCGGGCGCGGACGGCACGCGCGCGGCCGCGTTCCTGGAATTCGCCAATGACAGCGGGTTCGACGCGATCTGGTTCGCGCGCGGCGGCTATGGCTCCAACCGCATCCTCGCCAGCGTGATGCCGCAATTGTCCGCCGCCGCGCGGCACAAGACCTATCTGGGCTATTCGGACATGGGGTTCCTGCTCGCGGCGCTCTATGCCCGGCGCATCGGACAGCCGGTCCACGGCCCGATGACCGCCGACATCAATCGTGACGATCAGGGCGCGTGCGCGGCGCGCGCGCTGGGCTGGCTGGTCAGGCGCGACCGCGCGGCGCTGGAACCGTCGGTCGCCGACCGGCCGGTCGCGGCGTTCAACCTGTCGATCCTGGCGGCGTTGATCGGCACGCAATGGCTGCCCGACCTGGCCGACCATGTGCTGATGGTCGAGGAAGTCGGCGAGCCGCTGTATCGCATCGATCGCATGCTGTTCCAGATGGCCAACGCCACCCAGCTGAAAGGGCTGGCGGGCGTGCGGCTGGGGACGGTCAACGACGTCCAGGCGAACGATCCGCCCTGGGGCGAGGCGCTGGAGGCGATGATCACGCGCTGGTGCGGCGACCTGGGCGTGCCGTATCTCGGGCGCGCGGAAATCGGGCATGCCGCCAGCAACCGGGTGGTGCCGTTCGGGCTGGTGTGAGCGCGCCTTCGCGATGTCGATCTATCCCCATGAATTTGAAGGCGAGGTGGTCGAGCACTGGCTGGGCACGATGCGCTACACCGTCATCTTCCTGCCCGATGAGATTGCCGCCACGCTGCCCTTTGCCGGCAATCCGCGCCTGCGCTTTTCGGGCGAGGTGGGCGATCACGAGATCGCCGCCGCGTGGCAGCCGGTGCGCGGGCGTTGGTATGCGATGCTGTCGAAGCCGTTGCTGAAGGCAACGGGCCTTGGCATCGGCGACGTGACCACGGTGCGCTTTCGGGTCGAGCCGCAGGAGAGTGTCGACCGCGTGGCCGAGCTGGAGGCGGTGCTGGACGCCGACGCGGCGTTGCGGGCGGCGTGGGGCGCGCTGTCGCCCGGTTTCCGGCGCGGCCAGACCCACCGGTTGATCCAGGCGAAGACCGCGCCGACCCGGTCGAAGCGGCTGGGCGAGATCGTCGCGGCGTTGAAGGGCGAGGCGGACTGGGTCGCGCCACCCAAGCGGACGTCGAAGGGGTAGGCTGGCCGGTTCTACCCATGGCACGGACCATCAGTTGACCCACCCGCGCATCCTGAGTAGCCGCTGAGCGCAGGCGAAGTGGCGTATCGAAGGACACAGAGCGCATGCGCGTCCTTCGATACGGGCCTTCGCCAGGCTCAGTCCCTACTCAGGATGAGCGGGAACACCTATTTTTCTTTTCCATTGAGCAAAGAGCACCCCATGTCCGAGATGTTCACGATCACGCTGCCCGACGGTTCCGCCCGCCAGGTCGCGCCGGGGACTACCCCCGCGGACATCGCCGCCGCGATCGGGCCGGGGCTGGCCAAGGCGGCGCTGGCGGCGCGGGTCGATGGCGAGCTGCGCGACATCGGCCGGCCGTTCGAGGGCGATGCGGCGCTGGCGCTGGTGACCGCGCGCGATGAGGCGGATGCGCTCGAACTGGTGCGCCACGACTATGCGCATGTGCTGGCGGAAGCAGTGCAGAACCTGTTTCCGGGCACGCAGATCACGTTCGGCCCCTCGACCGACGATGGGTTCTATTACGACTTCGCGCCCAAGGATCGGCCGTTTACCGAGGACGACCTGCCGGCGATCGAGGCCGAGATGCGCGCGATCATCGCGCGCGACGAGGCGCTGGTGCGCGAGGTGTGGCAGCGCGACGAGCTGATCGCGCTGTGGCGCGAACAGGGCGAGACGTTCAAGGCCGAATGGGCGGCGGAATTGCCCGAGGACGAGGAGCTGACCGTCTATCGCGCCGGCAAGTGGCTCGACATGTGCCGCGGCCCGCATCTGGCCAGCACGGGCAAGCTCGACAGCCAAGCGTTCAAGCTGATGCGTGTGTCGGGCGCCTATTGGCGCGGCGACCAGAAGAACGCGCAGCTGTCGCGCATCTACGGCACCGGCTGGCTCAACAAGAAGCAGCTCGACCAGCACCTGACCCGGCTGGAGGAAGCCGCCAAGCGCGACCACCGCAAGCTGGGGCAGGAAATGGACCTGTTCCATTTGCAACAAGAAGCGCATGGCAGCGTGTTCTGGCACCCCAAGGGTTATCTGATCTGGCGCGAGCTGGAGGCCTATATGCGCCGCGCGATCGACGCGGCCGGCTATCGCGAGGTCAAGACGCCGCAGGTGATGGACGCGCGCCAGTGGGAACAGTCGGGCCACTGGGGCAAGTATCGCGAGAACATGTTCGTCATCCCCGACGAAGTGCCCAATGTCGACGATGACGGGCCGATCGTGTCGAACGATGCCGAGTGGATGGCGCTGAAGCCGATGAATTGCCCGGCGCATGTCCTGATTTTCCGGCAGGGCATCAAGTCGTACCGTGATTTGCCGCTGCGGCTGTACGAGAATGGCTGCTGCCACCGCAACGAGCCGCACGGCGCGCTGCATGGGCTGATGCGCGTGCGCCAGTTCACACAGGACGACGCGCATATCTTTTGCCGCGAGGACCAGATCGTCGCGGAGGTGCAGGCCTTCTGCCAGCTGGCCGACCGCATCTACCGCGATTTCGGCTTCACCTATTCGATCAAGCTGGCGTTGCGGCCCGACAAAAGGTTCGGGTCCGACGAAATGTGGGACAAGGCCGAGGCGGAACTGCGCGATGCTGTCGTGCGCGCTGGTCTTGCCACCGAGCAATATGGCTGGGAGGAGCTGCCGGGCGAAGGCGCGTTCTATGCGCCCAAGCTCGAATGGCACCTGACCGACGCGATCGGGCGGACGTGGCAGGTCGGCACGATCCAGTCCGACCGGGTGCTGCCCGAGCGGCTCGACGCCAGCTATGTCGGCGAGGATGGCGAGCGCCACCGCCCGGTGATGCTCCACCGCGCGATCTTTGGCAGCTATGAACGCTTCATCGGCATCCTGATCGAGCATTTTGCGGGCAAGCTGCCGGCATGGCTTGCCCCGGTTCAGGCAGTGGTGGCGACGATCGTGTCCGACGCGGACGATTACGCCCGCGAAGTCGAAGCAGCGCTGAAAGCCGCCGGCATCCGCGCCGAAGCCGATCTTCGCAACGAGAAGATCAACTACAAGGTGCGCGAGCATTCGCTGGCCAAGGTCCCCAACCTGGTCGTGGTCGGCAAGCGCGAGGCGGAAGAGCGCACGGTGGCGCTGCGCGTGCTGGGCGGCGAGGGGCAGAAGGTGATGCCGCTCGACGATCTGGTCGCGATGCTCAAGGGGGAAGCGACGCCGCCCGATCTGTGCTAGGTTTGCGGCATGACCGTCTTTCAGAACGTCAAAAAGGGCCTGATCCCCGCGCGGCTGACCGTCGCCGACGTGTATGCGCTGACCGAGTCGGGGATGTTTCGCGAAGGCGAGCGATTTGAACTGATCGACGGGGAGATTGTGCCGATGGCAGCGGCGAAAGCCAGTTGGCATTCGATCATGGAAGCCCGCCTGACGCGTTTCCTGGCGCGGAACCTGCCGGATCAATTCGCCGTGTATCCCGCGCCGTCGATCACACTATCGGAAACGCGGCTGGTCGAACCTGATCTGGTGGTGCTGCCGAGCGGCGCCATGACGCAGCACATGCGCGGCCCGGATCTCGTTCTGACCATTGAAGTCGCGGACAGCTCGCTTGCCTATGATCTGCAAGTAAAGTCACGGCTCTACGCGGAAGCCGGCGTGCGCGAATATTGGGTGGTCGATGCGGTGCGCCAGACGATCCGGGTCCACCGCGCGCCCGACGGCGGCGTCTATGGCGATGTCGAGGAATATGAAGCGCACGACAGCGTCGCACCGCTGCTGTTGCCGGGCATGTTGATCCGGCTGGACACGCTCGATTGATTGCGCCACGCGCCTGATCGCAACGCACCCGCTTTGCGCTGGGCGCGTTCCGCACTATATTGTCATGATAACGGTCAACAGGAGATAACCCTATACGTCCTCCCATGTCACGGCGCCCGATGGCGCCGCCGGTCCCGATGAACGGCCCCCGGTTCAACGAATTCATCCAGTCGCCCAAGGTCCGCGTCATCGACGAGAATGGCGAGAATCTGGGCGTCATGTACACGCGCGAGGCGATGGAGCAGGCGCAGAGCGTCGGGCTCGACCTGGTCGAGGTGTCGCCCAATGCCGACCCGCCGGTCGCCAAGTTCCTGGACGTCGGCAAGTTCAAGTACGAGGCGCAGAAAAAGGCGAACCAGGCCCGCAAGTCGCAGAAGACGCAGGAGATCAAGGAGATCAAGATGCGTCCGAACATCGACGATCACGATTACGACGTGAAGATGAAGGCGATCCACAAGTTCATCGGCGAGGGCGACAAGGTCAAGGTCACGCTGCGCTTTCGCGGTCGCGAATTGTCGCACGGCCAGCTGGGCATGAAGCTGTTGCAGCGCGTGCAGGAGGACTGTGCCGAGGACGCCAAGGTCGAAGCCTATCCGCGCATGGAAGGCCGCCAGATGCTGATGGTGCTCTCGCCGAAGTAACACGGCGTTTGCCGAGAGCCCCATCCCAACCCCTCCCCTGAAGGGGAGGGGCTAGAGTGAAATGGCATTTGGTTGCACCAACCCGCTCACGCCTTACCCAGGATGAGCGGTTCCGGTTTCATCGTCGCTGTCATGCCCCGCGCTATAGGCGCACGCATTCGTTCAGTCGCAGCCGCCACCACCGCCGTCGCCGCCCGATCCGCAATCGCTGCTGCTGGTGTCGCTTGCGACCCACCCGGTGTCGCTGCCGCCCGCCTGATCGTTGCGTGCTTTGGTCTTGGCCTGTGCGCCCATGCGTGCAATGGCCGATGCGCCGAGCGCGATGAAGACAGCACCGATCGCGATCCAGAAGGCGGTCATGGCTGGGGCGGCTCCCAGAGTTCGATGGCGTTGCCTTCGGGATCGTGGATGCGGGCGAAGCGGCCGGTATCGGGGTGATCCCATTCCTCACGCGTTTCTACGGCGATGCCGGCGGCATGAAGCTGCTCGAGCAGGCTGTCGATGTCGCGCACCCGCAGGTTGATCATGAAGGCCTTGTCTGGTGCGAAATAGTCGGTGTCGGCCTTAAACGGCGCGAACACCACCGGCCCGCCTTCGGTCTGCCACGCCCAGTCGTCGCCCGCGCTGCCATCGGCGTTGCAGCCGGCGCCAATGTTCAGATGCTCGCGGTACCAGCTGTTCAGCGCGTCGGGATCGCGCGCGCGAAAGAACAGTCCGCCGATGCCAAGCACCCCCATCCGATCCGCTCCCCGCTGCCCGTCGCGGGCGAGGATACGCGGTTCAGGCGGCGTGCGCCAGATCGATGTCACCCGAAGCCGCATCGAGCAGACGGCGTTCCAGCGCCTTGAGCCGGCTCGCGCTCGTGATCTTGTCGCGCAACAGATCGGTGACATAGAAGGTGTCGACCGCGCGCTCGCCATAGGTTGCGACGTGCGCGGAATGAATCGTGACCTTCGACTGGAACAGCGCCTGCGCCAGATGGTGGAGCAGCGCGGGACGATCGCGGGCGTTCACCTCGATCACGGTGAAACGGTTCGACGCCTTGTTGTCGATCAGCACGTTGGGTTCGATCGTGAAGGCTTCCGCGCGCATCCGCACCAGCGGGCGCGCGCGCAGCCGTTCGGTCAGCTTGGCGCGATTGGCGAGCGAGTCGGCAATCGCCGTCTTCAGCCGGTCGAGCTGCGCCGGATCGCCGAACGGCCCGCCATTCAGCGGGTTCTGGACCAGGAAATTGTCGAGCGCCATGCCGGTGCGGGTGGTGTGGATGCGCGCGTCGATGATATTGCCGCCCGCCGCGTGGATCGCGCCCGCGATGCGATAGAACAGGCCGGGATGGTCGGCGGCGTGCACCGTGACGAGCGTCGCGTCGCGGTCGGGATAGACCTGGGCCTCGATCGCCAGGCTGACCGTGCCGTCGCGCGACAGCAGCCGCGCATTGCGCTCGAGCACGTCCTGAGGTTCGGCGATCCAATAGGCTTCGGGGAGCGTCGTGACATAGGTCTGGAGCTTCGCCGCGTCCCAGCCGAGCGCCTGGGCCAGCGTTTCCTGCTTGGCCAGGATCCGTTCGCTGCGGCCGCGCTGCTTGTGGCCGAGCCGGAGCACTTCCTCTGCGGATTCGTAAAGCGTGGCGAGCAGCTGGCGCTTCCACCCGTTCCACACGCCGGGGCCAACCGCGCGGATGTCGACGATGGTCAGCACCATCAGCATCATCAGCCGCTGCGGGCTCTGGACCATCTCGGCGAAGTCGAGGACGGTCTTGAAATCCGACAGGTCGCGCTTGAACGCGGTCGCCGACATCAGCAGGTGATGGCGGACCAGCCAGGCGACCGTCTCGGTCTCCGCAGGGGTCATGCCGAAGCGCGGGCACAGCCGCTCGGCGACTTCCGCACCGAGCACCGAATGGTCGCCGCCGCGCCCCTTGGCAATGTCGTGCAGCAGGACCGCGACATACAGCGCCCGGCGCGACACGATCTGGCCGATGATCCCGGTCGCAAGCGGATGGTCCTCGGCAAGTTCGCCGCGCTCGATCCGGCTGAGCAGCCCGATCGCGCGGATGGTATGCTCATCGACGGTGTAATGGTGGTACATGTCGAACTGCATCTGCGCGACGACACGGCCGAAATCAGGCACGAAACGGCCGAACACCCCGGCCTCGTTCATCGCGTGAAGCCCTTGGTCAGGTGCGCGCGGCGATGTCAGCACCTCCATGAACAGCGCGTTGGCGCGGGGATCGTCGCGGTGATCGATCAGCAACCGGGCGTCGCGCGACGCCGCGCGCATCGCCAGCGGATGGATTTCGACGCCATGTTCGACCGCGAGCGCGAACATCTCGATCAGCCGCGTGGGGTCGCGCATGAAGAAATCGTCGCTCGGGATGGCGAGCCGGCCGCGATCGAGCTTGAAGCCGCGCAGCCTGCGCGGGCTGCGCCGGAAGCTGGGCAGGCCGAAACGCGAAAAGCGCGGTGCGGCGAACTTCTCGTCGAAATGGGCGAGAAATAGCCCGGTGAGGTCGCCGACGCGCTTGGCGTGCAGGAAGTAGAGCTGCATGAAGCGTTCGACCTGCGACTTGCCGGGGCGATCGGAAAAGCGCATCCGATGCGCGATCTCGCGCTGGACGTCGAAGGTCAGCCGCTCCTCCGCGCGCCCGGAAATGGCGTGGAGATGGCCGCGCACCGCCCACAGAAAGTTCGCGGCCTGGCGGAACTGGCGATATTCCTGATCGGTCAGCAGGCCGGCGTCGACCAGTTCGGCTGCGGTGCGCACACCGAGCGCGTATTTGCCGATCCAGTACAGGGTGTGGAGGTCGCGTAGCCCGCCCTTGCCCTCCTTGACGTTGGGTTCGACGACATAGCGGCTGTCGCCCATCTTCTGATGCCGCTGGTCGCGCTCGGCCAGCTTCTGCGCCACGAAGGAGCGGACATCCGACTGGACCTCGGCGCGGAAGCGCGACGCGGCCTCGTCATAGAGCGCGGTGTCGCCCCAGACATAGCGCGCCTCCAGCAGCGCGGTGCGGATCGTCACGTCGCCGCGCGCCTGGCGGATGGTCTCGTCGAGCGAGCGCGACGAATGCCCGACGATCAGCCCCATGTCCCACAGCGCGTAGAGGATCGATTCGATCACCTGCTCGCTCCACCCGGTCTGTTTCCAGGGCGTGATGAAGCCGATGTCGACATCGGAATAGGGCGCCATCTCGCCCCGGCCGTAGCCGCCGACCGCGATCAGCACCATGCGCTCGGCCGCGGTCGGATTGGCGTTGGGATAGAGCCGGTTGACGGTGAAGTCCCACAACAGCCGCAGGATCTGGTCGACCAGGAACGCGCCAGAGGCAGCCATTTCGTGGCCGTGCGACGGTTTGGCGAGCAACCGCGCCGCGATTTCGGCCCGGCCGGCGAGCAATGCCGCCTTCAGCCTTGCGGTTGCCTGCCGACGCAGATCGGCGACATCCCGGCTTTCGAGCGCATCGAGCTGTTCCGCCACCCCGCGACGATCGATGATCGCGCGGCGATTACGGACGGACGTGAAGCGATCGGCAGCGGGCATGGTCGTGAGATAGGGGGTTCAATGGCATTCGTCACGAGGATGCCTTTCGGCGCGTAAACGCCCGCCCGCTCGCCCACGCGGCGTCCACCAATAAAGCCAAGATCGATTCCTAAATTAAGCGTTTGTTATCATTGTCTTGTCATCTTAGCGGGATGAGCGCCAGCTATCACGACGAAGACATCGACGCGGGCGTCGCCGCGGGTATTCTCTCAGTTGAGGCAGCCCAGAAATTGCGCAACCTGACGGCACGACGGCGCGGCGTGCCCCTGTCCACCGAAGAGTCCTTTCAGCTCGTGGCCGGGTTTGCGGACGTGATGACTGCAGTCGCCGTTATTTTGCTGATGGCGGGCGGCATGGCGTTCCTTCTGGCGATCATTGATCTCGCCTCATTCGCGATCCTCGCCGGTGTCGCATGGTTGCTCAGCGAGTTTCTGATTCGCAGACAAAGGCTCTTGCTGACAGCGCACGTGCTGTTTGCGTCCTTTGCGGTCGGCAGCGCGGGCACATTCTTCGCGAACGCTCAGTTTCTGCCTGGACTAAGCTGGGAAGCAGCCAGCGGTCCCGCTTCCACCGCGGCTGTCATCTCCCCGCTTCGTGGCCTGATTACGGCAGTCGGCACTAGTTTCGCATGCTGGCTGTTCTGGAGACGATTCCGGCTGCCGCTCGCCTACGCCGCTATGGTCGTCGCTGCCCTGAATGTCGTGGTCCATCTCCTGCGTATGATCGCGCCAAGCGCGCCGACGTGGATGGTGAGCTGGGTTCTGCTCGTTGCGGGCTTAACCACCTTGGCCCTCGCGATCTGGTGGGACATGTCTGATGTTCGCCGCGAGACCATTCGATCCCAGGTTGGTTTCTGGCTGCATGCTATCGCTGGGCTTGAAATTGCTAGTGCGTCGTTTCGGATGATCATCGGCGCTGGCGACCGGCCGGCGGGTTGGGAACGCTTGTATAGTCAAGACCTTGCTCATCCAGGTTTGTGGGCTGCTTTCGCAACGCTGCTATTGGCCGGCGCCTTCCTGATCCTCGCGCTTGCGATGGACCGCCGATCAATCCTGATGTCTAGCGTGATCTTCGTCTTTGTCGCGCTCAGCAGGATATTGGGCGCGGCAGGCCTGATCACATGGTCGATCAGCGCCATACTCGTCGGCGGAGCCCTCTTGATGGTAGCGACAAAGTGGATCCCGATGCGGTCATGGCTTCTCGACCGGCTTCCCGTCGCCATCCGTGCGCAACTGCCGCGCTTGAACGTGTCGCAATCGGCGACGGCTCGCCCAGTCACCTAGCCATGTTTACGCCGCCGAATCCGCCGGCGGGGTGATCCCGGCCTACGTGCCGCCTCAGGCAGCGAAGGCTTCGGGAATGAGCGAAGCGGCGCTGACGCCCTGGAGCACGGCGACGACCGACCAGTCGAACCCGGTGCTCGACCCGTCGAAATCGACTTCGAGCACCGCGCCGGCCTTGCTGTCGGTGATCCGGATGAAGCCGTTGGCGATGCCCCATGCGGTCGGGATGTCGAGGCCGTTGATGTCGAACAGGATCTTGTCGCCCTGGTCGACGGAGAAATCGGTGATCGTCACCTTGCCGTCGTGGAGCAGGAAAAAGGTATCCGCGCCGGCACCGCCACTGGCGACATTATCGCCCTGTGCCAGATCCAGCCAGTCGTTGCCGCCGCCGCCGGCCACGGAATCGTTGCCGATGCCGGTCGCGAAATAATCGTCGCCGGCCCCGCCGAACAGCCGGTCATTGCCGCCGCCGCTTCGGATGCGCAGCAGTTCGATGTTCTGGATGGTCAGGCCGGTCGACAATGAAGCGGTCGCGCCCGTGCCCAGCGCACCGGTCATGACCAGATCAGTGGTCAGTCCGCCCAGGCTGATAGTGAGCGTGTCAAAGCCGCCGCGTCCATCGACGGTTCCGGCGGCCGGGCTTTCCCACATGAGCGAATCATTGCCTTCGGTGCCGCTCAGGACGGTCGGTGAAGGCGTCGGTGTGGGTGCTGGGGTCGGTGCTGACCGCTTCCTGCCCATCGAGGTTACTCCGGGACAACTGGGGTTTGACTAACCTGTTATCCCGAAGCGGATTTTGATTTCAGATTGTTGCGCATCGGCCTGCCCGTGCGACGGGGCGAGCCGAATGGCCGTTGGGGTGGCGACGCGTGCCGCTCCGCCGCCGCCGTTCAAGGCGGCGAGCGCCTGTGCCTCAGGCCGCGCCGGGCGAGTCGGGTGCCTTGGCCACGCCGACCAGGGCGGGACGCAACAGGCGGTCGCCGATCAGATAGCCGGTCTGGATTTCCTGGACGACGGTGCCCGGCGGCACGTCGTCGCTCGGCACCTCGAACATCGCCTGGTGGCGATTGGGGTCGAGCATCTCGCCCTTGGCGGCCAGCCTGGTGATGCCGTGGCGGGTGAACACCGATTCAAGCTCGCGTCCGGTCGCTTCCAGCCCGACGACCAGCCCCTTCATCTTCTCATCCTCGCGCAGATCGGCGGGGATGGCAGCGAGCGCGCGGCTGAGATTGTCGGCGACCGACAGGATGTCGCGCGCGAACTGGGTGGCGGCATAAGTGCGGGCGTCGGCGGCTTCCTTTTCGGCGCGGCGGCGCATGTTCTGGGTTTCAGCGCGGGCATAGAGCAGGTCTGCCTTGGCCTGTTCCAGCTCCGCCTCAAGCGCCGCAGTCCGGTCGGCTTCGGCGACTTCGGGGGCGTCGGCGGCGGTTTCCTCGCGCAGTTGCTCGGCGTCTTGAGGCGTCGTTTCGTGGTCGGTCATGTCATCCCGTTCGTTTGTAGAGTGGCGCTCAACCCAGCAGGCGGGCGAGCGTTGCGGCCGTGAAATCCACCATGGGCACGACGCGCGCATAGTTCAACCGGGTCGGGCCGATCACCCCGACGACGCCGACGACACGGCCGTCGAGCGCACGCACGGGTCGCGCGATCACCGACGATCCCGACAGCGCGAAGAGTTTGTTTTCCGATCCGATGAAGATGCGGGTCGCATCGCCGTCGCGCGCGCGGTCGAGCAGGCGGGCGATCTCCTCCTTGCCCTCCAGCTCGTCGAGCAGCTGGCGGACGCGCTCCATATCCTCCAGCGCCGCGGCGTCGATGAGCTGCGCCTGACCCCGCACGATCAGCACCGCGCGGTCGTCGCCGTCCTGGCTCCACACCGCCAGCCCGCGCTCGACCAGCACGCGCGCCGCCTGGTTGAGCGCGGCGCGCTCCTCGCGGATCTCGCGTTCGACGCGGGCGCGTGCCTCGCTGAGTGTCAGGCCGGCGAGCGTAGCGGACAGATAGCGGCTGACATCGTTGAGCGCGGTGGCCGACACGTCGCGCGGCAGGTCGACGACGCGGTTCTCGATCGAGCCGTCCTGGCCGACCATCACCGCGAGCGCGCGGCCCTCGGACAGCGGCACCAGGTTGAATTCGCGCAGGACCGGCTCGCGCTTGGGCACGAGCACCAGCCCGGCGCAGGCCGACAGGCCCGACAGCGCCGCGGTGGTATTGGCGATCGCCTCCTCCACCGTCGCGGCGCCGTCCGCCCGGCTGGCGATCGCGGCGCGTTCGTCGGCGGTCGGCTCGCTCGCCTGCATCATGCCGTCGACGAACAGCCTCAGCCCGCTCTCGGTCGGCATGCGCCCGGCGCTGGTGTGCGGTGCGGCGAGCAGCCCGGCTTCCTCGAGATCCTGCATGACGTTGCGGATCGACGCGGGCGACAGATTCAGCGTGGAGATGCGCGAAATCGTGCGCGATCCGACCGGCGCGCCGGTTTCCAGATAGCTTTGCACCGCGATGCGAAAGACATCGCGGGCGCGGTCGGTCAGCTCGGTGATGGGCGGGCCGCTGGTCATCGCGGCCTATCTAGGGCGGGCGGGGCCGGAACGGAAGCATCGCCGCGTCGGCTTCGCGGTTGCCCCGGCGCGACCAAGCGCCTAACCGGGCGCGATACCGCGAACTGGAGAAACATCGATGCGCCCATCCGGCCGTGCCCCCGACGAAATGCGCGCGATCACCATCGAGCCGAACTTCACCCGCCACGCCGAAGGCTCGGTACTGATCGGCTTCGGCGACACGCGCGTGCTGGTCACCGCCAGCGTCGAGGAGCGGGTGCCGCCGTTCCTGCGCGGCAAGGGCGAGGGCTGGGTCACCGCCGAATACGGGATGTTGCCGCGCGCAACGCACACCCGCGGCAACCGCGAGGCCGCCAAGGGCAAGCAGTCGGGCCGTACCCAGGAAATCCAGCGGCTGATCGGCCGCTCGCTGCGGGCGGTCACCGATTTGAAGGCATTGGGCGAGCGCCAGATCACGATCGACTGCGACGTGATCCAGGCCGATGGCGGCACCCGGACGGCGTCGATTTCCGGCGCGTGGGTGGCGCTGCGGCTCGCGGTCGACAAGCTGATGGCGGCGGGCGCGATTGCCGCCGATCCGCTGACCCGCCAGGTCGCGGCGATCAGCTGCGGCATCCATCAGGGCACGCCGGTGCTCGACCTCGATTATGACGAGGATTCGGCCGCCGACGCCGACGCCAATTTCGTGCTGATCGGCGACGGCAGCATCGCCGAGGTGCAGGCGACTGCAGAAGGCGCGACCTATGACGAGGAGGGGTTGCTGCGCCTGCTCCGCCTGGCGCGCATCGGCTGCACCCGGATCTTCGCGGCGCAGCTGAAAGCGGTCGGGCGGTGAGCGATCCGACGGGCGAAGCGGAGGGCGTGCCGCCCCAGGCGATCCGCAAGCTGCAGCCGGGCCGCCTGGTGATCGCCAGCCACAATGAAGGCAAGGTGCGCGAGATCCGGGAACTGCTCGCCCCGTTCGGGATCGAGCCGGTGTCGGCGGCCGAGCTCGACCTGCCCGAGCCGGTCGAGAACGGCACGACCTTCTATGCCAATGCCGAGCTGAAGGCGATGAGCGCGGCCGACCTGTCGGGGCTGCCGGCGCTGTCCGACGACAGCGGTCTATGCGTCGAGGCGCTGGGGGGCGCACCCGGCGTCTACACCGCCGATTGGGCCGAGAAGCGCGCGTTCGAGGGCGGGCCGGGCCGCGACTGGTACATGGCGATGGGCAAAGTCGAGGGGAAGCTGGCCGAGCTGGGCCCGGATGTCAGCCGGAGCGCCTATTTCGCCTGCACCCTCGCGCTCGCCTGGCCCGACGGGCATGTCGAATGGTTCGAGGGGCGGGTGCACGGAACGTTGGTATGGCCACCGCGCGGCCGCCGCGGCTTCGGCTATGATCCCGTATTCGTGGCCCAAGGCGAGACCGAGACGTTCGGCGAGATGGACCCGGCGCGCAAGCATGCGATCAGCCACCGCGCGGCGGCGTTCCGGCAACTGGTCGACGCTGTCTTCTAGCGCGTCGTGCGCCTGAAGGCCCGGATCGTGCATTTCGGCCGTTCGGGGGGTCCGCATCGTCGGGCTTGCGGGTTGATCCAAGCGCGTTGGAGCTTGCCCGACGCCGCACGTCCGCCCGGGCGCCAACTCGCCGGAGCATACCGGGCGGGGCGTTGCGAGCACCACCCCCCGACTCGATTGCGATCGCGCACCCCTCACGGCATACTGGCCGACGAGACGCGTCGTCGCACATTGTCCGATATGTCGCAGCCTGGAGTCATTGAGGCGAGGAACGCGGGTGATGGATCATGGAAGTCTCGTCCGCCGCCGGGATTTTATCGCCGGGGCAACCGTATTGAGCGCAAGTGCGGCCGCGGGGGCAGTGCCGGAACAGCGTTGGTCACGCGTCCGTTCGCTGCTCGACCGATACACTGCCGACAAGAAGTTCGCAGGTGCGGCCGCGGCGATTGCGCAAGGGCGATCGCGGACCGAATTTCAAGTCGCTGGCACGATCGCTTACGACTCCGCTGTCGCCGTCTCCCCCAACTCCCTGTTTCGCCTTTATTCCGTGAGCAAGCCGATCACGGGTATGGCCGCGATGCTGCTGATCGAGGACGGAATGATTGCGCTCGACCAGCCGGTTGCGGAGGTCTTGCCGGAACTCGGCCGGATGCGGGTCGCCATCAATCCCGACGCGAGCCTCGATTCACGGCCAGCTGTGCGGCAGATGACGATGCGGCACCTGCTGACGCACACTTCGGGCCTGTCGAACTGGCAGCCGGTGCTGGGCGATACGCCCCTTGCGCGCGCCTATCGCGAGCGGGGGGTGACGCCGGGCAGCTTCGTGCGGCAGCCTGGCGAGACGTGGTACGGCACGCAGGTCAACGGCCTGACCGAGATGGTCAGGCGTATGGCGGAGGTGCCGCTGATCGCCGAACCAGGAACGGCGTGGCACTATTCGATGGGCCTCGACCTCATGGGCGCTGTGATCGAGCGGGCGTCCGGACTGCCGCTGGACACGTTCATGCAGCGGCGGCTGTTCGCGCCGCTCGGGATGCGGTCGACCGGTTTCCGCGTTCGAAGGCGGGACGTGCATCGCCTGACGACCCTTTATGGCAACGCGCCCGAGGGACCCGTCGCCATTGACCAGGGTCGCAGCAGTTTTTGGCTTGATCCCCCGAAGCTGTTGGCGGGCGGCGGTGGCCTGGTAAGCTCGGCGCGCGATCTCGTCCGTTTCGGGCAAATGCTCCTGAACGAGGGCGAGCTTGACGGCGCGCGCGTGATGACACCGGCAACCGTGCGCATGGCATTGTCCAACCTGCTCCCACCCGATGTGTCCTATCCGCCGACCGGCGGGTTCGGCGCGGGTGCAGGGGTCGTCATGCCGGGGGTGCGGAGCGATAACGGCACCGAAGCGGTCTTTTCCGCCGTGGGGGCGTGCAGCACGTTTTTCAGCGTGGACCCGCTGCGTCAGCGTACCTGCCTCTTCCTTGCGCAATATATGCCCGGCCGCCGTGTGCCGATGCCGGAGGCGCTCCGATACCGCGCCGAATTTCTCGCCGCGATGGAGCAAGATCTGGAGAGTCAGCGGCTTCGCTGATGGAAAGTTCCAGACGTTCGGCCACGGTGCCGATCGCGGTCCGCTTCTCGGGTGTCCAGTATGAGCGAGCGTCCGCGCCGGGTCGGGATCAGCCGCCCAGGATGTGTTCGAGCAGGTCGTGCATGGCGGGCGTCAGTGCCGGGCGTTCGTTGGTGAGTGCCTCGCCGTTGAGGACGGGGTCGATCAGCGCGTAGCCAAGCAGCGTGACCAGGCACAGCAGCGCCCGGGTGCGGGCGTCGGGCCGGTCGATCAGCGCCGCGATCGGCTCGATGAGCTCGTCCCGGACCGCTTCGCTGACGATCGCGGCGGCGCGCGGCGACGATGCGGAGCGCAGCATGATCATCAGCTGTTCCGCCTCACTATCCCGCTGGTCGTGGTCCGCATCGCCGTCGGCGTCGGTGACCATGTCGACCAGATGCTTTGCCAAGCCGGCGCGATCGACCCCGGCGAACAAATCTTCATCGTCGCCGCGCAGCGCAGTCTTGAACAATTCCTCCTTGCTGCCGAAATATCGGCAGACCAGCGCCGCATCGATGCCGGCCCCGCCGGCGATGTCGCGAAGACCGACCTGTTCATAGCTGTCGCGTGCAAAAAGCCGGCGCGCGTGATCGAGAATTGCATCGCGAGTGGCCGCGGCGTTGCGCGGACGTGGATCGGGTTTTGCGCAACGGTTCATCCGGGGTCAAAATACGCGCATCGTGCCAAGCGTCAACAATCGTTGATAAAAGTCTACAGCCGTTGACAAGCGGAAACCGCAATCTTATTCCAGAGCCGGTGCGACCGGCCAAAAAAGGCGCGGCGCGGTGAGGGCCTGCGTGGAGTCCGGCACAGACCGGACGGATCAAATCAGGGCTGGAAAGTTATGCAAAGAGCTGCGCTTGCGATTTTCGCCGTCACGTCCGCCCTGGCGATCTCCGGGTGCGGTTCGGAAGCCCAGCAGGGCGGCCCGCCGCCGGCGGTGCCCGTCACCGTCGCGCAGCCGCTGATCCGCAACGTCACCGATCAGGACGAATTTGTCGGGCGGTTCGAGGCGGTGAACAGCGTCGACGTGCGCCCGCGCGCTTCCGGCTATCTGGCGTCGGTGCATTTCACCGACGGGCAATATGTCCGCCAGGGCCAGCTGCTGTTCCAGGTCGATCCGCGGCCGGCCCAGGCAGCCCTGGCGCAGGCGCGCGCGCAGCTGGTTCAGGCGCAGGCGACCGCGACCAACGCCAGTACCGAGCTTGAGCGTTCGCGCACGCTGGCAAAATCGAACGCAGCGAGCGCGGAGGAAGTCGAGCAGCGTACCGCGGCCTTCCGCTCCGCCGAAGCCCAGGTCGCGGCGGCGCGGGCGGCGGTGCGTGCGCGCGAGCTGGAACTCGGCTTCACCCGCGTCACCGCGCCGATCAGCGGCCGTGCCTCCGATCGCCGCGTCGACCGCGGCAACGCCGTGATCGCCGACCAGACGGTGCTGACGACGATCGTATCGACCAATCCGCTGCACTTCACGTTCGACGGCTCCGAATCGTTGCTGCTCAAATATCAGCGCGAGAATGCGGGGATCGGATCGGGCACGCCGGTCGCGGTCAAGCTGCAGGACGAAGCGGGTTTCACCCATCGCGGGCGGCTCGATTTCGTCGACAACGCGATCTCGTCGGGAACCGGCACGATCCGTGCGCGCGCGGTCATTCCCAATCCCGACGGCCTGCTGCGCCCCGGCATGTTCGGTACCCTGCAGCTTCAGGCGTCGCGGCCCTATCGCGCGATCCTCGTCCCCGACACCGCGATCGCCACCGATTCGGCCCGCCGGCTGGTCTATATCGTCGACGGCCAGGGCAACATGACCGCCCGTCCCGTCGAGCTGGGGCCGCTGATCGGCGGCCTGCGCGTCGTGCGGTCGGGGCTGAAGGAGAATGAGCGCGTCGTCATCAGCGGCGCGCTGCGCGTCCGCCCAGGGCAGAAGGTTCAGCCACAGGGCGGGCGGATCGACCCCAAGCTGATCGACGAGGTGACCGCCCAGGCGGGAGCGGCACCGGCATCGTCGAGTGCGGCGGTGGCGGGCGGTTCAGCCCCCGCGTCGCGCTGAGCGGGAGCACGGGGTCGTGAACATTTCCAGCTTCTTCATCGAGCGGCCGATCTTCGCGGCCGTCATCTCGATCTTCATCACGCTGCTCGGCGCGTTCGCCTATCCGCTGCTGCCGCTGTCGCAATATCCCGAGATCGCGCCACCGACGATCGCGGTGCAGGCCTTCTATGCGGGCGCGTCATCGGAAACGATCGCGGAAACGGTCGCCACCCCGATCGAACAGGAGATCAACGGGGTGGAGGGGATGCTGTACCTGCAATCCTCATCCACCCAGGGCGCCGCGACGATCACCGTCACCTTCGAACCCGGCACCGATCTGGATGCAGCGCAGGTGCTGGTCCAGAACCGCGTGGCGCTCGCCGAGCCGCGGCTGCCCGAGCAGGTCCGCCAGATCGGCGTGACGGTCAACAAGCAGGAATCGGGCTTCCTGCTGATCGTCGCGCTGACCTCCACCGACCCGAGCCTGGATGTCGACTATATCGGCAACTACGCCAACACGACGATCCGCGACCGGCTGCTTCGGCTGGAGGGCGTCGGCGCGGTCCAGGTGTTCGGCGGCGGCAATTATTCGATGCGCGTGTGGATCGACCCGGACAAGGCCGCCGCGCGCGACCTGACCGCGGGCGAGATCATCGCGTCGCTGCGCGGCCAGAATCTTCAGGTCGCCGGCGGTGCGCTCGGCCAGCCGCCGTTCGGCAAGGGCAATCCCGCATTCGAGACCGCGATCGACGTCAAGGGCCGGCTGGCCGATCCGTCCGAATTCGCCAACATCGTGGTCAAGGCCAACCCCGACGGCGGCGCGATCACCCGCCTGCGCGACGTGGCGCGCATCGAACTGGGCAGCCAGGATTACGGCGTTCGCGCCGCGTTCGGCGGCAAGCGCGGGATCGCGCTGGCAATCATCCCGCAGCCAGGTGCCAACGCGCTGAGCGCGTCGCAGCTGGTGCTCGACGAAATGGCCACGCTGTCAAAGGCGTTTCCGCCGGGGCTGTCCTATTCCATCCCCTACAACCCGACCGAATTCGTCGCGGCATCGGTCGAGGAAGTGCAAAAGACACTGTACGAAGCGGTGATCCTGGTGGTCATCGTCGTCATCGTCTTCCTCCAGACCTGGCGCGCGGCGCTGATTCCGATCATCGCCATCCCGGTCGCGCTGGTCGGCACCTTCCTGGTGCTGCTGGCTCTCGGCTTCTCGGTCAACTCGCTGTCGCTGTTCGGCCTCGTGCTGGCGGTCGGCATCGTCGTCGATGACGCGATCGTCGTGGTCGAAGCGGTCGAGAAGCATATCCGCGACGGCATGAACCCGCGCGACGCCGCGCACCGCACGATGCGCGAGGTGTCGGGCGCGCTGATCGCGATCGGCCTGGTGCTGGTGTCGGTGTTCATCCCGACCGCGCTGGTCCCCGGCATTCCGGGCATCTTCTATCAGCAGTTCGCGGTCGCGATCGCGGCGGCGTCGGCAATCTCGCTGCTCGTCTCGCTCACCTTGTCGCCGGCGATGGCGGCACTGCTGCTCAAGCCCCACCGCGAGGATCATCTGGACAGCGGGCCGCGCTGGCTGCGCCCGGTCAAGCTCGCCGGTCATCGCTTCAACCAGGGGTTCGACTGGCTGTCCGATCGTTACGGGCGCTTCACCGCGCGGGCGATCCGCATGGCGACGATCATGCTGATCATCTATGCGGGCTTGCTTGCGCTCACCGGCTGGCGGCTGGTGGCGACGCCGGGGGGCTTCATCCCCGAACAGGATCAGGGCTTCCTGATCGGCGTGATCCAGCTGCCGGCGGGCGCTTCGCTCGACCGCACCGAGGCGGTCGCGCGCCAGGTCGAGGCGATCGCCTTCAAGAACCCGGCGATCCAGACCACCGCGACCTTTGCGGGGCTGGACGGATCGAGCTTCAGCCAGGCGTCGAATGCGGCCACGGTGTTCCTGAAATTGAAGGACTGGGAAGACCGTGGCGGCGAGGGGCAGGACGCCGCGAGCCTGGCCGGCGCGCTGACCGGCGCGCTGTTCGGCGGCATCGACGGCGCCAACATCTTCGTCATCGCGCCGCCGGCGGTGCAGGGCCTGGGCAATGGCTCCGGCTTTGTGATGATGCTGCAGGACCGTGGCAATAACGGCTACAAGGCGCTGGAGGGCCAAACCTATGCGATGATGGGCGCCGCCGCCCAGCAGAACACGGTGACGCAGGTCTTCACGCTGTTCAACACCAACAGCCCGCGCATCTTTGCCGATGTCGACCGCGACCGCGCGCAGCTCTTGGGTGTGCAGCCCGAAGCCGTGTTCGACGCGCTGTCGACCTATATCGGTTCCAACTATGTCAACGACTTCAACCTGTTCGGCCGCACCTTCCGCGTGACCGCTCAGGCCGAGCCGACCGCGCGCGACGACACCGCCGACCTGCGCCGCATTCAGGTGCGATCGGCGAATGGCGAGATGCTGCCGCTGTCGTCGGTTGCGACGCTGCGCACCGAAAGCGGGCCGGCGCGCGTGGTGCGCTATAATCTGTTCCCGGCGGTCGAACTGCAGGGGCAGGCCGCGCCTGGCGTCGCGACGGGAACCGCGCTGACGACGATGGAGAATCTGGCGGGACAGGTGCTGGCACCCGGCTACAGCTATGAATGGACCGGCATCGCCTATCAGGAGCGCGCGGCGGGCAGCAGTTCGGGGCTGATCTTCGTGCTGGCGGTCGTGTTCGTGTTCCTCGTGCTCGCCGCGCAATATGAAGCGCTGTCGCTGCCCTTCGCGGTCATCCTGATCGTGCCGATGTGCATCCTGGCGGCGTTGATCGGCGTCAACCTGCGCGGCATGGACAACAATATCCTCACGCAGGTCGGGCTGGTCGTGCTGATCGCGCTGGCCGCGAAGAACGCGATCCTGATCGTCGAGTTTGCCAAGCAGGGCGAGGAAGAGGGCATGAACCGCTTCGACGCGGCCGTGCATGCCGCCCGGTCGCGCCTGCGCCCGATCCTGATGACCAGCTTCGCCTTCATCTTCGGCGTGATCCCGCTGGCGATCGCGACCGGGCCGGGCGCGGAGATGCGCCAGGCGCTGGGCACGGCGGTCGTGTTTGGCATGATCGGCGTGACGGTGTTCGGACTGGTGTTCACGCCGCTCTTCTACGTGCTGATGCGCGGGCTGGCGGGGCGGTTCAAGCGCAAGCCGAAGCCCGCGCCGATGCCGCGCGAGGAGGCCGGACCGACTGGCGATCCCATGCCGGAGGCGGGCCAATGATCGCGCGCGCGGCACGGGCCGCAACCGTTTTGCTGGCCACCACGCTGTTGGCCGGCTGTGTGGTCGGGCCGGATTTCGAAACGCCGTTGCCCGACGCGCCGGCGCAGGGCGCGTTCGTCGAGAGCAAGGTGGCGGGGGTCACGCCGGAGGAACCACCGGCGGCGTGGTGGCGGCTGTTCCGGGCGCCGCTGCTCGACGGGTTGGTCGATCAGGCGCTGGCGAACAACACCGACCTGCGCGCCGCCGCAGCAAATCTGCGCGAAGCCCGCGCGGCATTGAGCGAGAGTCGGGCAGGGCTGCTGCCCACCACCACGCTGACCGGCCAGCAGAGCTACAGCCGGACCCCGCTGGTCGGCTTCGGCGGCGCGGGCGCGTTTGAAACGCCGCTCTACAATGGCGGGTTGGACGTGAATTATCAGGTCGACCTGTTCGGACGGATCACCCGCACGATCCAGGCGAGCCGCGCGGACTATCAGGCGGTGCAGGCGGTTTACGATCGCACGCGGATCAGCGTCGTCGCCGACACCACCCGTGCTTATGCCCAAGTCTGTGCGCTCGGTCGCCAGATCGCGGTCGCGCGCGAAAGCCTGCGCGTGCAGCAGGAGACGTTCGGGTTGACCGAGCGGCAATATCAGGGCGGCCGCGGCACCGCGCTGGAGGTCAGCCGTGCGCGCTCGCAGCTGGAACAGACGCGTGCCGGCATTCCCAACCTTGAGGCATCGCGGCGCAGCGCGCTGTATGCGCTGGCGGTGCTGACCGGAAAGCCGCCCGCCGAGTTTCCCCAGGAGCTGGCGACCTGTGTCGGCGCGCCGGTGCTCGACACGCCGGTGCCGATCGGCGATGGCGCGACGCTGATCGCGCGGCGACCCGATATTCGCGAGGCCGAGCGGCGGCTGGCGGCAGCGACCGCGCGGATCGGGGTGGCGACCGCGGCGCTCTACCCGAACATCTCGATTGGCGGGTCGATCGGCGGCCAGGCAGCGACGGCGGGCGACGTGTTCAACAATCGCGGCTTCCGGTTCAATTTCGGGCCGCTGATCAGCTGGACCTTCCCCAACATCACCGCGGCGCGGGCACAGATCCGCCAGGCCGAGGCATCGGCGGATGCGGCGCTGGCCGGTTTCGACGGGGCATGGCTGGGCGCGCTGCGCGAAGTCGAGAGCACGCTGGCGCAATATTCGGCGGCGCTGGAAACGCGCGACACGCTGGCGCGCGCGCGCAGTGAAAGCGAGGAAGCGGCCCGGATCGCGCGGCTGCGCTATCGTGCGGGGCGCGAGAATTTCCAGGTCGTGCTCGACGCCGAACGCGAGCTGGCGACGACGGAAGCGCAGCTGGCGGATGCGCAGGCGCAGCTTGCAGACCTGACCGTGACGCTGTTCCTCGCGCTCGGCGGCGGGTGGGAACAGGTGCCGGCGTAAAAGGTCCAAATCGGATCGAAAAGCCCGTCGCGCGTAACGATCCGCTAAGCCTGTCGTGCGAGCTTCGATCCAAGCTGTTCGGAGCTTTGGATGTCCTCGGATTTCATCCACTTCATCGCCACGGAATGGCCGTGGGTTCTTGCGCTCGGGCTGGCCGTGATGCTTGGCGCATTGGCGGAGCGGCAAAGCCATCCCAAGCGCCGATGGGACGGAGGGCACTCGCGGCGTCCTCAGTGGCAGCCTGATGCGCCTCCCCTCGGAAGAGGGGGCTGGCGCGGTCGCCCCCGCCAGAACGACGGGATTTCGCTGGACGTTCTCGTGGCGCGGACCGAGCAACGCCAAAATGACCCGAATGCCGCGCAGGTGCCATTCGATCCTGCGCAGCAGCTGCGTGAAGTCGAGGTCGCCACCTTTTCGCCCCGAAAGATTCTCAATCGTGGGGAGGCGCGGCTCTATTCGGTGCTGTGCAACGCAATCGAGGAAATGGGCCTCGGATGGCGGGTGATGGCGCAGGTGAGTCTCGGCGAGATCCTCGCCAGTCCAAGCGAAGCCGCGTATCGTGCGATCAACTCCAAGCGCGTCGATTTGCTGCTGGTGTGTGCCCAGGGCAACCCGCTGCACGCAGTCGAGTTTCAGGGCAGCGGTCATCATCTCGGCCCCGCCGCCACGCGCGACGCGATCAAGCGCGAGGCGCTGCGCAAAGCCGGAATCGGGTTCATCGAGGTCATGCCAGGTGACACGCCGGCCGAAATCCGGGCGCGCTTGATGACGGTCAGCCTGCGTGCCGATGCGGCGTGAAGGCTGATCTGAAACACAGCTTTTCCCGCTGACAATGCTGCGGCGATCGGGCAGGGGCGGAGCGGTCGAGGCAGGGTGGAGCACGCGGGATGAGCGGGTGGACGATCGGGATCATCGGCGGGTCGGGGCTGTACGATGTCGAGGGGATCGAGGACGGCAAGTGGGTCGAGGTGACGACGCCCTGGGGCCGGCCGTCGGACCAGCTCTATACCGGCCGGCTGGGGCATGTGCGCGTCGTGTTCCTGCCGCGTCACGGCCGGGGGCACCGCATCGCGCCGGGTGAGCTCAATTTCCGCGCGAACATCGACGCGCTCAAGCGGCTGGGCGTCACCGACGTGCTCGCCGTATCCTCGGTCGGGTCGCTGGCGGAGGAGCGCGCGCCGGGAAGCTTCACGCTCGTCGACCAGTTCATCGACCGTACCCGCGACCGCCCGGCAAGCTTTTTCGGCACCGGCATGGTCGCGCATGTCTCGATGGCCGACCCCGTCTGTCCGCGGCTGTCCGCCTTCGCCGCCGACGCCGCCGAGGCAGCCGGAGCGGTGACGATGCGCGGCGGCACCTATCTGGCGATGGAGGGGCCGCAATTCTCCTCGCGTGCGGAAAGCCACCTGTATCGCCAATGGGGCTGCCACGTCATCGGCATGACCGCGATGCCCGAGGCCAAGCTGGCGCGCGAGGCCGAGCTGCCCTACGCGCTGGTCGGCATGGTCACCGACTATGATTGCTGGCGCGAAGGCGAGGCGGCGGTCGATGTCGCGGCCGTCATCCGCCAGCTGACCAGCAATGCGCAGAAGGCGCGCGCGATGGTCGTCAACCTGTTGCGCGCCCTGCCCGAACAACGCCCGCCGTCGCCGATCGACACTTGCCTGGACGCGGCGCTGATCACCGCGGAGGGCGTGCGCGATCCCGAACTGCTCGCCCGGCTCGACGCGGTGGCGGGACGCGCGCTGCGGCGCTAGGCGCGCTCAGCCCGGCAGGACCCCATCCCATTCGTCGCGGTGGCTGCCTTCGTGATTGGCCATCCCCGGTTTGGTCAGGTAGCCGCGGCTGTCGGGGATGTGGCTGAAGATCATCCGCGTCGGCGCCTCGTGCCAAGACAGGTTGAAGGCGAAGCGGACGGGGAAGAACTCCATCGTCGCATAGGGCAGGTGGTCGTGGAGCCACCAGGCGAGCCGCTTCCAGTCGCCGGGTTCGGTGAAGCGATTGGCAAAGGACGGGACGACCAGACACGCGGTCGCGCCCATTTGCCCCTTGGCATCGCGCACGTCCCAGATGTGGCGAGCGTAGTTGCGGTCGTTGGGCGCGCAATTATGCCCCTTGGCATTGCCCAGCGCGTTGACCTCCGCCGAGCGATAGGCCGAGCGGATCGTCAGCCGGCCAAACGCCGCCTGAAGCGGTTCCAGCAGTTCCTCGCACAGCCGCGTGCCCGCGGCGATCGCCAGATCCGGGTTGTCGGGAATGTTCGACAGGCCGTGGATCGCCGCGATCTCGGAATAAAGAAAGTCGCGCATGAAGAAATTGGGCGACAGCTGGACACGGCCCAGCTCGGTCAAGGCCGCGACGGTCATCGGTTTGCGCATGGCGGTCTATGGTCCCCGGTCGAACGAAGTTGCGGGGATAATCGAAGCGGTGTCGGCTGACACCCCAAAAGCGACGAGTGGCGCGGCGGGGGGTCAGCTTGCCGGGGTCCAGCGCTGGGTCTTGCAGAACGGACCCCAGCAACCCTTGACCTTGAGCACATTGCCCTCGCGCTTCAGCTCGGAACGATAGGTGCGGCCGCTTTCGGGATCGTAGATGCGCCCGTTCCAGTGCGACTTGCCGGCCTCGAAGCTCGACAGGATGCGCAGCCCCTCGATCGGTCGCTTGCGCAGCGATTCATCGGGATTGTGGATGTCGGTCGCGTTCTTGGGCGCGCGCGGGTCGAGCACCTTGACGACACGGCCGCAGATGCTGTCGCCACAGGTCGACACCTCGACAATCGCCTTGCGCCCCTCGGTCAGCCAGCGTCCGGTGACTGGCGCGGGGGCGGCGATTGCGGACGCGGCCATTGCCAGGGTCGCAAAGGTCAGCGTCGTCAAAGCAATTCGGCCTCGCATCGTCATCCTTTCGACAGGTCTCATGTCAGCGCGAACCGCGCACCCCGCGATCAAGGTTCGTCGGAAACCCGAAAAAGTTGCATCACGCCCGCGCGTTGCGCAACCGCCACAGCGCGGCCAGGCCGATGCCCATCCAGATCAGGTTGAGCGTGGCGGACGGCAGCGCGCCATGCCACCAGCCATTGACCAGAAAGCCGCTCGCACCGACCACGTTCATCCACTGATAGACGGGGGAGCGGCCGTCGAGCCGCCCCGCCGACAACAGGCCATAGGCGATCAGGATCAGGACCGCGCCCGCCCAGCCGGCGACCTCGATCCCGATCTCGATCGGCGTCACGCCGCCAGCTTGCGAAGCACGTAGTGCAGGATGCCGCCGTTGAGGAAATAGTCCAGCTCATTGGCGGTATCGATGCGACAGCGCGCGGTGAAGCTGCCGGTCGAGCCGTCGGCGCGGGTAAAGGCGACCTCGACATCCTGACGCGGTTTCAGCCCGGCGACATTGGTGATGGTGAAGGTTTCGTCCCCGGTCAGCCCCAGCGTCTGGCGGCTGGTGCCCTCGGCGAACTGCAGCGGCAGCACGCCCATGCCGACCAGGTTGGAGCGGTGGATGCGCTCGAAGCTCTCGGCGATTACCGCGCGCACGCCCAAGAGGTTGGTGCCCTTCGCCGCCCAGTCGCGCGACGATCCGGTGCCATATTCCTTGCCGGCGATGACGACCAAAGGCGTGCCGTCGGCCTTGTGGCGCATGGCCGCGTCATAGATCGCCATGACTTCGCCGTTGTAGCGGGTCATGCCGCCCTCGACGCCGGGCACCATCTCGTTCTTGATGCGGATATTGGCGAAGGTGCCGCGCATCATCACTTCATGGTTGCCGCGGCGCGCGCCATAGCTGTTGAAATCGGCCTTGGTCACCTGATGCGACTGGAGGAACAGGCCGGCGGGGCTGTCCGCCTTGATGCTGCCGGCCGGGCTGATGTGATCGGTGGTGATCGAATCGCCCAGGATCGCCAGCGGCTTGGCGTCGACAATGTCGGCGGTGGGCGCCGGGGTCATCGTCATCCCCTCGAAATAGGGCGGGTTGGCGATATAGGTCGATCCGGCACGCCAGGTGTAGGTGTCCGACCCCTCGACCTGGATCGCGCTCCAATGCTGGTCGCCGGCATAGACGTTGGAATAGCGCGCGCGGAACATCGCGTCGTCGATATTGGCGTTGACGGTCGCGCGGACTTCCTCGTTGGTCGGCCAGATGTCCTTGAGGTAGACCGGGCCGTCGGTGCCTTCGCCGATCGGCGTTTCCACCATGTCTTCGGTCACCGTGCCCTTGAGCGCATAGGCGACGACCAGCGGCGGGCTGGCGAGGAAGTTGGCGCGCACGTCGGGCGATACGCGGCCTTCGAAATTGCGATTGCCCGACAGGACTGAGGCCGCGACGATGTCGTTGCCGTTGATCGCCGACGAGATTGCCGGCGCGAGCGGCCCGGAATTGCCGATGCAGGTGGTGCAGCCATAGCCGACCAGGTTGAAGCCGACGGCGTCGAGATCGGCCTGCAACCCCGACTTGACCAGATAGTCGGTCACCACCTGGCTGCCGGGGGCGAGCGAGGTCTTGACCCACGGCTTGGGGCTGAGGCCGAGCGCACGCGCCTTCCGCGCGACCAGTCCGGCGGCGACCAGCACATCGGGGTTGGAGGTGTTGGTGCAGCTGGTGATCGCGGCGATCACCACGTCACCGTCGCCGATGTCGTGATCCCTGCCCTCGACCGCGACGCGCGCGGGGGCAGCCTTCTTGTAAACCTTGCTCAGGTCGCCGTTGAACACGTCATCGACATTTTCCAGGCTGACCCGGTCCTGCGGGCGCTTCGGCCCGGCCAGGCTCGCCTGCACGCTGCCCATGTCGAGTTCGAGCGTGTCGGTGAAGATGGGGTCGGGCGCGCCGGCGTCGCGCCACATGCCCTGCGCCTTTGCATAGGCCTCGACCATCGCGACCGTCTGCGCGTCGCGGCCGGTCAGGCGCATGTAATCGAGCGTCTTGCCGTCGATGGGGAAGAAGCCGCAGGTCGCGCCATATTCGGGTGCCATGTTGGCGATGGTCGCGCGATCGGCCAGCGCCATGGTGTCCAGCCCGGGGCCGAAAAACTCCACGAAACGGCCGACCACGCCCTTGGCGCGCAGCATCTGGGTGACGGTCAGCACCAGATCGGTGGCGGTGATGCCCTCGCGCAGCTTACCGGTCAGCTTGAAGCCGACGACTTCGGGGATCAGCATCGACACCGGCTGACCCAGCATCGCGGCCTCCGCCTCGATCCCGCCGACGCCCCAGCCGAGCACGCCCAGGCCGTTGACCATCGTCGTATGGCTGTCGGTGCCGACACAGGTGTCGGGATAGGCGATCATCGCGCCGTCGCCCGTCGCCGACGACCAGATCGCGTCGGCGATATACTCCAGATTGACCTGGTGGCAGATGCCGGTGCCGGGCGGCACCACCTTGAAATTGTCGAGCGCCTTGCTGCCCCATTTCAGGAACTCGTAACGCTCCAGGTTGCGCTGATATTCCAGCTCGACATTGTCCTCGAACGCCTTGGGCGTGCCGAATTCATCGACCATGACCGAGTGGTCGATGACGAGGTGGACGGGGACCAGCGGATTGATCTTCGCCGCGTCACCGCCCAGCCGGGTGATCGCGTCGCGCATCGCCGCCAGGTCGACGACGCAGGGCACGCCGGTGAAATCCTGCATCAGCACGCGCGCGGGGCGGTACTGGATTTCGCGGTCGGGCGCGTTGGGGTTCTGCTGCCAGTCGACGATGGCCTGCGCATCTTCGGTCGTGACGGTCACGCCGTCCTCGAAACGCAGCATGTTTTCGAGCAGCACCTTCATCGAGAAGGGCAGGCGGGAAATGTCGCCGAGCTTTGCCGCTGCCTTGGCCAGGGAGAAATAATGATAGGTGGTGCCGCCGACATTCAGCGTGTCGCGGGTGCCGAGCGTATCCTGGCCGATGGCGGTCATGGCGCGGGGTTCCTTTCCCAAGTTCAATGCCGTGGCGCGGACGGGGAGGGCGGGAGTTTCCCCCGCACGGGCGCGCCGTGAGCTGGCTCACGGATGTGAGTTCCGCGCGGGCCATAGCAACAGCTTGGCGGGGCGAAAAGGCCATTGCGTCGCAACATATATCGGCTAATCTCGATATATGGATTCAGATGACGCGATTCTCGTGTTCGACGCGCTTGCGCAGCCGACCAGACTGGCGGCGTTTCGCTTGCTCGTGCGTCATGCGCCCGATGGACTCCCGGCCGGGGAAGTTTCCAACCGACTGAATATACAGCAAAATACCATGTCGACACATCTTGGTATCCTCGCCCGCGCGGGCCTTGTCGAACCGCGGCGGGTGGGGCGGTCGATCCGCTACCATGCGCGGCTCGACCGGGTGCGGGCGCTATCGCTTTTCTTGCTCAAAGATTGCTGTGGCGGCGATGCCGAGCTTTGCCGGCCGATCGTCGCCGAACTCATGCCCTGCTGCTGAACCGAGCCCAACCGAGGGAGACGCCGTCATGGCGACCGACATCGTCATTTATCACAACCCCGCCTGCGGCACGTCGCGTAACACGCTGGCGATGATCCGCGCATCGGGCATCGAGCCGCATGTGGTCGAGTATCTGAAAACGCCGCCTGCCCGCGCGTTGCTGGTCGAGCTGATCGCGCGCGCCGGCCTGACGCCGCGCGAGTTGTTGCGGGAAAAGGGGACACCCTATGCCGAGCTGGGGCTCGACGACGTGACGCTGAGCGATGACGCGTTGGTCGACGCGATGATCGCGCATCCGGTGCTGATCAACCGGCCGATCGTCGTTTCGCCGCTCGGCGTCCGATTGTGCCGCCCGTCGGAAGCGGTGCTCGACCTGCTGCCCGACCCGCCCGCCAGCTTCGTCAAGGAAGATGGCGAAGTGGTCCGGGTCGCGCCGCGCGGGGCCTGAGCATGGACGCGCAGCCCCGCCTATCGTTTATCGACCGCTACCTGACGCTGTGGGTCTTTGCCGCCATGGCGCTTGGCGTGGCCGTCGGCAGCGTGTTTCCCGGCATTGCGACCGCACTCGACGCGGCAACGGTCGGCGCGACCAATGTGCCGATCGCAATCGGGCTGATCGCGATGATGTATCCGCCGCTGGCGCGCGTGAAGTACGAGGCGCTGGGCGAGGTGTTCGCCGACCGCCGGGTGCTGGCCCTGTCGCTCGTCCAGAACTGGATCATCGGCCCGGTGCTGATGTTTGCGCTCGCGGTGATCTTCCTCGCCGACCAGCCGGCCTATATGACCGGCGTGATCCTGATCGGGCTGGCGCGGTGCATTGCCATGGTGCTGGTGTGGAACCAGCTGGCGCGCGGCGATGCGCAATATGTCGCCGGACTGGTCGCGTTCAACTCGATCTTCCAGATCCTGTTTTTCAGCGCTTATGCGTGGCTGTTCCTGACCGTCCTGCCGCCGCTGTTCGGTCTGGAGGGCAGTGTGATCGACGTGTCGTTCGCGACGATTGCCCAAGCGGTCCTTTTGTATCTCGGCATCCCGTTTCTGGCCGGATTCCTGACGCGGCGCTGGCTGATCCGCGCCCGGGGCGGCGAATGGTACGAGCGCGCGTTCCTGCCGCGGATCGGGCCGATCACGCTCATCGCGCTCTTGCTGACGATCGTCGCGATGTTCAGCCTGAAGGGCGGTGATGTCGTCCGGCTGCCGATCGATGCGCTACGCATCGCGCTGCCGCTGGCGATCTATTTCATCATCATGTTCTCGGTCAGCTTCTGTCTGGGCCGGCTGATCGCGGGCGACTATCCGCGCACGACCGCCATCGCCTTTACCGCCGCGGGAAACAATTTCGAGCTGGCGATCGCGGTGGCCATTGCCAGCTTCGGCCTCGCCTCTCCCGTTGCCTTCGCGACGGTGATCGGCCCGCTGGTCGAGGTGCCGGTGCTGATCTTGCTGGTCGGTGTCGCGCTGCGCTGGCGCTGGGGCAGTGAAACGGTGCGCGTTCGGGACAAAGTTGCTCAACTATGAGGCAAATCGTGCGCTGCCGACGTTGACTGCTGGATTGGCCGGGGTTTCCGGGTTAGGGTGGCGCATGAGTTCTGACGACAAGGTTTCGGTTCTGGCGCCGCTGGGCAATGGGCTCGACAAGCTGATCGCCGCCAGCCCGATTGCGTCGGTCATCAGCAATCCCCGCTTGCCCGACAATCCGATCATTGCGTGCAACCGGGCGTTTTGCGAGCTGACCGGCTACGATGCCAGCTATGTCATCGGCCGCAACTGCCGGTTTCTGTCGGGACCGGGCACCGAGCCATGGCTTTCGGAGACGATCCGCCGCGGCGTGGAGGAGCATCGCCCGGTGCTGGTCGAGATCCTCAACTACAAGAAGGACGGCACGCCGTTCCGCAACGCCGTGCTCGTCGCGCCGATCTATGACGACCGCGACTCGCTGCTCTATTTCCTCGGTTCGCAGGTCGAGATCCCCGACGATTCGCCCGGGCCGTCGAGCACGCGACGCATCCGCGCGGCCGAATTGGTCAAGGGCCTGTCCGAACGCCAGCGCCAGGTGCTCAAACTTGCTGCAGACGGACTGCTCAACAAGCAGATCGCCGGGGTCCTCGGCGTGTCGGAAAAAACGGTGAAGATGCACCGCGCTATCCTGATGGAACGGCTCGGCACGCCCACTTCGGCGGACATGGTGCGGGTGGCGGTGGAAGCGGGCCTGTGACCGATCTTGCGCCGGTCATGGTCCTATTGCCGTATCGGTGATCCGGGCCCGTCGCACCTAACCCGCTGCTGTCACGGCGATCGCTCGCCGGCCCGGGAGGCGAGCCCTCCAAATCCCCGGCCGGTTACAGGTTCGTTCCGCCATTGAGTTCGGATCGCCGTGGCACATCCGCTTCCGCCATCCCCGAATGATCGATCCGCCACAGCCGATAGGGCGCGCCGGCGGGCAGCTTCACAGGACGCAACCAGGCGGGCACCCGACCGGCGACGAGCTGACTGTAGAAGCCGTCGGGCGCGCGCACGCGGTAGACGGTCGTTTCGGCCATATTCGGGCATGTCAGCAGATAGGAAGCATGGTGGCGCGCGATGATCTGCTGCGCTTGCGCCGCCGATCCGCTGAACGCGTGATGGACATCGAGGATCGCGTCGCCATTGCGGTGATAGGGGCCCGCCACCGCATCATGGTGGGTGGTGGTGATCAGGCGCGGCCCCAGATCGACATGGGTGAACATCAACCCCGCCGGCTGGCGGTCGAGTAGGCGCAGCGACGCCAGCCCGGCACAGCGGCGATTGGCGGCGGAGACCACCTGCGCCCGCCGGCTCGGCGGGTCGATCCGCAGCTCGCGGATGACGAGGCCGGTGAACAGGCCCGACAGCAGCATGAATGCCGCCACCGAACCACCGACGCGGACGATGATCGACGGGTGCTCGATCAGGCGGGGCAGGACGCGCCACGCCAGGCTGGTCGCGCCGATCAGCCCCAGCAGCTGTGCGGCCGGTCCGGCGCGCACCTGCCAGGCGAGCATCGCGACGGCGAAGGCCGTGAACAGCGCGATCGCGACCCAGCCGGTCCGTCGGGTCGGATCGGTCGTGCGCCACGCCGAAACGACCGCGCCGATCAGGCCGATGACCGGCACCGCCGCAAGCGGGATGGTCACGCGCAGCGGATGGGCGAATATCGGCTTGGCTTCGCGGACATTGCCGAGCCACAGCCGGTAAAGCTCTGGCGAGACGTTTTCGGGGCGGCCGAGGCATTGCGGAAACAACGTCGCAAAGCCGGCGACGATGATCGCGCCTGCACCCGCCGCCAGCGCCAGCCGGGTTGTCCGCGTCGTGGGGCTGGTGCGCGCCAGCAGCGCGAGCAGCACGCCGGCTGCGACCATGACCGACAGCCAGACCGGGGTCAGCGCATCGCAGACGAGCGCCCGGTTGGCGTGCGAGGCGAACAGCAGGAAGCCGGTCGCGCTGCCCGTCCCGAGCGCCAGCGCATAGCGCGACAGCCGCGCCGCCTCGTCGCGTGCCCAGACCCAGCGCAGCGTGACGATCGCACCCGCCATCGCGCAATAGGGCAGCAGTTCCAGCCCGATGGTCAGCGACACCGCGCTCGACACGCCGACGGTCATGCCGCCGCGCGCGCCGTCGCGATCGGCCAGCCCCGCGACCGTCCAGGCAAGGCAGGCGAGCTGCCAGCCATGATGATCGATCCGCAGCGGCATGAACATCAGCAGCGTCGCGGTGCAGCCGAACAGGAAGATGATCGCGAGCGGCCAGGCGACCGGCGCGATCAGCCGCCGCGCGGTAACCGCGATCGCGGCGAGCGCAGCCCCGAACGGCAGCAGCGGCGCGACGCCGACCGCGATCCGTTCGGCCCAGGCGACGCCGATCAGCGGCTTGAGCAGCAGGATCAGCCCGGCGATCGGCAGGTCCACCAGCCGCGACCAGTGGATGTCGAACCCCTCGGGCGGGTTCATCCGATACTGGCGCAGATCGTACCAGTCCTGCCCCGCCAGTAGCGCGCGGACCTGCATCAGCCGCATATTGTCGTCGGTGTCGCTGAGCGCGAGCCAGGTGATGCCGCCCCAGCGCTGATAGAGCCAGTAGGCGGCGATAACGAGCCACGCGACCGCGACCCAGCGCCGCCAGTGCCGGTCGAGTTCGCGTTCCAGGCTGAACCCCGGCGTGGCTGTGTCGTTCAATTTCGCTTCCCTCGTGTGCGCGCGACGATTAGGGCGAGCGCCACGTTTTGAGCAAGGCCAAGATGCTGGGTGCAGTCGAGCGCGTGTCCCGAGTGGTGAACCAACGGCCGGTGGTGGGTCAGCTGATCCGCTTCCTGATCGCGGGCGGCATCTCCACCCTGATCTACAGCGCGCTCTATCTGCCGCTCGCGCTTTACGTCTTTACCGGCGACCGCGCGGTGCTGGCGGTGCCCTTCGCCTTTGCCGCCGCGGTCAGCGCGGGCTTTTTCCTGCACAGCCGCTGGAGCTTTCGCGGCCAGGGTATCGACCGTCGCGGGCCGGGCCAGCAGGCGCGGTTCGTGTTCGTCCAGGCGCTGGGCCTGGCGATGCATGCGGTCATCACCTGGGTCGTGACCGACTGGCTGGGCCAGCCCGCCTGGGTGCCGCTGATCCCCGGCGTGCTGCTCGTCCCGGTCGTCACCTTCCTGCTCAACCGGCACTGGGTGTTCCGGTGAGCGCGCGCGGGCGGAGCGACTGAGCGATGGACCGGATCGTCTATGACCGCATGGCGGCGCACGACACGACGCACTGGTGGTATCGCGCGCGGCGCGAGGTGCTGAACGACTATATCGCGCGCGAGGCCGGGCTGGGCGCGGGCGCGCGGATCCTCGAGATCGGGTGCGGCACCGGGCACAATCTGCCGATGCTGGCGCGCTTCGGCGAGGTCGACGCGATCGAGATCGACGCAGCGGCGCGCGCCATTGCCAGCGCGCGGCTGGGCAAGCCCGTGCTCGACGCGCCGCTGCCCGAACTGCCCGGCATCGCGCGCGGGCATTACGACCTGATCGCGGTGCTCGACGTGATCGAGCATGTCGATGCCGATGTTGCCGCGCTCGGTGCGATGGCGGATTGCCTGAAGCCGGGCGGTCACATCCTGATCGCGGTGCCGGCGCATCCGTGGATGTGGAGCGCGCACGACGTCGTCAATCATCACAAGCGACGTTACACCAAGGCGACGCTGGCGCGCGCGATCGCCGATGCCGGGCTGACCCATAATGGCCTGCGCTACATCAACTCGCTGCTGTTTCCCGCGGCTGTCGCGGCACGGGTCGCGGGCAAGCTGACCGGCAAGGACGACAGCGACGATTCGCCGCCCGCCGCGCCGCTCAATGCCGCGTTCGACGCGATCTTCCGCCTCGAACGCCATCTGGTCGGGCGCGTGCCGATGCCGCCGGGCCTGTCGATCCTGACGCTGGCGCGACGCGCCTGACATTAGGGGGCCGAAGGCGGCGGCGCCGCTATTTCACCTGTCGCCCATGCTTGACGACGATGTCGACGCGCTGGAGCAGCGCAATGTGCTTCAGCGCGTCGCCCTTGACCGCGATGATGTCGGCATATTTGCCCTCGGTGACGGTGCCATAGTCGCGATCGGCCTTCATCGCGACGGCGGGCCAGTAGGTGGCGGCACGGATCGCGTCGACGGGTGGCACGCCCAGCTGGTTCACCCACACGTCCAGCTCGTGCCACGTGCTCCCTGAATGGAATTTCATCGGGATGCCCGAATCGGTACCGATCAGCATCAGCACGCCCGAGTCGCGCAGCTGCTGGAACTTGCGCTTGAGCGTCGGCCAGCGCTGCGGGGTCTGTTGGAAATAGCTGATTCGCTCGGGATGGCTCAGCGACTGACGGATGTCGGCGACGATCTCGGGCGGCAGCCCCTCGTGCCAGTCGGTCGCATCGATATGCTCGTGATTCTTCACCGTATCGGGGAAATTGAACAGCCCCTCGATCGTGGGGGTCCAGAAGAGCGGCCCCGACGCCATGTCGGCGGTGCGTTCGCGCAGCGCCGCGATGATGTCGGCCGGGTATTCGGGCGCGGCGGACAGCCCGGTATGTTCAAAGCCGTCGACGCCCATCTTGAGCCCGCGCCGAACTTCGTCCGGGCGATGCGAATGCGCGATCACCGGCAGCTTGTGCTTGTGCGCCTCGTCGATGATCGCCGCGACTTCGGCCTCGCTCATTTCGTCCTGGTCAATCAGCTTGACGACATCGACCCCGGCGGCGGCGATGCGGCGCACCTTTGCCCGTGCATCCTCGGGCGAGGTCACGCCCCAGCGAAATGCCTCGGTGCCCGGATAGGGCGTTTTCTGGATGAACGGGCCAGAGACGAACAGGGTCGGCCCCGGAATGCGGCCCGCCCGGATCGCGTCGCGCACGGCGATGCTGTCCTCCAGCGGCGCGCCGAGATCGCGCGCGCCGGTCACCCCCGCCATCAGCAGCTGGCGGGCGGATGCCGGCATGATGACGTCGCGCAGCTGGTTGAGGTAGGTGCGGTCCCAATGCGCATAGTCGGCATGGCCGTTGAGCATCAGGTGGACATGCATGTCCCACAGCCCCGGCATCACCGTCATGCCCTCGGTCGAGATGACCCGTGCATCGGCGGGAACGGGCAGGCTGTCGACCGTCCCGACCGCCACGATCCGCTCGCCGTCGATCAGGATGACGCTGTCGCGGATCGGATCGCGCAGCGTCCCGTCGATCAGCGTCCCGCCGACCATCGCGAGCTTCTGGGCATCGGCGTCACCGGCCCCGCCCAACGCGATCAGCGCGGCGGCGACCCAGGCGATCAGGCGTGTGCGCATGCGGTCGTCCCCCACTTGGTTCCGCGCCCAGCCTATCAGGCGGTGACCGCGCGGCCAGCCCCGATTTTCGATCGGTTGCGCAACTTTGCATGCCCGATGTTCGCCGCCCGCCAAACCGGCTAGACGGCGCGCGTGAACGATCCGCGCCCCCTGTTGCCTTTCTTCGTCGTGATGACCGGCATCGCGATCTTCTCGGGCATGGACGCGCTGATGAAGGAACTCGTGCCCGCGATCGGGGTCTATTCGGCGCTGCTGTGGCGCACGCTGGCGGCGCTGCCGATGTCGGGCACATATTTCGCGCTCAACGGGCCGCGCCGCCCCGATGCGGCGGTGCTGCGCGTCCATCTGACGCGGGCGTCGGTATCGGTGGTCATGGCGCTGCTGTTCTTCTGGGGGCTCGGCCGGCTGCCGATGGCGCAGGCGATCGGGCTTTCGTTCATCGCACCCCTGCTCGCGCTGATCCTGGCCGGGCTGATCCTGAAGGAACGCGTGCCGCCGCGCGCGATATGGGCGACGCTGGTCGCGTTTCTGGGCGTCATGGTCATCATGTTCGGCCAGTCGCAGGCGCGGATGGGGGACGATGCGCTGCTCGGTGCGCTCGCCGTTCTCGCCTCGGCGCTGTGCTACGCCTGGAATATCATCCTGATGCGCCAGCAGGCGCTGGTTGCCGGCCCGGCGGAGGTCGTCTTCTACCAGACCCTGCTGGTCGGCACGCTGCTGCTGATCGGTGCCCCCATATGGCTGAGCTTACCGCCGGTCGCGCTGATCGACGAAATCGTGGCGGCCGCGCTGTTCACCATCATTTCGATGGCGCTGATGTCGTGGGGCTATGCGCGCGCGGAGGCGAGCTTCCTGGCGCCGACCGAATACACCGCGTTCATCTGGGCCGCGCTGCTCGGCTGGATGGTGTTCGGCGAGCAGGTGTCGTGGTTCACGCTGGCGGGCACAGCGATGATCATCGCCGGCGTGGCGTGGGGCACTGGCCGCACGAAGGGCGCGGTGGTCGCGACGCCGGCCGCGCCCGCCTGAACGCACCCCGACCGGCCAAAGATTTGGGAGAAATGCCGATGCCCGTCACCATTCGCCGCGCCGAGCCGCGCGACCTGCCCGAGATCCAGGCCCTGCTGCACGCCTTTGGCCAGCATCTCGAGCGCCCCGAATGGGTGACGGGAAGCGCGGGGGCGCTGGAAGCCGCGCTGTTCGGCGATCCGCCGAGCGGACACGGCCATGTCGCCGAGCTCGACGGCCGCGTGGTCGGCATCGCGCTATGGTTCCTGACCTATAATTTCTGGACGACGCGGCCCGTGCTCTATCTGGAGGACCTGTATGTCGACGCCAGCGCGCGCGGCAGCGGGGCGGGCGAGGCATTGCTGCGCGCGCTGGGCGCGGAGGCGGTCGCGCGCGACTGCGCCTGGATGTCGTGGGCGGTGCTGGTCACCAACCAGGGTGCCAAGCGCTTCTACGAGCGGCTTGGCGCGGCGCACGACCCGAGCTGGGAAGTCTGGCGGCTGGAGGGGGATACGCTGACGGCGCTTGGCACTGGCCGGAACTAGGATTCGGGCGTCGCCCCGGCGGAGGCCGGGGCCGCTACCCATACCGGGCGCTCGATTCTGTCAGCGGCCCCGGCCTGCGCCGGGCGACGCTTTCGTTCCTTGCCTGCTTGCAGCCGCCCGCTCAGGCAGCCTTTGCCTGCTCCGCGCGTGCAATCGCCTCGAGGACGATGCGGCGCGCATAATCGGCATTTTCCCAATGGCCGACCCGGACCCACTTCTTGGCCTCCAGGTCCTTGTAGTGGGTGAAGAAATGCTCGATCTGCTGCATCACGATCTCGGGCAGATCCTCTTTCTCGTCGACCTTGGTGTAATAGGGGAAGGTCGCGTCGACCGGCACGGTCAGCAGCTTCTCGTCGCCGCCGGCCTCGTCCTCCAGCAGCAGCACCGCGATCGGGCGCACGCGGACGATACAGCCGGGAATGAAGGGCGAGCGGGCGACGACGAGCGCGTCCAGCGGGTCGCCGTCGGGCGACAGGGTGTGCGGGATGAAGCCATAATTGGCCGGGTAGCGCATCGGCGTGTGCAGGATGCGGTCGACGAACAGCGCGCCCGATTTCTTGTCGAATTCATATTTCACCGGCTCGCCGCCGACGGGTACTTCGATAATGCAGTTCAGGCTGTTGGGCGGATCGTCCCCCACCGGCACCATGTCGATACGCATTGCTGTTCTTCCTTATTTTGCTGTCAACAGCCGATCCAGGCCCGCCTCTCCCGAAGCGATTTTTTCGAGGCGCGGATAACGCAGCCCTTCGTGATAGTCGACGACCACGTCACGATAGGCTTCGCCTTCCTTGACCATCAGCCGAATCGGCGTCGTCGTTCCCTTGGCGGCGGTGATGGCCTTCTTTAGACGCTCGGGAGTATAGGTCTGTCCATTGACCGCGACCAGCGTCGCACCCGTGGTCAGCCCCTGCTTATACGCCGGTCCGCCCCAATCGACGGATGAAATCACGCCTTCCTTGTTGAGCACGACGCCGATCGAATAGGTGAAGTCGTTCGCCTTGCCCCGGGTTTCGCGATCCTTGAGGAACGCGCTCGGCTCGTCGCCATAGACCAGCTTGTAGCCGTTGTCGGTCAGTCCGGCGAGCGGCGCGCGATCGCTGGGCCGATTGACGCGCGTGTCGAGCAGCGTGCGCCAGTCATAGGGCTGGATCGCATTCAGCGTCGCGACGACGTCGTCGAACGTGTAGGTCAGCACGCCCCAGTCGCCGTCATTGACCCCGAAAAACGCCCTCGCGAAATCGTCCATCGACTTTTTGCCGCGCGACTCGCGGCGCAGGATCGAATCCACCTCGAGCCAGATCAGCAGGCCCTCATTGTAGTAATCCTCCGAACGCTGATAGCTCACCCAGCCCTTGGGCCGGCGTGCGGAGATGATCGGATCGTTGGTGGTATCGACCAGCGGGCGCCATTCGCGGCCCTTGCGCGTGTCGAGCGAGGCCGCGATTGCCGCATAGGCGTCCAGCGTCTGCTGCTTGGTGAACAGGCCCGATCGCGCGCCGAGCACATAGCCCCAGAACTGCGTCTGCCCTTCATAGACCCAGAGCAGGCTGTCCTGCATCGGCGTCTTGAAATCGGGGGTGAACAGGTCGGCACCGCGGCGATACTTGCCGTTCCAGCTGTGCACCATTTCGTGCGGCAGCAGGTTGCGCTCGCCCGGCCCCTTGTCCCATTCGGTGAAATAGCCGGGATCGACGCCGTTTTCGGAGCTGCGGTGATGCTCGAGCCCGATCGAGCCCATCTTGTTGGTGATCGCCAGCAGGAATTCGTAGCGGTCATAATGCTGCGCGCCGAACAACGCGACGGCCTGGGTCACCAGCGCGCGGTGCTTGGCGATCTGGTCTTCGGTCGCCGCGAGCTCCTCGGGCGTGTCGGCAACAACGTTCAGGTCGACGCGGTCGGACAATTTCCACTCGCGGAAATAGCGCCCGGCGAACACCGGCGAATCGACCAGCGTTTCGTAATCGGTCTTCTCATAGCGATAGACCGCGCCCTCGCGTGTCGCGGGCAGGCCGGACGCGGCGGTCCACCCGTCCGGATAGGTCACCGTCGCCTCGACCGGGATCTGGCGGGTGAAATAGCCGGCGGGATAGAGGCTGACGGCTTCCCATTGCAGGTTGAGCATGTCGGGGGTGACGACGACGCGTCCCTGGTTGGGCTGGGTTGCCGACAGGAATTCGAACGTGACGATGACCTCGCGCACGCCGGCGGGCACGTCGATATGAAAGGCATAGACGTCGAGCGGGTCGCGCCGCCACGCCAGCCGCTGGCCATTGGCGGTGATGGTCAGTCCCGCCAGCTTTTCGATTTCGCCGCGCGGCGCATGCTTGCCGGGCAACCATTGCGGCATCAGCAGTGCAATCGGGCCGGCGGCGGCGACGGGAATCGTCTCCTTTACGCGATAGATCGCCTGGTTGATCCGCGTCGCGTCGACTTCGAGCTTGATCGTGCCGGGATAGGGAATGTCGCGCGCGGCCGGGATGGTGCTGGTGATCGGCAGCGGCTGGGGCTGGGACCGGTTCTGCGCCGCCGCATCTGTGATCAGGGCGAGGGGGGCGGCGGCAAGCATCAGGGCGGAGAACGCGACCGATCGGAGCATCGACTGTCTTTCGTGAAAGGAACGGGAAAGGCGGCTGGTCGCGCAGATAAGCCGCCCCGCCGCGCCACGTAAAGACCGTCGGGGAAAATCGCCGGCCCCGGCCCCGGTCTCGCCAGGGCCAGGGTGCGCGTCTTCAGCGCACGATGACGCGGGTGTAGAGGTGCCAAGTCGCGTAACCGAGCCACGGCAGCACCACCGCCAGCCCAATCGCGAACGGGATCGTACCGAGCACGAGCAGCACGCCGACACGCAGGCCCCAGCCCAGCGTCTCCCCCGGGTTGCGGCGTGCGGCGGCGAGCGACGTGCGCACCGCGTCGGGCGCCTCGACCGAGCGGTCGACGACCATCGGAAAGGAGATGAAGGCGAACACGAGCGTCACGGCGGCAAAGGCTGCGCCGACCAGATGGCCGATCACGATCATCGCCCAGCCCTCCGGCGTCGTGAACAGCCGCCCGAAGATGTCGCCGATCTGCATCGCGCCGGTCTGACCCAGGGTCGCGGCATAGATGAGATAGGCCGCCATCAGCCACGCGCCGAATAGCACCGCCAGGCCCAGGCTGAGCATCGCCAGCGGCGTGCGGCTGCGACCGTTCAGCGGATCGAAGAAATGCCACCAGCTCGACTCGAGCCCCGCCTCGCGCCGTCGGGCAAGCTCGTAAAAGCCCGCCGCGACCGCGGGTCCTGCGATCGACAGCCCCGCGACGGCGGGGAAGAACAGCGGCAGCAATGAATCGTTGAGCGCGATTGCCCCGGCGAGCAGACAGACGAACGGATACAGAAGCCCCAGGAAAATGAGATCGCCGCGCTTGGCGGTGAAGTCCTTCCACCCTTCCGACAGCGCCCAGTTGACGTCGGCCATGCCGATCCGCCGGATTTCCGGGGTGACGGCGGCGGGAGCCGGGACGGGTTGTGCAGAATCGAGCATCGAAGCCATCTGGAGCGGTCCTTTGTCGGTTCGAATGAAACGGTCGGCGGGTATCCTTTTGCTTTGAGGGACGGAGCATACACCCTTGCGGGCGGGGGGCAAAGATTGGGGGGTGTCGGGGGATAGAATTGACTGACAGCAACCCATTGCGTTCGTTTGCCGCGACTGCGATCTTTACCAAATGGGTCGCCGCATCTGGCTCGTTTATGCAATTTCGGTGGCACTTAGTGCCTGCGCCGATGAGTCGGAGACATCGCTCAGGAAGCAGTCTCCCGCGACACGCCAATGCTCTGCGGATTTGGGGGCGACTAGGGCGGCAACGCTCGTCGAACAATGCATTCAGGTTTCGCCTGCCACGCGACCGCCCTGCAACGCTCAGAACTCTTGTGCCATGATCCGAAACGAGATCAAACGCGGCTGCGACTACATCGGCGAAGGAAAGCCCGACTTCTGTGGAAGTTAGGAGCGGGCTTCTACACGAAGTGCGCCATTCGTGCAGGTCGCGTTAGTCTACCCTCCAAAGGGCGCATTCAACCTCACGATCGCCCGGTTGAGCACGCCCGCGAACGTCACCCATATCAGATAGGGCAGCACCAGCAGCCCGGCGAGCGGGGTGATCCGGGCCAGGCCGACCGCGAGCACCGCGACCGAGACCCATAGCCCGACCACCTCGATCAGCGCCCAGTCGGGCCGCCGCGCCATGAAGAACAGCGGGCTCCAGGCGAGGAAGAAGGCGCCGTTGACGCCAAACAGGATCAGCACGTCGCGGCGCGCGGCCGCGTCGGGCGCGGCGTTCCATGCGACGACGGCTGCGGTGGCGGCGCAGGCGAGGATGATCGTCCAGGCGGGGCCGAACAGCCAGTCGGGCGGCTTCCATTCGGGCTTGCGCAAATTCTTGTACCACGGGCCGATGATCGTCGTCCCGCCGCCCGCCAGGCCGAGCAGCAGCGCGATGCCGCCCGCGACCCACGGTGGCGACAATTCAAAGCCGTTCATGTTTGTCTGCCCTGATTGACACCCGGCATCTTGCCGACTGTCCAACGCATGTTACACAGCATGGGTGCGCCAGCCTTTCCCTTTTTCCGCGATCGTCGGGCAGGACGAGATGAAGTTCGCCCTGCTGATGAGCGCGGTCGACCCCAAGATAGGGGGCGTGATGGTGTTTGGCGACCGCGGTACGGGCAAGTCGACCGCGGTGCGCGCGCTGGCCGCGCTGCTGCCGCCGATTCCGGCGAGCGACGCGGGGTTTCAGGACGGCAGCCCGAAAAAGGGCAAGGTGCCGGTGCCGTTCATCGACCTGCCGCTGGGCGCGACCGAGGACCGCGTGGTCGGTGCGCTCGACCTGGAGCGCGCGCTGGGTGAGGGGGTCAAGGCGTTCGAGCCGGGGCTGCTCGCCCGCGCGCATGGCGGGTTCCTCTATATCGACGAGATCAACCTGCTTGAGGACCATATCGTCGACCTGCTGCTCGACGTCGCGGCGTCGGGCGAGAATCTGGTCGAGCGCGAGGGGTTGAGCGTGCGCCACCCGGCGCGCTTCGTGCTGATCGGCAGCGGCAATCCGGAGGAAGGCGAGCTGCGCCCGCAATTGCTCGACCGCTTCGGCTTGGCGGTCGAGGTGCGCACGCCCACCGCCATTCCCGACCGGGTCGAGATTTTGAAGCGCTGCGATGCGTTCGAGCGCGATCCCGCCGGCTTCACCGCCGCCTGGGACAAGGCGGAGCGCAAGACGCTGCGCCGCATCGCCAAGGGGCGCGAGCGGCTGGGCGCGGTGACGATGCCCGACGCGATCCTGGCGCGCGCGGCGATGATCTGTGGCGCGGTCGGCGTCGATGGCCTGCGCGGCGAACTGACGCTGATGCGCGCGGCGCGGGCGTTCGCGGCGATCGAGGGGGCGGACGAAGTGCGCGAGAGCCACCTCGACCGCGTCGCGCCGATGGCGCTCCGGCACCGGCTGCGCCGCAATCCGCTGGACGACACCGGGTCGACGGTGCGCATCGAACGCGCGCTCGGCGAACTGGCGGCGGCATGAACCCGGCGGGCGACGTGTCGCCCGTGGCGGAACTCGATCCCATTGCCGATGCGCTGCTCGCCGCGCGATTGTGCGCGGTCGACCCGATGCTGGGCGGCATGACGCTGCGCGGGGCGTCGCATGAAATCGCCGAGGCGATCGTCGCGGCGGTGCGCGCCGGGCTGGGCGCGGATGCGCCGGTGCGCCGGGTGCCGGGCAATGTCGATCTCGACCGGCTGATCGGCGGGCTGGACCTGGGCAGCACGCTGGCGCTCGGCCGGCCGGTGGCGCAGCGCGGGTTGCTGGCGGAGGCGGCGGGCGGGGCGGTCGTGCTGCCGATGGCCGAGCGTGCCGCGGACAATGTGGTCAGCCAGATCGCGGCGGTCATCGATACCGGTGACGTCGTGCTGGAGCGCGACGGCATGGCGTCGCGCACGCCCGCGCGCTTCGTCACGATTGCGCTGGACGAGGGGCAGGGCGATGAGCGCGTCGCGCCCGCGCTGACCGAGCGGCTGGCGTTTGCCTTCGACGTCGTTGGCGTTCGCAGTCATTCACCCTTCCCCTGCAGGGGAGGGGAAGGGGGCGGACGCGCGCCACAAGCGCTGCGCCAGATGGACAGCCCCCACCCCAACCCCTCCCCTGAAGGGGCGGGGCTCAGCGAAATTGGCCGCGCTGCAGGCCGCTCAGTTGTATGGTGGGTCGGCGCGGTCGCGATAGGCGACGCGCAGGTCGAGGCATTGGCCGGCATCGCCGCGGCGCTGGGTGTCGCCTCGATCCGTGCGCCGATCTTCGCCCTCAGGGCAGCGCGCGCGCTGGCGCGGCTGGACGGTCGAGCTGTGGTGAGCGACGATGACGTCGCGCTCGCCGTGCGGCTGGTGCTGGTGCCGCGCGCGACGCGGCTGCCGGACACGCCCGAAGCGGAACCGGCCGAACCCGATGCGCCCTCGCCGCCGCCAGAGTCTTCCGATCGCCCCGCCGACGAGAGCCAGGATGCGCAGCAGCCGCAAAAGCTCGACGATGTCGTGCTCGACGCGGTGCTGGCCCAGCTGCCCCCCGACATGCTGGCGGCGATTGCCGAGGGGAACCAGGCGCGCGGCAAGGCGGGCGCGGGCGGCGCGGGCGAGCGGCGGCGCTCCCCGACGCGCGGACGGCCGGTCGGCACGCGCGCGGGCATCCCGCGTCATGGGTTGCGTCTCAGCCTGATCGATACGATCCGCGCGGCGGCGCCGTGGCAGCGGCTGCGTGGGCGCGACGATGCGCGCGTGCGTATCCGCAAGGACGACCTGCGCATCCGCCGGTTCGAAACGCGCGCGGAAGCGACGACGATCTTTGCGGTCGATGCGTCGGGATCGGCGGCGCTCGCCCGGCTGGCCGAGGCCAAGGGCGCGGTCGAGCTGATGCTGGGCGAAGCCTATGTGAAGCGGGCGCAGGTCGCGCTGGTCGCGTTCCGGGGCGAGGGGGCGGAGCTGCTGCTGCCGCCGACCCGGTCGCTGGCGCGCGCGCGCCGGGCGCTGGGCGAGCTGCCCGGCGGGGGCGGCACGCCGATCGCGGCCGGGCTGCACGCCGCGCTCGAACTGGCGCAAGCGGCGAAGGCGCGCGGGCGCACGCCATTCGTCGTCGTGCTGACCGACGGCCGCGCTAACGTGACGCTGGCCGGTCTGGGCGACCGTACGCGCGCGCAGGCAGAGGCGCAGGCGGCGGCGCGGATGATTGCCGAGGCGGGCGTGGCGGGCGCGTTCGTCGATATCTCGCCACGGCCCCGGCCGGAGGGGGCGCTGCTCGCGGCTGCCATGCGTGCGCGCTATCTGGCGCTGCCGCGTGCCGATGCGCGAGAGATGCACCGCGCGGTCAAGGCGGTGCAGGCATGACGCTGCGCTTCGATCGCGACGGCCGCGACTGGCCCCACCGCGACGCCAGCCGTTTCGTGAACCTCGGGCGGCTGCGCTGGCACGTCCAGACGATGGGCGAGGGCCCGGTCGTCCTGTTGCTCCACGGCACAGGCGCGGCCACGCACAGCTGGCGCGGGGTGATGCCGCTGCTGGCGGAGCACTTCACCGTCATTGCGATGGACCTGCCCGGCCACGGCTTCACGACCGGGCGGCCGGCGGGTGGGCTTGCAATGCCGGCGATGGCGCGCGCGGTCGCCGACCTGCTCACCGCGTTGCAGGTTCAGCCTGTGGCGGTCATCGGCCATTCGGCGGGCGCGGCGATCGGGGTGCGGCTGGCGATTGACGGATGGGTCGCCCCGCGCGCGGTGATCGGGCTGAACGCCGCGCTGCTGCCCTTTCCGGGGCTCGCCGCGCGCATCTTTCCGACGCTGGCCAAGCTGCTCTTCGCCAACCCCTTCGCGCCCTATATCTTCTCGCGCATTGCGCAGGGTCCGGGTGAGGTTGCGCGGTTCTTGCTGCGCAGCACGGGATCGACGATCGATGCGGAGGGTGTCGCGCTGTACACGCGGCTGTTCAGCGACCCCGGCCATTGCGGCGCAGCGATCGCGATGATGGCCGAATGGGACCTGGAGGCGTTTGCGGCACGGCTGCCCGCCCTTTCGGTGCCGCTGACCCTGCTCCACGGCGATCGCGATGCCGCGATCCCGGCGCGCACGATGGCCGAGGTGGCGGCGATGGTGACCGGCACGCGCACCGAGCTGCTCGACGGGCTGGGCCATCTGGCGCATGAGGAAGCGCCGGCGCGGGTGGTCGAACGCATCCGCGTCGCGCTGGCGGACGTAGATATGTCAGCCACGGAATGACCCGTTGCTCGACTGCGCTCGAAACGAACGGAACAAGGGGAATAGGAGCCGGCCTATGCATTCAAACCTCTACGGCCTGATCGAGCTGATCTTCACCGGCGGCGTCGTGCTCGCGTTTCTCGGGTGGCAATATTGGTCGGTCAATCGCGAGATCGCCAGGGACAAGCGGAAGGCGAAGCCGCCCACGCCGGAATCAGACGCCTGAGTTGATCTTCGGTTGGCGGATTGTCCCTTCGCCTGAAGCGGAGTGCGTGCCGGACAGGCCCCACCCCAACCCCTCCCCTGAAGGGGAGGGGCTTGACGAGCCAAACTTGGCACAAGTTTCAACCGTCGCCCCGGACTTGATCCGGGGTCTCGCTGCTTGACCTGCCGCAGGAAATAGCGGGACTCCGGATCAAGTCCGGGGTCATGGCCAGCTTATGACCACCGGCGTCAGAATAACGCGCGCGGCATCCGGTAAGGCAGCATGGTCTGGATGACCGGGTTGGCGAAGCGGGTGAGCGACAGGCTCTCATGCACCGCGAATGCGTCCTCTCCGAACAGCCGGGTGTGCAGGCCCGAGCGCGCGTAGAATGGCGCGTCGATCCAGGTGCGCCGCACGCGGGCGCCGTCGCCGCCGTCGCTGCGCGTGCGCCGGTCGACCAGCCAGCCTGTGCGCGGCAGGCGCTGGCTCGGCGGCGCTTCGACATCGCGCCATCGGCCCTGTCCGTCGCACAGCAGCGCCAGGTCGAAGGGCCGACCGTCGCGGCGCACGCCTTCATAGATGACCGCGACGTCGCGCTTCAGGTGCGCGCGCGACCAGTGCCAGTCGCGAAACCCCGCCTCCAGCGGCTCATCGCCGAAATTGCTGTCGAAATAGCCGGGGCCGGACCAGCTGACGCCGGGACGGTCCATGGTTACCTCGACGCGCGCGCGCGGGCTGACCGGGTGCCAGCGGTGGCGCGCGTCGGGATCGAGCGCAAAGGCGGTGGTCGCGATCATCTCGGGCCACAGCCGGATGCGTCCGCGCACGCGATAGGGCAGGGGCGCCGACCATTCGTCGATGTCGATGGTCAGGCAGTCGCCGTCCCACCGCATCGCACTGGGCCCGACTTGAAAATGGTCGGCGCTGCGGTCGACCCGCCCGACCCCGCGCTCCGTCATCGCCCAGGCTCCCGCGCGCGGGCCGTTCATCGCGATGTTGATCGCGCAGTGATTGTCGGGCCGGCCGCGCCCGGTGAGCTTGTAGTAAGGGGAGAAGACGCTGCCGACAAAGGCGATAATCGTCAGCCCGTACTGCCCGTCGTCGCTGTTCGCGTCGATGTACCACCAGGCATAGCCCTGGGCATCGACCGCGACGTCGAAGCGCGGTCCTTGCGCCAGCAATCGACGGCAAGGCTGGCGGACAGGGCGGCCATCGGCAGGCCCGCGCCCGGGTGCGTGCTGCCGCCCGCGCAATAGAGCCCAGGGATCCTGGTCCGGCTCCCCTGGCGCCGGAAGGATGCCGCCCACCCGTGCGAGGCCCGTCCATAAAGGGCTCCACCCGTCGACGGGCACAGTTGCTCGAACTCGGTCGGGGTCAAAAGCCGGGTAGCTTCCGGCTGCAAATCGAGCGAAAGCCCGGCTTGCGATAGCCGATCGCGCATCGCGTTCGTGCATTGGTCGATCTCCGACGGGGAAAAGCCGCCCCGGTCGCCGCGCGGCGGGGCATTGACGATGATCTGAAAGCGTTCGGCCGCGCCGTCCCGGGCGCAGGCACCGATGTCGTCGCGATCCTGTGCGCAGACATAGACGGTGGGGTCGCCCGCCAGCCGGTTGTGGCCCAGCGCAGTAAACTCGGCCGGATAGTCGTTGGAAAACAGGACATTGTGGCGAACCAACGGGAATCCGGTTGCCGTGGCGCGCGCCAGCCAGACGAATGCGCCCAGCGATCGCGCTGCGGGAGGCACCGCGGCGACCGCGCCGGCGGCGGCGGGACCGAACCGTCCGGCTGCAATCGCGGCGGGATCGGCGTTGCAGATGACGGCGCGCGCGGCGAGATGCTCGCCCGACGCCAGGCCGACGCCGCTCGCGCGGCCGTGCGCGACGGTGATCGCCGCCACCGGGCTGTCGTAGCGATAGGTGACGCCGAGCGACCGGCCCAGCGATTCGAGGGCGCGGGCAAGCGCGTGCATGCCACCGTCGATGAGCCACACGCCGCGGGCCTCGACATGCGCGATCAGCATCAGGGTGGCGGGACAGGCAAAGGGCGACGAGCCGCAATAGGTGGCGTAACGCCCGAACAACTGGCGCAGGCGTGAATCGCGGAAATAGCCGCCCAGCGCCTTCCACATCGATTCATAGGGCCTGAGGTTGAACGCGCTGGCCGGGCGATGGCGCGCGATTCGCCAGGTCAGCGTCAACGGATCGGTCTTCGGTGCGTGAAGGAAGCTCGGTTCGAGCGCGTCGAAGATGCGCTGGGTCTCGGCCCGAAAGGCGCGATAGCCGCGCGCTTCGCCGGCCCCCGCGAAATCGCCGATCGCCGCTTCGCTGGCGGCCGGATCCGCGAACAGGTCGAGCCGCGCGTCCGCGCCCCAGCCGTGCCGGGCGAGCAGTGCGGCGGGGCGCACGGTCAGGTAATCGTCGATCGACGCCCCGCATTCGGCGAAGATCGCGGCAAAGGTGTCGCGCAAGGTGAATACGGTCGGACCGGCGTCGACGGCGTCGCCCGCCACATCGATCGCGCGCAGCTTGCCGCCCGGCCCCGCCTGCGCCTCGACCACGGTGACATGATCCCCCCGCGCGGCACAAAGCGCGGCCGCGACCAGCCCGCCCATGCCTGCGCCAATGATGATCACCCGATCCGCCATGTCGCGCCGGTCGCGTCCCTCCTGTGCGGCATCGCAGGTGCGGCCGACAGCCGCCCGGCGATGCGATCGCGATTGACCCGATGCTAACATGTGTCAAAACCGTTGGACATATGGTTTGTCCATTCCACACGTCCGTCCTTGATCGGCGTGCGGGATCCGGCGGGTGAGGGGGGCGGCGATGGCGTGGCGGACGCGCTGGATCATGTGGCGCAACGCCATGCTGGCAAGCCCGGGATTTCAGCGGTTCGCGGCGCGGTTTCCGATCACCCGCCCGGTGGCGCGGGCCAAGGCGCGCGCGCTGTTCGACCTGGTCGCCGGCTTCACCTATTCGCAGACGCTGGCGGCGGTCATTGAAACCGGCTGGCTCGACCGGCTGGCCGAAGCGCCCCGCGACGTCGAGTCGCTCGCCGGGCAGGCCGACCTGTCGACCGAAGGCGCCGAGCGACTGTTGAAGGCCGCGGCGGCGATCGACCTGACCGAGCGCCTGAATGACGGACGCTGGACGCTGGGCCAGGCGGGCGCGGCGCTGCGCGGCAATGCCGGGATCGCGGAGATGGTGCGCCACCATCACCATCTTTATGCCGACCTGGCTGATCCGCTGGCGCTGCTGCGACGCGGCGGCGCGGGCGAATTGTCGGAATATTGGCGTTATGCGCGCGCCACGGGCACCGGCAGCGCACAGGAGGTCGCCGAATATTCCGCGCTGATGGCGGCGTCGCAACCCATGGTCGCCGACCAGGTGATCGACGCCTATCGATTCGGCCGCCATCGGCGGGTGATGGATGTGGGCGGCGGCGAGGGCGCGTTCCTCGCCCGGCTGGCGGCGCGAGTCGACGGGCCGGAACTCGCGCTGTTCGACCTGCCGTCGGTCGTCGACCGCGCGGCGGCGCGGCTGGCGTCGGCAGGCGTGGCGGATCGGGTGCGACTCCATCGCGGCAGCTTCCTTGCCGATCCCCTGCCGCAAGGCGCCGACTGCATCACGCTGGTCCGCATCCTGCACGATCACGACGATGAACCTGCACAGCAATTGCTGCGCAATGTTCATGCAGCACTGCCCGCCGGGGGACGGGTGGTCATCGCCGAACCGATGGCCGATACGCCATCGGCCCGCGCCATGGGGGACGCCTATTTCGGCTGGTATCTCCTGGCCATGGGATCCGGCCGTCCACGCCCGGCACGCGAAATCAAGGCGATGCTGGCCGCAAGTGGTTTCACGCAAATACGGCGCATTCAAACCGCAATGCCGGTCACAGCTTCTATGATCATTGCTTCGCGGTAACGATCCAAGCGTAAAGTCAGATTGACAATCACTACTGTCCAGCTAGACTGACACTTATCGGGAAACCCACTGGGGGTTCCTATAATTGGGGAGAGCGCCATGAAAGCGCTTGCAGTGATATTGGAGGCGCCGGAGCGCCTGTCAGTACGCCCCCTTGACCTCGACCCGATGGGCTGCGGCGACGTCCGGGTCGAAATCGCCTATAGCGGCGTCAGCTCGGGCACCGAGAAGCTGTTGTGGACCGGTCGGATGCCGACCTTTCCGGGGATGGGTTATCCGCTGGTCCCGGGATATGAATCGGTCGGCCGCGTCGTCGACGCCGGGGCTGATGTGCGCGCGCGGATCGGCGAATGGGTCTTCGTGCCGGGTGCGACCTGTTACAGCCGGGCCCGGGGCCTTTTCGGCGGCAGTGCCTCCACCGTCATCCTGCCTTCTGCGCGGGCGATGCCCGTCGCCGAATCGCTGGGCAGCGATGGCGTGCTGATCGCGCTCGCGGCGACCGCCTATCATGCCATCGCGGCGGGCAGCACGCCCGAGCTGATCGTCGGGCACGGCGTGCTCGGCGCGCTGACCGCGCGGATCGCGATCGCCTGTGGTGCCGACAAGCCGACCGTGTGGGAAACCCGCGCCGACCGGCGCGACGCGCTGGATTATGACGTCATCCACCCCGATGCCGACGCGCGCCGCGACTATCGCGCGATCATCGATGCCAGCGGCGACGGCGCCGGGCTCGACGGCCTGATCGGGCGGCTGGCCAAGGGGGGCGAGATCGTCCTTGCCGGCTTCTACGATCGCCTGAGCTTCGCCTTTCCGCCCGCCTTCATGCGCGAGGCGCGGCTGCGCATCTCCGCCGAATTCACGCCCGCCGACATCGCCGCGGTGACCCGCTTGATCGATTGCGGGCTGCTCGAGCTCGACGGGCTGATCAGCCACATCCGCCCCGCGACGCAGGCCGACCAGGCCTATCCCGCAGCCTTTACCGACCCTGAGTGCCGCAAGATGGTGCTCGACTGGAGAACCCAATGAGCATGCTCGATCCGGGCCAGCTGCGCGAGGAAGCGTCGCACGAGCCCGATCCCGTTCCCAGCGGTCCGGTGACCAAGGAAACCCAGATCATCGCGATCTATGGCAAGGGCGGGTCGGGCAAGTCCTTCGCGCTGGCCAATCTCTCCTACATGATGGCGCAGCAGGGCAAGCGCGTGCTGCTGATCGGCTGTGATCCGAAGAGCGATACGACCAGCCTGTTGTTCGGCGGAAAGTCGACCCCGACGATCATCGAAACCTCTTCGGCGAAGAAGCTGGCGGGCGAGGAAATCGGCATCGAGGATGTCTGTTTCCAGCGTGACGGCGTGTTCGCGATGGAACTGGGCGGGCCGGAAGTCGGGCGCGGCTGCGGCGGACGCGGGATCATCCACGGGTTCGAGACGCTGGAAAAGCTGGGCTTCCACGAATGGGGCTTCGACTATGTCCTGCTCGACTTCCTGGGCGACGTGGTCTGCGGCGGCTTCGGCCTGCCGATCGCGCGGGACATGTGCCAGAAGGTGATCGTCGTCGCGTCGAACGACCTCCAGTCGCTCTACGTCGCCAACAATGTCTGCAAGGCGGTCGAGTATTTCCGCAAGATGGGCGGCAATGTCGGCGTCGCCGGCATGATCATCAACAAGGATGACGGCACCGGCGAGGCGCAGGCCTTTGCCCAGGCGATCGGCATCCCGACGCTCTGCGCGATCCCCGCCAATGAGGACATCCGCCGCAAGTCGGCCAATTACCAGATCATCGGCACGCCCGAGAGCGAATGGGGCTCGCTGTTCGCGGACCTGGCGAAGAACGTCGCCGAAGCGCCGCCGGTCCAGCCGCGGCCGCTGGACCAGGACGGGCTGCTCGGCCTGTTCAAGCCCGAGGATACCGGCGGCAACGTGACGCTGCGCCCCGCCACCCAGGCGGACATGCGCGGCAAACCGTTCGTCACCAAGCCCAGCCTCGAAGTCGTGTACGACGCGGTTTGATCGGCATGACCGCCCCCGCATCCAACGCCTCGCGCACTCCGGATCGCATCGCGGTCGAGGGGGGGCTGTGCCAGCGGTGACACGCTGCGCGCGGCGGCGGTGCAGGCGGGCAAGTCGGACGTGCTCACCCGTTATGCACAGGATTATCCACAGGGCCCGCATGACCAGCCCCAATCGATGTGCCCGGCATTCGGCAGCCTGCGCGTCGGCCTGCGCATGCGGCGGACCGCGACCGTGCTCTCCGGCTCGGCCTGCTGCGTCTATGGCCTGACCTTCACCAGCCATTTCTATGGCGCGCGGCGCAGCGTCGGCTATGTCCCGTTCAGCTCGGAGACGCTCGTCACGGGCAAGCTGTTCGAGGACATCAAGGAAGCCGTCGAGAACCTTGCCGACCCGGCGCTCTACGACACCATCGTCGTCACCAATTTGTGCGTGCCGACCGCGAGCGGCGTGCCGCTGCAGCTGTTGCCCGACCAGATCAACGGCGTGCGGATCATCGGCATCGACGTGCCGGGGTTCGGCGTGCCGACCCATGCCGAGGCCAAGGACGTCCTGGCCGGCGCCATGCTGAATTATGCGCGGACCGAGGCCGAGGCCGGCCCGGTTGCCGCGCCCCGCGAACGATCGGACCGGCCGACGGTGACTCTCCTGGGTGAGATGTTCCCCGCCGACCCACCGGGTATCGGCTTGATGCTGGAACCCCTGGGCCTCGCGGCCGGCCCGGTCGTCCCGACCCGCGAATGGCGCGAGCTCTATGCCGCGCTCGACTGCGCGGCGGTGGCGGCGATCCATCCCTTCTATACCGCCAGCGTGCGCGAGTTCGAAGCGGCGGGACGCAGCGTCGTCGGGTCGGCGCCAGTGGGCGTCGACGGCACCGCCGCCTGGCTCGACGCGATCGGTGCAGCCTGTGGCATTGCACAGGACAAGGTCGACGCGGCCAAGAACCGCTTCCTGCCCGCGATCCAGGCCGCGCTCGCCGCGCGTCCGATCAAGGGGCGGATCACGGTGTCGGGCTATGAAGGTTCGGAACTGCTGGTCGCGCGGCTGCTGATCGAAAGCGGCGCGGACGTGCCCTATGTCGGCACCGCCTGCCCGCGCACCCGCTGGTCGGACCCCGATCGCGAGTGGCTGGAAGCCCGGGGCGTGCGCATCCAGTATCGCGCCAGCCTGGAGCAGGACATCGCGGCGGTCGAGGAACATCGCCCCGACCTGGCGATCGGCACGACGCCGGTGGTGCAGCACGCGAAGTCAAGCTCGATCCCCTCGCTCTATTTCACCAACCTCATCTCGGCGCGGCCGCTGATGGGTCCGGCGGGTGCGGGCAGCCTGGCGACCGTGGTCAATGCGGCGCTGGGCAACCAGGCGCGCTTCGACCGGATGACTGCGTTCTTCGAGGGTGTGGGCGCCGGCGATGCCGCTGGGGTATGGGAAACCACCCCGGCGGATCATTCGGATTTCAAGGCGAAATACGCCGCCCGCCGGATCGCGGCCGCGAAGGCGGTCGAGGCGGTGGGCGTATGACGTACATCATCGATCACGACCGTGCGGGCGGCTATTGGGGCGCGGTCTACGCCTTTACCGCGATCAAGGGGCTTCAGGTCATCATCGACGGGCCGGTGGGCTGCGAGAACCTGCCCGTCACCTCGGTGCTCCACTATACCGACGCGCTGCCGCCGCACGAGTTGCCGATCGTCGTCACCGGCCTGTCCGAACAGGAACTGGGCCGCGACGGCACCGAAGGTGCAATGCGCCGGGCGTGGAAGACGCTGGACCCCGATCTGCCCGCCGTCGTCGTCACCGGGTCGATCGCCGAGATGATCGGCGGCGGGGTCACGCCGGAGGGGACCAACGTCGTCCGGTTCCTGCCGCGCACCATCGACGAGGACCAGTGGCAAGCCGCCGATCGCGCGCTGACCTGGCTGTGGACCCAGTTCGGGCCCAAGAAGGTGCCCGCCCTGCGCCCGCGCAAGGACGGCGCAAAGCCCAAGGTCAACCTGATCGGGCCGATGTACGGCACCTTCAACATGCCGAGCGATCTGGCGGAGATCCGCCGGCTGGTCGAGGGCATCGGGGCGGAGATCAACCTGGTCTTTCCGCTGGGCAGCCACCTGGCCGACATCCGCAAGCTCGGCGATGCCGAGGTCAATGTCTGCATGTATCGCGAGTTCGGCCGCAACCTCTGCGAGACGCTGGAGCGGCCCTATCTGCAGGCGCCGATCGGGCTTGAATCCACGACCCTGTTCCTGCGCAAGCTGGGCGAGCTGACCGGGCTTGATCCCGAGCCGTTCATCGAGCGCGAGAAGCACACGACGATCAAGCCGCTGTGGGACCTGTGGCGCTCGGTCACCCAGGATTTCTTCGGCACCGCGAGCTTCGGGATCGTCGCGACCGAAACCTATGCCCGCGGCATTCGCAAGTTCCTGGAGGAGGACATGGGGCTGCCCTGCACCTTCGCCTATGGGCGGACGGCGGGCGTCAAGACCGACAATCAGTCGGTCAAACAGGCGATTGCGACCAACCCCCCGCTGGTCCTGTTCGGCAGCTTCAACGAACGCATGTACATGGCCGAGGCGGGCGGGCGCGGCGTCTATGTGCCGGCCAGCTTTCCGGGCGCGGTGATCCGCCGCCACACCGGCACGCCCTTCATGGGCTATGCGGGCGCGACCTATCTGATCCAGGAAGTGTGCAATGCGCTGTTCGATGCGCTGTTCCACATCCTGCCGCTCGCGGGCCAGCTTGACCAGGTCGATGCGACGCCGGCGCGCAACCTTGCCGAAATCGGCTGGGATGATGCGGCCAAGGCCGGTTTGGACGCGGCGGTCGAGCGCGAGCCGGTGCTGGTCCGCATTTCCGCCGCAAAGCGCATCCGCGACGCCGCCGAACGCGCGGCGCGCCGCGCCGGCCAGTCCGTCGTCACCGAACAGCTGCTGTCACAGGCGCTGACCGAAAGCCGCGTCGCATGAGCGCGCGCAGCCTTTTCCGCCCCGCGCCCGACCGGGTGCTGGCGGTCCACCAATCGCGGCGGGACAGCATCCGCCGTGATGACTGGGAGCACGTTCCGGGCTCCCCTCCTCGTCCGAATATTTGGAGACGAACGACATGAGCGACCACAGAGACGAAAGGATGGGGCCAGGAACCTACCTGACCCCAGAAGAAGCCAAGGAGTTCCACAAGCTGTTCATCAGCAGCTTCATCGGCTTCACGGTTATCGCCATCATCGCGCACTTCCTGGTGTGGAGCTGGCGGCCGTGGATTCCCGGCCCCAACGGCTACGCGATGATTTCTGACGGCGTTGCCGTGGCGCAAGCCACGATCACCGCCTTCCTGGCATAAGAAGGAGGACCACATCATGTGGAGAATGTGGCTGATATTCGACCCCCGGCGCACGCTTGTTGCGCTCGCGGTCTTCCTGTTCGTGCTGGCCCTGCTGATTCACTTCATCCTGCTCAGCACGGACCGGTTCAACTGGCTTGACGGCGGTCCGGCGACGCCGGCCGTTGCCGAAGCTCCGGCGGCGGTCACTCCCTAGCATCGGGGAAATACGCCCCCGCGCCATCCGGACAGCATCGGGCGCGGGGACGAAACAGGGCGGGCGGGGCTGGCGCGACCAGCCTCGCCTCACCTGGACGACGAAAACTGCAACCGACATCGACGCCGGCCCAGGGGGGCCCGAGCGCGGAGGATTGGGTCATGGCACTGCTGAGCTTCGAGCGAAAATACCGGGTCAGGGGAGGCACCCTGATCGGCGGTGACTTGTTCGACTTCTGGGTCGGACCCTTTTATGTCGGCTTTTTCGGCGTCACCGGCGCGATTTGTTCGCTGCTGGGCACCTTGCTGATCTTTTACGCAGCCTCGCTGGGTCCGACCTGGAACCCTTGGCTGATCTCGATCGCGCCGCCGGATCTCAGCTATGGCCTGGCGCTGGCGCCGCTGCGCGAGGGCGGCTTCTGGCAGGTCATCACGATCTGCGCGATCGGCGCCTTTGTCTCCTGGGCGCTGCGCGAGGTCGAAATCTGCCGCAAGCTCGGCATGGGCTATCACGTGCCGATCGCCTTTGGCGTCGCGATCTTCGCCTATATCAGCCTGGTGGTGATCCGCCCCGTGCTGATGGGTGCATGGGGCCACGGCTTTCCCTACGGGATTTTCAGCCACCTCGACTGGGTGTCGAACACCGGCTACCAGTATCTGCACTTCCACTATAACCCCGCGCACATGCTGGCGGTGAGCTTCTTCTTCACCACCACGCTCGCGCTGTCGCTGCACGGCGCGCTCGTCCTGTCGGCGGTCAACGTGCCCAAGGGCGGTGAGGTGAAATCGCCCGAATATGAGGACGCGTTCTTCCGCGACACGATCGGCTATTCGGTCGGCACGCTCGGCATCCACCGCGTCGGCCTGTTCCTGGCGCTGTCGGCGGGCTTCTGGAGCGCGGTGTGCATCATCATCTCAGGACCGCTGTGGACCCGTGGCTGGCCCGAATGGTGGACCTGGTGGCTCAACCTGCCGATCTGGGCTTGAGAGGGATAACGATCATGGCACGCTACCAAAACCTCTTCACGCAAGTTCAGCTGCGCGCGCCGCCGGAATTCGGCCCGCCGATGACCGACGCGACCTTCACCCGCACCGGCATGCCCAGCTACAATTACTGGATGGGCAAGTTCGGCAACGCCCAGATCGGCCCGATCTACCTCGGCCGGCTCGGCATCGCCTCGCTCATCTGCGGCTTCCTGGCCTTTGAGATCATCGGCCTCAACATGTGGGCGTCGGTCAACTGGGATCCGATCCAGTTCGTCCGCCAGCTGTTCTGGCTGGCGCTCGAGCCGCCCGGGCCCGAATATGGCGTCAGCCCGTTCGTCCCGCTGGCCGAAGGCGGCTGGTGGCTGATCGCCGGTTTCTTCCTGACCTCAAGCGTCCTGTTGTGGTGGGCACGCACCTATATCCGGGCGCGCGCGCTCGGCATGGGCACTCACGTCGCCTGGGCCTTCCTGTCGGCGATCTTCCTCTTCCTCGTCCTCGGCTTCATCCGGCCGTTGCTGATGGGAAGCTGGTCGGAAGCGGTGCCGTTCGGCATCTTTCCGCACCTCGACTGGACGGCTGCGTTCTCGATCCGGTACGGCAACCTGTTCTATAACCCGTTCCATGCGCTTTCGATCGCCTTTCTCTATGGTTCGACGCTGCTGTTCGCGATGCACGGCGCGACGATCCTGGCGACCGGCCGGTACGGCGCCGAACGCGAGATCGAGCAGATCATCGATCGCGGCACCGCTGCCGAGCGCGGCGCGCTGTTCTGGCGCTGGACCATGGGCTTCAACGCCACGATGGAGTCGATCCACCGCTGGGCATGGTGGTTCGCCGTGCTGACCACGCTGACCGGAGGCCTGGGCATCCTGTTGACCGGTACCGTCGTCGACAACTGGTATCTGTGGGCGATCGAGCGCGGCTATGCCGCCGAATATCCCCCGACCGGCGTGGTTGATCCCGCCACGTTGCCTGGAGCACCGCAATGAGCAGCAGCATGAGGCTTTATGCCACCCTGGCGGCCGGTGCGGGCCTGAGCCTCGCGCTCGGGGCCTGCGACCTGGGGCCGAAGAAGATCACGCAGACCGGCTATCGCGGCACGGGCATGGCGCAGGTGGTGGACGTGAACAACGTCAAGCCAGCGGCGGTCATTCCCGACGATCCCTATCCGCTGCCCGCGGACGAGGGCCCGTCGGCAGCCGAAACCTATCAGAATGTCCAGGTGCTCGGCGACTTGTCGGCCGAACGCTTCAACCACCTGATGGCGCAGATCACCCAGTGGGTCGCGCCGCCCGAACAGGGGTGCAATTACTGTCACAACCCCGAGAATCTGGCGTCGGACGAAAAATATACCAAGAACGTCGCACGGCAGATGCTGGTGATGACGCGGTCGATCAACACCAACTGGCAAAGCCATGTGAAGGAAACCGGCGTCACCTGTTACACCTGCCATCGCGGCAACGCGATCCCGGCATATGTCTGGGCGAGCGGCGACAATCCGTCGGGCGGCATCCGTGGCAACAAGCGCGGGCAGAACACGCCGGCGGCGCAGGTAGGCTATGCCTCGCTGCCCTATGACCCCTATTCGATGTATCTCCAGGGCGACCAGAACTCGCGCGTCAACAACACCGGAATCTATCCGGTGGCCGGGGGCAAATCGGTCAAGCAGGCCGAGGCGAGCTATGCGATCATGATGCATCTCTCGACCGCGCTGGGGGTCAACTGCACCTTCTGCCACAATACCGACTCGTTCCAGTCGTGGAGCAACAGCCGGCCGCAACGCGCGCTCGCCTGGTACGGCATCCGCATGGTGCGCGAGATCAACAACCAGCATCTCAATCCGCTGGCGCCGATCATGCCCGCCAATCGCAAAGGGCCGAACGGCGACTCGCTCAAGGTCAACTGCCTGACCTGTCACCAGGGGGTCAACAAGCCGCTTGGCGGGGTGAGCATGCTGCCGAGCGCGCCGACGCTGCGCGTCACCCCGGCGCTGCTCGAACGCTACAAGGGCTATGTGGCGGGCTCGACGCCGATGGCGGAGGCCGCCCCGGCGGCGTCACCCACGGAACCGGCCACTGACTCGACCGTGGCGGAAGCACCCGCTGACGCGGCTCCGGCCGAGGCGCCTGCCGCGACTGAATAAGGAACGCAGGATAACCCCCCGACCGGCGGTCGGGGGCAGCGGAGGGGCGCGATGGACAATTTGACCGCGCGCAGTCACCCGCTTCGCGCCAGCCTTTCGGCCGAGATGCACGTGCGGCGGCTGCCCCGCTTCACCTCGCCCTGCCGGCTCGTCCAGGTCGTCGCGCTGCTCGGCGAGCATAGCTCGCGTCCCAGCCGCGCCTATGTCGCGGCGATCGCCCGGCGCCATGGCCACCGCGTGCTCGACGGGTCGCGCTATGAAGTATTGCCGATCGGCGATGGCGTAACGCTGGTGTGGGAGGGGCATACCGAGTTCGCGAGCATCACGCTGGTGCGCGAAGGCGCATTCGACGATCCGTTCGAGACCACGGCCTTTGGCGAAGAGGCCGCAGCAATCATTGCGGAAATGCCGGGCCAGGTCATCCGCGCGACCCAGATCGCGATCGCCGCCAGGGACACGCCGCTACCCGATCGGGACATGCTGGCGCAGTGGTTTGAGCCGAGCGCGCTGACCGTGTGCACCGTCGCCGATGGCAAGGCGCGGATCATGTCCGATTTCATGCTGCATCCTGACGGCTATGGTCGCCTGCTGGTTGCCGACCTGTCGCTTGAGGGCGACGAGGCCGCGCAGATGGTGGTGCGGCTCCAGGAACTCGGCAACTATCGCAACATGGCGCTCCTCGGCCTGCCGATCGCGCAGAAGCTGACGACCGAGGTATCGGCGCTCGAACAGCGCCTGTCGGTGCTGACCCACGAAGTGTCGGAGCGCGCATCAAGCGACGACGGGCTGCTCGACGAGCTGACTTTCGTGTCGGCCGAGCTGGCGCGGATCGTGGCGTCGACGCGCTATCGCATGTCGGCGACGCGCGCCTATGCGGAGCTGAGCCTGGAGCGGCTGCGCAGCCTGCATGTCGGGGCGGTGCGCGGCTACCAGACGCTGGCGGACTTCACCGAGCGGCGGCTGACGCCGGCGGTGCGAACGTGCGAGAGTTTCGTGCGGCGGCTCGAGGATCTGCAGCAGCGCGCGGCGTGGACCAGCTCGCTGCTGCGCACGCGCATCGACATCGCGCTCGCCAAGCAGAATCGCGACCTGCTCGCGTCGATGGACCAGCGCACCCGGTTGCAGCTGCGCCTGCAGCAGGCGGTCGAGGGGCTGTCGGTGGTGGCGATCAGCTATTACCTGATCGCGCTGCTCGCCTATGTCATCTATCCGCTGGCAGGCGAGAAGCTGAAGCCGCTGGTGATGGCCGGGCTGGTGCCGGTCGTCATGCTGTTCGTGTGGTGGTCGGCGCGGCGGTTGCGGGCGCATCTGGCGGAGTAACTCGGCCGCAGCGCGCAATGCGTCGGTCGAAATGAGTCGCGCGAAGGCGCGAAGACGCGACGTAAAGGCAGAGTTTTTCACGCAGAGACGCGGAGCCTATCGTCGTCGCCCCGGCGGAGGCCGGGGACGCCATTTACGCACTCGGCCCAAGCGGTTCGGTCTGGCGGTCGATCCCCCAAAGGCCCCGGCCTTCGCCGGGGCGACGCACATATTCTCCGCGCCCTCTGCGCCTCTGCGTGAATCTAGACTTCGCGCCTTCGCGCCTTCGCGTGAACCCCTTTTCAGGGGTCCAACGCGATCTCGCGCACCTTCAGGCCGCCATTTCGCGGCGTGCCAGTTCGCAGTGCGACCAGATCTCGCTCAGCGCGCGAACCAGCTTGTCGACGTCGCCGTCGCTGTGGACCGGCGACGGGGTGAGGCGTAGCCGTTCGGTGCCGACGGGCACGGTCGGGTAGTTGATCGGCTGGACATAGATGCCGTGATGCTCGAGCAGCCAGTCGCTGATCATCTTGCACTTCTTGGCATCGCCGACCATCACCGGAATGATGTGGCTGGGATTGTCGATCGTCGGGATGCCCAGCGCAGACAGGCGGCGGCGGACATAGGCGACGCGCTCCTGATGCGCCTCGCGCTCGGCGGAGCTCGCCTTGAGATGGCGGATGCTGGCGGTTGCCCCGGCGGCCAGGCCCGGTGGCAGTGCGGTCGAGAAGATGAAGCCCGAGGCAAAGCTGCGCACGAAGTCGCACAACGCGTGCGACGCCGCGATATAGCCGCCCATCACCCCGAACGCCTTGCCCAGCGTGCCTTCGATCACGGTGATCCGGTCCATCAGCCCTTCGCGTTCGGCGATGCCGCCGCCGCGCGGACCATAGAGGCCGACGGCGTGGACTTCGTCGATATAGCTCATCGCGTCATGTGCTTCGCACACGTCCAGGATTTCGGCGATCGGCGCGATGTCGCCGTCCATCGAATAGACGCTTTCGAATGCGACCAGCTTGGGCCGGCCGGGCTCGATCGCGGCCAGGCGGCGGTTCAGATCCTCGGGATCGTTATGGCGGAACACCTGGCGTTCGGCACGGCTGTGGCGAATGCCCTCGATCATCGAGGCATGGTTGAGCGCGTCCGACAGCACGACGCAGTTCGGTAGCCGCGCCGCCAGGGTGCCGAGCGCGGCCCAGTTGGAGACATAGCCCGAGGTGAACAGCAGCGCCGCTTCCTTGCCGTGCAGGTCAGCGAGCTCGCGCTCCAGCACGACATGGGCATGCGTCGTGCCCGAAATGTTGCGCGTGCCGCCGGCGCCGGCGCCGCATCTGTCGATCGTCTCGTGCATGGCGCTCAGCACGTCGGGGTGCTGGCCCATGCCCAGATAGTCGTTCGAGCACCACACCGTCACGTCGCTGATGTCGCCGTCGACATGCCGGTGCGCGTGGGGGAAGTTACCGGCCTTTCGCTCCAGCTCGGCGAAGATGCGATAGCGCCCGTCTTCGCGCAGCACATCGAGCTCGCCCTGGAAGAATGCCTCGTAGTTCATGCGTGCCTCCCCACCTTATTCACTTTTGGCCGGTACGACGACCGGCGGTTTCGACGCTGAAAACCAGCGCCACATTGCCCCGTCGCGCAGCGGCAGGACCAGAAACAGATGCTCGACCACGCCCAGCACGGCCAGGCCGGCGAGCAGCGTGCAGGTGATCGCCATGCCCCCCGACGCGCTTTCCGCCGCCAGCCAGGCCCAGACGGCGATCCCGGTGCCGCCCACGATCGAGAAGGGGTAGAGCCAGTTGATCGGCCGTGCCCCGAAATAGCTTTTGAGATAGGCGAGATGCGCCGGAAAAATCTCGTCGGACAGGTTGGCGACGCCCAGATACAGGTTGAGCTTGGCCGACAGCCGCATGCCGAACAGCAGCGCAAAGGTGAGCGCGGCGGCCTGATTGGGCTGGCCCCAGCTCAGCGCGACCAGCGCCAGCAGATTGGCGGCGAGCGCAATCTCGTGATGGATGACGGTGCCGGTCGCCAGGCGAAAGCGTGCCCATCCGGTCGTGCCCGGCGGGCAGGGCAGGCGGTTCGGTCCGGCGACGAAGCCCATCAGGAACCCCATCTCGTGCCAGCCCCAGATCAGGATCGCGCACGAAAAGCCGATATAGGCGGCGGACGGCGACGCATCGCCCGCGCTCCACCCCGCGACCGCCATCGCCGCCAGCGCGACCAGCCCGGCCACCCGGAAACTGGTGCGGAACGTCGCGCGCGGGCGGCTGTCCAGCCACACGACCGCACCGGTGCCGACGAACCACATGAACAGCGCAAAGAGGAGCGGGGGCAGGCTCACCAGGCCGGGACCAGACGCGTTTGTGCCGGCAACTCGTTGCGCCGCGTGCGATGGAGATAAAGCCGGACAAAACCGGTCGCCGCCGACGCGACGCCGGTCACGCGCTTGAACGCGCCGGCGATGCCGCCCCGCGCGCGACCCTCGTCAATCCGCGCTGCCGCCCGCCGCATCGCTTCGAGGCCGGCGCGGAAGCCGGGGGCATCGGTATCGAGCACCACCGGAAATACCTGGCGCGTGATTTCGGAGCAGGTGCGGAACACTTGGAGGTCATATTCGGTCGGATCGACGCCCAGCCCCTTGTGGAACTCCGGCCGGTTATGGTCGCGCACATACATGGTGGCGTAGACCGCGACGAGGAAGAAGCGGATCCACAGCTTGTTGTGTCCGGCCAGCAGCTTGGGGTCGGCGCGCATCAGCAGCGCGAACGCCTCGCCATGGCGGAACTCGTCGTTGCACCATTCCTCGAACCAGTTGAAGATCGGGTGGAAGCGCAGCTCCGGGTGACGCGCCAGGTGGCGGTAGATGGTGATGTAGCGCGCATAGCCGATCTTTTCGGACAGATAGGTCGCGTAGAAGATGAACTTCGGCCGGAAATAATGATATTTCTTGGCCTTGGTCAGGAAGCCCAGGTCGACGCCGATCCCCGCATCCTTGAGCGTGTCGTTGATGAAGCCGGCATGGCGGCTCTCGTCGCGGCTCATCAGGCGCATCAATTGCTTGATGTCGGGATTCTTCACCCGCTTGGCGATTTCGGCATAGAGGATGCAGCCCGAGAACTCCGACGTCATCGAGCTGACCAGGAAATCGACGAACTCTTCGCGCAGGCCGTCGGGCAGCGTTTCGATGACCCCGTTGAAGGCTTCGGTGCGCTTGAAATGCCGCTTGTTGGGGTCGGCGACCATCTCGGCGATCAGCGCGTCCCATTCGGCGCGCACCGACGAGACGTCGAGCCGGTCCATCGCGTCGAAATCGGTGGTGTAGAAGCGCGGCGACAACACCGTGTTCTCGGTGGCGATCGCCAGCGTGTCGGGGGCATGGCCCGGGGCGGGCGTGATCGGGCTGATGGCGTTCATGATGCGCTCCGCGGGGAAAAGCTGACTTCGTAGAGCTCGGTCATCTCGAAATGACCGACGAAACGGGTCCACAGACGCTCGATCGCGGTGGCACGCTCGACCGTCGCGGTGCGGCGAAAGCTGCCGCCGGTGCCGAACGGGACGATGATCGGATCGCCATGGACGATGACGCGGTCGCCCGGATTTATGGCGATGTCGCCGTCCAGCTCGACATGCGCGTGAAACGCCTCGTCATGATGCTCGATGTCGATGCGACACGGCGTATCGAAACGGGCGCGCGCGAACATCATTTGGCCTCCGGGGCGAGCAGCGCCATGAACGCGGCGCGATTGTCGATGCCGAAGCCGTTGAGCTCGACGCTGCGTCCCGTCGCGGTGTCGGTCAGCGACAGGCCGCCATTGGCCCAGGCGGCGAGGACGAACGGCGTGTCGGGACCCAGGCCGCGCATCCGCCGGTCACGGGCAAAGCCGCGCATGACGCCGCGGATGAAGCCAGAATTGCTGCCGCGCGGCAACAACGTCACCCGACCATCGGCACGCGTGATCGCCACGCCGCCATCTTCGCGGTCGGCGAAGCGAAGCGTCTGCGACGTGACCATCGGGACATGCGCGGCGGCGCGCTCCGCGACCGGCGACGCCGCGGGCGGCAGGCCGATCATGCGCACCGTCACCGTCGCCACTAGAGTGAAGGCGACCAGCGCGCCGGCCAGGATCAGGGCACCCTGCGGGACGGTGTTTTCGTGGCTGTGCGTGGTCATGCCGCCGCCGCCTCGCCAAACCCGCTATGGCCGGCCGTGCTGCCGGTAACGCCCGTGATGCCCTGCGGCGGCGTGATCTGTCCGCTCGGCACCGCGGTCAGGCACTGGCGCGCGATCATCGCGCCGATACGCTCGGCATCCCCGACCGCGCGCAGCGTCGGCTGGGGCCGGTTGATGTGCCAGGCGCGCGCGTGCGGCCACAGGGTCGCATAGCCGAGCAGCGGCGCGCCCTTCAGCTTGAGCGCGATGTCGCCGGTGCCGTCGGGGCGCGGGGCGAAATCGACCGCCTCGATCATCGCGAGCGGCAGGTTGATGCACTTGGGCAGGGCCACGCCGATCCGCAGGACGAGCCGCTTGTCGGTCAGCGTATAGACCGTGGTGCGCGCCGATGCCCAGGCGAGCAGCGCCAGCACCGCGACGCCCAGCACGCCGGCGGTCGCGGTCATCGCCGTGCCGGTCACGCCGCCGGTCATCGCGGCGACGATCACGAGCACCGCGAAGTAACCGCCGACCAGCCGCGTGTGAAAGGCGGTGCGGGCGAGCGCGCGCCATTGCGGCCGGCCGCGCCACAGGATCCGCTCGCCCGGCGGCAGCAGCCCCGGCAGTCCGGGGATCGGCTCGCCCTCATACTCGCTCACAGGAACGGCTCCTGCCGCGCCGGCGTCGCATAGAGATAGCCGCCGCCGAAATAGGCCGACACGCGCTCTTCCTCGTACAGGGTGATCGTGCCGTTCGCGCCGGCTTCCGGGGCGTTGGCGAACTGCGCGGCGGTGATCGCGTCGATGACGACGCGGCCGCGCTTGCGCTCGATCGTCGCCATGAACATCGGTGCCAGCACCGATCGGCCGCTGTCGGCCAGCGCGACCTCGAGATAGCGGATCAGGCGGTCGGCCTTGTCGATCCATACCTCGCCAACCGTGCCGGCGACCTTGCCGTCCGCGCCGACGACCGGCATGCCACGCGGATCGGGATCGTTCTTGACGATCCAGAACTCGCTCGCCGCGCCCAGCGGCACGATGCGCGGATGGCCTTCCCAGTCGACGTCGGGACGCTTGGCGCGATCGGCGTAGGCGGCGGGGCCGACACCGTCGACCAGCGGGTCACCGGTCGGGACATAGGGCGCGCCGGGGAAGCGTTCAAAGCGCCGCGCGGCGATGTCGACGGGTTCGCGGCCGTGCGCCGGGGCCTGCGTCGTGCCATGGCCGAAGGGCAGCTTGAAATATTTGGTGTCGCCGTGGAGCAGCGGGCCGCCCAGCGTGTCGAGCCGGCCGGTCATCTCGTCCTCGAGCGGGAAACCCTCGCGTCGGTCCTCGCGGCGCAGATAGATGATCAGCCCCACGAAAAAGAGGAAAAAGGCGTTGAGCGTGATCAGCGCAACGTCGATGTGCTCGTTGATTTGAACGTCCATTGGCCTTCTCCTCAGATCGGAAACTGGCCCAGCCCGAAGCGTCCGGGGGCCGGTCGGGGCGTGCCGTCGCGCCCGTTGACCAGCGGCCCGAGCGCGACGAGCGTGCCCAGCAGCAAGATGATTTCCACGCAGTAGACAAACCCGTAGCCCGTCGCCGGCGCCGCCAGCGTCGTGCCGAAATCGCGCGCGACCGCGACGGTCGAGACAAGGTCGCGCATCAGTGCGCCGAGCGCGATGGCAAGCCCCGCGCAGGTCGCCTGCACCGCGCCCCACGCGCCCAGTGCCAGGCCCGACTGTCCGTCGCGCGCCAGCCCCATCGCCTCGACCATCGTGCCGACCGAGAACAGCCCGGCACCCAGCCCGATAAAGGTCGCGCCGACCGCGAGCAGGACCACCTGCTCCAGCGGCGCGGCGAACAGGACCGCGAGGAACGCCGCGATGCCGGCGACCGCGCCATAGCCGGCCAGCCGCAACGGGTCCGCACCGGCCGCGAGCCCGCGCGCCGCCAGCGCAAAACCGACGATCATGCCCGTCGCCCACAGCGCGGTCAGCGACGTGGTCGCGGCCACCGACAGGCCCAGAATTGCGCCGCCATAGGGTTCCAGCAGCACGTCCTGCATGCTGAACGCCGCGGCACCGAGCCCGACGACGGTCAGCAGGCGCAGGGTGCGTGGATTGGCGACATAGACCGCCCACAGGCTGGCGAAGTCGGGGCGTGGACGATCGGCGGCGGTGGCCGTGCGGTTGCGCGCTTCCTGCTTCCACAAGGCGGTGATGTTGAGCACCATGGTGACGACCGCGGCACCCTGGACGACCTGGACCAGCCGGGTGGGGGAGAAGTCGGCGAGCAGCCGGCCGATCAGCAGCGCGCTGAGCAGCATGCCCGCCAGCAGCGCGACGTACAGCAGCGCGACGACGCGCGGGCGGCTCGCCTCGGGCGCCAGGTCGGTGGCGAGCGCCAGGCCGGCGGTCTGGGTCATGTGCATCCCCGCGCCGACCAGCAGAAAGCCGATCGCGGCGCCGGTCTGGCCGATCCACGCCGGTGCCGCGCCGTCGCCGGTCATCACCAGGATGCCGAAGGGCAAAATCGCCAGCCCGCCGAACTGCAGGAGCGTACCGAACCAGATATAGGGCACCCGCTTCCACCCCAGTACCGACCGATGCTGGTCGGACTTGTGCCCGATCAGCGCGCGCAACGGGGCGAACAGGATGGGCAGTGCAACCATCGCCGCGACGACCGACGCCGACATGCCGAGCTCGACGATCATCACCCGGTTGAGCGTGCCCGTCAGCAGCACCATCGCCATGCCGACCGAAACCTGGAACAGCGAGAGCCGCAGCAACCGGCCGAGCGGCAGCTCGGCGGTCGCCGCGTCCGCAAAGGGCAGGAAGCGCGTCCCGATCCGGGTCCAGAAGGCGGCGCGCGGGCTCATCGCGGCAGCAGCTCCATCGCCTGGCTGGTGTAGAAGCCGCTCGCGATCCGCTCGGTGCGGCCCACACGCGCGCCGTGCGCCCCGCTGGTGATCAGCGTGCGGAGCAGGCGTTCGGCGACGGGCACGATTGCGGGCGCGCGATCCTGGCCGGGCAGCAGCTTGCCAGTCATGTGCATCGCACGCAGCAACGGCGTGGCGGGGGCAAAGGTGAAGACGATCGACCCGGCGGTGCGATCGGCCAGCTGGTCGAGCACCTCGACAATGTCGAAGGCGGGGTAATGGATCAGCGAGTCCATCGCGACGACATGGTCGAACCGGCCGAGCGCCGGGTCGAGCAGGTCGCCGACGCGCCATTCGATATTGAGGTGGCGCGGCGCGCGGTTCTGCGCGATCGAAACCAGGCTGCCGGCGACGTCGATCGCCACCACCTGCGCGCCACGCTCAGCCGCCTCGACCGCCAGCGCGCCGGTGCCACAGCCGGCATCGAGCAGGCGCAGCCCGCGCATGTCGGCGGGCAGCCAGCCGAGCAGGGTGGCGCCCATCCGGTCGCGCCCCGCGCGCACGGTGCGGCGGATACCGCTGACCGGTGCATCCGACGTCAGCTGTTCCCAGGCTTTCGACGCGGTGCGGTCGAAATAGGTCTCGAGCTGGCCGCGATAGCGCGAGTAGGTGGCGCTGCCCATCATTCGAACCCCAGGAACTCGAAGATGTCGCGATCCTTCATCGGCACCGCGGCAAGCGCGTCGGTGCCCGCCCAGAGTTGCGCGGCCAGGCGCTTATACTCGTTGCACGCCGCCTCCACTTCGGGCGTCTGCTCCATTTCGAACAGCGTGCATTTCTTGAGGCGCGAGCGGCGAATGGCATCCAGATCGGGGAAATGCGCGAGGCGCTTCAGGCCTGTCGCTTCGTTGAAGCGGTCGATCTCGTCGGTCTGCGACGACCGGTTGGCGATCACGCCGGCCATGCGCACGTCGTAATTCTTGGCCTTGGCCTGGATCGCGGCGACGATGCGGTTCATCGCGAAGATCGAATCGAAGTCGTTGGCGGCAACCACCACCGCGCGCTCGGCATGCTGCAGCGGGGCGGCAAAGCCGCCGCACACGACGTCGCCCAGCACGTCGAAGATGACGACGTCGGTTTCCTCGAGCAGGTGATGCTGCTTCAGCAGCTTGACCGTCTGGCCGACGACATAGCCGCCGCAGCCGGTGCCGGCCGGCGGTCCGCCCGCCTCCACGCACATCACGCCGTTGAACCCTTCGAACATATAGTCTTCGGGGCGGAGTTCCTCGTGATGGAAATCGGCCTGTTCGAGCACGTCGATGACGGTCGGCATCAGCTTCTTGGTCAGCGTGAAGGTGCTGTCATGCTTGGGATCGCAGCCGATCTGGAGCACGCGCTTGCCGAGCAGCGACAGCGCCGCCGACAGGTTGGAGGACGTGGTCGACTTGCCGATCCCGCCCTTGCCGTAAACGGCGATCACCTTGGCGTTGCCGATGCGGTCGACGGGGTCGAGCCGAACCTGGACGCTGCCTTCGCCATCCTGTCCGCGTACCGGGGGGTCGAGAAGTGCCATGCGTCGTTATTCCTTATGCTGCGACCGCAACGACGCCCTCGAGGCGGTCCTCGATCTCGTCGGATGCGGCGTGGAGTGCCGCCAGAGTTGCGTCGTCGGGTTGCCAGTAGTTGCGCTCGCTCGCCTCGATCAGCCGGTGGGCGACGCGGGCGGCGGCACGCGGGTTGAGCGAGGCGATGCGCGCGCGCATCTCGTCGTCCAGCACATAGGTCTCGCTGATCCGCTGATAGACCCAGGGGTCGACCTCGCCGGTCGTCGCCGACCAGCCCATCGTCGTGGTCACATGTCCCTCGATTGCGCGGACGCCCTCATAGCCGTGGCGCAGCAGCCCCTCGGTCCAGACCGGATTGAGGATCCGGGTGCGGGTTTCGAGCGCGACCTGTTCCTGGAGCGAGCGGACCTTGCCGATGCCCTGCGTCTGGTCGCCGATATAGACTGGCGCGGCCGCACCCTTGGCGCGCGTCACCGCGCGGCTGATGCCGCCCAGTGCATCGACATATTGGTCGATGGTGGTGATGCCGAGTTCGACCGACTCGAGGTTCTGATAGGCGCAATCGACGGTCTTGAGCGCGGATGCGAGCAGTTCCGCCTGGCGGACCGGCTGGCCCTTGACGCCATAGGCATAGCCCTTTTGCCGCTCGAAGCTGTCGGCCAGTTCGTTGGGGTCGGTCCAGCCGCCGGTGTCGATCATCAGATTGACGTTGGCGCCATAGGCCCCCTCGGCGTTGGAGAACACGCGCAGCGCGGCGGTTTCGATGCCGCACTCATGCTCTGCCTGGTGCGCCAGGCTGTGCTTGCGCACATAATTCATCTCGACGGGTTCGTCGGCCTGGCTGGCGAGCAGCGCGGCTTCGGCCAGCATCCGCGTCTGCAGCGGCAGCAGGTCGCGGAACACGCCCGACAGCGTCGCGATCACGTCGATGCGCGGGCGACCGAGTTCGGCGAGCGGGATCAGCTCCGCCCCGGCCAGCCGGCTATAGCTGTCAAAGCGCGGCCGCGCGCCGATCAGCGCCAACGCCTGGGCGATCTGCGCGCCTTCGCTCTTGAGGTTGTCGGTGCCCCACAGCACCATCGCGACGGTTTCGGGCAGGCGACCGGAATCGGCGAGGCTGCGGTCGATCAGCCGCTGCGCCTGTTCCGCACCATCGCGCACCGCGAAGGCGCTGGGCAGGCGGAACGGGTCGAAGCCGTGGATGTTGCGGCCCGTCGGCAGAATTTCCGGCGTGCGCAGCACATCGCCGCCGCTGACCGGATGGATGTAGCGCCCGGCAAGCGCGGCGACGAGGCCGTCGAGCTCGGCGTTCGCTGCCAGTGCCGTGTTCAACGCCGCCAGATCCTTGAGCAGCGGCGTGTCGAGCTTCAGCCGGCCGTCGACCAGTGCCTCGACCGTCAGCAGGTCGAGCGGCTCGCCGCGGCTGTCGGCGGTGGCGGCGACCATGTCGATCCGCTCTTCGCGGGTCGCGGCCTGGCCGGCGACATGCAGCCCCTGGGGGATCAGCTCGCGCTCGATTTCATAGAGCCGCGCGGCGAGCGCGGGGATGTCGTGGCCGTCCAGATCAATCGCGGCGGCCTGGTCGGCGATCAGTTCGGCCAGCATTTCGCCGGTTTCATCGCCGGGCGGGAGCGCGCGCCAGCGTTCGACCGACGCCTTGAGGTCGGCCAGCCCCTTGTAGACGCCCGACTGAGTCAGCGCAGGGGTGAGGTAGCTCACCAACGTCGCGCCCGAGCGGCGCTTGGCCAGCACGCCTTCCGACGGATTGTTGGCGGCGTAGAGATAGATGTTGGGCAAGTCACCAATCAGCCGGTCGGGCCAGCATTGCGCGCTCAGGCCGGCTTGCTTGCCCGGCATGAACTCCAGGCTGCCATGCGTGCCGAAATGCAGCACGGCGTGGGCGCGGAAATCCTCGCGCAGCCAGCGGTAGAAGGCGGCGAAGGCATGGGTGGGGGCAAAGCGGCCGTTGAACAGCAGCCGCATCGGATCGCCCTCGATCCCCAGCGCGGGCTGAATGCCGACAAACACGTTGCCGAACTGCGCGCCGAGCACCTGCACCGCGCTGCCGTCCGACTGGAGCTTGCCGGGGGCGGGCCCCCATTCGCGTTCGATCTCGTTGAGCCAGGTCTCGGTCGACACGATCGTGTCGGCGGTGATGCGGGTGTGGACGTTCGCTTCGGTGCCGTAGCGCGCGGCGTTGCCGGCCAGGATGCGGTCGCGCAGCTCATCAACGCTGGCGGGCACATCGACGCGATAGCCTTCGTCGGCCAGCCGGCGGAGCGTGGCGTGGAGCGATTCGAACACCGCCAGGAACTGTGCGGAGCCCGCCGCACCGGCATTGGGCGGGAAGTTGAACAGGACGATGGCCACGCGGCGTTCGGCTTCCTGCGCCTGGCGCAGTTCGACCAGCTTGAGCACGCGGGCGGCCAGTGCCTCGGCACGTTCGGGGCAGCTTTCCATCGCGCGGACCGCGCCGCTCGCGGGGAAGGTGCAGTTGCGATCGCAGCCGGTGCAGGGCGTTTCCGCGCCGTCCGAGCGCCCGCCGAACACCATCGGATTGGTGCCGCCGTCCAGCTCGGGAATCGCGATCATCATCGTCGATTCGAGCGGCAGCAGCCCCTGGCGATTGGCGCCCCAGGCCTGCAGCGTCTGAAACTCGACCGGATGCGCGGCGATATATGGCCGGTCGAGCTTGGCCAGCATTTCCTCGGCCAGCTTGGTGTCGTTATAGGCGGGGCCGCCGACCAGGCTGAACCCGGCCAGGTTGATGACCGCATCCACCGTCGCGGTGCCGCCGCGCATGAACAGCGTTTCGATCGCCGGGCGGCCGTCCAGCCCGCCGGCAAAGGCCGGGACGACGTTCAGGCCCTTGGCCTCCAGCGCGCGGATCACACCGTCATAATGCGCCGAGTCGCGTGCCAGGATGTAGGACCGCAGCATCAGCACGCCGACCGTGCCGACGGCGTCGCGCCGACGCGGCAGATCGGACACGGTGCGTGCCATCCGGTCCTTCATGTCGGGGTGGTAGACGCCGACCTCCGGGTAGTCGCGCGGCAACGCCGCCTTCATGCCGCCACGGAGCGCGCGGCGATCGCCATCGGCATAGCGATCGATCAGCGCGCGGATCATGTCGACGACATTGTCGTCCGAACCCGCCAGCCAATATTGCAGCGTGAGGAAATAGGCGCGCACGTCCTGCGCGGTGCCGGGAATGAAGCGCAGCAATTTGGGCAGGCGGCGCAGCATCGCCATCTGGCCCTTGCCCGAACTCGCGCCCGGCTTGCCCGATCCGCGCAGCTTCTTGAGCATGGCGAGCGGCCCGGTCGCGGGCTTGTCCATGCGGTAATCGCCCATGCGGGTCAGCTTGACGACCTCGCCTGCCGACATCAGGCCGACGATCGCGTCGCACGCCGCCTGCCGCGCCTGCAAATCGGGCAGCACCGCGCGGATATGATCCTCGAGGAACAGCATGGTAACCAGGATGATGTTGCCGCGCGCAATGTCGGCGAGCGCCGCTTCGAGCGCGCCCGGCTGATCCTCCCAGTCGGCGGCGGCGTGGAAGCCGATGGTGACGCCGGGATGGGTGCGGTCGAACTGCGCTTGCGCGCGCTGGCAAGCGCCCGACAGGTGATTGTCCAGCGTGATGATGACCACGCGCACGGGGGTGGGGGCGGCGCTAGCGGGCATAATGCGCCTTCGCGTCGTAAAGCGTGTCGAGCGTGATCACCGCCAGCCCCTGATCGGCGGCGAAGCGTTCGGTGTTGCGGCGTGCCTTGCCGCGCACGAAGAACGGGATCTTCCTCAGCTCGCGCTCGGCGTCAGAGGTCCAAAGCCCCTCCCCTGCAGGGGAGGGGTTGGGGTGGGGGTTGTCCGCGAGCGTTTCGGCATCTGCGCCGTGCTCACCCCCGACGCCTCCCGCAAGCGGGAGCGGGGATTTGTGACCATGCCCAAGATGGCTGGCGCCCGCGCCATCGGAAAACTCGAAATCGTCGCGGAACATGTTGAGCAGATGCTCCTCCAGCCCCATGACCAACGGGTGGACCCAGGTGTCGAACAGCACGTTCGCGCCCTCGAACCCCATTTGCGGCGAATAGCGCGCGGGGAAATCCTGGACATGGACGGGGGACGAAATCACCGCGCACGGCACGCCCAGCCGCTTGGCGATGTGGCGCTCCATCTGCGTCCCCAGCACCAGCTCGGGCTGCAGTTCGGCGATCGCCTGTTCAACCTCCAGATAGTCGTCGGTGATCAGCGGTTCGACGCCGTAAAGCTTGGCGGCATCGCGCAGGTCGCGGGCGAACTCGCGATTATAGCAACCCAGGCCCACCACCTCGAAGCCCAGCTCGTCGCGGGCGACCCGCGCGGCGGCGATCGCGTGAGTCGCATCGCCGAAGATGAAGACGCGCTTGGCGGTCAGATAGGTCGAATCGACCGAACGGCTCCACCAGGGCAGGCGCGACTGAAGCTGGTCGGCATCGGCCGCGGCGCCGGCAATCGCGGCGACCTCGGCGATGAACTCGCGAGTCGCCCCATAGCCGATCGGTACGGTGCGAACGGTCGGCTGGTTCAGGTTCTTTTCCAGCCAGCGCGCGGCGGTGTCGCCGGTTTCGGGATAGAGCAGCACGTTGAAATCGGCCGCGCCGATATTGGCGATGTCGGCCGGGCTGGCCCCGAGCGGCGCGACCAGATGGACGTCGACGCCCATTGCGTCGAGCAGCCGGGTGATCTCCACCACGTCGTCGCGGTGGCGAAAGCCGAGTGCGGTGGGGCCAAGCAGGTTGGCGCGCGGCCGGCGGCCCTCGCGCGGGGCGGGGCGCACGCTGCGATCGGCGATGGTGCGGACGATCTGGTAGAAGGTTTCCGACGCCCCCCAGCTTTCCTTGCGGGTGTAGCTGGGCAGTTCGAGCGGCACGACGGGGATCGGCAGGTTCATCGCCGCGACCAGCCCCGCGGGGTCATCCTGGATCAGCTCGGCGGTGCAGGATGCGCCGACCAGCATCGCCTGCGGCTGGAAGCGGTCATAGGCCTCGCGCGCGGCGGTCTGGAACAGTTCGGCAGTGTCCTTGCCCAGGTCGCGCGCCTGAAAGGTGGTGTAGGTGACCGGCGGCCGCGCATTGCGGCGCTCGATCATCGTGAACAACAGGTCGGCATAGGTGTCGCCCTGCGGCGCGTGCAGGACATAGTGGACGCCCTTCATCGCCGTCGCGACCCGCATCGCGCCGACATGCGGCGGGCCTTCATAGGTCCAGACGGTCAGCTGCATGGTGTGGCCGTCCCTTTCCCCGTCGCCCCGGCGGAGGCCGGGGCCGCTGGACAGCCTGGCGCGCGCCCGGTTCGGCGAGCGGCACCGGCCTGCGCCGGGGCGACGAGGAGAAGCCTCCTCATACCTTCAGCACATCCCGCCGGCGCAGCGGCCGGGCGAAAAGTTCGGCGAGGTCGCCGGCCTGGTCGAAACCATGGATGGGCGAGAAGACCAGCTCGATCGCCCATTTGGTGGTCAGCCCCTCCGCCTCCAGCGGATTGGCAAGGCCGAGGCCGCAGACCGTCAGGTCGGGGCGCTCGGCGCGCACGCGGTCGAGCTGGCGGTCGACGTCCTGGCCTTCGCTGACCAGCGTTGTGGCGGGCAGCATCTCCAGCTCGCGCGCCAGATGGCGGCGGTGCAGATAAGGGGTGCCGACCTCGACCGGGATCATCCCCAGTTCGGTCGCGAGGAAGCGCGCGAGCGGGATTTCAAGCTGCGAGTCGGGGAGGAAGAAAATCCGCTTGCCCTCAAGCCGTTCGCGCTGATGCGCCATCGCCCGCTTGGCGCGTTCGCGCAGCGGCGCCACGACGCGGCGGAAATGCAGCTCGTCCACGCCGAACACCTGCGCGGCGGCGTGCGCCCAGGCGGTCGTGCCCTCCGCGCCGAAGGGGAACAGCGCGTCGATCCGCTGCGCGCCGCGATCCTCGAGCGCCTGAGCGGTCGCGCCCAGAAAGGGCTGGGCGAGCAGGAAGCGGGTGTTCGGCCCGACCGGCGGCATCTCGCCCGCCCGACGCGCGGGCAGCGAGCGGACGCGCGCGATGCCAAGCTCGGCGAAAAGACGCAGAAACTGGTCCTCGACGATATCGGGCAACGCGCCGACGATCATCAGCTCGGCCGAGTCGTCGCGAGTCGCGGGCAAAGTGGGGACGAGCGCGGCGAGGCAGGCATCCTCGCCCTCGGTGAACGTCGTCTCGATCCCGCTGCCCGAATAGTTGAGGATGCGGACCTGCGGCGAATGCTTGTCGGACAGGCGCTCGGCGGCGCGCGACAGGTCGAGCTTGATGACCTCCGACGGGCACGACCCGACCAGGAACAGCATCCGGATGTCCGGGCGGCGGGCGAGCAGCCGGTCGACGACCCGGTCGAGTTCCTCATTCGCGTCGGCCAGGCCCGCCAGGTCGCGTTCCTCGATGATCGCGGTGCCGAAACGCGGCTCGGCAAAGATCATCACGCCGGCGGCCGATTGCAGCAAATGCGCACAGGTGCGCGAACCGACCACCAGGAAGAACGCGTCCTGAACCTTGCGGTGCAGCCAGATGATTCCGGTCAGGCCGCAAAAGACTTCGCGCTGGCCGCGTTGGCGCAGCACGTCCGGGCGTACGGAGGGGGCACAATCGGTGCCGGCGGGCGGGGCGAGCACGGGGGCGAGCGGGCTCATTGTGCCACCGCCAGCGTCGCACCCGACTCGCTATTGCCCTGAAGCCGCGCGACCCGCAGCTTCCACAAAAACTGTCCAGCGTTGATGACATAAGCCGCATAGCCGGCCAGCGCGACCGCGAATTGCTGGACGGGCGAGCCAATGCCCGCGAACAGCATGACCAGATAGGCGGTGTGAAGCGCCAGCACCGCCATGCTGAACAGGTCCTCCCACCAGAAGGCGTCAGCGAACAGCCATTTGCCGAACACGACCTTTTCCCAGATCGAGCCGGTGACCATGATGGTGTAGAGGGTCAGCGTCTTGACCACGACCGATGCGGCGGCGACGTCCCCGCCGGCACCGGTAATCAGATAGCGGGCGACGAGCGCCAGGCTGAGCAGGAAGACCGCGAACTGGAATGGGGCGAGCACGGCCTGGACCGTCGTCCACACGCTCGCGTCACGGCGCCGGCGCTGCTCGGGCGTATAGAGCGACCCGCGTGCCGCCGTTTCCTTCACCGCCGAGCCAATCTCTGGCCGCATGCCTCACGCCCTCTTGTCGTTGCGCACATTATGGCACCGACGCGAAAAGTGTCAAACAGAATAGACGTAAAGCAAAAATGACACTTTTCGACTTGGTCCCGATTTCGCGGGTTGTGGCGGGATCGAAACAGGCGTAGCTTGATCCCTGCGGGATTCCAAAAATGTGGCGCTTCGCGAGGTTTGTACAAACATCGACCCGAGCTTCAGGGAGAGCGCGGAAATGGCCTACATCCACTCCAATGGTAAGCCCATGCCGCCGGTCGCGCCGCGTGACGGCGGACGCCGCCGCCGGTCCCGCGCGAGTGCGGAGGCGCGCGCGCCGCTCGAGTTGCTTTCATCCCCGCCCGACCAGGCTTCGCTGGCCGCGCTGATCGAATCCCAGGTGATCCCCCGCCTGCTGATGGCGCATCCGGTCCGCGCGCGGGCGACGTCGGCGGCAACCACGGCATCCGGCGCGCCGGGCATCATGCCCGCGGATATCGATGCGTTCACCCCCCTGGTCCTCCAGGTCGAGGCTGACGAACTGGTCGCGCGGGTCGAGGCACTGCTCGACCGCGGGATCAGCGTCGAGGCGTTGCTGCTCGACCTGCTGGTCCCCATCGCGCGCCGGTTCGGCGATTATTGGGAGCAGGACCGTTTCGACTTCGTCGACGTGACAATGGGACTGTGGCGCCTGCAGGAGGTCGTGCACGAATTGTCGGCGCGCGCGCCCATCGAGCATGGCCGCGAGACGGGCCGGCGCGCCCTGTTCGCGTCGGTGCCCGGCGATCAGCATACCTTCGGGACGATCGTGATCGAGGAGGTGTTCGCGCGTGGCGGCTGGGTCACCGACCGCATGGTCCAGGCGACGACCAGCCTGCTGGTTGAACGGGTCGCCGACGAATGGTTTGATCTTGTCGGATTGACCGCAAGCTGTAGCGGCCATACGGCGACCATGCCGTCTGCGATCAAGGCGATGCGCAGCGTTTCCCGCAATCCGCACTTGTGCGTGATGGTGGGTGGACCCGTTTTCCTGACGGATCCGCAGATGGCGCAGCGTGTCGGCGCGGATGCGACCGCACCCGACGCGCGCATGGCTTTGTCTGTCGCCGAAACCTGGCTTGGCGCAAGGAGGCGTGAAGCACGTTACGGCTGAGTAGCTTACGAGGGAGCGCCAGAGCGCGCAGAATGAACAGGCACCACGCCCCTTCCGCGCCCAGCGGTTTTTCGACTCCGGACCTTTATCCAGGGCCTTTGAGCGCCGAGTCCGCCGCCGCCATCCTCGGCGCGGTCGGCGACCTCGCGCTGATCCTCGACTCGGACGGCCGGGTCCTCGACATGGCGGTGTCGGATCGCGAGCTCGTCAAGCTCGGGATCACCGGCTGGAAGGGGACCCGCTGGCACGACACGGTCGAGATCGAAGGACATCCCAAGCTCGACGAAATGTTGAGCCAGGCGTCGACCAGCGAGGCGCCGCGCTGGCGCCAGGTCACGCACCGGACGCCCAATGGCGACGTGCCGGTCCGCTATCTGACGATGCGGCTGGGCGATGGCGGGCGGCTGATCGCGATCGGGCGCGAGCTTCGCGCGGCGGCGGCGACCCAGCAACGCCTGCTCCAGACCCAGCAGTCGCTGGAGCGCGACTATATCCGGCTGCGCCAGGCCGAGGCACGCTATCGTCTGCTCTTCGACATGGCGCACGAGCCCGTGCTGATCGTCGACGCGGCGACGCGGCGGATTCGCGAGGCCAATGCCGCCGCGCATGGCATTCTGGGGATGAAGGAGGGCGCGCTGACCGATCAGCCTGCCGGCGTCATCGTCGAGGCGGCCGATCGCGAGCGGCTGATCGCTTTTCTGGGCGCGGCCGAAGCAGCTGCGACGCTGGCACCGATCGGCGTGACGCTGCGCAAGGGCGCCGGACAGGCGCAATTGAACGCGACGCTGTTCCGCCAGGCCCGCATGGCGCTGCTGCTGCTCCGGATCGATCCGGGCGAGCGCGGGGAGGGCGCGCAGGGCGGCGTCGACCGGCTGCGCGATGTCATCGAACGTATGCCCGACGCCTTCGTGCTCGCCGATGCCAATCTGGCGGTGCTCGCTGCCAACACCGCCTTTGTCGACCTGGCCGAGGTGCCGTCCGCGAGCCGGATCATCGGCCAGCCGATCGGCGAATGGCTGGGGCGGCCCGGCATCGATGCCGACCTGCTGGCGCGCCAGCTGCGCGAACACGGCCTGGTGCGCAATGCCACGACCATCATGCGCGGTGCGTTCGGTTCGGAGGAGGAGGTCGAGGTCTCGGGGGTTTGCGTCACGTCGGAGAGCGGCGATCGCCAGTTCGGCTTCACGATCCGCCCCGTCGCCCGCCGGCTGCGCGAAACGCCGGTCGCGGGCATCGAGATGCCGCGTTCGGTCGAGCAGCTGACCGACCTGGTCGGACGCATGTCGCTGAAGGAGATCGTGCGCGAGTCGACCGATCTCATCGAGCGACTGTGTATCGAGGCCGCGCTGAACTACACGTCGGACAACCGTGCGTCCGCGGCCGAGATGCTGGGCGTCAGCCGCCAGAGTCTCTATTCAAAGCTGCACCGCCACGGGCTTGGCAGCTTGGTTCCCGACGCCGAGTAACCATTTGCGTACAGTCGAAGTGTCAATTTGATTTGACGCTTTTGCCGGTCGGGCATAGGCTCGCGCCATGGCTCATTCGTCCACCCGACCGCTTGCCGCCCCGGCCCCCGCGGTGCGCGACGTGGTCGAGTTGCTCAAACCGATCACCTGGTTTCCCCCGATGTGGGCGTTCATGTGCGGGGTCGTGTCTTCCGGGGTGCCGATCGTCGACCGCTGGCCCTTCCTGATCGCGGGGATCGCGCTGACCGGCCCGCTGGTCTGCGGCACGAGTCAGGCGGTGAACGACTGGTTCGATCGTCATGTCGACGCGATCAATCAGCCCGACCGGCCGATCCCGTCGGGCCGCATCGCCGGGCGATGGGGTTTGTGGATCGCGTGCATCGGCACCTTGTTGTCGCTCGCGGTCGCGGCGGCGACGGGGCCGTGGGTGCTGGGCGCGACCGGCATCGGCCTCGTGCTCGCCTGGGCGTACAGCGCACCGCCGCTGCGGCTTAAGGTCAACGCGGTCTGGGGGCCGGGCGCGGTCGCGCTGTCCTATGAGGGGCTGACCTGGTTCACGGGGGCGGCGGTGATGGCGGGCGCACTGCCCGATGGCCGGGTGCTGGCGGTCCTGCTGCTCTACAGCCTGGGCGCGCACGGCATCATGACGCTCAACGATTTCAAGGCGGTGGAGGGTGATCTTGCCACGGGCGTGCGGTCGCTGCCCGCAATGCTGGGCGTCGACCGCGCCGCGCGGATCGCCTGCGCAGTGATGCTGGCCCCCCAGCTGGCGGTCATTGCGCTGCTCATCGCCTGGGGACTGATGCTGTCTGCCGCGATCGTCGCGGCGCTGACGCTCGCCCAGATCGGCTTCATGCGCGTGCTGCTGCGCGATCCCCGCGGCAAGACGCCCTGGTATAACGGCACCGGCATCAGCGCCTATGTCTTCGGCATGCTCGCCGCCGCGCTTGGCCTGGGCGGCGTGATATGAGCGCGTCCGCCGGCACCGCGCCGCCGCTCGGCTGGTTCGGCATCGTCCGGCTTGGGCTGGTGCAAAGCGCGATCGGCGCGATGGTGATGCTGGCGACGTCGCTCCTCAACCGGGTGATGGTCGTCGAATATGCGCTGCCCGCCGCGCTGCCCGCCGGGCTCGTCGCCTGGCATTATGCGGTGCAGCTGACCCGCCCGCTTTGGGGGCACGGATCGGATCGCGGGCGACGGCGGACGCCGTGGATCATCGGTGGAATGGGGGTGCTGGCGCTGGGCGTGCTGGCCGCGGTCGACCTGGTCCCCTGGCTGGCCACCGGCTCATCTGTGGCACTTGTCGGCGCAGCCGCAGCCTTCGCGCTGATCGGGGCCGGGGTCGGCGCGGCCGGCACCTCGCTCCTGGCGCTGCTCGCCGTGCGCGTCGCGCCCGAAAGGCGATCGGCGGCGGCGGCGATCACCTGGATCATGATGGTCGCGGGCATCGTCGTCTCGGCCGGGGTCGCGGGATCGCTGATCGATCCGTTTTCGCTGCCGCGCCTGGCGCTGGTGGTGAGCGGCGTAGCGCTGGTCGCGTTCGTCGTCGCGGGAATTGCGGTCGCGGGGATCGAGCGGGGGCATGTGATCGCGCCCGCCGAGGCGGCGTCGGACGAAAGCTTTCCCCAGGCGATTCGGGCGATGTGGGTCAGCGCCGACGCGCGCCGCTTTACCCTGTTCGTGTTCATGTCGATGCTCGCTTATTCGATGCAGGACATGATCCTCGAGCCCTTTGCGGGGCTGGTCTTCGGTTTCACACCGGGCGAGTCGACCAAGCTCGCCGGGGTGCAGCATGGCGGCGTGCTCGCGGGCATGATCCTGGTCGGCGTCGGTGCCAATGCGTTTGGCGGGCGCAGCGCCGACGGGCTGCGACGCTGGATCGTCGGCGGCTGCGTCGCGTCCGCGCTGGCGCTGGCCGGACTGGCGCTCGCCGCATTGCGCGGCGGCGCCTGGCCGCTGGCTGGCAACGTCGCGCTGCTGGGCTTTGCCAATGGCGTGTTCGCCGTCGCGGCGATCGGCACGATGATGGCGCTGGCCGGTGCGGCGGGCGATGGCCGCGCCGGGGTGCGCATGGGCGTGTGGGGCGCGGCACAGGCGATTGCGTTCGGCACTGGCGGGCTGCTCGGCGCGGTCGCGGTCGACCGCGGGCGCGCGCTGATCGGCGACGACGGCCGCGCCTTCATGCTGGTGTTCGCCGCCGAAGCGGCGCTGTTCGTGGTCGCCGCCACGCTGGCGATCGGCCGGACGATGCCCGGACGAACGGCCTCTATCGATTATCATTCACGGGAGCTGGCGCGATGAAGCAGATGCCGACTGATCGCCGATCCGCCGATTTCGACGTCGTCGTCGTAGGCGGCGGGCCGGCGGGCGCGACCGCCGCGACGGATCTGGCGCGACAGGGCCGCCACGTGCTGCTGCTCGACCGCGCTGGCCGCATCAAGCCGTGCGGCGGCGCCATCCCGCCGCGCGCCATCCAGGATTTCGAGATTCCCGAACATCTGCTCGTCGCGCGCGCCAGGGCGGCGCGGATGATCGCGCCATCGGGCATGACCGTCGACATGCCGTGCGGCGACGGGTTTGTCGGGCTGGTCGACCGCGAGGTGTTCGACGAATGGCTGCGCGCCCGCGCCGCGCTGGCGGGCGCCGAACGCCGCACCGGCACGTTCGAGTCGATCGAGCGCGACAGCGACGGATGCGCGGTGATCGTCTATCGTGGCGAACGCGGCGGCGATCCGGTGCGGGTGCGCGCACGCAGCGTCATCGGCGCCGACGGCGCCCGATCGAAGGTCGCGCGCGCCACGGTCAAGGGCGCGGACAAGGTCCCGTGCGTTTTCGCCTATCACGAGATCGTGAAGTCGCCCGCCGTCGCCAGCGACGTGTTCGATCCCGACCGCTGCGACGTTTATTATCAGGGCCACCTTTCGCCCGATTTCTACGCCTGGATCTTCCCGCATGGCGACACTGCCAGCATCGGGGTGGGCAGCGCGAATAAGGGATTCGCGCTGCGTGACGCGATCGGCCGGCTGCGCGACCAGACCGGGCTCGATGGCTGCGAGACGATCCGCCGGGAGGGCGCGCCGATCCCGTTGAAGCCGCTGCGGCGGTGGGACAACGGCATTGACACCGTCGTGGCGGGCGATGCCGCCGGCGTGGTCGCGCCGTCGTCGGGCGAAGGGATCTATTATGCCATGGCGTGTGGGCGCATTGCCGGCGAGGCAGTCGACCTGTTCCTGGCGACAGGCAAGGCAAGCGCGCTGAAAACCGCGCGCCGCCGCTTCATGCGCGACCATGGCCGCGTGTTCTGGATCCTCGGGATCATGCAGTATTTCTGGTACAGGAACGACAAACGCCGCGAACGCTTCGTCGAAATCTGCAAGGACCCCGATGTCCAGACGCTGACCTGGCAGGCCTATATGAACAAGAAGCTCGTAAGGCGTAAGCCGATGGCGCACGTGCGTATCTTCTGGAAGGACCTGCGCCACCTGCTGGGGTCGGCGGCATGACCGCGCTGGGCCGTGCGTGGGTCGTCCCGGTCATCATTGCGGCGCTGGCGGCGTTGTTCGTTGCGATCGTCGGCAGTACGATGACCGATATCGGTCCGTGGTATCGCAGCCTCGCCAAGCCGGCATGGGCGCCGCCGGATTCGATCTATGGCGTGGCGTGGACCGCGATCTTCATGACCACCGCGCTGGCCAGCGTCACCGCGTGGCGCGCGATCCATACGCGCAGCGAAAGCGAGATTTTCATCGGCCTGTTCGCGCTCAACGGCTTTCTCAATATCCTGTGGAGCTTTTTGTTCTTCCGGCTCGAGCGGCCGGATTGGGCCGCGATCGAAGTGATCGTGCTCGGCCTGTCCATCCTGGCGATGATCCTGTTCTGTGCGCGGCGGTCATCGGCGGCGGCGCTGCTGCTGTTGCCCTATCTCGGCTGGGTTGCGGTTGCCGGCGCGCTCAACTGGCAGATCGTGGCGCTGAACGGGCCGTTCGGCTGAGCGCGTTCTTCGCCAGCGGTCACGCCGTCGACCTCATCCTCGCCGTACTGGCGATCGAATATCTGTGGCTGGTAATGAGGGGCGGCTGGGCACCGCGCAAAGCCGCGCTGCGTCTGCTGCCCGGCGCGCTGATGCTGGTCGCGGTTCGCAACGCGCTGACCGGCGAAGCTTGGCCGTTGATCGCGCTGCCGCTCTTGCTGTCATTTCCGGCCCACCTCGCGGATCTCAGGCAGCGTTGACACCCGCGTCGTCCCGGCGAAGGCCGGGACCGCTGGCAAAAGGTGCGCACGGGTGGCAAGCGGCCCCGGCCTCCGCCGGGGCGACGATCGTTTTGACTACAGCGTGTCGAGATAGGCGATCAGATCGGCGCGCTTCTGCGCATCGGTCAGGCCGGTATAGGCCATCTTCGTGCCGGGCACCACGCGCTGCGGCTTTTCGAGATACTGGAACAGCTTTTCCTTGCTCCAGGTGATGCCGCTGTTCTTGTTGGCGGTTGAGTAGCTGTAGCCCTCGACCGTGCCGGCGGCGCGGCCGACGATCCCGGCCAGCGAGGGCCCGATCTTGTTCACGCCCGCCTGTACCGCGTGACAGGTGCTGCAAACGGCAAAGACCTTCTGACCCGTCGTCGCGTCGCCCGTCAGGCCCGCGAGCGTGGTGCCGTCGAGCGTATCGGTGCTGTCGGCGGTCGGCGCGGCAGCAGCCGTCGGTGTTGCGGCCGGCGTGGGGGTCGCGACGGTCGCGGTCGCGGTCGGCGCCGGGGTGGGTTCGGAAGTCTGCGATCCCCCACCGCATGCCGCGAGGGTCAGCGCGGTGGCTGCGACGCCCATCGACATCAGGCTGGTCCGCTTCAACTGCTGTGCGTTCATCCGCTCACTCCTTGTTTCAGCTGCCGTCCCCGGCACGTGTGATCATTCCGCCGACGAGACAACGCGACATCGCCGATAAAGTGCCATTGCACGAGCTATCGGCGCGCACCGCCGCCGCCCGGCCCCTTGCGATGCAGCGTCGGGCGTGCCGGTTTGGCGGCATGACGCGCGGGGGGCGGGCCGGCGCGACGCTGGGGCGGTCGTGCCCCCGGCGGCCCCTGCATCGGTTCGATGCGGACGTGATCCTCCGGACTCTCAGTCGCGGCGGTGCGGCGAAGGGCCTCCGCAAACTTGTTGGCGGCGGCACGCCGGACCTCGAACGCGGTCTCATTTGGCCCGATGCGAATCGCGCCGATCTCGTTCTTGGTGATGTGCCCGCGCCGGCACAGCAGCGGCAGGATCCAGCGTGGATCGGCATTCTGCCGCCGCCCGATGTCCATGTGGAACCAGACCGTATCCTCGAATCCCGGGCGGTGGCCCTCGCCACGCTCCGGCCGCTCGCCGCTCGAACCCGCACCGTCGATCAACTCCTCCGGATCGGGCAGGCGCGCGCGGTGGACGCGGACCAGCGCGGCCGCGACGTCCTCGGCGCTCATCTTTTCCAGCAGTTGTGCGCCCAGCGCCCGGTCCTCGTCATCGACCTCGACCGGCTGCAGCAATGTTTCGATCAGGCGGGCGCGGTCCTGTGCGCGGATTTCCTCGATCGTCGGCGGCTTGATCCATTCGGCGGCAATCCGCGCGCCCTTCAGCATCGCGTCGACGCGGCGGCGGCGGGGATAGGGGACGATCAGCACCGCCGTTCCCTTCTTGCCGGCGCGCCCGGTGCGGCCGGAGCGATGCTGAAGGGTTTCGGCATCGCGGGGCAGCTCGACATGGATGACCAAGCTGAGCGTCGGCAGGTCGATGCCGCGCGCGGCGACATCGGTCGCGACGCAAACGCGCGCGCGACGATCGCGCAGCGCCTGCAAAGCCTGGTTGCGTTCATTCTGGCTGTGCTCGCCCGACAAGGCGACCGCGCCGAAGCCGCGTTCGTTCAGGCTGGCGTGCAGGCGGCGGACATTGTCGCGAGTCGCGCAGAACAGCATCGCCGTCTCCGCATCGTGAAAGCGCAGCAGGTTCACGACCGCATTCTCGATGTCCGCCGGCGCGACGGTCACCGCCTGATAGGCGATGTCGCCATGGCCGCGTTCCTCGGTCACGGTCGAGATGCGTAGCGCGTCGCGCTGATACCGCTTGGCCAGCGCCACGATCGGCTTTGGCATGGTGGCGGAGAAGAGCAGCGTCCGGCGCTCGCCCGGCGTCGCGTCGAGAATTTCCTCCAGGTCGTCGCGAAAGCCCATGTCGAGCATCTCGTCGGCCTCGTCGAGCACCGCGACGCGCAGGCTGCCAAGCTCGAGCGCGCCGCGTTCGAGATGGTCGCGCAACCGTCCCGGCGTGCCGACGACGATATGTGCGCCTTGCGAAAGCGCGCGGCGCTCCTTCGACGCGTCCATGCCGCCGACACAGGTGGCGATGCGCGCGCCGGCCGGGCCATAAAGCCACATCAGCTCGCGGCTGACCTGTAACGCCAGTTCGCGCGTCGGCGCGATCACCAAGGCCAGAGGCTCGCGCGCCTGACCCATCCGCTCGCCCTCGGCCAGCAATTGTTCGGCAAAGGCGAGGCCGAAGGCGACGGTCTTGCCGGAACCCGTCTGGGCAGAGACGATCAGGTCGCGGCCGCGCGCCTCGGGCTCCAGCACGGCAGCCTGAACGGGGGTGGGGGCGGCATAGCCGCGCGCGGACAATGCGTCGCCGAGCAACGGGGGAAGTGCGGAAAAGGGCATGAACTCTCTTGAATTAGTGGCGGGGCCGCCGGGGCGGTCAGCGCGGGAAACGGGATCGGGCGAAACCTACAGGGACTGGCCTGCGGCCCAGCCGCTCGCCCACGCCCATTGGAAATTATAGCCGCCGAGCCACCCGGTGACGTCGACCGCTTCGCCGACCACATACAGATTTGGAACGCGTTTGGCTTGCATTGTTTGCGATGACAGTTCGGCGGTCGAAATGCCGCCCGCCGTGACCTCCGCCTTGGCATAGCCTTCGGTGCCGTTGGGGGTGAAGCGCCAGGCGGCAAGGCGGCGCTCGGCCTCCTCCAGCCGCCTGTCGGCGAGGTTGGCGAGCTCACCCGCCAAGGCCAGTCGCTCCGCCAGGGTGGTCGCCAGTCGGTCGGGCAGCTGGATCGCCAGTGCGCGGGCCAGCGTCGTGCGGGGTTGCGCGCGCTTGGCGGCGCGCAGCCAGCCGCTTGGCTGGTCGGGAAGGAAATTCACGTCGATCGCCTCGCCATGGCGCCAATAGCTCGACACCTGAAGGATTGCGGGGCCGGACAGGCCGCGATGCGTGAACAAAGCGGCTTCGCGGAAGGCGACCTTGCCGTGACGCGCCACGACCGGCGCGGCGACGCCCGACAATTCGCGAAACAGCGCATCGTCGCCTGCCAGCGTCAGCGGCACCAGTGCCGGGCGCGGCTCGATGAGCTTGAGGCCAAACTGCTTGGCGAGTTGATAGGCGAAGCCCGTCGCGCCCATCTTGGGGATCGACGGCCCGCCGGTGGCGACGACCAGCGCGGCTGCAGTGACGATGCGTCCGTCGATCCCGACGCGGAACGCCATGCCGTCATGCTCGACCGCGGTGACCGGCCTGCCGAGCGCGAATTCCACCGCGCCCTTATCGCACTCGCCGACCAGCATTTCGACGATCTGGCGCGCGGCGCCGTCGCAGAACAATTGACCCAGCGTCTTTTCGTGCCACGCGATGCGGTAGGAATCGACCAGCGCGATGAAGTCGGCGGCGGTATAGCGCCCCAGCGCCGACTTCGCGAAATGGGGGTTGGCGGACAGGAAGCGGTCGGGCGCGGTGCCGAGATTGGTGAAGTTGCACCGCCCGCCGCCGGAGATCAGGATCTTCTTCCCCGGCCGGTCGGCATGATCGATCAGCAGCACGCGCCGCCCCCGCTGCCCGGCCACCGCCGCGCACATCATTCCTGCCGCGCCCGCGCCGAGGATGATCGCGTCATAGGGTGGGGAGGCGGGCAAGATGTGTCCTGTGGGTCGGCAAAGTGGATGACACGCCTTACCCGTTCGTTTCGAGCGAAGTCGAGAAACGTGATCCGGGCGCGACGTTTCTCGACTTCGCTCGAAACGAACGGGACGTGAAGAGACAAGCGTTCTAGGCTGGCATCTGATACCGCGAAGGGCGCAGCACCAGCATGAGGCCCCAGCCTTCGCTGCGGCGACGTGGCGGAAGCGCTCAGCGCAACTTGGCGATCGACAAACCGTCCTGCTTGGCGCGGTCCTTCACCGATTCCTCGCTGCGGGTCAGCGCCTTCGCAATCGCCTTCAACGCCATGCCTTTCTTGGCCAGCGTATGCAGCTTCTGGATTTCATCCTGTCGCCACGGCTGGCGGTGCCGCTCGAAACGGTCGCCGCTCATGCGGGCGTCTCGACCGAGTCGACGCGGATCGGCTGGCCGTTGAACGCGACGGTCTCGCCCGCCATCGCACCCATCAGCGCACGGGCGAGCGGGGCGGCGAAGGACAAGCGGTCCGCGCCCGGCTCGGCCTCGTCATGGCCGACGATCTCGATCGTCCGCGACCGCGCGCCTTGACGGATGTGCACCCGGCTGCCGATGCCGACTTCGCCCGCATCGGGCGCCGGCGCATCCTCGGCGGTGGCGCGGCGGGTGTGCCAGTAGCGCAGGTCGCGGCGCAGCACCTCGCGTGCGGCATCGTCGGGCGCGCCGGCGATCTCGGCTTCAAGCGCATCGACTCTCGCCGCGATCAGCGCACGGCCGCGCGGCGTCACCCAGTTGGGGCCGGGCGGGATCGGCAGCTCGAAACGGGGTTCCTTATGTTCCTCGTCGCTTTCGCGGCGAAATGCGACGCTCACGGTCATGCTCCTGGCAAAACGGGATTCAACGCCAGAACGCGCTGAGAGGCAAGCGCGATCCGCTCAGGATGGCGGGAGCCAGCTTTTCTCGCGCAGCGCCAGATGGGTCGCCCGCCGGGCGGCGAACCGGGGGGCAAGGAAGCGGTGGAAGTACCAGCCCTGCCACGCATAGGGCGTCGCGTGGTAGATCAGCCGCTCGGCCAGCGTCCAGCGCACCCGCCGACGATCGGCGCGGCGCGGGGAGGGGATGCACCACAGATCGGGTGGATAGACCGCGCGGCCCTGAGCCAGCACGCGGTGCATGATTTCGTGGTCCATCAGGACATAGGGCCAGTGGGCATGCGCATAACCCCCGGCCGCGCGGAGCGCGGCGGTGCGGAACGTCTGGCCGAACCCGCCGGTGTGCGTCTGGCGCGGCCACAGCCGCGCCGCGACCTGTGCGCGCCAGAAGCGCTTGCGCCGCGCTGCCAGGCCATCGGGCGGGGCGGGCACATCGACCGCCATCACCGCCGCGACGCGCGGGTCGGCAAAGTGCCGCGCGGCGATCGCCAGATAGTCGGGGGGATAGAAGGTGTCGGCGTCGCCGAACGCGACCAGCGGGGTCGCGATGTGCGGCATCGCGGCCTCCAGCGCATGGATCTTGCCCGGCTTGGCCTCGTGCAGGTGTAGCGTCTGCACCCCCGCCATCGCCGCCGTTTCGGCGCGCGCAATCTCCGCCGATCCGTCGGTCGAGCCGTTGTCGACCAGGATCAGGCGCAGCGGCCGCACCCGCTGGGCCGCGATCGAGCGCAGCGTCGCCGAGAGATAATCGGCTTCGTTGAAATAGGCGATGACGAAGGTCCATGACATCACGCGACGCGCTGGCCGCGAACCGGCTCGCGGGTCAAGGACTTGATGCGATGGTTGACAAGTCGCGGCCCGGCCCGCAGCGCCGGACGGGTGCTGGCGCGAGGGTAAGACAGGCGTGATCGAGCGGTTCCGGGCTCTGGCGGCAGACTGGCAGCCGCATCTCGCCCGGGCGCGGCCGTGGCTTCGCGGTGCATGGATCGTCGCGATCCTCGCCTATGTCGCCTTCAGCCTTCGGGAGATCGGGATCGCGCGCGTCTGGAGCGAGCTACCGCGCGCACCGGCCTTTTACCTCGTCTACTGGGCGGGGTTCATGATCCTGCCGATTTCCGAACGGCTGATCTTCGCGCGCATCTGGTCGGACACGCCCCCCGTTCCAATACCCGTCCTGCTACGCAAGCGCGTGCTCAATCAGGTCGTGTTCGGCTATTCGGGCGATATCTGGTTTTTCTGGTGGGCGAGCCGTCATCTGGGGGTGCCCGAGCGCCAGGTGCTCGCCGGGGTGAAGGACAGCACCCTGCTCTCCGGCGTCGCCGCAGCGGCGGTGACGCTTATCCTGGTCGGCTGGTTCAGCCTGGTCGGCAGCGGATGGATATTGGTGCGCGCGATGGGCGATTATCGCGCCTTCTTCATCGCGCTAGGGCTGGTGATCCTGTTCGTCGCGCCGGTTGCCCTGCGCTTTCGCAGACAGATTTTCTGGGTCGGCGGCGGTACCGCGCTGTTCGTCCTCGCGGTCCATTTCCTCCGCATCGCCATGGTGCAGGGGGTCGAGGTCGCGATCTGGTCGATCGTTCTGCCGCAGGTTCCGTTTGCGACGTGGCTGCTGTTCCTGACGGTTCAGATGCTGATCAATCAGCTGCCGATCGTGCCCAACCGCGACCTGCTGTTTCTTGCGGTCGGCATTGAGCTGACCGCGCGTGTCGGCGTCGACCAGGCCGCGCTCGCCGCGCTGTTCGTGGCGGTCACCCTGCTCAAGCAAATCACCAATCTGACGGTCTTCGTCTTGACGAGCTTCCTGCGAAATGATCACCTGTCGACCAAGGCGGAGCCGGCCGGCTCCAGTGCCAATCCATAGGACAGGATGACCCGCATGCGTTTTCTGACGCCCAGCCTGATTGCGATTGCGACTGCAACCGTTGCCCAGATCGCCGTGCCTGCGGCGGCCCAGACTGCGGCGGCACCGAAGCCCGCGCCGGTCGCGCAAATCGCGCGTGCGATCGACATCCCCTATCAGGAATTCACGCTCAGGAACGGGCTGCGCGTCATCGTGCACACCGACCGCAAGGCGCCGATCGTCGCGGTGTCGGTATGGTACGATGTCGGGTCGAAGCATGAGCCCGAAGGGCGCACCGGCTTTGCCCACCTGTTCGAGCACCTGATGTTCAACGGCACCGAAAATGTCCCCGGCGACTTTTTCGACCCGCTGCGCGAGATCGGTGCGACCGACGTAAACGGCACGACGTCGTTCGACCGCACCAATTATTTCGAAACCGTGCCGCGTCCGGCGCTGGAGCGCGCGCTGTTCCTGGAAAGCGACCGCATGGGCTATCTGCTCGGCGCGGTGACGCAAGAGCTGCTCGACGAGCAGCGCGGCGTCGTCCAGAACGAAAAGCGCCAGGGCGACAACCAGCCCTATGGCCTGGTCCGCTACAAGCTGAGCGAAGGCATCTATCCGCCGGGGCATCCCTATCACCATTCGGTAATCGGATCGATGGCCGACCTGTCTGCGGCGCGGCTCGATGACGTGAAGAACTGGTTCCGCAGCTATTACGGACCAAACAACGCGATCCTGGTGCTCGCTGGCGATATCGACGCAGCGGAGGCACGACCGCTGGTCGAGAAGTATTTCGGCGCGATCCCGTCGGGGCCCGAAACGGTGACGCCCAAGATCACGATTCCGACGCTGGCCGAGGCGAAGTCGGAAGTGATCAAGGATCGGGTGGCAACCACACGTATCTATCGCCTCTGGCCGGTCCCGGGCTACAAGAACGCCGACGCAGTGCAGCTCGACATCGCCGCCAGCGTGCTCGGCGGCCTTGCCTCCTCCCGCCTCGAAACCGCGCTGGTGCGTGAGGACAAGCTGGCGGTGAGCGCGTTCGCCTTCAACCAATCGCTCACCGACGCGGGCAGTTTCGGGGTCGGGATCGACGTTCGTCCGGGCGTCGACAAGGCGGCGGCGATTGCGCGCATGGATGCGGTGATCGCCGACCTGATCGCCAACGGACCGACCGCCGACGAAGTCCAGCGGGTGGCCACCAACACGCTCTCAGGACGCCTGGCGGGCCTGGAGGCGGTGGGCGGTTTTGGCGGCAAGGCGGTCACGCTGGCGCAGGGCGCATTGTTCGCAGGCGACCCGGCATTCTACAAGAAGCAGCTGGCGGCCCTGGCGGCGGCGACCCCGGCGGACGTGCGCGCGGTCATGCAGAAATGGCTGACGCGCCCTGCCTACACCCTGACCGTCGAGCCGGGCGAGCGCGAGAATTACGTTGAGGCAACCCCCGTTGCCAAGGCGGTGCCCGCCCCGGCGGCTGCGGCAGCCCCGGTGGCGAAGGTCGATCGTGGCACCCGGCCCGAAGTCGGCTCGATCGCCGATCTGAGCTTTCCCAAGGTCGAGCGGACCAAGCTGTCGAACGGTATCGAGCTGGTCTATGCCCAGCGCACCGCGGTGCCGGTCACGCAGATCGCGATGAGCTTCGATGCCGGCGTCGCCGCCGACCCGGACGGCAAGCTCGGCACGCAATCGCTGACGCTGGGGGTAATGGACGAGGGCACGACGACGCTCAATTCGCTCCAACTCGCCGAAGCGCGCGAGCGGCTGGGTGCGCGGATCACCAGCGACAGCTCGGCCGATCGTACCACGCTCCAGCTCTACACCCCCAGTGCCAACCTTGCGGGCTCGGTCGCGCTGGCGGCGGACATCGTCAAGAACCCGGCCTTCGCCCCCGCCGAAGTCGATCGGGTGCGTAACCAGCTGCTCGCCGGGATCCAGGCGGAGTTGAACAATCCGCAGGGCGTGGCACAGCGCGTGACCCCGCGGCTGCTGTTCGGCGACGCGCATCCCTATGCCAAGCTGGCCGCGGGTTCCGGCGACCCGGCGGCGGTCGCGAAGCTGACCCGCGACGACCTGGTCGCGTTTCACCGCAGCTGGATCCGGCCGGACAAGGCCAAGTTCTTCATCGTGTCGGATCAGCCGCTGAGCGCGGTCAAGGCGGCGCTCGAGGCACAGTTCGGCGGGTGGAGCGCGCCCGGTGCGCCCGGCGTCAAGGCGTTCGGCGTCCAGCCGGTTCAGACCAAGCCGAAGATCGTGTTGATCGACCGACCCAATTCGCCCCAGTCGCTGATCGTGGCGGCGCAGCTGACCTCGCTTGATCCGAAATCAGATCTGCTTCCGACGCTGACGTCGAACGAGATCCTGGGCTCCGGGTTCCTGTCGCGCATCAACCTGGACCTGCGCGAGGCGAAGGGCTGGTCCTATGGGTCGCGCGGCGGCTTCGGGCTGAACGAGCGCGCGGTCAGCTATGTGGTCAACGCGCCCGTTCAGGCCGACAAGACCGGCCCCGCGATCGAATCGCTGCAACAGGTGATCGGCGGCTTCCTCAACGACAAGGGCACGACCAAGGTCGAGTTCGACCGCACGATCAACGGTGAGATCCGCGAACTGGCCGGCCTGTACGAAACCGGCGGCGCGGTGCTGACCGCGATGCAGTCCAACGACCGGTTCGGGCGGCCCGACGATTATTACAGCACCGTCGCGGCCGAATATCGCACGCTCCAGCCGACCCAGCTTGACGCTGCGGCACGCGCCGCGATCGACCCGAAGAACTTCGTCTGGGTCGTCGTCGGCGATGCAAGCAAGGTCCGCAGCCAGCTTGACTCGATCGGCCTTCCGGTCGAGGTCATGCCCGCCGCCGCGGCGGCGATGCCCGCAACCGCCGGCCGCCCCGCCAAGTAAACGACCGCGATAGGAGCAACGAACATGGCCAATGTGGATGGAAACTGGGATACCGTCGCCAAGACCCCGATGGGGGATCAGAAGGCGACGCTGTCGGTCGCATCGTCGGGCGATACCTTCACCGGCACCTATTCGGGTGCGATGGGCACGACCGAGATCAAGGACGGCAAGGTCGACGGCAACAACCTGACCTGGAAAGTCGACATCGTCGTGCCGATGCCGATGACGCTCGATTGCTCCGCGACGGTCGACGGCGACACGATCACCGGATCGGTCGGTGCCGGCGCGTTCGGCAGCTTCCCGCTTTCGGGAACCCGCGCCGCCTGATCGGGCGAAACCGCCGCAACCATGCGGCCCGCGCTCCCCGGTGGAGCGCGGGCCGTTTTGCTGCGGAGGTATGGGGCCGTCGCCTATTCGGCGGGGAGCGGTGCGATCGGTGTCCGCGATGCCGGCCGCTTCGCGCGGCGGCCGCCACGCGCCCAGAAGCTCCACACCGCCAGCGTGCCGAGCAGGGTGAGCGCAACGCCGGCCAACGTCAGCGCCAGCCGGTAGGCGATGCCGCCGACCATCGCCGCATGCAGCGGGAACAGGGCGTTGAACGCCCGCAAACCGGGTGACAGCGTCATGGCGTCGCGTGCCTCGACCAACCGCGCATCCGCGGGGTCGAACCACAGCATCGTCCGGCCGTTGGGGAGCCATTCGGCGGGCTGGCGCATGCGGAGCTGCACCAGGTCGCCGGCCTCCCTTGGCATGCGGACCAGCCGGACCTCGGCATCGGGAAAACGCTGGCGCGCGCGCGCGAGCACACGTTGCCAGTCGATGCGGGCGGGAAGCGCGCTGCCCCTGATCGCCGGCGGCTTGGTCATGCCGTCGAGCTCGCCCGCCGTCGAAAACGGCGCGAGCATGACCGACGCGACCGGGCGTAGCGTCAGCATCATTCCCGTCGTCATACTGATCGCCAGCAACGGCGCGACCAGGATGCCCAGGTCGCGGTGATGCGTCAGGATTGCTGACCGGGTCAGCCGGCGGGGCAGCAGGCGCAGGCGGAAGGTCCGCCGGGTCCGCCACCACAGGATCGCCCCGGTGACAATGAAGCCAAGCCCGACGAGCCCGGCGATCCCGCTGATCGTCTCGCCAGCTTCACCGATCAGCAGATGATGGTGCAGGTCGAACAACCACAATTCCGGCCGCGCCCACACGCTGTCCCACCGCGCGACGATCTCGCCGCCCTGGTTCGCATAGGCCCCGTGGCCGCGCCCATAGCCAAGCTGGCTGAGGCCGAACCCGTCGCTGGCGAACAGGATCGATGCGGGGCGATCGGCCGGCGCGACATTCGCCAGGCGATCCAGCTGCGCGGCCAGCGATGCCACGTCCTGGCGCGCGGGATCGTCGCTGCCGGGCGCGGAGATCCATTGCTGCTTCCACAACAGGATCGTCCCGCTCAGCCCGAGCAGCGCGAGCAGCAGGCCGATCAGCCCGCCGGTCCAGCGGTGAATCAGGTCGAGCCAGCGCATCAGAAGCGCCAGTCCCAGCCGAGCGTGAAGTTGCGCCCGCGCCCGGCAAAGAAACGGGTGCGATCCGTCTGGAACAGCGTGTCGCTGTAATAGCTGACATATTGTTCGTCGGTCAGGTTCTGGACCGCCAGGCTGATTCCGCCCAGTCCGGTGTCGTAGCGGATATAGGCGTCCGTGACCGTATAGCCCTCGAACCGGGTGTTCGCCGCGCGACCCGCAAAGTCGCGCGAGAGATAGACGTTCGCCTGCACCCGTGCGGTCAGTGGCCCGCTGACATAATCGGCGGCGAACAGCGCGCGGTCGGGAGAAATGTTGGCGCCGTCGAGATCGAGGTCGACGCGCCCGTCATTGTCGCTGTCCGATTTGCCGAGCAGGTGCGAATAGCCCGCCTGGAGCTTCAACCCGTCGATCGGCGTCCTGACGCCCAGGTTGATTTCCAGCCCCTCGATTTCGATCCGCTGGCGCTGGACCTCGAAAATGTCGCCGGCGTTGCGCACCAACAGGCTGCCGAGGTCGCTCGACGACCAGAAATAGGTCGCCGACAGATCGAGCGGCCCGCGTTTCACCTCAACCCCGATCTCGCGATTGTTCGACACCACCGGGCTGACATTCAGGAAATTGTCGACGTCGACACCCGCGGTGTTCACCGCGCGCAGGATGCGGCCGATGTCGGCGATCGTATAGCCCTCGGCATAGCTGCCATAGACGCGAATGCCCTTTACCGGCTCGACGATCACGCCGCCGTTGAGCAGGACGTCGTCGAAGCTCGGGCTGCCGCCCGCCACCTGCTGCGGGCCATAGAAGAACAGGGTTTCGTAGTCCGGGATGTCGAGCCGCACATTCTCCCACCGGGCGCCGCCGGCCAGCCGCAATTTGTCCCCGAACAGGCCCAGGTTGAGCTGGCCGAACGGGGCCAGGCTGCGAAATTCGGTGAAAGGCACCCAGGCGCGACCGGTCTGGAGCAGCTCCTGGCCGGTGCGGTCCCACAGGCTGTCGAAGCCGACCGTGGCGGAAAGCGCGTCGATCACTTCGCGTTCGTAACTGAACCGCCCGCCGATCTTGCGCGACCGGTTGACCGACTGTTCGAACAGCGTGCGGGTGGGGTCGATGCGCGGATCCTGGAAATCGGCGAAAACGCCGCCGCCGAAAATGTCGCGCGACCGGTTCCAATAGCCCTGCAGGATCAGGTTGCCGCCGGCCAGGTCGGTGTCGGTCAGCGTGAGCGAGATCGTCTCGACCCGATTGGACGCGGGTTCGCCCGGTATCGCGCCACGCGCGCCGATCGTCGGCCGCCCGGCGGCGATGTCGGCGGGCGAACGCGGCACCACGACATAATTGGCGCGGCCCTCCAGCGCGAACCGGTTGGCGAACAACTCGATTCGCGCGGTGTCGCTCAATTGATAGCCGAGCCGCGCAAACACCGACCAGCTGTCGCTGTCCTGCACTTCGCCCTGGGTACCGTCAGGACCGATCACGTCGCCGTCACCGTCGAGGAAGACGCCGCGCCGCTCGAACGCCGCGCCGACGGTCGCGTCGAACGCGCCGCCGCGCCACGCGACCAGTCCCGCCGCCTTGCCGCCAAAGCCCGCATCCTCGAACCCGTTGCTCGCATTGCCCTGAAGCAGCAAGCGGCCGGCGATCCCGTCCGACTTCGGCGCTTCGACCACGACCTGGTTGATCACCCCGCCGGTCGCGCCGATGCCCTGCAGCGCGTTGGCACCATAGATGAGCTCGACCCGGTCGAGGAAGAACGGGTCGATCGTATAGCCGTCGCGCGATCCGTCGCGGATCGGCGTCGTCTGCGGAATGCCGTTGATCGCGAACAGCGGCGCGCGGCCGCGCAGCGATTCGCCCGCGCCCGACAATTTCTGGCGGGTGGGGGAGAAGGACGGCGACAGGTTGGCGACGGCGTCGACGGTCGATCCGGCAATCGCGACCTGCTGGCGCAGTTGCTCGCGATCGATGACGTCGACGGTCAGCGGCAGCGCATTTGCGGGCAGCCGCGTGCGCGCGGCGCTGACGACGATTTCGTCGTCGTCGGCGTCGTCGCCCGCCGGCAGGGTCGACTGTACGGCCGGGGCAGGGACGCCAGCCAGACCGGGCACATCGTCGCGATCAGCTGCATGTGCTGAAAACGGGCACAGGATCGTGCCGGCGGCGAGCAGGATGTTGAATTGGTAACGCATGGCCCTCCCTTTTCCGAGAGGGGTGGTAGCATCCGCTTTTGCAAATGCAAGCGGTTCGCAATAGCGATGTGGTCCAGGCCGCCCGGCTGGCGCGCAGGGCGGCGGAGCTTGACGCCCTGATGGCGTATCTCGACGCGAAGATCGCCTGGGTCGAACGCGGGGGGCAAGGTGAGGCGCCCCGGTTGCTGCCGCCGCAGCAGCAGCGACCCTAGAGCCCGTCTACGACATCAGCGTTTTCCCGTCGCCCCGGGCTTGACCCGGGGTCCCGCGGTCCCTTGCGCCGGATCAAGCAGCGGGACCCCGGCGCAAGGCCGGGGTGACGGGGAGAAAGCGGCCGGACTTCAGGACCGTGTCCATTCCCGGTCGATCTCTTCGAAGCGGGCTCGGCCTTGTCGTCGGACCGCCGTCAAATATCGGCGCGAGCGATCAGGGGGTCGCGCGCGATTCGACGCGGTCGCGGACCTGGGCGAAGGCGGTGCGTAGATCGTCCGCCGATGCCCGGTCGAGCGCGCCCGCGGCAATCTCGTCGGGCGACCAGAACAGCGAGGGCGCCTCGTCGTCCAGCATTGCCCAGTTCGGAAACATCCGCGCATCGACTTCGGCACTGACCAGCAGTCGCACATCGCCGTGGCGATCATCAGCCACGATCCGCTCATATAGCGCATCGATGGCCGGCTCGGGGCCCTCGATCAGCTGCAGGTATAAGTCCTGACGACAGATCAGCGCACCGGTGATCTGGTCGCGGGGATTGTTCCGCCGCGCGCCGGACAGGATTCCGGCGAGCATCGCCCGGTCGAAGCCGAAGGGTTGCGACCGATAGATCAACTGCTTCACCATGGCCTGCTCCCGTCGAACCTCGACCGGGGTACGCGAAACGAGCGCTCGTGCAAGCGAGGACTTCGGGACCGGCTGCGATCGCGGACGCCGTCGCGCCAGAGCGAATGTGAAAAGGGCCCGGCGTCGCCGCCAGGCCCTTGTTCATTCGCGCGTCGAAGCGATCAGGCTGCGGCGATTTCCGCCACGTCGACCTTGATGCCCGGGCCCATCGACGAGCTGACCGCGATCTTGCGGACATATTTACCCTTGGCACCCGACGGCTTGGCCTTGACCACGGCGTCGACCAGCGCGTCGAAATTGGCGCGCAGATCGGCCTCGGCGAAGCTCGCCTTGCCGATGCCGGAGTGGATGATGCCGGCCTTTTCGACGCGATATTCGACCTGGCCGCCCTTGGCCGCCTTGACCGCTTCGGCGACGTTCATCGTGACGGTGCCCAGCTTCGGGTTGGGCATCAGGCCCTTGGGGCCCAGCACCTTGCCCAGGCGACCGACCAGGCCCATCATGTCGGGCGTGGCGATGCAGCGGTCGAATTCGATCGTGCCGCCCTGGATGGTTTCCATCAGGTCCTCGGCACCGACGACATCGGCCCCGGCTTCGCGCGCTTCGTCTGCCTTGGCGCCCTTGGCGAACACGCCGACGCGCACCGTCTTGCCGGTGCCGGCGGGCAGCGTGACGACGCCGCGCACCATCTGGTCGGCGTGACGCGGGTCGACGCCCAGGTTGAGCGCGACTTCGATCGTTTCGTCGAACTTGGCGGTCGCATTCGCCTTGGCCAGTGCGATCGCCTCGTCAATGCCGTGCAGCTTTTCGGCGTCGATCGCCTGGGCCAGCGCCTTCTGCTTCTTGGTCAGCTTTGCCATGATCTCAGCCCTCCACCACTTCGAGGCCCATCGCGCGGGCGGAGCCTTCGATGATGCGGGTCGCCGCTTCGATGTCGTTGGCGTTCAGGTCCTTCATCTTCGCCTGGGCGATCTCGCTCAGCTTGGAGCGCGCGATCTTGCCCGCCGACACCTTGCCCGGCTCCTTCGAGCCCGACTTCAGGTTGGCAGCCTTCTTGATCAGGTAGGTCGCCGGCGGGGTCTTCGTCTCGAACGAGAAGGAGCGGTCGGCATAGACGGTGATGACCGTCGGCAGCGGCGTGCCCGCCTCCTGGTCGCCGGTCTGCGCGTTGAACGCCTTGCAGAATTCCATTATGTTGACGCCGCGCTGACCCAGGGCAGGGCCGATCGGCGGCGACGGGTTGGCCTTGCCTGCAGGAACCTGCAGCTTGATATAGCCGGTAATCTTCTTCGCCATTTACTTCACTCACTCTGTCGGCCGGACGCGCGGGGCGTGCCGGCACCAAGTTTAGCGGTGCAAGCGACCGCTCTTTCGAACGGCCTCCCGCAACATTTCCATTCACGCGGAATAGGAAGGCGCGGCGCATAGCGTAAAGCCGTGCGCCGCGCAATCATTTGGTATTTCCCTCCGAGCCGGTTGGTTCCGGCCCGCCGGGTCGACGGATCAGGCCGCCAGCAGTTCGGGCGGCGGCGTGAGCAGGCTGATCGTGCTGGCCGAGCCCGAGGTCGCGAAGATGAGCGCCGCTTCGGTCACGCGGTCGCCCCCGCTCAACAGGATGGTGACGTCGTTGTCGCCATTTTCGATGAAGATGCGGTCGGCAGAGATCGTCACGTTGCTCTTCCCGATGCCGGTGAAGGCGGTCAGGTCGATGCGGTCGCCGCGGTCGAAATTGACGATGGTGTCGGTGCCGCCGCCCGGCGCGAACAGGAAGGTGTCGGAACCGTTGCCGCCTTCCAGCCGGTCGTCGCCTTCGCCGCCCCACAGCGTGTCGTTGCCATTCCCGCCATAGAGGCTGTCCGCGCCCGCGCCGCCGACCAGCGTGTCGTTGCCGTTGCCGGCTTCGATGCGGTCGTTGCCGCTCCCGCCCCACATGCTGTCATTGTCGTTGCCGCCGTCGATCGTGTCGTCGCCCTCGCCACCGTCGATGGTGTCGCGGCCATTTCCGCCGTCCAGCCGGTCATTGCCGCTGCCGCCGGCCAGCGCGTCATTGTCGTTCCCGCCGTCGAGCCGATCGTTGCCGGCGTCGCCCGCCAGCCGGTCGGTCCCGTTGCCGCCGTCGATCGTGTCGTCGCCCGCGCCGCCGAACAGCCGGTCATTGGCGTTGCCGCCATCGACGCGGTCATTGCCGGCACCGCCCTCCAGCACATCGTCGCCGTTGCCGCCGCTCAACGTATCGGCGAACGCGCTGCCGATGACGCGCTCGATGCCGGTGAAGCGATCGCCGTCGCTGCTGGAGCCCGCGCCGCTGTTACCGACGGTGACGCGCACCCCGCTTTCCGCGTCGACATAGCTGATCGTGTCGAACCCGGCCCCGCCGTTCAGCACGTCCGCGCCGCCGCGGCCGATCAACAGGTCGTCGCCGCCATTGCCGTTCAGCGTATTCGCGCTGGCATTGCCGAGCAGGACGTCGTTGCCGCTGCCGCCGCTGGCGTTTTCGATGACGACGCCGTTGGCGATCGTATATCCGCCCCAGATGCCGTCGACGAACGACACGACCCCGCCGCCCGTCGGCGAATAGTCCAGCGTCGCCGCGGTCAGATCGATCTGTGCGTCGAGCGCGCCCGAATAGCGGATTTCATCGACGCCGCTCGTGTCGATGATGGTGGTGTAGAAGGTGCCGAGTTCGTTGACGTCGCGCAGCTCGTAGACATTGTTCCCGGTGTTGTAGGGGTTCACGCCATAGCGCGCCTGCAGGACGGCGATGTCGAAAGCCCCCAGCGTCCCCGACCAGCCATTGTCCAGCCCCGCCGCGGTGAACGGCGTCGGGCCGGCGGGATTGAGCTGCCACGCGTCGTTGTACGACATCGCGGTGTAGACGCCCTGGTTGAGGTCGTAGAGGCCGAGCGTGCCGGTCGCCGAGGTCACGCCCAGCAGGACTTCCGAGCCACCGCCATTGTCATGCGGGTGGGCGAGCCCGTGCGCATGGCCGAATTCGTGCAGGATGACGGCGAAGGAATAGCCGCCCTGCAACAGGCTCTGCTGCTGATCGAAGCTCCATCCGCCGCTCAGGACGTTGAAGACGCCGACGCCCTGGTCGTCGCCGAACGCGGGATCCTGGGGGAAGAAATAGGCGCCATATTGTTCGGACTCGGTCTTGAGCAGGCGGAACGTCGCCTGGTTGACGTCCTCGGTGATCTCGTACTTCACGCCCAGGACACGCTCGAATTCCCGGAGCGCGAGCATCACCTGCTGCTTTTCGAAGTCGTTCCAGTCGATGGTCACCATCGGCCCGCCATCGTCACCGGTCTGGCCGAAATTTTCGTCGGAATCGCCGAAATAGACGTAAGCGGTCGGCACGCCGTTGACGTCGACGAACTCGACATTGTTGGCGTTCGCCCAGTTGATCGAATCGAGCGGATCGAACTGGCTGGGATCGACCTCGCGCACGTCGAGCGTATAGCCGCCGGTCTGATTGGGGTAAGCGACCGTATCGAGATAATAGTATCCGCTCTCTTCCGGCACGAAGATCAGCCCCGAGCTGAGATCGGTCGGGAAGCTGAGATCGTCGTTGAAGGTGATGCGATTGCCGCCCGCGTCATAGAGCGCGAGGATCGTGTCGAGTTCACCGCTCGGAACGGCGTTGGGATTGGTCCGGTAATCCGCTCCGCCCGCCAGATCGAAAAGGTAGACTTTTCCGGCCTCGAGATAGATCTTGTAGGTGTCGGTATCCTGGCTGGTCTCGATGTGACCGAACGTCGTGCCGAGCTCGATTTCCACGGCACTGGCGAAGGTGTCGGGAACCTGGTCGGTCGGCCGCTGAACCCAGATGTCGAGGGTATAGTCGCCGCCATCGGCCGGGTCGAAGGACTGCGCGGTGACGAAATAGGTGCCGCTGGTCGTCGCGGTGAATGTCAGGAGCGAGGTGACGCCGATGCCGCCATCGTCGTCGAAGCTGATCAACGAGCCGGTGCCGCTGAACAGCGCGAGCAGCGGATCGGAGAGCGGGTCTTCGCCCGCACCGCGCAGCGCGAAGGAATAGGTCTGGCCGGCCACCAGGTTGAGCGAGAACACGCCCTGACCATCGGCGGTCAGCGTTCCGCCCAGCGTCGCGTCCGAATCGACCTTGATCGTCGCCGGCACGGTTCCGGGGACGATTCCGGCGATCGTCGCGGGAACGTCGTAAATGCCTTCGCGATTGCCGAACGCCTTGCCCTGGCAGGCCATACAGCCGCAGTTCACCACCGACTGTTCAGCCTTCGCCGCACCCAGTGCTTCGATGTCGAGATACATGAACGACCCTTTCCTGCTAACGCCGGGGCATCGACATCGCCCCCGATGACGACAAAGGATCATGGATCGGCGATGACTTCAAACACTCTTTTGCAGAAGGATCGGGCATGGTTGTATTGACAGGTCTCGCCTGCCTAATGGCCCTGGGCAGCGTCAATATTTCCGATGATGCGATGGCGTCGCGCCGATCGGAGCACGCCGGTCATGTTTCTGAAAAGGACGCTTCATCTCCGCCGCAATCCGGCACACCCCCGAAACGACTGCCCGATTCCGGCGGCAGGACGTTCGAGACGCTGGATGCCTACCTGGAACACCTTCGCACGCATGCCGCACCGATCGACCGGCCGTGGTATCGCGAAGTGCGCCCGGGCGTGTATCAGCTCGAAACAGGAAACTTCAGGCCGCTTGCCGGAGGGGGAAAGCCGCGCCTCTTCACGCGCGCGGAATTGATGCGGCGTTTCGGGTTCACCCGCTGAAGTGCAGGCCCGGCGCGCGTCAGAAGACGGCGTGATCGCCCAGTGCCGCGTCGACTTCTCCCGCGATCAGCCGCGCGTAATGGTCGCGCAGCCGGTCATTGCCGAACGCGGGCGTGGCATCGGCGTCATAGGCGCCCGTTGCCTCGTCGCGCACCAGCATCGATTCGGTTGCGTAATAGCGCCCGATTCGCGCGAGCTCGGCCTTGGCTGCGAGGCGCGTGCTCACACGCCCGCCCGCGTCGAGCGCGGCGATGGCCGCGTCGAGCATCCTGACCGGGACGTGGGTGAAACGCGCAGGCTGTCCCGTCAATTCGAACAGCATCTCGCCCTGGTCGCGCGGGGTGATCGCGGGACCCGGCCCGCCAATCGGCAGAACGCGATTGATCCGCGCCGGGGCGTCGATGCAATCGGCCAGAAATGTCGCGAGATCGCGGTCGCTGATCGGTTTGCACGCGGTCAGCCGGCCGTCGCCGAAGACCATGAAGGGCTTGCCCCGCCGGACGCGCTCGACCTGACCCGACAGCGATTTGAAAAAGGCGGTCGGGCGGACGATCGTCCAGTCGAGCCCGGACTGCATCAACGCGGCCTCGAAGGCCAGCTTGGCGTGCTGAAAGGCGAGGCGGGGGGTCTGTACGCAGATCGCCGACAGCTGGATCATGCGGCCGATCCCCGCGGCCTGTGCGGCCGCCAATGCCTCGACATGCGCGGCATGGTCGATCGCCCAAGCGTCCGCGGGGACGCCGGTGCGCGACGCAAGGCAGGAGATCAGGACATCGAAGCCGTCCGCGCGAATCGCGTCGCGGGCAATCGCCCCCGCGCTGGCGGCTTCCGCGACGTGCAGTTGCGCACCGTCGAGCTCGGGGAGCGTCCGGGCGCTGCGCCGGACCGGGCAGACGACGTAATGCCCGCGCGTGACAAGCTCGCGCGCGGTCGCGCGACCGATCGTCCCCGTCGCGCCGAGCAGCAAGACGCGGCGCGCGGGCGGAGCGGGGGCGGGCGGCGTCATATGATCACCCGCGCGCCGCCGTCGGCATCTCGATTATTTGCTGCGCTCGACCTGTTCGAAGTCGAGTTCGACCGGGGTGGCGCGACCGAAGATCGACACCGACACCTTGACCTTCGACTTGTCGAAATCGAGCTCTTCGACCAGCCCGTTGAAGCTGGCGAAGGGGCCGTCGAGCACCTTAACCTGATCACCGATCTCGAAATCGACCTTGACCTTCTGCTTCGGCGCGGCGGCGGTCTCTTCCTTCGAATTGAGCATCCGCGTCGCCTCGGCTTCGCTGATCGCCTGGGGCTTGCCCGACGAACCCAGGAAGCCGGTCACCTTCGGCGTGTTCTTGACCAGGTGATAGACGTCGTCGTTCAACTCGAGCTTGGCGAGCACATAGCCTGGCATGAACTTGCGCTCCGACTGGACCTTCTTGCCCCGGCGCACCTCGGTGACGTTCTCGGTCGGCACCTCGATCGCCTCGACGAGCTGGTCGAGCCCCATGCGGGTCGCCTCCGACATGATCGCGTCGCGAACCTTGTTCTCGAAGCCCGAATAAGCGTGGATGATGTACCAGCGTGCCATGTAAAGTTCCGTTGTTTGGGTCGCGATGGGCGCAGTCGGGCTCAGGCCAGCGCCAGCAGGCTCTTGACGATCATGTCGAACGCCGAATCGACCGCAAGGAAGAAGACGCCCAGGATCGTCGCCATGATGACGACCATGACGGCAGTCATGATCGTTTCGCGCCGCGACGGCCACGTGATCTTCGCGCGCTCGGCATTGACCTGGCGAAAAAACTCGGCGGGAGAAGTCTTGGCCACCTTGAAACATCCTGTTGTTGCATCGACCGCTTTTGGCAAAGGTCCGCCGCCCGGTCCTGCTTTCAGGAACCGGCGCCATCCCCCCAACGCTGTCGGATTGGGACCAGTATCTAGCGAAGGACGGCGGCTTTCGCAAGCATGCGCGACAGGTGGTCGGCGACCGGTGGTACGGACCTCGCCAATGGTGCCGAGCCGACCTATCCGTGCTGACACCGGGGCGTGGTCACGGCGCTGCCGTGACGACATGCGCCCAAACGAGCCGATGGCGGGTCAGGCCGCATATGGCCCGCACCTCCGGCACACTATCAGACTGTATCGACGGCAAAATTGACGGACAGCCGTGACCGGAAAGGGCAATGCGTGGATTGCCCCGACGTTCGGGCTTGTCTATCCGCTTTGCCTCCGCTGGCTGAATACAGGATTGAACGATGACGCGCAGGAGTTTGGGTACGCGGCTCGTCAAGGCGGTGCAGAACCGGCGCGACACCTTTATGGCCCGTTCGGACGTTATCGCGCGCCTGCCGCTGTTTGCGCCCAATTCCGCGCCTGGATCACTACGCCAGCTGACCGACCTCACGCTGCAGGCGTGCGACCAGACCTTTCCCTTTCTGGTGGAGGTGGTGCGGGGTTGCGGCATCACGCCGATCGCGATCGAGGATGCCGAGGCGTTTTGTGCCGATCCGGCGCATCGGGCGATCGCCGACGCGATGAAACCGCTGTTCGACGGCCATGGCAGCGACAAGGCCAATGTCCACCAATATCACCTCGCTTACGGCCGCATCCTGGCCGAGATCGGTGCGGTGCAGGCGATGTTGGAGATCGGCATGGGTACGAACAATGTCGATGTCGCTTCCAACATGGGATCGGAAGGACGGCCGGGCGCGTCGCTCCGCGCGTTCCGCGACTATCTGAAGGACGCCCAGATCTTCGGTGCCGATATCGACCGCGATATTCTGTTCACGGAGGAGCGCATCCGATCGTTCTTCGTCGACCAGACCGATCTGTCGAGCTTCGAACGGCTGGACGCAAACCTGCCCGACAGCCTTGACCTGATCATCGACGACGGTCTGCATTCGCCCAACGCGAACCTGGCGGTCCTTGGCTATGCGGTGCGCAAGCTTCGCCCCGGCCAGTGGTTCGTGATCGAGGACATTCCCGAGCGCGCGACCGCATTCTGGCAGGGCATCGACCCGATCCTGGCGCGCCTTTTCGAGACGCATCTGATCCGGGTGTCGTCGGGTCTGCTCTATGCCGGGAAGCGCCGCCCGGCGGCGTGAGATGTGGCCCGGGTCGGCCTCAACCCCAGACCTTCATCAGGTCGCCGACGTGGCAGGAGTGGAGGGACTCGAACCCCCGGCCCTCGGTTTTGGAGACCGATGCTCTACCAACTGAGCTACACTCCTGTGCAGCGCAGGTCCCTAGCGTTCGGTGCCGGACAGGGCAAGCGTTTCTCAGGCGGCGGCGCTGGCGGCGTCGCGGCCGGTCGTGAGGCGCCGGGCTTCCTCCACCGGCAGCGGACGGCCGAAATAGTAACCCTGTACCTTGGTGCAGCCCAATGCCTGGACCATGCGGTGCTCGTCCTCGGTCTCGACGCCCTCGGCGGTCGTGGCCATGCCGAGCGACTGGGCGAGCGCGACGACGGCGCGGATGATCGCGATTGCTTCCTTTTCGCCTTTCGACGCCGCCTGGACAAAGGAACGGTCGATCTTGATCGACGTGAAGCGGGTGCGGCTCAGATAGCCAAGTGACGAATAGCCGGTGCCGAAGTCGTCAAGGCTCAGCCGCACCCCAAGATCGAGGATCCGTTCGAGCACCTGGACCGCGCCGGTGCCCTCGCGCATGAAGGCGCTTTCGGTGACTTCGAGCTCGAGGCGCCCCGGCGGCAGGCCGGTGCGCATCAACGTATCCGCGACGACGTTGACGAAACCGGGATTGTGGAGCTGTTCGGCGCTCACGTTGACCGCGACACGGACGGGTTCGCCCCACTTCACCGCTTCGGCACAGGCGGTGCGCAGCACCCAGTCGCCGATCGGGGCGATCAGGCGCGCATCTTCGGCCAGCGGTACGAACTTCGCCGGCGAGATCACGCCCATTTCCGGATGGGTCCAGCGCAGCAGCGCTTCGAACCCGGTGAGCGCGCCGGTCCCCGCGTCGACGACCGGCTGATAGGCCAGATGCAGTTCGTCGCGGTCCAGCGCGCTGCGAAGCTCGATTTCGAGCACCCGGCGCTCTTCGGCGCGGACATGCAGCTGCGGTTCATAGGTGTGGTAGGCGCCACCGCCCGAATCCTTCGAGCGATAGAGCGCCAGATCGGCCGAACGGATCAGCATTTCCGCCGTCCGCCCGTCGCGCGGCCCGATCGCCACGCCGACGCTGGCGCCGATATACATGGTGTGATGGTCGACTTCGTAGGGCTGCGACAGCGTGGTGATGATCGTATGCGCCAGCGCCTCGATCCGCGCGGTGTCGCTGGCGTCGCGGACGACCACCGCGAACTCGTCGCCGCCCAGGCGACCGACCATCTCATTGTCGTTGACCAGCCGCGCCAGCCGCTCGGACACCTGGCCCAGCAGCCGATCGCCAATCGGATGTCCCAGCGAGTCGTTGACCGCCTTGAACCGGTCCAGGTCGATCATCATGAAGGCGCAACGCCCGCCCCAACGTTCGGCATCCGCCATCGCCCGCGCCAGCGTCTCATTGATCAGGAGGCGGTTCGGAAGCCCCGTGAGCATGTCGAGGCGCGCCATGCGGTTGATCTTGTCCTGGGTCTGGCGCGCTTCGGTGACATCGGAGCCGACCCCGCGAAAGCCGATGAACATGCCGCGATCGTCATATTTCGGGCTGGCGGCCATTTCCCACCACCGTTCCTCGCCATTGACGTCGACCGGCAGCAGCAGGTCGCGAAAAGCCTCGCGGCCCTTCAGTTTCTCTGCAAGGACGCGCAGTCCCGCCGGCACGTCGCCGCTGTGCCAGGCCGGGCCGGCGAGCACTTCGAGGAAGGGCCGGTCATTGATCGTCGTCGGATCGACGCCGATCGACTGCGCAAAGCGGGGCGACGCGCGCACCACCCGCCGCTGTGCGTCGATCTCCCACAGCCAGTCCGCGCCCGAATCCTCGAACTCGCGCAGCAGCATGCTGACGGTCTCGTCGCGCTCGGCCAGTGCGATCTGGCTGGCACGCAGCATCACGAGCGCCTTGCCCCGGGTGAAGCAGGCCAGCAGCAGCAGGCCGGTGAAGAGCAGTGAAAGCGACGCGCCGATCGCCGAACCGCCGAGGTAGATCATTGCCGATGCCGCGCCGCCGGTCACGAGCAGAAAGGTCAACCCGGCGAGCGGGAGCGATGCCATCGAAATCGCGACGCCGACCATGAGCACGCCCAGGATGAGGCAGACGCCGAACTGCTGCTGGGGGATGGCACCGGCCGCGAACAAGAGGGGAGGGACGCTCCAAACCGCTGCCAGGGCGACGCCTTCAAGGACGGTGTCGCGGATCTCCGACGCGCTGGCGATATAGGAAACGGCCGCTTTGCGCGCCAATCGCCGAAACACGATGGCCAGCGCCACCGACGCCACCGTCGCGCCCCAGCTCATCAGTTGCCAGGCCGGAACATCCGGCCGGAAGAGCAGGATCATCAATGCCGCGCAGATCAGGTTGGCGCCGCCGGTAAACAACGCCAACTGCCGTGCCGCATTGAGCTGTGCCGCACGCATCGCGCCCCAGTTCGCGCCCTCCGCAGAGTCGCGCAGCCCCAAAAGCGCGCCGTTATCGATGCGCGGCTCGGACAAAAGGGGGCGTTGCGGCTTGCTCACCGCGCCACGCTTACCAGCCGATGGTTAGCGAGCCGTTTCGCTTGAGATCAAATTCGATCAAATTACGCGAGAGGCCGTTGGCGGTCAGGCGGCCAGGTCGTACGGCTTTATCTCGCCGGCAAGATAGAGGTTGCGGGCCTTGGCGCGGCTGAGCTTGCCCGAACTGGTACGCGGCAGCGTGCGCGGCGGCACCAGTTCGACGACGCAGTTCATCCCCGTCACCGACCGCACCCGCTCGCGAATCTCGTCGCGCAACCGCAGCCGCTCGGCCTCGTCCGACGTGCGGCACTGCACCAGCACTGCGGGCGTCTCCTCGCCGCCCGGGGTGGTGATCGCGAAGGCGGCAATGTCGCCGGCCTTGAACCCCGGCAATTGCTCCACGGCCCACTCGATGTCCTGCGGCCAGTGGTTCTTGCCGTTGATGATGATCATGTCCTTGGCCCGGCCGACGATGTAGATGTAGCCGTCCGACATGTACCCCATGTCGCCGGTATCGAGCCAACCGTCGGACATGCATGCGGCGGTTGCCTCCAGGTCCCGGAAATAGCCCTCCATCACCGACGTGCCGCGGCACCACACCTTGCCGATCGCCTTGTCAGGGAGCGGCGTGCCGTCCTCCTCGCGGATCTGGATTTCCATGTCGCGCACGGGCTTGCCGCAATTGACGATGGCGCGGAACCGCTGCGGACGATCGGCGCGCGCGACGCCGCCCGACAGTTGGGTTTCCTCGACCAGCTCGACGACGATCCCTTCGCCCGGCGGCATGATCGATACTGCCAGCGTCGCCTCCGCCAGACCATAGCTGGGCAGGAAGGCCGACGCCTTGAACCCCGCTTCGGCGAAGACGTCGACAAAGCTCTGCATCACGTCCGGGCGGATCATGTCGGCACCGTTGCCGGCCAGCCGCCAGCGCGACAGGTCGAACCGGTCGGCGGCGCGCGTCTGGCTGGAGATGCGGCGCGCGCAGATGTCGAAGCCGAAGGTCGGCGAATAGCTGATCGACGTGCCTGGATTGCGGGTGATCAGGTCGAGCCAGGCGAGCGGCCGCCGCGCGAAATCCTCGGTCTTCAGGTAATCGGTCGACACCTGATTGGCGATCGGCGACAGGAAGCAGCCGACCAGCCCCATATCGTGATACCACGGCAGCCACGAGATGCAGCGGTCGCGCGGTTCGAGCTGCATGCCGTGCGCGTGTGCCGCCAGGTTGTTGAGCAGCGCGCGATGGGTGATCACCACACCATGCGGAAAGCGCGTCGATCCGCTGGAATATTGCAGATAGGCGATATCGTCCGGACCGGCCTGGGGCAGCTCGGCTGCCGGGGCCTGGCGGCGCGCGAACGAATCCCAGTCGACGCCCTCGACCCCGCACTGGCGTGCAGCATCCCCGGCCATCGCCGCCAGCGATTCGGGATAGAACAGAAATTTGGGGTCGCAGCTGTTCAGCTGGACCGAAAGCTGGTCGACATAGGCATCGCGCCCGCCGAAACTGGTGGGCAGCGGCAGCGGCACGGGCCACGCGCCGGCATAGACGACGCCGAAGAACAGGCTGGCGAAATCGGCACCCGTCTCGGCGACCAGCGCGATGCGATCGCCCGGGACGACGCCCGCGGCGATCAGGCGCTGCGCCTGATCGATGGCATCCCGGCGCAGCTCGGAAAACGGATAGGCACGCGCCAGCTGGCCGCGCGCATCGTGGAAATTGAGGCCGCGCCGTCCACGGGCGGCATAGTCGAGCGCTTCGCCCAGCGTCGCGAAATCCGCGAAGCGACGGGGCAGATCGTCTTCCAATGCCGTCGGGACCTGCGTTTGCGTGTCGACCGCCTTAACCGGTTCTTGCGAAATCTGTGCTGTCATCAAGTCCAACTCGCGCCCTTCGCTGCCGGTCCGTCGGCGGCGCTATGTCGCGCGCACCTCGGCCAGACTGATTATCGACCCCTAGAATCGGTGCGCACTGTGGCATAATCATGGCGCATGACGCGGCGTCCATCCAAGTCGCCCGGTCGGGCACCGCCGATCGACGCGCCGACGCTTGATCGTCTCGCGCTGCGCTATGTCGAACGCTACGCCACGACACGCGCGAAGCTGGTGGCCTATCTTGATCGCAAGCTCGCCGAGCGTGGCTGGGCGGACGCGCGCCCGGACCCGGTCGCGCTCGCGGATCGGCTCGCCGACCTCGGCTATGTCGACGACCGTGCCTATGGCGAGGCCAAGGCGACGGCGATGGCCCGACGCGGCCTGGGCGCGCGCCGCGTCGACGCGGCGCTGTGGCACGCGGGCGTGCGCGGCGAGGATGCGGAGGACATTGCCCCCGTTATCGCCGGGCAGGCGGTGGAAAGCGCGCTGCGCTTTGCGCGCCGCCGGCGCTTTGGTCCCTTTGCCGACGCCCGGGCCGAAGGCGCGGTGCGCGAGCGCCAGTTCGCTGCCATGCTTCGGGCGGGACATGCACCGGAAATCATTGGCCGAATTCTCCGGATGGCACCCGGAGAGGACACGCAGACCCTGTTCGGGACAGAATAGCCGAAAGAAACTTTTGTTACGGCCAAGGCTCGTGTTAGAAAGCGTCCCCGGGGGAAGGTGGACTATGCGTGCTGAGACAACGCGCGCATCGGATCGATATATCGACGATGCGTCCGACATTGCGGTTTCCAATGCTGCCGAAGAAGCAGATGAAATGCTCGTCAGCGGTTCGGTCAAGTGGTTCGATGTCGCGCGCGGCTTCGGCTTCATCGTTGCAGATGATGCGGGCATCGGGGACATTCTGGTTCATTTCTCGGTACTTGAAGAACATAAGCGCCGCAGCCTGCCCGAGGGGGCGCGGATCACCTGCCGCGCGGTGCGGCGCCAGCGCGGCTTTCAGGCGCGCGCGATTGTCGACATCGACACATCGACCGCGGTCGAATCGCTGCGCGCGCGCCCCAGCGACCGTGCGGAGCGGTTGCAGTTGCTGGACGTCGCCGGCCCGTTCGAGCCGGTCAAGGTCAAGTGGTTCAATCGCCTGAAGGGCTATGGCTTCCTAGTTCGCGACGGCCGGCCGGGCGACATTTTCGTGCATATGGAAACATTGCGCGTCGCCGGCATCGAGCATGTCGAACCCGACCAGTCCGTCGAGGCGCGGATTACTGACGGCGAAAAGGGCCCGCTCGCGGTCGCGGTTCGCCAGCCCGGCTGATCGCGTCCATGCGCGTGCCAGCTCTCGCCTTGCTGCTCGCCGCGTGCGGGCTTCCCGGATGCAATGGCGGCAGCGCCGACCGGACGCTGACCGCGGCCGAGGAAGCAGCGGGGTTGGTCCTGGTCTCGATCGAGACGCGCGCCGGCGCCACGCAGTGGTTCAAGGTCGAAACCGCCAGCACCATACCCCAGCAACAGCGCGGCCTGATGTTCCGTCGCGACATTCCGGAAAATGGCGGGATGCTCTTCTATCCCTATCCGCCGGATGGCAGCGGCCCGCGCGAGGCGAGCTTCTGGATGAAGAACACCCCGACCTCGCTCGACATCATCTATATTCGCCCCGATGGGACGATCGCGCGGATCGCGGCGGGCACCACGCCCTTTTCCGAAGATCAGATCCCGTCGGGCGAGCCCGTGTCGGCCGTCCTCGAGCTTCGCGCCGGCCGCGCCGCCGCGCTGGGAATCGCACCGGGCGATCGGGTGCGCTTCGAGGGGTTCGACGCCCCGGCAGGTTAGCGCGCCGGCTGTCGATCGCATCGGCGGTTGTCGTCGCCGGGCCAAGCAGCTATCGGGCGCATATGGGTATCCTGTCGTCGATCTTCACCTGGTGGAACGGTGCCACCATCGGCACCACGCTGGCGCTGCGCGGCATGCGCAAGGTCGGCGTCGACCCGCTCGGCAACCGATATTTCCAGGGCGGGACGGACACCAACGGCCAGCCGCGCCGCTGGGTGATCTACAAGGGCGCGAACGACCCCAGCCGGGTGCCGCCCGCCTGGTTCAGCTGGCTGCATCACCAGATCGAGGGCGTTCCCGACGACGCGCTGCCGCCGCCGCGCGCGTGGCAACAGCTTCCCGTCCCCAACCTGACCGGCACCCCGGCGGCGTACCGTCCGCCCGGCGCGCTCGACCGCGGCGGCCACCGTCATGCCGCCGCCGGCGATTATGAGGCGTGGACGCCCGACGCGTGACCGCGCGTCGTGTCCTTATCGGCGTCGTGATCGCGGGCGTGCTCGCGGCGGCGGCGTGGTTCGGTTATCGCGGCTTTGTCGCCAGCACGACCCGGAAGCCGGTCTCCAGCACGATCGCGATCGCGGTTCCGGAGGCGACGGTGGGCAGCGACGTCGTGACCGTCGACGACGGCGCCGCCGCCAGCGTCCCGGGGGCCACGCCGATGGCCGATCGCGTGGCGGTGATCGGCGTACTCAACAAGCGCAATGGCGAGACCCGCGAGTTCCGGCTGAAGCCCGGACAGAGCGCGCGCTTCGGTGACGCGATCGTCCGGCTGCGCGCATGCGAGCGCACCGCGCCGTGGGAGGCCGAACAGCTGACCGGCGCGTTCGTCCAGCTGATCGTGCGCCAGTCGGACAACAGCGCCGGTCGCGCCTTCTCGGGCTGGGTCTTCGCCGAACGCCCCGCGCTCAACGTCGTGCGCCACGCGGTCTACGACGTCTGGCCCAAAAGCTGTGCGATGACCTTTCCGGCGACCGGGCCCGATACGGTGGCGGCGGGCAGTGCGCCCAGCCCGGCATCCGGCCCCAGACGGTCGAGCGCCGACCAGTCCCCCTCGACCGAAGGCGCGCCGACGGCGACGCCCCCGGCGGTCGCGCCGAGCGAGGCACCGAGCAACGCCATATAGTCGGCGCGCGCGACCTCGATCGTTCCCATCGAGGCAAGGTGATCGGTCTGGAACTGGCAGTCGAGCAGCGTGAAGCCGCCGATCCGCAGCCGTGCGACCAGCCAGGCGAGCGCCACCTTTGAGGCATCGCGCGCGCGGCTGACCATGCTCTCACCGAAAAAGGCCCGGCCGAGCGCCAGTCCATACAGCCCGCCGACCAGCCGGTCGCCGTCCCAGCATTCCACCGAATGCGCGAAGCCCAGCGCGTGGAGCCGAAGGAAGACTCGCTCGATCGGGCCGTTGATCCAGGTATCGGGCCGGTCGGGCGCGGCCTCGGCGCACAGGCGGATGACGTCGGCGAACGCGGCGTCGGCGGTGACGCGATAGCGATCGGCGGCGATCGTCTTGCGCAACGATCGCGACAGGTGAAAACGGTCGATGGGCAGGATGCCGCGCAGCTTGGGCTCGACCCAGTAGACGCTCTGTGCCGCGCGATGATCGGCCATGGGGAAAACGCCCATCGCATAGGCCTTGAGCACCATGCCGGGGTCGAGCTCGTTCAGGCCCGACATCGCGTCATTTTTCCTGGACCAACAGTTGCTCGATCCGCTGCCACAGCGCGGCGAATGCCTGGGCCGGCTTGCTGCGCGGCGCGGTCGATCCCACCGGCTTGCCGGTCGCTGCCATCGCCTCGATCGCGCTGGCGGCGGGAATGACCGGCCAGTCGGGGTGACGCGCGATCGCCTCGCCATGCAGGCGGCGGCGGCGATCGACCATCGAATGCACGGGCAGAACCCGCAGCTTCTTCGCCCCGATGCGATCGAGATGCGCGCTCACTTCACCAAAGGCGCGCGTGGACAGCGTCGATGGGATCACGGGCACGACGATGAGGTCGGCGGCGCGCATCACCTGTTCGCTCGTTTCGGTCAGTCCCGGCGGGCAATCGAGCAGCACATGGTCATGGCTCTGGCCCAGATCGCCGAGCAGCTTGGCCAGTCGCTTCTTCTTGTCGAGCTGGTGAAAGACGATGTCGAGTCCGCGCAGCGAGGTATCGGCGGCGATCAGGTCGATCCGCTCGAACGCCGTCGGACGAATCAGCTTGGCGACCTCGACGTCCTTCGTGAACACCGCCTGCGCCTGGTCCTTGGCGCGCTTTTCGGGGGCGAGCAGAAAGCTGCTCGCGGCCTGGGGATCGAGATCCCATACCAGCGTTCGCCGCGCCGACAGCATCGCCGCGCACCACGCCAGATTGACGGTCAGCGTGGTTTTCCCCACGCCTCCCTTCAGGCTGTAGATCGCGATCGTCGCCATGCCGCGTCCTGTTCCTTTCGAGCCATGTTCGCCCGACTATCCCGCCTGATGCGGGCGAAGTCGAGACGCATCGGGATCATGCGGTCGATAAAAAGGGGCCGGCGGCATGTGCCACCGGCCCCCGATCGAAAGGAAATCGGGCGATCGCGCGATCAGAGGTGACAGCTCAGCGTACCGCCGCCCGGCTTGGTAAGAGTGACGTTCTTTTCGTCGCCCTTCAGCGTGTAATCGCTGCCGGTATAGGGATCGCCGGCATTTTCCGCGCGCAACTGGGTCGGCAGGCCGTCCTTCGTGTCCAGGCGGATATTGGCGAGCTTGTCGCCATTGAAGAAGTCGACGTACAGCAGGCTGTTGTCCTCACAGCGGAAGCTGACGCTGGCCCGGATCGACGGCGGCAGCTCGACCGGGCCCTTCTTGGCCTTTTCGGCGGCGAGCGGATCGGGCGCGCGCGAGTCCACGACTTCCGGTTCGGGCTCACCGCAGGCGGTGAGGGCGAGGGCAACAGAGGCGGTTGCCAGCGACAAAAGGAGCTTTTTCATCGCCCCAAGCCTTCGCTGATGCAGCAGGGCGCGTCAAGATGGCAGTTGGCAGGTTCAGCGGCGTTGTCGTAGCGTCAGCCGGGTCGAACTTGGCGCACTGCAGCAAGATTGTCCCAGCTGGCGGCGGCTAGCGTTCGATCCGGGTGACATGCCCCATCTTGCGCCCCGGGCGGGCCTCATGCTTGCCATAGAGATGCAGATGCGCGTCATCCTGCGCGATCAGGTCCGGCCAGCGCGTCACCTGATCCCCGATCAGGTTCTCCATCCGCACCGCTCGGGCGGTCAGCCCCGTCGGCCCGAGCGGCAGGCTGCAGATCGCGCGGACATGGTTTTCGAACTGGCTGGTCTGCGCGCCCTCGATTGTCCAGTGGCCGCTATTGTGGACGCGCGGCGCCATTTCGTTGAACACCGGCCCGGTGTCGGTGGCGAAGAACTCGAGCGTCAGCACGCCGATATAGTCGAGCCGCTCGGCCACCCGGCCGGCCAGCGCAGCGGCTTCGGTCCACTGGCTTGCGACCATCGCCGGGGCGGGGAGGGCGGAACTGGCAAGAATGCCATCGGCATGCACATTGACCGGCGGCGGGTAGCCCATGATCGCCCCGTCGGCACCGCGGGCCAGCACGATCGAAAATTCGTGGGCGAACCGCACGAACCCTTCGAGGATCGCTGGCGCGGCACCGATCGCGGCCCATGCTGCATCGGCGTCGGCGGGGGTGTGCAGCCGGGCCTGCCCCTTGCCGTCATAGCCGAACCGCGTCGTCTTGAGGATCGCGGGGCAACCGATCGCGGCGATCGCCGCATCCAGCCCGGCGCGGCTGTCGACCTCGCGCCAGGGAGCCGCGCGCCCGCCCAGATCCTCGACAAAGCGCTTTTCCGCGGTCCGGTCCTGGGCGACGCGCAACGCCGCGACCGACGGGCGTACCGGCACGGTTGCAGCAATCGCCGCGATCGGATCGGCGGCGATGTTCTCGAACTCATAGGTGACGACATCGACTGCCTCGGCAAAGGCGGCGAGCGCGTCGGGATCGTCATAGGCGGCGCGGGTGAACGCGAAGCAGACATCGTTGGCCGGCCCGCTCTCGGGTGCCAGGATGTGGGTGCGATAGCCGAGCTGAACCGCCGCCACGCCGATCATCCGGCCCAGCTGGCCGGCACCGATGATGCCGATCGTCGATCCGGGGGGCAGCAGGCCGGGCGTCGTCATTGCGGGTCGATCACCACATCTTCGGTCTGGCGCGCGCGCCATGCCACCAGTCGCTCGCCCAGCGCCGCGTCGTGCGTCGCCAGGATCGCCGCCGCCAGCAACCCGGCATTGGTCGCGCCCGCCTTGCCGATCGCCAGCGTGCCCACGGGGATGCCGCCGGGCATCTGGACGATCGACAACAGGCTGTCCATGCCGCTCAGCGCCTTGGATTCGACGGGTACGCCCAGCACCGGCAGGTGCGTCATCGCCGCCGCCATGCCGGGCAGGTGCGCGGCACCGCCGGCGCCGGCGATGATGACCTTCAGCCCGCGCCCGGCCGCCTGTTCGGCATAATCAACCAGCCGCTTCGGCGTGCGATGGGCGGAGACGACCTTGACCTCGTGCGCGACGCCCAGTTCGGCGAGCGCGTCGGCGGCATGGCGCATCGTCTCCCAATCGGAAGTGCTGCCCATGATGATGCCGACCAATGGTGTCATGCCCAAGTCCCGGAGCCCGAATTCAGGAAGCGCAGCCTCTAGAGCGCGTCGGGGGGTGGGGCAAGGACGGATGCCGCCGCGCCAATCGCGCGGGTCATGCGCAGCAACGGGACCGGCTCGCCGCCGCGATGCTCCGTCACGGCTTCGACCGGCCGGTATCCTGCGGCGCGATAGAGCGGCACGCCGGCCATCGTCGCCATCAGCTCGGCCCGGGTGAAGCCTTCGCCGGCCGCCGCGCGCTCGCAGGCAGCCAGGATCATGCGTCCGACGCCGCGCCGGGCATGGCGGGGATCGGTGTACATCGCCCGGATGCGCGCAGCGTCGGTCGCGGGGTCGAGCAGACGCGGCTCGCGCAGCGTCGTGCTGGCATCGCTGCCGTACAGGGTGGCGCGCCGGCTCCATCCGCCGCATCCGGCCAGGTCGCCGGCGGCTTCCACCACGAAATAGGTGCCGTCGGCGATGAGCTGGCTATCGAGCCCCATCACCGCGCGGCTCGCCTCGATCTGGGCCGGGGTCAGGAAATCGCGCTGCAGTGTGGCGATTGCCCGCGCCATCAGCCCGCGCAGCGCGTCGAGGTCATTCGCGCGCGCGCGGCGCAGCGCGAGCATGCCGTTACCGCTCGTTCAGATAATAGCGGTCGGTCGCGCCCAGCTGATCGTCGAGTTCATAGACGATCGGCTGGCCGGTGGGGATTTCCAGACCCGTGATGTCGGCGTCGGAGATGCCCGAGAGATGCTTGACCAGCGCGCGCAGCGAATTGCCGTGCGCGGAAATGACGACGCGCTTGCCCGCGCGAAGTTCGGGCGCGATCCGCGCTTCCCAATAGGGCAGAACGCGCGCAATCGTGTCCTTCAGGCTCTCGGTCGCCGGGACCGCGATGCCGGCATAGCGCCGATCGCTCGAGAGATCGAACGCGCCGCCCGGTTCCATCGGCGGCGGCGGCACGTCGAAGCTGCGCCGCCATACATGCACCTGTTCTTCGCCGTGCTTCGCCGCGGTTTCGGCCTTGTTGAGCCCGGTCAGCCCGCCGTAATGGCGCTCATTGAGCCGCCAGTCCTTCTCGACCGGCAGCCACAGCCGCCCCATTTCCTCCAGCACCAGGTTGAGCGTGCGGATCGCGCGCGACTGGAGACTGGTAAAGCACAGATCGAAATCGAGGCCCTTTTCCGCGAGCAGCTGCCCGGCCGCGCGCGCCTCCGCGACGCCCTGGTCAGTCAGGTCGACATCCCACCAGCCGGTGAAGCGGTTTTCCAGGTTCCACGCCGACTGGCCGTGGCGGATCAGGACGAGCTGGGGCATGATGGGGGCCTTTTCGAGCGGAGTTGTCTCGACGCTCCCTAAACGCTGAAACGGGAAGGACAAGGTTTTGCCTCATCCTCCCCGTTTCAACAGGTCTATGTCGCCGGACTTAGAAGCGGATGCGTCCGCCGGCGTAGAAGCGGCGGCCGAACACGTCATAGACGCCCGCGGCCGTGTCGGTGCCGGTCACGTTGAACACCGACCCCGACAGGATGTTCGGCGCGTCATTGTCGAGCACATTGTCGACGCCGACATAGAACTCATACGTCTTCGCCGCAGTCCAGCTCAACTGGGTGTCGAGATAGAATTGCGCCGGAACCGTGATGTCCTCGGCTTCCAGCCCATAGGCTTCGAGCGTCAGGTCATCTTCCGCCGACCGGCCGATATAGGTGCCGGTCACGTTCCAGCGGAAATCATCGTCGGCATAGTTGAAGGATGCGGTGAAGCGGTCCTTGGCCGAACCGATTTCGCCGGCAAAGTCGTCACGCTGACCTCCTTCGAGCGGGATGACATAACCCTTGAGCAGGTGGGTATAGGCGACGCGCAGGCCGATCGTGCCGGTATCCGACAGCACCCGCACCGGGGTGTTCCAGGTCACGACCGCGTCGATGCCCTCGGTCGCCGCCGACCCACCGTTGATGAGCGGCGCGTCGATGAACTCGAGCGACCCCGCGCTGTTCGATGCGGTCGGCGTCGCGCGGCGCTGGATGAGGTCGCAGAAGTCCTTGTCGCCGGCTTCATAGCATTGCGCGAGCGTGAACTGGCGCGGGGCCGAGGTGATGTAATCCTCGACGTCGATGTTGAAGTAATCGACCGACAGGCTCAGCCGCTCGAAAATGCCGCCCAGCTGGCGCGGTGCCAGCACCGCCCCGAAGGTGTAGGAGCGCGACTTTTCCTCGTTCAGGTCGGGATTGCCGCTGTTGAAGCCGCTGATCCCCTGAACGTCGGGCTGGGTGAGGGTGAAGGTGCCGTTGGCCGCGATGTTGGCCAGCACGCCGGGTGCCGCACGGCAATTGTCGCCGATCGTGCCGCCGCCCGTCGCACCGATGCCCTCGCACGGATCCTGAAGACCGGTGGGGAAGGTCTGCGACGGACCGGTGAACAGCTCGCCGATGTTTGGCGCGCGCACCGAACGGGCATAGGTGCCGCGCACGCGCAGGCCGTCAAACGGCTCCCAGTCGCCGCCGACATTCCAGGTATAGACCGTGCCGACCGTCGAATAGTCGGAGATGCGGCCCGCCGCGGTCAGGTTGAGCGACTTGAAGAACGGGGTGTCGGCCAGCACCGGAATGCGCAACTCGCCAAAGACTTCGCGCACGTCGAACGAACCCGCCGTGTCGGGAATGGCGTTGCCGCCGTTCAGCCCGGCATTGGTCAGCGCATCGTTGTTCTCGGTGCTCGATTCCTTGCGATATTCCGCACCGACCGCGATGCCCAGCGGGCCGGCGGGCAGGTCGAACAGCTCGCCCGACAGGCTGCCCTGGATCTGCTGCTGGGTGATGCGCGTCTGAAACGACTGGGGCGCCTGAACATATTGGGCGGCCTCTGGCGTGATCGATCCGGCGCCGAACACGTTGATCGGCACGCAGCCCTGGGCCCGCGCGGTCGCGCTGGCGCAGACGGCGTCGGTGGTCGATCCGTTGTTGTTCAGGTCGTTGACGTCGGGGATCGCCGCCAGCGCGTTGGCGAAGTTGAGCACGTTCACCTGGCCGTTCGAAATCTGCGATTCCGACGTGCGGCCATAATTATAGAACACGTCCCAGCGGAACCGGTTGTCGAACAGGTCGCCTTCCAGGCCGACGACGAAGCGATAAAAGTCGCGCGACGTGCTGCCGTTGCGGGTGCCGATATCGCTCAGCCGGCGGGCGAAGGAAATGTCGCGCAGGCCGTCGCCATCCTCGTCCTGGGCGGCCGCCGCAATCGCGCCGGGCACCAGCGGGTTGAGCACCGCCACGCCGTTCACGAACGTCTCGATCGGCACCAGGCCGCCGGAGGCGGGGAAGATGTTTTCCGATCCCAGCGCGAACGGCTCGATCTCGCGCGACGAGCTGGTGTTGTTGAACGTGCCTTCGGCATAAACGCGGACGCTGTCGGTCACGTCATAATGCGCGCGTCCGGCGAACAGATAGCGTTCGACCGGCACCGCGATGGTGCGGAAGAACTGGCGGTTGAAACCGTTGACGTTGGTGTTGAACCCGGTCTGCAGATTGCCCTGCGGGTCATAGGTAAAGGACTGACCCCCGGCGGTGAAGCGGCCCTGCGGCGCGAAACCGGACAGGAACGGCTCCAGCGGCGTGCCATAATCGGCGGGGTTCTCGCCCGTCGCCAGGAAGGTGTCGATATCGTCGAGCACCGTGTTGCGGCGACGGCGCGACAGCAGCCCGCCTTCGTTCGAATAGCCCGCGTGCAGCATGATGTTGCCGCGGCCATCGGCCAGGTTCGCGCCAAAGGTGATGTTCGCCTGATAGCGCGGATCATCGCCGCGTTCGGTGATGCCATATTGCGCGTTGGCTTCCAGCCCTTCGAAATTGTCGCGATAGCGGAAGTTGACCACACCCGCGACCGCGTCGGAGCCATAGATTGACGACGAACCGCCGGTCAGCGTGTCGACGCTTTGCAGGAACTGGGTCGGGATAACGTTGGTGTCGACGGTCGCCGATCCCGGCACGCCGGAAACGACGCGGCGGCCGTTGATCAGGACCAGCGTGCGCGCGGTGCCCAGGTTGCGCAGGTCGATGCTGGCGACGCCCGTGCCCGACGTCAGGAACGCGGTGTTGGTGCGTGCAAAGGTCGGCGCGCCGAACACCGGATTTTCGAGCAGCAGTTCCTGGACATTGGTGATGCCCGAATCGGTGATCTGCTGGATGGTCGTCGTCTGCACCGGCGCGATCGACGTGGCGTTGGGCGATACAATGCGCGAACCGGTCACGACGATCGCTTCGTCGCGCTGGTCCTGATCCGTCTGGGTCTCGGGCGTTTCGGCCTGCGGCTCGGCGGGGGCGGCGGGCGTCTGCTGCGCGTGGGCGGGAACGGCGATCAGCGACATGGACAGCGCCACGGCGGCGCAACCGGCCATCAGGCCGGCGTTACGCGAATACAACATTTTCTACTTCCTTACGCTACGCAACACATACACGGTCGCCGCCGGTCACCCGGCATTGACCCCCGCGCCGGCGATACGCGCCGGTTCGGGATGCGCGGCAGAAAGCAGGGATGCGCCCGCGACAAAAGCGTCAATCGACATGCGCGCGCACGGAAACCGCCGCGACTGTGGCTCTGCGGCAACAGTCGTCGGGATGAGGGCTTACAGGTCGTCGATCATCCCGGCCAGCGTGTCGAGGCAGGCGTGCGCGAGCAACTTGCACCGGTCGGGCGACCAGCCGAATTCGGGGTCGGGCGCGGGATCATGGTCCTTGAACGGCATTTCCAGCGTCATCGCGACCGCGCCGAATCGCTCGGCCAGCTGGTTGGTCGACATCGCCAGATTGGCCTTGCCCGGCTTGGCCTTTTCATAGCCGCGCTGCGTCTGGAACAGCGGCGTCGTGGCCTCCAGCGCGTGGGCGAACCGGTTGAATTTCGCACCCAGCGCATCGGTCCAGCTCGGAATCCCCTCAAACCCGGCCAGGAAGTTGGCGGGGATCGCTTCGTCGCCATGCACGTCCATCGCGAAGTCGACGCCGGTCGCGTCCATCGCCGCCAGCACGCACAGCACTTCCGGGCTGCGTTCGGCGGTGGGGGCGTGCCATTCGCGGTTGAGGTTGACGCCGGCGGCGTTGGTGCGCAGGTGCCCGCGCCGCGACCCGTCGGGGTTCATGTTGGGAACAATGTGCAGCGTCGCCGCCGCGCGCAGCCTGGCCGCGGTCGCATCCTGCGCGTCGGTCAGCTTCTCGAGCGCGCCCTCCATCCACCATTCGGCCATGCTCTCGCCGGGATGCTGGCGGCCATAGAGCCAGACCTGCTTCGCGCCGGTACCGAGTTCGAGGCAATCGATCGGCTGCCCGTCGAGCGAACGGCCGAGCGTGCGGTGGCGGACGCCTTCGCGCGCGCCGATCCGCGCGATCAGGTCGTGATGACGCTCCATCGCATAGGGCGCGAAATAGGCGAACCAGGCGACGTCGCCGCTGAACTGATGGGTGAATGACAGGACTCCGCCGGCATAATCGGTGTCGGTCATCCGCCAGTGCGCACGATCGGTGCTCATCCGCGCGCGATAGCCCGGCCAGCCGAACGCATAGGCCGCGCCGCCCGCATTCAGGATCCGGAAGGTCAGCGTGCGCCCGCGCGCGCCGGCGGCGCGGAAATGGAACCATTGATAGAAATCGGACTGATGATCGGGCACGATCTCAAGGTCGATGCGGTCGCCTTCGATCGCGACCAGGCGAATATTGCCGCTGTCGAACACGGCATTGATGTCGATGCTCATTTGACCCTGATAGTGATGCCGGACTCGCCGGGAAAGTCCCTGAACAGCGCGGATGCGACCTTTTGTGCCTGGGCGACCGGCTGCGCATCGTCGGTGCGGGCGATCGCCTGGGTCGTGGCCTTGCCGTCCCAGATCACCGTCGCGTCCCCTTGACGCCGCAACTGCACGACGATGTCGGTCGCCAGCACCTCGCGCGTGCCGCCGCCGATGCCGAAACCGACGCCGCCGCCCAGCCCGACCCCGCCGCCGCGCCGGCCGCCGCTGATCCCGCCGCCACCGACGCCGATCGACACCGGCGCGGGCTTTTCCACCGTGCCGACCGGGCGGCGCTGGAACCCGACCGCGGCGACATAGTCGGCGGTGCGCGGGTCGGCCGCGGCGGCAAAGCCCAGCCGCGCCATTTCCGCCTGTACCGCACCGGCATAAGTGCGATATTCCGGCCCGGTGGCAAGCTGGCCGCCGACCGGCTCGACCGCGACGGTGCCCACGGGAATCGCGCCGCCCAGATGATAGCGGGTGACGTCGACCGGCCCGGCGCGCCGCGTTGTGGCGCATCCCGCCACAAGGATCGTCGCCGCCAGCGCGGTCATCGGAAGGAGGGAGCGGGTACGGAACATGGCCAGTCTCCTGTCGCGGGCAACGAACCGCCCGCCGCACCCGCTATGCGACAGAAATCGGGCGACGGCCAGCATCGCCGGGGGACGCGCGCGGCTTGACTTGCGCGCGGTCAATCGTTAGGCGGCACGCTCTTTCCGGGCCACCCCGGAACCCCGACACCTATTGAAAGCCAAGCGAGCCGGTCATGAAGATCGTCAATTCCCTCAAGTCGCTCAAGGGGCGGCACCGTGACAATCGTGTGATTCGCCGTCGCGGCCGCATCTATGTGATCAACAAGACCAATCGCCGGTTCAAGGCCCGCCAGGGCTGAACCACGATCGGTCGCGCTGAACCGGCCTGCCTCTCCCTGACCGGAGACGCGGGCCGTTTGCGTTAGTTCGCCCCAATATTGCCGAGCAGCGCATGGCATCGCCCCGGATCTCCGCCGTCATCTTCGATATCGGCAACGTCCTGTTCCGCTGGCACCCGCGCTTCCTCTATGAACGGCTGATCGCCGACCCGGCCGCGCTTGACGCCTTCGTGCGCGATGTCGTGAACGAGGAATGGCATTTCCAGCACGACGCCGGCCGGCCGTTCGCGGAAACCTCCGCCGAGCGGATCGCACAGTTTCCCGAACATGCCGATCTGATCGCCGCCTGGGGCCCGCGCTTCAACGAAAGCCTGCCCGGCCCGGTCGACGGGATGGTCGAGATCGTCGAGCAATTGGACGCGGCGCAAGTGCCGCTGTTCGCGATCACCAATTTCTCCGCCGAGTTCTGGCCCCCGTTCCGCGCGACCCAGGCGGCCCTGTTCGACCGTTTCCGCGACATCGTCGTGTCGGGCGAGGAGCGACTGGTGAAGCCCGACCCCGCCATCTACCGCCTCGCGCTCGCCCGCTTCGGGCTGCGCGCAGACGAAGCGATGTTCATCGACGACAATCCCGCCAATGTGACGGCGGCGGCAGCGATGGGCATTCATGCGGTGCGATTTGAGGATGCGGCGGGGGTGCAGGCGGAGTTGGGGTGGCTGGGGGTGTTAGGGTAGGGCCCAAGGTTAGGGCATGTTTTGATCCGAGGGCGTGCTCGCAAGGCAATAGAACTAGGTCAAGGCGCCTTAATTAATTTTGGAAAAACAAGCGATAACAGCGCCGCTCTGTTTCGTATATGATAAATCAAACGTCCGGACGAAATTCAAGACATCAGTCGAAACCAAGATCGAACGGCCAGATTAAGCCGATCTTGCTCAAGCTCGTCAGTTGGATTGCAATGCGCAATCGGCCCCCGAAGTAGGTTAAGTTGATTCGACACATTACTCACGGCTGACTTGGAGTTGAATACCGGTTCGAATAACTCCCAATTGTCTGTAATGATTTGAGATAGCTCACCGAAAGTAGTATAATCGATTAGATTGTCAGATCGGGGAGTGATACCGTTATCGACCTCTTTCCTGCGTCGAGGCCCGACTTGATCGCGAATTCGCTTCTCATCGACACGTTCGCTTTGCCACCAGTCTGCCCCTTCCGCTTCAAACATAATGTCTGAGACGAGGCGTCTGATGGAGTTCTCAAGACAATAGAAAATCTCATAAAATTCCGACATGCGCGATGCTTCTGAACGAAGCACCGCTTCGAACTGCTCGTATTCGGCGGCTTTTCGGCCTTTGGTGCGACCCTGTGCCCATCCCAAATCGATCTCGAACGCGTGCTCGATCCGCGACATCTCTGAGGCGATCTGAAGCCCGCTCATCCCAAAGGCGCGGATGAGGCCGTCAGGACGACTAGGCATCGGATGATCTCAGAAGGTGCTCCTTAAGGCTCTTGAAGATCGCATTGAAGACTTCTGAGTCTGATGTCGCCGGGAGGTTGAGATTTATTGTATATCCCAAATTTAATCCGAACGACTGCGGTGAAATCGGACTTTCGACAAGCGGTTGCGTTGGTGTTTCATGGGTTGTTGCCGATAACGGCCCTGAATAGGCTGTTTCGCTACTTTGCGAAAAATCGGCAAAGCTTTTTAGGTGCTTAATGCATGCACAAACTAACTTCACTGGTCCGGAGTCATGAGCTTGCCCCGTTTCTTCCGTTACCAAGCCTACAAGGGCCTCGTCAGAAAGTTCATGCATAAACTCATTACGAAGGTATAACGGTGCGTATGCGGCGCGAATTGCCGCAGCGACAGATGCGCCGGACTGAGCAGGATTTCGGAATTTCTTATACAGGTCTGTGGGGGAGCCGTCTGCATTTGTGAACCCAACTTTTTTTAAGAAAGAGGTCATCTGGTCGCCCGATCCGCCGGGAATCTTTAAAATTGTTTTTACAAAATCTTGGCTCACTCTCTCCGGTACTGCGGCCTGTTTGATCCCGGTCAGCGCGCGATCAATATTCCCAGGAGAAGTGACGTAAGGAAGGGCTGCCATATGCTCTCCAGGTTGCCGTTAAAAGAACAGCAACAACATATTGAGCCCGCAGTTCAAGAGGAAATGTGTTCGTTCCGGCGCCACAGGGTACTTTCTGGCATCTCACTCAGAAGCGGCTAGTGCGACGCAGTTCTAGTTGACAGCTCCATCTGGGTTTGTTGCTAAAGGGTTAAGGTGTCGCTCGTTAGGCTTCGACGCCTTTTTGCCCATCTCCAGCAACCATGTACGGCACGCCGTTTGATGCGACGGCCGAACAGCACATTTGCGCAAACTATAAAGCGCCTGCCCGCACCCGAGATGCCGCGGCGAAGCGCCAAGGATTTCGTAATTGGGCCCAGTTTCGCAAGAGATTTACGCCTCCGTCTGGACGGAAATGCAAATTGTGACTACTGTAGGCACGCCCCGCTGGAGCCACTCCAATGAAACTCTCCATCCGCGAAGCCCGTGCGCGATTTTCCGAGGCCATCGCTGCGGCCGAACGTGGCGAGCGGGTGGTCATCACGCGGCATGGCAAGCCGGTGGTGGAGCTGGCGATACCTAGGTCTGACCCGGTTGATGCGCCGGCCTTTCTCGACCGGCTCGCGCACGCGCGGACGGTCGCGGGTCTAGCCATCGTCGACGAAAATCCCTGGCCGCCGGAAATGGACGATCCGGCGTTCAGCCGCGCCGCCTTGCGCCTCGACGATGACGACGGCCACGACGCCGGATGAGCCTGCTGCTTGACACGCATTACGTCATCTGGCTCGCGATCAGCCCGGAAATACTCACCGACCGCGAGCTTGACCTTCTGGCGGCGCACGCTGGCGAGACGTGGATTTCGGCAGCGTCGCTGTGGGAGATCAAGCTGAAATGGGAGCTTCGCCACCCGAGCGGGGATCGCAAGGGCGCGATCAGCCCGGCGCGTGCGCTGGACTTCGCACGCGCCGCGGATTTTCGGGTTGAACCGCTCTATCCCGAGTTGTTCGCGCTCGCACTCGATGCGCCGTCCGCGAGCGACGACCCGTTCGATGCGCTACTGTTGCTTCAGGCCCAGAGCCTCGGCCTGCGGCTGCTCACGCGCGACCGACGCCTCGTCGATCACCCGCTCGCCTATCGGTTCGGGTGATGCGCACGCTTCAGTCCCGATAGCCCTTCAGCTCATCGCCGGTAATCCCCACCACGTGCAGCACGTTGGTCGATCCCGGCGTTCCGAACGGCACGCCGGCACAGATCACCACGCGCTCGCCCGCGCCCGCAATGCCGTGGCGCAGCGCCATGCGCTTGGCCTTGGCGACCATTTCCTCGAACGAGTTGACGTCCTTGGTCTGCACCGCGTGCACGCCCCACAACAGGCCCAGCCGCCGCGCGGTTTCCGCCTTTGGCGTCAGCACCAGGATCGGCACCGACGGCCGCTCGCGCGCGATGCGGCGTGCGGTCGACCCCGACATGGTGAAGCAGATGATCGCCCGCGCGGACACCGTCGCGGTGATCGACTTGGCGGCTTCGGCCAGCGCGTCCGCCGTGGTCGGGTCGGGGCGCAGCACGGTGAAGTGCACGCGGTCGCCATGCGCGGGGTCGCTTTCGACGGCGTGGGCGATCGCATCCATCATCGCGACCGATTCGACCGGCCACGCGCCCGCCGCGCTTTCCGCCGACAGCATGATCGCGTCCGCGCCGTCATAGACCGCGGTCGCCACGTCGGACACTTCGGCGCGGGTGGGGGTGGGGGCGGTGATCATCGATTCGAGCATCTGGGTCGCGACGATCACCGGGCGGCCAAGCCGGCGCGAGGTCTCGACGATGCGCTTCTGCATCGGCGGCACGGTTTCCGGCGGCAATTCGACGCCCAGGTCGCCGCGCGCGACCATCACGCCGTCGCACATCTCGACGATCTCCTCCAGCCGCTCGACCGCGCTCGGCTTTTCGATCTTGGCGAGCAGCGCCGCGCGACCGCCGATCAGCCGCCGCGCCTCGGCCAGATCCTCGGGCCGCTGGACGAAGCTCAACGCGATCCAGTCGACGCCCTGGTCGACCGCGAAGGCGAGGTCGGAGCGGTCCTTTTCGGTCAGCGCCGCCAGCGGCAGCACGACGTCGGGCACGTTCAGCCCCTTGGAATTGGACAGCGCGCCGCCGACGATCACTTCGGTGATGATCTGATCGGGATCATGGTCGGTGACGCGCAGCACCAGCTTGCCGTCGTCGAGCAACAGCCGCGCGCCGTTCTCGATCCCCTCGAAAATCTCGCGGTGGGGCAATTCGACGCGCTGGGCGTCGCCCGGCGTCTTGTCGCGATCGAGGACGAAGGTCTGGCCGCGTTCCAGCATCACCTTGCCCTCGGCGAACTTGCCGACGCGCAGCTTCGGACCCTGCAGGTCGGCGAGGATGGTCGTCGGCCGGCCGATCTTGCTTTCCAGCCCGCGGATCGCCTCGATCACCGGGATTTTCGATTCCTGGTCGCCATGGCTCATGTTGACGCGGAACGCGTCCGCGCCGGCGCGCATCAGCGCCTCGATCATTTCGGGCGTGCTGCTCGCGGGGCCGAGCGTCGCGAGCACGCGAACCTTGCGCAGGCGGGGGGGCAGGAATCGAACGGGGGCGGCCTTGGTCATGGGGAGGATGCGTCCTTGGCTTGTGCTTGCCCGCGTCTAATCCATATTTGTTGCGGATCAACCGCGGAGGACAGCGATGGACGATCTTGACCGGCTGGACGATGCGGTCGCGGCGGCGGCATTCCGACGACTGGTGCGCCATCTCCAACATCGCGACGATGCGCAGAATGTCGATCTGATGGGTCTGGCGGGGTTTTGCCGCAACTGCCTGGCCGACTGGATCGGCGAGGCGGCGGCGGAAACCGGCGCGCCGATCGACCGCGACACCGCGCGCGCGCTGACCCATGGCATGCCCTATGCCCAGTGGAAGGCGCGCCAGCCCGAGGCGACGCCCGAGCAGATCGAGCGCATGGCGGCGAGCGTTGCGCGCAATCACCGCGTCGCCGCGCTCGATGTGGCGCTTGACGCGAGCTTCCCGGCGAGCGACCCACCTGCCATGACCGAACCGGGGCGCTGAATCGTCGGCGACCCCCGGCAACTTGGGGGACGCCTGATGAAAGCCATGATCGCTACCGCGCTGCTCGCCGGCAGCCTGCTCGCCACGGCGCCGGCCGCGGCACAGAGCGCACCGTCCGCGGCGAAGATCACCTATATCCACGCCGGCCAGCTGCTCGACCGGCCAGGCCAGGCGCCGCGCGGGGCGAGCACGATCATCGTGCGCGACGGCAAGGTGGCCGAGGTCCGCGACGGGTTCGTCGCGCCGGAAACTGGCGCGAAGCTGATCGACCTGAAGGACAAGTTCGTCCTGCCCGGCCTCATTGACCTGCACGTCCATCTGTGGGGCTATCGCGGCGATCCGCTTCAGGCGCGCGCGACGGCGCTCAATCGCGAGACGACCGACGACCTGCTCTATGCGGTCGGCAATGCGCGCAAGACGATCGACGCGGGCTTTACCACGGTACGCGACCTGGGCGGCAATGCGCGCGGCATCCGCTCGCTGCGCGACGGCATCGCGCGCGGCGACGTGGCGGGGCCGACGATCGTCAATGCCGGTCAGATGATCTCGGTCACCGGCGGGCACGGCGACGGCACCAACGGCGCGCGCGAAGACATTGCCGAGATGCTGAAGGAAACGCAGATCAACATCTGCAACGGGGTCGAGGATTGCCGCCGCGCGGTGCGCCAGCAGGTCGGGCTGGGCGCGCTCTATATCAAATTCGCCGCGACCGGCGGCGTCTTGTCCAACGTCTCGGGCGGGCTGGGCCGCGCGATGACGCCGGACGAGATGCACGCGATCATCGACACCGCGCACAATCTCGGCCGGCGCGTCGCCGCGCACAGCCATGCCGCCGAAGGAACGCAGGCGGCGGTCGAGGCTGGCGTCGACACGATCGATCACGGCACCTTCCTGGACGACGCGACGATCCGGCTGATGAAGGCAAAGGGCACCTGGCTGGTCCCGACCATGCTCGCGCCCCAGGCGGCGTTGGCGCAGGCGCGCGCCGGGCAGTTGCCGCCCGCCACCGTGCCCAAGGCGGAAGCGGCAGCGGCGGCCGCGATCGAAAGCCACCGCAAGGCGATCGCCGCCGGGGTCAAGATCGCTTTCGGCACCGATACCGGCGTTTCGCCGCATGGCGAGAATGCGCAGGAGTTCGCACTGATGGTCGCCGCCGGGATGAAGCCCGCCGACGCGATCCGCGCCGCAACGGTCAGCGCGGCGGACGTGCTGGGCCAGGCCGCGACGCTCGGTCAGCTCGCGCCCGGGTTCGAGGCTGACCTGATCGCGGTGTCGGGCAGCCCGCTCGACGACGTGACCCGGCTGGAACGCGTCGATTTCGTCATGGCCGACGGGGTTGTCCACAAGTCGCTGTGACTGGGCGGTTGCGCCGCGCGGCCCGGTTCGCCTAGACGCGCGGCAACCATTCACTTCCAGCCAAGCGGGAACATCATGACGGACAATGTGTCGGCCGAACAACTGCGCCTGTTCATCGAGCGGATCGAACGGCTCGAAGAGGAAAAGCGCGGCATCGCCGACGATATCAAGGACGTGTTTGCCGAAGCCAAGTCGACCGGCTTTGACGTCAAGACCATGCGCCAGATCATCCGCCTGCGCCGCATGGAAAAGCACCACCGCGACGAAGCCGAAGCGCTGCTCGAGACCTACAAGGCGGCACTCGGACTCGCCTGAGGCCGCTATCCGGGAGTTCTACGCATGATCCTGACCGCGACCCCCGACGTCCAGGGCAAGGTGATCACCGCCTATCACGGCGTCGTCGCCGCAGAAGTCATCATGGGCGCCAACCTGTTCCGCGACCTGTTCGCCAATATCCGCGATCTGGTCGGCGGTCGGTCGAATGCGTACGAACGGCCGCTGCGCGACGCGCGGGCGATGGCGATGGACGAACTCGCCGCCGAGGCGCGCGAAAAGGGCGCCAATGCCGTCGTCGGCATCGACATCGACTATGAAGTCATCGGCGACAAGGGGTCGATGCTGATGGTGTCGGTGTCGGGCACCGCGGTCACCGTCAGCGGCTGAACCGCGCGACCAGGGGCGTTACAGAGAGCGAATATGGCAGGTCATTCCAAGTTCAAGAACATCATGCACCGCAAGGGTGCGCAGGATAAAAAGCGCTCGTCGCTGTTTTCCAAGCTCAGCCGCGAAATCACCGTCGCGGCCAAGTCCGGGTTGCCCGATCCCGACATGAACCCGCGCCTGCGCGCCGCGGTCAATGCGGCCAAGGCGCAGTCGATGCCCAAGGACAATATCCAGCGCGCGATCGACAAGGCGCAGACGGCCGGCGGCGAGAATTATGAGGAAGTGCGCTATGAGGGCTTCGGTCCCGGCGGCGTGTCGCTGATCGTCGAGACGCTGACCGACAACCGCAACCGCACCGTCACCAACGTCCGGCTGGCGATCAGCAAGAATGGCGGCAATCTGGGCGCGCCGGGATCGGTCAGCCACGCCTTCGACCGGATGGGCCTTATCACCTATCCCGCCAGCGCGGGCGATGCGGAAAAGATCTTCGAGGCTGCGCTGGAGGCGGGCGCGGAGGACGTCCAGTCGACCGATGACGGGCATGAAATCTGGACCGCGCAGGATGCGCTGCACGAAGTCGCCAAGGCGCTGGTGCCCGTGCTGGGCGAAAGCGAAAGCGCCAAGCTCGCCTGGCGGCCGCAGACGATGGTGACGGTCGATGAGGCCGACGCGGCGACCCTGTTCAAGCTGATCGACGCGCTCGACGACGACGACGACGTCCAGACCGTCTGGGGCAATTACGAAGTGCCCGACGAGGTGATGGAAAAGCTCGGATGACCATTCCTCCCCGAGCGCGCTCGGGGGGGTGGGCCGCTCGCACAGCGAGTGGTGGAGGGGCGCGTGCCTAGTTTGCGGCCGATCAGGTTCACGCGAAGGCGCGAAGGCGCGAAGGATTTTGTCACGCGGAGGCGCGGAGGACGCGGAGATGAACAAGGAACGCGCGTAGCGCCTTTATTCCTAAACTGTCGTCCAAGAATCGTCGGTCGAAATGGGCAAAGCCGCTGCCGCGGCAGAGCCTCATCTCCGTGCCCTCCGCGCCTCCGCGTGAACCACCCGACCTTCGCGCCTTCGCGCCTTCGCGCGAACCAAAAACCCCGCCACCACAACGAACAGCCATGCTGATCCTGGGCCTCGATCCCGGGCTCGGCACGACCGGCTGGGGCCTGATCCGCGCCGAAGGCAACCGCCTGTCGCACCTGGCGAACGGCCAGCTCAAAACCGATGCGCAGGCCCCGCTGCCCCGGCGGCTCGCGCATCTCGATGCGATGCTCGTCGCGCTGATCGCGGCGCACGCGCCGGATGCGGCAGCGGTCGAGGAAGTCTTCGTCAACGCCAACCCCCAGTCGACCTTGAAGCTTGGTCAGGCGAGGGGAGTGGTTCTGTGCGCGGCGGCACGTGGTGGGATCGATGTCGGCGAATATGCCGCACGGCTGGTCAAAAAGGCGGTGGTCGGGGTCGGCAATGCCGAAAAGGCGCAGGTCCACGCCATGGTCGCGCGCCTGCTCCCTGGCGCGAGGATCGCCGGAGCGGACGCCGCCGATGCGCTCGCGGTCGCCATCTGCCATGCGCATCACGCCGCCAGCCGCCGCGCCGGGCTGGCCTGACCGCGCCACGGCGCACCCCCGCGCGGGTCCTACCGCCGGCGTCCTTCACGGCTTGCTTACCATTCGGGGCTAATCGGACAGGCATGTATCACGACGCGCCCATCGCCTCCGCGACCGCCGATCCACGCCCCGCCTCCGCGGTATCGGACATGGTCGGCATGGTCGGGCTGGGCGGACTGATTGCGTGGACGATCATCGCCCGGCACTTCGGGCTGGCGGGGCCGCTCTCGGCGCTGACCAACGTGCTGGCCTGCGCGGTGCCGATGGTTCTGTGGTCGGTGTTCGTCGACAAGGTGCATCGCAACCCGTCGACCGGTATCGACTGGTCGCGCCCCCGGCCGTGGCGCGAGGTGCGCGCGATCAGCATGACCAAGCTCGCCGGGCTGTGGCTCACCTGGGCCGGCATTGCGGCGATCTATGCGGTGGTTCGTCTGTACTGGCAGGGAAACTACGCGTTCGCGATGCAATGCTTCATGGTCGCCGCGCCGGCGATGATCGTGCTGTCGATTCCCTATGTCCTGTGGCTCGACCGCTACCTGGTCGAACCTCGCGACGGCACATGGGCACTGGGCGCCTGGCTGCTCGGCAAGGAGGAGCCGGTCGACGGCGAAGCGATCAAGCGTCACCTGCGCGCCTGGGCGGTCAAGGCGTTTTTCCTCGCCTTCATGCTGTCGATCGTGCCGGGCGGATTTGCCGATTTCGTCCGCCGCGAGACGACGGGCATCTGGACCGACCCGGTCGCGCTCGCCAACTGGCTGATCACCTACATGTTCGTGATCGATGTCGCAGCGGCGACCAGCGGCTACGTGCTGACGATGCGGCCGCTCGACGCGCATATCCGCACCGCCACCCCGCATTTCGACGGATGGATCGCGGCGCTGATCTGCTACCCGCCCTTTGTGCTGATGCGCGAGGGCGGCCCGCTGGACTATCATCCCGCGACCGCCGAGTGGAGTTACTGGTTTCAGGGCTTGCCCTGGATCTTGTGGATCATCGGCGCGCTGCTGGTGGTGCTGACCGCGATCTACGCCTGGGCGACGCTGGCATTCGGCATCCGCTTTTCCAACCTCACCCATCGCGGCATTCTGACCCACGGACCCTACGCGATCACGCGCCACCCGGCCTATCTGTCCAAGAACCTGTTCTGGTGGCTGGCGACGGTGCCCTTCTTCGCGACCACCGACAGCGTGGTCGACGCGGTGCGCAACACCGTGCTGCTCGCGACGGTCAGCGCGGTCTATTACTGGCGCGCGAAGACCGAGGAAAAGCATCTCGGCGAAGACCCGGCCTATCGCGAATATTACGACTGGATGACCCGCAACGGGCCGGTGCCGCGCTTCTTCGCCTGGCTGGCGGGACGGCCGGGCAAGCGGATGGGCGAAGTGCCGGCGGAATAGGTGGCGTGTCCTCGTTCGGCGCTAACCCTCGTAGATCATAAGGCAATTAGCAAACGCTTTCGGCACAAGTGCTGGGCGGCCAGAACTGAGCAGTTAGGCGCCGTCAGGATCAACAAGCGGCTTGCCGCGCTCTCTTTTCCGCCAGCGCCAAGGTAGCTCCCGACTAGCATTGAAGCCGAAGGCCACGCGCTCTCGGACACAGTTCACAAGTCGCACATCGTTAGTCGAAGAGGGAACGGACACTTCCTCCCCGGCCAGGCCGTACAGCCCCATTTCGAAGTCCGTCGAGCCGCAAGTTCGGAGCGCCTCGCCTAATTCAATGGCCGATGCTGAACGATTACCGGGATTGAACTGCGTAGGAACGTAGCCATCCGCTCCATAAACCCAAAGATAAAGGCGCTCTCGTTGTGTAGTAACAGACGTCTCGCGGGAGCAAGACGTCGTCAGAAACAATACGATCAGTATGAAACTGCGCACCCCCTATTTTGGCGGATTATCTTCGCAACCGCAATGGGTTGGGTACCGACCGGCCGTTTTTTCAGTCCACGCTCTAGAACCGCGACCCTTCGTAAATCCGGCTGACATCGCCGCCCCATTCGCCGTGATAGAGATCGAGCAGCAGTTCGGCGGGCACTTTGCCGCGGCGGACAATCTCGCGCAGCGGGTCGAGATAGCCGGTTTCGTCGTCGCCTGCGCCGTTGTGGCGTGCGCGGGCAGCGAGCCCGGCATGGGCGATGTCGAGCACCTGGCCGGCGATATCGCGCAGCCTGCCGCCACCGGGCAGCGGCGCGTCGAGCGCGAGCCTGGGCACCGCGTCGCGCAACGTCTGGCGATCCTCGATCCCCCAATCCCTGACCAGATCCCACGCCGCATCGAGCGCGCCTTGGTCATAAAGCAGCCCGACCCACAACGCCGGCAGCGCGCAGATGCGGTTCCATGGCCCGCCATCGGCGCCGCGCATCTCCAGGAAGGTCTTTAGCCGCACTTCGGGAAAGGCGGTCGACAGGTGATCCGCCCAGTCGTCGATCGTCGGCTTTTCACCCGGCAGTACCGACAGCTCGCCGTTGAGGAAGTCGCGGAAGCTCAGGCCCGCTGCATCGATATATTTGCCGTCCCGGAACACGAAATACATCGGCACATCGAGCGCATAGTCGGCGTAGCGTTCATAGCCGAAGCCGTCCTCGAACACGAAGGGCAGCATCCCGGTGCGGGCCGGATCGGTGTCCGACCAGATATGGCTGCGGTAGGACAGATAGCCGTTCGGCTTGCCCTCGGTCAGCGGCGAATTGGCGAACAGCGCGGTGGCGAGCGGTTGCAGCGCCAGCCCGACGCGGAACTTCTTCACCATGTCGGCTTCGGACGAATAATCCAGGTTCACCTGGATCGTGCAGGTGCGCAGCATCATGTCGAGCCCCAGCGTGCCGACGCGCGGCATGTGGCGCAGCATGATGGCATAGCGGCCCTTGGGCATGATCGGCAGCTCGGCGCGCGTCTTGTCGGGCCACATGCCCAGCCCCAGAAATTCGATGCCGAGCCGCTGGCCGACCGCCTTGACCTGCTCCAGGTGCCGGCCGGTTTCGGCGCAGGTCTGGTGCAGATGCTGGAGCGGCGCGCCCGACAGTTCGAGCTGCCCGGCGGGTTCCAGGCTGACCGTGCCGTCGGGACCGGCGAGCGCGATCACCTTGCCGCCTTCCTCGACCGGCTTCCAGCCGAACTCGATCAGGCCGATCAGCAGGTCGCGGATGCCGCCCGGCTCGTCATAGCTCGGCGCATGCTGATCGGCGATCGAATAGACGAACTTTTCATGCTCGGTTCCGATCAGCCACCGCTCGCGGGGTTTCTCGCCGCCGGCGAAATAGTCGATCAGTTGCGATCGCTGTTCGATCACCGCTGCGTTGCGATCCGAAACCGTCTTGGTGCTCATGGCGCGCCCTTACTCCCGGTCGGTTTGGTGCGCTAGCGCAATCTCAGGACCAGTCGCCCGCAGCCGCCATCCACAGCCCGATCGCCGCAACCGCCGCGGTATCCGCGCGCAGGATGCGCGGGCCGAGCGCGATGCCGACGGTACCCGGCGTCGTCAAAATCGCGTCGCGCTCGCCCGCGTCGAAGCCGCCCTCCGGACCGATCAGGATGGCGCCAGGTCCGCGATGCGCGCGCATCGCCGCGAGCGCCGGGACGCCGCCGCTCTCGTCGGCAAAGAACAAGGCGCGGTCCGCCGGCCAGTCGGCGAGCAACGCGGGCAGCTTGACCGGTTCGAGCAGGCGGGGAAGCGCCGTGCGGCCGCATTGCTCCGCCGCCTCGACCATGTGCGCGCCGAGCCGGTCGAGGTTGAGCTTGTCGACGACGCTGCGCCGGGTCAGTACCGGCCGGATGCGATCGACGCCAAGCTCGCACGCCTTTTCGATCACCCAGTCGATGCGACCCTTCTTGATCGGTGCGGCGCACAGCCACAGGTCGGGCACGGTTTCGCGCGCGCGCAGCTGCTCGCGCACCGCGACGTCCAGCGCGCGCTTGCCGACCGACTCGGCCACCGCCAGCCATTCGCCCGTCGCATCGTCGCACAGCTTGATCGGGTCGCCCGCCTTGAGCCGCATGACCGCGATCAGATAATGCGCCTGCGCGCCGTCGAGCGTCAGGTGCTGGCCGCTCGCGAGCGGGGCGGGGACGAACAGGCGCGGCGTCGATTGCGGTGGCCAGGCGGGGGTAGCGGGCATGGGGGTCGCCTTAGCGCGACTTTGACCGCCTTGCACCCGGCGGCTCGCCTTTGTCGTGCGCGAGGTGGTGCGAAGTCGTGCCGGCATGATAAGCGCCGCGCGCGACATCGCCGCATGACGCCGCCCTCGCAGGAGACACCGACCAGCGTTTATGTCCCAGGCCGTTGAAACCCCGCCCGACAGCCAGTCGCTCGGCATGCTGCGCGTCCTGCCGGCGCGCGCGCGGCCGTTTGCGCTGCTCGCCCGCTTCGACCGGCCGATCGGCTGGTGGCTGCTGTTCTGGCCCGGCGCGTGGGCGATCGCGCTGGCGGGCGGTGTCGTCGACCGCTGGCCGCTGCTCGCCTGGTTCCTGCTCGGCTCGATTGCGATGCGGGGTGCGGGCTGTGTCTATAACGACATCGTCGACCGCGATCTCGACGCCCGCGTCGCGCGCACGCGCAGCCGCCCGCTCGCGAGCGGCGCGGTGTCGCTGCGCGCCGCATGGCTCTGGCTGGCGACGCTGTGCCTGATCGGCCTGGTCGTATGGGTCCAGCTCGGCTGGCCGTCGCGCCTCGTCGCATTGGCGAGCCTGGGGCTGGTGGCGGCCTATCCGTTCATGAAACGCATCACCTGGTGGCCGCAGGCGTGGCTCGGCCTGGTCTTTGCCTGGGCTGCGCCCGTTGCGTGGGTGGAGGTCGCTGGTGGCCTGACCTGGGCCGGCGCGCTGCTTTATGCCGGCGCGATCGCGTGGGTGATCGGCTACGACACGATCTATGCGCTGCAGGATGTCGAGGACGACGCGCTGGTCGGCGTGCGATCGTCGGCGCGGCGGCTGGGCGCGCGCGTGCGCGGCGGGGTTGGGCTGTTCTACGCGCTCGCGCTCGCATTCTGGGCGGGTGCGTTCTGGTCGATCCGGCCCGATCCGCTGGCGATCGCCGCATTGGCACCGGCGGCGCTGCATCTCGGCTGGCAGGTGGTGACGCTCGACCGCGACGACGGCGCGAGCGCGCTGGCGCGGTTCCGGTCGAACCGCACCGCTGGGCTGCTGATGTTTGCCGCCGCGTTCGTCGTCGGGACCACGGCGAGGCTTTGACGATCGCGCCCCGCGCTCCTAAGTCGCTGCGATGCTGACCCCCCAAATTGCCCAGGATCGTGCCGCCGCCGCGATCACCCAGGTCGTCGCCGCCGGTGCCGACGCCGCCGATGCGGTGCTGATCGCCGACACATCGGTGTCGGTATCGGTGCGGCTCGGCAAGCTTGAGGATGTGGGGCGGTCCGAAGGTGCCGAGCTAGGCCTGCGCGCCTTTGTCGGCCAGCGGTCGGCCAGCGTTTCCACCGCCGACCTGTCCGACGACGCGCTGCGCGAGCTTGCCGGGCGCGTCGTGGCGATGGCGCGCGCCGCGCCGGAAGACCCCTGGGCGGGCCTGGCGCCGGCGGATCGCCTGTTGCATGGGGCGCCGCCGCTCCTCGACCTTGACGATGGGGGCGAGGGGGACCCAGCCACGCTCAAGGCGCGCGCCCTTGCGGCGGAGGACGCCGCGCGCGCGGTGCCGGGGATCACCAACAGCGACGGTGGCAGCGCCAGCTTCGGCCGGTCGACGGTCGCGCTCGCGACCAGTCATGGCTTTGCGGGCAGCTACAGCGCGACGAGCTATGGCGTATCGGCCAGCGTCCACGCCGGGCCAACCGGCGACATGCGCGGCGACTATGCTTTTCATTCCGCGCGCCACGAAAAGCGGCTGGAAGCGCCCGAGATGGTCGGGCGGCGTGCCGGCGAGCGGACGGTCAGGCGGCTGAACCCGGTACGCATCGCCAGCGGCACGATGCCGGTCGTGTTCGATCCGCGCGTCGGCGGCAGCCTGCTCGGCCATCTGGTCGGCGCGATTGCGGGCACCGCGATCACGCGCCGGACCAGCTTTCTGCTCGATGCGCTGGCGACCCAGATCTTCGCGAGCGGCATCGGCATCGTCGACGATCCGCATCTGCCCCATGGCCTGCGATCACGGCCTTTCGATGGCGAAGGGCTGCCGGTATCGCCGACGCGGATCGTCGATCGCGGGGTGCTGCAGACCTGGCTGCTCGACAGCGCGTCGGCGCGGCAACTCGGGCTTGAGCCCACGGGTCATGCATCACGCGGCCTGTCCGGCGCACCGGGCGTGGGGACGACCAACCTCTATCTCGAACCCGGCATGGTGCCGCCCGACGCGCTGATCGCCGACATCGAACGCGGCATCTATGTCACCTCGCTGATCGGACAGGGGGTGAACGGCGTGACCGGCGACTATAGCCGGGGGGCGTCGGGTTTCGTGATCGAGAACGGCACGATCGGCGCGCCGGTGGAGGAGATCACGATCGCCAGCAACCTCAAGGATATGTTCGCCGCGCTCACCCCTGCCAACGATCTCGAGTTTCGCTACGGCATCAACGTGCCGACGCTGCGCATCGACGCGATGACGGTCGCCGGTGGCTGAAACGCTGGCCGAACGGGTCAGCGCGATTGCCGCGGAGGCCGGGCGGCTGGCCATGTCGCGCTGGCGCGGCGATTTTGAACGCTGGGAGAAATCGCCGGGCAATCCCGTGTCCGAGGTCGATCTGGCCGTCGATCGGCTGTTGCGCGCGCGGCTCGCCGCGCTGCTGCCCGACGCCGGCTGGCTGTCGGAGGAGACTTTCGACGATTCGTCGCGGCTGCGGGCGCAGCGTGTATGGGTGGTCGATCCGATCGACGGCACCCGCGATTTCGTCCGCGGGCGCGATGGCTGGGCGGTATCGATCGCGCTGGTCGATCGCGGCCAGCCGGTGGTCGCGGTGCTCGAGGCCCCGGCGCGGGGCGAAAGCTGGCGCGCGGAACGGGGGCGGGGGGCGTGGCGCGGCGATCGGGCAGTCCAGGCGAGCGCGCGCGATCTGCTCGCGGGTGCGCGGGTGCCGACCGATCAGCTGCCGCGTGCCGATATGGACCTGGTCGCGGTCGCCAAGCCGAACTCGATTGCGCTCAGGATCGCGATGATCGCCGCGGGCGACGCGGATCTGCTGGCGACGCTGCGTTGGGGCGCGGAATGGGACATTGCCGCCGCCGTCTTGATCGCGCGTGAGGCCGGCGCGATCGTCACCGACGCGCTGGGGCGCAAGCTGCGCTTCAATACGCCGCGCGGCGAGGCGTTCGGCGTGCTGGCCAGCGCGCCCGGCATCCATGACGCCGCGGTCGAATGGCTGCGCGCACGGGCCGTGGCGGGCCTGGCCGCGCCCGAATTGAAGGCCGGTCGCGCGGGATGAATCGCGATCTTGTCCGCGGTCCAAAACGGGTTAGGATGACGCCATGCTTCCCGTGATCTACGGCCTGTCCGGCCTCACCCTGACCGACGACGAGCGCGCGTTCTTTCGTGACAGCGACCCGCTCGGCTACATCCTCTTCAAGCGGAATATCGGCGATCGCGCGCAGTTGCGCGCGCTGACCGACAGCCTGAGAACGCTGAGCGGCCGCGACGAGGTGCCGATCCTGATCGATCAGGAAGGGGGCAAGGTCGCGCGGATGACGCCGCCCGAATGGCCGGCATTCCCGACCGGCGCGCGTTTTGCCGAGCGATATGACGAAGCGCCTGCCAGCGCGATCGAGGCGGCACGCGCCAACGCGCACGCGATTGCACTGACGCTGGCGGAGGTCGGCATCAACGTGAACTGCCTGCCGCTGCTCGACATCCGTCAGCCCGATACCACCCCCGCCGTCGCCGACCGGACGCTGGGTGGCGATCCGATGCGCGTCGCCGCGCTCGGCCGCGCGGTGATCGAGGGGCTGGCGATGGGCGGCGTGCTCGGCGTGATGAAGCACGTGCCCGGGCATGGCCGCGCCGTCGTCGACAGCCATCATGAACTGCCGGTGGTCAGGGCGGATGCCGACGCGCTGGCCGCCGACATCGCACCGTTCCGCACGCTTGCCCCGCTCGCGCCGATGGCGATGACGGCGCACGTCGTGTTCGAGGCGTGGGACGCGGCCAACCCCGCCACCCTTTCGGCGACGGTGATCGAACAGGTGATCCGGGGGGCGATCGGCTATGACGGCCTGCTGATGACCGACGATATCGACATGAAGGCGCTGTCCGGCACCGCGGGCGAGAAGGCGGCGCGCGCGATCGCCGCGGGCTGCGACGTGGTGCTCGATTGCTGGGCGCGGATGGACGAGATGGTCGAAATTGCCGGGCGACTGTCGCCGATGGGCGCGCAGGGCCATGCCCGGCTCGACCGGGCGATGGCGATGCGTCGTCCGGCCGAGACGGCGTCGCTCGACGGGCTGCTGGCGCGTCGCGACGCGCTGATGGCGGCGTGAATTGCCCGACGTCGCCGCCGGCGAAACGCTGACGGTCGATATCGACGGCTGGGAAGGGCCGCTCGACCTGCTCCTCACGCTGGCACGCAGCCAGAAGGTGGACCTGAAGGCGATCTCAATCCTGGCGCTGGTCGATCAGTATCTGGCCTTCATCCGCGATGCGCGCATGCTCAGGCTCGAGGTCGCGGCGGAATATCTCGTGATGGCGGCCTGGCTCGCCTATCTCAAATCCGCGCTGCTGCTGCCGAGCGACCCCGAGGTCGAGCCCAGCCCCGAGGAGCTGGCGATGCGCCTGCAGGCCCGGCTCGAACGGCTGCAGGCGATGCGCGAGGCGGGAGCGCGGCTGCTGGCGCGCGACCGGGTTGACCGCGACGTGTTTCTGCGCGGCGCGCCGCAGGGGCTTCGCAACGTCCGCCAGATCCGCTGGCACGCCGAACTCTACGATGTCATTGCCGCCTATGGCCGGGTGGCCGCGCGGACCCGCCCGGTGCTGCACATGGTCCAGCCGCGCGCGGTGATGACGCTGGAAACGGCGATCGGGCGGATCGGCGCGCTGATCGGGACGACGATCGACTGGGCGCGGATCGAGGCGTTCCTGCCCGATGCGCCGGGCGATCCCGGCTATCGCCGTTCGGCGCTGGCATCCAGCTTCGTCGCCGCGCTCGAGCTCGCGCGGCAGGGGCGGGTCGAACTGCGCCAGCAGGCACCGTTCGCGCCCCTCTATCTGAAGGCGGCCGATGCAACGGCCTGACGAAGCCATGCGCGCGGTGGAGGCGGTGCTGTTCGCCGCGACCGAGCCGCTGAGCGTCGCCGATCTGCGCCGTCATGTGGGCGGCGATGTCGACGTCGCGGCCGCGCTGGCCGCGCTGGCGCAGGATTATGAAGGGCGCGGCGTGGAGCTGGTCATGCGCGGCGAGCGCTGGCATTTCCAGACCTCGCCCGACCTCGCCCATTATCTGCGCCGCGAGCAGGAAGAGCCGCGCAAACTGTCGCGCGCCGGGATCGAGACGCTGGCGATCATCGCCTATCACGAGCCGGTCAGCCGCGCGGAGATCGAGGCGATCCGCGGCGTCCAGATTTCCAAGGGTACGCTCGACGTCCTGATGGCGGCGGGCTGGATTCGTCCCGCCGGGCGGCGCGAGGTGCCGGGCCGCCCGCTCACCTATGCCACCACCCCGGCGTTCCTGACCCATTTCGGGTTGGCGAGCCGGCGCGACCTGCCCGGGATCGACGACCTGCGCGCCGCGGGGCTGCTCGATCCCATTGATCTCGCGCTCGGCGATGCCGATCTGGCAAATATGGATGAGGAAGCGTAGAGAGGCGCGGACTCGAGGAGAATCGTCATGGGTGGTTTCAGCCTGGTTCACTGGCTGGTGTTCGGTGTCGTCGCGATCCTGCTGTTGGGCGGCGGCCGCTTTTCCAACCTGATGGGTGACGTTGCCAAGGGCATCAAGAACTTCAAGAAGGGGATGGCCGAGGACGATTCCACCCCCGAGCCGACCCGGATCGAGGGCAAGCGCGCCACCGACCCGACGTTCGATCGCGACGCCGAACGGACTCGCGAAGAACGCTGAACGGCGGTTCGCCCGCTGCTGATCGGCAGCCGAATGTGCGGATAAGTTGATGCTGGATGTAGCGCCCACCGAATTGCTGGTCGTCGCGGTCGTGGCGCTGCTCGTCATCGGTCCGAAGGACCTGCCCAAGGCGATGCGTTTCGTCGGCAAATGGGTCGGCAAGATGCGGGCGGTGACGCGCCAGTTCCGCTCGGGCTTCGACGCGATGGTGCGCGAGGCCGAGCTTCAGGAAATGGAAAAGAAGTGGGCGGCGGAAAACGCGCGGATCATGCGCGAGCATCCGCCGACCGCGGGCCAGCTGCCCGCGCCGGATGCCGCGACCGCCACGGGCGAGGATACGGGGCCCCAGATGGTGGCCCAGCCGATCATTCGCGATGAGACCGCTTCGGCCGCGCCCGCACCGGCGCGCCATCCCGACGACGGAGCCGATCCGCGTTGAGGGACATCGACAACACCGAAGCGCCGCTGCTCGACCACCTGATCGAACTCAGGCGGCGGCTGCTGTATTGCGTGCTTGCGTTGCTGCTTTTCTTTGGCGTGGCCTTTTATTTCGCCAAGCCGATCTTCGGATTCCTGGTCCATCCGCTGGCAGACGCGGGTCAGGACCGATTGATCTTCACCCAGATTTTCGAGGCGTTCTTTGTCAAGGTGAAGGTCGCGTTCTTTGCCGCGATGATGCTGTCCTTTCCGATCATCGCCAACCAGCTGTGGCAGTTCGTGGCCCCGGGGCTCTACCGCAGCGAGAAGCGGGCGCTGCTGCCGTTCCTGCTCGCGACACCTGTCCTCTTCACCGCCGGCGCCGCCTTGGCCTATTATTTCGCGATCCCCGTCGCGCTCAACTTTCTGCTGGGGCTGGAGGGCGACCTGGGGGGCGGCGTGCGCCAGGAGGCATTGCCGTCGGTCGGCAATTATCTCGACTTCGTGATGCAGTTCCTGTTCGCATTCGGCGTTTCGTTCCTGCTGCCGGTGCTGCTGATGCTGCTGGAACGGGCGGGCGTGGTGACGCGCAAGCAACTGGTCAGCGCGCGGCGCTATGCGATCGTTGCGGCGTTCGGGATTTCGGCGGTGCTGACGCCGCCGGATATCGGTTCGCAGTTCCTGCTCGCGGTGCCGATGGTGCTGCTTTACGAGCTTGCGCTGATCGGCATCTGGCTGACGGAACGTCGGCGGGCGGCCAACAACGGTGCCGGCGAAGACAGCGACGCCGCGCCGGCTTGAGTTGGCCGGAGCGTAGCAGGGCTTGGCACCCGTGCCACGCTCCGGCCCGATATCCGGTTACTTGCTGTCGTCGGCAGCGTCGGCGACGGCACCGCCCGCCGATTCGACGTCACGGCCGACACCCTCGACCGTATTGCACGCGCTGATCGCCAGCGCGGCAGCCAGCACGGTAAATCCAAGAAACTTACGCATCGTCACGCTCCATCATTCAGGGTTTGACCAGTCCAGAATGTCCGGTGCGCGCAATCGTTCCGTTTGCGACGCGATCACGTCGGGATCGCCGGTATCTTGGGTGAAAGCGAAGGGGACATCCGACCCGCGGAATCCGGTCTCGGCCGGAAAAGTGAAGGCCCGAAGGCGTCACAGCGGGGGGGAGAGGTGTGACGCCTTCGGGCCTATAGAGTGGATAGCGCGAGCGGGGGGGCATAAGGTCGCTATCCGCACCTAGAAACCATGGACGGCGTTTTCGGTTCCGTGCGTTTTCGCGCACGCGCAAAAAAATCTTCGCTAGCCCTCGGCGTGCGCGACGATCGGGATTTCGAAGAACCCGGCAAGCGGGTCATGATGCAGCGTCGAGCGAAGCTGGCGTGCCAGGCCGGTGATGATCCGGCTGTAGCGAGTCTGCATCAGCGACTGGAAATCGGGTGAATCGACGAGGCCCGGCGACGTGATCCGCACGACCGCGCGCTCGTTTCCGTCGGTCGGCCGGACCGAGATGCTGAGCATACCCGCTGGGCTGCATTCCATTGCGAGCTCGACCAGTTCGGTGATCAGAAACGCGACGGCCACCGCCACATCCTGGGAAACCAGCACGGGATGCACGTTGAGGGTCATCGACGTCCGCGCCGCTGAATCAGGTGCGTTGGCGCGAAGGTTGGACGCCAGCTCGCCGATGACGGCGCGCAGCTCCAGCCCGCGATTTTCCTCCAGCTCCGCATAATGATGGCGATGGACGACCGCCAGCGCGTCGACCCGGCGCTGGATGGCGGCATAGGCTTCGCTTGCGGCTGTGTCCGACGTCGAACGCGCGTGGAAATTGATCAGGCTCGCAATCACCTGAAGATTGTTCTTCACGCGATGATGCACCTCGCGCGTGAGGCGGGTTTGTCGCACCAGACCCTCGGCCAGCCCTGCCTCGTGCGTGCGTACCGTGACGGTGATCGCCCGGAACGTTTCGCTCAGCGCGTGGATTTCCTGAGCGGGCAGGGTGCCGAAATGTTCAACGGCGAGCGTATCGCCGGGGCGATAGTTGCCAACGATCCGACGCAGGCGACGCAGCGGTCGGATCAGCAGGCGGTCGACGACGAACCAGGCAATCGCGGCCGCCGCAAACCACATCAACAGGGGCAGCAGCATCGTGACGATCAGCGTCGTCGTGATCGGTGCGCCATAGATCCGCATTTCGAGCGCCAGGTCTTCGATTCCGAGCGGGAGGCGCGTTTCCTCCACGCCGTCGAGGATGCCGCCGTCCGGCAGCGCCTCGAGTGAAAGCCGGCCATCCTCGCTGGCTAGCGCAGCGCCGTAGCGCGACAAGAATCCCGTCGGGCGGGCAATCGAGCCGAGAAAGGCGATGGGGAAGAAGGCCTCCGCACGAACCCCCTCGTCACCCGGCGCGGTCAGCCGCACGGCGAGGCCGCGCGCCGGCACGATTACGGTCCCGCGCGCGCTCGATTGCAGCGCGCGGGCCGCATCCTCCGGAATCTGGCTCCCGCACAGCACCGCGCCGGCTTTGCCGGTGATGTGAAACTGGACGCCAGTCGTGGCCTGCGCTGCATACACGCCCTGCACCCGCGCGCACGCGCCCGTGTCGGTCGGATCGGCTTCCAGCGCGTTCAATCCGGCGCGCAACGCGGCGAGATCACCGCCCAGCTCGATCGACAGGGCCCGTGAGGCTTCGGCGGCGGCGACACGCAGCCGCGCGGCGGCTTCCTGGTCCGCGATGCGGGAGGTCTGGATCGACGCATAGGCCGCGATCAGGGCAAGCGGCAGCAGCGCGACGCTGAGGATCAGGAATACCTTCGCGCCGGTCGGGATAGCGACGGCAAGCGAAAGCAGCGGGTGGGCAGGGTCGTCACGCCGATCCGGCGCGGGGCTGGGATCATCCGGCACGGCGGTAAACGGCCAACGGAGTCAGATCAGCACGCAGCGTGCTCAGCCGAGCTTGCGCAGCAGGTCGAGCATTTCGTCGGGAACCGCCTCATCGATCGTCTCGCGATAGACAGCGCGCAGCGCGTCGCCGACATCGCCCGGGGTCTTGGGCTTGGTCTTTTCCCTGCGCGCGTCCTCGTTCGATGGCTTTTCCGTCATCTTGTCTTTCCGACCACTCGCCGACTGCACCACGTCCCCCATATCCCAATTTTTCCAGGCGCGGCGTATCCGCCCGTCATCGAACCTCGTATCGAACGGAGCGATGCGCGACGCCCCTTCCGGCCACAGTAACTGCGTCGGATTGACGATGAAACAAAAACCGCGTTCGATGGTTCCATGTTTTCGGTGCATTGTGGGGGTGCGCATTGTCCTCCATGGAAACCACGATTGAAGTTGGCTTGCGCCGTGCACCGTCAGGGGTCACGTCGCGCTATGGGAGATTGACGATATTATGTCGCTTGGACAGCAGCTTGCGCCGCACCTTCCGTTTCTGCGCCGTTACGGCCGCGCGCTGACGGGAAGCCAGCAGCAGGGGGACCGTTACGTCCGTACCGCGCTGGAGGCGATCGTCGCGGCCCCCGATGAATTTCCGCGCAACGTCGATCCCAGACTGGGCCTGTACCGCACGTTCCAGGTGATCTGGAATTCAGCCAACAGCGACGTATCGGACGATTTCCCCGGAGACGGGCCGGACGGCGAGAACGAGTCGATCGCGCGGGCGCGACTGGCGCGGGTCGCACCGCTGTCGCGGCAGGCGCTGCTGCTGACCGCGATGGAGGGCTTTACCTCCGAGGACACGGCATTCCTGATCGACTCGTCCGCCGACGAGGTCGAGACGCTGGTCGCAGAGGCCCTGACCGAAATCGAGCGACAGACACGGGCGCGCGTTTTGATCATCGAGGACGAGCCGATGATCGCGATGGACCTCGAGGGGATCGTCCGTGACCTCGGCCACGATGTAACCGGCGTTGCGGTTACGCGTGACGAGGCGGTGGCGCTGGCCATGGAGGATCGGCCCGGTCTGGTCCTCGCCGATATTCAGTTGGCCGACGACAGTAGCGGCATCGATGCGGTCAAGGACATTCTGAGCGAGTTCAACGTACCGGTCATTTTCATCACTGCGTTCCCGGAACGGTTGCTGACCGGGGAGCGCCCCGAGCCGACCTTCATGATCACGAAGCCGTTCCAGCGGTCGACGGTCAAGGCAGCGATCAGCCAAGCGCTGTTTTTCGATCAGGCGACGGTGCCGGCGCAATAACGAACGGATATTTGTCGTCGTTCGGGGGTCGAAACGAATTGTTTGCGGGTCCAACGCGGAGCCAATTCGATTTTCGTCGGTTATAGCGATATGACTGATCCCCGAAACGAACCCCATATTGATGGGGAAAAGGCACGGGCTGGCGCGACGCCGCACATGACCCGATATATCCTGGCGATCTCGCTGACGCTGGTCGTCGTGATTTTTGCCGTGTTGTTCTGGAAATAGGTGGCTACGGTCCGGCCGGGACGACGCAAGCGGACTGATGCGGCATGGCGTTCCCATCCCGCAATCCGGGCGTCGACTGACTTTTTCGTGCGGGAATGATAGTGTCAGAAGAAGTGCAATCGCAAGACGAGCCCGCAGCTGACGTTCCGCACGTGGCGTTGTCCGACGCGGCGTTCAAGGAAGAGCTGGGCAATGTCATCCCGCATCTGCGCGCCTTTGGCCGTTCGCTGTCGGGCAATCGCGATCTCGCCGATGACTTGGTGCAGGAAACCCTGATGAAGGCATGGGCGGCGCGTCAGCGTTTCCAGGCCGGCACCAACATGCGCGCCTGGACCTTCATCATTCTGCGCAACCTTTATCTTTCCCAGATGCGGCGTTCGCGCTTCAAGGGCGAGTGGGACGATCTGGTTGCCGACCGGCTCCTCGCCGCGCCGGCGAGCCAGGACCGGCACGTCGAACTGGGCGACATGCAGCGCGCGCTGCTGCTGCTTCCCCAGGCGCAGCGTGAGGCGCTCATTCTGGTCGGCGCAGGTGGCTTCGCTTATGAGGAAGCCGCCGAGATCTGCGGCGTCGCGGTGGGCACGATCAAGAGCCGCGTCGCGCGCGGCCGCGTCGCGCTGGAGGCATTGATCGAGGAGGGTCAGCTGCCCTCCCGTCAATCGTCCCGCGACGAGAGCGGCGAAAGCCCGCTCGACGCGATCATGGGTGAGGTGGAGGAGCTGAGCCGGGATCATTGACCGGCGCAGCGTTGAAAGTCGTGCGGGGATCAGCCGTGCTCGTGACCCCCGCCGCGCCGCGATGACTGGTCGATCGCCGCGAGGAGTTCGATCCAATCGTCCGGCAGCGTGTCGTCCGGGTCATAGGCATCGCGCAATGCTGCGCCGATCGGATCGCGCGCACGCGGGCGCGTCACCTGGATCAGGTCCGGTTGCCTGGGATCGGCAGCAGGGGCGCGTGGCTTCGACATGCCGGGATTAACGGGCCAACGGGAAATTTGTTGCTCAAATCGGCGATTTTGTCGAAGCCGCGGTCATGCTTGATCCCGATCGCTATGATCCCGCGGCGCTGGCGAAGGCGGTAGACCGCGCCTGCCGCCACGCCCCGTTCCTGGCCATGATCGCCGAACGCGAACCGGAAATCGTCAGCGATCCGGCGCGTTTCCTTCGCGATCCGCTCTCGGCCAGCCTCGCGCTCGAAGCCGCGACGACCGCACAGCAACTGCGTCTCCAGCGCCGTCGCCTCGCGCTGATCGCGGCGATCGGCGACCTGTCAGGCGCGCTCGATTTTCGCGCGACCACCCGGCTGCTTTCCGACTTTGCCGACCATGCGCTCGATACGGCGATCCGCGCCGCGATCCGCGAACGGACGCCCGAGGCTGAACCGGTCGGCTTTGCCGCGATCGCGCTCGGCAAGCAGGGCAGCCGCGAACTCAACTATTCCTCCGACATCGATCCCATCCTGCTGTTCGACCCGGCGCGGCTGCCGTGCCGCCCGCGCGAGGCCCCCGAAGAGGCTGCGGTGCGGATCGGACGGCGCGTCATCGAATTGCTGCAGGCCCGCGACGGCGACGGCTATGTGCTGCGCATCGACCTGAGGCTGCGTCCCTCGCCCGAGGTGACGCCGATCGCGCTGCCGGTCGACGCGGCGATCACCTATTACGAATCACAGGCGCTGCCATGGGAGCGTGCCGCGTTCATCCGCGCGCGCGCGGCCGCCGGCGACAGCGAGCTCGGCGAGCGCTTCCTCCAGGCGATCCGGCCGTTCATCTGGCGGCGCGCGCTTGATTATGGTGCGATCAACGATATCCGCCTGATCACCCGGCGCATCCGTGACCACCACGCCCAGGGCCAGGCGTTCGGTCCGGGCTATGACCTCAAGCGGGGTCGTGGCGGCATTCGCGAGGTGGAATTTTTTGCCCAGATCCATCAGCTGATTCACGGCGGGCGCGACCCCGCGCTGCGTGTGCCCGCCACGCTCGACGCGATCGACGCCCTCGCCGGGGCGGGCTGGATCGACCCCGCGGCGGCCCGCGACCTGTCCGACGCATATGTCCTGCTGCGCACGATCGAGCACCGGCTGCAGATGATCGACGATCGCCAGACCCATGCGCTGCCGACCCAGGCCGAAGCGATCGACCGCGTGGCCGCGCTGCACGGGTTGGCGGACGGCGACGCGCTGCTTGCCCTGCTGAACGATCCGGTCCGGCGGGTCGGGCGGCATTATGATGCGCTCGACAGCGACGCTGACGACAGCCTGCCGACATCGGTTGAGCGGCTGGCCGACACGCTCGCCACCACCGGGTTCGGCGATGCGGCGACGGCGGTCGCACAGCGGATCGAAACCTGGCGCGGTGGACGCTATCCCGCGTTGCGCAGCGCACCGGCGCAGGCGGCGCTGGAAGCGGTGCTGCCCGGCCTGATCGAGGCGTTCGCCTGCGCGCCCGATCCCGCGCTGGCGATCAACCGGCTCGATGCGGTGCTGGCGAAACTGCCCAGCGCGATCAATTTCCTTCGGCTGATGGAGGCGCGCCCCGCGCTGACCCGGCTGCTCAGCATGATCCTGTGCCATGCGCCGACGCTGGCCGACCTGCTTGGCCGCCGCGTCGAGCTGCTCGATGGGCTGATCGACGCGACCGCTCTCGATCCGGTCGGCGACGTCGCCGCCCTGGCGCATGAGATGTGCGCGGTAGAGGCAGGCTGCGACTATCAGGCGATGCTCGATCATGTCCGCCGCGTGGTGAACGAAAAACGCTTTGCGCTGGGTGCACAAATCATTGCGGGCAGCAGCGATCCGCTGAGCGTGTCCGCCGGTTATTCGCGCGTCGCCGAAGCCGCGGTCGAGGTGCTGGCCCGCGCAACCGTCGCCGCGTTCGAGGAACGGCACGGCCGCGTTCGCGACAGCGAGCTGGTGATCCTGGCGCTCGGCCGGCTGGGCGGCGGCGCGCTCACCCATGCGTCCGACCTTGATCTCGTCTTTCTCTTTACCGGCGACTATGCGGCCGAGTCCGATGGCGAAAAGCCGCTGGGGGCGGTGCTCTATTACAATCGGCTGGCGCAGCGGGTGATCGCGGCGCTGTCGGTGCCGACCGCAGCGGGGCCGCTGTACGACGTCGACACCCGGCTGCGGCCGTCGGGCAATCAGGGCCCGATCGCAGTCTCGCTCGACGGCTTCCACGGCTATCAGGCGGAAAGCGCGTGGACGTGGGAGCACATGGCCCTGACGCGTGCGCGGCCGATTTTTGGCAGCGTGGGCGCGCGCGCAGCGGTGGCGGAGGTGATCGGGCGCGTGCTGGCGGGCGAGCGGCCCGACCGCGACCTTCGCGCCGACAGCTGCCGGATGCGCGCGGAGATGGCGACGCACAAGCCGCCCAAGGGGCCGCTCGACGCGAAGCTGCTGCCGGGTGGGCTGGTCGACCTGGAATTTGCCGTGCATGTCCAGCAGCTCGTGCACCGCACCGCCTTTCATCCCGATCTGCGCATGGCGATCGGCGACCTCGCAACACAGGGGCTGCTACCCGACGCGCTGGGCGACGCGCACGATCTGCTCAACCGCCTGCTCGTCGTGCTGCGCCTGGTAGCCCCCGACGCGCAGCCGCCGGCGCCGGCGACGCGCAGGCTGGTCGCTGGTGCGCTCGGGCTACGGGATTGGGGGCAGGTGGTTGCGTCGCTCGACGCCGCGCGGCAGGAGGTCCGCGCGTGCTGGACCCGCGTGTCCGGCGACCAACCGGGAGAATGACGATGGCGATCGAAATCGGCGATGCATTGCCGGCGCTCACCCTGACCATGGCCGACGACCGCGAGGTCGAACTGACGAGCTTCGCGGGCAAGCCGCTGGTCCTCTATTTCTATCCCAAGGACGACACGCCCGGTTGCACCAAGGAAGCGCAGGGCTTTTCGGCGCTGTATCCGGCGTTTCAGGCGGCAGGGGCCGACGTGATCGGTGTGTCGAAGGATCCGCCCGCGAAGCATCGCAAGTTCATCGACAAATATGCGCTGGCAATTTCGCTCGCGAGCGACGGCGACGACAATCGCGTGCTCGAAGCATTCGGCGCGTGGACCGAAAAGAGCATGTACGGCAAGAAATACATGGGCATCGATCGTTCCACGTTCCTGTTCGGCGCCGATGGCCGGCTGGTCCGCGCATGGCGCAAGGTGAAGGTGCCCGGCCATGCCGAGGAAGTGCTCGATGCCGTGAAGGCGCTGGCTGCGACGTGACGACGAGTATCGCCGCCGCGGCGCACGGTGTGCTGACGACCGCCGGACCGACCGCGAAGGTGATGGCGGCGCGCACGGCGGCGCGGGCGTGGCGGCGCGGCGGCCTGGCGCACCGTTTCGATGTCCCGATGCCCCGCGTGCCGGCACGCCCCGCGCATCCTGAATTGCTGCCCGCTGCAGAAATGCCCCGGCGCGGCAGGGGCGGCTCGGCGCGCGGCCGGATCGCGTTGCTCCACGCGCTCGCGCATATCGAGTTCGTCGCGATCGACCTGGCGTTCGACCTGATCGGACGCTTTGGTGCATCGTTCCCGCGCGGCTTCGTCGATGACTGGATTGCGGTCGCGGCGGACGAAGCGATGCATTTCGCACTGCTGCACCGGCGGCTGGTGTCACTGGGCAGCGGCTATGGCGCGCTCCCTGCGCATGACGGCTTGTGGGACGCCGCAATGGCGACCGCTCACGATCCGCTCGCCCGCCTCGCGGTCGTGCCGATGGTGCTCGAAGCACGCGGTCTGGACGTCACGCCGGTGACCATCGAACGCCTTCAAGCGGCCGGCGACGGGACGAGTGCGCGCATTCTGACCCGGATTCTCAACGATGAGATCCGGCACGTCTCGGCGGGCACGCGCTGGTTCGAATCGGCCTGTCGCGAAGCGGGACATGACGCGCCCCGGCACTGGCAAATGCTTGTCACGCAGCATTTCAGGGGGGCGATCAAACCGCCGTTCAACGACTCGGCGCGGACCACAGCCGGTCTAACGCGCGATTATTACGCCGAGCTTGCGCCTGTCTGATCGACCCGTAACAAGCGTGTCACCAGAGGCGGAGGGGCTGCTGGACAACCCAACTAACGCACGCATCCGCAGCGATGCGCGTCGGAGTCGTGGATTTGAAGAAGATCAAGCCAGCAACTGCCAAGCATCTGCCCACCGTGCGAAATCCGAACGCGAAGATGGTCGAGAAGTTCCGCAAGCTTTTCGTGCCGCGCGATGTGATGTTCCATGACGGGCGCGCACTTCGCCGCATCCGATTGGGCGCGGCCAGCCAGGCGGTGATGGCGGGGGTCGCCGCGGTCACCATCGCCTTTTCCTCCTACGGCGCCGCGCAGGCCGGCTATCATGCGGTGACCGCCACCGGGCTCATCGCCGACGTTTCGCCCGAAGCAAGGTTGCGGCGCATGGAAGCCGAAGTCGCTGCGCTCGAAGCCGACGTCCAGGCCGCGAAGCGGCAGGCACGCGCGCACGCCGCGCGGGTCGAGAAGCGCCAGGCGGTGATCGCCGCGGCGCTTTCGGGCGAGGTTGATCCGGACAGTGTTGAACTGCCCGAAGCAGGCGGAGACGTGCGGGTCAGCCGGATTTCGGCCGAGGTGACCGCGCCGCTCCGTCGGGTCGAGGCCCGCCAGGTCGCTTATGCCGCCAAGGCCCGCGCCGCGATCGAGGCACGTTATCAGGCGACCGCCCAGCAGTTGCGCCGGATGGGCATTCGCCCCGAACGCCTGAACGGCGCGATGGGCGGCCCGTTTGAAGCGGTGGCCGCACCGGCCGGTACCTCGGCGACCGAAGCCGATGCCGAGGCGCAGTTCCGCTCGCTGTTCCAGAGCTGGAAGAAGCTCGACACGCTCGAGGAAGCGGTGATCGCGATCCCGTCGCTGCAGCCGGTCGAGGACCTGACGCTCACCAGCAATTTCGGGGTTCGTTCCGACCCGTTCCGCGGCACCGCCGCGATGCATTCGGGCATCGACATCCCCGGCCCGTTGGGCACCCCGATCTATGCCACCGCCGACGGCATCGTTGCCAAGTCCGAGCGTTCGGGCGGCTATGGCAACATGATCGAAATCAACCATGGCAAGGGGATCGCAACCCGCTACGGCCATTTGTCGAAGCTGATGGTGCGCCCCAATACGCGCGTGCGGCGCGGCCAGATCATCGGTCTGATGGGATCGACCGGCCGTTCGACCGGCAGTCACCTGCATTACGAAGTGCGCATCGACGGCGCGGCGGTGGACCCGATTCCCTATCTGCGCAGCGGCGACCATCTGCTCGCACTCCAGGACCGGGCCCTGCGCAGCCGCCAGGCGGGCTCGATCGGCGGCCCGGCGAACTGAACCCTCGCGTCCGACGACGCATTGCCGCGCGGGTCCCGCCCACCTATGTTCGGGCGTATGAGCATGGCCACCGACACCGCAGAAATCCGCCTGACCGACGCCGCTGCGGCGCGCGTTGCCGCGATCGCACAGCGCCAGGGCAAGCCCGCCATCCTGCGGCTGTCGGTTGAGGGTGGCGGCTGTTCGGGCTTTCAATACCGCTTTGGGCTGGCCGATGCGGCGGAGCCTGATGACGTGGTGGCGGTTGGCGCGGACGCGACGCTGGTCGTCGATCCGGTCAGCATCGACCTCGTCCGCGGGGCGGCGGTCGATTATGTCGAATCGCTCGGCGGCGCAGCGTTCCGCGTCGAAAATCCCAATGCGGCGTCGGGCTGTGGCTGCGGCACCAGCTTTTCCGTCTGACCGCGCCCGCGCGTCGTGAAGATCGTCAGCTACAATGTGAACGGCATCCGCGCCCGGTTGCCGCGTCTGCTCGAATATCTGGACGAGGAGCGCCCCGACATCGTCTGCCTTCAGGAGCTGAAGACCGCGGATGAGGGGTTTCCCGCCGAGGAGATTGGCGCACTCGGCTACAACGCGATCTGGCACGGACAAAAGGGGTTCAACGGCGTCGCCATCCTCGCGCACGGGCGCGAGCCGGTCGAACGCCAGCGCGGGCTGGCGGGTGACGACGCGGACGATCAGAGCCGCTATCTCGAAGCCGAGGTCGATGGCCTCGTCATCGCGTCGATCTACCTGCCCAACGGCAACCCGGTGCCGGGCCCCAAATTCGACTATAAGCTGCGCTGGTTCGATCGCCTGGCCGCCCGTGCCGCCGACCTGCTCGCGACCGAGCAGCCGGTCGTGCTCGCCGGGGATTACAACGTCATTCCCAATGACGACGACGTGTTTTCGGTGCGCGCGATGGCCGATGACGCGCTGGTGCAGCCGGAGTCGCGGCGGGCCTATCGCCGGCTGCTCACGCAGGGCTGGACCGACAGCCTGCGCACGCGCCATCCGGGCGGCGGGCCATGGACATTCTGGGACTATCAAGCCGGCGCGTGGCAGCGCGACGCGGGCTTTCGTATCGATCACCTGCTGCTCAGTCCCCCGGCCGCCGACCGGTTCGTCGATGCCGGCGTCGACAAGGCGCATCGCGGGCGGGAAAAGGCAAGCGATCACGCGCCGACCTGGGTCCGCCTGCGCTAATTCCCGACTGCCCCGACGGCGGGCGACTCACGACTCGCGCCGATGCTTTCCGGAGCCTGAATGGTGCGGGGTGCGACATTGCGGGAGAAAATCCCGCGACTTGGTGAACTGCACCAGTAACACACCGATTAAGTGTTTGAATCAGAACAATTCTATAAGTTGGCACGGCCAATGCAATGTGTGTGGAGCAGGCAGCCCCCGCCTGCGGAGGGATACAGGAGGATTTCATGAACCGCATCGCTCGCGCGATCGCCGCCGCTTCGTTCGGCGCGCTGGCCACTGTCGCCATCGGTCCGGCCGCCGCCGAGACCAAGGCTTCCGCCCCGGTCGACACCGCCGCGCAGGCGGCGTCCGAACCCAAATATTGCGTGATGGTCGACACGACCGGCTCGCGGATCAAGCGCAAGGTTTGCGCGACGCGCGCCCAATGGATCGAGCGCGAAGGCTACGACCCGCTGGTCGACCTGAAATAAGGTCGATCCGGCTCGATCGACGGTTTCTCCGCATCGGCTGACCCCATGGTCAATGCGGTAAACTCGGGCATGGCGCGACTTTCGGTCACGCCATGCCCTTTCTTTTGTCGGACGGCCCGCGCCCCGGTTCAGAGCGCGCGCGCATATATCTGATAGATGCGGTTGATCCGGCTTTCGATCGCATCGGCGATCGCGATCATTCCCTGATTATCGTCCAGGATCCAGCCGATCTCACCGCGTGTCGCACCGAACTTTGTCGATGCATCGCGACGGATATATTCGATCATCATGAAGGCGAGCTGGCTTGCAAGCCGTGAGGATTGCAGGCGCTTCACCACGCCCATCAGCGGCACGCGCATCGTGCGCGACTTGGGCGCGCGCAGCCACAGCAACAGCTTGGCCCAGCCGAACGGAAACAGCCGCCCCCTCAATGGCTTCAACGGTTCGTTGAGGTCAGGCAGCGTGATCATGAACGCAACCGGCTCGCCGTCGACCTCGGCGATGCGGATCAGTTCGTTGAACACGATCGGCTTCAGCTTCCGGCCGACCTCTTCGACTTCGGGCGGCGTGAGCGGCACGAAGCCCCAATTGTCCGACCATGCGTCGTTCAGGATGCCGAGGATGATGGCCGCTTCCTCGGCAAAGCGCGACTTGTCGACGCATCGAACGCGGATTTTCGAGCTCTTCTCGCCCGCGGCGACGATCCGCCGGATCAGGGGTGGAAATTCACGACTGATATCGAGCTCATAGGTCACCAGTCGCTTGGCCGGCAGATAGCCGCGCGCCTCGATCCAGCCGCGATATTCGGCGCGATGATGCCCCATCATCACGGTGGGGGGATGATCATATCCCTGGATCAGCAGGCCCGGCTCCTCCCAGATCGACAGGCTGACGGGCCCGACCGCCCGGTTGAGGCCGCGTCCGCGCAACCAGCCCTCTGCCGTATCGATCAGCGCCGCCGTCACCTCCGCGTCCTCGGCCTCGAACAAGCCCCAGAAGCCGGTTCCGGGGCCAAAGCCCTTTTCGGGCGGCATGGTGAGCGCGAGGTGATCGATGTGTGCGCTGATCCGGCCGACCACCCGCGACCCGCGTTCAGCCAGGAACAGCTGCGCCTCGCCATGGCTGAACCAGGCGTTCTTGCTGGGCGTGATCCGTTCGACGACCTCTTGCCTCAGCGGTGCGACCCAGTTCGGATCGTCCGCGTTCAGCCGGTAGGCGAGATCGATAAAGGCCGTGCGGTCGCGCGCGGTGACGACCGGGCGGACGGTGACCGGATGTGTTGCCAAGGCTCGAATTCCCCTGATGCGTTGCCGTTCACGTCCGCAGTTGTGGCTTCGCTGTCAAGCACTGCGGGGGGCGGGGGCTGTAATGCCACCGTGTTGCCATTATCTTCGGGCAATGAGCGCGCCAATGACGACCAGCCTGACCCTTGACCGCCGCGACATGCCCCGCGCGGCGACCGACAGCCGTGCGACGACCGTGCGTGTCGCGGATGACAAGGCGATGTTGCGCACCGCGGCCGAATTGACGCGCGATCTGCATGCGCCAAGGCCCGCCATCTACTGGACCGATTTGATCGTGTCGGCCGCCATCGGTTATGCGGGGCTTGCCGGCGCGATCCTGCTCGCGTCACCCGTCTGGGCGATCGCCGCCGGCGCGATTGCGGTGTTCGCGCTCTACCGCGCCGAAAGCTTCATCCACGAGCTCAGCCATGTGAAGCATTCGTCGCTGCCCGGATTTCGGCTCGGCTGGAACGCGTTGATCGGCGTTCCGCTGTTCGTCCCGTCCTTCATGTACGAAGGGGTGCACAATCTCCATCATGCGCGAACGCGCTATGGCACGGCCGACGACCCCGAATATCTGCCGCTGGCGCGGATGAAGCCGTACAGCCTGCCGCTGTTCCTGCTGGTCGCGGCCCTGGCACCCATTTCGCTGATGTTCCGCTTTGCGGTGCTGACGCCGATCGCGGCGCTGTTTCCGCGTTTCCGTGACGTGCTTGTCACCCGGTTCTCGGCGCTCGCAATCAATCCCGCCTTCCGCCGGCGGGAGCCGGAGGGCGAGGCCCGCAGCCTGTGGCGCTGGCAGGCGGCGGCGACCAGCCTGTGGTCGATCGCGCTGATCGCGGCGGTCGCAACCGGGATCGTACCGCTGCGCGCATTCCTCATTTTTCTGGGCATCCTGTCGACCGCCGCGGTCATCAATCAGGTCCGCACGCTCGTCGCGCATCTGTGGGAAAACGAGGGCGAGCCGATGAGCGTCACCGCCCAGTATCTGGATTCGGTCAACGTGCCGCCGCCCGGGGTGCTGCCGTTCCTGTGGGCGCCGGTTGGCCTGCGCTATCACGCGCTGCATCACCTGTTGCCGGGTCTGCCCTATCATGCACTGGGCACCGCGCACCGTCGTCTCGCGACGGCGCTGGCGGCGCACTCGCCGTATCATGCAGCCAATTATCGCAGCCTGACCGGTCTCCTCCAGCGGCTGGCGGCATCGACGCTGCGCGTGTCGCGCACGCGCTGACGCCCTATTCCTCGGTGCGGATCAGTACCGCCTCGCCGATCAACAGGAACAGCAGGAACGGCGCCCACGCCGCCAGGAAGGGCGGATAGGCACCCAGATTGCCCATCGCCAGCGCGAAATTGTCGGCGACGAAATAGGCAAAGCCCAGCGCCATGCCGATCACCGCGCGCACGAACAGCTTGCCCGACCGCGCGATGCCGAACGCGGCGACCGCGCCGAGCAGCGGCATCAGGATCGACGACAGCGGCCCGGACAATTTGTGCCACAACCCGCCCTCCAGCGCGGCGGTCGGTCGGCCGGCGGCGTCGAGGTCGTCGATCGCCTCGCTCAGTCCCATGAACGACATGCCGTCCGCATTCACGGTCGCCAGCGCGAACTGGTCGGGACGAACCCCCTCCGCGAAACGCACCCGGCCAAGCCGCGTGCTGGTCCCGCTGTCGACATCGAAGCGCGTCGCATTGTCGCCGCGCCATCCCGCGCCGTCGCGCACCGCGCGCGGAACGTTGAGCAGCGTGCGCAGCGACCCGTTGCCGCGCTCATAGACGGTGATGTCGTTCAGCACCGCCGCGTCCCCGCGCCCGCGCACCTGACCGACGCGGATCAGGTCGTCGGCATCGCGCACCCACACATTGGTCCGATCGCCGCGATCGATCGGGATGGGTCCGAAATCGACATCCTCCCACTGCGCCAGCGTCGCGGTGGCGCGCGTGACGATGCGTTCGTTGAAGATGAACGACACCGCGGCCACGCCCAGCGCGGCGACGATCAGCGGTGCCAGCACCTGATGCGCGGACAGCCCCGCGGCCTTTAGCGAGACGATCTCGCTGTTCTGATTGAGCGTGGACAGGGTGATGATCGTGCCGAGCAGCACCGAGAAGGGCAGGAAGCGCGCGATGATCTGAGGCGTGCGCAGGCCGACATAGCGCCAGATTTCGGCGTTGCCGTTGCCCGGATAGGCCAGCACCTTGCCCGACTCGCTCAGCAGGTCGAGAGTCTGCAGAACGAGGACGAGCATGAACAGGACCGCGAGCGTCCGGCTCAGGAACATCCGCGCCATGTACCAGGCGACGGTTCGCGAGGGGAAAAGGTTGAGCTGGTTCATCGCGGTGCCCGGATATCGATCATGCCGGCTGACGCCGGCCGGGAAGGTAGCGCGCCAGCGCCTTCACCGCCCGTGAGAAGACACGCTCGAGCGCGCCGATCGGCTGGCCGCCGGGCACATAGGCGATGACATAATACATCCAGAAGACGAGCCCCGCGAACAGAAGGAACGGCCCCCATAATGCGATGATCGGATCGACACGGCCGAGCGCGCCGATCGCTTCGCCATATTCGTTCACCTTGTGATAGGTGACGATGATGATGATCGACAGAAAGACCCCCAGCGCCGATGTCGACCGCTTGGGCGGCACGCCCAGCGCGAGCGCGAGCAGCGGGAGCAGGAAGATCGTCGCGACCTCGACCAGGCGGAAATGAAGGTTGGCGCGGCTTTCGTCGCGGGTCATTTTCGGCTTGGATGAATCGCCGCCCTGCTTGACCAGTTCGGGCAGGGTGAGTTCGAGGTTGCGGCCCCCGCGCATGCGGAACGCGCCGAATTTCGGCAGGTCGATCGGCAGGTCGTGCGAGGTGAAGGTAAGCACCCGGGGCTGCGCAAAGCCCGGCGCGTTGTGGACGAGCGTTCCGTCCGTCAACCGGAACAGGATGACGTCGGGATCGTCGGTCGCCAGGAACTGCCCCGTCTCCGCCGTTACCGCCAGCCAGCTGCCGTCGGGTTGCGCCGCGCGCACGAAGATGCCCGACAGGTCGGACCCGCGGTTGCGGCTTTCCTCGATCCGCAGCGTCATGTTCGCGCCAAGCCGGGTGAATTCGCCGACCTTGATCGACGCGCCGAGCGCACCCGATCGCAGCTCGAAGCGCAGCTCCTCATAGTTGAAGCGCGCAAGCGGTTGCACGAAGCCGACGATCGCCAGGTTCAGTCCCGCCAGCCCGATCGCGAAGAGGTAAGGCACCCGCAGCAACCGGCCATACCCCATGCCGACCGCGCGCAGCACGTCGAGTTCGGACGTCGTCGCCAGCCGTCGAAAGGCGAGCAGCGTGCCGAGCAGCAGGCCGATCGGGATGCCGAGCCCCAGATATTCGGGCAGCAGGTTGGCGAGCATCCGCCACACGACGCTGACCGGCCCGCCTTCGCTCGCGACGAAATCGAAGAGCCGCAGCATCCGGTCGAGCACCAGCAGCATCGCGGAGATGAGCAGCGTCGAGAAAAGCGGCACCGCGATCAGCCTGGCCATATATCGGTCGATTGCTTGCATCGCGGGGACGGGTTGACCTCTCGGCGGACGGCGTGGCGCCGGCTATAGTCGGCTTGTGGGGCGGCGTCAGCCCCGAATTCGAGCGCCGACCGGCCGTGGCGCGCTGGCCATCGACGATGCCGCGACCCCCTTCGCCAGGGCGTGGGAGAGCGCCGAGATCGTGAAGGGCTTGCGCAGCACCGGGGCGTCGCCGAACTCCACCAGATCGTCGGCATCGCCGGCATAGCCGGTCACGAACACAACGCCGACGCCCGGCAGCAACGGCCGCAGTCGCTGGATCATCTCCGGCCCGGTTTCGGCCGGCATCAGCACGTCGGAAATGATGAGGTCGAGCCGCTCCATCCCCGCCGCGACCCGGCCCGCGTCGAGCGGGTCGTCGCACCGCACCGGGCGGTGGCCCAGCTCGACCAGCGCCGCGCAGGTGGCTTCGAGCACGCGGGGGTCGTCTTCCACCACCAGGATGTCGAGGCTTTCCAGACTGTCCTGATTGGCTGCGATCTCGGCGGGCCGGGGGGGCGGTGCCGACTGACCGGCCGCTTCGCCCGACTGACGATGGCGCGGCAGATACAGCGTGACCGCCGTGCCGACGCCCGGGGTCGAATCGATGCCGACATCGCCCCCCGATTGCCGGACGAAGCCGAAGATCTGGGACAGGCCAAGGCCCGTGCCCTTGCCGACCGGCTTGGTGGTAAAGAACGGCTCGAACACGCGGTCGATCACGTCCTGCGTCATGCCGCAGCCGGTGTCGCGGACCTCGATCGTGACATAGTCACCCGCGTCGAGGGTGCCGACCTCGTGCAGAGCAAGCGTGCGCCCACCGGTGGTGATGGTCAGCGCGCCGCGCGCATCCATCGCATCGCGTGCATTGACCGCGAGGTTCAGGATCGTGCTCTCGAGCTGGTGCCGGTCGACCCACACGCACCACCCGCGCCCCATGTCGCGCACCGTGACCTCGATCTGGTCGCCGAGCGTGCGATCGAGCAGGTCGCTCATGTTGTCGATGATGTCGCGCGCCTCGACCGCCTGGGGCAACAGGGGTTCGGCGCGGGCAAAGGCGAGCAACCGGCGGGTCAGCGCGGCGGCGCGATTGGCACCCTCCATCGCGTTATCGATATGCCGTGACACATCGGTCGCGCCCGACGCGATATGGCGCTGTGCCAGCTCAAGCCCGCCGAGAACAACGGCAAGCATGTTGTTGAAATCATGCGCAATACCACCGGTCAGCTGCCCGACCGCCTCCATCTTTTGCATTTGGCGCAACTTGGCTTCGGCCTGGGCGCGCTCGCGCGCTTCCTGGCGCAACTGGTCGGTCGCGGCTTCGACGGCTTCCTCCAGCTCGATTGCACGGATGCGGGCCATCTCCGCTTCGGCCGCCGCCGTGGCGCGATCGCCGACCGCTTTGACGACCAGCCAGCCGAGCACGGCCGTGCCGACCAGGAGGAGAAGTCCGAAGCCCGCAAGCGCGCTCGCGACCTGCGCCGAACGATCGAGCGTCGCCTCCGCCGCGAAGGTGCGCTGGGCGAGCTGGCGGCGTTCGATTGCGATGACCCGGTCGAGCAGCCTGCCGATCGCGGCCAGACTGGCGGTGTCGCGCGCCTGGTAATATTTCGACAGCGCCTGATCGTTCTGCTTGTAACGCGTGTGCAGCGCGATCTCGGACAGCTCGTTACCGCGCGCGATGAACGCGCTACGCAGGTCGCGGATCACCTGGCGCTGGGCGGGGTTACGTCCGGCCTCGCGCGCGAACCGGTCGAGCTGGAAACTGGCGTCGCGCCACGCATCATTATAGATGACGCCGAGCGTATTGTCGCCGCTGATCACGTAGCGCCCGAGCGCCGCCTCCGCCCGCGCGACGCTGGCGGACAGGCTGCGCGCACGGATCATCAGTTCATAGCTGCCCGATTGCAGGCCCAGTGCGCGGTCGCGCGCGCGGTTCGACTGGGTCAGGGTGAAGGCGAAGCCGGCGATCACCAATATGCCGAGGATGCCGATGACGACCAGCAGGACGGTGCGCCAGCCCGATTTGAGCTGCTCCCCAATGCCCTGGTCCCCTGTGACGAACATCGTCATGCGCGCAAGCTAGCCTTTCCCGGCCGGCCTGCAAAGCAAATCCCCATCTGGGGGTGGGTGATGCCGGTCGCTGCAGCCTGTCAGGCGATGGCGCCGACCGCGCGCCCCGCCTGCGCGAAGCGTTCGAGCACCGTCTCGATCTGAGCGGTGCTGTGTTCGGCGCACAGCGAGCAGCGCAGCAGGAACGTGCCGGCGGGCGTCGCGGGCGGGCGCGCCATGTTCACATAGACGCCGCTTTCGAGCATTGCCTGCCACATCATCACCGCTTGCTGCTGATCCTTCAGGATCACGGCGACGATCGCGCTGTCCGGTTGCGCGGTGCCCAGCTCGAAGCCCAGCGCGACCAGCCCCGCGTGAAGCCGCCGCACATTGGCCCAGAGCCGCTCGCGCTTCGCGGTCGCGTGCATCAGCTTGCGGATTGACGTCGCGGCGGTCGCAACCACCGACGGGGGCAGCGATGCGGTGAAAATATAGGGGCGACAGGCCAGCCGCATGACCTCAAACTTGGGATGGTTCGACACGCAGAAGCCGCCGACCGTCCCGACCGACTTAGAGAAGGTGCCGATGACGAAATCGACGTCATCGTCGAGCGTCAGACCCTCCGCCTCGTACACCCCACGGCCATGCGCGCCGTAAAAGCCCATCGAATGGGCTTCGTCGACGAGGACCATCGCGCCGTGCTTGCGCGCGACCGCGACCATTTCCTTCAGCGGCGCGATGTCGCCGAGCATCGAATACACGCCCTCGAGCACCACGAGCTTGCCCGGCTCCGCGGGCAGGCGACCCAGCCGCTTGTCGAGATCCTCCACCGAATTGTGGCGGAAGCGGACGATCTCCGCGTTGCCCATGGCGCAGCCGTCATAGATCGACGCGTGGCTGTCGGCATCGAGGATGATATACTCACCCTTGCCCGCAATCGTCGAAATGATGCCCAGATTGGCCTGATAGCCGGTCGAGAAAACCATGGCGTGATCGGCGCCATAGAATTCCTTCAACGCTTCCTCCGCATCGACATGATCGCGGAACGTGCCGTTGAGCATCCGGCTGCCGTTGGTGCCCGATCCGAACTGTTCGAGCGCAGCCTTGCCCGCGGCGATGACGTCGGGGTCGAACGTCATGCCCATATAGTTGTAGGTGCCGAGCAGGATGGTTTCTTTGCCCCGGATCACCGCCTGGGTGGGGGAGGTGACCTGATCCATCACGATCGCGAACGGATCGCGCACGCCCGAATCCAGCAGCGCCTGGCGTTCGGCAATCAGCGCGTCGAACTTGCTGAACAGATCGCGTTCGGGCGCGAGCGTGGCGATCTCCTCGGGGATCGCATGGGCGGTGGCGGCGGCTTCGGTCATGGCTTGGGGGTCCGTGTGATGGGCGGGTACGCGGCGGGGCGTCAGGCGCTTTTCAGCTTTTCGACCGCATCGAGCAGCTGGCCGACGGTTTCGATTTCCGCCTGCATGTTCATGGTGATGATGATGTCGAACTCGTCCTCGATCGACGCGACGAAATCCATCACGGTCAGGCTGTCCCACTCCAGGTCGCCGGCGAACGTCGTGGTCTCGCTCAACGCGACGCCCTTTTTGTTGAAGGGCTCGACCAGCCGGGTGACGGTGTCGAATGTGGCGGCACGATCGCTCATCTTGATCCTCATGGTGACTGGCTTTTGCCCTGCGCGCAAAATGCGGCGGCTTTTCGGCCTAAATGGTGCGCGCTTATAGCAGGCCGTTCGCGCGATACCATCGCGCGGTTTCGGCCAGTCCCTGTTCGGTCGCGATCGCCGGCTGCCACAGCTGCGCGGGCGGGCGCCGATCGGCGGAAGCCGCCCAGTCCGGGTGGCAGAAATAGGCGACCCGGTCGGGGGTCAGCTTGGCGCGATCCCCCTGAAACCGCCGCGCGAGGCGCGCCGCGATCGCCAGCACACCCCGCGGCAGCGACAGCGGCAGCACGGGCTGGCCCACCGCACGCCCCAGCGCGCGCGCGAAGTCGACATGCGTCCATGCGCCCGCGCGCCCGTCATCTGGTTCCAGCACCATGCCGGCATCGCCGCTGGCGACGAGCACGAGCAGCAGCCGGGCGAGGTCGTCGACATGGATCGCCGAAAAGCGCCCGGGCGGGGGCAGTGGCACGACCCCGCGCCGGGCGAGGCGAAACATCTCGAGCATCTCCAGGTCGCCTGGGCCATAGATTGCGGGCGGGCGTACCACCACCCAGTCGAGCGTGCTCGTCGCCACGATCCGCTCGCCCTCCGCCTTCGACCAGCCATAGATCGACAGCGCGGGCTCACGCGCCGACAGGGAGGAGACATGGACGAAGCGGCGCACGCCGGCGGCTTCGGTGGCGGCAACTATCGCGCGCGTCCCGTCGACATTGCCCGCGACGAACCCCGCCCGGTCGGGTGCATTGACGACGCCGGCGACGTGGATGACCGCGTCCACACCCGCAACCAGCGCGGCCAGGCCGTCGAGGTCGTCGAGCGCGCCCGCGATCCAGGTCACGCCCGCGCGCGCGGGTTGCGGGCGCCGGGTGAGTGCGCGGACGTGATGCCCGTCCGCCAGCGCGCGATCGATCAGCCGCTTGCCGACAAAGCCCGTGCCGCCGGTGATCGCGAGCATGCGCGTCACAACAGGACCATGTGGCTGCGATGGACCAGCGCCGATCGCGGCGCATAGCCCAGGATCTCGCCATGCTCCTCGCTACGCCGGCCAAGCAGCTTCAGCGCCTCGCGCGCATCATATTCGCTCAGGCCGCGTGCGATCGGACCGGCCGGACCCTCGATCGTCACCGCGTCGCCGCGGAAAAAAGCGCCGTGCACCGCGATCGCGCCGGCGGCGAGCAGGCTGCGGCCCGCGGCGAGGGCTTGGGCTGCGCCCGCGTCGACGACGATGGTGCCGCGCGCGGTCAGTCGTCCGGCCAGCCAGGCCTTGCGGGCGCGCGCGCGCTTTTCGGGGACGAACAGCGTGTGGCGCGCGGCCGTCGAGAGGGGGCGGTCGACACGTCCAGACGCGATCACGAGCGCCACGCCGGCGCCACAGGCGATCCGGGCCGCCTCGATCTTCGATACCATGCCGCCCGATCCCATGCCGCTCGCCGACCCGCGATCCGCCATCGCCGCGATCGCGGCGTCGATCCGCTCAACCCGCGCGATATGCATTGCGCCGGGCAGATCGGGGTTGCGATCATACAGGCCGTCAATGTCGGACAGCAGGATGATGCCGGTCGCGCCCGCCGCCTGGGCGACGCGCGCAGCCAGGCGGTCATTGTCGCCGAAACGGATTTCGGCGGTGGCGACGCTGTCATTCTCGTTGATGACCGGGACGACGTTCAGCGCCAGCAGCCGGTCGAGCGTCGCGGACGCGTTGAGGTAGCGCCGCCGGTCCTCGAGGTCGTCGAGCGTCACCAGCATCTGCGCCGCGGTCAGCCCCTGTGCGCCGAGCACCTCCGCCCAGACCTGGCTCAGCGCGATCTGTCCGGTGGCGGCGGCGGCCTGCGCGTCCTCCAGGCTGGCGCGGCCGCCCTTTGCCAGCCCAAGTCGCCGCGCGCCGAGTGCGATCGCGCCCGACGAGACGACCGCAACCTGTTGGCCCGCGCGCACACGATCGGCAATGTCCGCGGCGATGCCGGTCAGCCAGTCGCGCCGCACGCCATCGGCATCGACAAGCAGCGCCGATCCGATCTTCACGATCAGGCGGGGGCAGTCGGCGGGCGCGAACAACGGCATGACCGCCGCGTCTAGCGCGCCCGGCCCCCACTGTCAGCCTGTGGCGCGTTCCATGCGCGCGGCGCGCGCGAACAGCGCAGCAGCGGTGCCCCAGACGACCGTGAAGATCACCGTCCCGCCGATAATATCACGCGGCCAGATCGGCGTATCTTTGCCCCAGCCCATCGCCACCGCGACCGCGCCGATGACCACCTGAACCATAATCGCGGCGACAAGTGCCCGGCACACGCCGTGTGCGCGAAAGCGGCCGATGATGCCGCCGGCGGCGAGCACGGTGGGGACGAGCGCGTAGAGGATGTTCGGCCCGCCTTCGGCACCGATGATGCCGACGGCCAGATTGACCCAGATCAGCATGAAGCAGCCGATCATCATCACGATCGCCCCGATGCGATAGCTGGCATTGCCGCTGGCGCGCATCGCCGCCTCGATCAGCAGGCCGATGCCGCCGATCAGGATGCCCATGATGATGAAGTCGCTGAGCGTCCAATCGACTTCGCGGGTGAACTGCATCGCGACGAGCGGGAGCAGCAACAGGCCCGCTGCACCGCCCCAGCCGACCAGCCGCCAGATGTTGACGCGACCGCGCGCCAGACCGTTTGCTTGCGTCATTTCGTTTCCTCCGTGCATGTTGACCTGCAAGCGGCTAGGGCAATGCGCGATGAGCGGCATGAGCAAGCGATGAGATCGCGCTGAAAAATGACGACGCGGTTCCGCTTTGGCGAGTTTCTGGTCGATCCGCGCGAACGGCGCCTGTCGCGCGGCGGGCACGATGTGGCGCTCAGCGGTCGGTATTTCGACGCGTTGCTGCTGCTGGTCTGCGAGGCGGGCAATCTGGTCAGCAAAGACCGCTTCATGGCCGAGGTCTGGCGCGGCGTGCCCGTCACCGATGAAGCGCTGACCCAGTGCGTGCGCACATTGCGGCGGGTGCTGGAGGACGATGCCGCCAACCCGCGCTGTATCGAGACCGTGCCGAAGCACGGCTATCGCTTCGTTGCCTCGGTCGATCGGATCGAAGGTGCCGGGGAAGCTGCGCCGGTGCAGGCCCGCCAGGGTGAGGATCGCTGGACGCGGGCGGTGCGGCTGGGTGCGGCGGGCATGGTTGGCGGTGGCCTTGCCGGCATGACCGGAGGGCTGGGCTATGGCCTGATCGCCGCGTCGCTGCCGCTTGCGCCCGGCACCGGTGCCTTGTCGGTGCTGCTCGTGCTGGTCAGCGCCTGCATTCTGGTCGGGGCGGCGGGCGGCGCCGGCGTCGGGTTCGGCCTTGCGCTGGCCATATCCGCGCATCGCCCGCTTTGGGCCTGGGTTGCGGGCGGCACGGGCGGAGGACTGATCATCGGCGGGCTCGCCAAGCTGCTCGGCATGGACGCGTTTCAGCTTCTGATCGGCCAAAGCCCGGGCGCGATCGCCGGCGCGGGCGAGGGTGTGATGATCGGCGCGGCGCTGGGGCTTGGCGCCTGGACGGCCCGCACGGCGTCGTGGCGGCGCGCAATCGCGACCGGCGCGATCGCTGGCGGGGCGGGGGGGCTGGCCATTGCGCTGCTCGGTGGGCGCTTGATGGCGGGCAGCCTGGCCGAAATGGCGGCACGCTTTCCCGCCGCGCGGCTCGATCCCGCGCGGATCACCGCGCCGCTCGGCGATACCGGCTTCGGCCCGCTCAGCAACGCGCTCACATCGACGCTGGAAGGCGCGGTGTTCGGCGCGGGCGTGCTGGCCGCGATGGCGGTCGCGCGCCGACAGCTGGGTGACCGGAACGACTCATCCGCAGCTTGATCCGTTCGTGTCGAACGAAGTCGAGACACGTCGGGCCTAATCAAGACCTTGCTCGACGACGCTCGAAACGAACGGAATTTTGGTAATGATGGGGCGGTGCCGCTTTAGACCGGCGACCACTCGATGGCGTCTTCGCCCTCGTCATCCTCGGCGACCTTGCCCGGTTCGGGGCCGATGATTTCGAGCAGCTTGTCGAGCACCCAGTCGACGCCGGTGCCGCTGACCCCGGAAATCGGGATGACTTCGCCGCCGCTCGCTTCTTCCAGCTCGGCGGACAGTGCGGCGATTAGTTCGTCGTCGAGCGTGTCGATCTTGTTGAGCGCGACCACCACCGGCTTGTCGGTCAGGCCCTCGCCGTAATTCGCAAGCTCGTCGCGGACGATGCGATAGCTTTCCGCCACGCTTTCGTCATTGGCGTCGACCAGGTGGAGCAGCACCCGGCAGCGTTCGATATGGCCGAGGAACCGGTCGCCGATGCCGGCACCTTCCGCCGCACCCTCGATCAGGCCGGGGATGTCAGCGATGACGAACTCCGATCCCTTGTGCCGCACCACGCCCAATTGGGGCCGAGTGGTGGTGAAGGCATATTCGCCGACCTTGGCCTGGGCGTTGGTCACCTGATTGATGAAGGTCGATTTGCCGGCATTGGGCAGGCCGACCAGTCCCGCATCGGCCAGCAGCTTGAGCCGCAGCCACACCCACGCTTCCTCGCTCGGCCAGCCGGTACCGTGCTGGCGCGGCGCGCGGTTGGTGCTGGTCTTGTAGCTCGCATTGCCGCGGCCGCCATCGCCGCCGCGCAGGAACACGATGCGCTCGCCCACCCGGGTCAGGTCGGCCAGCAGCGTGCGATCCTCGTCATCGGCCAGGATCTGCGTGCCCACCGGCACCTTGATGACCAGATCGTTGCCGCCCGCGCCGGTCTTGTTCGATCCCGATCCGCCCTTGCCGCGCGGCGCGCGGAAATGCTGGGTGTAGCGAAAGTCGATGAGCGTGTTGAGGCCCGCGACCGCTTCGAACACGATGTCGCCGCCCTTGCCGCCGTCGCCGCCGTCGGGGCCGCCATATTCGATGAATTTCTCCCGGCGGAAGCTCACCGCGCCGGGGCCGCCCGCGCCGGACCGCACGAAAATCTTGGCTTGATCGAGGAAATGCATGGGCGGGCGTGTAAACCGTTGCCGCGTTTGGCGATAGGGGCCACGGCGTCGTCCCGGCGGAGGCCGGGACCTCTGTGAAATCCGGGCGCACCGTAATTGGCCAGAGGCCCCGGCCTTCGCCGGGGCGACGTAGGCTTAGACCTGATGATCCGGATGTCGCGAGCGCATCAGTGCGACGGCCGCCAGCTCGCGCGCCTTTTCGCGCGGCAGGCCGAGCGCGCGCGCCATCGGGCCGCCGAGCAGCGCGTCGCCCAGCGCCATCAGCACAAGCTGCAACGTCTCCTCATGGATCGAATGCTGCTCGGCGAAATGGGAATCGGCGGCGAGCTCGTCGACCAGCCGGTGGATCGCCTCCAGGATCGGATCGAGCGCGTCCTCATTGCCCGAGAGAATCATCCAGCTCGCGAGTGCGCCCGCCCCCTCGCGGTCGAACGCGTCGAAGGTCAGGTCGACCACTTCGCGCGGATCGTGATCGCCCTCCCGCGCCTTCATCGCCGCCGCGCCGATCCGCGTCGTGATCGTGTCGGCGAGGTGCGCGATCAGCGCCTTTTGCAGCCCCGACGCCGAGCCGAAATGATGGAGGAGATTGGCATGGGTGCGCCCGATCCGCGATGCCACCGCTTTCAGTGTCACGGCCTGCGGTCCCATTTCGATCAGCAGCGTGCGCGCAGCATCGAGCGCGGCGTCACGGGATTCCTCGGGCGTGAGACGGCGGCGGGCTATTGACATCAGTGTAAGTAATGGCCAGATGTTGCGGGTATCGGATTAGTGAAGGAAAAGCGTGATGAACGCAAAGACTCCGGCAGACCTGGAAATCCGTCCGCGCGACCGGCGCTTTGGGCGCAATACGAACGTCCGCCGGTGGTGGCATGGCGACGACCCCGTCGCCACCGCGTTTTACAACGCGCTGTCGGTCACCTTTCCCAAGGGTGAGGGCTTTTTCATCGACAGCGTGCGCAAGTTCCGCGACGGCACACCGCCCCGGCTTGAGCGCGAGATCAATGCGTTCGTGAAGCAGGAAGTTATCCACACCCGCGAGCATGTCGCGTTCAACCGCCACGTCACCAACCAGGGTTATGACGTGTCGCGTCTCGAAGCGCGGGTCGACCGCGAGCTGGCCATCACCAAGGGGCGCCCGCCAATCGCCAATCTCGCCGCGACGATGGCGCTCGAACATTTCACCGCGATCATCGCGCACCAGCTGATCGCCAATCCCCGCCATCTCGCCGGCGCCGATCCGGAAGCCGCCGCGCTGTGGCGCTGGCACGCGATCGAGGAGATCGAGCACAAGGGTGTGGCCTATGACACCTGGTTGCACGCGACCCGCGACTGGCCGCGCTTCCGCCGCTGGTGGGTCAAGTCGTTGGTGATGGTGATGGCGACGATCAAGTTCTTTCGCGGCCGTACCGAGGGGATGCTCGACCTGCTCGCGCAGGACGGTCTGACTGGTGCAGGCGTCAAATGGCGGGTGTTCCGCTATGCCTTTGGCCGCCCCGGCATGGCGCGCAAGGTGCTGGGCGCGTGGTTCGCCTATTTCATGCCGGGCTTCCACCCGTGGAACCATGACGACCGCAAGCTGATCGCGCTGGCCGACAGCGACTATGAAGCTGCGCGGCTTGGGCAGCCGACGCCGGAGCTGGCGGCGGCATAGAGGTTGACCGGGACTGGCGATTGTCCGGAAACCCAGCCACTCTTTCCTCGTCACCTCGGCCTCGTGCCGGGGTCCACCGCGCGACCCGCACTGGCGGATCATCGGCGCGCTCCCCTTGCCCCGCGCCTTGGCTCGGTACCAACTGGCGTGCGACGGGGCCTTGCGGCACGGTGGACCCCGGCACAGGGCCGGGGTGACGATAAGGTCAGCCGGCAGCTATATGCGGTCGCTTGACCCGCGCGATCCGCTTGGGCGTCGGGCGGACCTCATGAACCGCCTCACGCCGCCATTCGTGCATCATCCTCGTCACTGAGCGCCAGCGCATATTCGGCGCACGGCACCTCCGCACCGCGGCCGCGCGAATAGCGCATTGCTGTGCCGGTGGGCACGAACCCCAGCTTGCGCAGCACCGCGCCCGATGCCGGGTTGTCGAGATGATGGCCGCCCTGCAATCGTGGCACCCGCAGCGTGCGGGCGATGTCGATCACTGCACGGCCCGCCTCGGTCGCATAGCCGCGCCCCCAGGCGCTTGGCGTCAGCCAATAGCCGATTTCATGCGGACGATCGTCATAGGGACCGAAGCCGATGCCGCCGACCAGGCGGGGGCAGGGGCCTTCATGCGCGAGGATCACGAAGCTGGCCTCGCAGGTCCGCCGCGGCTGGCGGAGGAACGCCTCCGCGTCCGCGAGCCCATAGGGCCAGGGCGCACGGCCCAGGTTGCGGATCACTTCCCAATGCGCGATCGCCTGGGCCAGCTCGGGCGCGTCCTCGATCCAGCCGGGACGCAGCGTCAATCTGCGGGTACGCACGAACATCGGCACTCTCCTCTTTTGCGCCGTGCCATGCCCCCCGCGGATGACGGGGATGCGACACGAACGGGTTGAGGGAGCAAGAAAAAAGGGAGCCAGGCCGCGACCCGTCTCCCTTGTGCGTTGTCCCCGCCTTGACGCGGGGACCGGGTCGCCCTGGTGGACAACCCGGTTGGTTGCCCGATGTTATTCGGCGGCTTCCGCCATCATTTCTACCGACGCGAACTTGCGGCCCAGTCGGCCCTCATGGAAGGCGACGCGGCCGTCGGTCAGCGCGAACAGGGTGTGGTCCTTGCCCATGCCGACATTGGTGCCCGGATAGAATTTGGTGCCGCGCTGGCGCACGATGATGTTGCCGGCGACGACTTCCTGTCCGCCGAACTTCTTCACGCCAAGACGGCGGCCTGCCGAATCGCGACCGTTGCGCGACGAGCCGCCTGCTTTCTTATGTGCCATTGCCTATACTCCTCGTCTCGCTTGGGTTTCAGGCCTGGGCCGCCGGGGCTTCCGCCTCGACCGGGGCCGCATCCGCCTTCTTGGCCTTCGCCGCCTTCTTCTTCGCTTCGCCGATCGCGACGATCTTCAGGATCGTGTGCTGCTGGCGATGGCCGTTCTTGCGGCGGTAATTGTGGCGGCGGCGCTTCTTGAAGACGATGACCTTCTCGCCCTTCGCCTGCGCGATGATTTCCGCCGAGACCGTCAGGCCGGCGACCGGCTTCAGTTCGCTGCCTTCACCCGCGAGCAGGACGTCGCCCAGCGTGACCGTGGCGCCGGCATCGCCGTCGAGCTTCTCGACGACGATCTTGTCACCCTCGGCAACGCGATACTGCTTGCCGCCCGTGCGTACGACTGCGAACATGATCCTGAAACTCTCTTTATGTCGTGCGATTGAATTGTGCACAGCTCCGCACGAGCCCGGCATGCCCGGCTCCGCGAAACGGAACGCGCCAGCTAGGTCAGACCGCGCGCGAAGTCAACCGTTGATCTGGACGTCGCGCGGACGCGTCCTGCAAATTTCCGGATCGGGCGCCACAGTCGCCGCGCCCGTGCCGCCGCCCGACTCGCACTGCGTCACTGTTGCATTGCAGCAACGGTAAGATTGTTTCTTGGGCGCGCGATCCGGTTTCACTTTTATTACGTGAATCGATTGCGCAAGTTGCTGTCGGGAACGGTCGGAGGTCCCGGCCAAAATCTTTCAAGGGGAATCACATGCGCCGTCTTGCGATCGCTTGCCTTGCCGTTTCGACAGCGATGACTGCCGCGACCAGCGCGTTCGCGCAGGAGGCGGAAGCACCCACTGATGAAATTATCGTCACCGGCAGCCGCGCGGCCCAGCGTACCAGCACCGACAGCCCGGTCGCCATCGACGTCATCAGCGGCGAAAGCCTGAAAAGCTCGGGCGCGACCGAAACCAACCGCGTGCTCAACCAGCTCGTCCCGTCGTTCAATTTCCCCCAGCCGTCGCTGACCGACGGCACCGATTCGCTGCGGCCCGCCACGTTGCGCGGCCTGTCGCCCGATCAGGTGCTGGTGCTGGTCAACGGCAAGCGTCGCCATTCTGCGGCACTGCTCAACCTCAACGGTTCGGTCGGGCGCGGGTCGTCGGCAGTCGACCTCAACCAGCTTCCCCCCATTGCCATTGAGCGGATCGAAGTGCTGCGCGACGGTGCAGCGTCACAATATGGGTCGGACGCGATCGCCGGCGTCATCAACCTTCAGCTCAGCCGCGCCACCGGCGTTCGCGGCTCGGTCACCTACGGCAAGTACATCACGACCATGGACGGGGTGCGCGATTATGACGGTGTCCTGACCGGGCCGAACGGATTGCCCCAGGTGGTCACCGCGGGCGGCGGCACCAACGACATCCTGGCGCTCGACTTCACCGACGAGCGCGATCGGAATGACGGCGACACGGTGACGATCGCCACCAATATCGGCGTGCCGGTCGGGCCGGGCGGCTACCTCAACGTCACCGCGCAGTTCCGCGACCGCGACCGCACCCAGCGTTCGGGCGCCGACCCGCGCCGGCAATATCCGACGATCGGCGACCCGCGCGAGCTGACCTTCGATCGCTTCAATCACGGCTTCGGCGACGGCCAGGCCGAAGATTTCAACTTCGTGGTCAATACCGGGTACGAGCTGGGCGCGTTCGAGCTTTACGCGTTCGGCACCTACGGCATCCGCGACGGCACCGGCGCCGGCTTCTTCCGCCGGCCGAACGACGCGCGCAACCGCGACTTCGCGGCGTCGACGACCAGCTTCGTCCCCTTCTATCCCGACGGTTTCCTGCCGCTGATCGCAAGCGAGATCGAGGACGTTTCGGGCGCGATCGGCATCCGCGGCGATGTCGGCGGGTTCAAGGCCGACCTGTCGGTCATCTATGGCTCGGACGAGCTCAATTACCGGGTCGAGAACAGCTTCAACACCTCGCTCGGCGGACTGGTCAGCCCGCGTGCGTTCGATGCCGGCGGGCTGGCGGCGGGCCAGACGGTGATCAACCTTGATCTGTCGCGCACGCTCGACACCGACCTGTTCGAGCGCTTCGGCATCGCGCTCGGTGCCGAATATCGCAACGAGAATTTCAAGATCCGCCAGGGCGAGCTCGCCAGCTATGTCAACGGGCCGTTCGTCGCCAACGGCGCGGCGGGCGGGGCCCAGGTGTTTCCGGGATTCCAGCCGACCAACGCGGTCGATGCGACCCGTGACAGCTGGGCGGTCTATGCCGAAGCCGATTTCGACCCGATCACCGACCTGACCTTCCAGCTCGCGGCGCGCTACGAGAATTATTCGGACTTCGGCGATACCTTCAACCTGAAGGCAGCCGGGCGGTGGGAAGTCGTTCCCGGCGTCGCCATTCGCGGGTCCGCCTCGACCGGCTTCCGCGCGCCGAGCCTGTCCCAGCAATTCTTCACCGCCACCTCGACCAATAACGTCCAGGGGCTGGGTCTGATTGAAGTCGGCACGTTCCCGGTGGCCAGCCCGGTTGCGCGGGCGCTGGGCGCGCAACCCCTCGACGCGGAAAAGTCGCTCAATCTCGGCGGTGGCCTCGTGCTCGATCCGTTCACCGGCTTCACGCTGACCGTCGACTATTACAACATCCGGATTCGCGACCGGGTGACGCTGACGGAAAATCTCACTGGCGCGGCCGTGGTCGCGCTGCTGCAGTCGGCCGGCATCAACAACGTCACCTCCGCGCGCTTCTTCGTCAACGGCGTCGATACGCGCACCCAGGGCATCGACGTGGTTGCGACCTACCGTCTGCCCGAATTCGGGCTCGGCGATTTCCGCCTGACTGCAGGGTACAACTATAACGACACCAAGATCATCGATCGCGCGGTGTTGCCGTCATTGCCGGGGCTGCTGCTCTTCGGTCGGGTCGAATCCTTTCGCCTGACCGACGGCCAGCCGACCAACAAGCTCAACCTCTCGCTCGACTGGAGCCTGGGCCCGGTCAATGCGGTCATCCGCGCCAACCGCTTCGGCGAGGTGTTCACCGCGGGCGCCGGGGCGATTACCGTTGGCAAGGGGGATGCGCCCGCCGATTTCACGCTGACGCCGAAATGGCTGACCGACCTCCAGGTGACGCTGAAGGTGCATGAGGGCGTGCGCTTCACGGTCGGCGCGGACAATGTGTTCGATGTCTATCCCGACCGTCTGCCGGAACGCGCGCCGTTTACCGCCAACAGCTTCTTCCTGCCCTATTCCAGCCTCTCGCCCTTCGGCTTCAACGGCCGGTTCCTCTATTCGCGCCTCGACTTCGAATTCTGATCGCGACTGCCCCGGCCGGGTCGTGCGATCCGCCGGGGCAGGGGAGGTGCTTGACAAAGCGCGGTCGCACGGCCACCTCGCCGCCTCTGCACGACGGCCCCTTCGTCTAGCGGTCTAGGACGTCGCCCTCTCACGGCGAAAACACGGGTTCGAGTCCCGTAGGGGTCACCAGCCGGCGCAGCCGCCGCGCGCGATCAGTGGCGATGCAGGCGTTTCAGCCGATAACGCCCATTGGCATAATCGTCGAACAGGCCATGGATGGCGGGGTGGTCGACCGGCTCGTCGCTGTCGTCGGTCACCAGGTTCTGTTGGCTGACATAGGCGACATAACTCGATTCCGCGTTCTCGGCGAGGATGTGGTAGAAGGGCTGATCCTTGCGCGGGCGGATATCCTCGGGGATCGACTGATACCATTCCTCGGTATTGCCGAACACGGGATCGACATCGAAAATCACGCCGCGGAAATCGAACATCCGGTGACGCACGACATCGCCGATCGCGAACCGGGCGTGCGTGATGGGTGGGACCGGCGCGGCGGAGTCGGCGTGGGGATGTTCCTGGACCATATGTGCAATGTAGGCTTTGGCGACGATGACACAAGCATCACGCTTGCCTGCCCCTGACCTTTCGGTTATGCGCCGCCGCTCGATCGACCGGCGCGTGGTTCGTTTACGACGGAATGCGCGGAATTCCTCGCTGCGGAGAGGTGCCAGAGTGGTCGATTGGGACGGTCTCGAAAACCGTTGTGCCTTTACGGGTACCGTGGGTTCGAATCCCACCCTCTCCGCCACTTCTCTCGTGAAAACGGGTCGGCCTGACTAGGCCGCCGGCACAGCGTCCGGGATCGTCATTTCATCGGCGATGCGTGCGTCGAACGATGCCGAGCTGTCGGTTCCGTCCGGCTGGTGCGCACCCGGCACGGCCGCCCCCGCGGCTGGCGTGCGCGCGCCGGGCCGTGTGGGGCGAAGCATGATCCACGCGAACGCACTGACCGCCCCGATCGCGGCGGCCGTGGTCAGCATCGGACGCATCTGCGCCTCGAGCGCCAGGCTGGTCTTGCGCACGAAAATATCCTGGTTCGATCGTTCGCGCCCATCCTTGCGGGGCTCGAACAGGTTGTCGCGGGTGCCGTCCTCGGGCGGCTGGTCGATCGACTGGCCGCGTTCGGTCATGAAGCGTTCGGTGAACCAGTCCGCACCCGCGGGGAACAGGTTGCCGCCCAGCGTCAGCAGGAAGCCCTGGCCCCCCACGACCAGTTCCCGTCGCGGCGTCGTCGCGGCGTGGCAGATCGCCTTGGCGACCAGCTCGGGGTCATAGACGACGGGCGGAATGCGGGCTGGCCGGTCCATCTTGTTGCGCGAATGCTCGGGGTAGGGCGTGTCGATGCCATGCGGCTTGATCAGCGTGATCGACACCGGCAGGCCATCTGCGCCCACCTCGGTGCGCAGCGCCTCGGTAAAGCCCAGCACCGCATGCTTCATGGCCGAATAGGCACCCTGCACCGGCACTGCCCGCTCGGACAAAACCGATCCGACGTTGATCAATGCGCCGCCCCGCGCCTTCAGCCGGTCGACCGCGAACAGGGATGCGCGGACCACGCCGAAATAGCCGACGTCGAAGACGCGGCGCTGCTCGTCGATCGTCGTATCGTCAAGCCGGGCATAGATGGCGGTCGCGGCGTTATTGACCCAGGTGTCGAAGCCGCCGAACTCGGCATCGGCGACCGCGGCGATCCGTTGTGGCGCATCGTCGTCGGCCATGTCGACCGCGACCCAGGCCGCCTTGCCACCGGACAGGGCGATCCCCTCGACGATCTCACGCAGCGCGTCGCCGTTGCGCGCGGCGAGCACCACGCGTGCCCCGGTGCGCGCGGCACGACGTGCCGTGGCCAGGCCGATGCCCGATGAGGCGCCGGTGATGACGATCGTCTGGTCGGCGATCGGCTTGAGGGCGATGGGCATGGCAATCCTTTCCGCGCGGGGGTGTTCACCCTTCAACGCGGCGGGGAGGCCATGTTTCCCCGGGCTCTTCGCGCCGGGCGTGATGGGCACGCTTGGACGCGCTTGGTCCGACGGGGCGGCGGGGTGCCGGGTCAGGCCCCCCGCCGCACGACGTTACTTGGTCTGCAGTCGGATACCCACGCGGAACGCGCGGCCGAGCAGGTCGGAATAGGTCGTATTGGCCGACAGGCCGCCCTCGGGCAGCAGCAGCGGCGCGCGGTCGAACAGATTGGTGATGTTCAGGAAGACCTGGCCATCGCCCTGATTGTTGATGTTGAGTTTCGCGGTCAGGTTGAGGTCGACGTAGAACAGGCCGGAGACGCTGTTGTCGTCGATCGTCGGGAATTGCGAGACGATCGCCGCCGGCCGCCCGGTTGGGCAGGTGGTCTGGCATTCGATGAAGTTGTTGGAGATGGTCCCCGAACTCACGCCGCGGGCGGTGCCGGTGATCGTGTAGCTCGGGGTGTCGAGGACCGCGTTGAAGCGGAAGATCCACTCGGGCAGACCGCCGCCGCCATTCGCCCCGACCGTGTCGACCGGGATGCTGACGCCGCTGTCGGTGATATTGTCGATATACCGGGTGGCCAGGCCGCGCAGCGTGAACGTGCCTTCGCTGTTGGCGAAGAAGGTATCGAGCGGGATGCGGTAGCTCGCATCGATGTCGATACCGCGATTGGTGATGCTGGCGAAGTTGAACGGGCTGGCGCGGAAGAACAGCTCGCGGTCGCCGGTCGGGTCGGGGCCGAAGGCGGCGCAGAATTCCTGGCGGCCCTCGAAACAGCGGTTGATGATGTCCTGAGCAAAGAACTGGCCGATCGCGCCCTCGAGCTCGATCAGATACGCGTCGATCGAAGCCGAAAAGCCGGGCAGGAAGCGGGGGGTGAAGATCACCCCGACACTGGTCGTATCCGCGATTTCGGGATCGAGGTTGAGGTTGCCCGTCGTCGTTTCGCGGAACGTCACGCCGACGCGGTCTGGTTCGGGAAAGGGATCGGTCAGCGTGTTGGTCCGCGACGTACCCGCCTGGAACAATTCGTTCAGGTTGGGCGCGCGGATGTCGCGCGACCGGGTAACGCGGAAGCGCAGGTCCTCGATCGGCTGCCAGGTCGTGCCGACTTTCCATGTCGTGACATAGCCGGACGTGGAATAGTCGGTCGCGCGCACCGCGCCGTTGAACTCGACGCCGCCGCCCAGCGGCACGACGGTTTCGAAATATGCTTCCTTCACGTCATAGTCGCCGAAGGTCGGCAGGAAGTTGCCGACCGACCAGCCGGTCTGGAACTCGGTGGGCACGAAGCCCGACACTTCCTCGCGCCGATACTCGCCGCCGACCGCGATGCTGACATCGCCGGCCCAGGTCGCGAACGGCGTGAAGGACAGGTTCACCCCGGCGACGGTCTGCTGCAGCTTCTGTTCGCGATAGGGGTCGCCGAGCACATAGTCGATCGCCGCCTGGCTCGTGACGTTGATGCCCAGCCGGTTGAGCGGCACGCAGCCATTGGTCGGGGCCGTCAGCGTCGATCGGCACACGATTGTCCCCGCGGCGATGCCAGCGGCATTTCCGGCAGGCGCGAACACCGCATCGGTCGCCAAGGCGATGCGATTGGTGTTCATGATGCTGCGAAGCTGTTCGCGCGTGTTGGTCTCGCCATATTGGGCATAGGCGCTCCACACCGCGCGCTTGCCGAACATCTCGAAATCGCCGCCGCCGCCGATCGTATAGCGTTGGACGTCGCGCTGGTTGTTGTTGCGCCGGACGGGAAGGTCGACCGCGGTGGTGCCGATCGTCACCGACGTGATGCCGGCCAGGCGCGCCGGACCCAGCGTGTTGATCAGGAACGCGTTGTCCGACCGAAGCGTCACGGCGGTCGAAAGCTGCGGCCCAGCGTTGAAGTCCGATTCCTGCCAGTTATAGGCGGCCTCGGCATAGACTTCCGCCCAGGGCGCGACCTCGTAGCTCACCCGGCCAAAGATGCCGCGGCGGTCATCGGCGGCGTCCAGCCCGATGTTGCGGCTGTTGTCGGCAAGCTGCCAGTCGCCCCCCTGGGTCAGGGTCGGCGCGCCCGCGCTGCCCAGCGCGGGCGAATTGAGCGCGCCATATTGGAACTGGTTCACCGACCCGCCCTGGCCGAAATAAATTCCGCGCAGACGGTTGGCCACACCCCCCGCCGAATTGTTGATGATGCCGCCGGGCAGGGCGTTGGCCGTGCCCGCGCCGGAAACCACCAGATTCTGGGGCAGGCCGTTGGTGTTGGTAAAGGCCGGGTTGGGGATGGTGCGGAAGCCGAACTGGTTCCAGTCACGATCGACCTGGAAAATGCCGTCGCGCTTGGCGAGCTCGGCGCTCACCAGCACGTGGCCGCGCCCGCCGGCGAACTTCAGGCCGCCTGCAACGCTGAACGAATAGTTGAACCCGTCGCCCTCGCCGGTGATGCCGCTGTCGATCGCGACCTTCAGCCCTTCATATTTCTTGTCGAGCACGAAATTGACGACGCCCGCGACCGCGTCGGAGCCATAGGCCGCGGAGGCGCCGCCCGTGACGATCTCGACGCTCTGGACCAGCGCCTGGGGAAAGGTGTTGATGTCGACGAGGCCGGTGACGCTCGATCCCGGCGAACGGCGGCCGTCGAGCAGCACCAGCGTGCGGATCTCGCCCAGCGCGCGCAGGTTGAGCGCGTTGATGCCCGCCAGGCCCGAACTGATCGCCAGGCGGGAATTGGCGGGGCGCAGGCTGCCTGCGACCGATGGGATCTGGTTGACGAAATCGGCGATATTGTTGGTCGGCGACTGGTTCTGGATGTCCTGCTGGGTCAGCACGGTCAGCGGGGTCGGTGCCTGAAAGCCGTCGCGGATGACGCGGGTGCCTGTGACGACGATATCGTCACGCGACTGTGCGTCATCCTCCTGTTCCGCGGGGGCGGGGTCGCTGGTCTGGGCGATCGCCGTCGCAGGAGCCAGGGCGACGAGCGCCATCGCGGTGATGCTGGCATGCAGGGCGTAGCGCCCCGGGCGGCGGCGAAGCTGGACGGTCGCTTGCATCTTCATTCCCCTTAAAATTCCTGAGACGGTATCGGGCGGCGCGCGTGCCGGATACCGAGCCGCAATGTCGCTGCGCCTGTTGGCGTCACGCGTGACGAACCGGTTCCGGTTCGTCGTGCTCGATCGTCATGAAAGCGATGCGGGGTGACTGCCGCCCTTGAGTCCCGCCGCGACGTCGCGGCGGATCGCGGTGAAGCCGATATCTGGTCGCCCCGGCAATTTCCCATTCGACGCATGGCCTCCCCCAAGTGCCGGATCGTGCCGGTCGGCAAGGAAGCACGTCAAGCATTGCCGGTTTTCTTTGCGTTACATCCACCATAACCAAAGGCAATGGACGGGTTCGGCGTACTGCGGTTTGGCACGCAGGCCGCGCAGATGGACCATAGCTTTCCGGCATGCCCGGGCCAACGCTTACCATATGACCTGCCGTCGGGTTGCGATAGCTTTGGGGTCGATACGCTTGGGCATGGGCCCGCCGGTGACGGTACGGGCCACGAACACGGGGCCAGAGCAGGGGGAAGCCCGGATGAAATTGAATCGCCGCATCTTTCTTGGCGGGACCGCGCTCGTCCTCACCACGGCCGCAGCCGCGCGCGCGATGCAGACCAATGGGGTGCGTGTGAAGCTTCCCGAGCGGCGGCGGCAGGTTGCGGGGATCGCCGGGCAAATCGAGATCGTCGACGACCGTTTCGGCGTGCCGCACATCCGCGCAACGACGAAGGCCGACGCGTTTTTCGGCCAGGGCTATACGGTGGCCCGCGACCGCCTGTTCCAGCTTGACCTTGGCCATCGCCGCGCCATGGGGCGGCTGGCGGAGGCATTCGGCCCGGCTTTCGTCGCGAACGATCACGCCGAACGCCTGTTTCATTATCGCGGTGACCTGGATGCCGAACTGGCCAAGGTGCCGGCGGAGGTGCTGGCGTGCGCGCGCGGCTATGTGGCCGGCGTCAATGCGCGGATCGACGAGGTCATCGCCGACCCCGATCTGCTTCCGGCCGAATATCGCATCCTCGGTGCGCGCCCGATGAAATGGGACGTGCGCGATCTGGTGCTTCAGCGCGGCGCCTCGATCGGCAACATCGACGACGAAATCCGGCGCGCCCGGCTGGCCGCGCTCGGGATGCTGGAACTCGACACACTGGTCGCGCCGCTCCGTCCGGCGTGGCGGCTTCGTGTGCCCGACGGGCTGGATGTCGCGTCGATTTCCGAACGCGACCTCGGCGTCCTCGTGACCGCGGAGGGCGCGCTGCCCTTCGGCGCGACACCCAGCCCGGTGCGCGATCCGGATGCGCCGTCCACCGGCCCCGACAATGCCGGATCGAACGCCTGGACGGTGGGCCCAGGGCGCAGCGCGACCGGGCGGCCGATCCTGGCCAACGACCCGCATCTGGGCATCGGCGGCTTCGCGCCGCGCCACGTCGCGCATTTGACCGCCCCGGGACTGGACGTGATCGGCGGCGGCTCCCCCGGGCTGCCCGGCATCATGCAGGGGCACACCGACCGCTTCGCGTTCGGGCGGACCAACTCGCACAACGACCAGAACGACCTGTTCATCCTCGAACTCGATCCGGCCGATCCCGAACGCTATCGCCACGCCGGCGGCTGGAAGCGGTTCGCGACCGTCGAGGAAACCATCGCGGTCAAGGGCGCGCCGGCGCAGACGATCCGCATGCGCTATTCGGTGCATGGACCCGTGCTGCGCCACGATGCCGCCGCGCGCCGCGCCACCGCCATGTCGAGCGTGACGATGATGCCCGGCGCGATGGGCGGCTTCGCCATGATCGCGATCAACCTGGCGCGCGACTGGGAGGATTTGAAACAGGCGTTCCGGCTGCACCCGTCGCCGACCAATTTCCATTATGCCGACATCGACGGCAATCATGGCTGGCAGGTGATCGGCATGGCCCCGTTGCGCAAGGGCGGACATGACGGCCTGCTGCCCGCCCCCGGCGACGGGCGCTATGACTGGACGGGGCGCATCGGTGCGGAGGCACTGCCGCGCGAATATAATCCCGCACGGGGCTGGTTCGCATCCGCCAACCAGGACAACATCCCGCCCGACTATCCGATGCGCGAACGTCCGCTCGCCTTCTCCTTCCGCGAACCTTATCGCTATGAGCGTATCGTCGAGGTGCTGGAGGCCCAGCCCCGGCACGGCATCGCCGACAGCGCGGCGTTGCAGCAGGACGTGCTGTCGACGCCCGCGCGCCAGCTTGTCGCGCTGATCCCCGCCAAGGTGAGCGACGCTGCCACTCCGACCGCCGCGATGCTGCGCGGTTGGGATCGCCAGCTTGGCGCGGGCAGTGCCGCGGCCGCGCTGTTCCGCATCCTGTGGGCGGACCTTGGCACGCGCATTCTCGACACGGTCGTGCCGCCGGCCGCGCGCGAGCTGGTGCCGTCGATCGCGGCGGGCGAGCTGATCCGGGTGATGCGCGACGCGGATCCCCGGCTGGGCGCGAACCCGGCGGCGGTGCGCGACCGCCTGTTCGACCAGGCGCTGGCGTCCGCATGGGCGGAGGCGGTCAAGCTGATGGGACCGGACCCCGCGACGTGGCGCTGGGGCAAGCTGCATCAGGTGCGCATCGCGCATCCCTTGGCCCGCATTCCCGCCATCGCGGCGGCATTTCCGCCGATCGAGGGCGGGGAGTCGGGCGGCGACAACTACACGGTCAACGCCCGCTGGGTGCCGTCGCGCGGCTATCGGACCTCGGGCGGGGCGAGCTACCTTCAGGTGATCGACGTCGGCAACTGGGACGACAGCCTCTACCTCAACCTGCCCGGTCAGTCGGCGGACCCCGCATCGCCGCATTATCGCGATCATTACTCACCATGGATCACCGGGCAGATGCAGAAGCTGCCGTTCAGCCGCAATGCGGTCGAAAAGGCCGCGCAGGCGCGTACGACGCTGATGCCACGGAACAAGGAACCGGCGGAATGAAGCGCAATCGGATCTGGGCATGGGTGCTGCTGGCGGCCGCCAGCGGGTGCACCACGGTGCCGCCGAGCACTACGGCGACCGCAGACGTCGTCATTCGCGGCGGCACCATCTATGACGGCGGCACCGGGTCGCCGGTGGTCGGCGATGTCGAACTGACCGGCGACCGGATCACTTATGTCGGTCCGTCGCGCGGAACACCCGGCAAGCAGGTGATCGACGCCGCCGGCCGCATCGTCGCGCCGGGTTTCATCGACCCGCACACCCACCCCGACAGCTATATCCGTGCCGACGATCCCGTCGGGCGCCAGAACCTGCCCTGGCTGGCGCAGGGCGTGACGACGATCATCCACGGCGTCGACGGCGGCGGCACCCCGGATGTCGCGGCCGATGCGGCGCGGCTGGAGGCCGCAGGGGTCGGCACCAACGTCGCTGCGTTCGTCGGCTTCGGCGCGGTGCGCGCGCAGGTGCTGGGCCAAGTCGATCGCGCGCCGACGCCCGCCGAACTGGCGGAGGAGCGCGCGTTGGTCGCTGCCGCGATGTGCCAGGGTGCGCTCGGCTTCTCGACCGGGCTGTTCTATGCGCCGCAAAGCTTTGCGGCGACCGATGAAGTCATCGCGCTTGCCCGCGAAGCCGCGTCGCGCGGCGGCCTTTATGACACCCATCAGCGCGATGAATCGAGCTACACCGTCGGCCTGATCGCATCGGTGCGCGAGGCGATCCGTATCGGCCGCGAGGCCGGGCTGCCGGTGCATTTCGCGCACCTGAAGGCGCTGGGCGTCGACGTGCATGGCCAGGCGCCGCAACTGATCGCGGAGATCGAGGCGGCACGGCGCAGCGGCATCGACGTGACGGCGGATCAGTATCCGTGGAATGCATCGGGCTCCAGCCTCGACGCTGCGCTCGTGCCGCGCTGGGCGGTCGATGGGGGCTATCGCGCAATGATCGCCCGGTTCGATGCGCCGGCGACGTTGGCGCGGATCAAGGCGGAGATGGCTGAGAATCTGCGCCGGCGCGGCGGGGCCGCCAGCTTGTTGCTGACCAGCGCCGGGCATCCATGGACCGGGCAGACGCTGGAGCAGATGGCGACGCAGTGGCGCGTCGACCCGATCGATGCCGCGATCCGGATCCTGCGCGTGGCCAGTGCCGACGGCGATCGCGCGGCGGGTACCGGCGTCGCGTCGTTCAACATGATCGACGCCGATATCGACCTGATCATGCGCCAGCCCTGGGTGGTCAGCGGATCGGACGGGTCGAACGGCCATCCGCGCCAATACGCGACCTATCCGCGGCTCTATGCCGAATATGTCCGCAAGCGGGGCGTGATTGATCTGGCCACCATGATCCGCCGGTCGAGCGGCGCGGTCGCCGACATCTATCGCATCGCCGAACGCGGCTATCTGCGCCCCGGCTATTTCGCCGACGTCGTCGTGATCGATCCCGATCGCTACGCGCCGCGCGCCGACTACGTGAATCCGCGTGTGCCGGCGGTCGGCGTCGACGCGCTGTTCGTCAACGGTGTGCTGGCCCTGGCGCGTGACCAGGCGACCGGCGCACGGGCGGGCAGGGCGTTGCTGCGCCCGCGGCCGGCGGGGTGCCCGGCGGGGTAGGGAGCACGTTTCTCGACTTCGCTCGAAACGAACGGATTCATTTTCACGCTTCTCCGCGTTTCCGTTCGTTTCGAGCGAAGTCGAGAAACATTACCTTAACGGCAATTCCGGCGCGATCGGGTCGGCCACCACCGCGCCCCGAGACAGGTTGGACAGCGTCAGCCCCAGCAGCCGCACCGGCTTCGGCACCGGCAACACGCTGGCCAGCAGGTCACGGCCGACCGCCACGAACTCGGCTTCGTCCCGCACCGGCCGGTCGAGCGAGCGGGCACGGGTGATGATGCGGAAATCCTGATATTTGACCTTCAGCGTGACGGTGCGGCCGGCGACATCGTCCTTGCCCGCGATCCGCCGCCATACCGTTGCGCCGATGCGGTCGAGCTCTTCGCCGAGCGCGCGGGGATCGGACAGGTCGGTGGCGAAGGTGTCCTCCGCGCCGATCGACTTGCGTTCGCGGTCGGCGCGCACCTGGCGGTGACAGATGCCGCGCGCGAGATCATGGTAGTAGCGCGCGCTGCTGCCGAAATGCCGTTCGAGAACGCTCATCTCCACCCCGCGCAGGTCGAGCCCGGTGTGGATGCCCAGCTGCGCCATGCGCTCCGCCGTCTTCGGGCCGACGCCGTGAAAGCGTTTGACCGGCAACCCCGCAACGAAATCGAGCGCGCGGTCGGGTGTGATCACGCACAGCCCGTCGGGCTTGTTCTGGTCGGATGCCAGCTTGGCGAGAAACTTGTTGTAGGAGACGCCGGCGGACGCGGTCAGCCCGGTGTCGGCGCGGATGCGGGCCCGGATTTCACGCGCGATCGGGGTGGCAAGCCCGATGCCCTTCAGGTCGTGGGTCACGTCCAGATAGGCTTCGTCGAGGCTCAGCGGTTCGACATGCGGGGTATAGTCGAGGAAGATCGCGCGGATCTGTTCGCTGACTGCGCGATAGGCGTCGAAGCGCGGCTTGACGAAGATCAGGTCCGGGCACAGCCGCCGCGCGGTGACCGACGGCATGGCCGAGCGCACGCCAAAGCGCCGCGCCTCGTAACTGGCCGCCGCGACCACCCCGCGCGTGCCGCCACCCACCGCGACCGGCAGGCCGCGCAACGCGGGATCGTCACGCTGTTCGACCGACGCGAAGAAGGCGTCCATGTCGACATGGATGATCTTGCGGATCGGCGCTTCGTTCACGCTGTGTTCCATAGCGCGGTTCGTGGGGGTTGGGGAGGGGGGTGCCGAGAATGTCCTTCGATACACGCCTTCGGCTTCGGCAAAGCCGAAGTTTATCCTGAGCGACGCCGCAGGCGGCGTCGAAGGGCTCAGTCGCTACTCAGGATGAGCGGTCTGGAAAATCTTCCCACCATAAGCCAAACACCGCTCATCCTGAGTAGCCGCTGAGCCTGTCGAAGCGGCGTATCGAAGGACGTGCGCAACCGCCCCCTCAGCCTTCCCCGCCAACCGCCCGATACAGCGCCACCCGTGCGCGCGCGACTTCCGCCTGGGCGGTGATCGCCGACTGGCGCGAGGCGTAGCTGGTGCGTTCGGCGTCGAGGACGGTGAGGAAGGTATCGAGGCCGCGGCGATAGCGTTCGCGTGCCAGCTGCGCGGCGTCACGGTCGAGTTCGGCCTGGCGCGACAGGGCGCCCGCCCGTTTCGCGGCTGCGTCGAGCGCGCCGAGCGCGGCTTCGGTTTCGCCCAGCGCGGTGAAGAGCGCGCGGCGATAGGTGGCGAATGCTTCGCGCGCTTCCGCCTCGCGCTGGTCGATCCGCGCGCCGATGCGGCCGAAATCGAGCAGCGGCCCGGCGATCGATCCGCCGAGCGAGCCGGTGATCGCCTCCTCGCTGAACAGGTCGCCGAACGCCAGCGCGAGCAGGCCGATGCTGCCGGTGATGCTGAACGTCGGGAAGCGCTCGGCCGCGGCGGCTGCGATGTCGGCATCGGCAGCGGCGAGGCGGCGTTCGGCTGCCGCGACGTCGGGACGGCGACGCAAGAGGACGGACGGCACTTCGAGCGTCGGCAGGCCGGGGGTGATCGCCGGCACCGGCTGCGCCGGCTCAAGCGCCGCCAGCACCGTATCGGCGGGCGCGCCGGTCAGCGTGACCAATCGGCCGATGATCGCGGCGCGCTCGCCCGCGATCGCGTCGAGCCGCGATTGCGCTTCGGCGGCGAGCGACTGGGCGCGAACCAGGTCGAATCCGGGGACGATGCCCGCCCGGGCGCGCACGCCCGTCACTTCCGCCAGCGCATCCGCACTCGCCAGATCGTCGCGGACCAGCGCCGTGCGCCCGGCGAGATCGCGATAATCGAGTACCGCGCGGGCAATGTCGGTGGCCAGCGCGAGCCGCACCGCCGCGGCATCCGCCGTCGCCGCGTCGAGCCGCGCGGCGGCCGCGCGCTGTCCGGCGCGCAGTCGCCCGAACAGGTCGATGTCCCAGCTGGCATCGGCGGACGCGCTGAAATTGCTGACATAGCGCTGGATCTCGATGCCGTCGGGCAGGCCGGCGAACTGAGCGGCGCTGATTCGCCGCCGCGATCCATCGCCGCCAGCCGTGATGTTGGGCAAGCGTTCCGCACCCGCGCCGCGCAGCCCCGCGCGGGCGGCATCGATCCGCGCCACCGCAATCGCCAGCTCCGGCGCGTCCGCCATCGCGCGAGCATTCAGCGCGACAAAGGCCGGATCCTGGCTGGGCAGCAGATCGGGCAGCGTGCCGCTCGCGCTGGCCTGGCGATCGAGCAGCGCGAAGGCATCGGGCAGGGCAATGCTGCTGGGCGCCGGCGGCCGTTCGACCGGGGCGCAGGCGGCGAGCGCCAGCGCGGTCGCGGAGAGGCCGCTCAACAGGTGCCGGCGGCTCATTTCGCGGCACTCGCCCGGCGCGCCGGGACGAACGCGTCGACCTGCTGCCCGACGAACAGCTGATGCCCCTCGGCCGGCAGCGCATAGATCAGCTGGAGCACGCGGATGTCGACCCGCTCGGTCGATGCGTTGGTCAGCGACCGCTTGGGAATGACCAGCGGCTCGGCGCGCACGAAGCTGGCCTGGATGCGGCTCGTGGCATTGCCGCGCGGGCTGATGATCGCGCCGCGTTCGAGCGCGACCTTGTCGATCTCATTCTCGTCGATGTCGACGCGGACGTGCAGCGGGCGGGTGACCCCCAGCGTCATCAGCGGCTCGGCCGAATTGCCCGGCGCCGGCCCGGCGGTCGCATATTGCCCTTCGCGCGTGCGGACCTGCAGCACCTCGGCTGCGCGCGGCGCCCGGACGGTCAGCCGCGCGAGCGTGACGCGCGCGGATTCAAGCTGCGCCTCCGCCTCGCGCACCTCGGCCAGCGCCACGGCGAGCCGCGCCTCCGCGTCCTCGACCACGCCCTGACGATCGATGACCTCCTGGCGCGACACCGCGCGTTCGTCGGTGACGGAGCTGTAGAGCGCGAGCTGGCGGCGCGCGACGTTCAGCGTCGTGCGCGCTGCCCCGACGCTGCGGCGCAGGCGCTCGAGGCGCGCTTCCGCCTCGTTCACCGCGGCACGGGCGTCGCGGCTGTCGATCGAGAAAAGCGGCTGACCCGCCGCGACCTGATCGCCGGCCTGGACATAGACCCGGTCGACCACGCCGGGGATGAAGGCCCCCACTTCGATCAGCTCGCTGGACGGTTCGACGACGCCCGAGCCCGCCACGCTGCCGCCGCGCTGGGCGGCAGGGGCCTGGGCCGGGGTCTCGACCGGCTGGGTCATGCCGCGATCGGGCTGGCTGCGTGCCACCAGGATCGCGGCGACGATGATGCCGACGATCGCGACGACGGGCAGGATTTGACGCGAAAAGCTGAGTTTTGCCATGGTCTTATCCGTGATCCTTCGGCATTTCCTTGCCGTCATGGGTGATGCGGCCGTCCTCCATCGCCAGGATGCGGTCGGCGAGGTCGAAGACGCGGTTGTCGTGGGTGACGATGATGACCGCGCGGTCCTGGGCCAGCGCAACCTCGCGCAGCAGGTCCATGACGCGGCGGCCCGAACGCGCATCGAGCGCGGCGGTCGGCTCGTCGCAGACGACGAGGCGCGGCGAATGGATGAGCGCGCGGCCGATCGCGACGCGCTGTTGCTGGCCCCCCGACAGCTGGCGCGGCAGCTTGTCGGCCTGGTTGCCGATGTTGAGCTTGTCGAGCAGGTCGCGCGCGCGCTCGATCGCCTCCTTGCGCGGTACGCCGGAGGCGATCAGCGGGACGGCAGCATTGGCGGCGGCGCTGATCGACGGGATCAGGTTATACTGCTGAAAGATGAAGCCGATCGTGCTCAGCCGGAACTTGACCAGCTGCGTGTCGGTCAGCCGATAGATGTCGGTGCCGAACACGTTCACCTGCCCCTCGGTTGGATAGAGGATGCCCGCGATGATCGAGATCAGCGTCGTCTTGCCCGATCCGGATTCGCCGACCAGATAGGTCAGCTCGCCCGACTTCACGTCGACGCTGATGTCGTGCAGCACGCGAATCCTGTCGTCGCCGACCGGGAAATCCTTGGCGACGTGCTCGACGCGAATGGCGATGTCCGCGCTCACCGGAACACCTCCGCCGGTTCGGTCTTCAACACCTGGCGCAGCGCGAGGAAGCCGGTGAGCAGGATCATCACCACCACCGTGCCGGCGGCGATCAAGGGGATCTGATAGGGGGTGTAAAAGCCCTTGAATGTGTCTGAATTGGTCGCGCCGGAGACGACGAACATCACCGCCATGATCAGGCCCAGCCCATAGCCGATCAGCGCGACCAGCGCCGACTGCGCAGCGACCATCAGCCGGATCTTGCCGTTGGTCACTCCGATCGCCTTCAGCGCGCCGAACTGCTTGATGTTGTCGCGGATGAACAGGCTGAAGGTCAGGCCGACGATGGCGATGCCGACGATGACGCCCAGCGCAACGGTGATGCCGAAATTGATCGGAATGCCGGTGTTCTGGATGATGTAATCGATGCCGTCGCGGGCGAACTGGTCGGACGTGCGGGCGCGCAACCCGGTCTCGCGCTGGATGCGCGCGGCGACGGTGGCGGGTGCCTCGCCATCGACGGCGCGCACCAGCACGAACGACAGCCGGTTGCGCGTGCCGGGCAGGAAATTCAGCGCGTTGGAATAGCGCGTGTAGAGGATGACGGTCGAGGTGAAGGTTGGGTTGGCATCGACGATGCCCCGGACCACCGCGCGCTGATCGTTCAGCTCGAGCCGGACGTTCATCGCGGCCTCGTCGGACGCGAAAAGCTTGCGCCCGCCAACCCCGTCGATGAACACGGCATCGGGCTCGAACAGCGATTCGCGCGTGCCGCGCAGCATCGTGCGCGGCAGGCCGACCAGAGTCGAATCGTCGACGCCGATCACCGACACGGGCTCCAGATCGCCTTCGGGCGTGCGCACATTCGCCCCGGAGCGGATCATCGGCGTGGCCCAGGCGACCCCGCGCACGCCGCGCACGCGCTGCAGGTCGGTAGATGGCATCGGCAACGTGACGTCGGGCGTCCGCCCGGCCGGGTCCATCACCCAGATGTTCGCGGTCGACACCTCATGCACCGCCGCCGCGCCGCGCAGCAGCAGGTTGACGAAGATCGTCAATTGCTGGGTGATCAGCAGCGTCGAGAAGGCGACGCCGAACACCAGGCCAATGAACTTGACCCGGTCCCCCGTGAGCATCCGGATCGCGATCCAGATCATGGCGACTTTTTCCCCGTTCGCGCGTATAGCGACTCAAAGCTGTACGCTCGCGTTCACATACCCCACAATTAGTGAACGTCAACGTATTGTTTTTTTCGAAACGAAAACGGAGCATGATCCGAGGCAATGGCCGCAGTAGTCGACAAGCCGGGCGAGGGGAAACGAAGCGGGGCGGGACGGCCGCGCGATCCGGCCAAGCATCATGCAATCATCGCCGCCGCGCTGGCGACGTTTCTCGAACGCGGCTTCAACGCCGCGACGATCGAACATATCGCCGCCCGCGCCGGGGTGTCGAAGGTCACGATCTACAATCGCTTCACCGACAAGGAGACGCTGTTCGAACAGGTCGTCAAGGCGCGCACCGACGAGATCGAGGCCGCGATCCTGGCCGACACCCCGCGCAAGGGCGACTTTGAAGGGCTGCTCAACGCCTTTGGCCGCAATCTCCTGGGCTTTCTGTTTGATTCCGCGCATGTCGCGCTCGACCGGATGCTGCCGCAGGAAATCGCGCATCTCCCCACGCTGGCATCGCGCTTTTTCGACGCGGGCCCCGGCCAGTGCCGCGAGCGACTGGCGAGTGTGCTGCGCAAGGCAAGGGAGGCGGGGCTCGTGGAAATCGACGATGCCGCGCGCGCGGCAGAGGACCTGATGGCGCTGTGGAAGGGCTTTGCCGATGTCGAATTGAAGTTCGGCGTGCGCGACCGGATGAGCAAGGCCGAAATCGAGGCGCGCGTCCGGCATGGAACCGCGGTATTCCTGCGCGCGTATCGACCCTGAGTTTCGCTGCAACGGAGGATGCAATGCGCGGATATTGGATGGCACCGATGCTCCTGATCGCCGGATGCGAGTCTTCGCCCGACGTCGCTCGCAACGACATGACCGAAACCACGCTCAACTATCAGGCCGAAGTGGCGAAGCTGAACGAGGGTCAGCGCAACGGCGTGATGATCCGCGCGATCCGCGATGCCGGGATAGCGTGCCAGGGCGTGACCGCGACGGTGCCGATCGGCAGCGACAGCCCCGGCGTCTGGCGCGCCACCTGTCAGGACGGTGCGAGCCATGTCATCCAGATCAACCCGGACGGCAGCGCGAACGTGGTGAGTGCCGCCGCCGTCGGCGACGCGCCGGCCGCAAGCGCACCCGAAAGCTGATCGCTTACGGCCGTTTGGTGAATGCAAATCGGGCGACGCCGGCCTGGCCGACGTCGCCCGATTTTGTCATGCCCCCGATTTTGTGATGCCGACGTCGGGTCAGTAACCGACGACGCCGCCATCGTCCTTGGTGATCACCACCGTCGCCGAACGCGGGCGGCTGCCGGCCGCCGGGCCGGTCTGGCTCGCCGGCCAGTTGCTGGTGATGTTGGCGACGCTGCCGCCTTCGCCGGGGTGCTGGATGTTGACGAACAGGGTGCGGCCGTCGGGGGTCGAATCCACCCCGGTGATCTCGCAGCCGACGGGTCCGACCAGGAAGCGGCGCAGTGTCGTGCCGGGCGTGCGACCGATCAGCGTGGTCACGGTCGAGGAGGTACCGTTCGCCGCGGTGTTGGTCACCGTGCGGCTGCCGCCGTCGCCGACCGTGCCGGGAATGCCGACCAGCATCTGGTTGTTGGTGACGTCGGTGAAGGCGCCGTCATCGGTCTGCACCCAGAGCAGCGGCATCACCTGGCCCGACGGATTGGTCGGGCGACCGAACCACAGCCCGTCGGGGCTGGAGAAGTCATTGGTCGCATCCAGGCCCGACAAGTTGATGTTGGTCGCATCGAGATCCGACCCCGCACCAAAGGCATAGATATCCCAGGTGAAGGTGAGCGCTTCCGACGTGTTGCCGGTTTCGCGCAGGCGCAGGATGTGGCCGTTGCGGTTACCGCGCGACGTGCTGGGCGGATCGACATAGACGCGCGGGTTGGCCGCATCGACCAGCCGCTGGCTCGACGTCACCGTGTCGCCGGGGACGCGGCGATTGGCGTTGTTGGTCAGCGTCAGGTACATTTCGCCGGTGACCGGATTGACCGCGGTCCATTCCGGGCGGTCCATCGGCGTCGCGCCCAGCGCATCGGCGGCCAGACGCGCGTGCGTCAGCACGTCGGCCTGGTCGGCGAACGCATAGGTCGGATTGCTGGCAGTCAGCGGGCCCTGGCCGAACACCAGCGGACGCCACGCGCCCGTGCCGTCCGCATTGAACACCGCGACATAGAGCGTGCCGTTGTCGAGATACCGGTCGCCGATCGCGAGCCGGTTGGCCGCCTGGGCATCGGCGGCGGCCCAGGGCGTCGCCGACACGAACTTATAGACATATTCGTTCTGGGCATCGTCGCCCATGTACCAGGACGGGCGAACGCCCGCGACGAAGCGCGACGGCCAGGCACCTTCATGGTTCATGCGGCCCAGCGCCGTGCGCTTGCGCGGGGTGGCGGTCGGGTCATAGGGATCGACCTCAACGCACCAGCCATATTGATTGGGCTCGTTGCGATAGTCGGCGGTGGCGCTGGCGCCCGTCGCCTGCGCGTCCCATTTGCGGAAATTGGTATTGGCGGGATCGGCGGGCGTGACCGACGCCCAGCCGTAATTGCCGGTCGTGCTCGTCACCCCGTAGCGGGTCAGCGCGGTCACTTCGCGCGCGGTGCGGCGGGGATTGTCGGCGGCAGCCGGGCGACGGAAATAACCCGCCCAGTTTTCCTCGCAGGTGATGTTGGTGCCCCACGGCGTATAGCCATTGGCGCAGTTGTTGATCGTGCCGCGACCCGCGACGCCAGTGGGCGAGAAGACGGTCTGGATCAGCGCGTTGCCGCGCACGGGACCGTTGAATGCCATCGGCGTGTTGGGCGTGATGCGCCGGTTGAGCGGGCTGGCCTGGACATAGCTCCAGCGGCCGTCGGTGCCACGCACGACCTCGACGATGCTCAGCCCGTGCAGGTCGATCTCGATCGTTGCTTCGGATTCGGGACGCGCCCCGCCCGCCAGCGTGGTCGGGCCATTGGCGTGCAGATATTGCTCGGTGATGTTCTCATGGTTCATCACCAGCAGACCGCGTGTGCTGTTGTTGTCGTCGCGCGCGGTGCCGGTCGCGGCCAGGCCATAATAATAAAGCGCGTCGCCGTGATCGCCGGCGCGCTGCGCGAAGTTGGTGTCGGTGCCGTCGTTGCGATAGGCGGGCACGCCCGCCGCGATCGGATCGCCCATGCGATAGAGCACGCTCACCGAATAGCCGGCCGGCACCGTGACGACGTCGTTGCGATTGCGCGCGACCGACTGGAAGCCGAGCGACGGCGGCGCGACATTGACGGTCGTATCCGCCTGGAACGCGACGCCGTTGGTATTGGTGGCGGTGTAGCGGAAGGTCAGCGGCGTGCTGGTCGCTACCGCCGGCGCGATGAAGGTCGCGCTGCTGCTGTTCGGATTGGCTAGCGTGACGGTCGGGCCCGACACCTGGGTAAAGCTCTGTCCGGTGACTGTGCCGCCGGTCGCCGATCCGGTCAGCGTGACGACGCGACCGGCCGATGCGGTGCCTTGCGTGCCCGCGCTGACGCTCAACGCTTCCGCATTCGCCGTGCTGCCGTCATCGTCGCACGCCGCGAGCAGCGAGCCGCCGAACACCGCGATCGCGGCGGCCGACGTGCCGCTGCGCATCGTGTCGCGGCGCGAATAGCGCCGGGCGACCAGATCGTTCAGCGTTTCGCGCAGGCTGGGGTTGGTGTCGATATCGCCGTCGCTATAGGCAAGGCTGTTATCGGGCGTGTCGAGCATGGCGTGTCCCCCAGAAGCGAGAATCGCGCCAGCCGGGAATGCGGCGGCGCCGACGCCGGAATTGGTCTAATCTTGCGACACTATGATGTTGGTGAAGCGACAGAACGGTGAACCAAATAAAACATTCGCATGACAGCCTGGCCCGCGGGCGACAAACGCCTTGTGTTCACGGGGGCAGGGGCTAGGCGACGTCGGGATGACGGACGGCGCGCCGCGATCATTGTTCGACCAGTTGGCCGCGCGTCTTCGTGGGCGACCGTGGCGGCGAACGGGCGCGACCGCACCACGCGCGCCAGCGCATCGGCACGCAGCGATGATCGCGCTGCTGCTTGCGTCGATCCCGTTCAGTTCGTGGATCGGTGCCGAATGGCTGACGCGGGGCGCGCGGGCGGATGTGGCCGCGATGGCGCGGCGGGCCGCGCCGATGCGGCAGGCCCGCGCGGGGGAGGCGCGCACGCGACGCAACCTGGCGCAGTGGGTCGCCGCGCCGCACGCGGTCCAGCAAGTTGATCGTCTGGGCAGCGCGCTCGACGATGCGGACCGCCTCGTGTCGGTCGAGCGCGCTGCCGATGGCATGCTGGCGGTCGATGTGCTGACGGCCGACCCGGCGCGGCTGCGCACGCGGCTGCGCGCCGTACCGGGCATTCCGCCGCTGCGCACCGTGGCGGAGCGACGCGGCGACGGCGCGCTCATCGTGCGGTTCAGATCGCGATGAGGGGTCTCGTATGGGGCATTGCCGTCGCCGGACTGCTTGCGAGCTTCCCCGCCGTGCGCGCGGTGAACGCGCTCGCCACGGTGCGTGCAGAGCGCGCGGCGCTTGCCGCCGAGCTTGCGGCTGGCCCGCCGCGCTCCACACCGCTGGTCGAACCCGGCCGCGCGCGGGTCGCGGCTGGCCGCAAGGCGGCGCAGGGGATGCTGGCGGACGAAACGCGCCGCCGCGCGCGGGCGGGCGGGGTGCTGGTCGAACGGCTGGACGCCGCGACGGGCCAGGACGCACCGGGGTTGGCGGCAATCCGCGTGCGGCTTTCCGGATCAGAAAAGGCGGTCCTCGCGCTGGTCGGCGAGTTGGAGCGCGAACGCCCGGTCACGCGGTTTCGCGCGTGGCGGCTCGCTGCCGATGCGGACGGTCGGCTGACCCTTGACGCGGTGCTGGTCGCGCCATGGCGATGAAACGCGATCAGCCCCTGGCCCTTCCGGCGGCTGCACTGGCGGCGATCGTCGTCCCCATGCTGGTCCTCGCGCTGGCGGGGCGGGGCGGGGCCGCGCCGGCTCGCCACAGGGCGCCCGCCCCACCGATCCGTATCGTCCCCATGGCGGCTGAGGCGACGCCCCGCCTGTTCAGCCGACCCCTGTTCGCGCCCGATCGATCCGTCATCGGCGACGGGGTCCCCGCCGATGCACCCGCGCTGGTCGGCGTGGTCGGTCGAATCGATCGCGACGCGGTGGCGCTGGTGCGCGAAGCCGGCGGGACGGGTGCCGCGCGCGCGCTCGCGGTGGGGGAGTCGATCGACGGGTGGCGGCTCGTGTCGCTGACGATCGACGCCGCCTATTTCGAACGGGCGGGCCGGCGCGCGCGCGTGCCGCTGCCCGGCGATCCCGCCGTCGATCAGTAGATGCCGTCGATTTCCAGCGTCAGCCGGGGTGCCTTGCGCCGGATCAGCAGGCTTTCGCGCTTGGTCAGTTCGGCTTCGTCGCGGCGCAGGCGATCATAGCGGCTCTGTGCGGCGGTGGTCGCATCCGCGCCGTCGCGAATGATCGTCGGCTTCAGGAAGATGAACAGCGACCGCTTGGTCCGCGACTCGCGCCGCGCCTTGAACAGCTCGCCCAACAGCGGGATGTCCCCCAGCACCGGCACCTGACTGCGCGACGACCGCTCATCGTCGGAGATCAGACCGCCGAGCACGATCGTCGATCCGTTGTCGGCGAGCACCTTGGTCGTGATCGAGCGCCGGTTGGTGATCAGGTCGGTCGCGTTCTGCACCTGGACGGGCGCGATCGACGACGCCTCCTGTGCGACCTCGAGCTGGATCGTATCGCCGGCATTGACGCGCGGCAGGATGCGCAGCTTGATCCCGACATCGCGCCGTTCGATGGTCGTGAACGGGTTGACGTTTGCCCCTTCGGTCAGGATCGATCCGGTGACGAAGGGCACTTCCTGGCCGACCGTGATCTCGCCGACCTCGTTGTCGAGCGCCATGATCTGGGGCGTCGAGAGCAAATTGGCCTTTTCCGAAGTGCCGAGCGCCTGGACGAGAATCGAGAAATCATTGCCGAACGCGACGTTCCCGGTCAGCCCGCTGCCCAGCAGCGCGCCCGCCGGCACGCCCAGCGCGGTCAGGATGCCGCCGAGCGAGGGCGAGCCGGTGTTGCTGAACGACGTCGCCGCCCCCTCGACCTGATCGAGTACCGCGCCGCTGGTGCCGAGCTGGATCGCGAGCTGTTCGGCATCGTCGCCGGTGATTTCCGCGATCGCCGCCTCGATCAGCACCTGCGGCCGGCGCACGTCCAGGTCGGCGATGATCCCCTCGACCGATGAGATGGCGGCCGGCGTGCCGCGGACGACGATGCCGTTGATCTCGGGCGCGGGCTGGACCGTCAGACTGGGGGTGGAAAAGCCGGCCGGCGTCGCCGCGCGCCCGCCGCCGCTTTCGGACGGGAGCGTCACCGATCCCCCCTGCGACCCGCCCTCGCCGTCGCCGACCGCGTCGCCCAGTGCGGCCTGCGCCGCCGAATTGCGCGCGATCAGGTTGGAAACCGCCGCCGACGGCCGGTTGACGCGTCCGGCACCGCCCTGAAGGCTGCGCGCGACGGGGTTGGTCGCTTCCGCGTCGATCCCCAGTACGCCGCGCAGGATTTCGGTCACCGATTCGGCATCTGCATAGTTCAGCCGGAACAGGCGCGTGCGCGGCGTCGCGCCGCCGGGCGCGTCGAGCACCTGGGCGATGCGCCGCGCTTCGGCTACCGCTGACGGTGTCCCGCGGACGATGACCGTGTTGCTGCGCGCGTCCGCGGCGATGCGCGTCGTGCCCGCGCCGTTGCCTTCGCCCAGTACCCCCTGCAGCGACTCGGCGACCTGCGCCGCATCGCCGTTCTTCAACAGGATGGTGGTAAAGGTCGACCCGCCGCCGCCGTCGAGAGAGCGTGCGACCTGCTCGACGCGGCGCACATTGTCGGCATAGTCCGTCACGACGATCGCATTGGGGCTGGTCAGCGGCTCGACGCTGCCAAAGCTCGCCACGAGCGGACGGACGACCCGCGCCGCGTCGGCAGACGACACGTTCGCCAGGCGAATCATGCGGGTGACCAGTTCCTGGCCGCCGCTCGACCGCGACGGGACCCCGCCGTCGCGAATCGCGTTCGCCTGGGGCACGATACGCCACGCCCGGCCGGATCGCACTGCGGCAAAGCCATTGGCGCGCAGCACCGACAGGAACAATTCCCACGCTCCCGTCGCCGTCAGCGGATCGGCGGACGTCACCGTCACGAGCCCCTTCACATTGGGGTCGAGGATCAGCGTGCGGCCGGTGATGCGCGAAATCTGGTCGGCGACATCGGCGATTTCGACCCCGCGCATGTTGACGACAATGTCGCGCGGCTCGGCGGCGGTCTGCGCCAGCACCGGCTGGAGCGCGACGGCGCTCAACGTCAGGGCGGCGATGGCGGAGCGGATGGGTTGGCGCACGGGTGCAACTCTATTCCAGAGGGATCGTGATCGTAATCTGTTTGCCGTCGCGCAGGATGTTGACCTGCGCCTGCCCCGATTCGACCGCGGCGGCAAGCGCGGATTCGGCAGCTGCGGGGCTGCTGAGCGATGCGCCGTTGATCGACTGGATCACGTCGCCGGGCCGCATCCCCGGCGGCGCGGCGCTGCCCACTGCGAACCCGTTGGCGACGGGGCGCGCGTCGAGGCGTTTCATTGCCTGCATGACAGAAGCCGAGGCCGGGACGGGTCCCGGCGCGCCGCCCGGCCGCGTCGGCGCGGGGGCGGCGGTCGGCGCAGCGGGCGCGGTCACAGTGGTGCCCGCGGCCGGGCCGGACGCGCCCGGGGTCAGGTTCGGGAAGGCAAGAAACTCGGCCCGACCGGCATTGTCGATCAGCACGCGGTCGCGCAGGATCCCGGTGATCGTGGCGCCTTCCAGCCCTTCACCGACGCGAAAGGGGCGCGCGGGCTGGCCGCCGACCTCGATGAACGCCGCGGCGAGGTCCGGCGACTGCGCGGCGATCACGCCCTTCAGCACCGCCGCAATGCCCGTCGGCTGGCCCGCTTCGGCGACGGTGGCGGCGGTGCCGAACGGCGCGAGCGCCAGGATCGGGCCGGGATCGACGGGCGCGCTGACCGCACCCCGACCGCCCGGCACGGTGATTGCGCCGGTGCCGGCATGGCCGGCAATCCGCCAGGTCAGTCCGGCCAGCGCGACGGCCACCGAAATCACCATCAGCGCCGTCAGGATGTCGAGCGTAGTGCGAATCTGGCGCGAGGAGAGCGGAAACCCGGTCACGAGGCCGCACCTGCGACAAAGCCGTCGAGCACGGCAAGCGAAGATTTCTCCCCGCGCGCGAAAACCTCGATCCGCACCCGATCCACCTCGGGGTCGCCAGTGCGGCGGCGATCGACCGTGACGCGCCACGGCTGGCCGAGCAGGTCGACTTCCCCGGTATTCGCTTCCGGCAGGCCGAGCTCGAGCTCCGCCAGCCGATTCTCCGCCACCCACATCGCCGTTGCCCGCCTTTCCAGCGCGCGGGTGGAATCGATATGCGTTTCGACGGTGCGCACCAGGCCGACCGTGGCGATCGCCAGGATCGCCAGCGCGACGAGCGCCTCGATCAGCGAGAATCCCGCCTCCGATGCCTCCGACGCGCGACGCGGTCTCATCGCCCGGTCGCCGGCCGTGCGGTGGCGGTCAGGCCGTCATAGGTCACGCGCCACCGCTGGGCGCCGCTGGCGATCGTGGCGGACAGCTGCGCGCGGCCGCCGTCGATGCCCAGGATGATCGGCGGGGGCTGGTCCAGCGTGACGACGATCCCGTCCGGCAATTGGTGAAAGGCGAGCGCACCGTCGGTCCGCTGCACCCAGCCGTTGCCGCCGTTGATCGCGAAGCCGTAGCCGTCCTTGGCGGCGGTGAACGCGACCATCCGATCGCCCAGCATCGCGTCGTCCGCGGCTGCCTGGATTCGCCCTGCCAGTCGGCGCGCCTCCGTCTCGACATTCGGCGCGCGGGTCGCCGCCCCGATGCCCAGCGTCACCGCGCCCGCCATCACCCCGATGATCGCCAGCACGATCATAATCTCGATCAGGGTCAACCCGGCTTCGGCGTGGCGTACCCGCATCGGCGATCAGTTCCGCGCGCCGCCGATGTCCGCATCCAGTCCTTCGCCGCCCGGCTTGCCATCCCGCCCGAGCGAGATGAGCGAAAAGGTCGTGCCGTTGGATTCGTAGGCATAGGGATTGCCCCACGGATCGACCGGTGTCTGCGACAGATAGCCGCCCTCGGGAAAGCTTGCCGGCACCGGTGGCGTCGCCGGCCGGACCGCGAGCGCCTTCAGCCCCTGCGACGTCGTCGGATAGGTGCCGTTGTCGAGCCGATAGAGCTTGAGCGCGCCCGAGATGCTCGCGATGTCCGTCGTCGCGGTGGTGACGCGCGCCTGATCCGGGCGGCCGATCACGTTGGGGACGATCAATGCCGCCACGAGCGCGATGATCGCCAGCACGACGATGATTTCGACCAGCGTCAGCCCGGCCTCGCCGCTGCGCATGTGCGCGGGACGCTTGCCGTCGCCCGTGCCGGGTGCCACGGTGTCATCGACCAACATGTCGTCGAATTGTCTCAAAACTATGTGCATCCCCGTCCCATGCGTTCGATGAATGAAAGCAATGTTACAGCCGGGCTTCCCGCGGCGGCGATGACCACCGTTCGACACGAGCGCGCAGCCGGCCCGGCCGACGGCGTGTGGACGCTGGCGGACGGGCAGCCGAGCATAGTCGATCCCGATGGCCCCGCAACCGTGCTGGTGCCGAGCGAGCAGGTCCGCGTGATCGCGGTCGACCTGCCGCTGCGCAGCCGCGCCCGCCGGCTGGAGGCGCTGCCTTTTGCGGTCGAGGACCAGATCGCCGATCCCGTCGACAGCGTCCACCTGGCGCTGGGGGCATCGATCGGCGACCAACGCTATCTGGTCGGGGTGGTCAGGCATGCGGTGATGGCGGCCTGGATCGCCGACCTCGAAGCGGCGGGGCTCGACCATGCGGCGCTGGTCCCCGATGCGCTGGCGCTGCCGCAGGCGGCCGACGGCGGCTGGACGGTCGCGCTGGCCGATGGCAGGGCGCGGGTGCGCACCGGCGACGGGGCTGGCTTCGCGGTCAATGTAGGCCTGCTCGCCGCTGCCTGGGATCGGGCGGGGCGGCCGGCGATTTTGTCGCTGGGCGACGCGCTGCCGGGCGCGATGCAGGACGCGGCGCCCGCGGTTCCGGCAGCGGGTGAGGTGGATGCGCTGGCGGCGCGACTGCAGCGTCCGCCGCTCGACCTGCGCCAGGGCAACTATGTCCGGCGGGTCCGGATCGGCGGCACCGGTCAGTGGCGCCGCCTGGGCTGGATCGTCGGACTGGGCGTGGCTGCGCACACGCTGATCGCCGTGGCGGATACCGCGATGCTTCGCGTGATCGCCGATCGTCGGGAGGCCGATACCCGCGCGCTCGTCGCGTTGATGGCGCCGGGCGCGGTCATCAGCGAGGATGTCGCGACCGACGCGACCCGGATGTTGCCGGTGCCGCAGGCGCGTGAGCGGTTCCTGCCCCTGCTCGGCCGGGTGTCGGCTGCGCTGGCGCCCGTAGCGCCCGAGCTTTCGGTGCGCGCGATGCGCTTTGCCGGGACGACGCTGACCGTCGAGCTCGACGCGCGCGAGGCCGGGCTGGCCGAGCGGGTCAACGCGGCATTGCGCACCGCCGGGGTCCGTGCACAGGCGACCGCCGGGCCCGACGGCCTGGTCCGCATCGTGGCGGAGGGCGCGTGATGGCCGTGTGGCGCGAACGCCTGTCGGGCCTGTCGCTGTGGTGGGCGGGACTATCGCTGCGGGAGCGCGTGCTCGTTGGCGTGCTCGCCACGCTGCTGGGGCTGGCGGTCCTGATCTACGGCGTGGTGAAGCCGCTGCAGGCCGCGCGCGCCGATGCGATCGCGGATATTCGGGGCTTTGAGACGCTGAACGCCCGCATCCGCGCGGCGGGGACGCTGGTGACCGCGCCGCAGCCCCAGGCCGACGGGCCGATCGAGGCGCAGGTCGCCGCGGCTGCCAGCCGCGCGGGCGTCAGTGCTGCGATCGTTCCTGCCGGCGGCGGCGGCGCGCGCGCGACGATCGCTGATGCGCGCTATGACGCGCTGATCGCGTTCCTGGCCGATGCGCGCCAGTCGAGCGGGGTCGGGATCGCCCGTGCCGACATCACGCGCCTGCCGACAAGCGGCCATGTCGCCGCGACGATCGAGTTCACGCGATGACGCCCACCGATCCGCTCGCGCTGACCGAGCCCGCCGCCGACGAAGCGCCTGCGCCGGCCGCCGCGCGTCTGCCCTACGCCTATGCGCGCCGCCATGGCGTCGTCCTGTCCGCGGACGCTCGGGGACCGGGCTTCGCATGCCGTCATCGCGCCGACGCGCCGCTCGAGGCGCTGCTGGAGGTCCAGCGGATCGCGCCCGATGCGCGGTTCGAGGAAGTCGACGCCGCCGTCTTCGATGCGGCACTGGGCGCGGCCTATGCCGAACGCGCCGGGGCTGCGGCCGAGTTCGAGATGGACGAGGTCGATCTGGCGGCGCTCGCCGACAGCGCAGCATCGGTCGACGACCTGCTCGATACGCGCGACGATTCGCCCGTCATTCGCCTCATCAACGCGATCCTGCTCGAAGCGATCAAGGAAGGGGCGTCCGATGTCCATGTCGAGACGCAGGAACGCCGGCTGGTCGTGCGCTTCCGCATCGACGGGGTGCTGCGCGACATCGTCGAGCCGCAGCGCGCGCTCGCGCCGCTGCTCGTCAGCCGCATCAAGGTGATGGCGAAGCTCGACATCGCCGAACGCCGCGTCCCCCAGGATGGGCGCGTCACGCTGCGCATCGGCGGCCATGATGTCGACGCGCGCGTCTCGACCATCCCGACCCAGCATGGCGAACGAGTGGTGATGCGGTTGCTGGAGCGTGGCGGCATGACGCTCGACCTCGCCAGCCTGGGGATGAGCGAGCGCGACCGCGCGGTGTTCACCCGGCTGCTCGAGCGGCCCAACGGCATGTTGCTGGTCACCGGCCCGACCGGATCGGGCAAGACGACGACGCTCTATACGGCGCTCACCCGGCTCAACGACCGCAAGCGCAACGTGATGACGGTCGAGGACCCGATCGAATACGAGCTGCCCGGCATCGCGCAGACCCAGGTCAATCCGCGCACCGACATGACCTTCGCCCGCGGCCTGCGCGCGATCCTGCGCCAGGATCCGGACGTCATCATGGTCGGCGAAATCCGCGACCAGGAAACCGCGCAGGTCGCGGTGCGGTCGGCGATGACCGGGCACTTCGTGCTGTCGACGCTGCACACCAATTCGGCGGTCGGATCGGTCACGCGGCTGATCGACATGGGGGTCGAACGATATCTGCTCGCGCCGATGGTGGTCGGGCTGGTCGCCCAGCGGCTCGTGCGCAAGCTGTGCACCGATTGCCGGCGGCAGGATGCGGCGGGCGAGGGCGATGTCGCGCTGCTCGGCGGGGGTTTGCGCGTCGGCGAGCCGGTGTGGCGCGCGGTGGGATGCGATGCATGCCATGGCGACGGCTATCGCGGTCGCGCCGGTGTCTATGAGGTCGTCGCAGTAGAGGACGCATTCCAGGCGATGATCCATGACGGTGCGAGCGAGGCGGAGCTGGAGCGCGCGGCGCGCGCCGGCGGCAATCCCGGCCTGATCGACGATGGCGTCGCCAAGGTGCGCGCCGGGCTGACCACGGTCGAGGAAGTTGCCCGCGTCGTGCGCGAGGACGCCTGACGCCCCTGTCCGCCGGATCGCCGAGGATCAGCGCGGGTCGGGGCGATAGTCGAACTCGACCGCGCCGGACAGGCCCGTCCCGGCGACCCTCACCCGATATCGCGCGCCCGGGCGCAGTGGAGCTGCCCCGTCGCTGCCGAAGCCGGCGGGGGGCATGCCGTAGACAAAGACGTTCACGCAGGCGGTGCTGCGCGAATCCTGGCTGATGTCCCACACCGGCAATGCGTCGGCGGGGGCGGCGGGATAGACGCTGACGCTGTCGATGCAAGGCGGGTCGTCGCCGGATGCGCGCCGGATGTTGAGCCGAACCTCGCCGCCGCGCTGATCGACGTCGATCTCCACGCCCTGCTGGCAGCCCGCGAGCGCAATCAGCGCGGCCGCGGCGACGACGGCGCCTCGCCGACGCTCAAAGGCCATAGATGCCCGTGCCCTCCAGACGCCGCTCAAGATCGCGGATTTTCGCCTGATCCTCCGGCCGGGTGGATTCGCGCACGCGGGCATAATCGCCGACCATTTCGGCCTGACCCTCGATCGTCTCCTGCGCAAAGGTCGTCTGGCGCTCGTCATACCGGTAGACGGCGTTGCGGTCGCCCCCGTGCGCGGCGAGGTCGCTGGCATATTTCGCCCCGAACGAACCATAGCCCATCTCTTCATACTGTACGACATGGGCGAATTCGTGAAGCAGCAGTTCACGCTCCGCGCCGGGCTGACCAAGGTCGGACGAATAGGACCTCGGTGCCAGGTAAATCGTGTCGCCGATCGTGATCGCCGGATTGCCGCCGATTCGGAACGCCGCATGCGCGGCCGGGGAGTAGCCCGCACCATTGACGATGCGCACATTATCGAGGTCGACCCGGTTGCCATAGGCGGCGCGAACGGCGCTACGCTCGTCCGGCGTGAGCGGGCGGGCCCGGTCGCCCCGCATCGAATCGGCAAGCGCGTCGGCGGCACCGTGCGGAAGTGCGGCGAGTCGTTCGCTGACCGCATCCGCCAATCGCTCCAGCTGGTCGGTTCCCATGCGCGCGAGCTCCGCGGCGCTGGGCAGGCGCGGCAGGCCGGGCAGTCTCGGCAGCGTCGGGATGCCGGGGATTTCGGGAACCGACGGCAGGGGGATGTCGGCGATCATCGTTTCGCGCATCAGCTCCCCGGTTTGCACCGGGGTGAGGGCAGGCGTCGCCTGATTGAAGCGGGCGAGCGCAGCGGCCGGGTCCTGCGCTGCCAGCGCCGTGATCTCGCGACCGATCGCATCGGTATCGACGCGGCCCAGTCGATCGAGCGGGAGCGGATCCGCCGGCAGCGAAGGGCGGTCGGCAATCGCGGGGGAAACGCTGTTGATCGCGGTCATCGTCAATGTCCTCCGTCGGCACGGTCAAGGTCGCCGCGACACTGGTCCGCCGCCGCGCGATCGCAAATAGTCGCTTCGACTATCCGTCGGCGGGGCTGTCGCCCGTCATGCGGCTGTGCTTAAAGCGCGCGTCGACATCGGGTGAGGATTGCGGCCCATGACTGCCTATGCCTGGCGTGCCGCCGACCGGAGCGGTGCGGAAAAGAAAGGCATCATCGAAGCTTCGTCGCCCGCCGCGGCGCGCGCGCTGCTGCGTGAACAGGCGCTGCTGCCGCTGCGGGTCGAACCCGCCAATGATCGCGGGCCTGCAGCCGGCGCGATCCGGCTGCCGGGCTTCGGGCGGCGCGGGCCGAACGCGCGCCAGCTGGCGACGATCACGCGCCAGATCGCGACATTGGTCGGCTCCGACATCCCGATCGAGGAATCGCTCCGGCTGGTCGCCACCCAGTCCGAAGTGCCGGCGATCAATTCGCTGCTGCTCAATGTGCGCGGCGCGATCCTCGACGGCCGCAGCTTCGCTGCCGCGCTCGGCCAGTATCCGCGCGCCTTTCCCGATTTCTACCGCGCCTCGGTCGCGGCGGGCGAGCAGTCGGGCAAGCTCACCCACGTCCTCAACCACCTGGCCGAGTTCGTGGAAACCCGCCACGCCAATGGCCAGAAGCTGCAGCTCGCCTTGCTTTACCCCGCGCTGCTCGCGGCGGTCAGCTTCGGCATGATGGTGTTGCTGATGGTCTATGTCGTGCCCGACATCGTCCGCGTCTTTGTCTCGCGCGGGGCCGACTTGCCCTTCCTCACCCGCGCACTGATCGCGATGAGCGCCTTCATCCAGAATTACGGACTGATCGTCGTGATCGCGGCGCTGGCTGGTTTCATGCTGTTCGGGCGCTGGAACCGGCGGCCGGAGAACCGGCTGCGCGTCCATCGCTGGTTCAACGCGCATCGGCCGTTCGCGCGCTTCAGTCGCCAGTTCAACGCTGCGCGTTTCGCGGGCTCGCTCGCCACGCTGGTGGAAAGCGCGGTGCCGCTGGTGGAGGCGCTGCAGGCGGCTGCTGCCGTCACGCCCAATTTGTGGGTGCGCGAGAAGGCGCTGGGTGTCGCCGCGCGCGTGCGCGAGGGGGTCAGCCTGCGCGGGGCGATGACCGAGGCGGGCGTGTTCCCGACGATGCTGGTGGCGATCGTCGCCTCGGGCGAATCGAGCGGCCGTCTCGCCCCGGCGCTCGGCCGTGCGTCGAACGAACTGCAGCGCGAGCTGGACGCGCTGGTCTCGACCCTGGTCGCGCTGGTCGAGCCGCTGGTGCTGCTGGTGATGGGCGGGCTGGTGCTGCTGATGGTCCTCGCCATCCTGCTGCCGATCATCAACCTCAACAATCTGGTGCAGATTTAGGGGCGGGCACACCTGCCCGAACCAGTGACCCTGTCGGGCCGATCGGCCTAAAGCGATCCCCGGATGCTTACGCCCGCCGGAATGCCGGTAAAGGGCAGCGCGGCCGCACCGTCGGGCGTCATCCTGACCGACAGCGTGCCGTCCTCGCCGAGCGACGCATCAACGAGCGTCTTCAGCCGCTGCGTCTGTGGGGTCAGGCGGATACGGCTTTCATTGCCGATCGGCTCGGCGGTCAGGCGCAGCGCCTCGACCGGGCTCGTCGTGCCCCCGCGCGCGAGGGTGCAGGCGCCGGGATCGGTAACGATCGTCCCTTCCGCGCGTTGACCGCCGCCGCTGCCGAGCACCAGCTTCTTCATCTCGACCTGCATGGTCAGATCGCAGGTGAAGCCCAGGTCGGGCCACGCGGCCTCGATCAGCCGGGCGTCCGCCGAGCCGCTGACCGCATCGAGCACCCAACGGCCGGGCCGGACGAGGATGCGCCCGCCGAGATCGGTGTTCACGCCCGTCGCGCGCCAGTCCGCGGCGAGCCCGAGACTGGTCAGCGAGCGCAGTGGTGCGAAGTCCCAGCGCAGCGTGCTTCCGCCCGCGACGCCGACCTCCCCGTGCCATACCGTGCCCGACACGCCCGTGCGCCAGGGTTTGTTGCGGATGATGATGCTGGCGGGCATGGTCACGACCATCGCGAGCAGATACGAGGCTATGCCGATCCCGGCGAACAGGATAAGACGCCGCCGACCCTCGAAATTTGCCGACTCCGGAGCCGGTGATGAACCGTCGTGAAACGCTGAAGCTGCTGCAAACCGGCCTGGTGCTGTCGTCGGCTGCACTGTCGTCCACTCCCTTGCTCGCGCACGCCGCGACTGCACCCGCCGCCAAGCCGAAGCCCGACAAGCGGCCGGTCGCGCTGCTGCTGCCGCTCACCGGTCCGCGCGCGGCGCTGGGCCTTAGCATGGCGCAGGCGGCCTCGCTCGTCGAAAATGCGCCCGGCGCGCTTGTCCAGTTCGACACCGGCGGCAACGCGGCCGGCGCGGCGCAGGCGGCACAGGCGGCGCTGCGCCGCAAATGCGCGATGATCCTGGGTCCGCTGCTGTCGGAGGAGGCGGGCGCGGTCGCCACGGCGGCGGGCGGGCGCGTGCCCGTGCTCGCCTTTACCAACGATCGGGCGGTGCAGGCGCCGGGCGCGCATGTGTTCGGGATCACTGCCAGCCAGGCAACGACCGCGATGCTGCGTTACGCGCGCTCGCGCGGCGTGCGCGACGTGCTGGTTCTGGGCGATGGCGGGGCGTGGTCTGCGGCATCAGCGGCCGCCGCCATCTCGGTGCAGGCCGAACTCGGCATGACGGTCCGAGCGGCCGATGTGATTGCCGGCCAGCCCGCGCCTAACCTCGGCGACGCGCCCGATGCGGTCCTGGTGCCCGGCGGCGGCGAAGCCGCGCTGGCGGCGGCGCGCAACCTGCGCAGCACCGGCGTCCAGTTACTGGTGACCGTGCAGGCGCTGGATTATCAGCCGGCGGCGATCGCTGCGCTCGAGGGGGCGTGGATGGCCAGCCCCGATCCCGATCGTTTCGACAGCTTTGCCAGCCGGTTCGAGGCGCGTCACGGCGGCAGCCCGGGCGCGATCGCGGCGCTCGCCTATGACGCGGCGACGATCGTCAGCGGGTTGCGCGCCCAGGACCTGCTCAGCCGGGACGGGCTGCTCAATCCGCGCGGCTTCGAATGCGTGACGGGGCCGGTCCGCTTTCGCACCGACGGCAGCTGCGCGCGCCAGTTCGCGATCCTGGCCGCCACCAACGGCGTGTATGAAAAGGTCGCCGTCGCGCAGGGCACATGAGCGAGCGTCCGACCACGCATAAGCTTCCCGAACATGCCAGCGCCGGCTTTACGCTGATCGAGCTGGTCATCTCGCTTGGCCTGTTCGCGCTGATCGCGGTGGCGGGCATCGCCATGGTCGACGGCATCCTGGGCGTCCAGCGCCGCACCGAAGCGCGGCTCGATCGCATGGCGCAGGTCAATCGCGCGATGTTCGCCGTGGCGAGCGACCTGGATCAGGTGACCAACGGCCCGATTGCCGGCGATGCCGCGGCGGTTTCGTTCATGCGCGTCGCACCCGGTCAGGGTGGGCCGCCATTGCCCATTCGCTATCAAAGCGCGGCCGGCGGGCTGTTCCGCGTGGTCGCCGGCCGGCCGCAATTGGTGCTTCCCGGGATCGCCGCGGCGCGGTGGCGTTATCTCGATCAGGATTGGCGCACGGCATGGCCACCCGATCCCGACAGTGCCGAACGCTGGCCGCGCGCGATCGAGATGGAGGTGACGCTTGCCCCGGGCAGCGGGCCACAGGGCCTGCTGCGCCGGATCGTCGCGCTGCCGGCGCGACCACGCGTCGGGGGCGAACAATGACGCATGGGAGCCGCCCGCCCGGCGAGCAGGGCATGATCCTGGTCAACGTCCTGCTGTTCGTCGCCATCGCGGCGGGGCTGGTGCTGTTGATGATCAACCGCGAGGAGCTTGCACTGGATCAGGGGCTGCGCGGGCGCGAAGCGGCGCGCGCGGCGGCGATCGCGCGCGGCGGCGAATTGTCGGCGCTCGCCGCGCTGCGCCGTGACATGGCGGACGCCGCCGACGTCGATTATCGCGGCGAACCCTGGGGTGCCGTCGCGCAGCAGCGCGTCGAGATCGACGGCGGCAGTTTCGAGCTTGCCATCGCCGACGCGCAGGACCGGTTCAACATCAACAATGTGCTGAGCGGCGATGCGGGTGCGGTGACGATGTTCGAGAATATCGGCACCTATGCCGGCCTGTCGCGCGACGAGATCATCCAGGCGATCGGGTTTGTCCGCCAATATGGCCCGGTCAGCGATCTGCGCCCGCTGCGGCTGGCGGGGGTGGCCCCGGATGTCGCGGCACGGCTGGAGCGGCTGGTGACCGCCCTGCCGGGCGACACGGCGATCAACCTGAATGCCGCCACGCCGGAAATGCTGCGCTATCTGTTTCCCGACAATGCGGCGGCCGAACGGCTGCTGGCGATCCGTGCACGCAACGGCCAGCTGGTGCTGAGCGATTTCGCCGATGCCCAGCTCTCGCCGCCCGCCGGCACGCGCTTTTCCTCCGACACATTCTGGGTATGGACGCGGGCGACGATCGGCGACACCCGCCAGCAGCTGGCGACGCTGATCCAGCGGCGGCGGGGTGCCGATGGCGATGAGGTCGTTCCCGTCGCGCGCTGGCGCAACGCGGCGGTCCCCGCCGCTGCGCCGCGATCGGAGCGCGACGCCGGATGACCGAACCCCCGATGACCTATGATCGCTATCTTGCGCTCGACCAGATCCTGACCGCGCAGCATGCGATTTCCGATCGTCATGACGAGCTGCTGTTCATCATCATCCATCAGACCAAGGAACTGTGGCTGAAGCAGGCGATCGCGGAGCTGACGCTGACGCTCGACCTGATCCGCGGGGATCGGCTGGTCGAAGCCTATAAGAGCCTGGCGCGGGTCTCGCGCATCCAGTCGGTGATGACGCTGTCCTGGGATGTGCTGGCGACCATGACCCCGTCCGATTACACGCGCTTTCGCCATGTGCTGGGCACCAGCTCGGGCTTCCAGTCCGACCAGTTCCGCGCCGTCGAAGTGATGCTGGGGATCCGCGAGGGCGCGCGCCACGGGCCGCTGACCGCCGCCGCCGCTGCCCGGCCGAGCGTGTGGGACGAGGCGAACGCCGCGCTCGCCCGCGCCGGGTTTGCGCTTCCCGACACCGCGCTGGCGCGCGACTGGACGCAGCCCTATGTCCCCGATCCCCAGGTCGAGGCGGCGTGGGCGCAGGTGTATCGCGAGACCGAACGCTGGTGGGGGCTTTATCAGCTCGCGGAAAAGCTGGTCGACCTGGATGATGCGCTGGCGGCGTGGCGGCACAAGCATGTCCTGACGGTCAGCCGCATCATCGGTGGCAAGCGCGGTACCGGCGGGACCGCCGGCGTCCCCTATCTCGAATCGACGCTGCGCAAGCGTGCCTTTCCCGAACTCTGGTCGCTGCGGACACTGTTGTGACCGCCAGTTACAAGCATCTGTTCCAGCGCGCGATCGCCGCCGATCCCGAACGGCTGCACTTCGCCGCGCACAGCCACCATCTATGGCCCGACGCGAGCTATGTCGGCCAGCTCGCCGCCTGGACCGATGCTGCGCGGCTCGCCGATCGCAAATGGGACCGCGTGCTGGACGAACTGTGGCCGGCGGCACAGGCGCACGTCGCGGCCGAGCTCAATCTGCCCGACCCCGCGACCGTCGTGTTCGCGGGCAACACGCACGATTTCCTCGTCCGCCTGATCCTGAGCGTCCCCCATCGTCCGGTGCGCATCCTGACCAGCGACGGCGAGTTCCACAGCTTTCGCCGCCAGGCATTGCGCTGGGAGGAATCGGGGGAGGCGATCGTGGCGCGCGTGCCCGCGGGTGAAGGGACGGACGGGATCGTCGCGCGTACCGGCGCTTTCGCGCCTGACATCATTCTGGTCAGCCAGGTGATGTTCGGCACTGGCCGGCTGGCCGGCGATCTTGCGCCGGTGGCGGCGCTGGCGCGGCCCGATGGGCCATGGGTGGTCGTCGACGGCTATCACGGCTTCATGGCGGTCGAAACCGACCTGGCCCCCCTTGCCGACAGGGTCTTCTACCTCGCCGGTGGCTATAAATATGCGATGGCAGGGGAGGGTGTGGCGATCATGCATGCGCCGCCGGGCCACGTGCCGCGCCCGGGGATCACCGGCTGGTATGCCGAGTTCGAGGATCTGGCCGCACCGCCGGGCCGGATCGGCTTTGCCCCCGACGCGCGGCGGTTCATGGGGGCGACCTTCGATCCGTCGGGTCTATACCGCTTCGTCGCGGTGCGCGACATGCTGGCGGATGAGGGGCTGGATACGCGCGCGATCACCGCGCATGCAACGATGCTGCGCGATCAGCTTCGTGGCGGGTTGCCCGCGACCGCGTTCGGCGAGGCCGAATGGCTCAACCCGCCCGGGACCGGGACGGAACGCTTCATGGCGCTGCGCCATCCCGACGCGCCACGCTGGCAGGCGGCGCTGCTGGCAGATGGCGTCATCACCGACGTGCGCGGCGACGTGCTGCGGATCGGCTTTGGCCTGTACCAGACCGCACGCGATGTGGAGCAATTTGCCGCGATTTTGCGGAAGTTGTGAGCGCGCAAGGCTTGTAATGCCGCCCCCGCTGGGCAAAAGCCCGAGCTAAGAGCCGTAACGGCCGAACGCGAAAGCCCGCTGGAGAGTTTGATGCATGTGATCGACCATTTCGTCGTCAGCCAGCCCGGCGGCGCGGCGACTCGCCGTGGCGAGGTATTCGACCCAAATTCGGGCGCGGTGCAGGCGCATGTCGTGCTGGGCGATCAGGCGGTGCTCGACGCCGCGGTCGCCGCCGCACAGGCGGCGCAGCCCGGCTGGGCGGCGACCAACCCGCAGCGCCGGGCGCGCGTCATGTTCCGCTTCAAGGAACTGGTCGAGGCGAACATGGACGCGCTCGCCCACATGCTGTCCTCCGAACATGGCAAGGTGATCGCGGATGCGAGGGGCGACATCCAGCGTGGGCTGGAGGTCATCGAATTCGCCTGCGGCATCCCCCACGTTCTGAAGGGCGAATATACCCAGGGTGCCGGGCCGGGCATCGACGTCTATTCGATGCGCCAGCCGCTGGGCATCGGTGCCGGCATCACCCCGTTCAATTTTCCGGCGATGATCCCGATGTGGATGTTCGGTGTCGCGATCGCGTGCGGCAACGCCTTCATCCTCAAGCCGTCGGAACGCGACCCCAGCGTGCCGGTGCGCCTCGCCGAACTCATGCGCGAGGCCGGGCTGCCCGAGGGCGTGCTTCAGGTCGTGCATGGCGACAAGGAGATGGTCGACGCGATTCTCGACCACCCGGCGATCGGCGCGGTCAGCTTCGTGGGATCGTCGGACATCGCGCATTATGTGTATCGGCGCGGCGTCGCAGCGGGCAAACGCGTGCAGGCGATGGGTGGCGCGAAGAACCACGGCATCGTCATGCCCGATGCCGACCTTGACCAGGTCGTCGCCGATCTCGCCGGTGCGGCATTCGGCAGCGCGGGCGAACGCTGCATGGCGCTGCCGGTGGTAGTGCCGGTGGGCGCGCAGACGGCCGACCGGCTCCGCGAAAAGCTGATTCCGGCAATTCATGCGCTGCGGGTGGGCGTGTCGACCGATGCGGAGGCGCATTACGGCCCGGTGGTAAATGCTGCGCACAAAAAACGCGTCGAGGACTGGATCCAGACCGGCTTCGACGAGGGCGCGGAGCTGGTGATCGACGGCCGCGGCTTCACGCTGCAGGGGCACGAGCAGGGCTTCTTCATCGGTCCCAGCCTGTTCGACCGGGTGACCCCGGACATGGCGAGCTATCGCGAGGAAATCTTCGGTCCCGTGCTCCAGATCGTCCGGGCGGCCGATTTCGAGGAAGCGGTGCGGCTGCCCAGCGCCCACCAATATGGCAACGGCGTCGCGATCTTCACCCGCAACGGCCATGCTGCACGCGAATTCGCCGCTCGGGTGAATGTCGGCATGGTCGGCATCAACGTGCCGATCCCGGTGCCGGTCGCCTATCATACGTTCGGCGGGTGGAAGCGCAGCGCGTTCGGCGACACCAACCAGCACGGGATGGAGGGTGTCCGCTTCTGGACCAAGGTGAAGACGGTGACGCAACGCTGGCCCGACGGCGCGCCCGACGGCAGCAACGCGTTCGTGATCCCGACGATGGGATGATCGTGCGCCGGGTCATCCTGCTGCTGATCGCGCTTTTCGCGTGCGGTGCGCCTGTGCAGGCGCAGGACAAACGTATCGCGCTGACCTTTGACGATGTGCCGCGCCCGCCCGGCGCCTTCCTGACCCCCGACCAGCGAACCAGGCGTCTGATCGCCGCGCTCAAGGCGGCGGGCGTGCGGCAGGCGGCGTTTTTCGTCATCCCGGGCAATGTCGGCAAGCCCGATCGCGGCAACGGCGAGCGCCACATCGCCGCCTATGTTGCCGCAGGCCATGTCATCGCGGACCACAGCTTTGCGCATCCGGCGCTGCGTGCGACGCGCGCGGACGCGTATCTCACCGGCATCGACCGTTCGCAGGCGTGGCTGAAGGGGCGACCCGGCTATCGTCCCTGGTTCCGCTTTCCCTATCTGGACGAAGGCGGCAAGGACAAGGCGAAGCGGGACGCGGTGCGTGCGGGCCTGGCGGCGCGCGGCCTGCTCAATGCCTATGTCACCACCGATGGCTCGGACTGGAATTTCGAGATGCTGGCGGTGCAGGCCAAGGCAGCCGGCAAGCGGATCGACCGCGCCGCGCTACGCGACCTCTATGTCGAGACCCTGGTCGGCGCGGCGGAATATTATGACGGTCTCGCTCGCCAGACCCTCGGCCGCTCCCCCGCGCACGTCATGCTGATGCACGAAACCGACCTTGCGGCGCTCTGGCTGCCCGATCTTGTCAGGGCGTTGCGCGCAAAGGGCTGGACAATCGTCACCGCCGACGCCGCCTTTGCCGATCCGATCGCTCGCCTCGCGCCCGACACGCCGTCCGCCAACGGGACGCGTACCGAGATGCTGGCGTGGGAAAAGGGGCTTCCCGAACCCCGCTGGTACGACCGCGACGATCCTGAAATCGGTGCCAGGCTGTTCCGTCAGCGTGTGCTGCACGAGGCCGCGCCATGAACAATGCCGAGCATTTCGACATTCGATTCGATCCGCGGGACCCGATCCTGTTCCTCCGTCTGAGCGGATTCTGGACGCTGCCCATCGCGCTGGCGTTCGAAGCCGCGCTGCAGGATGCGGGCCGCGACCTGCGCCTGGCCGAAAAATGTACCGGGACACTGAGCGATTCGCGCGGGTTCCCTGTCCAGTCGGAGGAAGTCGGTGCGGTGCTGGCCCGAATCCGGGTGGCTGGCCCCGGGCGCGAGCCATGGCCGACCGCGATCGTCGTCGGCTCCGCGCTCAACAAGCTCCAGGCCGAACGGGTGATGAAGCGCGACAATGTCCGCGTCTTTCTGGACATGGACGAGGCGCGGGCTTGGCTCCGCGCGCGAACAGCGAAATAGGGATGGGCATGACTCAGTTTGATCTGACCGACGACCAGCGCGAGATCCAGGAGCTCGCGCGTCGCTTCACCGCGGATACCATCACGCCGTTCGCCGCCGAGTGGGACGAGAAGCACATTTTCCCCCGCGACACGATCCGCGCGGCGGCAGAGCTAGGCTTTGCCGCAATCTATGTGTCAGAGGAATCGGGCGGCATCGGGCTGGGCCGGCTGGAGGCGGCGCTGATCATGGAGGCGATGGCCTATGGCTGCCCGTCGACCAGCGCGTTCATCTCGATCCACAACATGGCCGCGTGGATGATCGACCGCTTCGGCAGCGCGACCCTCAAGGCGCGATACCTGCCCAAGCTGGTCGGCATGGAATGGATCGCCAGCTATTGCCTGACCGAGCCGTCATCGGGCTCCGACGCCGCCGCGCTGAAGACAAAGGCGGTGCGCGACGGCGACCATTTCGTGGTTACCGGCACCAAGCAGTTCATCTCCGGCGGCGGCGAGAACGAGCTCTACCTCGTCATGTGCCGCACCGGCGAGGACGGGCCGAAGGGCATCAGTTGCCTGGCGATCGAAAAGGACATGCCGGGTGTCAGCTTCGGCGCGAATGAGCGCAAGCTCGGCTGGCATTCGCAGCCCACCGCCCAGGTGATCCTGGAGGAGGTCCGCGTGCCCGTAGGGAATCTCGTGGGCGGTGAGGGCGAGGGGTTTCGCATCGCGATGATGGGGCTCGACGGCGGGCGGCTCAACATCGGCGCCTGCTCGCTGGGCGGCGCGCAGCGCTGCCTCGATGAAGCGATCGGCTATGTGAAGGACAGGAAGCAGTTCGGCCAGGCGATCGCAGACTTTCAGAACACCCAGTTCATGCTGGCCGACATGGCGACCGAGCTGGAGGCGGCGCGCGCGCTGCTCTATGTCGCGGCCGCGAAGGTGACCGCCAACGCGCCCGACAAGACGCGCTTTGCCGCGATGGCGAAGCGGCTGGCGACCGACACGGGATCGAAGGTGGTCAACGACGCGCTCCAGCTGCATGGCGGCTATGGCTACCTCATGGACTATCCGATCGAACGCTTCTGGCGCGACCTGCGCGTCCATTCGATCCTGGAGGGCACCAACCAGGTGATGCGCATGATCGTCGGCCGCGACCTGTTGCGCCAGTGATCGGCCCCGCATTGTTCATGGTGACCGTGATCGTGCCGGAAATGCGTGACGCGATCGCGCACTATACCGGGCAGTGGGGTTTCTCGCTCGCCGAGGACGGGATGCACGTCTCCGGGCATCGCTGGGTCGAAATCAGCACGCCCGGCGGGATGCGCGTCAGGCTTGCCGAAGCCAGCGATGATGCCGAGCGGGCGGTGATCGGGCGTCAGGCCGCAGGCCGCGTCGCCTTTTTCCTCGAAAGCGGGGACCTTGATTCGGATGTCGAGCGGCTGCGGTCCAACGGGGTCGCCATCCTCGAACCCGAGCGGCACGAGGCATATGGTCGCGTCGTCGTGCTCGCCGACAAATTCGGCAATCGGTGGGACCTGATCCAGCCGAACAGACAAGGTGCGCCATGACTGAAGACGTGCTCACCCAGATCGACGGCAAGGTCGGGCGTATCCGGCTGAACCGGCCCAAAGCCATCCATGCATTGACGACCGAGATGTGCGCCGCGGTCAACGAGGCGCTGGTGGCGTGGCAGGACGACGCGTCGGTCGAGGCCGTGATGATCGATCATGCCGAGGGCCGCGGTTTCTGCGCCGGTGGCGACATTCGGATGATCGCCGCGTCGGGCGCGGGCGACGGCGTGGCGGCGCGCGCGTTCTTCCATGAAGAATATCGCATGAACCACCGGCTGTTCACCTATGCCAAGCCGGTTGTGGCGTTCATGGACGGCATCACCATGGGCGGCGGCGTCGGCATTTCGCAGCCCGCGCGGTTCAAGGTCGCGACCGACAATACCCGGCTCGCCATGCCGGAAACCGGCATCGGCCTGTTCCCCGATGTCGGCGGCGGCTGGTATTTGTCGCGCCTGCCCAAGCGGATCGGCCAGTATCTGGCGCTGACCGGCGCGCGCGTGGACGGCTCCGAATGCCTCGCGCTGGGCCTGGCCACCCATTATCTGTCGGGCGATATCCTGGAGGAGGTAAAGCGCCAGATCGTGCGCGATCCGCAGTCGATCGCCGCGATCCTCGACGAGTTTTCGGTACCGCCCGCCCATGCGCGCATCTTTACGCATGCGAGCGCGATCGACCGGCTCTTTGCGAGCGACCGACTGGAGGAGGTGCTCGCCGCGCTTGAGAGCGACCCGAGCGACTTCGCGGGAGAGACGCTGGCGACGCTGCGGACCAAATCGCCACAGACGATGAAGGTCTCGCTCAAGCTGCTGCTCGACGGCGCGACCATGCCGACGTTCGAAGACGAGATGCGCCAGGAATATGCGGTCGCGACCCGCGTGTGCCAGCGCCACGACTTTATCGAAGGGGTGCGCGCGGTGATTGTCGACAAGGACAATGCGCCGCGCTGGCAGCCGGCAAGTGCCGACGAGGTCAGTGACCACCTGATCGACCAGATCTTCGCGCCGCTGCCCGACCATGAGGAATGGGCGCCGGGTTGAGCGCGAAGAGCACCCTGCCTTCCGTTCGTTTCGAGCGAAGTCGAGAAACGTCCTTCGGTTCGGCCCGGCTCGCGTTTCTCGACTTCGCTCGAACCGAACGGCTATTGTGAAGCTGCATTGTGCGGAGATTTGAATGCCTTACGAAACCCTTCTGACCGAAACGCCCGCCCCCGGCGTGCTGCTGGTCACGCTCAACCGGCCCCAGGCGCTGAACGCGCTCAACAGCCAGGTGCTGGCAGAGCTGCTCGACGTCATGCGGGCCTTCGATGCCGACCCGGCGCTCGGCTGCGCGGTGCTGACCGGTTCGGCCAAGGCGTTCGCCGCGGGCGCGGACATCAAGGAGATGCAGACCCGGGGCTTCGCCGACATGTACGGCCATGACTTTTTCGCGGGCTGGGACCAGTTCACCCGCACGCGCAAGCCGATCATCGCCGCGGTCGCGGGCTATGCGCTGGGCGGCGGGTGCGAGGTGGCGATGATGTGCGACTTCATCCTGGCCGCCGACACCGCGAAGTTCGGCCAGCCCGAGATCAAGCTGGGCGTCTCGCCCGGCATGGGCGGGTCGCAGCGCCTGGCGCGTGCGGTCGGCAAGGCAAAGGCGATGGAAATGTGCCTGACCGGCCGGATGATGGACGCCGCCGAAGCCGAACGCGCCGGACTGGTGAGCCGCGTGATCGCTGCCGACGATCTGGTCGCTGAGGCGGTGAAGACCGCCGCCACCATTGCCGCGATGCCGCCGCTGGCGGCCAAGGCGAACAAGGAAATGGTCAATGCTGCGTTCGAGACCGGGCTGGCCCAGGGTGTCGCGTTCGAGCGCCGGCTGTTCTTCGGGCTGTTCGGCACCGAGGACCAGAAGGAAGGCATGACCGCGTTCGTCGAGAAGCGGCCGGGGAATTGGACGGGGCGTTGAGCAGTTGGGTGCCGTTGCCGGACTGCTGATCGCGATTGCGGTGATCGCGGCGTGCCTTGCGCGATGGACCAGGGTCCATCCGCTGCTGATCGCGGCGCTGGGCGGTGTGCCCGGTGGGCTAGTTGGCCTGTTGCTGCCCGGGGAGGTGCCACACAGCATGGATTGGGCATTTGCCGGCATCGTCTATACGGTAACTGCCGTTCCTGCGGCGCTGGGCGCGTTTGCTGGATGGCTGCGACGGAAAACCCGTGAGAGGAATGACTGATGGCACGTATCGCGTTCATCGGGCTGGGCAACATGGGCGGCGGCATGGCCGCGAACCTGGCCAAGGCGGGGCATGACGTCCGCGCCTTCGACCTCTCCGCCGACGCACTCGCGCGCGCGAAGGACGCGGGCTGCCTGCCCGCCGACAGTGCCGATGCAGCGTGTGCGGACGCCGAGGTGGTCGTCACCATGCTGCCCGCCGGCCGCCATGTCGAACAGGTCTATCGCGTTCATGTCTTCGGCGCGGCCGATACCGGCGCGCTGCTGATCGATTGTTCGACGATCGACGTCGATACCGCGCGCCGGGTCGCCGAGGCGGCGGCGGGCAAGGGGTTGACCGCGGTCGACGCGCCCGTGTCCGGCGGCATCGCGGCGGCGCAGGCCGGCACGCTCACCTTCATGGTCGGCGGCCTCGACGAAGCCTTTGCGCGTGCCGAGCCGATCCTGGCCGACATGGGCAAGGCGGTGATCCACGCCGGCGGCAATGGTGCGGGGCAGGCGGCAAAGATCTGCAACAACATGCTGCTCGGCGCGACGATGGTCGCGACCTGCGAGGCTTTCGGGCTGGCGGAAAAGCTCGGCCTCGATCTCCAGCGCTTCTACGACATCAGCTCGGTCTCGTCGGGCCAGAGCTGGTCGATGACGAGCTATTGCCCGATGCCGGGCGTCGGGCCGGAAACGCCGGCTGATCGCGACTATCAGGGCGGATTCGCCGCCGCGCTGATGCTGAAGGATTTGCGGCTTGCGATGGAGGCGGCCGCGTCATCGGGTGCCGATACGCCGATGGGCGCGCGCGCCGCCGAGCTCTATCAGCAGTTGGTCGATTCCGGGCAGGGCGGCCGCGACTTCTCCGCAATGGCGCTGATGCTGGCGGGGAAGATTTAGGACGGTCGGTCGGCGTGTGATGCCAGCCTTCGCTGGCATGACGGTCAAATCGGGTTCGTCGCCCCGGCGCAGGCTGGGGCCTCGTGCCGTAGTGCGGAACGCCTAAGATGCCCGTTTTCGCCGGCTTGGCGACCGTCAGGTTACTTGTCGTCCCCCATGCGCAGCGCAGCGATGAAGGCTTCCTGCGGGATCTGCACGGAGCCATATTCGCGCATCCGCTTCTTGCCTTCCTTCTGCTTTTCCAGAAGCTTGCGTTTGCGCGTCGCGTCGCCGCCATAGCATTTGGCGGTCACATCTTTGCGCAGCGCCGCGATCGTCTCGCGCGCGATCACCTTGCCGCCGATCGCGGCCTGGATCGGGATCTTGAACAGGTGGCGGGGGATCAGGTCCTTCAGCCGCTCGCACATGTGGCGGCCGCGCGCTTCCGCTGCGTCGCGGTGCACGATCATGCTGAGCGCGTCGACGGGCTCGTTGTTGACCAGGATGTTCATCTTGACCAGATCGCCGGGCCGATGGCCGATCTGTTCATAGTCGAACGACGCATAGCCGCGGCTGATCGACTTCAGCCGGTCATAGAAATCGAACACCACTTCGTTGAGCGGCAACTCGTAGGTCATCTGCGCGCGCCCGCCGACATAGGTCAGGTTCTTCTGGATGCCGCGCCGGTCCTGGCACAGCTTGAGCACGCTGCCGAGATATTCGTCGGGGACATAGATGACCGCGTTGATCCACGGTTCGCTGATCTCCTCGATCTTGTTGGGATCGGGCATGTCGGCGGGATTGTGCAGTTCGATCTCGCCGCCGCCATGGGTCAGCTGGATCTTGTAGACGACGCTGGGCGCGGTAGTGATCAGGTCGAGGTCGTATTCGCGCGTCAGCCGCTCCTGGATGATCTCCAGATGCAACAGGCCCAGGAAGCCGCAGCGATAGCCGAAGCCCAGCGCGGCCGACGTCTCCATCTCGAAGGTGAAACTAGCGTCATTGAGACGCAGCTTGGAAATGCTCTCGCGCAATTTCTCGAAGTCGTTGGCATCGACCGGGAACAGGCCACAGAACACCACCGACTGCACTTCCTTGAACCCCGGCAGCGCCTCGGCAGCGGGCTTTTTCGCGTCGGTGATCGTGTCGCCGACCATCGTCTGCGCGACTTCCTTGATCTGCGCGGTGATGAAGCCGATTTCGCCGGGACCGAGGTCGGTCAGCTGCTCGATCTTGGGCCGGAAACAGCCGACCCGGTCGATCAGGTGGGTGGTGCCCGCCTGCATGAACTTGACCTGCTGGCCCTTCTTGAGCGTGCCCGCCATCACCCGGACCAGGATGACGACGCCCAGATAGGGGTCGTACCAGCTGTCGACGAGCATCGCCTTGAGCGGCGCGTCCGGATCGCCCGTCGGCGCCGGGATGCGGTCGACGATCGCGTCCAGGATTTCGTCGATGCCGATGCCCGACTTGGCGCTGGCCAGGATCGCGTTGGAGGCATCCAGGCCGATAATGTCCTCGATCTCCGCCTTGACCTTTTCGGGTTCGGCGGCGGGCAGGTCGATCTTGTTGATGACCGGCACGATTTCGTGGTCATGCTCGATCGACTGATAGACATTCGCCAGCGTCTGCGCCTCGACGCCCTGCGCGGCGTCGACCACCAGCAGCGCGCCTTCGCACGCCGCCAGGCTGCGGCTGACCTCATAGGCGAAGTCGACGTGACCGGGCGTGTCCATCAGGTTGAGGACATGCCCCTTCCATTCCAGGCGCACGGTCTGCGCCTTGATCGTGATGCCGCGTTCCTTCTCGATGTCCATGTTGTCGAGCACCTGCGCACTCATCTCGCGCTCGGTGAGGCCACCGGTGCGTTGAATGAGGCGGTCGGCGAGCGTCGACTTGCCGTGGTCGATATGGGCGATGATCGAAAAGTTGCGGATGCGCGAAATGTCGGTGGCCATGATCGCGGCGCGATAGCACCGAACCGCGCAAAGCCAAATGCCTCCCTTCGGGCCACGGCGACGCGGTTTGTACTTACGTGCGACGGGCGGCTTTGATAATGGACGTGCGTCCGGCTGACGGCGCGTGGGGTTGTGGTGCCCGAACGGACATTCGGTTGGGACGCATGCCGGCAACGGACGGCGCGGCGTCCCGTGAAGTGAAGGGGGAGTTCTTCGAGATGCGCGCTTTGTTCACCACCGCGGCCGCCCTGTCGGTCGCCCTGTCGCCCGTGCTGGCGACCGCTGCGCAGGCACAGACCGCCACGTCGTCTTCGGGCAAGACCAACAAGGACGGCACCACCAAGGGCGCATCGTCCGGCCGCCGCGATCAGGAGCGTGCGACCGCTCAGATCCCGCGCTGCACCAAGAAGCTGGGTGCCGTCGCGATCGTCGAGCCCGACAATCAGTGGTGGCGCGAACTGAGCCTGGGCAGCCCGGAGGCGATTCTGCGCGTCTTCGTCCAGCAATCGGGCTGCTTCACGCTCGTCAATCGCGGCCGCTCGTTCCAGAACCGGGCGATGGAACGCGCGCTCGCCGATCAGGGCGAGCTTCAGGCCGGGTCGAACCTCGGCAAGGGCCAGGTGCGCGCCGCGGACTATTTCCTGCAACCCGACATCGTGTCGTCGAATCGCAATTCGGGCGGCAATGCGCTGGGTGGCCTGGTCGGCGGGTTGCTGGGCGGCGCGGCGGGCGGCCTGATCGGCGGCATCAACATCCGCAAGCGCGAAGCCAATGTCACGCTGTCGGTCGTCAATGCACGGACGACCGAGGAAGAGGCGCTGGTCGAGGGGTACGCCCGCAAGAGCGACCTGAGCTTCGGCGCGGGCGGCGGGCTGTTCACCGGGGCCGGCGTGTTCGGGGCCGGCGGCGGCGGCTATCAGAACACCGAAATCGGCCAGGTGATCGTCCTCGCCTATCTCGACGCCTATACCAAGCTCGTGACCGAGCTCGGTGGCCTGCCGGAAAACGCGTCCGAGGCGGCCCCGCGGGCGCGCTGAACAATTGGTGGCGCATCCCCCCTTGCGGGGCGTGCGCCACCCGCTTATAGCGCGCGCTCTCAACGACCGGTCCCGCCAGGGGCCGGCCCCGGTCGGGGAATAGCTCAGCCTGGTAGAGCACTGCCTTCGGGAGGCAGGGGCCGGAGGTTCGAATCCTCTTTCCCCGACCAATTTTCCAAATCATCGCGGTTGATGCCGGACGCGGACACGGGTCCCGGCCGTTCAGTCATTGGGCGCGCCTTCCACAGGATCGGCGAGCGCGCCGGCTCGCGTGTCTGTTTAGGCGGGCCCGATGCGATAATCTTCGACGGGAATGTCGCGGGGCAGGGCGATCGCGGCGGCGAGCGGCCGGATGGGGCCTTCCAGGTGGATCCCTGCAGAATCATCGAGCACGGCAAGACCCCTGCCGACGATGCCGGCAGGCCAGGTTGCGATCAGCCGCGCCACCGCGTCGCCGCACAGGCTCATGTTCATCCCGGCCGACAGGCGCGCGCCCGCCGCATATTGCGCGCGCGCGAGCTCCGGAAGCCGGGCGACAATCAAGCGGCGATCCGACCCGTCGTCAGGGCGGGGGGGACCCACGGCTTCGAAAAGCGGGGCTCGCACCTGCCACTGTTCGGCCCGGTGATTGTCCAGGCGCGCCGGTTTGAGCGCGGGATTGGCGCTTGTCCGGTCCGCGCCCGCAGCATCGGGGGCAAGCCGACCGAGCAGGAGCAGGCGCGCGCTCCCGGCGGAGGCAATCGACGGCGCCACATAGAGATAGATGTCGCCGTCCGCGACGATCGTGCTGCCTGGCCCGGCATCGGCGGACAGGCTGAAACGATCCGCCTTCTCGAAGTCGAGCCGCACCCCGCCCGCACCCGGAAGGAGGAACCGGGCGCTGAACGCAGCCGGTTGTTCGGACGCTGTGCCGGCGTCGCCCGCGCTGCCGTCCTGCTCTGTTTGTCCGCATGCAGCGATCAGGCTGACCGGCAGCGCCCCGATCAGGGCCGCTGCCGTCAACACCGCCCGGCGGGATAAGTCGGGACGCGCGGCCCCGGGCCAGCCGCTCGTTCCGCGCCCCGTCAATTCGGCGACCTGATGCCGTTGCGGCCACCCGCCGAATGATCGACGTTGGGCACCCGGCTCGCCTGGCCGTCCACCTTGTAGTGGAAACCGACCGTCGGGACGGTCTGGCGGAAGATGATCCCGCGCGACGGATCGGGGGTCAGCGACATGTTCTGGCCCCAGGCATTGGTATAGATCGTGCTGCTCGCCGAATTGGCGAACGCCATCGTCGAGAAGTGCGTGTTGACATGCACCGATCCCCGGAAGCTCGAGCGCGGATCGTCAAAGCCGATGCGCGACGCCGACGACGCAACGGTCTCCTGGCATTGCTGCGACGACGCGACGGGATGGGTCGGATCATAGCACAGGTCGACGATGCGCCCCAGGCGGTTGACAAGGCTGGGATCATAGAAGCGCGACGGGTTGCCGATCGTGTAATAGAATGATCCCCCGGTCAGACCCGTCAGCCAGAATTCGATGAGCCGGTTGCTGGCCAGGCGCTTCTGGTCGTCCGTGCTGCCACGCAGGAAGCACGCCGCGCTCGGAATGGCGCGATGGACGCCGCCGACCGGCTGGTTGGCGGGGCTCGGCGCGATCCCGGGGGACACGCCCAGGCCGCAACCTTCCGCTTCGGGTTCCTTGAACGAGCCGGGAATGCCGAACAGCGTGAAGTAGCGAAGCGCGAATGGCTCCAACCCCTCGCATTGCCCGGCGGTTTGCACCTCATGGGCGCTGTTGGCAAAGGCGTCGGGCGAATGCGTGCCGACATGGAGCGACGTCAGCAGGCTGCACCGCTTGGTCTGTGCCGGGTTGGACGCGTTGTACAGCTGGAAAGCGTTGGCGACGATCACCTTGTAGCCGACATGATCTTCGATGCGCTGCAACGCGGGTGCGTTGGGTTCGTGGTTTTCGCTGACATAGCCAAAGGCGAGGTTTCCGGCGAGATTGAAGACGGCCGAGCCCTTCGGGTCACTGCCGTGCTCATGGCCGAACGTGCAGTAGGCGCCCGTTTCCTTGTTGTAGTCGACCGCCGGGTGCCAGGTGGGATAGGCCTTGCCGTCGTCGCCGCGCACCCAATAGGTGTCGTGCAACCATTTCGGGCAATCACCCGCCTGGCTCGGCGACCATTTGCCGTAGGTGCGCGCCGCCGGAATATCGGACGTGGGCAGCAGCGCCTCGGTCCGCGTGGGCGTGCCCGCCTGCGGTGTTACCGGCGTCGCCGGATTGGCGTCCGCGGTTCGCTGGACCTTCGACAGCGAATCGATCTGCTGGACCGTGCCGCGCGCCCAGAAGCCGAACCAGTTGAACCGGAGCGCGGGATCGCTGCCGGTAAAGCGAAACGCCAGCGTCTTGTCCGCACCGCGCGCGATCGACGGGTCCACCGCGCAGCGAATGGTCCGGTAGGAACCGACGCCGCCGGTCGAGGGGATGGTGCAGACCGGGCCGGCCAGCGGTCCGGTGGCCGAGTTCATCCGGACCTCGACCGCGCTGCTCCCGGCGGGCAGCGAGACGCGCAGCATGACGCCATCGATCCCGTCGCCCAGGTCGAGCCCGGCATAGGTGGCGTTCGCGCCGTTGGCGGCATTGCCCAGTTCCTGCGTCTGCTGCTGGTCGAGGACATAGGTCGGGTCCTCGGTCCTCTCCCAATAATCGCCCCAGACGGTCGTCAGTCCCTCGCGGGACGCAAAGCGGAGCGCGTTGATGCGTTGGGGAACCAGCCAGGGCGCGGTCGCCGTTGCGGGCACGGTCGCGCTGGCGACCGGGGTGGGTTCGGGGGCGGGCTGCACCGTCACGGTGACCCGATCGGTGCTGGTCGCGGTGCGGGTGCCTTTGGTGCGCAGCTCGAACGTCCACACACCGGCCCCGGGGAACGTCACCTTGGTGGTCAACTGTCTGGACGTGTGAATCTGGACCCCGCTTGGCCCTTTGACGACTGCCCAGATGGGCGTCCCGCTCGGCAGTCGCCCGGTCAGGGTCGTCTCGGTCTGCGGCAGGACGATCGTCTGGTCGGGACCCGCATCTGCGCGCGTGACGACGGTGCCGGACAGGGTGCTCGACGGCGTCACCACCATGACTCCCGCAGTCGCCAATGCTGCGCCGCTCAGCACGATGGCCCATGCCGTTGCACCGAATTTCTGGCTACGAACTGCACCGATCATGTACGCCCCCAATCTCTTGCGCCAGGGCGAGCCTTGGCTCACCTGCTCCCGACGGGAAGCGGTGGCGCGGATATGCAACGATAGGGAATTGGCGGCCGAGCCGTACGCAAAAGCGACGTTAATTCCCTATTATCCATGATCTTAGCACATTTTGCGCAATAAACAGAAAGCAGCAGTGATCATCGCAAAACCGATATTGACGATCACAAGACGAAGCGCCCCGAACGATCGTCGGGCCGTTGAACGCCAATTCCTTGCCGTCGAGAGGGGTGATTCGGCGTGGGCGACGTGCGGGTTGGATCGCACCCCGCCGGACCACGCGATGCCGCGGCCGCTTCGCGCATGAGCGGTCGACTCGTCCTTGTCGGTGGGGGGCACGCGCATCTGGGCGTGCTCGCCGACTGGATCCGGCGCGGCCCGCCCCCGGCCGAGACGATCCTGGTCACGCCGGCTCGCGTTGCGCTTTATTCGGGAATGGTGCCCGGCTGGATTGCCGGACGTTACACGGCCAGCGATGCCGGGATCGACCTGCAGCCGCTCTGCGCCCGCGCCGGCGTCCAGCTGCTCCTGGCCCATGCGATCCAGCTCGACCCGGTCGCCCGGCGTCTCGGTCTCGGCGATGGTTCGGAAATCGGCTGGGATCTTTTGTCCATCGCAACGGGCAGCACGCCTCGACTTCCGCCGGGCGCTGGCGATGGATCGACGGTGCTGGCCGTTCGGCCGATCGAGCGATTGATGGCCGAAATCGCGGAAATCCCATCGGCTGATGCGATGGCGGTGCTGGGCGGCGGCGCGGCCGGCGTCGAGCTCGCCTTTGCCCTCGATGCGGCCGGACATCGGCCGGTCACGCTGGTCACCGGGGATCACGGACTGCTGCCCGCTTTCGCCGCAGGCGTTCGGCGTCGCGCGGAGGATGCCCTGCGTGAACGCGGTATCGCGATCGTCGCGGCCGACGGCGAGATGCGCGACGATGGCCCGCTATGCGCGGCCGGGCGCATGATCGAGGCTCGCAGGGTCATCGCCGCGATCGGCAGTGGTGCGCCCGACTGGCTCGCCAATTCAGGCCTGGCGCGCGATCCCGCGGGCTTCATCCGGGTCGATGCCGCCCAGCGATCGCTTTCTCATCCCCGCATCTATGCGGCCGGCGACGTGGCGCGTCGGATCGACCGGGCGCTGCCGCCATCGGGCGTCCATGCCGTGTTCGCCGGGCCGGTGCTCGCCGCCAACCTGCGCGCCGCGATCGATGGCCGGCCGCCGCCGCGGCGTTATCGCCCGCGCCGCTGGACGCTGTACCTGCTGTCGACTGGCGACGGGCGGGCGATCCTGTCCTGGGGGCCGTTTGCCGCGCAGGGCAGGTGGGTGTGGTGGCTCAAGGACCGGATCGACCGGCGCTTTATCGCGCGTTTCCGCCGGCTAGCGCGCTGAGCCGAGTTTGGCGCGGATGTCCGCCGACACCCCCTCGATCCGCCTGGCATTGGCGCCCAGATCGCTCAGCCCAACCCGCGAAATCGAGCGCAGGTCGATCCGCGACCCGGCGCCGTCGGGACGGACGCGCACGATCAGGTCGTCGTCGAACCCGAACCAGAACGATGTCGCCACCGCCTCGATCCGGCCAGTCGCCCGGTCGGCCGTGTCAACGCGCAGCCCCGCGGCGCGCACCGCCGCCAACGCCGCGTCGAACGCGGCATCGGGCGTCGCGGCGACCCGGATCGGGCGGACGTCGGGATAGGCGGTCGTGCTCAATTCGCCGATCGAACGCCTGGCGATGTCGGCAAAGCGCGATCCCTGATACGCCTTGAGCGTCGCAAGCGGCGCGTCCAGCCGCGCGACCGGGTTGGCGCCCGCGGCGTCGCGCGCCTTCGCCAGCGCGGGCGATAGGGCCGGCGGGTCGGCGACATCGGTGGCGATGTCGTGGATCGGCGGGATGGCCGCGCTCTGGCTGCGCACATAGCCGAGATAGCCGAGCGCGACCGCCGGGATCAGCAGCGCGATCAGCGAGGACCGCCAGCCCCGGCGCGGCCGGCGGACCAGCGCGGCGATCAGCGCCAAGAGCGCGAGGACGAACGCCAGGCCGATGACCCGCGGTCCCCAGGTGACGATCAGGGTCAACAGCCCCGTCTGCCAGCCCCACCAGCCGAATTTGGTGCCGAGCGCCGCGACCGCGAAATAGACCGGCAACGCGAGGGAAAGGACGAGCGCGATCCGCGCAAACGCCGCGCGGGTCAACGCCGCGCTCCACGCATTGGTGTCGAATGACGCTGCATCGCAATTTCCCCTGCCCGTAACGAGTATGTCGGCGCTTATGGGCGATGCGCGCCGGTGGCAACAGGGGGGTGGAGCGCGTGTCGCCGGGCCGGCGGCTTTGGCAAAGCGGTGCGGCCTTCCACGATGTTGCGCACGATCGTCGCGGCCGGGCGGCCGGACGACGGCCTGTCACGGCGATGACATGTTGCCGATTATAGACCCGGCGATGGAATGCGGGCAGCAATGGCTCGCCGGAAAATGGGGATATCGCGTCATGGGTGACTGGGATCGGCTGCGTTCGGCGCGGCTTGACGTTTCGCGGCGCAGTGCGCTCAAGGGCTTTGGCGCAGCCGCGGTGACCGCGCTGGCCGTCCAGCCTTGGCGCCAGGCGATCGCCGATCCGATCTTTCGCACCGATCCGTTCCAGCTCGGCATCGCGGCCGGGGATCCGGCGCCCGACGGCTTCGTGATCTGGACCCGCCTCGCGCCCGAACCGCTGGCGTTCGACCACGGGATGCCGGCGCTCGCGGTGCCGGTCGACTGGGAAGTCGGCGAGGATCAGGGCTTTCGCACCATCGCGGCAAAGGGCACCGCGCTCGCGCGGCCCGAACTTGGCCATGCCGTCCACGTCGAAGTCGCCGGGCTGAAGCCCGGTCGCCCCTATTGGTATCGTTTCGTTGCCGGGCGCGAGCGCAGCGGCGTCGGCCGGGCGATGACGACGCCGCTACCCGGTGCGGCGCTCGATCGCATCCGCTTCGCGGTGGCGGGCTGCCAGCATTACGAGCAGGGCTATTTTACCGCGTATCGCAAGCTCGCCGCCGAAGCGCCCGACTTCGTGTTCTGCTATGGCGACTATATCTATGAAGGCCGGGGCGGCCGCGTGCGCAACACGCGCGAGGGACCGGTCGAGGCGATCCGCCAGCACGACGGCGACGAAATCTACTCGATCGTCGACTATCGCCGCCGCTACGCCCAGTACAAAATGGATCCCGACCTTCAGGCAGCGCATGCCGCCGCGCCGTGGTTCACGGTGTGGGACGATCATGAAATCGACAACAACTGGGTCGACCTGCTCGATCAGGACGATACGCCGCCCGGCATTTTCGCGCTGCGCCGCCAGATGGCGATGCAGGCTTATTACGAGCATATGCCGCTGCGCGCCTCGGCGCTGCCGGTCGGGCCGCAGATGCAGATCTATCGCCGCGCGCGCTTCGGCAATCTGCTCGACCTCAATCTGCTCGACACCCGGCAGTATCGCACCAACCAGCCGTGCGGCGACCGCTGGCAGCCCGATTGCCCGGGTATCAACCAGGCCGATGCGCAGATGCTGGGCGCGGCACAGGAAAAATGGCTGATGGACGGCCTCGGCAAGTCCGACGCGCAGTGGCAGGCTTTGGCGCAGCAGGTGATGGTCATGGACCTCGACCGCAATGGGGAACCCGGTGCGACCTATAATCTGGACAGCTGGGGCGGATATCGCATCCCGCGGGCGCGGCTGCTCAAGGGGATTCAGGATCGCCGGCTCGACAACGTCGTCGTGCTGACCGGTGACGAGCACCAGAATTATGCCGGAGAGCTCCACCTCGACGGGCGCAATCCGGGGGCAAAGGCGATCGCGACCGAATTCGTCGCGACCTCGATCACCTCGGGCGGCGATGGCGTCGATGTCCGTCCCGACATGGTGTGGGTCCAGGCGAATAATCCGCAGCTCAAGTTCAACAACGCCCAGCGCGGCTACATGCTGTGCGACGTCACCCGCGAACGCTGGGAAACCAAGGTGCGGGTGATGGATCGCATCTCCGACCGAAACGGCGAAATCTCGACCCGCGCGACTTTGGTGGTTCCGGCGGGTGAAACGAAGGTGGTGGCGGGCTGAGCCGCATAACGCACATCCGCGTGACCCGTTCGTTTCTCGACTTCGCTCGAAACGAACGGATCGTGATTTGGGGTCAGATCAAGACGTCTCGTCTGCGCTACTCGAAGCTCACCGTCCGCGCGGTTCCGCCGCTCAGCTGCACCGTGCGCACCGTGCCGCGGGCGCGGACATTCACCTGATGCTGCTGGCGGGGATAGACGTCGGTCAGGATGCCCGAACGCAACGTCACCGCGTCGATGCGGCCGCGCGCGCGCCCGGCGAAGTCGACGCGAACTTCGGCGGTGCTCAGGTCAGTCGCGCGGTGGGCGAGCGCCACCGGCTTGCCGTCGACGATCAGCGTGAAGCGACGTGCCAGATAGGCCTCCAGCGCGGCGATCGCGTCCGGGTCGTCCAGGCTGGTCTGGGCGTTCGGCGCGATGCGGGCCAGCGCAGGCTCGATGTCATGCGCTTCGAAACGGTGCGAGACCGTCACCGTGCCATCCTTCTCGATCATTACCACGCTGATCGCATCATGCCCGCGATGCGCCGATGCGGGCGTGGCGGCCAGCATCGCCATCGCCAGCGCAACGAACACCCCCCTCACTTCGACGGCGGCGCCGGATAGGTGCGCAGCGATCCCGGCTTCACCTGCAGGTCGCTGTCCTTCATCCGGTCCTCGACCTCCTCGGCGTCCTCGATCTCGATCGCCACCCGGTCGATCCGGCCGCGCCAGACATTGTTGGTGCGATCGGCATCGGCGGTTTCCCAAAGCGGATCCAGCTCCGCGCCGGTGATCGTCCGGGGGGTGACATATTGCCACGTCACCTGCTTGGGATCGTAGCGCCACAGCTCCGCGGGAATGCGCACCGTCTCGCTCGCGCCATCGGCGAAATCGAGCTTCAGGATCACCGGCATCACCAGACCGCCCTTGTTGGCGAAGGTGAAGCGATAGAATTTGTCCTTCACCGCCAGCGCGGCGCGCTCCTCCGCGGTCAAGTCATCGACCTTTTCCGCCAGGTCGCGGCGGTCCTGCGGCGTCACCGCGAAACGATCGCGGTCGGTGTAGAAGTCGCGCGTGGCGGGATCGCGCTCGACGACGGTCGCTTCGCCGGCGTTGCGGGTCGCGGTCAGCGATTTGGGCTCGGCGTCGCGCACCCGGCGCTTGGCCGCCGCTTCGCCTTCCAGGTCGGAGCCGACGATCCTGCCCTCGACGATCTTGTCGAGCGAGATGTCGACATGGTCGGTCGAATAGAACCAGCCTCGCCAGAACCAGTCGAGATCGACGCCCGAACTTTCCTCCATCGTGCGGAAGAAATCATATGGCGTCGGGTGCTTGAACCGCCAGCGATTGGCATATTCGCGAAACGCGCGGTCGAACAGCTCGCGACCTAGGATCGTCTCGCGCAGGATGGTCAGCGCGGTCGCGGGCTTGCCATAGCCGTTGGCACCGAACTGCAGGACCGAATCCGACTGGGTCATCAGCGGCACCTGATCCTCGGACAGCATGTATTCTGCGATGTCCTTGGGCTCGCCGCGGCGTGAGGGGAAATCCTTGTCCCACAATTTCTCGGCCTGGAACTGAAGGAAGGTGTTCAGCCCCTCGTCCATCCACGTCCATTGCCGTTCGTCGGAATTGACGATCATCGGGAAATAATTGTGCCCGATCTCGTGGATCACCACGCCGACCAGCCCGTTCTTCGCGCGCTCGGTATAGGTCAGTGCGCCGGTTTTCCTGTCCTTCACCGGGCGCGGTCCGTTGAAGGTGATCATCGGATATTCCATCCCGCCCACCGGCCCGTTGACCGACTGCGCGACGGGATAGGGATAGGGAAAGGAAAAGCGCGAATAGACGTCGATGGTGTGCGCGATCGCCTTGGTCGAATAGGCGTCCCACAACGGCCGCGCTTCCTTGGGGAAGAACGACATCGCCATGACCAGCGGCATCTCGGCCGATGCCTGCTTCACCCCCATCGCGTCCCAGGCGAACTTGCGCGACGACGCCCAGCCAAAGTCGCGCACGTTGCTGGCCGCGAACTCCCAGACGCGCGTGCCGCCGGCCTTGCCCCGCTCGGCTGCCTCCGCTTCCTCTGGCGTGACGATATAGACGGGCGCCTTGGCGGTCCTGGCGGTTTCCAGCCGCTCGCGCTGGCGGGCGCTCAGCACCTGCTCGGGGTTCTGCAGCAGCCCGGTTGCGGAGACGACATGATCGGCGGGGACAGTCAGCGCGACGCGATAGTCGCCGAATTCCAGCGTGAATTCGCCCGCGTCGAGGAACGCCTTGTTGTGCCAGCCTTCATAGTCCGAATAGACCGCGAGCCGCGGAAACCACTGCGCGCCCTGAAAGATGCAGTTGCCGTACTCGCCGGGCTGGGTGAAGCATTCATAGCCCGACCGTCCGTCGACGACCTTCTGTTCGGCGAGCGGAAAGGACCAGTCGATCGAGAACGTCGTCTCGCCGCCATTGCCCGCGACAGGCTGGGGCAGCTCGATCCGCATCAGGCTGTCGGTGATGGTAAAGGGCAGGGGCTGGCCGTCGGGCCCGCGCACCGCGGCGATGGTGAAGCCACCTTCCCATTCCTGCATCCGCTTGGCCCGGCGGATCTCGCCGATCGTGATCTTGTCCGATGCGGGCACGGTCAGGGTGCGTTCGGCGATCGAGTCCCGCTTGTACTGGTTCTGGTCGAGCAGCAGCCACAGATAGGGCAGGGCATCGGGCGAATTGTTGCGATAGCGGACCGTCTCGGTCCCCGTCACCGTCCTGCGCGCCTCGTCCAGCGTGACCCGCACGTCATAGTCGACCTTTTGCTGCCAGTAGCGATGCCCCGGTGCGCCCGATGCGCTGCGGTAATCCGTCGGCGTCGGCCAGTCCTCACCCTCCAGCTGGCGAAACTTGTCTTCCCAGCCGCCCTTGGTCTGGCGAACGGGATCGGCAAGCGCGGGCGCAACGGTGATCAGGCTGGCGCCCAGCAGCAACGCGGTCATTCGCAGCAAGTCGGATGGTCCTTCGATGACGGGATGTCCCTTCATCGTCGAGCGTGGTTGCCGGGCTGTCAAGCATGCTGGGGAACACCTGGCGCCCCCCGCCGTTGCCCTGTCTAGAAGGAGATTCGAAATGGATACGAGCGATACCATTGGTAGCCTTATGTTTTTTACGCTGATTGTGGTCGCGCTGATCGCGGTGGTGATGCTGGGCGTGTTCCTCCAGCGCCGGTCGAACCGTCATCCGATGGCCGATCAGCCCGAACGCAACGCGGCCGAGATCGAGGCGCATGTGATGCCGGAGCGCGACCGCAACCACCGCTGATCGGCCGGACCACCGGGGAAGCGCGCTGGCAGCGGAGTTGACCTGTCGTGCCGCGTCGGATTAACCCGGCGCGTCGCGCGGTCTTGCGGCCATTATAGAAGTCGACCTTGCCGACCCGATGCAGTCGCCCGGAAAGATCCTGATCGTCGAGGATGACGCACCGCTGCGCATCCTGGTCGCGCGCGCGCTTCGCGATTACGGTTACGAGCCGGTCGGCGTGTCGACCGCTGCGGAAATGTACCCGCTGCTCGAGGCCGGCGACTTTCAGGCGTTGCTGCTCGACATCATGTTGCCCGGCACCAACGGTCTCGACATTTGTCGTGCGGTGCGCGCGACGACATCCATCCCGATCATCATCATCTCCGCGCGCGGCCAGGAAAGCGACCGCATCGTCGGGCTTGAAATCGGCGCCGACGACTATCTTTCCAAACCGTTCGGCCCCGGCGAACTGATCGCGCGGATCCGCGCGGTGTTGCGCCGCGCGGGGGGCGCGCTGATGGCCGCGACAGCGGCGCGCGAAGTCCGTTTCCAGGGCTGGTGCATCGACACCTCGCGTCGCGAACTCGTCGCGCCCGACGGTTCGCAGGTGATGCTGTCGGGGGCGGAATACGACCTGCTGATCACACTCACCGACACCGCCCAGCGCGTCGTCAGCCGTGATTTCCTGCTCGAACAGTCGCGCGATCGGCTCGCGGGCGTGTCGGATCGCTCGGTCGACGTGCTGGTCAGCCGGCTGCGGTCGAAGCTGGGCTCGCACGCGGGCGGTGCCGACCTGATCAAGACGGTGCGCGGCGTCGGCTACATGTTTCTGCCTTCGGTCGAACGGCGATGAGGCGCGTCCGCCTGTGGCCCTCGGGCCTGACCGGGCGGGTGACCCTCGTATTGCTCGCCGCGATCCTGGTCGAGTTCCTGGGCAGCGTGCTCGTCTTCGGCGAGGCGGAACGACTGCTGATGCGCAATGAACAGTCGCAGCGGATCGCCGAACAGCTCGTCGTCGCCGAACGCGTGATCCAGACGGCCGCCCCTGCCACGCGCGTGCAGACCGCAACCGCGCTTTCGACCCGCCACGTCCGCTTCGACTGGTCGCGTCAGCCGCCCGGCATCGATCGCAAATCGGCGAAGACCGCAGCGATCGTCAGCGAAATCCTGTTGTGGGAGCCGACGCTCGCCCGCCATGCGCTGCGCCTGGGCACGCGAGACAAGGGCGGCGAGAGCTATCTGATCGGCGGCGTCCGGCTCGATGACGGGACGTGGCTCCAGTTCAAGTCGAACGAACCATTGACGCCGTGGGCGACAGCGATCGAGACGCTGCTGTCGGTCGCGATCGTCGCGCTGGCGGTCGTGCTGGTCGCGGCGGTGCTGGTCCGCACGCTTGCCGCGCCGCTGCGCGCGCTGGCGGCCGCGGCGGGCGAAATCGGCTTCGAGCATCGCGTCCATGTCGAGGGCGCGGGGCCGCGCGAGCTGAGCCAGCTCGCCGAGGCGCTCAACGCGATGCAGGACCGGATCGGGCAGCTGATCGACACCCGCACCCAGGCGCTGACCGCGGTCAGCCACGACCTGCGTACGCCGCTGTCGCGGCTGAAGATGCGGATCGGGGCGCCGGCGGCCGCACTGGATGCCGACGCCATGCGCGAGGATGTCGACGAAATGGAGGCGATGCTCACCTCGATCCTCGATTTCATGCGCGGCGGCGAGCTGGAAGCGCCGCGCCGGATCGATGTCGCCAGCCTGCTCCAGACGATCGCCGACGACGCCGCCGACATGGGGCACGATGTTAGCTATGCCGGCCCCGCGGGTCTGAACGCGATGGCACGCCCCGTGCTGCTGCGCCGCGCGATCACCAACCTGGTCGACAATGCCGTGCATTATGGCGGATCGGCGACGATCGGGCTGGAGGCCGGACGTGGCGCGGGTGGTCGTGCGGGGCTTAACATCATCGTGCGCGACCGCGGGCCGGGGATCGACGCGGGAGAAATTGGGCGCGTCACCGAACCCTTCATGCGCGGCGATTATGCGCGCGCGCGCGATACGAAGGGGCTGGGGCTCGGCCTTGCCGTGGCCGATCAGGCCGCCCGCGTGCACGGCGGCACGCTGACGCTTGAAAACGCCGATCCAGGGCTGCGCGCGACGCTGTTCCTGCCCGATCACGCCTGAATCGCCGCGCCTGCTCCAGCAACACTTTGTTACGTGCGGGCTGCGCCGCAGCAAAGAAGCCGCGCCATCTTCACAGCGACCACGCTGCGTGTCGGTCGGCTCGGGGAGACGTTCCCGCCAAACGCCGGCGCGCAGCCGACAGGTGAAAGGCGTCGCGAACGATGGACATGAGCAACACACCGACCGGGCCGAAAGCGGGCTTCGAGAAGCCGACGATGCGCGATCTGGCAGCATCGTTCGTCGTTTTCCTCGTCGCGCTGCCGCTTTGTCTCGGGATCGCGATCGCCTCCGGTGCGCCGCCCGAAGCCGGGCTGGTGACGGGCATCGTCGGCGGTATCGTCGTCGGTCTGCTCGCCGGTCAGCCGCTGCAGGTCAGCGGGCCGGCGGCGGGGCTGGCGGTCATTGTCTTCGACCTCATTCAGAAGCACGGCATCGAGACGCTCGGGCCGGTGCTGATGCTGGCCGGCGTCATCCAGCTCGTGGCCGGTGCGGCGCGGATGGGTGGATGGTTTCGCGGCGTTTCCCCGGCAGTCGTTCACGGCATGCTTGCCGGAATCGGCGCGCTGATCGTTGTCCAGCAGTTTCACGTCCTGTTCGATGATACCCCGCGCAGTTCGGGGCTCGCCAACCTGAAGGCCATTCCCGAACAGTTCATCGGCCTGACCCAGGGCAGCACGATCGCCGCGGTAATCGTCGGCCTCGTCACGATCGCCGGCATGGTCGGCTGGGAAAAGTTCAAGCCAGCGGCGCTCAAGCTCGTCCCCGGCGCCCTCGTCGGTGTCATGCTGGGCACCCTCGTCTCGCTGCTGGGGATGACCGCGGTGAAGCGTATCTCGCTCCCCGAAAACATCCTGGGCGGGCTCAACATCGCGGGCGGTTCTGACTTCGCTCGGCTGGCCGATCCCACCGTGATCGGGCTGGCGATCGCGATCGGCTTCATCGCCAGCGCGGAAACGCTGCTGTCGGCGGCGGCGGTCGACCGGATGCAGGATCGTACCCAGACCGACTATAACAAGGAACTGCGCGCCCAGGGCGTCGGCAATTTCCTTTGCGGGATGCTCGGGGCGCTCCCGATGACCGGCGTGATCGTCCGAAGCTCGGCCAATGTCCAGGCGGGCGCGACAACGCGCGCATCGACGGTGCTGCACGGCATCTGGCTGCTGGCGTTCGTCGCTTTCCTGCCTGCGGTGCTGGCGGTGGTGCCGACCGCGACGTTGGCCGGCGTGCTTGTCGTGACCGGGTGGAAGCTCGTCAAGTTCAAGGATGCCCGTCACCTGTTCGAGCGATATGGCCTGCTGCCGGCGGCGACCTGGGCGGTGACTTTCATTCTGGTGGTGACCGTCGACCTTTTGACCGGCGTCATGGTCGGCCTGGCGATGTCGATGCTGGAACTGGTGCCGCAACTGCGCCGCATCGGCTTCAAGGTCCATGAAAGCGGCAGCGCGGACGACCATCGCGTCGCCCTGACCGGCGGTGCGACCGTTCTGCAGATCAACCGGCTGACCAAGCTGCTCGACCGGTTGCCCGCGCGCGGACGACTGAAGCTCGACCTTTCGGGCCTGCATTTCGTCGATCACACCAGCAACGAATTGCTGGCGGAAACGCTCAAGCGCAAGCAGCGGTCGGGGCTGCGCGTCGAGCTGATCGGCGAAAACAGCCAGCGCGAGCGACTGGCTGCCAGCCTGGCCTGAGCGCAGCCCCGGCCGCTCGATCGTCACCGCGATCAATGCGCGACCCGCGGGGTCGCGCCGCTTCGCAGTCGCTGACCGCGCGTGTAGGGTGCGCCCGAATCGAACGGGGGACGGGGGTGGCGATGCGTCGAATTGCCTTGGGGCTGTTGCTGGTTGCGGGCAGCGCATCGGCGCAAACGAATGATCCGATTTTCCTGCCCGAGGACGTCGTTCGCGCCGCACCCGTAACCTTGCGTGGCGCGGACAATGCGGCGGCGGACGTCGCCCGCTTCCTGCTGGTGCGCAGTGCGCGCAACCCGGTACTCAGCGCGGACGGCCGCACCATCGCCTATCTGAGCGACGTGACCGGCGTGCCCCAGATCTGGGCGGTGCCCGCGACGGGCGGCGTGCCTGACCAGCTGACCTATGGCTCGGGCGTCGATTGGATCGAAGCCGCGCCGGGCGGCGGCTGGCTCTATGGCGCGGATACCGACGGGGACGAGCGGGTCGGCATGTACTGGCTGTCGGCCGATGGCACGCGCGAGCGCGAAGTCATCGCCAAGACGCCCGCATTTCGCCAGTTCGGCACCTGGTCGCCTGACGGCCAACGCTTCGCCTATGCGTCGACCGAGCGCAACGGTCGCGACTTCGACATCCATGTGGCGGACACCGCAACCGGCCGGAGCCGGCTGGTGTTCGAGGGCAAGGGCGGCTTCTATCCCGTTGCGTGGCAGCCGGGTGGCGATCGCGTCGTGGTCAGCGAGACGCGCGGCGGCCAGGGCAACAATCTCTATCTGCTCGACATCGCGACGGGGCGTGCCGAACCCCTGTTCAAGCCGCGCGACACCGCCGAATATATCGGGGCGGAATTTTCGCCCGACGGCAAAAGCCTGTATCTCGCGAGCAACGAGGGCAGCGATCATCACCGCCTGATCCGCTACGACATCGCGACGCGGCGGACGACCGTGCTTGCCGATCCCGGCCGCGACATCGACGGCGTGACGCTTGGCGCCGACGGCCGTTATCTGGCCTGGACGACGATCGAGACCGGCTTTTCGCACCTGCATGTGCGCGACCTCAGCACGGGCCGCGACGTGACGGTGCCCGATCTGCCGCGCGGCGTCTTCACGATGCGCTTTGCGGCCGGGGCGCCGGTGCTGGTCATCAACGCCAACGGGCCGACGACCGCGGGCGAGGTGCGGGTGTGGCGCGTGCCGGACGCGCAAGCAACGGTGGCGGTGCCCGCCGACACGCCGGGGCTCGATCTCGCGACGATGGTCGTGCCCGAACCGGTGGCGTTTCCCGCTCGCGACGGCGCGCCGCTCACCGGTCTGCTCTACATGCCGCGCCTGGCGGCCGGCGCGCCGTTGCCGCCGGTCTATCTCAAGGTTCATGGCGGGCCGAGCGCCTATGCCGCGCCGACATTTTCGGCGGAGACGCAATATTATGTGTCGCGCGGCATCGCCGTCCTGGACTTCAACTATCGCGGCTCGACCGGGCAGGGCAAGGCGTTCGCCGAACTGAACGACCGCGAGAAGAAGGTCGACGAGGTCGGGGACCTCGCCGATGCCGTGGCCTGGCTCAAGTCCACCGGCCGGGTCGATGCGTCGCGGGTCGCGGTCGGCGGCGGGTCTTATGGCGGCTACTTGACCAATCAGGCGCTCGGTACTTATCCCGATCTGTTCATTGCCGGCGTCTCGGCGGTCGGCGTGTCCGACTGGGTGACCGCGCTGGAGGGCGCAAGCCCGGCGCTCAAGGCCGCCGACCGGCTCGAATTCGGCGACATCGCCGATCCCAGGGTGCGCGCCTTTTTCGCGAAGCTGTCGCCGATCAACAATGTCGACAAGATCAAGGCCCCGCTGCTCGTCATGCACGGGGCCAATGATCCGCGCGATCCGGTGAGCGAGAGCGACCGCCTGGTCGCCGGCATCCGTGCCAATGGCGGGCAGGTGACCTATCTGCGCTTTCCCGACGAAGGCCATGGCATCGCCCGGCTCAATAATCGCGTCCACGCCTATCGCCGCGTGGCCGAATTTCTGGAACAGCGATATGCGCAGGCGCGCGGCGGCCAATAGGCGGGTCGGCGCGCATTCGCGCATCTTTTCGGCGGACGAGCCCGTTTTTCCCGGCGCGCGCGGGGGGATTTACGGGTGCTTGGTAAGGTTTAGGATCGCATCATGACGAGGGAGGACGACGATGCGCGCCGCGCCAGGCTGACGGCCGCGCTGGAGCGTGTGGGCAGGGGGGATCGTGACGCATTGCGCGACGTCTATGACATGACCGCCGCGAAACTATTCGGCATTTGCCTGCGTATCTCGAAAGATCGGGAGATCGCCGAGGATATTTTGCAGGACGTGTTCATCAAGGTGTGGAACCGCGCGGGGCGGTTTGAGGCGGGGCGGGCAAGCCCGATCACGTGGCTGAGCGTCATCGCGCGCAACACCGCGATCGACTGGCGCCGCGCCCAGCCGCGTGCGCGCTTCGTCGATCAGGATCACGCGATGGACGTCGCCGATGACCGGCCCGATGCGGTGGCGGCGATCGGCGCGGCGCAACAGCGCGCGCGCGTCCTCGACTGCCTCGACGCGCTCGACCCGCGCCAGCGCGATGCGATCCGCCAGGCCTTTTTCGACGGCTTCACCTATGCCGAGCTGGCCGACCGGCTGCAGGTGCCGCTCGGCACGATGAAGAGCTGGGTGCGCCGCGGCCTGCTCCAGATGCGGGAGTGCGTGGGCGATGCCTGATCCCGCGATGACCGACGAGGAGCGCGACGTGCTCGCGGCCGAACTGGCGCTCGGCGTGCTCGACGGGGCCGAACGCGCGGCCGCCCAGCGCCTCCGGCTCAGCGATCCCGATTTCGCGGCAGCGGTCGAGCGTTGGGCGAGCCAGCTTGCGCCGATGAACGACGCCGCCGCCGATGTCGCGCCCGACGACGGCGTGTGGGCGGGCATCGACCGGCGGCTGGGCGGTCCGGCGGAAGCGCCGGGGGATGCCGACGATGCGCGCGTCGTCATGCTGGAGCGCCGCGTGCGCGGATGGCGCTCGGGCGCGTTCGTTTCCGGTGCGGTCGCCGCGGCGCTGGCGCTGGTGATGATCCTGCGTCCGGCACCCGCACCCGTTGAGATCGTCCGCGCGCCCGACCAGCTCGTGCTTGCGCAGTTGACCGGCAGCCCGGACGGCGCGCTGCTCGCGGCGCGCTATGATCCCGAACCCGGGGCGCTGCGCATTCGCGCCATCGCCCTGCCGGAGGGCGAGCGCGCCGGGCCCCAGCTCGCGCCCGAACTCTGGGTCATCCCCGACGATGGCATCCCGCGGTCGCTTGGCCTCGTGGCCCAGACGGGCACGAGCATCGTCGCGGTCGCGCCGGAGAACCGCGCCTTCATCCGCGACGGCGCGACGCTGGCGATCACCATCGAGCCTGTGGCCGGTGCACCCCACGCCGCGCCCGGCAGCGCGCCGGTCGCCGCCGGAAAAATTTCCACGCTCTGATGCATCCGGCCCGCTTCGGGCTGCGTAGCTTCCTCCGCATCCCCCGATGAGGGTTGCAGGAATTCAGGAAGGAAGCTCGAATGACGAAGCGTGTTCTCAGCCGCGTGTCGATGTCGGCGCTGGGCGCCGTCGCCCTGCTCGCCGGATCGGCGGTGATCGCCAAGGATTACCCGATGGTCGGCGGTGCCGCGATGTATCCGACCAAGACGATCGTCGAAAATGCGGTCAATTCAAAGGATCACACGACGCTGGTCGCCGCGGTGAAGGCTGCGGGGCTGGTCGACACCCTGTCCGGCCCGGGTCCGTTCACCGTGTTCGCGCCGACCAATGCCGCCTTTGCCAAGCTGCCCGCCGGAACGGTCGAGACGCTGGTGAAGCCGGAGAACAAGGCGACGCTGACCTCGATCCTCACCTATCATGTCGTGCCGGGCAAGCTGATGGCGGCGGATGTCGCCAAGGCCGTCGCGGCCGGCGGCGGCAAGGCGATGCTGACCACGGTCAACGGCGCCAAGCTGACCGTCAGCAAGTCGGGTTCGGGCTATATGCTCACCGATACCAAGGGCGGCACCGCCAATATCACGATCGCCGATGTCGGCCAGTCGAACGGCGTCATTCACGTGATCGACGGGGTGGTCCTGCCCTGATCTGACGGGACGTTACGGTTTGGCGTGGCAATTTCCCGGGCCGCGCCGGGACGCCGATCGATCGTCGCCCCCTTTCGATCGACGGCGTCAATCCAGGCCGGGGGTGGTTGCCCTCCGATTTGCCATCCCCGGCGCCGCCGCCCGGTCGTTCCCACCGGGCGGCGGCACTTTTTCGTGGGGTGTCAGGTCAGCACCAGCTTGGCACCCGCGATCAGCAGCACGAGCCCCAGCACCTGGAACAGCCGCGTCGACGGCAGGCGCACGACGCCCAGATGCGTGCCGATCAGCGCACCCGACGCCACGGCGGCGACGAACCACGGCAGCTCTGCCGGCAGGCGCCCGACGCTGGACAGGTTTCCGGCAAGCCCCGCGATCGAATTGCACAGGATGAAGACGGCGGCGATGCCGCTCGCGCGGCGTGGCGCCGCCCAGCCGCAAAAGAGCAGCACGGGGCTCAGGAAGATGCCCCCCCCGGTGCCGGTCAGGCCGGACAAAAGGCCGATTCCCGCCCCGCCGAGGAGTCCCGCCAGAACCGGGGGCGCGGTAATCATGCGCTGGCGGTCGAGCGGGCGCGGCCACAACAGCCGGATGCCCGCCAGCCACAGCACCACGCCGACGATCGGGCGGTAAAGCTCGGCGGGCAGCTGCACCGCGCCGCCGAGGAATGCGAAGGGCACCGCGCCGGCGATGAAGGGCAGGGCGGTGCGCAGGTCGAACTGGCCCGCCCGCACGAAGCGCCAACTGGTAAAGCTCGCGACCAGGATGTTGAGGACGAGCGCGGTCGGCTTCATCGTCTCGGGCGCGAAGCCGACGAGCGCCATGATCGCCAGATAGGCGGATGCGCCGGCATGGCCGACCGAGGTGTAGAGCAACGCGCCAATCCCCATCAGGAGCGCGGTGAGCAGGATCAGGTCGGGGGCCATGCCGCGCCGTCCTATCGGGTGTGCGCGTAAAACGAAACCGCCATGGCGACGATCGCGTCGCTGCAGTATGTCCGGTGGGGGGGCGTCGAACGAATGGCGGGGCGATGACCTGGGACGATGAATATTTGGGCATCGGGGCCGCCGTCCTGGCGGGACTGCTGATCGGCATCGAACGTGGCTGGAAACTGCGCGACGCCGCAGCGGGCAGCCGGGTTGCCGGCGTGCGGACGTTCAGCCTGCTGGGATTGCTCGGCGGCATGGCCGGGCTGATCGGACGCGGAGACCAGATATTCGCCGCCGCGGCGCTGATCACCGCGGCCGCCGCAACCATCGTCATCGGTTACGTGCGCAGCGCGACCATGGCCGCGCGGCTGGACGCCACATCGGCCATCGCCGGTATCGTCACGCTCGCGCTCGGACTGCTCGCCGGCGGTGGGCGGCCGGTATTGGGGATCGCCGGTGCCGCGCTGGCGATGCTGATCCTTGCGGCCCGGCGCGAACTGCACGCCTTTATCGACCGGCTGGACGCGCAGGACGTGAAATCGGCGGCGCGCTTCGCCGTCATCGCGGTCGCGGTACGGCCCTTCCTCCCGGCGGGCAACTACGGCCCCTATGACGCCTGGAACCCGCAGTCGCTCTGGCTTGTCGTCGTGCTGGTCACGGGCTTCTCCTTTGCCGGCTTTGTCGCGAACCGGCTGTTCGGGGCGCGGCACGGGACGATCGCGACGGCGGTGATCGGCGGTGCCTACAGCTCGACCGCCGTCACCCAGTCGCTGGCACAGACGCTGCGATCCGAAACGGCGGGCGGGGCGGAATGCGCCGGCATCGCGCTGGCATCTGCCGTCATGTATCTGCGTGTCGGCGTCCTCGTCGCGATGCTTGCCCCGATGGTTTTTCCCGCGTTTCTGGTGTTGATCGCGCCGGCTTTCGTCGTTTCGGCGCTGGCGGGACTTTGGTTGTTGCGCACCTCGATTGCGGGCCATCGCACGCCGCCACCCGGCAATCCGATCGCGCTGTTGCCCGCGCTCGCCTTTGTCGTGTTCATCGCGATGGCGGCGGTGGTGGTACGCTGGGCTGAGGGGCGGTTCGGGGCCAGCGGGATTGCGATCCTGATCCTCATCATGGGGAGCCTGGATGTCGATGCGGCGATCGTCACCGTCGGCGGGCTCGATGCCGGTGCGATCGCGCCGACGCTGGCCGCCCTGGCGCTTGGCGGCACGGTGCTCGCCAACATGGCGGTAAAGCTGGGAATCACCATCGGCTATGCCCGATCACGCGGGCGCGATGCCGCTATCGCGCTGGCGGCCAGCATGGCGGCGCTGGCGCTGGCGCTCGCCTGGGGGTGGTTCGGCCGTTAAGCGGCATGTGCCGGGTTGACCAGTCGGCCGATTGGCGCTGGACTGACGTCCTCGATGCGATGGTGGGGAGCGCGCATGTTGATGGGTATCCTGAGCAGCCTGGCCGCCCTGTTCGCGCCGTCGGCGGCGTCGGGACAGGCTGCGCCCGCAACCTGCGCGGTCGAACCGGCGCTGCCGCGCGAATGGCAACGCTGGCCGATGCGGATCGGCGTATCCGCCGCCGCATCGTCCGCGACCATGTCTGTAATCCGCGTCGACCAGGCATTTGACGTGACGCTGGTGCCCGGCAGCCTTGCCCGCTTCGTCGTGCCGCCCGGGCGCAAGCCGGAAACCGGCGGCCATGCCGGTCTGGTCGAGCTGAACGTGATCCAGCCGGGGCTGCATCAGGTCGCGCTCGGGAGCGCCGCGTGGGTCGACATCGTCCAGAGCGGACGAACGATCGCATCGGTTGATCACGGACATGGCCCGGAATGCTCGGGCATCCGCAAGATCGTGACCTTCAATCTCCAGCCCGGACGCTACGTCATCCAGCTGTCGGGGGCGGCGGATCCCGCATTGGCGCTGATGGTCCGCCGCCGCGAAGCGCGCGAGCTGCGCCAGTCCGGCGGGATGTAGCGCCGGATCGAGCGCGGGCAATCAGGCGGGTTTCTCGACTTCGCTCGAAACCAACGGGGTTCGGACGCGCGAGGCATTCCGTGCCCGTTGGTTTTGAGCTCAGCGCCCGTTCGTTTCGAGCGACGTCGAGAAACGCATGACCCGCTGACCGAAAAACGCCGCCGCCGGGCATCCCCGACGGCGGCGTTTTCATGTGACAGCCGGTATCCGGGCGAGGGGGCTTATTCCTCGTTCAGATACTCGCCCGCATCCGCATCGGTGCCGTGGCCGCTGGCGGCAACCTTGCCGAGCGGATCGTCGCCGGTGCCCTGGGCATCGCGGGTGCTGCGCGCCAGTTCGGCTTCATGCTCTTCAGCCGCCGAATTGGGCGCGATCAGCGACACTTCCTGCATGCGACGCGCGGCAACCCGCATCGCGGCATCGCGCGACGAGGCGGCGACGCGCAGGCGGTTCATGCCCGCACCCGTGCCCGCCGGGATCAGGCGGCCGACGATCACGTTTTCCTTCAGGCCGATCAGCGTGTCCTGCTTGCCCTGGACCGCCGCCTCGGTGAGGACGCGGGTGGTCTCCTGGAATGACGCCGCCGAGATGAAGCTGCGGGTCTGCAGCGACGCCTTGGTGATGCCGAGCAGCACGGGCTTGCCCTGGGCGCGCGCCTGGCCGGGGGCCAGCTTTTCGTTGATCGCGTCCATTTCCTCGCGATCGACCTGCTCGCCGACCAGCAGCGTGGTGTCGCCGCTTTCGATGATCTCGACCTTCTGCAGCATCTGGCGAACGATCACCTCGATGTGCTTGTCGTTGATCTTCACGCCCTGAAGTCGATAGACTTCCTGGATTTCGCTGACCAGATATTCGGCCAGCGGCTCGATGCCGAGCACTTCCAGAATGTCGTGCGGATCGGGGCTGCCGCCGATCAGGTTGTCGCCGCGCTTGACGTAATCGCCTTCCTGCACGTCGATGACCTTCGACTTCGGCACCAGATATTCCACGACCTCGCCGCCGTCCTCGGGCTGGATGCCGATCTTGCGCTTGGCCTTGTAATCCTTGCCGAACACGACACGGCCGCTGACCTTGGCGATGATCGCGTTCTCCTTGGGCTTGCGGGCCTCAAAGAGTTCGGCGACGCGCGGCAGACCGCCGGTGATGTCGCGGGTCTTGGCCGCTTCGCGGCTGACACGTGCCAGCACGTCGCCGCCCTTCACCTCGGCCCCGTCCTCGACCGACAGCGTCGCGCCCGGCGCGAGCATGTAGCGGCCGGCCTCGCCCGAACCCGAATCGAGCAGGGTCAGGCGCGGACGAAGATCCTCCTTCGCCTTGCCACGATATTCGGTGACGACGCGCTGGGTGATCCCGGTCGCTTCGTCGGCCTGTTCGGTCAGCGTCTTGCCGTCGATCAGGTCGACATACTTCACGATACCGGGATTTTCCGTGATCACCGGCATGGTGAACGGGTCCCATTCGGCCAGCCGGTCGCCGGTCTTCACCTGGTCGCCGTCCTCGAACATCACATAGGCGCCGTACGGGATGCGGTGCACCGCGCGCTCGCGGCCTTCCTCGTCGATGATCGCCAGCTCGGCTGAACGCGACAGCACGACGCGACGGCCGCGCTGGTCGACGATCATGCGCACGTCGCGGAACTCGATCGTGCCGTCGCTGGTCGCTTCCAGGTTCGACTGCTCGTTGAGCTGCGCCGCGCCGCCGATGTGGAACGTCCGCATCGTCAGCTGCGTGCCCGGCTCGCCGATCGACTGCGCCGCGATGACGCCGACCGCTTCGCCGATATTCACCGGCGTGCCGCGCGCCAGGTCACGGCCATAGCACTTGCCGCACACGCCGATCTTGGCTTCGCAGACCAGCGGCGAGCGGATCTTGACGCCCTGGGTCCCGACCGCCTCGATCTGGGTGATGTGCGCCTCGTCGAGCAGCGTGCCGACCGGGATCACGACTTCGCCCGTCTTCACGTCGACGATGTCCTCGGCCGTGGTGCGGCCCAGGATGCGTTCGCCCAGCGACGCGATGGTCGATCCGCCCTGAACGATCGCCTTCATCTCCAGCGCGCGTTCGGTGCCGCAATCTTCCTCCATGACGACGCAGTCCTGGCTGACATCGACCAGACGGCGGGTCAGGTAGCCCGAATTCGCCGTCTTGAGCGCGGTGTCGGCCAGGCCCTTGCGGGCGCCGTGGGTTGAGTTGAAGTACTCAAGGACGGTCAACCCCTCCTTGAAGTTCGAGATGATCGGCGTTTCGATGATCTCGCCCGACGGCTTCGCCATCAGGCCGCGCATGCCCGCCAGCTGCTTGATCTGTGCCTGCGAACCACGCGCGCCCGAATGCGCCATCATGTAGATCGAGTTGATCGGCTTCTCGCGGCCCGTTTCCGGGTCCTTCTTCACCGCCTTGATCTCGTCCATCATCGCGACGGCGACCTGGTCGCCGCAACGCGACCAGGCGTCGATCACCTTGTTGTACTTTTCCTGCTGGGTGATCAGGCCGTCCTGGTACTGCTGCTCATAATCCTTCACCAGCGCGCGGGTCTCGTCGACCATCGCTTCCTTGGCGTCGGGGATGATCATGTCGTCCTTGCCGAACGAGATGCCGGCCTTGAACGCGTGCTGGAAGCCCAGCGTCATGATGCCGTCGGCGAACAGCACCGTCTCCTTCTGGCCGGTGTGGCGATAGACGGTGTCGATGACGTCGCCGATTTCCTTCTTCGTCAGCAGGCGGTTGATCGTCTCGAACGGGACGCGATGCGACTGGGGCAGCTTCTCGCCCAGCAGCAGCCGGCCCGGCGTCGTTTCGACCCGCTTGAGGTAGCTGTTGCCGGCCTCGTCGACCTGGGGCACGCGCGTCGTCACCTTGGTGTGCAGCGTCACCGCACCGGTATCGAGCGCGTGGTGCACCTCCGCCATGTCGGACAGCAGCATGCCTTCGCCCGGCTCGCCTTCCTTCATCATCGACAGGTAATAGATGCCCAGCACCATGTCCTGCGACGGCACGATGATCGGCTTGCCGTTGGCGGGCGACAGGATGTTGTTGGTCGACATCATCAGCACGCGCGCTTCCAGCTGCGCCTCGAGGCTCAGCGGCACGTGCACGGCCATCTGGTCACCGTCGAAGTCGGCGTTGAATGCCGAGCAGACCAGCGGGTGAAGCTGGATCGCCTTGCCTTCGATCAGCACCGGCTCGAACGCCTGGATGCCCAGGCGGTGGAGCGTCGGCGCGCGGTTCAGGAGAACCGGGTGCTCGCGGATCACCTCATCCAGGATGTCCCAGACTTCCTTGCGCTCCTTCTCGACCCACTTCTTGGCCTGCTTGAGCGTCATCGACAGCCCCTTGGCGTCGAGGCGCGCGTAGATGAACGGCTTGAACAGCTCGAGCGCCATCTTCTTGGGCAGGCCGCACTGGTGCAGCTTCAGTTCGGGCCCGGTCACGATGACCGAACGACCCGAATAGTCGACGCGCTTGCCGAGCAGGTTCTGACGGAAGCGGCCCTGCTTGCCCTTCAGCATGTCGGACAGCGACTTCAGCGGACGCTTGTTGGCGCCCGTGATCGTGCGGCCGCGACGGCCATTGTCGAACAGCGCGTCGACCGCTTCCTGCAGCATGCGCTTTTCGTTGCGGACGATGATGTCCGGCGCGCGCAGTTCCATCAGGCGCTTCAGGCGATTGTTGCGGTTGATGACGCGGCGATACAGGTCATTGAGGTCCGACGTCGCAAAGCGGCCGCCGTCGAGCGGCACCAGCGGACGCAGCTCGGGCGGAATGACCGGCACGACGTCCAGGATCATCCACTCAGGACGATTGCCCGATTCCAGGAAGCTTTCGACGACCTTCAGCCGCTTGATGATCTTCTTGGGCTTGAGTTCCGACTTGGTGACCGCCAGTTCCTCAAGCAGCGCGGAACGCTCGCCTTCGAGGTCGAGGTCCATCAGCATCTGCTTGACCGCTTCCGCGCCGATGCCGGCCGAGAACGCGTCCTCGCCATACTGGTCCTGCGCGTCGAGCAGCTCGTCCTCGGTCAGCAGCTGATACTTCTCAAGCGGGGTCAGGCCCGGCTCGATCACGATGTAGCTCTCGAAGTAGAGCACGCGCTCGAGCTGCTTCAACTGCATGTCGAGCAGCAGGCCGATGCGGCTCGGCAGCGACTTCAGGAACCAGATGTGCGCGACCGGCGCGGCCAGTTCGATATGGCCCATGCGCTCGCGGCGGACCTTCGACACGGTCACTTCCACGCCGCACTTTTCGCAGACGATGCCCTTGTACTTCATGCGCTTGTACTTGCCGCACAGGCACTCGTAATCCTTGATCGGACCGAAGATGCGCGCACAGAACAGGCCGTCACGCTCGGGCTTGAACGTGCGGTAGTTGATCGTCTCGGGCTTCTTGATCTCGCCGAACGACCACGACCGGATGCGATCGGGCGATGCGATGCCGATCTGGATCTGGTCAAAGGTTTCCGGCTTGGCGATCGGATTGGCGAAATTGGTCAGTTCGTTCATTTCTGTTCCATCCTTCAGCCCCTCTCCCGCTTGCGGGAGAGGAAGGGGCCCGCCCGCAACGCGGGTGGGAAGGTGAGGGCGAGTCGGCGATTAGGCCCTCACCCCGACCCTCTCCCGCAAGCGGGAGAGGGGGATTGGTGGTGTCGGCTACTCCGCGGCGATCTGGACGCCGTCCTCGTCGAAGCCCAGTTCAGCGGTCTTCAACTCGACGTTCAGGCCCAGTGAGCGCATTTCCTTGACCAGCACGTTGAAGCTCTCCGGAATGCCGGCCTCGAAGGTGTCGTCGCCTTTGACGATCGCCTCGTAGACCTTGGTGCGCCCGACCACGTCGTCGGACTTCACCGTCAGCATTTCCTGGAGCGTGTACGCCGCGCCATAGGCCTGCAGCGCCCACACTTCCATTTCGCCGAAGCGCTGGCCGCCGAACTGCGCCTTGCCGCCCAGCGGCTGCTGGGTGACCAGGCTGTACGGCCCGATCGAACGCGCGTGGATCTTGTCATCCACCAGGTGGTGCAGCTTGAGCATGTAGATGATGCCCACCGTCACCTTGCGGTCGAACGCATCGCCCGTGCGGCCGTCATACAGGACCGACTGGCCCGACGTATCGAGCCCCGCCAGGTCCAGCATCGCCGACACGTCGCTTTCGCGCGCGCCATCGAACACCGGCGTGCCCATCGGAATGCCGGTGCGGACATTGTGCACCAGCTCCTCGATCTGCTCGGGCGTGCGCTGCTCGATCTCGCCGGCATAATGCTCGCCATAGACGGTCTTCAGCCGCTCGCGCACCGCGTCGGGCATCTGGCCCGCCGCCGCGTCGGGATTGGCCTCGCGCCAGTCCTCCAGCATCGTCGCGACCTGCATCCCCAGGTTGCGCGCCGCCCAGCCGAGATGCGTCTCGAAGATCTGGCCGACATTCATGCGGCTGGGCACGCCCAGCGGGTTGAGCACCAGGTCGACCGGCGTTCCGTCCTCCAGGAAGGGCATGTCCTCCTGCGGCAGGATGCGGCTGATCACGCCCTTGTTGCCGTGACGGCCGGCCATCTTGTCGCCCGGCTGCAGCTTGCGCTTCACCGCAACGAACACCTTGACCATCTTGAGCACGCCCGGCGGCAGCTCGTCGCCACGCTCCAGCTTCTCGCGGCGATCGTGGAACTTGTCCGTGATCTTCTTCGCCGCTTCGTCATACTGGGCCTTCACCGCTTCCAGGTTCGACTGCATCGCGTCGTCCTGCACGGCGAACTTCCACCATTCGTGGCGCTCGACCGAATCGAGCAGCTCGTCGGTGATCTCGACGCCCTTCTTCAGGCCCTTGGGTGCAGCCGTCGCGACCTGACCGATCAGCATCTCGCGCAGCCGCGACCAGGTCGCACGGTTCAGGATCGAACGCTCGTCGTCCGAATCCTTCTTCAGCCGCTCGATTTCCTCGCGCTCGATCGCCATCGCGCGCTCGTCCTTGTCGATGCCGTGACGGTTGAACACGCGCACTTCGACGACCGTCCCGGCGACGCCCGGCGGCAGGCGCAGCGACGTGTCGCGCACGTCGGACGCCTTTTCGCCGAAGATCGCACGAAGCAGCTTCTCTTCCGGGGTCATCGGCGATTCACCCTTGGGGGTGATCTTGCCGACCAAGATGTCGCCCGGCTCCACTTCGGCGCCGATATAGACGATGCCCGCCTCGTCGAGGTTGCGAAGCGCTTCCTCGCCGACATTGGGGATGTCGCGGGTGATGTCTTCCGGCCCCAGCTTGGTGTCGCGGGCCATGACCTCGAACTCCTCGATGTGGATCGAGGTGAAGACGTCGTCCTTCACGATCCGTTCGGAGATCAGGATCGAGTCTTCGTAGTTATAGCCATTCCACGGCATGAACGCGACGAGCGCGTTGCGACCGAGCGCCAGCTCGCCGAACTCGGTCGACGGGCCGTCGGCGATCACGTCGCCGGGATTGACCACGTCGCCCACCTTCACCAGCGGGCGCTGGTTGATGCAGGTGTTCTGGTTCGACCGCTGGAACTTCATCAGCGTGTAAATGTCGACGCCGCTTTCGGTGGCATCGACCTCACCCGTCGCGCGCACCACGATGCGGCTCGCGTCGACCTGGTCGACGATGCCGGCGCGGCGCGCCGAAATCGCAGCACCCGAATCGCGCGCCACGGTTTCTTCCATGCCGGTGCCGACGAACGGCGCTTCCGCCTTCACCAGCGGCACCGCCTGGCGCTGCATGTTCGAACCCATCAGCGCGCGGTTGGCGTCATCGTTTTCCAGAAACGGAATGAGCGACGCCGCAACCGACACCAGCTGCTTGGGGCTGACGTCCATCAGCGTGATCTGGTCGCGCATCGCCATCAGGAACTCGCCCGCCTGACGTGCGGAGACCAGCTCCTCGGCGAACGAGCCATCCGGATTGAGCTCGGCCGACGCCTGGGCGACCGTGTGCTTCTGCTCTTCCATCGCCGACAGATAGACGACGTCGTTGGTCACCTTGCCGTCGATCACCTTGCGGTACGGCGTTTCGATGAAGCCGTACTTGTTGACCCGGCTGAACGTCGCGAGGCTGTTGATCAGGCCGATGTTCGGACCTTCCGGCGTCTCGATCGGACAGATGCGGCCATAATGCGTCGGATGGACGTCGCGGACCTCGAAGCCTGCCCGTTCGCGGGTCAGGCCGCCCGGCCCGAGCGCCGAGACGCGGCGCTTGTGCGTGACTTCCGACAGCGGGTTGGTCTGGTCCATGAACTGCGACAGCTGCGACGATCCGAAGAACTCGCGCACCGCGGCGACCGCCGGCTTGGCATTGATCAGGTCGTTGGGCATGACGGTCGAGACATCGACTGACGACATGCGCTCCTTGACCGCGCGTTCCATGCGCAACAGGCCGACGCGATACTGGTTCTCCAGCAATTCACCGACCGAACGCACGCGGCGGTTGCCGAGATTGTCGATGTCGTCGACTTCGCCCTTGCCGTCCTTCAGGTTCACCAGCGTCTTGACGACTTCCAGGATATCCTCGGTGCGCAGCGTCGTCACCGTGTCCGGGCAGTCGAGGTCGAGGCGCATGTTGAGCTTGACGCGGCCCACCGCCGACAGATCGTAACGGTCGGGATCGAAGAACAGGCCCGCGAACAGCGATTCCGCAGTCTCCAGCGTCGGCGGCTCGCCGGGGCGCATGACGCGATAAATGTCCGACAGCGCCTGTTCGCGCTCTTCCGCCTTGTCGGCGGCCAGCGTGTTGCGGATCCACGGACCCGTCGTCACATGGTCGATGTCGAGCAGCTCGATCCGGTCGAGCCCGGCCTTGTCGAGCTTTTCCAGGTTTTCCGCCGACACTTCGTCGCCGGCCTCGATATAGATTTCGCCCGTCGCCTCGTTGATCAGGTCATAGGCCGAATAACGGCCATAGATTTCGTCGGTCGGGATCAACAACGTGGTCAGGCCGTCCTTCGCCGCCTTGTTCGCAGCGCGCGGGCTGATCTTCTGCCCCGCCGGGAACACGACTTCGCCCGAATTGGCGTCGACGATGTCGAACGTCGGCTTGGTGCCGCGCCAGTTTTCCGGCGCGAACGGGATCTGCCAGCCATTGGGCCCGCGCAGGAAGGTGACGCGGTTGTAGAAGTGGTTGAGGATCTCCTCGCCATTCAGCCCCAGCGCATAGAGCAAAGTCGTGACCGGCAGCTTGCGCTTGCGGTCGATGCGGACGTTGACGATGTCCTTGGCGTCGAACTCGAAATCGAGCCACGAGCCGCGATAGGGGATGACGCGCGCGGCGAACAGATACTTGCCCGACGCATGGGTCTTGCCGCGATCATGATCGAACAGCACGCCCGGCGAACGGTGCATCTGGCTGACGATCACGCGCTCGGTGCCGTTGACGATGAACGTGCCGTTCTCCGTCATCAGCGGCATGTCGCCCATGTAAACGTCCTGCTCCTTGATATCGAGCACCGAGCGGGCTTCGGTATCCGGATCGACCTCGAACACGATCAGGCGCAGCGTGACGCGCATCGGGGCGGCATAGGTGATGCCGCGCTGGCGGCATTCTTCCTGGTCGAACTTCGGCGGCTCGAGTTCGTAATTCACGAAATCAAGCTCGGCGGTGCCGGCGAAATCGCGGATCGGGAACACGCTGCGCAGCGTCTTTTCCAGGCCCGAGACATAGCCGATCGACGGGTCGGAGCGCAGGAACTGCTCGTAGCTTTCGCGCTGGACCTCGATCAGGTTCGGCATTTCCACGACTTCGTGGATGTCGCCGAAGACCTTGCGGATGCGGCGCTTCATCGTGCCGCCCTCGATCGCCTTGCTCTCGATTGCCTTGGTTGCCATGAAAAGGGGTCGCCTCTGGTTCGATCAAAAACAGGTCGAGCCCGCCAGTTGCGGCAAGGCTCGCACGCAGACGACGCCAAAAGGCCGCGTGCCACCCCGGCTGGGGCAAGACAGCGGCTTTCGGCGTCGTGTGAACCCGTGACCCATTCGTCCGATGCGCTGCGCGACGGCGCATCATTTCCCGATCAGCAGGTGAGCGCGGATATATGAACCGTGGCGCGGCTTGTCAAACCGGCGAGTGCGCCCTTCTGCCCGCGCACGGTCCCCGGCCGGGGCCAAACGTCCCTGCCGCCCGCAACCCCCCTTGGCGATCGCACAAAGCCGCTGTAGCATCTCGCTAACACAGCCGAATGGGGAGATCAGCCATGCGATTCCGAACTCTGGCGGCGAGCCTTGTGCTCGGCGTCGCAACGCTTGCGCCCGCCGCGCCGGCGCTGGCGCAGCAGGCGGCAGCCGCCCGCGTCGCGATCGATACGCAGTATTTCACGCTGCCCAACGGGCTGCGCGTGGTGATGTCGAAGGACAATATCGCGCCCACCGTCACGGTCGGCGTCTATTACGGCATCGGCTTCCGCATCGAACCGCGCGAGCGCACGGGCTTCGCGCATCTGTTCGAGCATCTGATGTTCCAGGGATCGGCCAACGCGCCCAAGGGCGTGTTCGACAGCACGATCACCAATTCCGGCGGGGTCAACAACGGGTCCACCCGGTTCGACTTCACCAACTATTTCGAAATCGTGCCCTCGAACGCGCTGGAGCGCATCCTGTGGCTGGAGGGCGACCGCATGGCGCGCCCGGTCATCAACGACGAAGTGCTCAAGAATCAGCAGGGCGTCGTCGGCAACGAGGTCAAGGTCAACGTCCTCAACCAGCCTTACAGCACCTGGCCGTGGATCGACCTGCCGATGCTGGCCAACACCAACTGGTACAACAGCCACAATTTCTACGGCGACCTGACCGAGATCGAAGCGGCGACGGTCGAGGACGCCAAGCAGTTCTTCGACGCCTTCTACCGCCCGTCCAACGCCGTGCTCGTCATCGCGGGCGACATCGATTACGCCGCGACCCGCGCGATGGTGCAGAAATATTTCGGCGCGATCCCTAAGAAGGACGCGGTCAAGCTGCCCGACATTTCCGAGCCGCGCCAGACCGAGGAGAAGGTGAAGAGCCGCGTCGACGCGCTGGCGCCAAAGCCCGGCTATGCCGCGGGCTATCACGTGCCTGCGCGCGGCACGCCCGAATGGTATGCCATGGGGCTGATCGACCAGATCCTCGTCCAAGGCGAGGACAGCCGGCTGTATCGCAAGCTTGTCCAGGAATCCGGCATCACCGGCGATATCTCCGGCGGCATCAACGCGCTGCTCGGCAACATGTACAATTACAACGGGCCGATGCTGTGGAGCTTCAGCCTCGTCCACGACGCGACGCACAAGCCCGAGGACGTGACCAAGGCGGTCGACGAAGTGATCGAGGCCCTGCGCACGACCAAGGTCGGCGCGGAGGAGCTGGCCCGCGCGCGGACCAAGGTGCGGTCGCAGCTCTACAGCCAGATCGACGGCGGCGGCCGCGTCGGCCTGATCGACCTGCTCGCGGTGCATGCGCTGTTCGACAACGATCCGTCCAGGGTCAACCAGATCGAGGCCGGCTTTGCCCAGGTGACCCCTGAGCTGATCCAGAAGACCGCGCAGGAATATCTGCGTCCGACCAACCGTTCGATCTACACGATCGTGCCTGGCGCCGCCGCAAAGGCGGCCGTCGCCACCCCCAATTCGGGAGCCAATTGATGACCCGCGCACGCACGCTGCTGGCCGGCCTGGCCGCCACCTGTCTGGTCGCGCCGGCGATCGCCCAGGACTATCCGCCGCCGCCCCCGATCGCCGCGCCCAAGCCGTTCAAGCTGCCCGCGACCGAGACCTTCCGGCTTTCCAACGGGATGCAGGTGACGCTGATCCCGTTCGGGGTCACGCCCAAGACGGTCGTGTCGCTGCGCATCTTTGCCGGCAACCTGAACGAGGGCGAGGATACCTGGATCGCCGACATCACCGGCGATCTCATCAAGGAAGGCGCTGGCGGCAAGTCGGCGGCAGACCTCGCCGCCACCGCCGCCAGCTTTGGCGGCGACCTGGGCGTCGGGGTCTCGCAGCAATCGACGGCGATCAGCATGAGCGTCCTGTCCGAGCATACCGCGCACGCGATCCAGCTGATCAGCGACGTCGCGCGCCGCCCGGACTTCCCCGCCGATGCCTTTGGCCGGGTCAAGGCGAACTGGCAGCGTCGCCTGGCGCTTACCCTGTCGCAGCCTCAGGCGCTGGCCGATGCGGCGCTGGCGCGCAGCTGGTACGGCGACCACCCCTATGGCCGCAATTTCCCGACCGCCGCGCGGTTGAACGGCTACACGCTCGACCAGGCCAAGGCATTCCACGCCGCCAATTACGGCGCGCGCCGGGCGCACCTCTATATCGCCGGGCGCTTCGATGCGGCGGCGGCAAAGGCCGCGATCCAGCAGGCGTTCGGCGATTGGGCGGCAGGGCCGGAGCGGCTGAGCCTGCCCCCCCGCGTCAATCCGGGGCCGCGCGTTCTGCTGATCGACCGCCCGAACGCACCGCAGTCGACGCTGCGGGTCGCATTCCCCGCGCCGGTGGCGGGATCGGCGGACGATATTCCGTTGCGCGTCACCAATGCGCTGCTCGGCGGCGCGTTCAGCTCGCGTATCACCCGCAACATCCGCGAGGAAAAGGGTTATACCTACTCCCCCGGATCGGGGATCGCGTTCCAGCCCGGCGACGCGCAATGGACCTTCGACGCCGACGTCACCACCGCCGTCACTGGCGCGTCGCTGACCGAGGTGTTCAAGGAAATCCGCACGCTGCAGACGACCGCACCGACGCCCGAGGAAGCAGCGGGCATCGCCACCTATATGGCCGGCATCTTCACCATCCAGAATTCGACCGCGCCCGCCGTGGTCGGCACGCTCGCCAACCGCGACACGCTCGGCCTGCCTGCGAACTGGCTGGAGAATTACGTGCCCGCGGTGCTGGCGGTGAAGGGCCCGGCAATGACGGCGGCGGCCAAGAAAGCCTTCCCGCTCGACAAGATGACGCTGGTCGTGGTCGGCGACCTCAAGACCGTCGAGCCCCAGGTCAAGGCGCTGCCGGAACTGAAGGGCTACAGCTTCGAAACCGTGACGGTGCCGTAAGGCGCTTGAGGCGGCCGGTGCGCGTGGACACCGGATCGAGTCCGGCATGACGCGGGGGAGGGGGAGCGGTCATTTGCTCCGCCTCCCCCCACCGCTTATTCCGCCAATCTGCGAACCTTGCCTCCCAACTCGTCACCCCGGACTTGATCCGGGGTCCATACGCACCGCGGCCTCCGTCTGCGCATAGACCGCACCCCCCCCTTGACCTCGACCCGATGTGAGGGAACGAGGGCCCACATGACCGCATCCACCTTCGCCAACCTCACCGCCGATCGCCCCGGCTTCGTCACCCATCTCGAATGTTCGATGACGGGTGAGCGCTACGAAGCCGACACGATCCAGGGTCTGTCGCGCGTCGGCCGGCCGCTGCTGGTCCGCTACGATCTCGACGGCGTCCGCGGCGCGCTCGGCCGTGATACGCTGGCGGGGCGGCCCGCTGACCTGTGGAAATGGCGCGAGCTGCTCCCCGTCCGCCGTGCCGAGCACATCGTCAGCCTGGGCGAACAGGCGACGCCGCTCATCGCGCTCGACCGCATCGGTGACACGCTCGCCGCACGACCGCCGCTGGTCAAGGACGAGGGGCGGCTGCCGACCGGATCGTTCAAGGCGCGCGGGCTGGTGATGGCGATTTCGATGGCCAAGGCGCTGGGGGTGCGCACCATCGCCATGCCCACCAACGGCAATGCCGGTGCCGCCGCCGCCGCCTATGCGACCCGCGCGGGTATCGAAACGATCATCTTCTGTCCCGACGACACGCCCGAGATCAATGTGCGCGAGATCGCCGCACAGGGCGCGCGGGTCTATCGCGTCAACGGGCTGATCGACGATTGCGGCAAGATCGTCGCCGAAGGCTGCAAGACCAATGGCTGGTACGACCTGTCGACGCTCAAGGAACCCTATCGGATCGAGGGCAAGAAGACGATGGGGCTGGAGCTGGCCGAACAGCTCGACTGGGAGTTGCCCGACGCGATCTTCTATCCGACCGGCGGCGGCACCGGCCTGATCGGCATGTGGAAGGCGTTCGACGAACTGGAGGCGATCGGGCTGATCGGGTCCAAGCGTCCGCGCATGTTCGCGGTCCAGGCCTCGGGCTGCGCGCCGATTGTGCGCGCCTATGAAGCCGGCGATCGCCATGCCGAACGCTGGGAGGACGCGCACACCATCGCCGCCGGCATCCGCGTGCCGCGCGCGGTGGGGGACTTCCTGATCCTCGATGCGGTGCGCGCCAGCGGCGGCGCGGCGGTTGCGGTCGGCGATCCCGCGATCCTGGCCGCCGTCGACGAAGCTGCGCGCGACGGCGTGCTGCTGTGCCCGGAGGGCGGCGCGACGCTGGCCGCGTACAAACAGGCGCTGGCCGACCGCGTGATCGGCCGCGACGACCGGGTGGTGCTGTTCAACTGCGCAACCGGGCTGAAATACCCGATGCCGGACAATTCGCGCACGCTGGACCGGCACGGCCCGATCAACCTGGCGGCGCTTTGAGGTTCGGCCTAACGCCCGAAATCCGTTCGCTTCGAGCGAAGTCGAGAAGCGGCTTCCCGAGCGCCCGTGCCACGTTTCTCGACTTCGCTCGAAACGAACGGCATTCGTAAGGTTCGCCGTCGTTAGCCGCGCGCCAGAAACGCACGCACCGCAGGATCCTCGGTCAGCCCGATCGCCCGTTGGCGCGCCTCGACGGCCTGCGCCACCCAGCCCAACCGGTCGAGCGCGTGCATCCGCGTCACCCAATAGGGCTGATAGGCCGCCACCCGGTCCGCCGGCAGTGCGTCGAGTGCCGCGAGCGCCGCATCTGGCGAGCCCGCCTCGGCCAGCACGGCGGCGCGGCTGACCATCACCCCCAGGCTGGGCACATGCCGGGCCAGCAAATCATAGAGCGTGACCAGTGCATCCCATTGTGTGACCCCGGTGACCGCGCGGGCGCTGTGGACCGACTGGATCGCGGCTTCGCATTGGTAGCGCCCGAACTGGTGCGCCATCGCCGCGTTGGTCAGCAGGGCTTCCGCCTCGATAATCATCTCGCGGTCCCACAGTCGCATGTCCTGCTCACCCAGCGGCACGAACGCTCCCTCTGGCCCGCGCCGCGCCGCCCTGCGCGCTTCGCAGTAAAGCATCAGCGCCAGCAGCCCCTTGGGTTCGGGTTCTCCGGGCAGCAGATCGACGATCAGCCGGGCGAGGAAAATCGCTTCCGTCGTCAGACCGCGCACGCCCTCGTCAGCACCGGGCAGCGCGTCCCAGCCGGTGCCATAGGCGGCGTATATCGCGTCCAGCACGTCGGCCAGGCGAGGGGCGAGTGCGTCGGGATCCGGCGTCTCGAAGCGCAGCCCGGCATCGCGGATCTTGGCCTTCGCACGCACCAGCCGCTGGCCCATGGCTGCGGGCGCAACCAGGAACGCGGCCGCAATTCGCGCGGCGTCGAGGCCGAGCACCGTCTGCAGCATCAACGGCGTGCGCACCCCCGCATCGATCGCTGGGTGGGCGCAGACGAACAGCAGCTTCAACCGCTCGTCGGGAAATTCGGCAGGGTCGCGCATTTCGGCTTCCTCCTGCAGCAGCGCGATCGCCTGGGCCGCATCGGCGCGGACCCGCGTGGCGCGTGCGCCATGCCCGATCACGCGCCGGGCAGCGGTCAGCAGCCACGCCTCCGGACGGTCGGGGACGCCGCGCACGGGCCAGGTGGCCAGCGCGGCGGCAAAGGCATCGGCCAGCGCATCCTCCGCCGCCGCGACATCGCGGGACCGGCTGGCGACCAGCGCCACCAGCCGCCCATAGGACGCGCGCGCCGCTGCCTCGGCTGCCCGGCGCGCGTCCATCCCGATCAGGCCGGGTTGCCCGGCGGCGGCAGCACCGGGCGAACCTCGACCGATCCGGCTTCGGCCGCCGGCGATTTGGCCGCCCAGTCGAGCGCCGCGTCGAGATCGGCGACCTCGATCACGAAATAGCCGGCCAGTGCTTCCTTGGTGTCCGCGAACGGACCGTCCTGAACGATCCGCTGGCCGTCGCGCACCCGTACCGTCGTGGCGGTGTGCGGCGGTTGCAGGCCATCGCCGTTGACGATGATGCCCGCCGCGGCCAGCGCGCCGATATAGGCGTTCCACGCCCCCCAATAAGCGGGCGCGTGTTCGGGATGATCGCGCTTGGCGAAATCTTCGGCGGTTTCGGTGAACATGATCATGTACTGCATGGGGTGTTCCTTCGTCTTTCGGTAGCGTTCCAGATTTGGTTGGGCTGCGCCAGCGGCGATCAGCGCGGCGGCTGCATCGCAGGGGCGGGATAGGTCGCGCGAAGCTCGGCGCGGCCGCCGCGGCTGACGCTGGGGGCGAGCGCGGCCAGCCGTTCGGCGGTGGCGCGGTCGGGGGCGTCGATGACGAAATAGCCGCCGAGCACCGGGTCGGGGCCTGCGGTCCGTTCCGGCAGCGCGAGCGGGGCTCCGCCGCGGATCGCGTTCGCCTGTGCCAATGCGGCGGCGAACTTGGCGTAGGCCGCCCAATAGGCCTGGCCCGCGGCACCCGTGTCGCTGCGCAGCGCGAGGTCGGCGGGGGTTTCGTAGACGAAGATCGTATATTCCTCGGCCATGGCCGGGGCGGGCAGCACCGCGGTTGCCATCGCCAGCATCGGCAAGGCGAAGGGCAGGGTCAGCTTCAGTCGCATCGGATCGGCTCCATCAGGTCGATCAGCGAGATCATCCCCGCTGACATGACGATGAGCCGCAAGGCGACGGCATTTCGACATCGGCGGTCAAAAAAATTTGAGGGGCGGCTCGAAAAGCGGATTCGACCCGCGACAAGCGCGCGCATCGAAGGCTAAGGGGGACGCATGACCCGGTCCGCCACCGACGTGATGCACGACATCCTGTTTTCCGCCGTCACCGATGCGATCGTGGCGTTGAAGTCGGCGTCGAAGGGGCTGCCCAACAATCTGCTGCGCGACCTCAACGCAATTCACGCCAACACGACCCTCGCGGATCTTCCCCCCGAACTGCGCAGCGCGATCGACGCGTCGGTCAAGGCGGCGTTCGCGCGGCTGTTGAAGGAGGGCTATTCGGTGGCGCCGCGCCAGCCGGGGGCAAGCGCGCCACGCCCCGCCTCGCCGATTCCGTCGCGGGATCGTCCGCGCGGCGGCGGCAGGCCGCAGGGCAAACCAGGCGGTGCCGGCAAGCCGGGCGGTGCGGGCAAACCCGGCGGGCCGAGGGGCAACGGACCGGGTGCCGGTGGCCCTGCACGGCCGCGCCCGCCCAAACCGCCACGGGGCTGACGCATCGTCCATCGGTCGGGCAAGCTGCTCGCTTCGTCGCAGCGCCGGGAACGGAATTTGCCGATCGCGGCTTGTCGTTCCCGCTATGACCCAGTCAGCTTCAAAAGCTCGCCCGGCCATCGCGGCGTTGATCGCCGCGCTCGCCGCCTCGACCGCTCCGGCGGTTGCCCAGGATGCGCCGGCCACGCTGCCGCCGACGGTGACGACGGTGCCGGTCCCCGCACCCGCGCCGCCGACGGTGGTCGCGCCGCCGCTGCTGTCGACCCCGGCACCCGCGCCAACGGTCGCGCCGCCGCCGGTGATCCGGACCGCGCCCGCGCCGGATGCCGCGACGCCTGCCCCGGTGGACGCGACGCCGGCTGCGGCGCGGACGCGGTCGACCCCTGTCGAAGCGCCGAGCCGGACCGCGCGTCGCACCGCAACCGTCGAACCGCCGGCACCGCGCGAGGCGACGGCCGCGCCGACCGCTGTTGCACCCGCCGCAACCACCAACGAGGTCGTTCAGGCGAGCCCCGCTGAGCCGGTCGCGCCGGCCGTCAATGCGCCGGCCGCGACCGAGACCGACGTCGCACCGGCCGTGCCGAGCGCCTCTGCAACCAATGATTGGCTGTTGCCGCTGATCGGCGGTCTGGCGGTGCTGGTTGCCGGCGCGGCGTTCGTCATCGCCCGGCGGCGTCGTGCGCCCCGTGCCGCGGTTGCACCGATGCGGGCGCCCGTCGCCGTACCCGCCGCCCAGCCCATGCTTTCGCCGCATCCGGCCGCGACGCCGATGGCTGCGCTTCCGCTGGGTGAGGGGCCGGGCCGTTATGCGGCGCGGGCGGAGCAGGGGCCGACGCCCGACAATCCGTTCCTGACGCGCCGCAATCGCCTGCGCCGGGCGCGCTTCTACGACCGTCGCGAGCGGCTGGCGCTGGAGGCGGCGCAGCCGAGCCCGGTCGCGCCCGCGCCGGCACCCGTCATGCGCGACGCGCCCGCGGCACCGCGCCCCGCCGCCGCGCCGGCGCGCGCGGTCCCGCAGCCGGGGTTCCGGCCGCAGTTCGGGTGGCCGAATTCGCGCCCGGCGTTCGGGGATGCTTGATCACCCGACCCGGAACGCATGAAAAAGGGGGCGGACCCGCGAAGGTCCGCCCCCATTTTTTCGTCAGCCCGGCCGCGGGGCGCGCCCGCCGCCGGTCGATGAAGCTTACTTGACCTCGACGGTCGCGCCGGCTTCTTCGAGCTGCTTCTTGACCTTCTCGGCCTCGTCCTTCGACACGCCTTCCTTGACGGCCTTGGGCGCGCTTTCGACCAGCGTCTTGGCTTCGGTCAGGCCCAGGCCGGTAATGGCGCGGACTTCCTTGATGACGTTGATCTTCTTGCCACCGTCGCCGGTGAGGATCACGTCGAACTCGGTCTTTTCTTCGGCGGCAGGCGCACCCGCACCGGCGCCACCGGCGGCCGGGCCCGCAACCGCAACCGCAGCCGCGGCCGAAACGCCCCACTTTTCTTCCAGCATCTTCGACAGCTCGGCGGCTTCGAGGACGGTCAGTTCGCTCAGCTGGTCAACCAGCGCGTTCAGATCAGCCATTTCAATACTCCAGATTCGATAGGTTCAGTTCAGATAGTCAGGGTCGTCAAAGCGGGCGCGCAATCACGCCGCTTCCTTGTCCTTGTCCGCATAGGCCGCAAACACGCGGGCGAGCTGCGCCGCCGGTGCCTGCGTGACCGTGGCGAGCTTGGTCGCGGGGGCGACCAGCAGGCCGACGATCTTCGCGCGCAGTTCGTCGAGCGACGGCAGCGCGGCGAGTGCCTTCACGCCTTCGGCGTCGAGCAGCATGCTGCCCATCGCGCCGCCGACGATTTCGAGGCGATCGTTGGTCTTGGCGAAATCCGACACCACCTTGGCAGCGGCGACCGGATCGGCCGACGTCGCGAGACCGGTCGGGCCGGTCAGCAGGTCGGCGAGCACGGCATAATCCGTGCCCTCTGCGGCAATCTTGGCAAGGCGGTTCTTGGCGACCTTGTAGCTCGCGCCGGCGTCACGCATCTTGTTGCGGAGTTGCGTCGACTGGGCGACGGTCATCCCGAGGTTGCGGGTGACGACCACCACGCCGACCTCGCCAAAGGTGCGGTTCAGCTCGGCAACGGCGTCGGTCTTCTGGGAACGATCCATGCCGGTCTCCTCAATATGGGCCCGAAGGCCCGGTTACGCCGAGGGCCGGGCGGTTGCCCGACCCCCTCGTCCGTGAGGGGGCATGATCGTCAAACGGCCGGGGACTGAACGACAGGCCCGGAACGGCTGACCCGGCACGCGGGCGACGAGCGCCCACGAACCGGTGAATTTCATTTCCCCGTCTTGGCGGGAGATTAAGGCGGGGCGACCCCCACCACCCGCTGTCTCGGACGGACGCCGGCCGGGCACAGGCCCGATCGGCAAGCGCGGGCAGATACAGATCATCCCGGCGAAGTCAATCGAAAGGTGACACTAAGTTGACACTGTGCGTGACGGGCAAGCGACGAGGATGGGCGCCGGACCAAGGCGCGCCCGAGCGTGTCGAAGGGGCCGGGGTGATGGGTAGCGGGCGGGCCAGAAGCCATGTTCGGCGCTCAACGCCTGATCGCAGTCGTCCGGAAAGATGCGGCTGGCGATCGGGCGTCCGGCCGTCATGGCGTGGGGTGGGGCCGGGGCTGGAGGCGGGGGCGGTTTCGATCAGGGTGCCGTTGCGCGCGGCGGCGGGAGCGAGCGAAGCAAGCGCGGTCATCGCGGGTCCTCAATGCAACGGGCGCCGCAACGCCCCGACAGTGGACCGGACAGATATGCCGAAACGGGGAGAGTAGGACAGCCCCGCCGCCCAAGAGATTTGCGCACGCAAATCGCGCGGCCCGCGCGAGCGCGGGAGGCGAGGCCGGCCGGCGGGTGGCGAAGCCAACCCGTCCGACGAGGGGCGGGATTAACTCCCGCCCCGGCCCCCGCCAAACTACCGCGCCACCCGATCCACCCGCAACACCCCCGCCGGCAACGGCGCGATAAACTCCGCCGCCGGCACCACCCCCGCGATCCAATCACCCCAGCGCGCAGCAGGCAGCAGCACGACCTGGCGCGCATGATAGGGCGCGACATCGGGGCCGGGTTCACAGGTGAGCATGGTGAAGGCCTCCCCCACCGCGGCGTCGCGCCGCCACAGCCCGGCGACGCAGAAGAACGCATCCTCATGCGTGCCGCTGGCATAGGGATTGGGCCGGGCGGGGTCGGCGGCGGGGGCGAGGGTGAAGCACCATTTGTCCTTGCGCGCCTTGGCCTTCGGGAGTGGCGGCGCGGCGGGATCGGGCGCGGGATCGGTGAATTCATAGAAGCCGTCGAGCGGGATCAGGCAGCGCCCGCCGGTGGCGGTGTTGCCGAAGCGGCGGCCCTCGGATCGGAAGTTATAGAGCGGCTTGCCATTGGTGAGCGGCCAGCTCCAGCGGCGCATGATCAGTTCGGCGGGGGTGGTGCCGGGTTCGGGCGGGGGATCGGCGGGATCGGGCGCGGCGAGGCGGACGATCGGGCTCTTGTCCGTGATCCGCACGCTGGCGGTGGGCTCAAGATTGGGTAGCCCGTCGGGAAAGCGCAGCGGGATGCGGAGCTGGTGGAAATCCTGGCGCAGCAGCCCCAACGCCACCCGCCGCGCGGCTTCATTGCACATGGTAGAGAGGGTGAGGGATTGGGGAGACTGGATCAAGCGAAACGGACATGTATCTGGTCGGTGGCCGCAGACAGGACATAACTCGTGCCGCAAAGCCTTGGCTAGTTCGCGTTGATCGCTAAATTTCAAATTTGTGCATAGCCATCGACGTCGTCCGACAAGATATCTGATGCTGCCATCCGAATTATCTCGATTGGCTTACGACGTCGATTGTAGGTAAACGCTCGGCTGAAGTTCCACAGGATGCTCTCTTGTGCGATGGTAACTCCAGGGCGTGCCTTCGCAAACATGCTCGCAATTTCGCCATGAATGTTAAGGCAATGATAGAAATCAAACAATGCCACTTCAGCGAAATCACAACTTCTGAAATAAAACTTTGTAGAAAGTGATCCGCCTCGAAATTTGATATCTATAAATGAAAGACAAGGAACATAACCAGGTCGAAATGCATCTCGAATATCATTTGGATGAAACAAAACCATACCCAAATTCGACGATTGAGGTGCTTCACGAAATTGATTGACGACAATTTCAAACTGGTCGACCGGACTTAAGTCATTTGTACCTGGTTTCAAAAATGGATACCCGCGCAAACGACCGATATAACTCGGTTTTGTTATTGACCCAAAATGACGTTGATACGCTCGCAGCGCTTTTTGGTGCCCTTTTACAAGCTCAGGATGACTCTCGAGATCACGTACCAGGCACTTGAACATGTGAACATCATCAGGTGACAAGACTACCTTGCACAACAAATCTTGTACCTCAGCCATGTCGCTTTTGCGCACGCCCTTTTCTACAACGAGAGTGGCGCATTTCAGGTAGGCGCGAAGAAGGTTAGCCTCAGATACGACGTGCATCCCTAAGATTCCTGCTATACCTTGACTGGTATTCCATGTATTATGATGGTACATATCAACGTAAATGTTGATACAGCGATTGATATACCTCCAAACTTTAAGCACCGCACCATTTGTTGAAGATTTTCACGAGAAATAACCTGAAAAACCTGAAGGATATATACCTGCTGTATATCTTCATTTACTGCTAAATATGGAGAAGCAAGCCTAGGCACAACCTTTGAAGTAAACTTCTCATATCCCTCAATTATTTTATTTCTCTTACTATTGAGTGCGGGCTCATCGACTCTACTTAAAGTAAGGTCAGAAAAACGTCCAAATATGAGATATTCTATGAGCCCTGTTGATGCGATGGGTGGGACCCCGTATCCGTACCATGAAAAAATGCTGTTGAGCCCTTGGCGATGAGTGTAGATCAGATTTTGGCCGCGTAGATATACGACGACTACGCCAAAAGCCGTCGCCGTTAGCAAGAGCTGAATGATGCATATCAGCCGAAACTGGACGGACGAGGGATCGATACCCTTTCCCGTCAGCGAGTTGACCAATAGAGTCAACGAAACACCTGATAATGTTACCATACCTATTGCGAGGCCAAGTTTCTTTTCCCGCTGATCTTCATACCAATGAAAGCGATCTTTGGCGTAGTCGATCATTTTATAAAGGCGTGTTTGGACGAAGGCATCACTACACGAGCGCGTCCCAAACGTTCTATCGAGCTCAATCTCTCCGATATCGTCGAACGTTTTCATGATGTCCCTCGTGTCCTTGTATGAGCTTATTGCTCTGATTGCACCCGCTACTCCGGCGCCACAGTCTCCCGCGTCGCCCCCTTCACCCCAACAACCCCGCCAAATGCCGCCCCGTAAAGCTCCGCGGCTCCTTCACCACCGTCTCCGGCCGTTGACCTTCGGTCGCCTGCGGCCCGACTACGCCAGCGCTTACGCGCTGGCTTCACCCAGGACAGGCTCGTCCCCGCGCTGCTGTCGCAACATCGGTTTCAGATAGCGGCCCGTGAAGCTCGCCGGAACCTCGGCAACCTTTTCGGGCACCCCCACCGCAACAATCTCCCCGCCCTTGACGCCGCCTTCTGGCCCCAGGTCGATGATCCAGTCCGCCGTCTTGATGACGTCGAGATTATGTTCGATCACCACCACGGTATTGCCCTGTTCGACCAGCGCGTGGAGCACCTCCAGCAGCTTGCGGACATCCTCGAAATGCAGGCCCGTGGTGGGTTCATCGAGGATGTAGAGCGTCTGGCCGGTGGCGCGGCGGCTTAATTCCTTGGCGAGCTTGACCCGCTGGGCCTCGCCGCCCGACAGCGTCGTCGCCTGTTGCCCGACCTTGACATAGCCCAGCCCCACTTCGGCCAGCATCGCCATCTTGTCGCGGATCGGCGGCACCGCCTTGAAGAACTCGACCGCGTCCTCGACCGTCATGTCGAGCACGTCGGCGATCGACTTGCCCTTGAACTTCACCTCCAGCGTCTCACGATTGTAGCGCGCGCCGTGGCAGACATCGCAGGTCACATAGACGTCAGGGAGGAAGTGCATCTCGATCTTGAGCACGCCGTCGCCCTGGCATGCTTCGCACCGGCCGCCCTTGACGTTGAAGCTGAACCGGCCGGGCTTGTAGCCGCGCGCCTGGCTTTCGGGCAGGCCCGCGAACCAGTCGCGGATGTTGGTGAAGGCGCCGGTATAGGTCGCGGGGTTCGACCGCGGCGTGCGGCCGATCGGCGACTGGTCGATGTCGATCACCTTGTCGAGATGTTCGAGGCCGGTGATCCTGTCATGCTTGCCCGCCAGCATGCGCGCGCCGTTGAGCTGCCGTGCGGCGGCGGCATAGAGCGTGTCGATGGTGAAGCTGGACTTGCCCGATCCCGACACGCCGGTGATGCAGGTGAAGGTGCCGAGCGGGATCGCCGCGGTGACGCCGCGCAGATTGTTGGCGGTGGCGTTGTGGACGGTGAGCTTCTTGCCCGATCCCTTGCGCCGCTTCGCCGGCACGGGGATGGCGCGGGTGCCGTTGAGGTAATCGGCGGTGATGCTGTCCTTGCTCGCCAGCAATTCGGGGACGGTGCCCTGCGCGACGACGGTGCCGCCATGGACGCCCGCGCCCGGCCCCATGTCGATGACATAATCGGCGGTGCGGATCGCATCCTCATCATGCTCGACGACCAGCACGGTGTTGCCGAGATCGCGCAGGCGGCGCAGCGTGGCGAGCAGCATGTCGTTGTCGCGCTGGTGCAGGCCGATCGAGGGTTCGTCGAGGACATAGAGCACGCCCGACAGGCCCGAGCCGATCTGGGACGCGAGGCGGATGCGCTGGCTCTCGCCGCCGGACAGGGTGCCGGAGGTGCGGTCGAGGTTGAGATAGTCGAGCCCGACATTGTTGAGGAAGCCGAGGCGCTCGTCGATCTCCTTGAGGATCGCGCGGGCGATCTCAGTCTGTTGCGGGGTGAGGGCGGCGGGCAGCTGGGCGAACCAGGCGAGCGCGTCGACCACCGACAGGCGGGTGATGCTGGAAATGTCGCGCATGCCGACCTTGACCGCCAGCGCCTCGGGCTTGAGGCGGGCGCCGTGACACGTCTCGCACGGGTGGGCGGCCTGGTATTTCGACAGCTCCTCGCGCATCCACGCGCTCTCGGTCTGGAGCATGCGGCGGTTGAGGTTGCCGATGACGCCCTCGAACGGCTTCTTCACGTCGTACGACTTGCGGCCGTCGATGAAGGTGAGGGTGACGGGCTTGCCCCCCGTGCCGTGGAGGATGATGAGCCGGACCTCGCCGGGCAGGTCCCGCCACGGGGTGTCGAGGCTGAAGCCGAACTCGCGGGCGAGGCTGGCGAGCACCTGCATGTAATAGGGGCTGGGCGGGTTGGACTTGGCCCAGGGGACGACCGCCCCTTTCTTGAGGCTGAGGTCGTGATTGGGGACGACCAGGTCCTCGTCGAAGATCAGCTTCTCGCCCAGGCCGTCGCAGGTCGGGCAGGCGCCCTGGGGCGCGTTGAAGCTGAACAGGCGCGGCTCGATCTCCGCAATGGTGAAGCCCGAGACGGGGCAGGCGAATTTTTCGGAGAAGACGATGCGGTTGGGCGGGATGCCCGCGCCTTTCATCTTGCCGGGGTCGGGGGATCGGGTGCTCGCCTCTCCGTTCGTGTCGAGCGTCGTCGAGACACGTTTCTCGACTTCGCTCGAAACGAACGGGGTGGGGGCTTCGCGAACCGAGGTGGTCGCGCTTCCCCTCTCCCCTGAAAGGGAGAGGGAGTCCACCGTGCCGTCGACCAGGTCGACATAGGCCAGCCCCTCGGCGAGTTTGAGCGCGGTCTCGAAACTGTCGGCCAGGCGCGTCGCGATGTCCGGGCGGACGACGAGGCGGTCGACCACGACCTCGATGTCGTGCTTGAACTTCTTGTCGAGCGCGGGGGCGTCCTCGATCAGATGCTGCTCGCCGTCGATGCGCACGCGCTGAAAGCCCGCGCGCTGCCACTCGGCCAGCTCCTTGCGATACTCGCCCTTGCGCCCGCGCACGACCGGGGCGAGCAGCAGGATGCGCGTCCCCTCCGGCAGCGCGAGCACGCGATCGACCATCTGGCTGACCGTCTGCGCCGCGATCGGCAGGCCGGTGGCGGGCGAATAGGGCACGCCGACCCGCGCCCAAAGGAGCCGCATATAGTCGTAGATTTCGGTGACGGTCGCGACGGTCGAACGCGGGTTGCGGCTCGTCGTCTTCTGCTCGATCGAGATGGCGGGCGACAGCCCCTCGATATGATCGACGTCGGGCTTCTGCATCAGCTCGAGGAACTGGCGCGCATAGGCCGACAGCGATTCGACATAGCGCCGCTGCCCCTCGGCATAGATGGTGTCGAAGGCGAGGCTGGACTTGCCCGACCCCGACAGCCCGGTGATCACCGTCAGCGTGTCGCGCGGAATGTCGATGTCCACGCCCTTGAGATTATGCTCGCGCGCGCCGCGCACGGAAATAGTCGTAAGTGCCATGGGCGAGGGTTCTAGCTTTGTTCCGGAGGGGATTCCAGAGGGGAGATAGGGCGGGGCGGCCGGGGATGCGAGGGGGGCTTTGGGGGCTAGAAGTGAACGCACGATCGTGCGGCTTAAACCCGGTCTCGAAGAATAGGTGACAGAATCATGACACCTAGAACATTGTTGCTAAACAAAAATTTCCGTTGTCAACGAAACGATCATGCGTAAGTTCGCGCGCGGCGGGTGATTTATCTGTGTCCCTGCGGGTTGAGGAGTAGAGCAATGGTGACGTTGACCGGTGCCGATGGTGCTGACATTTTGACCGGCGCAGCCGAGAACGATCTAATTGACGGACGAGCCGGGAACGACAGCCTGAGCGGCAGCGGTGGCAACGATACGATTATCGGCGGCGCGGGCTCGGACTCGTTGGCCGGTGGTTCGGGAGACGACCGGCTCTATTCCTTCGCGGAGACCATTGAAGCAAGCCCAAACCAGCTTTGGCCAGTGGGCGCGTCGCTGGACGTGTTTGCCGATCCTGACACTTTGATCGGTGGAGACGGAGACGACTTCTTTTTTGCAGGGATCGGCGACACCATCGACGGTGGCGGCATTGGGGCATTCGGCAACCGGCTTTCCATTTCTTTCCAAGGCGCAACATCCGGTGTCCAGGCGGATTTTCGCCTTCTTCTGGCTGCTGGTAACGAGCCAATTGTTATCGCCGGAACCACAATCAGTAATATTCAAAACACGTCCAACATTGAGGGTAGTAACTTTAACGACTTCATTGTCGGGATAGACACAGCTTACCCGTCAGGTACAAATATATATGGCCGTGGTGGCGATGATTTATTGCTAGCTACATATTACACCGGTTGGCTAAATTCCGGCCTTTATGGTGGCGACGGTAACGACACACTCGATGGTACCGACGCAGGTTATGGCGGAGTTTATTTTGGTGATGCTGGCGATGACCTAATAGACTCCCGAGGCAACTCAACGATCGGGGCTCTCGTTGATGGGGGCGATGGAAATGACGTAATCTTTGCTCGCGACGGAACCTTACGTGGGGGCGCCGGCAATGACGAGATTTCTTTGCAGGCGGTGTATAACGCTGTGGCCTTTGGTGACAGCGGAAATGATCGTATCTCTGGATCGGGTGCTGGTGAGTCTATTTTCGGAGGATTGGGGGCCGACACTATCGTCGGCGAAGCTGGTGACGACGTGCTGGGCTCTGCAGAAGGGCAATATGTCCCCGACAGTTACACGTATGCGCCCTTGAACGATATAGGTGCAGAACGAGATATCTTGACGGCCGGCGGCGGCAACGATTTTGTTTCCGTTGGATATGGCGATGATGCAGACGGAGGTGCCGGGTACGATACGCTAGTCTTGTCATTGGCTGGAGCGCCCGCTGGCGTCTTTTTCGATGGCACCGGGCTAGCTGCAGCGGGCAGCATCACTTTCGCAGGGGGGACGATCCAAAATTTCGAGGCGCTAGGAAGGCTGTACGGTAGCAACCTGAATGATACGCTCATAGTCGGAACGCATGCCGAATTAGTGTTTGTGGATGCTGGAGGCGGCGATGATACCATAAGGTCCAGCGGAAGTTCCGTTTCGGTGCAGGGCGGTGCCGGCAACGATTACTTCATTAGTGGTCCCGCCGGTGACATTTTTGATGGCGGTCCCGGATTGAATTCAGTCGGCTATGTTGATTATGCATCAGGCATTACAATCGCGCTTACTGATTTCGATAATTTTGCTGTTGGGCCGGGCGGAGACCAGATCAGGTATGTTGTGAACGTGAACGGATCAGCATTCGCCGACAATATTCGTGGGAACAATATTCCAAACATTTTGGCTGGTCTAGCGGGTAACGATACACTCGAAGGCGGTGCAAGCGCAGACGTCCTCATCGGCGGGACTGGCGACGACACCTACTTTGTTGAGAACATCGACGACGCCATTACCGAATTCGCCGGCGAAGGCGCCGATACGATTATCATTCGATCCACTGCTTCCAACTTCGTGCTCAGCGCCGGTGTCGACGTCGAGACGCTTTCGGCGGATACCGGTACGGCACCCATCAACGTCACCGGCAACTGGCAGTCGCAGACGATCAACGGCAATGACGGGGCGAACATCCTCTCGGCGGGTGGACCGGGCGCGCCGGACACGCTGAACGGCGGGCTGGGCGACGACACGTACCGCGTGTTCGCGACCGGCGACGTGATCAACGACACCGGTGGCAACGACATCGTCTATGCCAGCGGAACAAGCTATTTCCTGTATTCGACGGCCGCGGTCGAAACGCTTTCGACGTCGCTGCACGCGGGCACGGAGAGCTTCTACCTGGTCGGCAACGGCGCGTCCCAGGTGATCATCGGCAATTTCGGCGACAACATCATCAATGGCCGTTCGGGTGACGGGCAGGGCAATCCCGACACGCTCATCGGCCTGGCCGGCAACGACACGTTCGCCGTGTTCCTGCAGGGCGATGTCGTGCGCGAAGATGTCGGACAGGGTTCGGATATCGTCGTCGCCAATGCCAGCTATCAGTTGCGCGAAGGCACCGAGATCGAGGTCCTGACCGCGGTCGACCAGACAGCCACGGCTGCGTCACAGCAGTTCACGCTGCGCGGCAACGGCTTTGCCCAAACCATCGTCGGCAATGACACGGTCAACGTCCTCGACGGCCGCGGCGGCAACGATGTGCTGATCGGACGGGGCGGGAACGACACCTTTGCGTTCACAACCGCGCTCGGCAGCGGCAATGTCGACACGATCCAGGACTTTGCCGCCGGTGACAGGATCGGGCTCGCCTCCGACATCTTCGGCAGCGTCACGGCGGACGGGATCGCGGCCGGCGAGTTCGTGATCGGCACGGCGGCGGCCGATGGCGACGACCGGCTGATCTACGATCAGGCGACGGGGCGCCTGTGGCTCGACGCCGACGGAAATGGTGCGGGTGCGGCGGTCCTGTTCGCGCAGCTGGCGGCTGGAACCGTGCTGAGCGCCAGCAGCTTCGTCGTCATCGCGCCGGTCGCATCCTTGCCCGCCGCCTGACGACGGCGCATGGCGGAGCGCGGCCGCGCCGGTGCCGCGCTTCGCGCAAGTCGCGTGCCGCCGACTGCACGCGACACCGATGCGAATGGGCGACGTTAAACCCCCGTTGCCCATTCGCATCGACCCGCGCGCTCGCGACGCTAAATGATTTTGGGACCCGCACGCCGGGTCGCGGATCGTGTTGCTGTTCGGATCCGGCAGTCCGCCAGGCTCGGGCACATATGTTCGCGATTCCGTCTGGCTCGATCACCCAACGGAACAAAGGGCAGAGATGATCCCTCTCGGGCTTTGCAATCGATTGCAGTCGTGTTACCGAGCGTTTCGAAGCCGATCGAATCGGACGTTTCAACAGGAGGATCGAGGATGAAGGCCAAACAGCTGTTTGTCGCGTCGAGCGCGTTCGCGCTGATCGTCGCCGCCACGCCGGCGCGGGCGCAGGATGCCGTGGCGCAGGCCGAGGCCGCCGCCGGTGCGGAGGCCGATCCCGCCGCCGATCCCGCATCGCAGGATGGCGGCGACATCGTCGTCACCGGCGTCGCGCGCGGCACCAACCGGCTGGACAGCGCGGTGTCGGTCAGCTCGCTGTCGGGCGACGAGCTGGTCAAGTCGGCACCGCGATCGGTGGCGGAAGTGTTCCGGCAGATCCCCGGCATCCGTTCGGAAAGCTCGGGCGGCGAGGGCAACGCCAATATCGCGGTGCGCGGGCTTCCGGTCGCGTCGGGCGGCGCCAAGTTCCTGCAATTGCAGGAAGACGGGCTGCCGGTGCTGGAGTTCGGCGACATCACCTTCGGCAACGCGGACATCTTCCTGCGCGCCGACCTGAACGTCGCGCGGGTCGAGGCGATCCGCGGCGGATCGGCATCGACCTTCGCCTCCAACTCGCCGGGCGGCATCATCAACCTCATCTCGAAGACCGGCGAGCGCGAGGGCGGTTCGGTGCAGGGCACGGTCGGCCTGGATTACGAGGAATACCGCATCGATTTCGACTATGGCGGCAAGCTGTCGGACACGCTGCGCTTTCACTTCGGCGGCTTCTATCGCCAGGGCGAGGGGCCGCGCCGCGCCGGCTATGACGGCAACAAGGGCGGCCAGATCAAGGCGAACATCACCAAGGAATTCGACGGCGGCTATGTCCGCGTCTATGGCAAATATCTCGACGACCGCGCGATCGGCTACCTGCCCAATCCGGTGCGGGTGACGGGCAGCAACGGCAACCCCGATTATTCCAACGTGCCGGGATTCAGCATCAACAACGACACGCTGCATTCGCGCTATTTCACGCGCAACATCACGCTGGACGGCGACAACAACCCGACGGTCAACGACATTCGCGACGGCCAGCGGCCGCTGGTCAAATCGATCGGGCTGGAGGCGCAGTTCGAGATCGGCGACGGCTGGGAAGTGACCGAGCGGTTCCGTTTCTCGGACATATCGGGCCGCTTCATCTCGAACTTCCCGGCGACGGTCGACAGCGCGTCCGCGATCGCGACGTCGCTTGGCGGACCCGGCGCAACGCTGAGCTATGCCAACGGTCCCAATGGCGGCGCGGCGATCACCAATCCGGGCGCGCTCAACGGCAACGGGCTGCTGGCGCAGATCGTGGTGTTCGACACCGAGCTGGAGAGCCTGGACAACATCACCAACGACATCCGCCTGTCCAAGGGTTTCGACACCAGTTTCGGCCGGGTGACGGGCACGGCGGGCTTCTATGCCTCGCGCCAGACGGTCGACACCAACTGGCTGTGGACGTCGGCGCTGCTGGAAGTGCGCGGCGACGGCGAGGCGGCGCTGGTCAACGTCCGCGACGCGGCAGGCACGCCGGTGACGCAGGACGGCTTTTTTGCGTTCGGGGCAGCCTATTTCGGCAATTGCTGCCGGCGCAGCTATGACATCGACTATACCACCGCGGCACCCTTTCTGTCGCTCAACCTCGAGGCGGGGGCGCTGACCGTCGATGCGAGCGCGCGCTATGATTTCGGCGGCGCGCAGGGTTCGGTCGCGGGCGCGGACCTGGGCGGCGGGCGATCGGGGCTGACCGCGTTCGACATCAACCGCGACGGCACCATCTCCGCCGCGGAGGGGCGCACCGCGATCATCCCGCTCGGCAGCCCGTCGCCGGTCGACTATAATTACGACTATCTCAGCTATTCGCTCGGCGTGAATTACCGCTTCGCGTCCAATTTCTCGGGCTTTGCGCGCTACAGCCGCGGCGCGCGCGCCAATGCCGACCGGCTGCTGTTCGGGCCGGCGATCAACACCGCGACGGGCGACCTGGTCGACAGTTCGGCGGCGGTCGACTTCGTCCGCCAGGCGGAAGCCGGGGTGAAGTATCGCGACGGCGGCCTCGCGCTCTATGCCACCGGCTTCTATGCCGAGACCGAGGAGCAGAATTTCGAGGCGACGACACAGCGGTTCTTCAACCGCGACTATCGCGCCTATGGCGTCGAGCTGGAGGGCAGCTATCGCGTCGGCGCATTCTCGATCACGGCGGGCGGCACCTATACCGATGCGGAGATCACCGGCGACGCGATCAACCCGGGCGTCGTCGGCAACCGCCCGCGCCGCCAGGCCGAGTTCATCTATCAGGTGACGCCGCAATATGACGCCGAGCTGTTCACCGTCGGCGCGAGCGTCATCGGCACGACCGACAGCTTTGCCCAGGACAATAACGCGCTGGTCCTGCCCGGCTTTACCCAGGTCAACGGCTTCGTCCAGTTCCGGCCGCTGGAGCGGGTACAGCTGTCGATCAACGCCAACAACCTGTTCGACGTGCGCGGCTTTACCGAGGCGGAGGAGGGGACGATCCCGACCAACGGCATCGTGCGCGCACGTTCGATCAACGGGCGGACGATCTCCGCCGCGGTGCGCTTCGACTTTTAAGGGTTAGAAGGAGCAGGAGTCACGCGAAGGCGCGAAGGCGCGAAGGGAAGATTGTTCACGCAGAGGCGCGGAAGACGCGGAGTTGGTGCGTTCTTGGCGGCGTCAGCCGCGACCGACAGACCACGAGTTCTGAAGCCGCTGCGCGGCAATCGGCATCCCGTCTCTGCGCCCTCCGCGTCTCCACGAGAAAAAGCCCTGCCTTCCCCTTCGCGTCTTCGCGCCTTCGCGTGACTCCGATCCAACTGGCCCGAAGCCGCGACGCGCTGTCATCGAACTGACGCGCCATTGCCGCGCTTGTTTAATCTTGCACTGCAACAGGCCCCTGGAAACCTAGGGGGACAAGATGACCAAGATCGCCACGATTTCCGCGCTGCTGCTCGCGTCCAGCGCGCTGTTCGCGCCCGCTGCCTTTGCCCAAGATACCGCCGCGCCGGCCACGACCCCGGCGGCGGAGGACGCCAACGACATCATCGTCACCGCGCAGAAGATCGAGCAGCGCGCGATCGACGTGCCGATCACCATTTCGGCGGTGTCGGGCGCGCGGATCCGCGAGCTGGGCGTCAACGACCTGGACGAGCTGTCCAACTTCATCCCCGGCCTGAACATCCAGGAACAGAGCGCCAACAATCCCGGCATCGTCATCCGCGGCATCACGTCGGATTCGGGTTCGGCGCAGCAGGGCCCACGCGTCACCCTCTATTACAACGGCGTCGACATCTCGCGGTCGCGCGGATCGTACCAGGCGATCTATGATCTGGAGCGCGTCGAGGTCATCAAGGGGCCACAGGCGACGCTGTTCGGCACCGCGAGCGCGGTCGGGGCGATCAGCCTGACCTCGGCGCGGCCGCAGGAAGGCTTTTCCGCGTCGCTGACCGGCGGCTTCGGCAATTTCGACCAGACGCTGCTGCAGGGCTACATCAACCTGGGCAATGAGAAGATCGCCGGGCGCGTCGCGGCCGAGTGGAAGCGGCGCGACGGCTATGTCGAGAATCTCGCGCCGGGCCAGGACGACCTGTACGCGCAGGACAATGTCGGCGTCCGCGCCTCGCTGCGCTTCACGCCGAGCGAGGACATCACCATCGACCTGATCGGCACCTATGACCGCCAGCGCAACAGCGGCACGCCGTTCATTTCGGGATCGCTGCCGACCACCGCGGGCCCGGCCAACCCGTTCGGCCCGGCATTCCTGGGCGGATCGCCGGTGTCCGAAAGCGCGCTGGGCGCGGCGAAGCTGGGCCTCGACCGCGACGTGTACGACGTCAACCTGACCGCCGCGTGGGACTTTGCCGACGGCTGGACCTTCACCACGGTCAACGGTTACCGCGAGTTCGACAGCCTGGAAATCTTCGACGCCGACGGATCGGCTGCCTGGTACCTCGAGTTCGCCGAGCTGGCGACGGGCTGGCAGCTCAACCACGAAGGTCGCTTCGCCTATGCCAGCGACCAGTTCCGTGGGTCGTTCGGCTGGAATTACTTCCATGAGGACGGCGTGCAGAACGTGCCGTTCTCGACCGAGGAAGGCACGTATCTGCAGTGCGCGGCGCGGGTGGCGGGCGCCGGCATCCCGTGCATCGCGCCCAACGGAACCGTCACGGCCGCGCAGGTGACGCGCATCCTGACCGGCGGGGCGGCGACCGCGATCCCCTATCGCTCGGTGTTCGAGAATCAGGGGCTGAACGACACCTATTCGGTGTTTGCGGATGGCACCTGGATCCCCACCCCGGCGCTGGAACTGACCGCGGGCGTGCGCGTGCTGATCGAGCAGCGCCAGTCGGGTTTTCGCGCAACCGTGCCCAATTCGGTCATCAGCCGCGCGCCGCTGATCCCGGGCCAGGTCGATACTGGCGGGCTGACCTATCGCGACGAGGCGAGCTATTCGGCGGTGCTGCCGCGCTTCAACGCGCTGTATCGCTTCAGCGACGACGTGAACGTGTTCGCCACCGTGTCGAAGGGCCGCCGTTCGCCGGTGCTGCAGGTCGATGCGGTGCGCGTGGCCAACCTGCCGACGCGGCGCGTGCAGAGTGTCGCCGAGGAAACGGTGTGGAATTACGAAGTCGGCCTGAAGGGGTCGGTCGGCCCGGTGTCGGGCACGCTGGGCGTCTATTACCAGGAATATACCGATTTCCAGGTGAGCATCGTCAACCCGCAGACCGGCATCGCGCAGACGCAGAGCGCGGGCAACGCGACCAATTTCGGCGTCGAGGCCGAAGTAGCGGTGCGCGTCGCGCCGTGGCTGAACCTGTTCGGCAATCTCGGCTATATCGACGGCGGCATCGACGACGATCCGGCCAATGGCCGGTTCGCGGGCAACCGGTTCCGCCTGCAGCCCGAATTCCAGGGCGCGGCGGGCTTCACCATCGACGCGCCGCTGGGTGGCGGCGTCAGCGTCTTCGCAACGCCGACCGTCACCTATCGCAGCCGCATCTTCTTTGAAATCCCCAACAATCCGCTGATCAGCCAGGATGCGGTGACGCTGGTCAACGCGCGCGCGGGCCTGACGCTGGCCGACAATCGCTACGAGATCGCCGGCTTCATCCGCAACGCGTTCGACGAGGACTATCTGCTCGACGCGGGCAACACGGGCGGCGCGTTCGGCATCCCGACCTTCATCCCGGCGGAGCCGCGCTTCTACGGCGTGCAGTTCACCGCGCGCTATTGAGGCGAGGTCGCGCCCCGTCCGGCGACGGGCGGGGCGGGCGGGCGAAGGGTGCGGTTGATCTTCGCGCGGCGGTGCGCCAGTCCGATCCAATGCAGCCACCCGCACCCTTTGCCGACGACCTCGACCTGACGCTGGCCGAGGCGTTCAAGCTGTTGACGCGGGGCGTGGTCGATCGGCGCAGCGCGTTTCGGACGATCCAGGTGGCGACGGTGGCGGCGGACGGGGCGCCCGAGGTGCGGACGGTGGTGCTGCGTGCGTTCGAGCCCGCCGAGCGGCGATTGCGGTTCCATACCGACCGGCGCAGCGGCAAGTTCGCGCAGCTGGGCCGCGATCCGCGCGTCATGCTGCACGGTTATGATCCCGGCGCGAAGATCCAGCTGCGGATGGCGGGGCGGGCGACGATCCATATCGACGACGCGGTGGCGGACGACGCATGGGCACGGACCGCGCCGATGGGGCGGGCATGCTATGCGATCACGCCCGGGCCGGGGACCGTCGTTGCCGCGCCGATCGCGGCGCCCGAGGATCAGCCGCACGCGCGCGACCAATTCGCGGCGGTGCGGGTCACGATCGACACGCTCGATTGGCTGTGGCTGTCCGCGCACGGGCATCGCCGCGCGCGTTTCGCGTGGGCGGGGGGCGAGTTGGCTTCGCGGTGGCTGGTGCCCTGAGGGTGTTTTGCGCTCGGGCTGATTCATCCCTTCCTTTTGCCGAGCAGAGAGGGATGGGACATTGCGTCAGACGCAGCGCCTGGTGGATAGCCCCCACCCCAACCCCTCCCTTGAAGGGGAGGGGCTTGAGCGGGCGAAGTTGATCTCAGCCGGCCCTCATACGCCTCACCCGAAGGGCAGGATGCCGCGATATTGGTCGAGCGGTGGCGCGCCGGGAAGCTGGGCGCCCTGGCGCAGCAGGAAGACGTGGCGGACGATTTCCGCCTGTTGCTCGATGCCGTAGCGCGTCAGCCGCCAGCCGGGCCGGAGGCTGTAGCCATAGCGGCAGAAGGGGTGTCGGGCGATGGGCAGGAAGATGCCGCGCTGATGCTGCCAGACATGGACGAGTTCGTGGATGAACAGCCCCTGCGCATCCAGCCCCGCGCAGCCGAAATCGTCGCAATAGAGCCCGCCCGCCGGGTGGAAATGGATCGTGCCGAGCGGTGCCATCGTTACCCGGCGCGGCTGGAACGGAAACCATTTGCGATTGGCGACGCGCGCGCGGCCATAATCGATCGCGTCGCCGAACACCCCGCGGGCCAGCGCGATTTCGCCGTCGGTGAGCGGTCGGGTGGACACGGATGCCGCCTATGCCATTTCCCGAAAATGATAAACCACTATGTCAAACCGTGCGCCTTTGGATGGACCGCGACCGGCCTGCACCAAAGCCATCCGTTCGGAAATGCCGGAGAGCGGCGAGGTGGGGCTCGCCGCTCTCCGGAACTGTTCAGGCGGCAAAGACGATGTAGGCGCGCGTCGTGAGCGACCCGGTGCACCAGCGCGCATTGCTGGGAAAGGGTTTGCGCCCATTGCGCCAGCGGATGTCGACCTCGCCATGGCCATATCGCAGCACCCGCAGGTTTACATATTCCAGCAACTTGGCAGATACCCAGCCGCTCATCGCGGCTTCGAGTTCAGCCTTGTGTCGCGCGGGATCACCGCAGCTACGCACGCCCCGCCATCCCCGTGCGATCGTCTCCTCGATCCGCAATTCGTCGCCAGTTACTGGCACATCCTGCTGGATCGCTTCGGAAATCTCATCGGCGTTGAGCGCCGCCTGGTTGACGTCCTGCGACTTGTCCTCGAACAGCTCGATATATTCTGACATCGCCACCTCCCGTGTTGTGCGGTGCAGATTTGCGCCGCCCGGTCGGTGTCGAAGGTGCAGTGAATATCCGTAAGGGGTTTGGTTCAAAACCGAACGAAGGGATGCGAGATCGCCAGCGTTTCGGACCAACGCCGTTCGATCGTCATGACCCCTGTCGACGTCCGATCAGTGGCTGCCGCCATGCGCCGAGCCATGGTCCGTCGCCTGACCCGACGGCGCGCGCAGTTCGGCCTTGACCGTCACGTTCGGGCTGTTGGCAAAGGCGACGGTCAGTTCGGCCGTGCCGCCGGGCTTCAGCGCGCCGGTGGGATCGAACAACATCACGTGACGGCCGCCGGGCGCGAGATCGAGCCGCGCCCCCGCGGTGAAGGGGACGCGCGCGCCCATCTGCATCCGGGTGACGCCGTTCTCCTCCACTGTCTCGTGCAGTTCGGCACGGGCGAAGGCGGGGCTGGTTACCGCGACGACCGCATCGTCGGCCGCGCCGCCGACAATGGTGAAATAGGCCGCCGCCGGTCGTCCCGCGATGGCGGGCAGGCGGATCCAGGCGTCGCGGATACCGGGCTGGGCAGGCTCGGCATCGCCGGCATCGGCCGCGGCCTGTGCCGCCGGCGTCGCGGCGGCATTGTCGGGCGTTGCATTGTCGGGCGTTGCATTTTCGGCCGTTGCGTTGCCGGCGGGGTCGGCGGCGGGCGCGCAGCCGGCGATCAGCATCAGCGCGATCAGGGGGAAGCGGGGCGACATCCGGCGGCGACTCCGTGCAGGGCTGGAACAGATGTCGCGACAGCTAGGCGTGTCGCAATCTTGCGGCAAGAGATGCCCCACCTATATCCGCCGGTGGAACGGTCGCGTCGCCACTCCCATCCGGGGCGCGATCAGGGTGCAATTTTTTCAAACTCACTGGGGGCCGAAGAGGAACCATGGCAAAAGTAATCGGGATCGATCTGGGTACGACCAACAGCTGCGTCGCAGTGATGGAGGGCGGCAGCCCCAAGGTGATCGAGAATGCGGAAGGCGCGCGCACGACGCCGTCGATCGTCGCTTTCGCCAAGGACGGCGAGCGATTGATCGGCCAGCCGGCCAAGCGCCAGGCCGTGACCAATCCCGACAACACCGTCTTTGCGGTCAAGCGGCTGATCGGCCGGCGTTTCGACGATCCGGTGACCAAGAAGGACACCGAGCTGGTGCCCTATACCATCGTGCGCGGCGGCAACGGCGATGCGTGGGTCAAGGCGGGCGGCGAGGAATATTCGCCGAGCCAGATCAGCGCGTTCATCCTGCAGAAGATGAAGGAAACCGCCGAGAGCTATCTGGGCGAGACGGTGACCCAGGCGGTGATCACCGTCCCGGCCTATTTCAACGACGCCCAGCGCCAGGCGACCAAGGACGCCGGCAAGATCGCGGGCCTGGACGTGCTGCGCATCATCAACGAGCCGACCGCGGCCGCGCTCGCCTATGGCCTGGACAAGGATTCGAACAAGACGATCGCGGTCTATGACCTGGGCGGCGGCACGTTCGACATCTCGGTGCTCGAGATCGGCGACGGCGTGTTCGAGGTGAAGGCGACCAACGGCGACACCTTTCTGGGCGGCGAGGATTTCGACAGCAAGGTCGTCCAGTTCCTGGCGGATGAGTTCAAGAAGGCCGAGGGCATCGACCTGACCAAGGACAAGCTGGCGCTGCAGCGGCTGAAGGAAGCCGCCGAAAAGGCCAAGATCGAGCTGTCGAGCGCGGCGACGACCGAAGTCAACCTGCCCTTCATCACCGCCGACCAGAACGGCCCCAAGCACCTGGTCAAGACGATCAGCCGCGCGGACCTGGAAAAGCTGGTCGACGACCTGATCCAGCGCACGCTGGAGCCGTGCCGCAAGGCGCTGGCCGATGCGGGGCTGAAGGCCGACGCGATCGACGAGGTGGTGCTGGTCGGCGGCATGACCCGCATGCCCAAGGTGCGCGACGTCGTGAAGTCGTTCTTTGGCAAGGAGCCGCACACCGGCGTCAACCCCGATGAAGTCGTGGCGATCGGTGCCGCGATCCAGGCGGGCGTGCTGCAGGGCGACGTCAAGGACGTGCTGCTGCTCGACGTGACGCCGCTGTCGCTGGGCATCGAGACGCTGGGCGGGGTGTTCACCCGCATGATCGACCGCAACACGACGATCCCGACCAAGAAGAGCCAGGTCTATTCGACCGCCGACGACAACCAGCAGGCGGTGACGATCCGCGTGTTCCAGGGCGAGCGCGAAATGGCCGCCGACAACAAGATGCTAGGCCAGTTCGACCTGGTCGGCATTCCGCCGGCGCCGCGCGGCGTGCCGCAGATCGAGGTCACGTTCGACATTGACGCCAACGGCATCGTCAACGTCAGTGCCAAGGACAAGGGCACCGGCAAGGAGCAGCAGATCCGCATCCAGGCGTCCGGCGGCCTGAGCGACAACGACATCGAGCAGATGGTGCGCGATGCCGAGAAGTTCGCCGAGGAAGACAAGAAGCGCCGCGCGGCAGCGGAGGCCAAGAACAACGCCGAATCGCTGATCCACACCACCGAGCGCCAGCTTGCCGAGCATGGCGATCAGGTCGACGCCGGCCTGAAGGGCGAGATCGAGGCGGCGATCGCGGACGCGAAGAGCGCGGTCGAGAGCGGCGACGCGGACGCGATGACCGCCAAGTCGCAGGCGCTGGCGCAGGTCGCGATGAAGCTCGGCCAGGCGATCTATGACAAGCAGCAGCAGGCGGAAGCCTCGCCCGCCGCTGCCGAAACCGGCCCGACCGAGGAAGTGGTCGACGCCGAGTTTTCCGAGGTGGACGACAACAAGGCGTAAGGCCGGTGCAACGGTTCTCGACTTCGCTCGAACCGAACGGATGGGGCTCTAACCCGCCGTTCGTCCCGAGCGGAGTCGAGGGGCGTTTGTTGGAGCTCCCCCGATGACCACCCAGATCGACTATTACGAGCTGCTCGAATGCGAGCGCGGCGCGGACGACGCCACGATCAAGAGCGCGTACCGCAAGCTCGCGATGAAGTACCACCCCGACAAGAACGGGGGCTGCAAGGAGTCCGAGGCCAAGTTCAAGGCGGTCTCCGAAGCCTATGAGGTGCTGAAGGACCCGCAGAAGCGCGCGGCCTATGATCGCTATGGCCATGCCGCGTTCCAGAATGGCGGCGGTGCCGGCGGCGGCGCGCAGGATTTCGGCGCGTTCAGCGACATTTTCGAGACCATGTTCGGCGAGTTCATGGGTGGCGGGCGCGGCGGCCAGCGCGGCCCCCGGCGCGGCGCCGATCTGCGCTACGACATGGAGATCACGCTCGAGGAGGCGTTTCACGGCCGCGAGCGCCAGATCACCGTCGACGTCTCCAGCGCATGCGACGCCTGTGCCGGGTCGGGCGCGCGACCGGGCACCGGGGTCAAGACCTGCTCGACCTGTGGCGGCATGGGCAAGGTGCGCGCGCAGCAGGGGTTCTTCGTGGTCGAACGCACCTGTCCCGGCTGCCACGGCCAGGGCCAGGTGATCAGCGATCCGTGCACCAGCTGTCGCGGCGAGGGCCGGGTCGACAAGACCAAGACGCTGAGCGTCAACGTGCCGCCGGGCGTGGACGAGGGCACGCGCATCCGCCTGTCGGGCGAGGGCGAGGCGGGCGCGCGCGGGGCACCGCCGGGCGACCTCTACATCTTCCTCCACGTCGCGCGGCACGAGCTGTTCGAGCGTGAGGGCACGACGCTGCACGCGCGTGCGCCGATCAGCTTCACCACCGCGGCGCTGGGCGGCGAGATCGCGCTGCCCGGACTGGACGGCCAGACGATCGCGGTGCGCGTGCCGCCGGGCACCCAGTCGGGCCGCGAGGTGCGCCATCGCGGCGCGGGCATGCCGGTGCTGCAGGGGCGCGGGCGCGGCGACATGGTCGTCCATCTGGAGGTCGAGATGCCGACCCGGCTGACTGCCCGCCAGCGCGAATTGCTCGAGGAATTCCGCGCCACCGAAACGGGTGAGGAATGCCCGCAGTCGAGCGGCTTTTTCGAGAAGTTGAAGCGCGCGGTCGGGGGATAAGGTGTCGCCGGAACTGACGATCCGGCGCGATGACCTGTCCAGTGCGGCGACGCGCGAGCTGCTGGCGCTGCATCTGGCGGGCATGCATGCCAACTCGCCTGCGGATGCGGTGTTCGCGCTCGACCTGACCGGGCTGCAGCGCCCGGACGTGCGGGTGTGGAGCGCGTGGTCGGGCGAGCACATCGCCGGCATCGGTGCGCTGAAGTTGCTCGGTGATGGCACGGGCGAGGTGAAGTCGATGCGGACGCATCCCGACTTTTTGCGGCGCGGGGTCGCGGCGGCGCTGCTGGAGCATATCATCGGCGAGGCGCGCGCCGGTGGCTGCCATCGGCTGAGCCTGGAGACGGGCAACGGTCCGGCGTTTGAGCCGGCGCTGGCGCTGTACCGGCGGCGGGGGTTCGTCGAGGGCGAAGCGTTCGGCGACTATCGGGCGAGCGCGTTCAACCAGTTCCTGCATCTGGCTTTGTGAGGGGTGGGTTGCTGGGTATCAAGCCGCGCCGAGTGTCAGATCGTGTCACCCTGATCCGCTAAGGCTGTGAGCCTGATTCGGAATGTGTATTTGATCAAGGAACGGGTGGCATTTTTACTCTCACCCCGGGCTCGACCCGGGGTCCCGCTCCTTCTCGCGCGGGACCAGGCAGCGGGACCCCGGCTCAAGGCCGGGGTGACGAGGAGGAATGGGCTAGATTTTGCAACGATGTCTATTCCCGGACGGCCTGTCAGGATGAGCGGGACAATTCAGTTATCATCCAAGTGTAGGCTGTTGCCTCGCGGCGTGGCGGAGCCACGCCGTCGGTCGGCACTTGCGTGCCGCCGGCCGGGCTGACGCTGAAACGCGGATTTGCGGCGGCAAATCCGCTGCGTCAGCCGAACACCCGCTCAAAGATCGTGTCGACGTGCTTGAAGTGGTAGCCGAGGTCGAACTTGTCCTCGATCTCCGCCGGGGTCAGCGCGGCGGTGACGTCAGGGTCGGCCTTGAGCAGGTCGAGCAGTGACAGCGCGCCGTCGCTTTCCCAGACCTTCATCGCGTTGCGCTGAACGAGGCGATAAGCGTCCTCGCGGCTGACGCCCGCCTGCGTCAGCGCGAGCAGCACGCGCTGGGAGTGGACGAGGCCGCCCATCTTGTTGAGATTCTTTTCCATCCGTTCGGGATAGACGACGAGCCTGTCCATCACCCCGGTCAGCCGGGCGAGCGCGAAGTCGAGGGTGATGGTCGCATCCGGGCCGATATAGCGTTCGACCGAGGAGTGGCTGATGTCACGCTCGTGCCACAGTGCGACATTCTCCAGCGCAGGCGTCACATAGCCGCGGACCATGCGGGCGAGGCCGGTCAGGTTCTCGGTCAGCACCGGGTTGCGCTTGTGCGGCATCGCCGACGAACCCTTTTGCCCCGGCGAGAAATATTCCTCCGCCTCGAGCACTTCGGTGCGCTGGAGGTGGCGGATTTCGGTCGCCAGCCGCTCGATCGAGCTGGCGATGACGCCAAGCGTGGCGAAGAACATCGCGTGGCGATCGCGCGGGATCACCTGGGTCGAGACGGGTTCGATGCCGAGTCCCATCTTGGCGGCGACATGCGCTTCGACGCGCGGGTCGATATTGGCGAAGGTGCCGACCGCGCCGGAGATCGCGCAGGTCGCGACGTCGGCGCGTGCGGCGACCAGGCGGGCGCGGTTGCGGTCGAACTCGGCATAGGCCTGAGCGAGCTTGAGGCCGAAGGTGACGGGTTCGGCGTGGATGCCGTGGCTGCGCCCGATCGTGGGGGTGAGCTTGTGCTCATAGGCGCGGCGCTTGAGCACCGCGAGCAGCTGGTCGAGATCGTCGATCAAGAGGTCGGCGGCACGCGCCAGCTGGACCGCCAGACAGGTGTCGAGCACGTCGGAGCTGGTCATCCCCTGGTGCATGAAGCGCGCTTCGGGGCCGACATGTTCGGCAACGTTGGTCAGGAAGGCGATGACGTCGTGCTTCACCTCCGCCTCGATCGCGTCGATGCGCTCGACCTCGAACGCGCCGCGTTCCCAGATCGCGGCAGCGGCTTCGCGCGGCACGACGCCCAGTTCGGCGAGCGCATCGGTTGCGTGCGACTCGATCTCGAACCAGATGCGGAACCTGGCTTCGGGCGACCAGATCGCGGCCATGGCCGGGCGGGAATAGCGGGGAACCATGCGGGCTCTTTCGTTCGCGGGGGCGGGGACGGCAATCGTCTCACCGCAGATAGGCCCCGGATCCGGGACGAGGCGCGCGGTATCAAGGATGAGCGGTCGGTTCAACTTGGTTCCAGGGGAACGAAGAAAATCCTGAGCTGTTGCATTTGGGCACGTCGCGTCGGGAAGCATGGACAGATCCCGGACGACCTGTCGTAAAAATCTGGAGTATTTACAATGCTTAAGACCCTTATTCTCGCCAGCGCGGCGCTGGTTGCCGCCCCGGCGCTCGCCCAGGACACGACCACCCAGGATACCGCCACCCAGTCGCCCGCGACCGAGTCGACCGCGCCCGCGCAGCAGAACGCACCGGCCGCCCCGACCACGGCCGACAGCACAAGCGCACAGACGTCGGCGACCGCGCAGGCCGCGGGTCCGGACCAGATCGCGCAGATCGTCGAAACCGAGTTTCCGACCTATGACAAGGATTCGTCGAGTGACCTGAACCAGGAAGAATTCGGCGCGTGGATGGTGGCGCTGCGCACCGCGAGCGAGCCCGGCGTCAATGCGCAGTCGGCCGAAGTCAAGACCTGGACCGGCCAGGCGTTCGCCTCAGCCGATGCCGACAAGTCGAGCACGGTGACCAAGGCGGAGCTGACCAGCTTTCTGAGCAAGGGTCAGGCTTCGTAATCCATCCTTCTCCCCCCTCCGGGAGTTCTACGGTGTGCCGCCGGGGTTTACGCCCCGGCGGTACGTTTTTGTCATGTGCGTCGGGATTGGCGTGCGCCCGCGGTTGCGCCCAGCCAGTGTTCGGGCACCGGGGCTCCGTTCGGCCCGATCAGAGCAGGCCGAGCGTGCGCAGGCTGGAATGGCCCGACGCGCCGACGATCAGGTGATCGTGGAGCGTGATGCCGAGCGGCCTGGCGGCGTCGGCGATGCGGCGGGTCAGGTCGATGTCGGCGCGGCTGGGCGTCGGATCGCCGCTCGGGTGATTGTGCACCAGGATCAGTGCCGCCGACCCGAAATCGATCGCGCGGCGGATCACCTCGCGGACATAGACCGGGGCCTCGTCGATCGAGCCCTCGCTCATCAGTTCGTCGCGGATCAGCATGTTGCGGGTGTTGAGGTGAAGGACGCGGAACCGCTCGATCGCATGATGCGCCATGTCGGCATGGAGATAATCGAGCAGGGCCTGCCAGTTCGCCAGGACCGGGCGCTCGGCGGTCGAAGCCTTGAGCAGGCGCAGCGCCGCGGCATGCGCGACCTTGAGCGCGGCGGCGCTGGTCTCGCCCATGCCGGGCACGCGCTGGAGCGCGACGCCATCGGCGCTCAGCAGCCCGGCAATGCCGCCGAATTCGGCGAGCAGCGCCTTGGCCAGCGGCTTGGTGTCACGCCGGGGGATGGCGAGCGCGAGCAGATATTCGATCAGCTCATGGTCGAGCAGCGCGTCGCCGCCATGATCGAGCAGCCGCCCGCGCAGCCGTGCGCGGTGGCCGGCGGCATGGTCGGTCGCGGAAGGCGGATCGTCGCGCATCGGAGGCGAGCCTAGCGCGGGCGGGGCGGACGGCGCAATCGCGCCGCTTGACCGGTTGATGTCGCCGCCGCAACGTCCGCGCGAGTTGGGAGTTTGATGCGGCGTGACGGCGGAACAAGACGAAGGGCCGGGTGACGTCGCGCCACGGGTGCGGCGACGCCGGATGAGCTGGTCGCGCCGCCGTCGCGCCGCTTCGGCCGCGCTGGTGCTGGTCGCGGCGGCGGGGCTGGGGCTGTGGACCCAGCGTCGTCCGATCGCCGACGAGCTGATCCGGCGCGAGCTGGTCCGCGCGGGCGTGCAGGCGAGCTATCAGGTCCGCGACATCGGCTTTGCGCGCCAGCGGCTGACCGATGTCGTCATCGGCGATCCGAAGCGCCCCGACCTGACCGCCGACTGGGTCGAAGTCGAAACGCGGGTGCGTTTCGGCACGCCGGAGATCGTCGGCGTGCGCGCCGGCCGTGTCGTGCTGCGCGGCGCGTGGCGCGACGGCCGCATCAGCCTGGGCGCGATCGACGCGCTGCTACCCGCGCCGAGCGGCCGGCCGATCGAACTGCCGACACTCGACATATCGGTGGCGGATGCGCGCATCCGGCTCGACACGCCCTATGGCCGGATCGGCATCGCGATGACCGGCGCGGGGCGCGTGCGCGACGGCTTTCGCGGCCGGGCCGGGATGTTCGCCGACACGCTGGCGGCCGGTGATTGCCGCGCCCGCACGCTCCGCGCGACGCTGGCGGTCGCGATCGACGCCGGCGAACCGCATGTGACTGGCCCGGTGCGAGCCGCGGCGGCGGGGTGTGCGGGGGTGGCAGTCGCCCAGCCGGAGGTCGCGGTCGACGCGGTGCTGGGGAACCGTTTCGACCGCTGGCAGGGTCGCGCCGACGTTCGCGCCGCGAGGGTGGCGGCCAGCGCGGGCGCGATGCGGGGCGTCACGGGCGCGGCGCGATTTTCGGGCGGGCCGGCGCGGACCGAGGGCACGTTGCGGCTGATGGCGGCGGGCTTTGCGGGATCCGGCGCGCGCGGCGAGCGGCTTGGCATCGACGGGCGCTATCGCGTCGGCCGCGGCGGATGGGCGTTCGACGGCAGCGCGTCGGCGGCGCGGATCGACCCGGGCGCGCAACGCCGCCAGCAGGTCGCCGCACTGGCGCGCGCGGGGGCGGGCACCCCGGTCGCGCCGTTGCTCCACCGGCTGGGCACGGCGCTCCTGCGCGCCACGCAGGGCGTGTCCGCCGAGGCGATCGTGGCGGCGGCCGGACGGGGAAATGCGGGTGCGGTGACGATCGCCCGCGCCGGCCTGTCCGCGCCGACGGGGGCAAGCGTGTCGCTGAGCGGCGGCGAGGGCGTGCGCTATGCCTGGCCATCGGGTGCGATCGCGGCATCGGGGCGGGTCGTCCTGGGCGGCGGGGACCTGCCGGATGCGGTCGTAAGCTTTACGCGCAATCCCGCGAGCGGCGCGGTCAGCGGCGTTGCCGACATGGCGCCCTATGCCGCCAGCGGCGCGCGGCTGGCGCTGCGCCCGATCGCGTTTCGCATCGACGGGGCCACCGGGACGGCGCGCACCGTCGCCACGTTGAGCGGGCCGTTTTCGGGCGGGCGGATCGACGGGCTGAGCCTGCCCGTCACCCTGAGCTGGCGGGGCGGACTGTTCACCGTCGGGCCGCAATGCGTGCCCGCCCGTTTCGAGCGGCTGGTCGTGTCCGCGCTGACGCTCGACCCGGCGATGCTGCGCGTGTGCCCGGTGGACGGGGCGCTGGCGCGCTTTGGCGGCGGGGCGATCGGCGGCGGGATCGCGGCCGACCGGGTCGCGCTGAGCGGGCGGATCGGATCGACGCCGGTCACGCTGGCGGCGGCGCGCGCGACATTCGGGCTGAGGGGGGCGGCGTTCACCGTGGACGACGTCGCGGCGCGGCTGGGCGCGCCGGAGCGGGTGACGCGGCTGGACCTGGCGGAGCTTGAGGGGCGCGTTGTCGGGGGCGAGGCGATGGGTCGCTTCGCGGGCGGGACGGGCCAGATCGCTGCGGTGCCGCTGGCGATGTCGCAGGCCGCGGGCGACTGGCGCTTTGCGGGCGGCAGGCTGGATGTGACCGGCGCGATGCGGATCGACGACGCGACCGACGCGCGACGCTTCGAAACGGTGGCGACGCGCGACTTCGCGCTGACAATGGCGGGCAACCGGATCGAGGCGACGGGCACGCTGAGCGGCCCCGTGACCGGGATCGAGGTGGCCGATGTGACGATCCGCCACGACCTGGCCACCGGCACGGGCGATGCCGCGATCGACGTGCCGGGGGTGCGTTTTGCGACCGACGGCCTGCAGCCCGCCGCGCTGACCCGGCTGGCGCTGGGCGTCGTCGCCGATGTCGAGGGGGTCGTGACCGGCCGCGGCCGCATCCGCTGGTCGCCCGACGGGGTGGACAGCGACGGCGTGTTCGCGACGCGCGACCTGAACCTGGCGGCGGCATTCGGCCCGGTGACGGGGCTAAGCGGCGAATTGCGCTTCACCGACCTGCTCGCGCTCGAGACCGCGCCCGGCCAGACCGTGGCGCTGGCACAGGTCAATCCCGGCATCGCGGTGACCGGGGGACAGGTCACCTATCGCCTGTTGTCGGGCCAGCGGGTCGCGATCGACGGCGGGCGCTGGCCGTTTGCGGGCGGCGAGCTGGTGCTCGAGCCGACCGTGCTCGATTTTTCGACCGCGCTGCCCCGGCGGATGACGTTCCGCGTCGTCGGCGTGAACGCGGCCGGATTCCTCCAGCAGTTCGATTTCAAGAACCTCAACGCGACCGGCGTGTTCGACGGCGAGCTGCCGATGGTGTTCGACGCCAGTGGCGGGCGGATCGAGAATGGCCGGCTGACCGTGCGCGAGGGTGGCGGCAGCATCGCCTATGTCGGCGAGCTGTCGGAGGAAGACCTGGGCACCTGGGGCAATTTCGCGTTCCAGTCGCTCAAGTCGATTCGCTATCAGCAGCTGACGCTCGACCTCAACGGGCCGCTGGCGGGCGAGATGGTGACCGAGATCAGCTTTGCCGGGGTCAGCCAGGGCGAGGGGACGAAATCGAACTTCCTGACGCGGCGGCTGGCGCGGCTGCCGCTGGTGTTCAACGTGCGGGTGACCGCACCCTTCCGCCAGTTGCTCGATTCGGTACAGTCGCTCTACGACCCAAGCCGGCTGGTGGAGCGCAACCTGCCGCAGCTGATCGAGCGGCAGCAGAATGCGGTGCCGGACGCGCCGCGCGACGTTCAGCCCCGCGAAAGCGACGCCATGCCAGAGAGGAGCCAGTGACGTGATGAGATGGACAGGGGAAATAGGCGCAGGCTGGCGCAGGACGCCACGGGTCGGCGCTGTGACGGCCCTGTTGTCGACGGGGCTGCTGGCGGGGGGATGCGTGACGGTGAATGCGCCGGACAAGCCGATCGTCATCAACCTGAACATCAAGATCACGCAGGACGTGGTGTATCGACTGGATGGCGACGCGAAGTCGCTGATCCAGCAGAACCAAGGAATATTCTGATGACCAAGCGACTGAAGATGATCCTGGCCGCGGGCATGATGGCGGCGATGGCGACGGCCGGCACCGCGCTGGCGCAGCGCGACCCGGCCTATCAGGCAGCGCGCAGCCAGGGCTTGGTCGGCGAGCAGGAGGACGGCTATCTGGGCATCGTCGGCACCGCGTCCGCCGATGTCCGCGCGCTCGTCCAGGACATCAACATCAAGCGCAAGGCCGCCTATACCCGGCTGGCGACCCAGCAGGGCGCGACCGTCGAGCAGGTGGCGTTCGTTTCCGGGTGCAACCTGATCGCGCAGACGGCGCCGGGCGAGAAATATCGCGCGCCGGATGGCAGCTGGCAGACGCGGGGCGCCGGCGCGCCGGTGCGTGACGCACGCTGTGTGTGAGCGCGCGGGGGCGCGGCGACAGGGTCGCGCGCGCCCCTTGACCGCGCCGTTGGGTTCACTAGCCTTTGGGGCAGGTCGTCCGCCGCCTCCCCAGGGATGGTTGACTCGATCGCCCGGCATTCCTAAACGGCGCCTGCCTTGGCGGGTTCGCCGACCGGCATTCTTTACCCTGTCGCTCGCGTTTCCCGGACGATCAGGAGGAAGGCATGGCGGAGAACGAACCCGGACCGGAACCCCTTGAGGAGGATGCCCGCCTGCGGGCGCTCGACGAGCGCCTGGCGCGGGCACGAACCGAAGAGGCGGTCAGAACAGGGGCGGCGCGCGAGGCCGAGGGCGGGCAATACCGCATGGGCAATCGCGTGCTGGCCGAGCTGATCGGGGGGATGGTCGGTGGCGCGGTGATCGGTTGGGTAATCGACCAGTTCGCCGGCACCAGCCCCTGGGCGCTGCTCGTGATGCTGGCCCTCGGGGTCGTCGTCGCGTTCAGGAACATCATTCGGATTTCGAGCCGGCCGCCGGAGTAACCCGCGGTCGTCATATCGGGCAGAGGCCCAAGGGAAGACCGGCGAAGTGGCAGAAGCAGGCAAGATCGATCCGATGTCGCAGTTCCGGATCGAGCCGGAATTTGGCGGGGCGTTCGAGCTGTTCGGCCAGCAGATCGCGTTCACCAACAGCGCGGCGTTCATGGTCGCGGCGCTGATCGTCCTGTGGGTGTTCATGCTGGGCGGCATGAAGCGCGAAGTCGTGCCGGGCCGCTGGCAGATGATGGTGGAGGGCTTCACCGGCTTCATCCACAATCTGCTGAGCGCCAATATCGGGCATGCGGGCAAGAAGTACCTGCCCTATGTCTTCACGCTGTTCATGTTCATCCTGTTCGCCAACCTGCTCGGCCTGCTGCCGCTGGGGCTGTTCGGGGTCCATCCCTTCACCTTCACCAGCCATTTCACCGTCACCGGCGTGCTGGCGATCCTGAGCTTCTCGATCGTGCTGATCGTCGGCTTTGCCCGCCATGGTCTGCGCTTCTTCAGCCTGTTCGCGCCCAAGGGCACGCCGCTGCCCGTGCTCGTCCTGGTCGCGCCGATCGAGTTCGTGTCGTTCATGGTGCGCCCGTTCAGCCTGGCGCTGCGGTTGTTCGTGGCGATGACCGCGGGGCATATCCTGTTGAAGGTGCTGGCCTATTTCATCGTCAACGCGGCCAATACCGGCGCGGGTACCGGCCTGATCGTCGGCATCCCCAGCTTTGCGCTGATGGTCGGCGTATCGGCGCTGGAAGTGCTGGTCGCGGGCGTCCAGGCCTATGTCTTCGCGCTGCTGACCTCGCTGTACATCAACGATGCCGAGCATCTGCACGATCATCATTGATCGCGCGCCACGATTTCGAGTTTTCGCTTTTCTTTCAACGGTTTTTCGCAAGGAGTTTATAATGGACGCTGATTCGATCAAGCTGCTGGGTGCCGGTCTCGCCGCGATTGGCGCGGGCCTCGCCGCGGTGGGCGTGGGCAACGTGTTCGCCGCCTTCCTCGAAGGCGCGCTGCGCAACCCGTCGGCCGCCGCCAGCCAGCAGGGCAACATGTTCATCGGCTTCGCCGCCGCCGAGCTTCTGGGCCTGCTCGCCTTCGTCGTCGCGGTGCTGCTGATCTTCGTCGCGTAACGCGCGCCGACGAAACGTCACGGGCCGGGACGATCCCGGCCCGGCTTGTCCGGGAAATGCTGAATGCCGCAGATCGACCAGATCGCTGAGACCTTTGCCAGCCAGTTCTTCTGGCTCATCCTGACCTTTGGCCTGGCCTATCTGGTGATCGGCCGGGGCATGGTGACCAAGGTTCAGGCGACGATCGACGACCGCGATGCCCGGATTGCCGGCGACCTTGCCACCGCCGAAGCCGCCCGCCGCGAGGCGGACGCGGTCGAGGAACGCTGGCGGGCGCAGGAAAATGCCGCGCGCGAGGCGGTTCAGGCGCGCATGGCCGACGCCCGCGCCAAGGCGGCGGCGGAGACCGAGGCGCTGCTGAAGGCGAGCGATGCCGAGCACCAGGCGCGGATCGCCGAGGCCGAAGCGCGCATCGCCACGGCGACCCGGAGCGCCACGACCGAGCTGGAGGCGCTGTCCGCCGAACTCGCCCGCGATATCGTCGCGCGCGTTTCGGGTGCGACCGTGAGTGAGGATGTGGCGCGTGGCGCCGTGAAGGCGGTGATCCATGGCTGAAGCTGCAACCCATTCGACCGGCACCCATTCGACCGGCACCGAAGTGCCGCATGCGTCGCCGACTGCGCTGCTGCTCGACCCCACTGGCTGGGTGTCGCTGGCGATGGCGGTGTTCATCGCGATCCTGTTGTGGAAGGGCGTGCCCCGCCTGATCGGCGGGATGCTGGACGGCCAGATCGCCGCGATCCGCAACCGGCTGGACGAGGCGCGGACGCTGCGCGAGGAAGCCGAGAAGCTGCGCGACGAATATGCGCGCAAGATCGCCAATGTGGAGCAGGAAACCGCCGCGATGGTGGCCAATGCCGAAGCGGAAGCGGCGGCAGTGCTGACGCGCGCCAAGGCGGATGCCGCCGAGCTGGCGGCGCGGCGCGGGCGCATCGCCAAGGACAAGATCGCGGCGGCCGAGCGCCAGGCGATCGCTGATATCCGTGCGACCGCGGCCAATGCGGCGGCACGGGCGGCGGCGACGATCATCGCCGACCATCACGGTGCCGACGCCGATCGCGCGCTCGTCGACCGCACGATCGCGGGGCTGAACCGGGTCAACTGATCGCTTGCGGCGCGCCCGCGCGCGCGGCAGTGTCGGCGCAACCGGGCCCGCGACTCGCGCGGCGCCCGCACCGGAGATTTTCGCATGCGCCTCGCCCTTCGCCTGTCCCTGATCGCGCTGTCGACCGTTGCGCTGCCTGCCGCCGCGCAGGACATGGACCATTCGCAGCACGCTGCGGCGACGACGCCCGCGGCTGCGTCGCGGCTCAGCCTGGAAACCCCGATCGAGACGATCGCGGCCGATCCGGCGGGCAAGGCGGCGCTGGAAGGCGGATTGCCGGGCATCACCAGCCACCCGTCCTATGACATGTTCAAGGCGATGACGCTGAAGGACCTGCAGCCAATGTCGGGCGGGCAGATCACCGACGAGACGCTGGCGAAGATCGCGGCGGAGCTCGCCAAGATCAAGTAAGCGGGTTCCTGACCGACCGCCCGTCATCCCGGGCCTGGTCCGGGGCCAGGACGCGTGAGCCGCGCGGGTGTTTCGCCGTGCGTCGGCGGGCGCGCGTGGATGCCGGGTCACGTCCGGCGTGACGGGACTGCTGGCATAATCGCACTATGCCTGGGGAGCCATTCGGGTCGCGGTCGCCCTTCCGCGCCCTAGCCATCGGGTGCACCGCCGCCTAGATCACGTCGACGATGTCGCAGCCCAATTCGCCCGATCGCTTCAACGAAACCGCCGCGACTTATGCCGTGCGAGGCTCCGACGCGCCTGACCTCGATGCCGGCGTGGCGGCGATCCGCAACGTCGTGAAAACGTTGCCGGTGCGGCCCGGCGTCTATCGGATGCAGGATGCGCGCGGCGACGTCTTGTATGTCGGCAAGGCGCGGGCGCTGAAGAACCGCGTCACCAACTATACCCAGGTCGGCCGGCTGTCGAAGCGGTTGCAGCGCATGGTCGCGCAGACGCGGTCGATGACGATCGTCACCACCAACAACGAGGCGGAGGCGCTGCTGCTCGAGGCGCAGCTGATCAAGCGGTATCGCCCGCCCTACAACGTCCTGTTGCGCGACGATAAGTCGTTCCCGTTCATCCTGTTGCGCGGCGACCACGACTTTCCGCGCGTTCAGCTGCATCGCGGCGCGCGGCGGGCGAAGGGCAATTATTACGGCCCGTTCGCGGGGGCGGGGCAGGTGCGCAAGACGCTGAACGCGCTCCAGAAGCTGTTCCTGCTGCGCAGCTGCACCGACGGTTTCTTCAACAGCCGCGACCGGCCGTGCCTGCTCTATCAGATCCGCCGCTGTTCGGCGCCGTGCGTCGACCGCATCGACGCGGCGGGCTATGCCGAGCTGGTCGCGGATGCCAAGGACTTCCTGGCCGGCAAGTCGACCAAGGTGCAGGAAAAGCTGGGCCAGCAGATGCAGGCGGCGGCGGAAAACCTGGATTTCGAGCTGGCCGCCGTGCTGCGCGACCGGCTGAAGGCGCTGACCTATATCCAGGGCAGCCAGGCGATCAATGCCGACGGGGTGGGCGACGCCGACATCTTTGCGCTCGCCTGCAAGAGCGGCGTGATGGGCATCCAGGCCTTCTTCATCCGCGGCGGCCAGAATTGGGGGCATCGCAGCTTCTTTCCCGCGCACACCCAGGACGTGCCCGAGGACGAGGTGCTCGCCCAGTTCCTGATGCAATTCTATGAAGAGGTGCCGCCGCCGCGCAACGTGCTGGTCGACCGCGAGCTGGCCGAGGGACCGCTGCTCGCCGAGGCGATGGCCGAGCGTGCCGGGTTCAAGGTCGCGCTGTCGGTGCCGCAGCGCGGCGCCCGCCGGCGGTTGATGGACCAGGCGACGCGCAACGCGGTGGAGGCGCTCGACCGGCGGCTGGCGGAGGGGACGACGCAGGCGAAGCTGCTGCGCGAGGTCGCCGAGCTGTTCGACCTGGCCGAACCGCCGCAGCGCATCGAAATCTATGACAACAGCCATATCCAGGGCACGCACGCCTTGGGCGCGATGGTGGTGGCGGGTCCCGAGGGGTTCCTGAAGAACCAGTATCGCAAGTTCAACATCAAGCGGTCGGAAACGACGCCGGGCGACGATTTCGCGATGATGCGCGAGATGCTGTCGCGCCGGTTCAAGCGCGCGCAGGACGAGGACCCCGACCGCGAGGGCGATCGCGACGGCAATGGCTGGCCCGACCTGGTGCTGATCGACGGCGGGCGCGGGCAGCTGAATGCGGTGCGCGAGGTGCTGGAGGAGCTGGGCATCGAGGATGTCTGCCTGGTCGGCGTCGCCAAGGGGCCGCATCATGGCCGCGAGGGGCGCGAGGTGTTTCACCTGATGGACGGGCGCGAGTTCCAGCTGCCGGTCAATTCGCCGGTGCTGTTCTTCCTCCAGCGGCTGCGCGACGAAGCGCACCGCTTCGCGATCGGCGCGCATCGCCAGAAGCGCGCCAAGGCGATCGGCGCTAGCCCGCTCGACGAAGTGCCCGGCATCGGTCCGGCGCGAAAGAAGGCGCTGCTGATGCATTTCGGCACCGCCCGCGCCGTGCGTTCGGCCAGCCTGGAGGACCTGAAGAAGGCACCAGGCGTCAGCGCGGCGGTGGCGCAACAGGTGCATGATTTCTATCACAGCCGGTGACGCACCCGTAACAAAGCATCTTGGCGTCCTTCATCGATGCCCCTAGCGTGACCATCGGGTCGAAAAAAACGGGGCTTTGTATGATGTTGCGTGGGGTGGCGGTCGTGGCCGCGCTGGTGCTGGCCGCGGGGCCGGCATGGGCGGGGGAGTCGGTGATCTATGCCCCCGCGCCCGAATGGGTGAAGGCGGCGGAATTGCCCGAGCGCGAGACGAAGGCGCAGGCCGGGCCGCGCTTCGTGATCTTCGATCAGCAGCATCGTCTGTCCGCTGGCGAGCGGTGGCAGTATTTCGATAGCGCGCAGCGCGTCGCGTCGACCGAGATGCTGAAGGAAGTCGGCACGCTCGCGATCAACTGGCAGCCCGAAAGGGGCGACCTGCGCGTGCACCGGCTGGAGATCATCCGCCGCGGCGAAGTGATCGACCTGTTGAAACAGGGCCAGAAGTTTCAGGTGCTGAAGCGTGAGCCCGGGCTCGAGCAGCAATGGCTCGACGGCCAGTTGACCGCGACGCTGGCGATCGAAGGGCTGCGCGTCGGCGATATTCTGAGGTTTGCGGCATCCATCACGTCAGCCGACCCGGTGCTCGGCAAGCATGTCGAGACCGTGCTGCCGTTGCTGCCCAAGCCGCTTCAGATCAGCTTCGGTCGCGCGCGGCTCGTGTGGGACGATAGCGTCCAGCTGACGACCAGGACCTATGTCGACGGCGTGACCCTTGCCCCGCCCCGCTCGACGGGCGGGCTGCGCGAGGTCGAAGTCACGCTGCCCATTGCCAAGCTGCCGGAGATTCCGGGGGATGCACCGGTGCGTTTCCAGCCGCTGCCGATCCTCGAAGCAAGCGATTTTGCGAGCTGGTCCGACCTGTCGCGCCTGATGGCGCCCTATTACCAGACGAATGCCGCGATCACGCCCGATGGCGCGCTGGCCAAGGAGGTCGCGCGGATCAAGGCGCTCAGCGCCGATCCGCGCGTTCGCGCCGCGAAGGCGCTGCAGGTCGTGCAGGACGAGGTGCGATACCTGTATCGCGGCATGGATGGCGGCAATTACCGGCCCCAGGCACCCGAGCAGACCTGGTCGTTGCGTTATGGCGACTGCAAGGCCAAGACGCTGCTGCTGCTTGCAATGCTCGACGCGCTGGGGATCGAGGCGGAGCCGGTGCTGGTCAATTCCAGGCTGGGCGACGGATTGCCGGGGCGGTTGCCGAGCGCGGGTGCGTTCGACCACGTGATCGTTCACGCCCGGATCGACGGCAAGTCGCTGTGGCTGGACGGCACGATGAGCGGCCAGCGGCTGGAGGATATCGAGGACATCCCGTTTTTCCGGCACGTCCTGCCGCTGCGTGGCGAAGGGGCTGAGCTGATCGAAATGCCGGGTCGCCCCCGCGTCCGGCCCGACATGGCCGTCGTCTTTGAGGTCGACGACAGCGCCGGGGTCCAGTTTCCCGAGCCGTTTACGATCGAGGTCGGCTATCGCGGCGATATCGCGGTCAAGCTGGAACAGGCGCGATCTCAGGTCGGTAACGAGGAACTGGCCAAGATCGTCGAGCAGCTGATCAAGCCGTTCGTCGAGTCTGGCACGATCACGCGCCACGCGATTCGTTATGATGCAGCGTCCGGGATCGCCACCGCGCGGGCGGAGGGGATCGCCTATTCCGACTGGTCGCAGCGGGGTGATCGGTGGACGGTGCCGATCGGGCTGGTCGACAAAGCTTTGAAATTCGATCCCGACCGCGGTCGAGCCGCCTGGAAAAACCTGCCGGTGGTGGTGGGGCCGCCCGGCAAGGTCGAATCCACCGTCCGGATCAAGCTGCCGACCGGGGCGGGATCGACGGGTCTGGAGGGCGCACTGACGACCGACGTGACGGTGGCGGGCTCGCGATGGCGGCGCGAAACCGCGTCGGAGGGACAGTGGCGGGTCGTCGAAGAAGAAAGCGAAACGCTCGAACCCGAAATCGCGGCCGCCGAGATCGGGCGAACCAAGGATGCGGTCGCGCAAGTCAAAGCTGCGGCTGTCCGAGCGTTTGTCGTCGATCCAAAGCCACGCTGGCAGCACGTTGCCGAGGCCAAGGGTACGCGGCGCTTCGACGCGATCCTGACCGGCTATGCCACCGACATCGCCGAAACACCCGATGAGGCCAGGCCCTATTACAACCGGGCATGGTTCAAGTCATCGATTTACGACTGGGCGGGCGCGCTCGCGGACATGAACCGCGCGATCGAAATGGAACCCAGCACCGACTATCTGCTCGAGCGCGCCAATATTCATCGTGCGCTGGCCCAGGACGAACAGGCTCTGGCCGATGTTCAGGCTGCGCTGGAGCTCGAACCCGGATCGCGCGCGGCGATTTCACGTCTGGTGGTGCTTGAGGAATTGGCGCCGCCATCGGACACGCTGGATTTGATCGGCGATCGGGCCAGTGCATCGAGCGACGAGGGTCGGGCGTTCTTGCGAATCAAGGCGCAGTTGTTGTCGCGGATGAACGATCCCGACGGCGCGATCGCCGCTTTGACCGCGGCGATCGAGGCCAGCCCGAACAGCGACAGTTTGCTGAACGAGCGATGCTGGTTGAAGGGTTTGATGAACGTTTCGCTCGACACGGCCATGGTCGATTGCAACCGTGCGATCGAGCTGGGCCGCGCCCCGTCGGCCGCTCTGGACAGCCGCGCGCTGATCCATCTGCGCATGAACGACCTGGATCGCGCGCTGGCGGATCTCGACGCCGCGCTCAAATTGGCACCCGATCAGGCCAGCAGCCTCTATCTGCGCGGCATCGTTCGGAAGTTGAAGGGTGAGCGGGCGCAGAGCACGGCGGATTTGGCGGCGTCACGGCTGATCTGGCCGCGTATCGACGCGGAAATGGGTCGATGGGGCGTCAAGCCGTAAGCCGGCGCTGACGGAATCTTCACGCCCGTCCGGTAGGGGCGGCTGCATGGCCACGCCCGTTTTCCTGACCGTCGATACCGAGCTGATGTGGCGGCACCATGCCGCCGGGCTGCCGCTCGACGAGATGGCGCGGCGGTCGCTGGAGCCGGCGGGGGTCGGCGTCGGCTGGCAGCTGGAGCAGCTGGCCGCGCATGGGCTGAAGGCGACGTTCTTCGTCGATCCGATGCCGGCGCGGGTGTTCGGGATCGAGCCGATCCGGCGCGTGATCGCCGCGATCCTGGCGGCGGGGCAGGAGGTGCAGCTGCACCTGCATCCCAACTGGACCGGCGCGCGCGCCGATGATGCGGGCGCGAGCCATGCGTCGTTCGAGCTGATCGACTATGCCCAGGACGAACAGCGCGATCTGATCGCCACCGCCGCCGATTTGCTGGTCGAGGCCGGCGCGCCGGTGCCGGTCGCATTTCGCGCCGGCAGCTATTCGGCCAATGACGCGACGCTGGCGGCGCTGGCCGAACTCGGCTTTGCCTATGACAGCAGCCATAATGGCTCCGAACACCCTTGGCCGAGCGCGATTGGCCTGCCGCCGCGCCGCATCGCGCCGGTCGCGCATCAGGGTGTGATCGAGGTGCCGGTGACGCTGATCGAGGACCGGCCGGGGCATCTGCGCCATTTCCAGATCTGCGCGCTGTCGGCGGGCGAAATGGCGGCGGCGCTCGATCATGCAGCGGCCCAGGAGCATGCGGCGGTGACGATCGTCAGCCACGGCTTCGAGCTCGCCAATCGCGCGGGCACGCGGGCCAATGGCGTGCATGTCCGCCGCTTCGTCGCGCTGTGCGAGATGCTGGCGGCGCGGCGCGAGTCGCTGCCGACGGTTCATTTCGCGGATCGGCCCGCATTGCGACTGGACCGCGACGACGCGCCGCTTTCGCCCGACCTGCTTCGCACGACGCGGCGGCGGGTCGAGCAGCTGTGGTCCAACTGGGTCGAGGAGCGCGCGGCGTGAGCGACGCGATCCGCCTGCCGCTCAAGTTCCAGATCGGCGCGCGCACGCTGGCGGCGGTGCACCGCCCGCTGGTGCGGGTGTCGCTGAGCCTCGACGACGCGATCGCCACGCGGCTGCCGATGCTGCCGCCGCTGCCGGCCGGCGCGCAGGGCTGGCTGGTGACGTCGCTGCCAGTGGCGCTCGCGGAGGATGTGCGCGGCCTGATGGGCGGGATGCTGGCGTTCGAGCGGCAGCGTTACACGCGCTATTACGTCGATCTGACGATCGGCGCGGACGCGTGGCTCGCGGCGCTGTCGGCGAGCACGCGATCGGCGACCAAGCGCAAGGAAAAGCGCGTCGCCGCGCGATCGGGCGGGGGGCTGAAGGTGACGCGCCACGCGACCCCGGACGAGATGGTTGCATTCCATCCGCTCGCCCGCGCCATCGCCGCGCGCACCTATCAGGAGCGGTTGCTGGCCGCCGGACTGCCCGACACGCCCGCGTTCCGCCAGTCGATGCTGTCGCGCGCGGCGGCGGGACAGGTGCGTGCATGGCTGCTCCATATCGATGACCGGCCGGCGGCCTATCTTTATTGCCCGGTGGTCGCGGGCGACGTGATCTACGAGTTTCTGGGCCACGACCCCGATTTTGCCGAGCTGTCGCCGGGATCGGTGCTGCAGGTCGCGGCGCTGCGCGACTTGTTTGCGGAGGGCGGCCTGAAGCGCTTCGACTTCACCGAGGGCGAGGGCCAGCACAAGCGCCAGATGGCGACCGGCGGGGTGCAGTGCGTCGACCTGCTGCTGCTGCGCCCGACGCTGGCGAACCGTGGGGTGGTGGCGGCGATCGCCGGCTTCGACCGCGCGGTGGCGCTGGGCAAACGGGTGGTAGGGGGTGGCGCGGCACGGTGGCTGCGGCGGGGGTAGGGTGTGACGTCATAGAAGCGGTTGGTCAGACAATGACGCAATTTGCCGCCGTCGCAACGGCCAGCGATATTGCTCAACAAACGACGCTTCGGCCGAGCGTTTTCACCGTCCTTAGAATGGAGGATGTATGGTTTCGATTAATCTTCTTTTTGGAATTGCAGGTTCCATTGTATCCTTCACGCAATCGCCCTTAACGGCCCCGCCAGTTCCCGCTAAACCTTCTGAAGCACCCCTAGTCGGCGAAATCCGTAAGACTGGGACAGGCAGCTCCACTCTAGTCCGCGTCAATATCGATAATAAGGGAAAGGCGTTTGACTGCACAGTGGTGGAAGCAAGCGGTTCTACCTTTCTGGACGAGAAGGCTTGCGAGATAGTGACGAATACTTCAAAGTTCCGTCCAAGTACGAATAGCAAGGGTGAGACTGTTCCAGCATACGGTACGAAAATCCGCATCCGATGGAACATCGGGGAATAGGGATTCTCGTCTTTTGATGGACGCTCCCAGTGTAGCTGCGTTGGGAACAGCTATTCTGCTTCCCACTCAAATCCAGCCGTAATCCTGACGCTCCGTAAGCACTCAATAACGAGACCTTTACGTCACATTGCTTGCCCGCCCTCACCCGACATTCCCTCACCACCGCGCGCGCGCTAAGCCGTCGCCATGCACCTGTCCGCCCCCGCCATCGTCCTGACCGTGCGTGCGCATGGGGAGCATGGGGCGGTGGTGCGGGCGATGACCGAGGGGGCGGGGGTGCTGCCCGGCTATGTGCGCGGCGGGCGGTCGACGCGGTTGCGGCCGGTGTTGCAGCCGGCGAACGCGATCACCGGCGAGTGGCGGGCGCGGACGGATGCGCAATTGCCGGCGCTGACCGTCGAGCTGGTGCACAGCCGCGCGCCGTTGTTCGAGGAGCCGCTGGCGGCCGCTGCGCTCGAATGGGTGACGGGGCTGACCGCGCTGGCCCTGCCCGAGGGGCAGCCCTATCCGCGGCTGCATGCGGCGCTGAACGGGGTGATCGGCGCGATCGAGGCGGCGCCGGCGGCGCGGGGCTGGGCGGTGGCGCTGGTGCGATACGAGTTGCTGGTGCTGGCCGAGCTGGGCTTTGGCCTCGACCTGTCGCAGTGCGTGGCGACGGGCGACCGCGACGAGCTGGCGTTCGTCAGCCCCAGGAGCGGCGGCGCGGTGAGCCGGGCGGCGGCGACGGGGCATGAGGCGCGGCTGTTCGCGCTGCCGCCGTTTTTGCTCACGGGGGGCGCGGCGGGATGGCCGGATATTCTGGACGGGCTGAAGTTGACCGGGCATTTCCTGGCGCGCGACGTCCTGACCGATCGGCGGGCCGATGTCCTGGCGGGGCGCGAACGGCTGGTCGAGCGGATCAAGCGGGCGGCGGGGTGAGGCTCGGCCCGACAGGCCCCACCCCAACCCCTCCCCTGAAGGGGAGGGGCTTTGCGCTTCCCTCCCGTCACCCCGGGCTTGACCCGGGGTCCCGCTGCCTCTTAGGCCGCGCGACATAGCGGGGCCCCGGGTCAAGCCCGGGGCGACGGATTCAGGGGTAAGTGCGCGCAATGGCGTTCGAAGTGCTTGCCCTCCTCTTGGGCATGCGCGCGGGGAGTGGGGAAAGCAGGCATGGCATTGATCGCGGTACTCGCAGGCGACGGCATCGGGCCGGAAGTGACGGCAGCCGCCGTGCGCGTGCTGAACACGCTGGGGCTGGGTCTCACCTTCGAGGAAGCGCCGGTTGGCGGGGCGGCCTATGCGGCGAACGGGCATCCGTTGCCGCCGGCGACACTCGATCTGGCCCGGCGGGCGGACGCGATCCTGTTCGGCGCGGTCGGCGATCCGCGCTTCGACACGGTCGAGCGGCGGCTGCGCCCCGAACAGGCGATATTGGGCCTGCGCGCCGAATTGGGGCTCTTCGCCAATCTGCGCCCCGCGCGGTTGATGCCGGGGCTGGAGGAGGCCTCCGCGCTGCGCCCCGAAGTCGCGCGTGCCATCGACCTGCTGATCGTGCGCGAGCTGAACGGCGACGTCTATTTCGGCGAGAAGGGGATGCGCACCACGCCCGATGGCCGCCGCGAAGGTTATGACGTGATGCGCTATGCCGAGGACGAGGTGCGGCGCATCGCGCATGTCGGGTTCCGGGCCGCGATGGGGCGCCAGCAGCGGTTGTGCTCGGTCGACAAGGCCAATGTGCTGGAAACCAGCCAGTTGTGGCGCGACGTCGTGATCGAGGTCGCGGCCGAATACCGTCAAGTCGAGCTGAGCCACATGTATGTCGACAATGCGGCGATGCAGCTGGTGCGCAATCCCGGCCAATTCGACGTGATCCTGACCGGCAATCTGTTCGGCGACATCCTGTCGGATCAGGCGAGCATGTGCGTGGGGTCGATCGGGATGCTGCCATCGGCCTCGCTCGATGCGGCGGGCAAGGGGCTGTATGAGCCGATTCACGGCTCCGCCCCCGACATTGCGGGCCAGGGCAAGGCCAATCCTTGCGCGGCGATCCTGTCGGCGGCAATGCTGCTGCGCCATTCGCTGGGCGAGGCCGCGGGGGCGGACCGGATCGAGGCGGCGGTGGCGGCGGCGCTGGCCGGCGGCGCGCGGACCGGCGATCTGGGCGGCGCGCTGTCGACCGGGGCGATGGCCGACCGGATCATCGAGCAGCTTTGAGGGCGGGGGTGAGCGCGCCCCTGACCCTCGCGGTCGTCGTGCCCGTGTTCAACGAACGCGGCAATGTCGCGCGGCTCGTCGATCGGTTGGCGGCGGTACTTGGACCGGACGGGTGGGAAGCGATCTTCGTCGATGACGACAGCCCCGACGGCACGGCGGGCGCGGCGCGCGAGTTGGCGCGGGTCGATCCGCGCGTGCGGGTGATCCAGCGCATCGGCCGGCGCGGGCTGGCGACCGCGTGCATCGAGGGGATGTGTGCGACCGCAGCGCCGCTGGTGGCGGTGATCGACGGCGACCTGCAGCATGACGAGGCGCTGCTGCCCCGGATGCGCGACCTGCTGAACGCCGATCCGGCGCTCGATCTGGTGATCGGATCGCGCTTCATGCCCGGTGGGGGCACCGGCGACTGGGATCGCGACCGCATCGCCAAGTCGCGGCTGGCGACGCGGCTGGCGCGCGCGGTGCTGAAGGCCGAGCTGACCGATCCGATGAGCGGGTTCTTCATGATCCGCAGCGCCGTTGTGCGCGCGCTGGTGCCGCGCCTGTCGGGCATCGGCTTCAAGATCCTGCTCGACATCCTGACCTCGGCAGCGCGGCCGCTGAGATTTGTGGAGCTGCCCTATGTGTTTCGCGCGCGCGTCGAGGGCGAGAGCAAGCTCGACCATGTCGTCGCGCTCGAATATCTGATCGCGCTCTATGACCGGCTGCTCGGCTGGCTGGTGCCGGTGCGCTTTGCGATGTTCGCCAGCGTCGGCGCACTGGGCGCGGCGGTGCATCTGGGCGTCCTGTCGCTGCTGCTGGCGGTGAGCGACGCGCGCTTTCTGACCGCGCAGATTGCCGCGACGCTGACCGCGATGACCTTCAACTTCCTGCTCAACAACGCGCTGACCTATCGAGAAAAAAGGCTGCGCGGGGCGCGGGCGCTGATCGGCGGCTGGCTGTCCTTCTGCACGGTGTGCGCGGTGGGGGCGGTGGCCAATGTCGGCGTGGCGGAGTTTCTCTATACCGCGCGGCAGGGCAATTGGGCGCTGTCAGCGCTGGCGGGGATCGCGGTGGCGGCGGTGTGGAATTTCGCGGTATCGTCGCGCTTCACCTGGGGCCGCTATGGCCGGCGGCGGAGTGTGTGAGGGGGAAGCGGGACCCCGGGTCAAGCCCGGGGTGACGAAGCGTAACGAGCCCGGTTTTGCAAGGATGTCTCTGTTCGCGCGCCAGCTCACCGCCAGCTGTCGAACCACATCCACTTCTCGAACCCGCGCGCGTCGGGCAGCGCGGCCCCTGACAGGATCGGGTAGAACCACGCGAACAGCACCGCGCTCAACGCGACGAACAGGAAATCGATCTCGCGCCGCCGCCCCCGTGCGAAGCGGTGGAACACGCCCGCCAGCACCGCGCACAGGATCAGCGCGGACAGGTGGTAGTAATAATAAAATCCCAGCGACTTGGGGATGACGATCCATATCGCGAGCGACGCGATCCAAGCCAATGCCAGCCAGCGTTCGCGCGCGCCCGCCCACAGCCCCGCCGCGACCGCGATCAGCCCGCCCCACATGATCGCGGGATTGCCGACCAGCAGCACGCCGCGCTGCACACCGTCGGTATCGGGTTCGTAGAAATACCAGATCGGGCGCAGGATGAGCGGCCATTGCCACCAGCGCGACTGATAGGTGTGCGGGGCGAGGATTTGCGTCTGCTGGCGGTACATGTCGAGCTGGAACGGGATCAGCCGGGCAAGCGTCAGCGGATCGCGCGCATAGAAGAACGCCGGCGCGAACGTCAGGAGATAGGTGGCGATGCTGACCCCGCCGAGCAGCGCGAGCGACGCGGTCAGCGGCATGCCCCCGAAACGCGCGCCCGGCCGGCGCGTGCGCAGGGTGCGGTCCTGCACCGCGCATGCGACCAGCACGGCGCAGGCCATCGCCACATAGGGGATCGCCGCCCATTTGACCGCGACCGCGAGGCCCCAGAGGATCGCCGCAACGCCGAGGCGGATGGCAGCCACCCGGGGCCGGCGCGCCTGCAACGCCCACAGCAGCGCCGCGGCGGCGAGCATGACGAACGCGCCGAGAAACGCCTCGAGCATGCCGGTGCGCGCATGCACGAACAGCAGCTGGTTGAGCATCGCCAGCAAGGCGCCGAGCGCGGCGGTGCGCACCCGGCGGTAGGTCAGCCAGAGCAGCGCGTAGATCGCCAGCACGCTGAGCGTCCCCGCCAGCGTCGATGCCGCGCGCCAGCCCACCGGATTGTCGCCGAACCCGGCGATGCCGAGCGCGATCAGCGCCTTGCCGAGCAAGGGGTGTTCGGTGTTCCACGGCTGTTCGAGCGCGAGCAGCACGCGGGCGGCGGCGACATAATGGCTTTCGTCGAAGACCAGGCGCGCCGGCTGGCCGAGATGGATGGTGAACAGCAGTTGCGCCGCAAGTGCGAGCAACAGCGCGGTCAGCATCGGATGGTCACGCAGGCGGGCGATCATGGCGGCGGGCTCTAGCGCCCCGACGCGCCGGGAGCCAGCGCGCTTGTCCCGAATTGCGTCGGGGGCCGCAGCGATGCTTGCGTCCGCCGCTTTGCCCCGGCAAAGCAGGGCGCATGAAGCGCAACACCGGCCAAAATCGCGCGATCACGCGCCACTGGCGTCCCGCGACCCGGGCGGTGCGCGGTGGTACCGCGCGCAGCGAATATGGGGAGACGTCGGAGGCGCTGTTCCTGACCTCCGGCTATGCCTATGACTGCGCGGGCGACGCGGCGGCGCGCTTTGCCGGCGACCAGGCGGGCATGACCTATTCGCGGCTGCAGAATCCGACGGTCGAAATGCTCGAACAGCGCATCGCGCTGATCGAGGGAGCGGAGGCGTGCCGCGCGACGGCGAGCGGCATGGCGGCGATGACCGCGGCGCTGCTGTGCCAGCTTCAGCAGGGCGACCATGTCGTCGCGGGCCGCGCGCTGTTCGGGTCCTGCCGCTGGCTGACCGATACGCTGCTGCCCAAATTCGGCATCGCGACCACGATCGTCGATGCGCGCGATCCCCAGCAGTTCGCCGACGCCGTCCGGCCGGAAACCAGGGTTTTCTTCTTCGAAACCCCCGCCAATCCGACGATGGACATCGTCGACCTGGCGGCGGTGTGCGGCATCGCGCGCGAGCGCGGCATCGTGAGCGTCGTCGACAATGCCTTTGCCACGCCTGCATTGCAGCGGCCGATGGAATTCGGCGCGGACGTCGTCGCCTATTCGGCCACCAAGATGATGGACGGGCAGGGCCGCGTGCTCGCGGGCGCGGTGTGCGGCAGCGAGGATTTCATCACCAACACGCTGCTGCCCTTCACCCGCAACACCGGGCCCACGCTGAGCGCGTTCAATGCCTGGGTGGTCCTGAAGGGGCTGGAAACGCTGGACCTGCGCATCCGCCGCCAGTCGGAAAATGCGCTCGCCGTGGGGCGCTTCCTGGAAGGCCGCGTGCCGCGCATCCTGCATCCCGGCCTGTCCAGCCACCCGCAGCACAATCTGGCGATGCGCCAGATGGATATGGCCGGGTGCATCTTTGCCTTCGAGGTCGCCGGACGCGCGCAGGCGCACGGCCTGCTCGACGCGCTCGAGCTGATCGATATTTCCAACAATATCGGCGATTCGCGCTCGCTGATGACGCATCCCGCGTCGACCACGCATTCGAGCGTGGCGGAGGAGAAGCGGCTGGAGATGGGCATCGGCGAGGGGCTGCTGCGCCTGAATGTCGGGCTGGAGGACCCCGCCGACCTGATCGACGACCTGGACCGCGCGCTGAAGGCGGTGGGGCTGTGAATTCCCTAACTTGTCTCTTTGATCCGTTCGCTTCGAGCCCTTCGACTGCCCGAAGGGCGGGCGCTCAGGATAAACTTCCGCCAGTGGCGGAAGTCGAGAAGCGTATCTCGACTTCGCTCGATACGAACGGTGCCGTTTTACTCCGCAGGGCGCCACAATGAAGGCGCTGTTCGGCGACGTCGCGGAAACACGCGGGATCATCGTCCGCGTCGCGGTCAGTTTCCTGCCCGAACAGTCGGAGCCCGATCGCGGCCGCTGGTTCTGGGCCTATCATATCCGCATCGAGAATGACGGCGCGCTCGCCGTTCAGCTGCTCACCCGCCACTGGACGATCACCGACGGACGCGGTGCGCGCCACACGGTCGAGGGTGAGGGCGTCGTCGGCGAGCAGCCGCTGATCGCGCCGGGCGGCAGCTTCGACTATGTCTCGGGATGCCCGCTGTCGACGCCTTCGGGGTCGATGCAGGGCAGCTATCACATGCTCGCCGAGGACGGGTCGACCTTTGACGTCGCCATCCCCAAATTCGCGCTGATCGCGCCGACGGTGGCGGGATGAGGGGCGAGGTGGGCGTCGTTCCTGTTCAAAGCCGGCCAAACCACACGTCGTCCCGGCGGAGGCCGGGACCTCTGGCAAATGGAGCGCCCAGGTTTGCCCAAGGTCCCGGCCTCCGCCGGGACGACGCTGTTCCCATGTGCAATCGGGGGGCGAACCCATGAAGCGCACGCACTTGCCCCTGAACGGCCTGCGCGTGCTCGATGCGGCCGCCCGGCATCTGTCGTTCACCCGCGCCGCCGATGAGCTGGCGGTGACGCCAGCCGCGGTCGGCCAGCAGGTGCGCGCGCTGGAGGACACGCTGGGCGTCGTGCTGTTCCGCCGCACCGCCAAGGGGCTGGAACTGACGCCGGAGGGCGAGGCGGGCCTGAATGCGCTGCGTTCGGGCTTCATCCAGTTCGAGGAAGCGGTGCGGGCGATGCAGGCGGGGCAATCGTCCAAATCGCTGACCATCGCCGCGCCGCGCGACTTGACCCAAAAATGGCTGATGCCGCGCCTGGCCGAGATCGCCGCGAGCGACGGCGACATCCGCTTTCAGCTGATTGCCGCCGACGAACCCGTCGAATTCACCGAAGCCAATATCGACCTGGCGATCCGCTGGGGCGAGGGACCGGGCGAGCATGAGGGCGAGGCGCTCGAGTCCGACGGGATGGTAACCGTCGAACGGCCGGGCGGCGGGGCCGATACCCGGATTTCGTGGCCGGGATGCCTGTCGGAAGACGCGGTGTCGCTGGTGCGGGTCGGCGATGCGGGGCTGGCGATCGAGGCGGCAGCGGCCGGGCTGGGCCGCGCGACCGTGCCCGAATTGCTCGCACGGGCGGATCTCGCCGCTGGGCGCGTGGCGATGATCGGCACCCCCAAGCCGTTCGCGCGCGGCTACTGGCTGGTCGCGCCCCTGCCGCAATGGCGCCAGGCCAAGGTCAAGGCGCTGGTCGATCGGCTGGCGCAGTGACCGATACGCCGGTGTTCGAGACCAAGCGCCTGCGCCTGCGCCCGATCACCGCCGACGACGCGACCGCGCTGCACCCCGTGCTCAGCGATGCGCAGGCGATGCGCTATTGGTCGCGCGCACCCACCACTTCGGTCGCCGAGACGCGCGCCTATATCGATCCGGCGCGGCCCGCGCATGGCTGGCGGTGGTGGGCGATCACGCTCAAGCCGTTCGACTTCGCCATCGGCTGGGTATCGGTGGGCGAGCGCCGGCAGGGCGGGGTTGCCGAAATCGGCTATATCCTGGCGCGCGAGCATTGGGGACGCGGCATCGCGCGCGAGGCCGTGCGCGTGGTCATCGACCATTTGTTCGACGTGGAGGAACATCGCCGCGTCTTTGCCGACACCGATCCCGAGAACGCCGGATCCTGCCGGCTGCTCGAGCAACTGGGCTTCACGCTCGAGGGGCGGCTGCGCGGCGAATGGGAAACGCATATCGGGGTGCGCGACAGCCTGATCTGGGGCCTGTTGCGCGAGGAGTGGCAGCCGGGCCGGTCGATGTCACTGGGGTAGGTGACGTCAGGGCGGAGTCAGGTCGAGGCGCTCCAGAACCGGATAGCCGCGGCGTTGCTGGATCGGCACTCCCCGGTCCTTATGATAAGGCGATGTCAGCGTATAGCGTTCGATCCGATAGGATTTGACGTCGTCAGCAAGCGGCGCGTAGCGACGCTCTCGGATCGAGGCGATGAGCGACACCGCCCAGTCGCCGGCCAGCTTTTCGCTGGCGCGCAATTGCTCGACCTCGCCGACGCTGCCGTCGCGGGCGATGCGAAAGCCGATATCGACCCACTGGTCCTCCCAATAGCGCCGTGCGGCGGCCGAATAGGACCCCTTGCCGCGTTCGGGGAAGTCGACCGGGGGCGCTGCGATCAATACCGGCTGCGCGCTGCGCGACGCATCGACGCCGCCGGCAGCGATCGCCTGCTCGACCGCATCGCCGTCGCCGCGCGCGACGGCGGCACGCGCGAGCAGGCCACGCGCGGCAAGGCGGACGTCGGCGTGTCCGGGCGCGGCGTTGGCCAGGATCGGCGCAAGCAGTGCTTCGGCGCGACGGACCTGCGCGGGTTCCGGTGTGGCTCCGGCGCCGAGCTCGATGCGCGCCAGGCGAAGCCGGGCCAGCGCGTACCGGTCGAACAGGGCGGGGGTGTCGCTGCGCCTCGCGGCCTCGCGGTAAAGATCGCGGGCATAGTCGAATTCGCGTTCGCGCAGCAGCACGTCGGCGCGTTCGATCAGCGCGTCGATGACGCGCGGGTCGTTCGCGCCGAACGCCGATTCCAGCACCGCCTGACGCTCGCGCGAATTGAAGATGCCCTGGCGCGGCGCACCCAGATGCGAATGGATTCGCGAGAGCACGAGATAGAGGTCGGCGACCGGTTCGGGATATGCGCCGCGATGCTGGCGGTTGCGTTTCAGGCTGTCGTCGATGCCGTCGCGTGCATCGCGATAGGCCCCCGCCAGAAACCGCGCCTCCGCCAATGCGATCGCCGCGTCGATTTCCGCGTTCGGCGGGCAGTTGCGCGCGATGCATTCGGCGAGTGCGCGTTCAAGGTCGGTGACCTTCGTGCCGACGACGACGATGTCGCGGCCGTCGGTCGCAGGTGCCGGGGCCGCATCCTGCGGCGTCAGCGTCAGCAGCAGCATCGGCCAGACCGGCATTCCTCCCTCCTGCGCGCGGGATCGTCGCGAACGACACGGATCGCTGCGTCGTCGACGTGCTCAATGACCGGAAGATGATGCCGCGAAGCTGAACCCCAGCCGAACGGCGCGCGCCGCGATGACGGCGCAACGCACTGAACTTATCGTGTTCTTGCCGTGACCTGCGGCGCTGAATCGACCGTCAGCCTCTGCACTTCGGTGCCGATCGCGAAGACGTGCGCACGCTTGCCATCCTGCACCACGCGGAACTTGTTGGCGGCGCGCGCGACCGGGGCGGGGGCGAAGGTCCTGCCGCCGTCGCGGGTTTCGAAGCCGCCCGCCATGGTGCCGACGAAGCCGTGATCGGCGTCGACGAAACCGATGCCGAACTGGCGCGCGGCGGCGTTTTCGACCATCGGCAGCTCGGTCCAGCTCTTGCCGCCGTCGCTGGTCTTGACGATCAGCTGCTGCGCGCGTGCGGGGTCATAGGATTGGACCGTCGCATAGCCGGTGGTCGCGGTCGGGAAGCTCGCCTTCCAGATCAGCTCCGCGCCGCGGCCGGAGGTGTACACGCGCGTCCAGCTCTTGCCGCCGTCCGTCGTGCGCAGGATCAGACCCTCGGTCGTTTTCGGATCGGTGCCGGTCGAGGCAAAGACCAGCCCGGTGCGCTCGTCGAAGAATTTGATGTCGAGGATCATGCCGGCATGTTCGGCCATGTCGATGACCGACCAGCTCTTGCCGCCATCGGTCGAGCGCAGGATGCCGGTCGGCCCGCCGACCCGGCCGGCGGCATGGATGACGACGCGCGGCTCCAGCTTGCCCTGATAGATGCGCTGGGTCTTGAGCACGTCGATCGCGCAGACCCCGGCGATCGTGCGGCCGCCCAGATCGACCGGCGTCCAGGTCGCGCCGCCGTCATCGGTGCGATAGAGCGGCGTCGTGTCGGTGACGCCGGGATAATAGTCGGTGCCGATATTGCCGATGAAGCCGGTGGTGCGATCGACAAAACCGAGCGCGCGGATGAAGGTGCCGGGCTTGCTCGCCACCTTGGTCCAGCTTTTGCCGCCATCGGTGGTGCGATACAGGTCGCCCTTGCCGGTGCCGTACCAGCCATGCGTCGCATCGACGAAGCTGATGTCGTCGCGCTTGCCCGGAAAGGACTCGGTCGGCAGCGTTTCCCAAGCGGATAGCGGAGCGGCAGGCATGGGGTCCGGCGCGGCCGATAGGGCCAGCGGTGTGGCCAGACACAACAACCCGATCGACACCAGACGCATGGCCATCCCCCTGTTTGTAGCGACTACGGAACGATCGCGCCGGCCGCACGGATCGTCAAGAACCCCCGTCATCAGGCGTCGATCTCTTCCTCGTCGATGCGCGCGGCGTTTTCCTGGATGAAGGCGAAGCGGTGGGCGGGGTTGGTGCCCATCAGCCGGTCGACCAGGTCCTTGACGCCGGCGCGCGCCTCATATTCCTGGGGCAGCGTGATGCGGATCAGGCCGCGGGTCTTCGGGTCCATCGTGGTTTCGCGCAACTGGATCGGGTTCATCTCGCCGAGCCCCTTGAAGCGGGCGACGTCGACCTTCTTGCCCTTGAACTCGGTCGCTTCCAGCTCGGCGCGGTGCGCGTCGTCGCGGGCGTAAAGCGATCGGGTGCCGGCGGTCAGGCGATAGAGCGGTGGCTGGGCGAGATAGAGGTGCCCCTGGCGGACGATCTCCGGCATTTCCTGGAAGAAGAAGGTCATGAGCAGCGTCGCGATATGCGCGCCGTCGACATCGGCGTCGGTCATGATGATGACGCGGTCATAACGCAGATTGGCGGGATCGCAGTCCTTGCGCGTGCCGCAGCCCAGCGCCTGGACCAGATCGGCGATTTCCTGGTTCGCCAGGATCTTGGCGGAGGTGGCGGACGCGACGTTGAGGATCTTGCCGCGGATCGGCAGGATGGCCTGGGTCTTGCGGTCGCGCGCCTGCTTGGCGGAGCCGCCGGCGCTGTCGCCCTCGACGATGAACAGCTCGGTCCCTTCGGGACTGTCGGCGGAACAGTCGGTCAGCTTGCCGGGCAGGCGCAGCTTGCGCGCGCTGGTCGCGGTCTTGCGCTTGACCTCGCGCTCCGCCTTGCGCGCCAGGCGTTCGTCCATGCGGTCGATGACATAGGCGAGCAGCGCCTTGCCCCGATCCATGCGGTCGGCGAGGAAATGGTCGAAATGGTCGCGCACCGCGCGCTCGACCAATGCGGCGGCCTCCGGACTCGTCAGGCGATCCTTGGTCTGGCTCTGGAACTGGGGATCGCGGATGAAGACGCTCAGCATCAGTTCGGAGCCCGTCATCACGTCGTCGGCGGTGATGTCCTTCGCCTTTTTCTGGCCGACCAGCTCGCCGAACGCGCGAATGCCCTTGACCAGCGCGGCGCGCAGCCCGGCCTCATGCGTGCCGCCGTCTGGGGTGGGGATGGTGTTGCAATACCAGCTATAGGACCCGTCGCTCCACAGCGGCCAGGCGACCGCCCATTCGACGCGGCCCTGATCGTCGGGAAAATCCTGTGACCCGGTGAAGAAATCGGCGGTGGCGCATTCGCGTGGTCCCACCTGTTCCCTCAGATGATCGGCCAGCCCGCCGGGAAACTGAAACACTGCCTCCGCAGGCGTGTCGTCGCCGACCAGCGACGGGTGGCAGCGCCAGCGGATTTCGACGCCGGCGAACAGATAGGCCTTCGATCGCGCGAGCCGATAGAGCCGCTGCGGCTTGAACTGCATCTCGCCGAAGATTTCGGGGTCGGGGGTGAAGGCGACCGAGGTGCCGCGCCGGTTGGGGGTGCCGCCCAGATGCTCGATCGGCCCCAGCGTGACGCCGCGCGCGAACCGCTGGCGATAGAGCTGGCGGTCGCGCGCGACCTCGACCACCGTATCCATCGACAGCGCGTTGACCACGCTGATGCCGACGCCGTGCAGCCCGCCCGAGGTGGCATAGGCCTTGCCCGAGAATTTGCCGCCCGAATGGAGCGTCGACAGGATCACCTCCAGCGCCGACTTGTCGGGAAAACGCGGGTGCGGGTCGACCGGGATGCCGCGGCCATTGTCGACGATGGTCAGGCGGTTGCCGGCGTCGAGCGCGACTTCGATCCGTGTCGCATGGCCGGCGACGGCCTCATCCATCGCATTGTCGAGCACTTCGGCGGCGAGGTGGTGGAGCGCGCGCTCGTCGGTGCCGCCGATATACATGCCGGGCCGCCGCCGCACCGGCTCCAGCCCCTCGAGCACCTCGATCGAGCTGGCGTCATAGCTGGTGCCGGCGGGGGTGGAGGTTGCGAACAGATCATCGGCCATATGCCGGCTATATCGACTGCGCGTGCGCCCGCAATGGCCTGGCGCGGCTGACAAGCCCTGTTGCTGCATTGCAACAGATGCTGGCGCAAATCGGACGAGCCGTGCAGCCGAACCCCGGCCCCGTTCGTATCTGCTGCCTGAGTTCAACCTCTGGAGTACCCAAATGCGTAATTTGCTTCTCGCGACTGCCGCGCTGTTCGCGCTCACGGCCCCGGCCTATGCCCAGGATACCAGCGGCGGCGAGGAAGAGCCCTATGAGGGCGTCTATGTCGGCGGATCGTTCGGCTATTCGATCCAGGGCAACGACGTCGGCGAAAGCGTGGTGTTCGACCGCAATCGCGACGGCAATTTCAACGACACGATCACGACCGTCGCGGGCGCCAACGCCTTCTCGCCCGGCTTCTGCAACGGCCGCGCGACCTCCGCGCTGCCCGGCAATTGCACCAACGACGATGACGGCATCGAATATTATGTCCGCGCCGGTGCCGATACCCAGTTCGGCAACATCGTGCTCGGTTTCGTCGGTGAATTCGGCAAGTCGGAAGTGCGCGACAGCGTGACCGCGTTCAGCACCACGCCCGCCAACTATGTCCTGACCCGCGAGCTGGACTGGAACGCCAGCATCCGCGCGCGTGCCGGCTATGCGGCGAACACGACGCTGTTCTACGGCACGTTCGGCCCGTCCTATGGCCGGATCAACAACAGCTTCAGCACCACCAACACCGCCAATGCCTTCACCAACAACGGCAAGTCGAACAGCTGGGGCTACACCGCCGGCGGCGGCATCGAGCAGAAGCTGGGCCGCAATTTCTCGGTCGGGCTGGAATATCTCTACACCGACCTGAACGAGGACGACTATGTCGTGAACGTCAATCCGGGCACGGCACCGGCGACCAACCCGTTCCTGCTCGGCAATGCCGCCGGTTCGGACCTGCGCCGCAGCAGCGACAATTTCCGCTGGCACAGCATCCGCGCGACGGCGGCGTTCCGCTTCTGATCGTGCGGCCGGGGCGGGGGGCGCAGGCGCTTTCCCCGCTCCGGCAGATCAGGCGACCAGAAAGGGCTGGCCGCACCGCACGCCGGTGGCCTGCAGGTCGGCCTGGCCGTAGCGCACGCCGATCAGTCCGGTGAGGGTGTCGACGAGCCCGTCCAATGCCGGCGCCACCGTCGCCAGCACGCCCCCCAGCGCCTGAACGATCGGTGTCGCCGGCACCGGCAGCAGCCCGAGCAGCTGGACGTCGATCTTGACCGTCCCGATCAGGCTGGACGCCACGCCCTCGACCGCATGGCCGCTCGACACGCGCTTGATCGTGCCATCGCCGATTTCGTCGCCTGCGAAGATCGCCGCCTGCCACGGTTCCGCGGCGCCCAGGTCGACCAGCGCGGTGCCGTTGACGCGCACCAGCCCGGCGACATTGACCAGGCGCGCGGATGCGAGCGGCAGCGGCTGGGTAAAGTCGGCAAAGCGCGTCATGTCCGGCTGGGCAATCGCGACGCGGCCGAGCCCCGGGCGTGCGTCCAGCGTGACGCGGGGGCCAGCCGACGCATCGCAGTCGATCGCCGCCAGCCGCGCCTCCCCGGCTGCCAGCTCGACGAAGACCGGCACGTTGACGGTCAGGTTGCCGCCCAGTCCGGGCAGTGACGCGCCGGTCAACCGCGATGCGATCAGCATGCGGACCTGCGCGGTGCGCAGGATGGGCGTGCCGTCGGCGCTGACCGCGACAAAGGGCGATTGCGCGGGGCGTTCGCCGATCGCGAGCGTGACCCGCGTGCTCGCGACCCGGGGCACCGTGGCGGGCAGGTCGGCCTCGACCTGCCGCCGGCCATTGCTCATTTCCGCGATCGCGCGCAGCATCGACAGCGCGTCGACGCGTGCCATCCCCGCCGGGCCGGTATCGCGTGCGCCGGCCGGGCCAAGGTCGATCAGCGCGTCCAGGGCGATGGCATCGCCACGCGCACCCGCCGCCATCGCCCGCAGCGCCGCCTTGGCCGTGGCGTCGTCGACGGTGTCGGCCAGCGCCTCGATCGCGGTGGGGCCGCTGACGTCGCGCGCGAGAATCTCGTCATAGCTGGCTGCGTCGATGCGGGCGCGCGTCGCCACCGCGTCGAGATAGGTGAGCAGGTCGACATCGGCGGCGACCAGCGCCTGATAGTCGGCGACCGACAGCCCGACACTGGTCCCGAGCAGCCCCGACAGCAGCGCATTGACGATCCCGCCCTCCAGCGCGGCGAGGCGCGTCCCGATCGAGAAAGCTGCGCTGTCCTGACGCGCCGCGGTCGCACGCCGCGCGATCGCGACCTGGTCCTGGCCGAAGACGCGGGCGAAGTAAGTGGGTGAGGTGGCGGCCAGCGTCACGGCAAAGGCGTTGCCCCCGCCCGTGGCAGCGGCGCTGAAACGCAGGTCGGGCGGCACGGCGGGGTCGGCCCGATAATCGCCCCGTACGATGCGCGGCGTGATCTGTCCGCGCCAGCCGGCTTGTGCGATCACCGCCGCGACCGCCGCTTCGGCGCGGTCGGGGTGCCGGGCGGCAGCGAGCGCGGCGCTGTCGGCAATCCCCTGGAGCCTGCGGGTGTCGAGCTGCACCGCGCCGATATCGACCGCCAGCGCCGCGCCCGCGATCAGCATCGGCATCGCGCCGGCGACCAGAACGGCGGCACCGCCGCGCCGATCGCGCGCCAGGTCGCGCAGGACCGGCACGCGCATCACAGCACCCCGCCGGGATGCGCGATGCCGCGCTTGCGGATCACCGGGCTGGGCATGGGCACCAGCGGAATGTTCATCAGCGGCGCGGTGCGCGCGTCCACTGAAACCTCGACCGTGATCGCGCCGCCATCCTCCTCCACGCTGGCGAGGATGTGGGCGGGATCGATCCCGGCGACGGTCCCCGCGCCGCGCTGGACGCTCAGCCGCGCGATGTCCTCGCGTTCCTCGGCGGACAGGCCGGCGATGCTGGCGCGCGCGGCGTCGTTGGCAAGTTGCTGGGCGCTGTGCGCGATCAGGAAATAATGGCCATAGGCGGCCATGCCGATCAGCAGCGCGATCAGGATGGGCGCGAGCAGCGCAAATTCGATCAGCGCGGTGCCGCGGCGGTCGATCAGGAGCCTGGGGGTGAGCTGAGCCATGCCCCGGGGTCTAGCCGCAATGGCCTTAGCGCCCGATCGCGACGCGCGGTCGGCGCATCCACGCAGTTTACGCCATGCCGGGGACGCGAATTCGCCGCTGGCGTCCGGCCGTCAAGCGCGATTGCGCACGGCCGGACGTTTCATTCACGCAATTCGCGTGATCCGATCAGCGGACGCGCGGCCCGCCATAGGGCAGCGGCGGCGGCGGGCGGCGATCGCGGCGCGGCAGTTGCGCCTGGTAGGCATGCCCGCAATGGTCCACGCAATAGGGGAAGCCGGGGTTCACCTTTTCCCCACAGAAGTGGAAATCGGGCTCGCCGGGGTGGCCCAGCGGCCATTTGCAGATGCGGTCGTTGAGATCGAGCAGCGTCGTCTTGCCCGCGATCGCCTCGCTGGGCTTGGCGGGCACCAGCCGGCGGGGCGGCGCGGGCTGGATCGGTGCGCTCTGCTCGCCCGGGTTCTGGCGCAGGAAGCCGCCAGGGCCGACCGAGCGCAGCGTCGGCGTATCAGCGCGCGCGACCGGCTCGGGGGCGGCCGCTGCATCCTCGCGCGCCGGCGGTTCGGCGGCGACGGCGGCGGGGGGAGCAGGCGGCGTCGGCTCGGGCTTCGGCGCTGCGGGGGCCGGCGATGCGACGGGGGCGGCGACCTTGGCCTCGACCGGTGCTTCGGCGACCGGGGCGGCGGGAGCGGCCGTCGCCTTCGCGGCATCGGTGTCGTTCGACTTCACCGGCGAGGGGCGCGGTTTCAGGCCCAGGCGATGCGCCTTGCCGATCACGGCGTTGCGGCTGATGCCGCCCAGTTCCTCGGCGATCTGGCTGGCGGTCATGCCCGACGCCCACATCTTCGCCAGCATTTCGATGCGTTCTTCGGTCCAGCTCATGCGTCGTCCTGTTTCATGGTCCCGGCGCGTCGGAACGGTTGCGGGGCGAAGGCGGAGCGACTACGCGAGAAGCGCATGACGGACCAGCCCCAAACCGACTCCCGAACCGCAGCGCCGCTAACCGATTCGATCCTTGCCGCCCCCGGTGTCCCGACGATCCGGAACGTCAACTGGGGCGGGCTCAAGGCGCTCTATATCAAGGAGGTGCGCCGGTTCTTCAAGGTGCAGCTGCAAACCATCTGGGCACCGGCGGTCACGACGCTGCTTTACCTGGCGATCTTTACCGTCGCGCTGGGCGGCAGCGGGCGGACCGTGCTGGGCGTACCCTTTGCCGAATTCATCGCGCCCGGGCTGATCGTCATGGCGATGCTGCAGAACGCGTTCGCCAATTCCAGCTTCTCGCTGCTGGTCGGCAAGATCCAGGGCACGATCGTCGACTATCTGATGCCGCCCCTGTCGACCGGGGAGCTGCTTGCCGGACTGGTCGGCGGTGCGGTGACGCGCGCGATCTGCGTCGGTGGCACGGTATGGCTGGCGATGGCGCTGTGGGGGGTCGACGTGACGCCGCGCCACCCGCTGGCGATCCTCTATTTCGGGCTGATGGGATCCGGCTTTCTCGCTTGTCTGGGCGTGATGACGTCGATCTGGGCGGAGAAGTTCGATCATGCCGCCGCGATCACCAATTTCGTCGTCGCGCCGCTGTCGCTGCTGTCGGGCACCTTCTACTCGGTTGACGCGCTCAGCCCGACCTTCCGGGCGATCAGCCACCTCAATCCGTTCTTCTATGTCATTTCGGGCTTCCGTTACGGCTTTCTGCAGACCGCGGATACCGACGTCGTCACCGGCGCGGTGATCCTGCTGGTGCTCAACATCGTGCTGGTCGGCGTCTGCTATGCGCTGTTGCGGCGCGGCTGGAAGCTCAAGAGCTGACCCTGGCGCGCGCGGGCGTGGTGTTGACGCGCCCCGGCCGGTCCCGGTAAATGATGGCGACGGGCGGCCACCGGGCCGCCCGTTTGTATTTGACCCGGAGCCCGATCCGGCCGTTTCGTCCCGCCATTACAGGAGCTTTGCCATGTCGATCCCCGCGCTCATGCCCGTTTACCCACGGTGCGATGTGCGTCCGGTGCGCGGCGAGGGCGTCTATCTCTATGGCGAGCGCGGCGAGAAATATCTGGATTTCGCGAGCGGCATCGCGGTCAACTGCCTGGGGCATGGCCACCCGCACCTGACCAAGGCGATCCAGGAACAGGCCGCGACGCTGATGCATGTCAGCAACCTCTATGGCAGCCCGCAGGGCGAGGCGCTGGCCGCGCGGATCGTCGCCAACAGCTTTGCCGACACGGTGTTCTTCACCAATTCGGGCGCCGAGGCGATCGAGTGCGCGATCAAGACCGCGCGCCGCTATCATTATGCCGAGGGCAACCCTGAGCGGCACAAGCTCATCACCTTCCACAACGCCTTTCACGGCCGCACGATGGGCGCAATCTCGGCGACCAACCAGGCCAAGATGCGCGACGGGTTCGAGCCGCTGCTGCCCGGTTTCGACTATGTCCGCTTCAACGATCTCGACGGCGCGCTGGCGGCGATCGATGACGAGACCGCCGGCTTCCTGGTCGAAACCGTGCAGGGCGAGGGCGGGGTGAGCGCGGGCACGCCCGAGTTCATCCAGGGATTGCGCAAGGCGGCGGACGAACACGGCCTGTTGCTGGTGCTCGACGAGGTGCAGTGCGGCTACGGGCGCACCGGCAAGATGTGGGCGTACGAGCATTACGGCATCGAGCCCGACATCCTGGCGTCGGCCAAGGGGATTGCCGGCGGCTTCCCGCTCGGTGCGTGCCTCGCCACCGAAAAGGCCGCGAAGGGGATGGTGTTCGGCACCCACGGATCGACCTATGGCGGCAATCCGCTGGCGATGGCGGCGGGCAATGCCATCCTCGACGTGATGCTGGAGCCGGGGTTCCTCGACCATGTCACCGCGATGAGCGACCGGCTGCGCGCGGCGCTGGCGCAGATGATCCCCAATCACGACGATCTGTTCGACGAAATCCGCGGCATCGGCCTGATGTGCGGGCTGCGCATGAAAGAGCCGGCGGTCAGCCGCGACTTCGTCGCGCATCTGCGCGATCACCATGGGCTGCTGACGGTTGCGGCGGGCGAGAATGTCGTGCGCATCCTGCCGCCGCTGATCATCGACGAAAGCCATATCGCCGAGGCGGTCGAAAAGCTGAGCGCGGGTGCGCGCAGCTACGCGATGCAGAAGGCGGCTTGAAACGGATCCTCCCCGAGCTTGCTCGGGGAGGGGGACCAGCGCAGCTGGTGGAGGGGAGTTGGCGGCGCGTCGCGGGTAGAGGGCCCCCCTCCACCGCGCTGGGCGCGGTCCCCCTCCCCCAGCGAGCTGGGGGAGGATTTTTGATGCGCCATTTTCTCGACCTGAGTTCAGCCGGCGGCGACGCGATCGCCGCGATGCTCAACGACGCGATCGACCGCAAGGCGGCGCGGCGCGGCTGGCCGAAGGGCAGGCCGGATGCCGACGCGCCGCTCGCCGGCCACACGCTGGCGATGGTATTCGAGAAGAGCTCGACGCGCACGCGCGTGTCGTTCGACCTGGCGATCCGCCAGCTGGGCGGCAGCGCGGTGATCCTGGAGGCCGGGACGACACAACTCGGGCGCGGCGAGACGGTGGCGGACACCGCGCGGGTGCTGTCGGGCTATTGCGACGCGATCATGGCGCGCACCGACGATCCCGTGAAGCTCGCCGAAATGGCGCATCATGCCAGCGTCCCCGTCATCAACGGCCTGACCGACCTGAGCCATCCGTGCCAGATTGTCGCCGACCTGCTGACCGTCATCGAAAGCGGCAAGGCGCTGCCCGGCCTGAAATGGGCGTGGCTGGGCGACGGCAACAACGTGCTGCATTCGATCGTCGAGGCGGGTGGGCTGATGCATTTCGACGTCGTGGCGGCGTGTCCGGAGGGCTATGATCCGGATCCCGCAGTGCTGGCGGCGGCGGGCGGGCGGGCCCGGCTGTGCCGCGACGCCGCCGATGCGGTGCGCGACGCCGATGTGATCGTCACCGACACCTGGATCTCGATGGGCCAGGATCATGCCGAAGAAAAGCTGGCGGCGATGATGCCCTATCAGGTCACAACGGAGCTGATGGCGCTGGCGAAACCCGACGCGATCTTTCTCCACTGCCTGCCCGCGCATCGCGGCGAGGAGGTGGTGGCGGAGGTGATCGACGGACCGCAATCGCGCATCTGGGCGGAGGCCGAAAACCGGCTGCACGCGCAGAAGTCGATCCTGCGCTGGTGCTTCGGCCAAATCGGGTGAGTTGCGGCACGCCGATTTCTTCCTATCTGTAAGTCCAATGCAGCGAATGCCGTTTGCCCTGCGCGTATCCGGGGGTTGATCTTCCTCTTCGGAACGGGCGAGAGGGGACGGGGACTTCGCCAGACTGCGCCCGAACGGATTCCACGATGACTGACGCTGTTGCCGAACTCGATCGCGCCATCGGGTTCATGATTCCCGACCGGAATGCGCGCGGGCGTATCGCCCGGCTCGGCCCGACGCTCGACACGATCCTGAATGCGCATGCCTATCCGCCCGCGATCGAAACGCTGCTGGCGGAGGCGCTGACGCTGGCCGCACTGCTGGGATCGACGCTGAAGGACGGCGAGGGGCAGCTGACGCTCCAGGCGCAGACCCAGGGCGGCATCATCAGCCTGCTGGTCTGCGACTATCTGAACGGCGCGGTGCGCGGCTATATCCAGTATGACGCCGACCGGCTGAGCGAAGGGCCCGACGAGCCGTCGTTGTTCGCGCTGTTCGGCAACGGCTATCTGGCGGTGACGTTCGACCAGTCGGTGACGCGCGAACGCTATCAGGGCATCGTGCCGCTCGACGGTGCGTCGCTGGCGGAGGCCGCGCAGAGCTATTTCCTCCAGTCGGAACAGATCCCCAGCCTGGTGCGGCTGGGCACGCGGCGCGACGCCGGTGGCCGGATGGTCGCCGGGGGCCTGCTGCTCCAGCATCTGCCCGATGGCGAGGAGGGGCGCGAGCGGCTGCACACCCGGCTCGACCACCCCGAATGGCAGCATGTCGAGACGCTGGGCGCGACGATGTCGGGCGAGGAACTGACCGATGCGACGATCCCGCTGGAGTCGCTGATCTGGCGGCTGTTCAACGAGGAGCGCGAGGTACGCGTCTTTCCGGCGACCGCGCTGTCGCGCGGCTGCCGCTGCGATGCGACCTATATCAGCCAGGTGCTGGCGAAGTTTTCGGAAATCGACCGCGCGGAAATGGCGGACGAAAATGGCGTCATCAACGTCGATTGCGCCTTTTGCGCGCGCAGCTTTCCGGTGTCGCTTGCCGATGTCGCCTGAATATTTACCTCTGGCGATGTAAGGATCGCGTTGCCGGCGGACGGAAATGGCCCCGTTTCGCGATAGACGCGGCCGGCGGGTGCCGCGAGGATCGCGAGGTTGCTGGATAGAGCGGTGGAGGAGTTGCGGACGTGCGGATGCGGCGCTTGACGGCGATGATGGCTGGGGCGGTGGCGGCGACGCTGGCGCTGCCGCTGGCTGCCGCCGATGCGCCGACGCTCGCCGTGCTGCGCGGGCTGGAACTCGGTCAGTGGCAATTGCGCGAGATCGGGCCGCGCGGTGGCGAGCGCAGCATCTGCCTGGGCGACATGGAAACGCTGATCCAGCTCCAGCATCCGCGCGGCGGCTGTTCGCGCTACGTGATCGACGATCGCACCGCGCACGGGACCATTCACTATACCTGCCCCGGCAGCGGCTATGGCCGGACCACGATCGACCTGGTGACGCCGCGATCGGTGCGGATCGAGACCCAGGGCGTTGCGTCCGGCGCACCCTTTCACCTCGAGCTCAACGCGCGACGCATGGGCGCGTGCACGGGCAGTTGAGGCCGGAATGTCGCGTCGTTAACGCGACGTTTAGGTCTGTCGTGGCATAGCTCGACCCGCCTGATTGGACGCAGGCATGAAGTTCTCCCTTTTGGTTTCCCAAGACAGCTGGGGCCGCCGTTGGTGGCCCCTTTTTTTGTTCAGCCGCCCGGGCGATCGGCCGTCCGTCGGGCATAGGCGGCGGTAAGCTCGCGCGCGAAGGTTTCGATGAAGCCGTCGTCGGCGGCGAAGGCTTCGGCGTAGAGCCGCCACGCGGCATCGGGCTTGCCCCCGGCGCGGCGCAGGATGGGCTCCGGCGCGAAATGATCCAGCGTCGCCCGCAGCGCCTGTTGCATCGCGGTCAGGGTCGCGCGCTGATGCGCGTCGAGATCGGCGAGCGCGCCGGTCATCGCCTCCGCCCCCGGGCCGGGCGCGGTCAGCAGCCGCGCGAGGAGCATCTCCGCCGGCTGGCCCGATTGCAGGGGGTTGCCCGCAACCGGGTCGGCGCTCAGCCCGATTTCGGCGCGCGCACGGCCGCGCGCGGCGGTCATTGCCGCCACGCCGGTCACTGCCGCGCGCAGCATCGCGCCCGCCGCCTGCAGCACCACGCCATCGGTGGCCGCGACCTGATCGCGGCGGATGCCTGCGGCCGTGCAGAGCAGGGCGGCGGCATTGCCGGCCTCTGCCGCGGTGCGCGGGGGCGCGGGTGCAGCGGCGGGCGACGCCGTCGCGCCGCGGCGCCAGGGATCGGTGTCGGGCGCGGCTGCACCCGCCGCCGCCACGTTCACGCCGATGTCGTACCCGCCGATGCGCAGGACATCGCCGTCGCGCAGATGTTGTGGTGCCGCCAGCCGCTGGCCGTTGAGCCACGTGCCGTTGGTGCTGGTGTCGTGCACCGCCCAGCCCGACGCAGTCCGATCGATCCGGCAGTGGCGCGACGAGATCACGCTGGTCGCATCAGGCAGAACGAGCTGGCAATCGCCCGCCCGGCCGATCGTCACGGGTCCCTGCGCGAAGCGTGTCGCCGCCACCGCCGCAGCCTGGCTGCCGGGCGCGGGGCGGGGGGTGAGGATCAGGGTCATGCGCTTCCTTGCCGCGGCGATGCCGTCCGGACCGCCGGACGATGTGGCATCCTAGCCCGCCCGCCGCCGTCCGCAACCGGGGCAGCGCGGGCGGCATCGCCACCGATCGACATTTGTCATTCGGGCCCGCCCCACCTATCCTGCCGACAGGATGGTTAGCGAGTCGCTAGCAAGGGGACACGGCATGGCAAGGCTCTCGCGCAACATGGCGCTTTATGCGGTTCTGGGCGTCGGAATGGGGATGGGAGCGCCGCCGGCGCATGCCCAGACATCGGTCAACACGCCCGACCAGATCGTGTGTCAGCTGAGCGGCGTGTGCGGCGACGCGCCCGCCGACCCGGGCGCGCAGATCGAGATCGGCGACGAAAAGGCGTTCAGCCTGGCCAAGCCCAACGCCGCCAAGCCGGCGAGCAGCGCCACATCGACCAGCGCGCCTTCGCGCCCGCCCGCGGCGTCGGCTGCGGCACCGTCGCGTCGCCCGGTGGCGACCGCGGGCGCGCGCACCCCGACGCGGCGTCCCGCACCGCCGACGACCAGCGGCGGCATCGACATGATGGTCACCTTTGCGCTGGGTTCGGCCGACCTGACCGACCAGGCGCGTGCCGAGGTGCGCGCCTTTGCCAAGGCGCTCGAGTCGCCGGTGCTGGCCGGGCAGAAGTTCCGGATCGAGGGGCATACCGACGCGATCGGCGCGGCGGACTATAATCTCGACCTGTCGCGCCGCCGTGCCGAGGCGGTGGCGGCCTATCTGACCTCGCTCGGTGTCGATCCGGGCCGGATCGAGACGCGCGGTTTCGGCTATCAACGCCCGCGTCCGGGCACGACACCGCGCGCAGCCGTCAACCGCCGGGTCGAGTTCGCCAAGGCCAGCTGATCGGCTCGGCAATCGCGCGCAGGGGGCGGCGGGAATGAGCGGCACGACCGCCTATGACGATGTCGCCTATCCCGCGACCCTGTTTCCGGCGACGCACCCCGACCATCTCGCGGCGATCGCCCTCCTTCACGGGCTCGACCCGCCCGACATCACGCGCGCGCGCGTGCTGGAAATCGCCGGCGGCGACGGGGTCGGCCAGATCGCGCTCGCGGCTGCCTATCCCGAGGCACAGTTCGACAGCTTCGACCTGTCGCGCGAGGCGGTGGCGCGCGGCGTGCGGCTGGCCGACGCGGCCGGGCTGACCAATGTCCGCATCGAGCATGGCGACCTGCTCGACCGCGCGGAGACGATGGCGGGCCCCTATGATTATGTGATCGCCCACGGCCTTTATGCCTGGGTGCCCGATGCGGTGCGCGCGGCGACGATGCGGCTGATCGGGCGGGTGCTGTCGGACCGGGGCATCGCCTTCATCAGCTACAACGCGCTGCCCGGCGGGCATCTGCGCCGGGCGGTTCGCGACATGCTGCTGCATCATGTCGAAGGCATCACCGACCCGGTCGCGCGGGTGCGCGCGGCGCACGACTGCCTGCTCGCCTTTTCGCGCCCGCACGACGGCGATCGCCCGGTGCTGCAGGCGATGCGCGATGTCGCCCGCCCGATGCTGAGCAAGAATCTCGGCACCCTGTTCCATGACGAGCTGGGCGAAAGCTATGCGCCGCAGTCGCTGAGCGACGTCGTCGCCGCGGCCGCCGGCCACGGCCTGCGCTTCCTGAACGACGCGGGATCGACGATGGTGCGCGACGGCCTGCCCGGGGTCCTGCCCGGCGGGGCGACCGACGATGCCGCGGTCGTCCGCGCCGCGCAGGTCAGCGATTACGAAAGCGTCGCCTTCTTCCACCAGAGCCTGTTCGTGCGCGCCGGCTGTGCGCCCGCGCGGCAGCTGGATCCGTCGGTGTTTGCCCGGCTGTACGGCGCATCGCGCGTGCAGCGCACCGGCGCGACCCATTTCCGGCTGGGCGAAGATCCGTTCGAGGTGGCGGACGCGCAATTGTGCGACCTGCTCGAGGCGATGGCGACGGCGTGGCCGGCGCGCGTGCCGCTGGCGCGCATTGCGGACTCCCCCGATCGTGCCGAAGCGCTGGTCACGCTTTATCGCAGCGAGGTGTTGACGCTGCACAGCACGCCCGTGCCCGCGCGGATGATTCCGGGCGCGCGGCCCTGCGCCAGCCCGGTCGCGCGCGCCCAGATCGCGCTGGGCGGCACCACGCTGTTCACCCTCGACCATCGCGTCGTCGCGTTCGAGGCGCCGGGACCGCGTGCATTCGTGGCGCTGCTCGACGGCAGCCGCGACCGGGCGGAGCTTGCCGCGGCCTGGGCCGGGACGCCTTATGGCAGTGAGGTCGACGTCGACACCGCGCTCGCCCAGATCGCGCGGGTGCCGCTGCTCGTCGCCTGATCGGGTTCAGCCGAGCGCGGCGGTCGCGCCCATTGCGGGGCTGGGGCACGCGATCTTGACGAAGGGGTCGACGACGAACGGGTTGGTGCCGCCAAAGGTGCGCACGCGGAAGTTGAAGCGTGCGCCAGCCTGGGTCAGGCTGCCTTCGCCGATGACGGGCGAGGCGCCGGGCTTGATCGCTGCGGCCTTCATCATGCGGAACACCGCCCATTGGCCGGGCCAGGAGCGGACCTGGGGTGCGCCGCTGTCGGCGACGGTGAACTCGACCGCCGCATCGCCGGTCCCCGGCCAGTCGAAGGTGACGGGCACCGGCACCTTGCCGTCGAAGTTGAGCGTCTGGCCGTCGATGGTCAGCTTGACCGCGCTCGCCCCGGCCAGCGCCACCGGCTCGATCTGATAGGCGAGGCGCGCGGCATTGGGATCGCTGGCGAAGAAGGTGCGCGTCACGCTGTTCGCGGCCTGGAGCGCGCGGACATTGGCTTCGGTCAGTCCGACTTCGGCGGCATTGTCGAGCGCGCGCCATTCGGGCGCGGTCGTGTCGATATAGCCGGCGAGCTGTTCGCCGACGAACTTCGCGAACTGGCCCTGGGGGGCGAAGAAGCGCTGAAAATCGGGGATGGCGAGCTCCGCGGTCGCTGCCGGCTGCACCGGAAAGGCGCGGGTCAGCGTGCCGGTGCACTGGTCGCCGAAACTGGCGTTGAGCGCCGCACCCATCTGGGCCAGCCGCGCGCCGCCCAGCGCGACATTGGCGTCGCTCGCCACCGCCTTGATCCAGATCGCGGCCGGTGCGGGCATCGAATTGGCCGACTGGTCAAGCTGGGCGACCAGCGCGCGCACCTCAAGGCTCTGTTCCGATCCGCTGCCGCCGCCGCCGCCCGGCAGGACGGAGACGATGTTGAGCTTGTCGGCGAGCTGGCCCATCGTCGCCAGCGCCGCATCGATCGGCGCATTGGGCGCAGGCGCGCCGCCGCCGGCCGGAATGCCGACAAACAGGCGCAGCGGCAGGAACGCGTTGACCACGCTGGTGCGCGGATCGTCCGCCGACGGGCCGATGCCGGCCGCGTTCATCGCCTGGCCGATCAGCCCGCCCGGCGCCTTGGGCGTCGCCTTGGGCGGGGTCATGTCGGTCGCCTTGGCGATCGCGGTCATCAGCGGCTTGATTGGCGACAGGGGGCCGCTGCCGTCGCGCAGCCGCTGGATATTGTCGCCGAGCGCGGTGACCGGACGCGGCTGCATCGCCGCCAGATAGGCCTGCCAGCGGCTGAGGAACTCGGCGAAATAGAGGCGCTCGAGATCGCGCTTGAGCGCGCCCAGCTCGGCGGGCGACATGTTCGTCGCGACGCCGGCGTCCCCGACGACCCAGCGTTCCTCCTCCAGCAACTGCGCGCCGCTGGCGACGATCGGCAGGAAGGTCTTGTCATAGCCGGTGCGGGTGAACAGCGCCGGTACGCCCGCGCCGGGGGCGAACGCGCCGCCGGGGGCAAAGAAGATTTCGGGGCTGGGGCCGGCATTGTCGCGCGCGCTCCACATCGTGTCGCCCTGCTCGATCGCCTTGCTCTTCAACCGGCCATAGACGCGCACCGCTGCCGGTTGCGCACGCAGCACCGCGCGCGCGGCTTCGATCCGGCTGTCGTCGACCGCGACCGGGCGGAAGGCGCCGCCCTCGAACAGGGCGCTGGTGTGGCGCGCAAGCTCGCCCGCCTCGCTTTGCGGATCGCCGCCGCCGCCGCGCGCCAGCCAGGCCGGCTGCACCCAGGACAGGATCTGTTCGGGCTGCATCGGCCCACGCCCGCCCAGGATCAGATAGGATTTGAGGTCGTCATACAGCGCCGATGGCTGCGTGACATCGGCGCTCAACCGCTCTTCGGCCAGGCCGGCAAGGATCGGCGTCAGCCGCCGTTGCAGATCGCGGCCATAGATGCCGCTCAACTCGCCCGACAGCCGCCCGGCCTGGCCCAGCCCGAGCGCGAAGTCGCTGGCGTCGCGCATCTCCGCGGTCGCCCTGCCCAGAACGCCCAGCGCGGCCAGGTCCTGCTCGACGGTCGCGCTGCCGCCGCGCGAGGTGCCGGCGGCTTCGGCATAGCTGGCCGAGGTCGTGTAGATGCCGTCGATCAGCTCGACATTGCGGAAATAGCCCCAGGTCCACAGTCCGACCGCGACGGCGAGTGCCACCGCGCCCCCCGCGATGCCGAACACATAACGCTGGCGTGCGCGCCGCTTGGCCGCCTCGTTGCGACCGGCCAGCCCCTGTTCGGGGATGATCAGGTCGGAGAAGAACCGCTTGAGGAAATAGCTGCGTCCCTGGCCGACCGCGTTGGCCGACGCGATCGGGGGCACGCCCTGCGTCAGCAGGATGCGGTCGACCGGGTTGCCGGTCTGGGTGCCCGACGCGAGATAGATGCCGCGCACCCGCGCCGGCGCGTCGAAGCGCGACTTCTGGCCGAGTGCGGCGAGCAGCGTGGCAATTGGCGTGCGCAGCGAAGCGAGCTGGGCGGGGAACATCGCGATCTGGCCACGCAGCGGCAACTGCGCCTCGTTCTGCATCCGGTCGACGACGCGCCCGGCGATGCTGCTGACCAGATCGTCGAAGCCCCTGAGCACCGCGTCATTGTCTGCCCCGTCGCCCGGTGCGGTCGTGCCGAACACCTGATCGCTTTCCGCATCGGTGCTGCGCGCGAAATATTCGCGGAAACCGGCGAGCAGGTCGGCCTTGGTGATCATTACATAGACCGGCAGGTCCTGGCCCAGCGTCCCGCCCAGTTCATTCAGGCGTGCGCGGATGTTCTGGGCATGCGACGCCATTTTCGCCGGATCGGCGAAATCGGGGGCGGGGATGGCGACGATCACGCCGTTCAAGGGCTGGAGCGGGCGGTGCTGCTTCAGCAGGTTGAGAAAGCTCTGCCACCCCTCCGCGTCCGCCTTGGCATCCAGATCCTGGGTGACATAGCGTCCTGCGGTGTCGATCAGCACCGCTTCGTCGGTGAACCACCAGTCGCAATTGGGCGTGTTGGGCTGGCCGCGCAGCGCGCGATATTCGCCCGCGACCGCGGTCGGAAAGCCCAGGCCCGAATTGAGCAGCGCCGTCGTCTTGCCCGCGCCCGACGGGCCGATGATCGCATACCAGGGCAGCTGATAGGCATAGGCCTGGCGCTGGCCGAGCTTGGCGGATTTGAGCATCGCCAGCGCTTCGGCCAGCTTGGCCGAAATCTCGTCATGGTCGGCCGGGTTCTTGGGCGCCAGCGCTTCCATCAGCGCCGCGTTCTTCTTTTTCTCGCGGCGCCGCGCCAGCCACCCGTAGATGCCGACGCCGATCAGCGGCAGCAGCGCGACGACCAGCGTCACCGGCCACCAGCCGAGCGGGCGGAAATCGGCGATCGCGATCAGCGGACCGATGAACCACAGGATCAGCCCGAGCAGGATCGCGCCGAGCACGCGCCAGAACCAGGGATTGCGGAACAGGGATTTGAGCGCAGTCATGGCCTTGCCCTCCCTCAGCGCCACGCGACGTCGTTGGCGACGCGGATTTCGACGCGCCGGTTCTGTCGCCGCCCGTCATCGGTCGTGTTGTCGCCGATCGGGCGGGTGTCGCCCAGCCCGGTGGCAGTGACGCGCGACCCGTCGGCGAGGCCCGCCGCCTTGATCGCATCGCCGACCGCGCGGGCGCGGGCGACCGACAATTCCTGATTGGAGGGGAAGGCGAGGCTGCGGATCGCCTGATCGTCGGTATGCCCCTCGATCCGGATCGGGCCCTTGGACAGGTTGGCTGCTTCGGCGAGCCGCCCGAACGTGTCCTGCCAAGCGCCCGACGGTTCCGCCTGCGCGGACGCGAACAGGCCCTGATTGTTGAGGCGCATCACGATTTCGTTGCCCTCGCGCAGCACGTCGAGCCGTTCGGCCTGGATGTCGGGGGCCAGGATCTCGCGCATCCGGTCATAGGTCGGCGTCGCGGTTTCGGGCGCGGGCGGGGGCGGGGGCACGACCTGTGCGGTGCCGACCGCCTGGTTGAGGCTGGCGATCGCGGCATCGGCCTGGGTGCTGAGGCGATAGAGCAGCGCGGCGAAGAGCAGCGCGCCGACCGCCGCCAGCCCGGCCAGGATCGCCCAGAGCGGGATGCGCGGCGCATAGCTACCCGCCGCCACCGTCTGGCCGCGCCATTGCGGCGACAATTCGCCGGTCGCCGCCTGCCCGCGCCGGGCGATGGCGGTGGCCAGGCCCGAACGGCGTTGATGCAGCAGCGATTGGCCGCGCGGGTCGAGCGCGGCGCGCCCTTCGAACCCGAGCGAGAGGCATTGATAGAGCAGCTCCATCAGCCGGGGTTCGCGGTTGGGGTCCTGTTCCATCCGCTCGGCGAACTGGAACAGCCGATCGCCGCCCTGCGTGTCGTTGTGATAGGCGGCGAGCAGGCTGTGCTGCGACCACGGGCTGTTCGCACCCCAGGGCGTGGACATCACCGCATCGTCGACGAACGCCGACAGGATGTAATGCGCGAGCTGCACCGTCTTGGGGTCGAGCCCCAGATTGCGCGCGCGCGGGCTGAAGGCGTCGAGCTCGCGAATGGCGAGCTGGCGGAGCGATCCGAGATCGGGGCCGACCGGCATCGACCGCACCCGGCTGGCGAGGTGGATCAGGCGACCGGCGGCGGCGACCAGCGGCTCGGGACCGTACAGGTCCGGCTCGGCCGCCGCGAAATCGAGCCGCCCGGCGGTCGCACCGCCGGGGGGCGATCCGGCCGGGGCGGGCGCGGCGCGCGGCGGTCCGCCGGGGCCGATCTGCTGCGGCTGGGGCGGCACATAGCCGCCGGGCGCGGGCGCGGTGCCAGGGATCATCGTACGCTCGCCGGAGCCGCCAGCGGGCGGAGCAGCGGGCGGCGGCACGGGCGCAGTCGGCGGCGGAAAGCCCGGCGCGCCGGCCGGGCGGCCGGGCTGGAAAACGGTGCGTTCGCCGTCGGCGGGACCGTCGGGATCGCCGGGCTTGCCGCTCATTGCTGTGCCCCCCTGATCGCCCACATCTCGAGTTCAAGCCCCGGTATCTCGCCTGCAACGTGCAGCGCGACCGCGCCCGATGTGCGCACCGTCTGCCACTGGTCGTGGCGGGTGTTGATCGTGAAATAGACGGTGTTGGCGCGGAACGGAATCTGGCGCGGCTCGGATGGCATCGGATAGATGTCCGCGCCCGGCAGCTGGCGCATCACCAGGTCGCGGATATGTTCGACCGAGCCGATCTTGGCGCGGCGGGGCAGGTTGACGCGCAGCTGCTCGGTATCGACCGCCGCGCGTGCCGCCAGCACGAAGGACGCGCTGGTGAACAGCGACCGGTCGCTGATCTGGCCGACCGAAATGCCATAGGCGCGCGGCTCGAGCGGGATGGCGACGGCGCTCTGCTCGAACACCGCGCTCAGCGAGCGGCGAAGGTCGTTCATCACCGCGTCGAAGCACGCCCGCTGGTCGCGATGCGCATAGAGCGGCATGAAGGTCGGGCGGTTGCCCGCGGTCGTGAAGGTGGCAAGTTCGGCCGCGAGCACGCACAAATGGCCGTAGAGATCGGCCGGATGCAGCACCGGCAGCGCGGCGAGATGCTTGATCGCGGCTTCCGCGCGGTTGACCGCCATCAGCATCAGGAAATCGCTGATGTCGGCGACGCCCTTCGCCCCTGGCGTGCCGAGTCGCCCGGCAATCGCCTCGGCGCGCTGGTGCAGCATCCCTTCCAGTTCCGACATGAAGCCGGCCAGCGTCGCACTCGCCATCGCGTTGACGCCGCAGGGGATGAAGCCGGGGTCGAGCGAGACGCTGTCGTCGGCGCGGCGTTCGATGACGCGCGCGATCGGCAGGGTGGTATAGCCGTCCAGCCCCTCTGCCTCGCTGCGCAGCGAAAGCTGCAGCCGGCCGACATTCATCGGCACCCGCGATGCCGCGCCATAGACCGAATCGGCCGCCTCGAACTCGACCGCGGCAAAGCGGGTCTCCGCCTGTGCCGATGGATCGAGCGCGACATCGGCGGTGCCCGCGCGCGATTGCGGCACGCACAGATGGATCGTCGCGTCGCGCAGATCGCGCATCACCTCCAGCGGCAGCGGGGCGGCGGCTTCCTCGGGCACGCGAAAGGGGGTGCCGTCGTCGAACACGCCGGCGCAACGGTTGAGCACCAGCTTGCCGGTCTTGAGCTGTCCCGCGTCGATCTGAAGCGCCGATACGCCATAGCCATGCGCGACCAGCGGCGACACGCGCGCTTCCAGCTGCGCGCCGGTAAAACGCTCGAACTGCTGGAAATGCTGCGGCCGCAGGAACATGCCCTCCGACCAGATCGGCTTGTTCTCCCAGGTCACTCGGCCATCACTCCCCCCGGTGGCGTCATTGTCCCGACTTCAGGAACTTTTCATAGCCCTCGCGAAAGGCGACGCTCATCACCCCGTTCGCGTTCGATACCGCATCGCGCCGCAACGCCTCGAAGATCGTTTGATACACCGTCCACGGGTCGATGCCACGCCGGAACGGCAGTCCTTTTTTCTGGCCCGCGGCCTGGGCGATCAGCTTCTCGATCTCGGGCGGCGACAGCCGGTCGAACACCGCGCTCAACGCGTGCTGGACGCCCGCCAGCATGGCAAGCTGGTGCTTCTTGATATCCTCGAACGCGGTGCGCACGGCTTCGTCGGCGGGCATGAAGCCGGGCAGCGGATCGCCGAGCAGGATGCGCGCGGCGTCGAGCGGGGCAAGGTGCTTGAGCGGATTGTTGCGCCCGATGCTCAGCTGAGTGCGCTCGACGCGGAACTCGTCCTTGAACGCGGCGCGGTCCTGGATGATGTCGGACAGGCCGAGCACCACCTGACGGTACATCACCCCCAGCCGCCGCATCGCGTCCGGCGACAATTGCAGCTCGTCGGGGCCGATCCCGGCGCCTTCGTAAAATGCGGCCCAGTCGGGACCGGACGTGGACGCCGGCGCAGTTGGGGCGGCCGGGGCGGCGGGCGCTGCCGACGCGGCCGGGGGTGGCAGTTCGGCTGGGCTTGCCCGTCCCGGATCGGGCGCGGGCAGCGCAAAGGGGTCGTCGGTTTCTCCGTGCAGCGGCGCGGGGGTGAACGGCTCGGCCGGGAAAGGCACCTCGGCGAAGACATCGCTCTCGGGCGGCGGTAGCGGGGCGGGCGCGAACGGGTCGCCCGCGGGCAGCGGCATCGGCGCGAACGGGTCCGCGCCGCTTGCAGCAGCTCCGCCGGGCGGCGCGATCGCCCAGTCCTCCGGAATGCCGAAATCGGTCGGCGGCGGCAGCGGATCGGCCATGATCGGCCGGGCGAAGGCGTTGCCGAGCGGACCGGCAAAGCCGAAATCCTCGGGCGGCGGCGCGGACTGCGCCGGGCCGGCCAGCGGCGTGGGCGAAAAGCCCAGGAAATCGTCCATCGCGTTGCCGAGGAACTCGTGCACCTCGGCCTGGCGCTGCGCATTGCCCCACACCGGATCGACCGGGGTGTCGAACCACGCGTCGGGCTGGCCCAGACCCGACGGACTCGCGGGCAGCGGCGGGGGTGGGGCGGGCATCAATGCCATGCCGGCACCGGCGGCTTCGGTCGCGACGGTGATGACGAAATCGCCGATCAGCAGCCGGTCGTTGGCGCGGATCGCCACGGGCAGTTGCGGCGCGATGCGTCCGTCGGGGCGGTTGAGCGCGACGCCATTGGTGCTGGTGTCGATGACGAACAGGTCGAGGCCGAGCGCCGAGATCGTGCAATGTTCGCGCGAGATATGACCGTGTTCGTCGGGCAGCACCCAGTCGCACGTCTTCGCACTGCGCCCGACCTTGATTTGGCCGGCGTCGAGCTGGCGCCGGTCGATAAAGGTTCCGGGCGGGTCGGTCGCCCTGGCAAGCAACAACGTCCACATGATGACGGATCAGCCCCCCGCCAGCCGCGCGCGGACCGACGCCTGGGCGGTTCGACCAACGTCCCCCTTCATCAACGCCAGCCCGATTTCGAGGAAATCGCCCAGCGACACGCGGCCGTTGAGCGCCGGCTCGAGCGTCAGCAGCAGCAGCGCGGTCCGCGTCGCGACTCCGGGCAGATGCGGTGCAGGCGGTACCGGTTGCTGCCCGCGCGGCGCGATCGATGCGCCGCTCCAATAGGCCGCCATCGCGGCCCAGCCGGGCGCGAGGTCGAGGTTGCAGCGATCGGCCGCCTCGCCCGCGCGCTCGGCATCGACCGGCGCGGTGCTCTGGACCCAGTGTTCGGCAACCTCGACCGCAGCGAGATCCTCCGCACGCGCCGCCAGATCGGGCAGCAGCCGGACCGCGAGGCATGCCCACCACGCCGCCTGGCGATGCGGCAGGATCATGGTGAGCGCATAGACCGCGTCGCGGTAATTGCCCGTGGCGGCGAGCGCGGCGATCAGCCGTTCGGGCCCCGTCGCCCCGGCCAGCACCGCACGGCCAGCGGGGGACAGATTGGCCTTCTGCTCCAGCTCCGCACGCTGATAGCGCAACGCGATGACGGGCGTGCTCGCCATGTCAGTTGATCATCACGATGCCGCCCTTGAGCGTCAGCATCGCATCGGCGGTGACGTCGGTCTTGGGCGCTTTCAGGGCGGCGGTCGCGCCCCCGGACATATCGAGCTGGGCCTCGGCCTTGATCGTGATCTTCACCGCCTTGATCTCGATTCCCGTGGGCGTCATCGTGATCGTCGAGCTGCCGACCTTGAGCTCGATTTCCTGCTTCGATTCCAGCAGGCTCTTCTGCTGCACGGTGACGGTGCGGGTCTTGGCGATGTCGGTCGTCTGCTTGCCGTCGATCTTGACCGTGCGATCGCGCGTCACGGTGAGCGACTGGTCGCGCTCCACCGCCAGCGTCTGGTCGCGCTTGACCGTGCCCCAGTCGTCATTGTCGATCAGCCGGCGATAGTCGCGGCCGGTGTAGAGATAGATCTCCTCGGCACCGTCCTTGTCCTCGAACCGGAATTCCTGGGTGATCCCGCCGTTTTTCTCCGTGACCGAGCGCCAGCCGCTCTGTGTCTTGGCCGACGCGGGATCGAACGGATAGGGCTGGGACGGCGTGTAGACCGTGCCCGAGATGAACGGCAGATCGGGATTGCCATAGAGAAAGTCGATGATCACCCGCGTGCCGATGCGCGGAAAGAATTGCGCGCCGTGCGTCGAATGGGCCCATTGCTGCTGGACGGGCAACCAGACGAATTTGGGGAGCGCACCGCCATAATCCCGCGCGGTCGCGATTTCGACGGGAACGCGGCTCTGGTCGTCGATGACGATCTCGCCCTTGGCCGAGCTTTCGTCCGCGACCGTGCCGAGCAGGGGGCCCGGCGCGGTGCGCTGGGGCGCGCCGACCGGCGGGCGGAACACCCGGGTCGCGTCGATCGCAGTGAACTGGTTCGAATAGCTGCCCTTGCCGCCATCCTGCAGCATCCACGGATCGCGCGCGGAATGGGTGACCGAGGTGAATGCCAGCCGGTCTGGCAGCGCACCGTCGCTTTGCGTGACCTTCACGCGTCCCCCGGCCATGAAGTCGCAGCGCGACGACATGCCGGTCACCTGGTCCGCGCTCTGCCCGACGCCATCGATGTGATAGGCGGAGCGGGCGTTCACGCCGGCCTGCGCCACCGATTCGAACCCGATCGAATGCAGCCCGTGCGGATAGACCGCGCCCCAGGACGGGGCGGCGCTGCCCGCCTTGGTAAAGGGCTCGTCGAGCTTGTTGACGTTGACGCCGTGATGCTTGTGCTTGCGCGGCCCCGCGCGATATTCGCGCGCGACGGCGGGCATCGCCTTTAGCGATTGTTCGTGATCCATCGACACGTCGCCGCCCGCCACGTCGACATAGTCGGCGGACTTGTTGGCCAGCACCATCTTGTGCCGGAAGGTGCCCGCGCCGCTGTCGTGCACGAAGAAATACATGATGCCGTCCTGCGCCAGCAGGCGGTCGAGGAAATCGAGCTCGCTCTCGTCATAGCGTACCGCATAGCCGCGCACCGGCGGGTCCGGGCTGACGCCCACCGACTTGGTCAGCCCGACGACATCGGCGGTCATCGCGGTGAAGATGTCGAGGCTGGTCTTGTCCTGGATGAAATGCGTTGCGCGCGCATAGCTGAGCGCGAAATAGGCCGGGCGCGCGGTCAGCAGGACCCGCATCCCCTCGGCACCCAGCGCCAGCCGCGCGGCATAAATGCGCCCGGCAAAGACGCGCGGCGGAAAGTCGCCGATCGAGATGTCGAACTCGACCAGCTTGCCGATCCACTGGGTCAGGTCGGGCCGCACTCCGGCGACCAGCTCCAGGCGATACTCGAACGGCTCGCTGATCGCCTCGCGTCCTTCAAAACCCAGCAGCTCGTAATTGGCCAGGTCGTCGGGAAGCGCGCGCAGATTGAGAAGATGGTCACCCATGCCAGGAGCCTTGCCCGCCCGTCAGACGCGGAAGCCGGCGGCCCCGGTGCGGGGCCGCCGATCTTCCGCGCAAGCCAGGGCGATCAGCCGACCTTGTTCTCGGCCAGCGAGTAGATCAGGTGGGTCGGGCTGCCGGTGTTGGTCGCATCGCGGCCGGTGAAGCACCAGTCGAACTTGGTGAAGTTCAGCGACAGCGACTCGCTCGGAAAATCGCCGCCCGACGACATGCTGAAGCCCGAGATGATGACTTCCTCGAGGCTGAGCGTCGCGTACGCGACCGATTCGCCCTTCGAAGCGGCGGTGAACGAGATCTTGCCCTTCTTGATCACCTCACCCATCAGCAACTGCTTGAACAGCAGCTCGGACGACTTGTCGGTGACCTTGGTCGTCGTGATTTCGGACACGCTCGGCTCCGACGCGGTGCGGTCTCCGCCGCGCGGCGAGCTGACGCCGATGCCGGCACCCCATTGAAAGCTGTTCAGCTCGATCATTTCCTTGAACTTGTCGTCGGTCGAGCTGCCCTTGATGCCATCGAGTTCGAGATAGATTGCCACGTGCTGTTCCCTTCTTCATCCTCGGCGACACCGTGTCGCCTTGCCCTAAATTGCGGATCGGCGGCATGAATCATGGCGCGGCCCCGCGGTGATTGCGTTCACACCAGCGTGATCGAATAATCCTGCGTCTCGCCCGCGCTGACCCGGACCTCGGTCACTTCCTTGCCCTCGGCGCGCAGCTCCAGCAGCTGCCCGGCCAGATCGGCGAGCAGCCCGCGCTTCAGGATATTCTCGATATTGCGGGCACCGCTTTCGGTTTCGGTGCAGCGCTCGACCAGCTTGTCGAGCAGCGCGTCGTCCCAGCTGAAGCTGGCCCCGTAGCTGCCGATCACGCGCTTTTCGATCCGCTTCAGGCTGATCACCACGATCTCTCGCAGGATTTCGGGCCGCAGCGGGAAGAAGGGGACGGTGACGACACGGCCCAGAAACGCGGGCTTGAAATAATCGAGCAGGTCGGGGCGCAGCTGGGTCGCCAGCGCCTCGGGCTCGGGCAGCACCTCGACGTTGCGGCACAGTTCCTCGATCGTATCGGTGCCGGCGTTGGACGTCATGATGATCAGCGTGTTCTTGAAATCGATGTCACGGCCCTGGCCGTCCTTCAGCATCCCCTTGTCGAACACCTGATAGAACACGTCCTGAACGCCGGGATGCGCCTTTTCCATCTCGTCGAGCAGGATGACCGAATAGGGCTTGCGCCGGACGGCTTCGGTCAGCACGCCGCCCTCGCCATAGCCGACATAGCCGGGCGCCGCGCCGACGAGCGTGGAGACCTTATGCTCCTCCTTGAACTCGCTCATGTTGATCGTCGTGACGTTCTGCTCGCCACCATAAAGCAGCTCGGCGAGCGCCAGCGCGGTTTCGGTCTTGCCGACGCCCGACGTGCCGCAGAACAGGAAGACGCCGATCGGCTTGCGCGGATCGGCCAGGCCTGCGCGTGCGGTGCGCACGGTCTGCGCGATCATGTCGAGCGCATAGTCCTGGCCCTTGATCCGGTTGGCGAGCTGGTCCTTGACGGTCAGCACCGAACGGATTTCGTCGCCGCCCATCCGGCCGACCGGAATGCCGGTCCACCCGGCCAGCACTTCGGCGACGACCTGGCGATCGACGACGTCATAGACCACCGGATGCTCGCCCTGCAGCGCGCGCAGCTTCGCCTGCGCCTCGCGCAGCTCGCCGACCTTGGCGTCATAATCGGCTGCGTCAGCCGCCATGCCGTCCAGCGCGACGCGCAGGTCGCCGACCGCCTTCACCGCCGCCAGTTCTTCCTGCCAGCGCGCCGATGCGGTCTCCTTCGCTGCCTCCAGCTCGCCCTTGCGCGTGGCGGCGGCCTCCAGCTTCTTGGCCACATCCACGCCCGAACGGCCCTCGCGCTCGAGCATCCGCACTTCGGACGCGAGCAGGCCAAGCTGGCGTTCCAGATCCTCGACCGACGGCGGCGTCGCCGCCTGGCTGATGCCGACCCGCGCGCACGCCGTGTCGAGCAGCGAAATCGCCTTGTCGGGCAATTGCCGCCCGGCGATGTAGCGGTGCGACAGGCCCGAAGCCGCCTCCAGCGCTTCGCCGAGAATGCGGACATTGTGGTGTTTTTCGAGCACCGGCACGAGCCCGCGCAGCATGGCGACGGCCAGGTCCTCCGACGGCTCCTCGACTTTCACCACCTGGAAACGGCGGGTGAGCGCGGGGTCCTTCTCGAAATATTTCTTGTATTCGGCCCAGGTCGTCGCCGCGATGGTGCGCATCTCGCCGCGGGCGAGCGCGGGCTTGAGCAGGTTGGCGGCGTCGTTCTGGCCCTCCGCGCCGCCCGCACCGATCAGCGTGTGCGCCTCGTCGATGAACATGATGATCGGGGTGGGGGAGCCCTTCACCTCGTCGATCACCGATTTCAGCCGGTTCTCGAACTCGCCCTTGATGCCCGCGCCGGCCTGGAGCAGGCCAAGATCGAGCGACAGCAGGCGCACATTCTTGAGCGCGTCGGGCACGTCGCCCTGCGCGATGCGCAGCGCGAAACCCTCGACCACCGCGGTCTTGCCCACGCCCGCCTCGCCGGTCAGGATCGGGTTGTTCTGACGCCGCCGGGTCAGGATGTCGACGATCTGGCGGATTTCGGGGTCGCGGCCGAAGATCGGGTCGATCTTACCCGCCTTCGCCTGCGCGGTCAGGTCGATGCAGAACTTGTCGAGCGACGCGGTGCCGCGCGATGCCGGGGCACCGCCCGCACCCGTCGCCGCCCCGCCGTCGCCCGCAGGGGCGGAGGACAGGTCGGCCGCCATCTTCGCTTCTTCGGACGCCGACGCGATCTGCGTCATCGTCGTGCGCAGCGTTTCCGCGGGCAGCTTGGCGAAATGCGTGCTCATCTGGCGCGCGATCACCGCCAGGTCGTCCGCATCCAGCAGCGCCATCAACAGATGGCCCGAGCGAATCACCCCCGAGCCATGATCGAGCGACGCGAGCAGCCATGCCTCGCGGATCAGCTTGATGATGTTGGGGGCAAGGCCGGGCGCGCGGCCATTGCCGGTCTTGAACCCGTCGATCGCGCGGTTGATGTCCTGGGTCAGCCGGCCGGCATCGACCTGGAAATGATTGAGAATGACGGCGACGTCGGAGGTTTGCCGGTCGATCAGGCGCAGCAGCCAATGCTCAATCTCGACATCGTAATTGGTGCGAGACAGCGCAAGTCCGGCGGCGCCCTCCAATGTGGAGCGACAGGTGTCGTCCAGCTTGCCGACCAGGCTCTTCAGATTGACCTGCGCCACATGCCCCCCTCTGCAACATGCCGAAATCAATGTATTTTCGCGCGGGCTGCGGCGATGCCGCCCGACCGGATCCCGGGGATGGAAGCGATGCGAATCGAGCCCGCATTTTTCGATGCCGCCCCGCCCGCGCCACCGTCCCCTCGGCGCGCCGTCGGTCTAGCCCAGCGCGCCGGGCCCCACAACGTTAATTTAGCGCAACCATGCGTTCGCCTGTCTCGCCGGCGACGGTTGCCGGCGGCGTGCGGCCCGGACCGTCGCGGCCAATCGCGGTGCGGTCGACCGGAATGACGCAATCGGCCAGAATGCCGGCGTCCGGACCCGGCGAGCCGAGCCAGCCGGTCCAGCCGAGCAGCGCAGGCGTCGCCGCGTCGCCCAGCCGCAGGGGCGGGATGTCGGCGGCATCGATCAGCATGCGGATCACCGGCTGGTGTTCCATGCCGGCGGCGAGCATGCAGGCTTCCCCGACGATCGCGCGCTGGCCCGACTCCGCGCAGAAGCGGATCAACGTCGCGTGATCGACCGGGCCGATCTCGACCGCATAATGATGCTGTACGTCGAGCACTGCCGCACCGATGATCGCGGCATCGTCGCTGCCCATCCCGGTTTGCGGGTCGATGCCGCCCAGCCGCGCGAACTGGCCGCCGCCGCCGGCACTGGTGCCGCCCAGCCGGCTTTGCTCCGTGGGCGGCAGCGCCAGCCAGGCCGGTTCCGCCTCGGCAATCCGCAGCGGCAGTCCGGTCAGCTGGCGCAGCACCGTCTCGACGCTCGCCGCGCTGCGCCGCGCATCGCCCAGATGCCCGGCCAGCGGCACCAGCGCCGCGTCCTCGACCACCAGCCGGGTCATGCTGCCGGGCGTCGCAAGGCCCGCCAGCGCGAGCACCGCGCGCGACGCGGGATCGTCGCCGGGCCGAGCCTCGCGCTCGAAGCTCACCAGCCAGTGATGCTTGCGGAAGATCCGATAGAAGAAGGACAGTGCGCGGTGATCGAACAGGTTCAGGAAGGCGGCGAACGCGACGTCGCGCATCCGCCGGCGTTGAAGCTGCAGCTCGCTATAGACCGGGGGCAGGGCGGGGGCCGCGCCCGCCAGGCCCAGGACATTGGCGGTGACGTGCGGCTGGCCGTCGACCTCGCCGATCGCGGCGATGTCGCTGGCGGTCAGCGCCATCCGGTCGGAGGCAACGAAGCGCAGCGGTTCCTCGCCCGGGGGCGTGTCGCTGCCGATTTCGACCGTGCGTCCGCCGCGCCGTGCCGCCAGTTCGATGACACGCGCGGCCTGGGCAAGTACAAGCGCCGCGGTCCGGCGCGACAATAGCTCGACGACGGTCATATCAGCGGACGGTCGCCGACCCGCGTCGGCCAGGTCTTCCACAACGTCGCCTCGCGCCGCAGCTTGGCGGAGACGCGCACGAAGCTGTTGAGCGCACATGCGCTCGCCAGGAAGCGTTCGATGATGCTGCACAGCAAAAAGCTGCCCGATCCCGAGAGCCGGTCGTCCTCGACCTCGATCGTGACGTCGACCCCCGCGCACATCGCGGTGTGCCCCTTCAGCCGCATGCGTGCGACGCCGGGCGCGGCCGTCACCCCGACCAGCCGTTCGCGCAGGTGCACCGTTTCGGGCGTGTCGCCGATGTCGTAGAGCGCCAGCACCTCGCGCAGCGCCAACGCGCCCGCGCTGCCGCCGACCAGGCTAAGATGATTGAGCGACAGCTGGCCGACCAGTTTCCAGATCGCGGCGCGCCGCCGGGCCGGTCGTCGTGTCGGCGTCGGCTTGGTCAGCGCCTCGACCCCCGCCAGCCCCGCGATCGTGCCGTCGATCTCCAGCTCCGGTCGCCCGCCGCCGAAGGGCAGCCGCGCCGGCAGGTCGCGGTTGGTGGCCAGGATGCGCGGGTGCAGCACGGTCGCATCATCGCGCAGCAAGCGCCCCTCCAGATCGGCGACCGCGACGAACACATCGTCGCCGCCACCGGGCCCGAAGCTCGACCGGCGCGCCAGCGCGTGGAACATCCGGCCCAGCCGCGGCGATCCACGATCGACCGAATGGAGCGGCGGTGCCGAGAACCGCTCGCCGCTCTGGTCCTGCAGAACCATGTCGACGACCGAATGCACCTCGATCGCGTCCTCGCGCCGGGCGTCGGGCACGATGCGATATTCGATGCTGCTATGGTCGAGCTGGATGGGCTCGGCATCCATCTCGAACAAATTGATCGCGGGGCAGGCGAACAGATCGAAATCGTCGGCGCGCACCACGCGCTCGAGCTCGGACGACAGCTTGTCGAAGTAGAAGAACAGCTCGAGCCGGTCGCCCGCGATGTCGAGCGTGCGCGCGGCCAGCCCGCTCACCTCGACGAACAGGTGCTTTTGCGGATAGGCGAAGAATTCCTGCAGCACCGCATAGGCACCCCGCGCAACCTGGGTCTGGGGCAGCAGCAGCTCGTCGTCGCCAAAGCCGCGCAGCCTGAGCGCGTCCGGCGGGAGCAGCACCGCGCGCGGATCCTGTGGACTGGTGCCCACCCCGATGCCCACCAGGTTCGATCCGAACTGTTCGATCAGGATCTGCGCGCGCCGCGCATCGCTCTTGATGAACAGGCGCAGCGTGTCGATGCCCAGCCCGGCCAGATCGACCTCCGGCTTGGTCGTCGCCAGCGTCAGGCGCAGCACGCCCTTGGCAGCATGGAGCCCCAGCGCGGGCGCGTCGAGCGGCGGACCACCCATCGCGGCGGCATGGACGCGGATGGGCAGCAGCTGGGTGTCGTGGCACAGGCGATAGCGGCACCGCTGGCCGTCGACCGGTTCGGCCGACACCATCGTGCCCGCCGGGACCGTCACCGGCTTGTCCAGCCCATCCTCCGCGACCAGCCGCGCCACCATGAACGATGGCACCGGCTGGATCAGATGCGGATAGAGCGTCATCAGCATCGCGTCGGACAGCTCGGGAAACTCGTCGTCGATCTTGTGGCGCAGCCGCGCGTTCATGAACGCGACCGCCTCGATCAGCCGGCCGATATGCGGGTCCTCGATCGCGTCGCGGGTCAGGCGCAGCCGCGATGCGATCTTCGGATGCGCCTCGGCGAACGCACCGGCATTGCTGCGCAGGAAGGTCAGCTCGCGCTGATAATATTCGATCAGGTCGTCGATCATCTGGGTCAGTCCGGCATTTCGACCGCGATCGAGCGGTCGCTCGGCCGCACGCTGGCGTCATAGACCACCGCCTCGCGCGCGCGGGCGAGGTTGAGGATCGCGGTGATGCGAAAGCGGATGCCGCGCGAGGTCGGCGCGCCGTCGACCTCGACCTCGACCTCGCTCAGCCGCGGTTCGTGGGTGCGGATGGTCTGCGCGATCATCCGCCGCACGCGCTCGCGGACCCCGGCGGCGGCGAAATCCTCGGTGCTGATGTCGGGCAGGCCGAAACCGATGATCGTCGCGAGCAGCGTCTCGTCGCCGTTCACCGCGGCGATATGCGGACGGCGGCTGTTGAGCAGCCCTTCCAGGTCGCGACGCAGCCCCAGCCGATAGCGTTCGAGCAGCTGGTCGTCGCCCAGCATCGGTTCCTGGCGCAGTTCGGGCTCGTCGTCGATCAGCCGGTCGATCAGCGACAGGGGAATCTCGCCCGCCATCACGCGGCCGCCTCGCGCCCGATGATCGTGGTCAGGCGAAACTCCGATGCAATCTGGTCCAGCTGGTAATGCGGCCGGATCGCGATCTCGCAGCCATAGCTTCCCGGCTTCTCGGGCATCTCGCTGACGATCACGCGCGCCTCGCGCAGCGGGTAGCGCACGCGCATCTCCGGGCTCGCATCGTCGTTGCCGGTGACATAGGTGTTGAGCCAGGTCTGCAGCAGGCGCTGGCATTCCTGGGCATCGGTATATTTGCCGACCCAGTCGCGCGCCATCACCTTCACATAATGGGCGAAACGGCACACGCACAGGATGTAGTTGAGCATCGCGCTCATCTTCGCGTTCATCCGCGCCGCTTCGCTGTCATAGTCGGTCGGGCGGTGCAGGCTCGGCAGGTTGAGGAAAGCGGTCAGGCCGGTCAGGTGAATCTGGCGCAGCGCGATGACGCCCAGTTCGTTGAGCGCGACCTCCTGGTCCTCCGACACCGCATTCTCGACCGCGAAGCGCGCGACCACGCCGGCACGGTCGCTGGGCAGCAGCTGGCGGATCGGGCCGTCGACCGTGCCGCCTTCGCCGACCGGCACGGTGCCCCGGATCGCGGCGGGCCAGCGGTGCTGCGCCATCGCGCGGCACGCGACATGCGCGAGCGCGAACGCCCCGTTCATCCACAACAGGTCGCGTGGCCCGTCGGCGCGCTCGTCATAGACGAAGCCCAGCCGGGGGAAGTCGCGGCCGCGATAGAGTCGCCGGGCGAGCAGGCGCGGCGCGACCGCCGCAAGGAAGCGGCTGTCGGAACGCGCGCGCAGCCGCTCCCAGCGCGCATATTCGGGGTTGGCGAAGGTCGCGGACAATTCCTGGCGCAGGTCGAGATCCGCAAACGCGTCGATGCCCATCATGCGCGGATCGACCCCGACGACCGTGGGGCAGAAGGCGGCGGCCGCCACCTCCGCCAGGCCCGACAGCGTTGCGACATCATCGGTGCGGTCGCGCTGGCCCAGCCGGTGCGACACCTGATGATCGACGATCATCATGCCATAGGGTTCGCCGCCCGGCGTGCCGAATTCGTTGCTGTAGATGCGGTCGAACAGCACGCTCTGGTCGAACGACATGGCGCGTTCCAGGTCGCGGGCCACCTCGCCCCAGCGGACGTCGAGGATGCGGACCTTGACCTGCGCGTCCGCGATGCCGTGGACCAGCCAGTGCGTCCCGCGCCATAGCGCCTCGATCCGCTGCAGCTCGGGGTGGTGCAGGATCGCGTCGAGCTGGCGCGACAGCAGTGCGTCGATGCCGGCCAGGATGCGTGCCCCGCGTGCGCGCAGCCCCGGCGCGGTTCGCGGCGCGCCGTCGGCCCGCCATGCCGCGCCGGTCGTGGCTGCGGCGGGCAGGCCGAACAGCCCGGGCGCGGCGGACGACGCGACGGCATCGCCATCCGTCGTCCGCGCGCGCGCATCGGTTGCCGCGTCCATCGCCGATTGGCCCTCCGGTTCCAGCGGGATCGGCACGCGCGCGGCGTCCGAAGCGCCGATCAGCTCGCCTTCGGAATCCGCGCGACCAGCCGCATCGAGGTGGTGAGTTCCTCAAATTGCAGCCAGGGGCGCAGATGCGCGACCGCGGTGTAGGAACCCGGCGCGCCCTCGACTTCGCGCACCTCGACCCGGGCTTCGCGCAGCGGGTATTTCGCGCGCGATTCCTGGCCGGCACCCTCGGTCGCGTTGACGTAGTTCGAGATCCAGCGGTTGAGCCAGGTCTCGGTGTCCTTCGCTTCCATGAACGACCCGATCTTGTCGCGCGCCATCACCTTCAGATAATGGGCGAAGCGGCTCGTCGCCATGATGTAGGGCAGGCGGGCGGAGATCGCCGCGTTGGCAGTCGCCTCCGGCCGGTCGTACTTCTTGGGCCGCTGCGTCGTCTGCGCGCCGAAGAAGACCGAATAGTCGGTGTTCTTGTAGTGGCAGAGCGGCAGGAAGCCGAGGTCGGAAAGTTCCTTTTCGCGGCGGTCCGTGATGCCGATTTCGGTCGGGCACTTGGCGTCCAGGTCACCGTCGTCCGACTGGAAGACATGGGTCGGCAGGTTGGTGACCTTGCCGCCGCCCTCCGCGCCGCGGATCGCCGTCGTCCAGCCATATTCGGCATGCGCCGCGGTCATGCGCGCGGCCAGCGCATAGGCCGCGTTCATCCAGCAATAATCGTCGTGATCCATCGCCTTGGGATTGCCCGCATCGTCCTTGGGCGCTTCCTCGTACGCGAACGCCTCGACCGGCTTGGTGTCCTTGCCATAGGGCAGGCGGGCCAGCACCTTGGGCATGGTCAGCGTGACGAAGCGCGAATCCTCGGTGTTCCGGAAGCTGTTCCACTTCATGTAATCGGCGGTTTCGAACAGCTGCTTCATGTCCATCGGGTTCGACAGCTCGGTAAAGCTGTCCATGCCGAACAGGTTGGCGTTCGCCGCCGACACGAACGGACAGAAGCCTGCCGCCGCCACGCTGGAGATATTGGTCAGCAGCTCGATGTCGTCGGGATGCTTGCCGAAATAATAATCGCCGATCAGCGTGCTGAACGGCGTGCCGCCCGCGGTGCCGAACTGCTCCTCATAGACCTTCTTGTAGAACTGGCTCTGGTCGAAATCGGTCGCCTTGGCGAGGTCGGCGGCCAGCTCTTTCTTGGTCACGTTCAGCATCTGGACCTTCAGGCCCTCGCCGATCTCGCTGTTCTTGACCAGATAGCTGAGCCCGCGCCAGCTGCCTTCCAGCGACTTGAACTTCTCGGCATGCATGATCGCGGCGAGCTGTTCGGAAATCTGCGCGTCGATCTTGGCGATCGCGTCGCGCAGCGTCACCGTCATGTTCTTCTGGAACTGGACGGTGCCGCTCATCGCCTCCGATGCCAGCGTGCGCATCAGTTGTTCGACGCGCTCGGGCTCGGTCTGCTTGGTGACGCTGATCGCCTGGTCGAGCAGGCTGGCGGGCGCGTCGGTCGTGGTGGTCGCGGCGGCGCCTGCGGCCTGGGTTTCGGTCTCGGCCATGTTACCCTTACTCCTTGGTGCTGCTGTCGTCGCCGAGCTGGTCGCGCAGGCTGCTCAGCTGCGATTCGTCGCGCAGGATCTGCTCGAGCAGGCTTTCGAGCTGCTCCGAACCGTCCGCCTTGGCCATCAGGTCGCGCAGCTGGTTGCGCGTCTCCATCAGCTTGCGGAGCGGTTCGACCTGCTCGACGATCTTGTCGGGCTCGAAATCGTCCATCGACCGGAACTTCAGGTTGACCTCGAATTCCTTGCCGTTCTTCTCGAGCGTGTTCTCGACCTTCAGCTTCACGGCGGGCTCGATGCGCGCCATGACCTGGTCGAACTTGTCCTTCTTCAGATCGACGAACTTGCGTTCCTTCAGGCTCTTCTTCGGCACCGCCGAGTCGCCCGAAAAGTCGCCCATGACGCCGACGACGAAGGGCAGTTCCTTCACTTCCTGCGCGCCCTCCGTCTCGACATCGTAGGTGATGTGGACGCGCGGCTTGCGCACGCGCTTCAGCTTGTCATGCACCGAGTCTGCCATAACGCTCTCCCCAAAGCCGCGCCGATGCGCGGAAGTTCAGACAAATTTCGTCGATGTGCCCCCGTCGTCGCCGTCGATCATCCCTCACCGGCGGGCGGCTTGATGCCGGAACGCCAGTAAAAGGTCTCGCGAACCGAGGCGTCGGGAATCAGCTCCGTCAACAACGCATCAAGACTTAAACGCGCGCGGCGGTCAACCTCGCGCAGCGAAGGGCCGAGCGGCGACAGCGGTTCGTACCGCTCGAAATAATCCGCAGCCGCGGCAATCGCGCGCAGCGCGTCGTCGCGCTGGGAAATGCGGCCGATCACCATCGGCCCGCCGGCGTTCGCCGTTGTGGCCGCCGCGCCGCCTTCGCCCGCCGCCTGTGCGTCATCCGCCGGCGCATCGACCGGATCGTCGGGCAGCTTGGCGATCAGCGACTGCAGCCAGTCGGCCATGCCGCGCAATTCGTCGCTGACCCGCGACGCGGCGGGAAAGCGGGGTTTCGTCCGCTCGGAGACATAGGCGACGCCGCGCCGCCACGCGGCTTCGGCGGCGGCGACCTCGTCGGCGGAGCGCTGCAGCACGCGGCGCGGGATGCGCCGGGCCAGCGCTTCGATGGCGTCATAGGCCGCCTGCGCCTCCTGCTGGCGCTGCGCCTTCTGCTCGGGCGTGCCGTTCTGCGACGCGGCGAGCAGCGCATCGGCGCTGACCTTGTCCAGAAAGCGCAGCTGGTCGCCCGCATCGACCGCCAGGACCAGCCGGCGCAGCGGCTGGACCAGCGTGCCGTCCTTGTCGCCGCTGCCCCCGCTCAGCCCCGACAGCGGCTGAAAGCGCGCCTCGACGCCATCCTCCTCGTCCTCGACCGGATAGAGGCCGCTATCCCAATATTGCTCGATCAGGTCGGCCATCACCGCCATGCCGGCGGACAGGCCGAGCAGGCCGTCGACGCGCGTCGACGCCTCGACCAGCACGGCCATGGTTTCCAGGTCCTTGCTGTGCTCGGTCAGGTAATCGCGCGCGCTTTCCGCCAGCATGTCCCACGACCACGCGTCGCCGCCGTCGGCGTCCTCGCCCATGGCGGCGCGCTGTTCCTGGCGAAAGATCGTCTTGCGCTGAAAGCGGATCTCGCGAAACAGCTCGCCGGCCGCGCCCTCGTCCTCGCGCCCGTCGATGCCGACGCCGTCGCCGATCGGGGCGAGCAACGCCGCACGGCTTTCCTCGTCGATGACCAATTTCGCTCTCCCCCCGTCCCGCGACCGAGCCTACAACGTGGTGCGGGCCGCTGCACCCCCTTTTTTGTTGGCGCGCGGCCCGGATTGCGCGATGTTGCGTCGTCGAAACCGACGCGGAGGGGCGGGGACACCGATGGGACAGCCGGCATCGCGACTGACCGACATGCACACCTGCCCGATGGTGACGGGGGTGGTGCCGCATGTCGGCGGCCCGATCGTCGCGCCGGGACTGCCGACCGTGCTGATCGGCAGCCTTCCCGCCGCGCGCGTCACCGATCAGTGCGTTTGCGTCGGCCCGCCCGACACGATCGTCAAAGGCAGCGCCACCGTGCTGACCGGTTCGCTGCCCCAGGCGCGGATCGGCGACCAGACCGCGCATGGCGGCGTCATCGTGCTCGGCTGCTTCACCGTGCTCGTCGGCGGCTGAGCACGCGTTCGCGCAAGGGTTCGGCGGTATGCCGGACCCGGCCTATTGCCGCCTGAGCGCGGCGGCCGGGCGCACTGACAGCAGCGGGATCGATCCCGCCAGTCCGATGCCGAGCGTCAGGATCGCGCCCGCCGCCAGCGTGCCGAGCACGACCGGCCAGTCGGGCGCCCAGCCGAATTCGAACACCTGCGTCACGACATACCACGCCGCCGCCAGCCCCAGTGCCAGCGCGATCGCCGCGAGCAGGCCCGCGAGCAGCGCATACTCGATCGCCTGTGCGACCAGGATCTGGCGCCGCGTCGCGCCCAGCGTCTTCAGGATGACGCTGTCATAGGCGCGCGCCTGGCGCGACGCCGCGATCGCGCCGACCAGCACCGCGATGCCCGCCAGGATCGCGACCGACGCCGACAGCAGGATCGCCGCCGACATCTGCTCGAGGATCGCGCTGACCTGCTTGATGACATCCCCGACCGCGATGATCGAAACCGAGGGAAACGCGCTCAGCACCGCGCGCGCGATCGCGCTCTCGCGCGCCTTGTCGGTGCTGATCGTCGCGGCCAGCGTGTGCGGCGCGGCCGCCAGTGTGTTGGGCGAGAAGACGAGCACATAGTTGAAGCCCATCGTGTCCCATCTGATCTCACGCAGCGACGCGATTTGCGCCTCGATCTCGCGGCCCAGCACGCTGACGGTCAGTGTGTCGCCGACGCGCAAGTTCAGGACGCGCGCGGCCTGGGCGTCGATCGACACCAGCGGCGGCCCGGCATAATCGGGCGGCCACCATTTGCCCGCGACCAGCGTGCTCCCCTCCGGCAGCACGCTGCTATAGGTCACGCCGCGTTCGCCGCGCAGGAACCATGCGCCCTCCGGCAGTTCCTTCAGATCGGCGACGCGCGTGCCGGCATAGGCGGTGACGGTGCCGCGCAGTGCGGGAACCAGGTTCAGCGTGGCGTCGGGTGCGGCACGCGCCACCGTCTCGCGGAACGCCAGCTGGCGTGCGGACGGGATGTCGAGCACGAACTGGCTCGGCGCGCGGGCGGGCACGGTGTTGGCGATTTCGGCGCGCAGCGTCGTCTGGATCGCGGCCAGCGTGACGAACAGCGTAAGCGCGAGGCCGAGCGCAATCACCAGCGCACCGGTCTGGGCACCGGGGCGGTGCAGGTTGGCGACGGCCAGCCGGATCAGCGGGCGCTTCGATCGCGGCAGTCGCGCCGCGACGAACCGTACGCCCCAACCGATGCCGAGCAGCAGGGCGAGCACGGCTGCGACCGCCGCCAGCACCACGCCCGCAAACACCGGATCGCGCGCAGTGCCGATCGCCAGCGCCAGGATGAGCGCGATGCCGCTCGCGACCAGCGCCACGGTCCGCCGGTCGATCCGCCGCGACGGGCTGATCCCGCCCCTGAACAGCGCGGCTGCGGGCAACAGCCGCGCGCGCGCCAGCGGGGGCAGCGCGAACACCCAGGCGACCAGGATACCGAACGCCGCGCTCGTCGCCAGCGGCAGCGGGTGAAGGGTGAAGCCCGGGCGGACCGGCAGCAGGTCGCCCGCCAGCTCGACGAGCAGCATCGGCAGCACCGCCCCGAACGCCAGCCCGGCGACGATCGCGATCGCCGCGACGGTGCCGATCTGCATGAGGTAGATGCGCGCGATGTCGCGCGATCCCGCGCCCAGCACCTTGAGCGTGGCGATGCTCGCGCGCTTGCCCGCAAGGTAGGAGCCGACGCCGTTCGACACGCCGATGCCCGCGATGACCAGCGCTGCCAGTCCGATCAGCCCGAGAAACTGGCCGAGCCGTTCGAAGAAGCGGCTGGCTCCCGGCGCGGCGCGGTCGCGGTCCTTGTATTCCCAGCCGGTTTCGGGAAAACGCGCCTTCAGCCGATCGACCACCGCGGTGGCCGAGGCGGTCCCGGGCAGGCGCAGGCGATATTTGCTTTCGTAAAGCGCGCCCGGCAACAGCAGCTGCGCGCGGCGCAGTCCGTCGAGCGAGACGATCGCGACCGGGCCGAGCGTGAAGCCCTCGCCGACGCGGTCGGGTTCGCTGGCGATGATCGCGCGCACGCGATAGTCCGCCTCGCCCCAGCGCAGCCGGTCGCCGACGCCGACGCCCAGCCGGTCGGCCAGCGCCCGGTCGATCAGCACTTCGTCGGCGCGGGGCAGGGGGGCGGCGCGGCCCCCCTGCACGGTCAGCGTGCCGTAGAGCGGATAGGCGCCGTCGACGCCCTTGAGTTCGGTCAGCACCGCCGCATCGCCGCGGGCGCTGCGCGCCATCGCACGGGTGCGGATCGTCTCGCTCAGCTGGCCCAGCCCGCGCAGCACGCGCCGTTCGGCCGCGCTCACTTCGCGCTGCGACATCGCGACCTCGACGTCGCCGCCCAGGATCACGCGACCGCGCGACGAGATTTCGCCGGTGATCGCCGCGGTCAGGCTGCCGATTGTCGCCAGCGTCGCGGTGCCCAGGAACAGGCAGATCAGCAGCAGCCTGAGCCCGCGAAAACCGGCGTTCAGATCGCGTCGGGCGATGCGCCAGCTTTGCGTCCAGCCGAGCGCGGCGTCGCGCGCGTCTCTCATGCGCGGCGGTCGGCGACGATCGCGCCGTCGCGCATCTCGATGATGCGGCCGCACCGCGCCGCCAGCCCCGGATCGTGGGTGATGATCACCAATGTCGCGCCCGCCGCCGCCTGGCGCGCGAACAGCAGCTCGATGATGTCGGCGCCCGTCGCGGCGTCGAGATTGCCGGTGGGTTCGTCGGCGAACAGGATTTCGGGCTGGGGGGCGACCGCGCGGGCGATGGCGACGCGCTGCTGCTCGCCGCCCGAAAGCTGGGCGGGATAGTGGGTCAGGCGATGGCCCAGCCCGACCGCGCGCAGCTCGTCCGCCGCCCGGTCGAACGGATCGGCCAGCCCCGCCAGCTCCAGCGGCACCGCGACATTTTCGAGCGCGGTCATCGTCGGCAGCAAATGAAACGCCTGGAGCACGATGCCGACCCGGCCCCGCCGGGCGCGGGCCAGCGCATCCTCGTCCAGCGGCCCGAAATCGAGGCCGGCGATATGGACGCTGCCGCCGGTCGCGCGCTCCAGTCCCGACAGGATCGCCATCAGCGACGACTTGCCCGATCCCGACGGACCCAGGATCGCCAGGCTCTCGCCAGCCGCGACATCGAGGTCGATGCCCTTCAGGATCCGCGTCGCCGCCTCGCCGCTGCCGAGCGACAGGGTGACATTGCGCGCGCGAATGGCGATATCGGTTGTGACGGGGGGTGACAGCATGGGAAGAAAGGAAGCCCTTTGACGGCGAGAAACTGGCAATATGGCGTGGCGCTGCTCGCGCTCCAAGGGCTGGTCGCATGCTCGGGTGACGATGCGCCCGCTGATGCGCGCGTCAACGACACGGCGGCGGCATCCGCCGCGCCGTCGGCCGCCGCGCCGCTGCCCGCCGACGCGCCGCTGGTCGTGGCCTTCGGCGACAGCCTCTATGCCGGCTACGGCGTCGCGCAGAACGAGGCGTTTCCGGCCGAGCTGCAGCGCGCCCTGGCCGCTGCCGGCACCCCCGCCGATGTCCGAAATGCCGGCGTTTCGGGCGAAACCACCGCGGGCGGGCGCGAACGGCTCGCCTTCGTGCTCGACGGGCTGCCGCGCAAGCCCGACCTGGTCGTGCTGGGGCTGGGCGGCAATGACATGCTGCGCGGCCTGTCGCCCACCGAGACGCGCGCCAACCTGGCGGCGATGCTCGATGTGCTCAAGGCGCGCGATATCCCGGTGCTGCTGACCGGGATGCTTGCCGCACCCAATCTCGGCCGCGACTATGCCGACGCGTTCAACCCGATCTATCCCGAGCTGGCCAGGGAATATGACGCCGCGCTCTATCCGTTCTTCCTCGACGGTGTGGTGACCCGGCCCGAGCTGATGCAGGCGGATCGGTTGCATCCGACGCCGGAGGGCATCGACGCGATCGTCGGCAAGATCGCGCCGCTGGTCGCCAAGCAGCTGAACAATTAGCCTGCTTCTTCACCCCGGCCGCGTGCCGGGGTCCACCGTGACGCGAGCGCCGCACCGTGGCTCGATATGGGCCGCCTGCTGCAACGCAGGCCCATTGTCGGTGGCCACTCGATCTGACGTCCCAGTGGACCCCGGCACGAGGCCGGGGTGACGCGGGATGAAAGGACTTGAGGGCGGGGCGGGTGATTTAGTGCTTTATTCGGGCAACGCACCTCGTTAGCGTTTGCAGCGAATCTGGTCGGGGGAATGGTGAATGCTCAATCTGGCGAACGTCACGCACGTCTATGCGAACGGGACACGCGCACTCGACGATGTGACGCTCACGATACCGAAGGGGATGTACGGGCTGCTCGGGCCCAACGGCGCGGGCAAGTCGACGCTGATGCGCACCGTCGCGACGCTGCAGACGCCGACGTCGGGCAGGATCACCTTCGGCGACATCGACGTGATCGGCGAGCCCGAGCGGCTGCGTCGCACGCTCGGCTATCTGCCCCAGGATTTCGGCGTCTATCCGCGTGTGTCGGCCTATGACATGCTCGACCACATGGCGGTGTTGAAGGGTATCGCGTCCAAGGGCGAGCGCAAGGCGACGGTCGAGACGCTGCTCAACCAGACCAATTTGTGGAACGTCCGCAAAAAGGCGATCGCGGGCTTTTCGGGCGGGATGCGCCAGCGGTTCGGCATCGCCCAGGCGTTGATCGGCAATCCCGAACTGATCATCGTCGACGAACCCACCGCCGGGCTGGACCCGGAGGAGCGCAACCGCTTCCTCAACCTGCTGGCCGAAATCGGCGAGAATGTCGTCGTCATCCTGTCGACCCATATCGTCGAGGACGTCGCCGATCTGTGTCCGCGCATGGCGGTGCTGGCGGCGGGGCAGATCCGTCTCGAGGGCGCGCCGCTCGACCTGATCGCCCAGGCCCGGGGCACGGTGTGGGCGCGTGCGATCGGCCGCGACGAGCTGCCCGACTATACCGAGCGCTACGAGGTGATCGCGACGCGCCTGTTCGCGGGGCGTACCATCATCCACATCCTGTCGCCGACCGATCCCGGCAACGGGTTCGAAAGCGTCCCCGGCGGCCTCGAGGACGTCTATTTCGCGACGCTCGCCCGTACCCGTCGCCCGGCGGCGGCACCCGTCGCGCACGCAGCCTGAGCCGGCGAGGGGGGAGCCAGCATGTTCGCCAAGATCGCTCGGTTCGAGCTCGGTTATCAGATGCGCGGCCCGGTCTTCTGGGTCGTCGCGATCCTGTTCTTCCTGCTGACCTATGGGTCGATGGCGATCGAAGAGATCCAGATCGGCAGCGGCGGCAACGTCCACGCCAATTCGCCGTTGGCGATTGCGCAGATCAACCAGATCCTGTCGCTGTTCTACATGTTCGTGACCACCGCCTTTGTCGCCAACGTGATCGTGCGCGACGACGAAAGCGGCTTCGGACCGATGGTGCGATCGACCCGGGTCAGCAAGTTCGATTATCTGATCGGGCGCTTCACCGGGGCGTTCATCGCGGCGGCGGTCGCGTTCCTGGCGATCCCGCTGGCGATCTGGATCGGATCGCTGATGCCGTGGCTGGACCCGGAAACGCTGGGGCCGAACCGGCTGCGCGACTATGCCTTTGCCTATTTCGTGCTGGCGCTGCCCAATTTGTTCCTGACCGCCGCGATCTTCTTTGCGGTCGCCACGCTGACGCGCTCGATGATGTACAGCTATCTGGGCGTTGTCGTGTTCCTGGTCTTGTGGACGGTGTTCAGCGCGGTCGCCAGCAACAACCCGGAATGGCGCGATACGGTCAGCCTGGTCGAACCCTTTGGCCTGGCGGCGCTAGCCAACATCACGCGCTATTGGACGGCGGCGGAAAGCAACGCCAACGTGCCCGAAATCGCCGGCTTGCTGCTCAACAATCGTCTGCTGGTCATCGCCCTGGGCGTTGCCGCGGTCGCCTTTGCCTATTCGCGGTTCAGCTTTGCCGAGCGCGGCGCATCGAAACGCGCGCTGCGCCGTCAGGAGAAGCGCGCTGCCCGGCTGGCCGCGACCGCACCGGCGGTGGTCGACCGCCTGCCCGCCGCGCATCCCGAACGCGCAGGCTGGACCCAGCTCTGGTCGCGCTGCCGCTTTGAAATGGCGCAGGTCTTCCGCAGCCCGGCCTTTTTCGTGCTGCTGCTGGTCGGCCTGTTCAACGCCGTCGGCGGATTGCTGTTCGCCAACGAAATCTACGGCACGCCCGCGCGCCCGATCACCGTCACGGTGATCCAGACGCTGGCGGGCACCTTCACGATCATACCGGTCATCATTGCGATCTACTATGCCGGCGAGCTGGTCTGGCGCGACCGCGACCGCAAGATGCACGAGATCATCGACGCGACCGCGCTGCCCAACTGGGCCTATGTCGTGCCCAAGACGCTGGCGGTGACCGGCGTGCTGTTCGCGACGCTGGCGGTATCGGCGATCGCCGGCATCATCGTCCAGCTGGCGCGCGGTGGTGCGGCGATCGAACTGGGCAGCTATTTCGCCTTCTACCTGCTCCCCTACACGATTGACATGCTGCTGATCGCGATCCTGGCGGTGTTCGTCCAGGCGGTCAGCCCGAACAAATATGTCGGCTGGGGCATCATGGTCGTCTATCTGGTCGCGTCGATCACCCTGTCGTCGATCGGCTTCGAACACCCGCTCTATCAATATGGCGGCAGCGGCGCGGCGCGGTTGTCCGACATGAACGGCGACCAGGTCGGCGGTCCGGGCGGCTGGTGGCTGCGGCTCTACTGGGCGGGGTTTGCGATCATCCTGGCGACGCTGGCGCACCTGTTGTGGCGGCGCGGGGCGGAGACCCGGCTGGCGCCGCGCCTGGGCCGCGTACCGGCGCGGCTCAGGGGCCCGGCGGGCGGCATCATCGCGGCTGCCGGTGCCCTGTTCGTGGCCAGCGGCGTGTGGGCCTATCACAACACCAACCAGCTCAACACCTATCGCACCCGCGACGATCGCGAGGCCTTGCAGGCCAAATATGAGAAGAAGTATCTGCAATATGAGAAGCTGAAACAGCCCTCGATCACCGCGATCAAGCTGGACGTCGCGCTCTATCCGTCGCAGCGACGGATGACCGCGGCCGGCGCCTATGACCTGGTCAACGATACCGGCGCGCCGGTTCAGACATTGCATGTCCGGCTGCCGGACCCGGATACCAAGCTGGCCGCCGTCGACCTGCCCGGCGCGACGCTGGTGCAGGACGATACCGAGTTCCAGCATCGAATCTATCGCTTTGCCCAGCCGCTGGCGCCGGGCGCGCGCACCCGCATGACGTTTCGCACCACCCGCGAACAGCGCGGATTTCGGGCGAGCGGCGACGACACCCGGCTGGTCGCCAATGGCACGTTCCTGAACAATTCGGAGTTCGCGCCGCAGATCGGCATGAATCGCGGCGAATTTTTGAGCGAGCGGACCAAGCGCCGCAAATACGGTCTGCCGCCCGAATTGCGCCTGCCCAAGCTGGAGGACGTGTCGGCGACCGAGCGCAACTATGTCGGCAACGCCGATTGGGTGCTGTCCGACATCACCGTCACCACCGATGCCGACCAGACACCGATCGCGCCGGGCAGCAAGGTGTCGGACGTGACGACCGGCGACCGGCGCACCGCGCGCTTCGTGTCGAAGGCACCGATCCTGGCTTTCTTCTCGGTCCAGTCGGCGCGCTATGCCGAAAAGACCGCGACGGCGGGGCCGGTCAAGCTCTCGGTCTTCTATCACCCCGAACATGACTTCAACGTGGACCGGATGCTGAAGGCGATGCAGCTGTCGCTCGGCTATTACGAGCCGGCGTTCGGCCCCTATCAGTTCGATTACGCCCGGATCATCGAATTTCCCGCCTATGCGAGCTTCGCGCAGGCTTTTGCGGGCACGATTCCCTATTCGGAGGCGATCGGCTTTGTCGCGGACACCCGCAATCCCGACGAAATCGACTATGTCACCTACATCACCGCGCATGAGCTGGGTCACCAATATTGGGCGCATCAGCTGATCAGCGCGGAAATGCAGGGCGGCACCGTGATGGTCGAGACGCTGGCGCAATATTCCGCGCTGATGGTGATGAAGAAGCTGTATGGCGAGGACAAGATCCGCCGGTTCCTGAAATATGAGCTGGACAATTATCTGCGCTCGCGTGGCAGCGAGGCGATCGAGGAACTGCCGCTCAACCGGGTCGAGAACCAGCCCTATATCCACTACCGCAAGGGCTCGGTGGTGATGTACCTCCTGCAGGACCGGCTCGGCGAGGACCGGATGAACGCGATGCTGCGCGGGCTGCTCGACCGCTATCGCTTCAAGGGCGCGCCCTATGCACGGTCGACCGATCTGGTCGATGGTCTAAAGTCGCTCGCCCGCAATGACGAGGAACGCCAGCTGGTCAGCGACCTGATGGAGCGGATCACCGTCTATGACCTCAAGGTCAAGCAGGCCAAGACGCGCGCGCTGGCGGGCGGTCAGTATGAGACCGTGCTGACGGTCGAAGGCGGCAAGTTCGACGTCGACGGCAAGGGCGTCGAGCGCGCGGTGCCGCTCGAAAATCAGATCGACGTGGGCGTGTTCATGAAGCGTCCGGGACTGGCCGCGTTCAGTCGCGCCGACGTGCTGGCGATGGAGCTTCGGCCGATCCGCACGGGCGTGCAGCAGGTGCGCGTGGTGACGCGCGGCAAGCCTGCCTTTGCTGGCGTCGACCCCTACAACAAATATGTCGACCGCAACTCGGACGACAATGTGGTGCCGGTGACGAGCTGACCGACTGACGCGCAGCGTACTTCCTCAAGATTGAACCTGACGCAATAAAGCCCCTCCCCTTTAGGGGAGGGGTTGGGGTGGGGGCTGTCCATTGAGAGGCTCATCGGAAATCAACGGCGCCGCGAAATTCAATCAAGTTTGCCCGTCACCCCGCACTTGATCCAGGGTGACGGAGAAATCTGGGATGCGCTGCGACCAGATGCGCATTCCGGGCCAGGCTTCGAGGATCGCGGCCGCGCAAGCTCCCCACCCATCCCTCAGTCGAAGGGCCAAGCCGACCTAAACGAAGCGGCGCGCTCCCCCCGGGGAACGCGCCGCTTCTGTTCCGGTCGATGCCGCAGTCGGATCAGAAGCCGATGCGGGTCCGCACCCCATAGAAGCGCGGCAGGCCCGGATAGCCGGCCGTGGTGCCGGTCTGTTCGGGCACCGGGAAGCCGGTGATGTTGTAATACTGGTCGAAGACATTCTCGACGAAGAACTCGACGCTGCGTTGCCGGTCCTCGCTCTGAATGCCGATGCGGGCATTGACCAGCGGATAGCCCGGGTTGCGCACAAGGGTGCGGCCGTTCACGTCGGGCGGCGTACCGGCGATATTGACGGCGCTGTTATAGCGCATGTCGGCGTGGAGCAGCGCCTGATAGCCGCTGCTGCCCAGTGCCGGCGTCCAGGTCGTCGCCACCGTGACGACATTCCGCGGCTGGTTCAGGAACTGTTCGCCTTCCAGGCCCTGCAGCGGCGTGCCCGCGAAGTTGTTGCTCTCATCGAAGCTTGCGTCGAGATAGGTGTAGCCGGTGCGGATGATCAGCTCGCGGACGGGCTGGAAAATCGCCTCGGCTTCGACACCGCGTCCCGAGCCATCGGGCACGTTCAGGACGACGAAGTTGTTGCCGCTGAAGATGAGCGTCTGCAGGTCCTGGAACTTCTGGTAGAAGGCGGCGACGTTCAGCGTGAACTTGCGCGTGAAGCTCGCCTTGAACCCGACTTCGAAGCTGTCGACGACTTCCTTGCCGAACTCCAGATCCTCAGCCTGCGGGCCGTTGCCGCCCAGCAGCACGCTGTCGAACGTCGCCTGGTCGAGATTGTAGCCGCCCGACTTGAAGCCGCGATCATAGCTGGCATAGCCCAGAATGTCGGGCGTGAACTTGTACGCGAGCTTGGCGGTGCCGGTGATCTGGCTGTCCGAGCGGCGGTCGTTGTAGACGCCGTTGAACTCGTTGTTCACCGCCGGGTTGCAGCTGAGCAGGAACAGGTTGTTGAACAGCCCGGCACCGCGCAGGATGTTGGCATAGACGTTGGCCGCGGGGTTGCCCGCGCGCACCTGGTCAAAGAAGCCGCAGCTGCCGGTATTGTTGTTGATCGATGCGTCCAGCGTCTTGCGCTCGTAATTGTAGCGCGCACCCAGCGTGATCGACAAATCGTCGGTCACGTTGATGATGTTGTGGGTGAAGATCGCGAAGGCATCGGTCTTTACGCGGAAATCGTCATTGTTGTTGCCCTGGCCTGCTGCGGCGCGCGGCAGCGGCGCAAGCGACAGCGCGGCAAGCCCCGGCACCGTCGCCAGCGCGCCACGATAGGCGGTCACCAGCGGCGCCAGCGCACCATAGGCGGCTGGCGGTGCGGCCGGATTCGCGAGCACCTGGCCAAAGGTCGGAACCGTCGGGCCAAGCGAGCCGTAGAAGCTGACCGGCGTGCCGAAAAGCGGGCGCAGCGCCGCGTTGAAGATGCTGTCGACATACTGGTTGGCATCGGCGCCGAAGCGCACCGTGTCGCGCAGCGTGTTGGTTTCGTTGAGGTAGAAGCCGCCGACCAGAAAGTCGAGCACGCCGCCGAAGGCCGAACCCTGAAACCGGATTTCCTGGGTGAAGTCCTTCAGCTCGTTGCGATAATCCTCGCGATACGCGCGATCGAGCCCGGAGAAGTCGATGTCCTGATCGCGCAGCACGCGCCAGTTGCGATAGGCGGTGATCGACGTCAGCTTGTTGTCGCCGATATCGATGTTGAATTCGCCTGAGAAACCCCAGTCCTTGACCGCCTCGCCATAGCCGCGCTCGGGCGAGATCGCCTGGGTGCGGTCCGACGGCGGGCCGGTGTAGAGGCCGTCGCGCCCGCGCGCGCCGGCAAGTCCCTCGACGATCGGCGCAAACTGGCCGGGCGTGATGTTCACCGCGCCACAGCATTCCTCATCGGTTTCGTAATAGTCGCCGATCAGGCGGAACGAGAAGGTCGAAGTGTCGTACAGCGCCTGGCCACGGACATAATAACGGTCGATATTGTTGATCGCGCGGTCCGAATTGGAGTCTTCGATATAGCCGTCGCGCTTGCGATAGCCGGCGTCGACGCGCAGCGCGAGCGCCTCAGCCACCGGTCCGGTGATCGCGCCCTTGACGATGTACTGGTCGTAATTGCCGTAGGTGCCTTCGATATAGCCGCCCAGCTCGAACTTGGGCTGCGCGGTGAAGATCGACAGCGCGCCGGCCGAGGTGTTGCGGCCGAACAGCGTGCCCTGCGGCCCGCGCAGCACTTCGACGCGCTCGAGCTCGGGCAGCTCGGCGAGCGCGACGCCTGCGCGCGCGCGGAACACGCCGTCGATGAACACGCCGACCGCCGGTTCGAAACCGGGATTGTCGCCCGCGGTGCCGACGCCGCGGATGAAGATCGACGAACCGGTCGCCGACGACTGGCCGGTCGTGGTCTGAAGGCTGGGCGCGAGCTGTTCGAGGCCGCGAATGTCCTGGACGCCGGCGTTTTCCAGCAGCTCGGTGCCGACGGCGGTGATCGCGATCGGGACTTCCTGGACCGTCTCGTTGCGTCGGGTTGCCGTGACGACGATGTCGTTGGCGGAATCATAGTCTTCCTGGACGGCGGGCGCATCGGGCGCGGTGTCCTGGGCAAAGGCCGGCGTGGCGATCAGCAGCGACAGCGCGGTCGCCGACAGGAAGTCGGTGCGTTTCATTCTTGCGTTCCCCTCCAGGGCACCGACCCTAGTCCAAGGGTACGGTTGCTTTTCTTGTGTCGCGCCAGCTAACGCTCACCTTCCGGGTGCGTCAACGAGATTTGGCGCGTTCGGCCACGTCGTCGGGCAGCAGTGCAAGAACGACACAGTTGCAAAGTGGAACCGATCAGGTTCTTCGCGGGGTTGCCGTAACGTCAAGCCCGACAAGGGAAATTGAGCATGGACCTGGATGACGACGACGCGATGAGCAACGGCGACCTGGTCGCCCCGCTGCCGAAGATTCCCGTGCCCGACGATGTGGCCGACGCGGTGCGGACGCTGATTCGCTGGGCGGGCGACGATCCGGCGCGCGAAGGGTTGCTCGACACGCCCAAGCGGGTGGCGCGCGCCTGGCGGGAATATTGCTCGGGCTATGACGAGGATCCGGCGCATCACCTGGAGCGCGTGTTCGAGGAAGTCGGCGGCTATGACGACATCGTCCTGCTGCGCGACATCCCGTTCCAGTCGCATTGCGAGCACCATATGGCGCCGATCATCGGCAAGGCGCACATCGCCTATCTGCCGACCAACTGGGTGGTGGGCATCTCGAAGCTCGCTCGCGTGCTGCACGGCTATGCCCGCCGGTTGCAGGTGCAGGAGCGCCTGACCGCCGAGGTTGCCGACTGCATCTGGACCCACCTGAAACCGCGCGGCGTCGCGGTGGTGATCGAGGCAAGCCACGCCTGCATGACCGCGCGCGGCGTGCGCACGCCCGGCGTGTCGATGACCACCAGTCGCATGATGGGCGTGTTCCGCGACGATGAACGCTCGCGCCGCGAGGTGCTGGCGCTGATGGGGCAGAAATAGGGGCGGGGGCTCTACGTCCTTCGATACGGGTCTTCGGCTTCGCTCAGCCCCTACTCAGGATGAGCGGGTTTGGTAGAATTCCGAGTGAGCGTCCGCTCATCCTGAGTAGCGAATGAGCTTGGCGAAGCCTGTCCTGAGCGCCTGCCTTGGCAGGCAGTCGAAGGGGCGCGTATCGAAGGACGCGCGCACCCCCAGCCCCGATCACCCCCGCGCCGCATTTGCCGCGCTGATCACCGCGCGGACGCTGGCGGTCGCCACATCCTCGTCGATGCCCACCCCCCAATGGGTGCGCCCGTCCGCATCGACGCATTCGACATAGGCCGCGGCGCGCACGTCCGATCCCTTGCCGATCGCGTGCTCGCTATAGTCGGCCACGTCCAGCTCGATCCCGCACGCCTCGCGCAGCGCCGCGACGACGCTGGAAATCAGGCCGTTGCCGCGCCCGCTGACCGACCGGCGCTCGCCCGCCACGACGATGCATCCGGCAAAGATGCGGTCGCCATCGGGTGCGCGGGTTTCCTCATAAGCTTCCAGCGTGATCGGCTGTGCGCCGTCCAGCCGATAGGCGCGCTCGAACGCGCCCCAGATGTCGTCGGCATTGAGCTCGCGGCTGGTCGCGTCCGCCAGCGCCTGAACATGGCGGCTGAAATCGGCCTGGAGCCGCTTGGGCAGCTTCAGCCCCTTGTCCTGTTCCAGCACCCAGGCGACGCCACCCTTGCCGCTTTGCGAATTGACGCGGATCACCGCCTCGTAACTGCGGCCGAGATCGGCGGGATCGATCGGCAGATAGGGCACGTTCCAGACCTGGTCGTTGCGCGCCGCCTGCGCGGCAAAGCCCTTCTTGATCGCGTCCTGGTGGCTGCCCGAAAAAGCGGTGAACACCAGTTCGCCGGCATAGGGGTGGCGCGGATGGACGGGCAGCTGGTTGCAATATTCGACCGTGCCGATCACCGCGTCGATGTCGGAAAAATCCAGGCCCGGGTCGATCCCCTGAGTGTACATGTTGAGCGCCAGCGTCACGAGGTCGCAATTGCCGGTGCGCTCACCATTGCCGAACAGGCAGCCTTCGACCCGGTCAGCCCCCGCCATCAGCCCCAGCTCGGCCGCCGCGATGCCGGTGCCGCGGTCATTATGCGGGTGCAGGCTCAGCACCACGCACTCCCGATTACGGATGTGGCGGCCGAACCATTCGATCTGGTCGGCATAGATATTAGGCGTCGCGCATTCGACCGTGGCGGGCAGGTTGAGGATCAGCGGATGATCGGGCGTCGGGCGGAGCACCTCCATCACCGCCTCGCACACCTCCAGGCTGAAATCGAGTTCGGCGGTGGAGAAGGTTTCGGGCGAATATTCGAAATGCCAATCGGTATCGGGCTGGGCGGCGGCGCAATCGCGCAGGATCTTTGCGCCCGTCACCGCGATCTCGCGCACTTCGTCGCGGCTCATCCCGAACACGATCCGCCGCCACGCCGGGCTGACCGCGTTATAGAGGTGGACGATCGCCTTGGACGCACCGCGCAGGCTTTCGAAGCTGGTCTCGATCAGGTCGCGGCGCGACTGCGTCAGCACCTGCACCGTCACGTCGTCGGGAATGCGGCCGTCGCGGACCAGGCCGGAGATGAAGTCGAACTCGGTCGCGCCGGCCGAAGGGAACCCGACCTCGATCTCCTTGATGCCGATGCGGACGAGCAGGTCGAAGAAGCGCGTCTTCTTCTCCGCATCCATCGGGTCGATCAGCGCCTGGTTGCCGTCGCGCATGTCGGTTGACAGCCAGCGCGGCGGCGCGGTGATGGTGCGCGAAGGCCATTGCCGGTCGGGCAGGTCGACCTGTGGGAAGGGGCGATATTTGACGGACGGGTCGCGGAGCATGGTCGGCGGCTCTTTTCGCTGGCGTTGGGTTCGGTCGGCGGCGTTTCACCCTCAAGGGGGACGCGCAACCGCGCTACCCCCTCAAGGGCAGGTAAGCAGCAGGGCGAACAGCTTCGGCGCAACGATCATGCGCGGGTGATGGCGCAGGCGACCGATGATGTCCAGTGGAGAGTGGGGCACTGGAGAACGAAGCGCCGCTCGCTTGGACCTGGCCGACACACCAAAAAACCGCTCATCCTGAGTAGGGACTGAGCTTGGCGAAGGCCCGTATCGAAGGACGCGCGCTTGCTCTCGTCCTTCGATACGCCGGTTCGACAAGCTCAGCGGCTACTCAGGATGAGCGGTTCAAACGATTTTGAACCATGTTGTTGCCGGGCAGGGGTTGGGGTGGGGCCTGTCCGCGCGATCTCCGTCCGCCAGGCCCCCGCCACCTCACTGCTTTTCGAACGCGACGCTGATGTCCAGTTCGACCTCATCGCCGACCAGGGGAATGCCATAGCTGACGCCGAAGTCGGAACGCTTGATCGTCGTCTCCGCTTCGAAGCCGACGGTTTCCTTCTTGTTGTAGGGGTTGGTGCCCGCGCCGACGAACTCGGCCTCCAGCGTCACCGGCTTGGTCACGCCGTTGAGCGTCAGATTGCCGGTGATCTCGGCTTCCATGCCGTTCACCTTGACCGCGGTGGAGACGAAGCGGGCAGGGGCCGGGCTGGGGCCGAAGAAGTCGGGCTTGCCGCCGTCCTTGCCCGCGCGCAGCAGATGCTCGGTCAGCCCCTTGCTGGCCGTGGTGACCCCCGCGACAGGGATGGTCACGTCGACCTTGGCCGCCGCCGGGTTCTTGGGATCGAGCACCAGCGTGCCGGCGACATCGCCAAAAATGCCGTAATAATCGTTGAAGCCGAAGTGGTTGACCTCAAAGCCGATCAGCGAATGCGACGGGTCGGTCGCATAGGTGCCGCCGGTGATGCGACTGGCATCCTGCGCGCCGGGCGCCTGGGGCGTGGACTGGCCGACCAGCGGCGTGGCGACGGCAAGGGCGATGACGGCAGTCAGGATCGGACGCATGGAGGATTCCCCGTATGGTGAAAGACGTAAGGGAAATAGGGGCTGGTGGGGGCGATGTGAACCGTGCGGCGCGGAAACCGATCGTTTCAAGGTGGGCGCGCGTCACCGTAATGCAGCAACCCTGATGTTCTTCGCACTCACGTTCTATGAGCGAAATCCCGCGCAAGGGCTGCGAACCTTTCCGCAGCGCCGCTGTCATTGTCGATCCCGCGAACGTGCTTCACCGAACCATTCCGCAACTTGATGAGCAGACTTGGCGCGCGATTTACCAAGCCATAGCTGACGTCACTGATTTCGTTCCATGCAAGCGGTTTGACAAAGACGGAGCCGTGCAAGCGCAGGCCGGAGGAGGTTGCTTCAACTGCGATCTCATCAGCCCAGCGCCAAGCAAATCGGAACGTTTCCCAAGAAAGATAGAGGGTGAGAAGAGCAAGCGGGACATTGATCCCGGCGATCACAGCAACGCTTGTTGCGCGAATCCACACGCCACCGCGGCCATCGGCCAGCTCGTCTGCAATACTCGAATCGACTGCGGCAAGCGCAAACAACACGCACGCGCCCGCAAGAACCGGCACCAGGCAGCCGATAACACCGGTGCGCCATCGCAATACAGCAAGGGGCGACTCTTTGGATTGCTTACGCAAAGTAACGGCCAATCATGGTCGACAACGACTGCTGCGATCTCGGCGTCATGCCGGTAGCGCACAGAGACGTATCATCAAGGCTGAAAGGCCATAGCAAGCGCGGCGTGTGTCTGTTTTCCTGACCTAGTCTGACCTTCGCGTGATTTTTCCCCTCAGTTCCGCTCCCGATCCACCAGCTTGTTCGCGCCGATCCACGGCATCATCGCGCGCAGTTCGCTGCCGACCTTCTCGATCGGGTGGGCCGCCGCTGCCTTGCGGGCGGCCTTCAGCTCCGGCTGGCCGGCGCGGTTGTCGAGGACGAAGTTCTTGACGAAGCGGCCCGACTGGATGTCGGCGAGCACGCGCTTCATCTCCGCCTTGGTCTCCGGCGTGATGATCCGCGGGCCGGTGGTGATGTCGCCATATTCGGCGGTGTTGCTGATCGAATAGCGCATGTTGGCGATGCCGCCTTCATAGAGCAGGTCCACGATCAGCTTGGTTTCATGCAGGCACTCGAAATAGGCCATTTCGGGCGCATATCCCGCCTCGACCAGCGTCTCGAACCCGGCCTGGATCAGGTGGGTGATGCCGCCGCACAGCACCGCCTGTTCGCCGAACAGGTCGGTTTCGCACTCTTCCTTGAAGTTGGTCTCGATGATGCCCGAACGCCCGCCGCCGACGCCGCTGGCATAGGCAAGCGCGACGTCATGCGCGTTGCCGCTTGCGTCCTGGTGGATCGCGATCAGGCAGGGGACGCCGCCGCCGCGGACATATTCGCTGCGCACCGTGTGGCCGGGGCCCTTGGGCGCGATCATGATGACGTCGATGTCGGCGGGCGGCTCGATCAGCCCGAAATGGACGTTGAGGCCATGGGCAAAGGCGATCGCGCTGCCCGGCTTCATCCGTCCCTTGATGTCGTGCTCATAGATCGCGGCCTGATGCTCGTCGGGGGCGAGGATCATCAGGATGTCGGCCCAGGCGGCGGCATCGGCGGTCGACATGACCCTGAACCCCGCATCGGTTGCCTTGCGCGCCGTCGCCGAGCCTTCGCGAAGCGCGACCGCGACATTTGCCACGCCCGAATCGCGCAGATTCTGGGCATGGGCATGGCCCTGGCTGCCATAGCCGACGATCGCGATGTTCTTGCCCGTGATTAGGTTCAGGTCGGCGTCACGATCATAATAGACACGCATGGTAGGTCTGCTCCCTGTGGCACGTCCCTCGACTTCGCTCGGGACGAACGGTGATGGTATTGAGACTTCGTTCGTTTCGAGCGAAGTCGAGAAACGTGAGATGGCTGCGACGGATCGGGCTCAGGCGGCTTCGTTCCCCCGCGAAATCGCGACGATGCCGGTGCGGGCGATCTCGATCAGGCCGACTTCGCGCATCAGCTCGACGAATTTGTCGATCTTCTCGGTGCCGCCGGTCACTTCGAACACGAAGCTGGAGATGGTCGCGTCGACCACGCGCGCGCGGTAGACTTCGGCCAGCCTCAGCGCCTCGATCCGCATGTCGCCGGTGCCGCGTACCTTGACCAGCGCCAGCTCGCGCTCGACATGCGGGCCCATGACGGTCAGGTCGCTGACCTTGTGCACCGGCACCAGCCGCTCGAGCTGGGCGACGATCTGTTCGAGCACCGACGCGCTGGCCGAGGTGACGATGGTGATGCGGCTGACCGAATCATCGTCGCTGATCTCGCTGACCGTCAGGCTTTCGATGTTGTAGCCGCGCGCGGTGAACATGCCGGCGATCCGCGCCAGGATGCCGGGCTCGTTGTCGACGAGGACGGCGAGGGTGTGCCGCTCGCGCAGTTCTTCCTTGATGTGCATGTTACTCTCCAGCTCCTCCCCGAGCTTGCTCGGGGAGGTGGCAGCACGAAGCGCTGACGGAGGGGCGCTGGCGTAGCCGGCGAGCTGCGCTCGCCGCCCCTCCACCGCTCTGCGAGCGGTCCCCCTCCCCGAGCAAGCTCGGGGAGGACCTGTCCATCCAATCCATCATCACACCAGCGCCTTGGCTTCGTCGTCCATTTCGCCCGAGACCTGGGCGGCGCCGAGCAGCATGTCGGTGTGCGCCGCGCCGCTGGGAATCATCGGGAAGCAGTTGGCGAGCTTCGCCACCCGGCAATCGACGATCACCGGCCCGTCATGCGCGAGCATGTCGGCGATCCCCGCATCGAGCTGGTCGCGCTGCTCGATCAGGACGCCCTTCCAGCCATAGGCTTCGCCCAGCTTCACAAAATCGGGCAGCGAGTCCGAATAGCTTTCGGCATAGCGCGACTGATAGGTCAGCTCCTGCCACTGGCGCACCATCCCCATAAATTCGTTGTTGAGGATGAAGATCTTGACCGGCAGGCGATATTGCGTCGCCGTCGCCAGTTCCTGGATGTTCATCTGGATCGACGCTTCGCCGGCGATATCGATGACCAGCGCATTCGGGTTGCCCAGCTGCGCGCCGATCGCGGCGGGCAGGCCATAGCCCATCGTGCCCAGGCCGCCGCTGGTCAGCCATTTGTTGGGCTGTTCGAAGTGGAAATGCTGCGCCGCCCACATCTGGTGCTGGCCGACTTCGGTAGTGATGATCGGGTCGCGGTGGCGGGTCGCTTCCCACAGCGCCCGGATCGCGCGCTGCGGCATGATATCGGTCCCGCGCTCGTCGAATTCCAGGCAGCGTTTGGCGCGCCAGCCGTCGATCCGCGCCCACCATTCGGCCAGATCGGGCTTGGGCAACTGCCGCGTTTTCCAGATGCGGACCATGTCCTCCAGCGCGTGGCCGACATCGGCGACGACGGCCAGGTCGACGCGCACCACCTTGTTGATCGACGAGCGGTCGATATCGATGTGGATCTTGCGGCTGTGCGGGCTGAACGCATCCAGCCGCCCGGTAACGCGATCGTCGAAGCGGCTGCCGAGCGCGACGATCAGGTCGGCTTTGTTCATCGCCATATTGGCTTCGTACGTGCCGTGCATCCCCAGCATCCCCAGCCATTGCGGCGAGGAAGCGGGCAGGGCACCCAGCCCCATCAGCGTGGAGGTGACCGGCGCGCCGGTGATCCGGGCGAGCTCGCGCAGCAGTAGCGAGGCACCGGGCCCCGAATTGATGATGCCGCCGCCGGTGTAGAGGATCGGGCGCTCGGCCGCCGCGATCATCTCCACCGCCGCCTCGATCGCGGCGCGGTCCGCCTTCACCTGCGGGCGATAGGTCTTGTGCTGGATCGGTCCGGGCTTGGCATAGCGCGCGGTCGCGACCTGGACGTCCTTGGGGATGTCGACCACCACCGGGCCGGGACGGCCCGAGGTCGCGATGTGGAACGCTTCATGGATCACGTCGCCCAGCCGCGCCGGATCCTTCACCAGGTAATTATGCTTGGTGCAGTGGCGCGTGATGCCGACCGTGTCGGCCTCCTGAAATGCATCGGTGCCGATCAGCGTCGTCGGGACCTGTCCCGTGATGACGACCATCGGGATCGAATCCATCAGCGCGTCGGTGATGCCGGTGACCGCATTGGTGGCGCCGGGGCCGGAGGTGACCAGCACGACGCCGGGCTTGCCGGTCGACCGCGCATAGCCCTCCGCGGCATGGGTCGCGGCCTGTTCGTGACGGACCAGGATGTGGCGGATCCGCTTCTGCTTGAACAGCGCATCGTAGATCGGGAGCACCGCGCCGCCGGGATAGCCGAACACGACCTCCACACCGAGGTCGCACAACGCCTCGATCAGGATGTCGGCTCCGCTCTTCTCCGCCACGTCGGGTCTCCAATAACCGGGCAAAACCGCCTTGCCGGCGCGTTTAGCACAAAAGTGAGCGGCGCTGCTAACCGCATTAAAAATGCGCGTCAACCGTTAAATTTGTAATCTTCTTTCAAATTCGATCCGCGATGTTGTCGGATCCGCGTGCGAGATGCGCGGCCATTCAGGCGGCGGCTGGTGGCGGAACCAGGTGTATTGGCGCTTGGCATATTGGCGGGTCGCGGCCTGCGCGCGGGCGAGCGCGGTCGCGCGGTCGATGCGCCCCGTCAGCCATTCCGCGATTTCGGTCACCCCGATCGCGCGGCGCGCCGGCGCGCTCGCGGCGACGTCGGGACGGGCGATCAGCGCGCGCACTTCGTCGACCGCGCCACCGTCGAACATCGCCGCCAGCCGCCGGTCGCAGCGTTCGGCGAGCCAGGCGCGGTCGGGCAGCAATATCGACGCGACGATCGCCACGCGTCCGCCGATGCCGCCCACCCGGTCCGCCTGCCATGCACGCAGCGGCCGTCCGGTCGCACGTACTACCTCCAGCGCGCGGGCGACGCGGGTCGTGTCGGTCGCGCGCAGCAGTGCCGCGCCCGCCGGGTCGAGCCGTGCCAGCTCGGCATGCGCCGCCGCGACGGGCAGCGCGCGGACCTCGGCGCGCAGCTCGGGCGGAATGTCGGGCACCGGCGCAATGCCGTCGATCAGGGTGCGTAGATACATGCCCGTTCCGCCGACCAGGATCGGCAACGACCCGGCGGCGATCGCCGCGTCGATCGCGGCGGCGGCTTCCGCGGCCCATTGCGCCGCCGAATAGGGCTGCGCACCGTCGACATGCCCGAACAGCCGGTGCAGGGCCTGTGCCTCCTCCGCGACGGTGGGGCGCGCCGACAGGACGCGCAGGTCGCGATAGACCTGGGCGGAATCGGCGTTGATGATCGTGCCGCCGGTGCATTTCGCCAGTTCGAGCGCAAGCGCGGACTTGCCGCTGGCCGTCGGCCCTGCAATGAGCGCGACTTTCGGGGGTTCAAGGGAAGGTGCGATGTTCATCGCGACCGTGATAGCAGCGGCCGGCGTTCATGCGGGCGATATTTCGGAACTGCGCGACCGGCTGCACGACGCCGGCTGCGGGCCGGTCGACTGGGGCTGGATCGACGACGGGATCGCCGCCGACATCGCATTCGGGCTGGCCCCCGATGCGGCGCGCGTCGCGCTGGAGGGCGCGATCGCGCGGTCGGACATCGTCGTTCAGCCCGCGCATGGCCGGCGCAAGCACTTGCTGGTCGCCGATATGGATTCGACGATGATCACCGTCGAATGCATCGACGAGCTGGCCGACTATGCGGGGCTGAAGGCAGAGATTTCCGCCGTTACCGAGCGCGCGATGCGCGGCGAACTCGATTTCGAGGCCGCGCTCGATTCACGCGTCGCGCTGCTCGCCGGGCTTGAGGAGGGGACGATCGACGAATGCCTGGCCGACCGGGTGGAGGTCATGCCCGGCGCGGTCGAACTGGTGCGCACGATGCGCGGCTGGGGCGCGGTGACGGTGCTGGTCTCCGGCGGCTTCACGCGGTTTGCCGAACCGGTCGGGGCGACGATCGGCTTTGACCGCGTGATCGCCAACCGGCTGGAGATCGCGGACGCAAAGCTGACGGGCCGGGTGCTTCGCCCGATCGTCGATGCGCGCGTGAAGGAACAGGTGCTGCTCGACACCGCCGCCGCCGAACGGCTCGACCGCCCGGCGACGCTTGCGGTCGGCGACGGGGCGAACGACCTGCCGATGCTGCGCGCGGCGGGGCTGGGGATCGCCTATCACGCCAAGCCGGTGGTCGCCGCCGAAGCGGATGCGCGGATCGGCCACCACGACCTGACCGCCTTGCTCTACGCGCAGGGCGTGCCCCGCGCGCAATGGGTGGAATGAAGCGGGTTCAGGGCCTGACGGGCAGGCAGGGGGTGCCGGTCGCCTTCACCGCTGTGCACGCCGCCCCGGCCTCGCTCGCCCCGGCGAACGGGCCGACCTGAAGCCGGGTCACGCCGCCCGATGCGACATAGCTGGGCGTTCGGCCGGCAAATGGCGCGACCTGCCCCGACAGCCGGCCCCACAACGCGCGCGCGTTGGCGGCGTCCTTGAACGCGCCGAGCTGGACCCGCCACGCACCCTGCGCCGATGGCGGCGCGGCCGATGCTGTGGTCGCGGGGACCTTTCCCGGTGGCTTTGGCGCGGCCGCCAGTCCGATCGCCGGCGTACCGATCGCGCGTGCCTTGCGCGGCCCGCGGCCGGGCAATGTCGCGGCGAGCTTGAGCGCGCGCTGGCGCTCCTGCACCGACAGATACAGGTCCATCTGATCCAGCGTCGTCGCGGCCTGTGGCAGGTTGGTGTCGCCCGCGCGCAGCACCAGGGCATAGGCGCGGACCCAGTCCTTCGCCACGCCCTCGCCGTTGAAATACATGGTGCCCAGCACGAACTGCGCGCGCGGCTCGCCCCGGCTGGCGGCGCGGTCGAGCCAGGTCACCGCGTCGGCGAAGCGGTCGCGCTGATGCAGCGCCAGGCCGTACATCTCCTCGGCCTTCTGATGCCCCTGCAGCGCGGCGCGGCGATAATAGACCTCTGCTTGATTCAGGTCCGCGGGCACGCCGCGGCCCAGCTTGTACGCCTGGGCCAGATTGAACTGCGCGTCCGCGTCGCCGGCCTCGGCCAGGGGGCGCCACGCCTGGACGGCTGCGGAATAGTCGCCACGCTCCCACGCGTCGACGCCCGCCTTGACGGCTTCGGGACCGCCTGCCTGGGCGCGTCCGGCGACCGGTACCATGGCCGATATGACCAGCGCCGTCGCCAGCATCGCCGTCCGCCCGTGCTTCATCGCTGCCGCTCCCGTGCCGTCGCGCATCCTTTATTCCGGATAAACCGGCATTGGCAAAGAATTGGTAAGCGGCATGCAAACGCCATTAACGGCTTTTTATCATCCCGCATGGCAAGCGAGCATCTGGATAGCCAATATCAGGGGTTCCGATGCGAGTTTTGGCGATGGCGTCGCAAAAGGGGGGATCGGGCAAGACCACCCTTTCCGGGCATCTAGCCGTTCAGGCCCAGCTGGCCGGGGCGGGGCCCGTCGTTCTGATCGACATCGATCCGCAGGGTTCGCTGTCCGATTGGTGGAACGAGCGCGAGACCGAATTTCCGGCCTTTGCCCAGACCACGGTCGCGCGGCTGGCCGCCGACCTCGAGGTGCTGCGCCAGCAGGGCTTTCGCCTGGCGGTGATCGACACGCCGCCCGCCATCACCATGGCGATCCAGAGCGTGATCCAGGTCGCCGAACTCATCGTCATCCCGACGCGACCCAGCCCGCACGACCTGCGCGCCGTCGGCGCGACCGTCGATCTGTGCGAGCGTGCGGGCAAGCCGCTGATCTTCGTGGTCAATGCCGCCACGCCCAAGGCCAAGATCACCTCGGAAGCCGCCGTCGCGCTGTCGCAGCACGGTACCGTCGCCCCGGTCACCATTCATCACCGCACCGATTTCGCCGCGTCGATGATCGACGGGCGCACCGTCATGGAAATCGACCCCAATGGCCGGTCGTCGCAGGAAGTGATCGCGCTGTGGAGCTACATCTCCGACCGGCTCGAAAAGAATTTCCGCCGTACCGTGTTCGCCGCGCCCGTCGCGCATGGCGCGGGCTTCGGCAATGTCCGTCAGGCCGCCGGCTTCGGCCGGCGCGTGGTCAGCTAAAGGGTCAGGATGATGTTCGGTAGTTCCAAACCCGCTGCTTCGCTGTCCTCCGGCCTCCTTGCCCGCAAGGGGCAGGCGCGCCCGGCCATGCGTCCCCAGGGCTTTGTCGGCTTTCCTGCCAACGGCACGCTCGAGGATCTGGGCTGGAACGACATGGGCGGCGAACCCGCCCCGGTCGCGCAGCCCTTTGCCCCCGACATGCTGCCGCCGGTCGATCCGGAAGCCGCGCCGCTGCCCCAGGTGCTGCGCCAGCGCGCGTCGCTGAAGGCCGAATTCGACGCCGCCGCAGCCGATGACGCCGGCGAGGACGACGTCGTTGCCGAAACCGCATTCGCGTCGCTCGACCGCGCGCTCGCGCCCCGCCCGGTGCCGGTGGAAATGCCCGCCGAAGTTGCCGCGGTGCCGACGCCGGAATTGCGGCCGGTCTCGCTCAACACCGCCGCGCGCATCAAGCGCGAGACGGTGACCAAGCAGGCGAAGGCGGCGTTCACGCTGCGCCTCGATGCCGAACGGCACCTGCGCCTGCGGCTCGCCTCCGCCGTGCGCGGCGCGTCGGCGCAGAAGCTGGTGACCGAGGCGCTGGACCAATTCCTGGCGGCGCTGCCCGAAGTGGACGCGCTGCTCGACCAACTGCCCACCGGCAAGGATCGCAAATCGAGGGGGAAGGCATGAAGTCCCGTACGCTGTTCTCCAGTGCCCTGACGGCGCTGGTCCTGGTTGCGCCGGTCGGCGTGATGACCGGCATCGGCGTCATCGCCCAGGCGAGCGACCAGAGTGCCGAGGCCCGGATGAAGATGGCCGCCGTCGCGGTGGAAAAGGCCGAAAAGGCGCTGGCCAAGGGCCGGACCGACCTGGCCATCCGCCATGCGGAAAGCGCGGTCGCCTATGTGCCGACCAACCCGGCCTATCGCATGCTGCTCGGCCAGTCCTATCTGGCGGGCGGGCGCTTTGCCTCGGCGGCGCAGACCTTCAACGACGTGGTCCAGCTTGATCCCGCCAACGGGCGCGCCGCGCTGCACCTCGCGCTTGCGCAGACCGCGCTCGGCGACTGGGTCGCGGCGCGGTCGACGCTGGAAACGCACGCGACGCTGATCTCGCCGACCGACCGGGGCCTGGCGCTCGCGCTCGCCGGCGATCCCGGCACCGCCATCGCCATTCTGGGCGAAGCCGCGCGCGCGCCCGACGCCGATGCGAAGGTGCGCCAGAATCTCGCGCTGTCGCTGGCGCTCGCCGGCCGCTGGGCCGAAGCCCGCGCGGTCGCGGCGTTCGATGTGCTGCCCGGCGAACTCGACAAGCGCATGCTCGAATGGGCCAGCTTCGCGCGTCCCCAGACCGCGGCGGACCAGGTCGCGACGCTGCTCGGCGTCACCCCCGCGGCGGACCAGGGCCAGCCGGTCCAGCTTGCGCTGGTGACGAGCGGACCCGCACTGGCCGTCACCATGCCGGCCGACGAAGTCGCTGCCGAAGCGCCGGCGCCGGTCGATGCCGCGCCCGTCGACATCGCACCGGTCGCGGTTGCGGTCGCGCCAGTTGCGGAGCCTGCGCCGGTCGAAACCGGCACTGCGGCTGCGGTCTCGGACCAGCCCGCAATCGTCTTCGCGCCGCGCCAGGAGGTCGTCCAGACGATCAAGCCCGTCGCCAATGTCCGCCCCGCGCGCGTCGCTGCTCCGGCCAAGCCAGTGCTTTCGGTCGGCGCGATGGCCGCCAAGCCGGCCGCGCCGCGCAGCTTCGCCTCGGGCACTTTCTATGTTCAGCTCGGCGCGTTCGACAACGCCGCGGTCGCGCAGGATGCGTGGCGGCGGATGAACCGGCGCCACGCCGCGCTGGGCAAGCTGACCCCGCATGAACATCAGGTCGAACTGAACGGCACCAGCTTCTATCGCCTGTCGGTCGGCGGCTTCACGCGCGGCGATGCCGACGCGCTGTGCCGGACGATCCGGGCGCGGGGCGACCGCTGCTTCGTGCGCGGCACCACCGGCGAAAAGGTCGCGAGCTGGCACAAGGGCTTCGCGCTCGCCAGGCGGGGATGACGTGTCGGCGGGCCGGCCAGCCGCCGGCTCGTCGCGATCTTGCGCGCTGGCTTTTCGCTAGCCGCGCGCTTCGAACGCGCCGCCCTTCATTACCCTGAGCACGCGACCCTGGACGGGCAGGCCGTCAAAGGGCGTGTTGCCTGCCTTGGCGACCATCTGGTCGGCGTCGATCAACCACGGCGCGTCGGGATCGACCAGAATGAGGTCTGCGGGCTCACCGGGGGCGAGCGTGCCGGTGTCGAGCCCCAGGATGCGCGCGGGATTGCGCGCCAGCAGCGCGAACAGCCGCTCCATCGTGATCACGCCGTCGCGCACGAAGCCCAGGCCCAGCGCGAGTAGCGTTTCCGCCCCCGCCGCACCTTCCGCCGAATCCGCGAATGGCAGCCGCTTCTGCTCCGGCCCGCGCGGGTCGTGGCCCGATGTCAGCACGTCGATCGTCCCGTCGGCCAGCGCCGCAATCGCCGCCTGCCGGTCGCTCTCGTCGCGCAGCGGCGGCGACAGATGCGTGAAGGTGCGGAAATCGCTCATCGCGATGTCGGAAAGCAGCAGATGCGCGGGCGTGATGCCACAGGTGACCGCGATGCCGCGCGCCCGTGCCGCGCGGATCAGATCGAACCCGCGCGCGGTCGTCACCTGGCGGAAATGGATGCGCGCCCCGGTTTCCTCCGCCAGCATCAGGTCGCGGGCGATCGCCAGCGCCTCGGCGATCGCGGGCGCGGCGGGCAGGCCCAGACGGGTCGCCGTCTCGCCTGCCGTTGCCACGGCTGCACCGGCCAGCCCGCCATCCTCGGCATGTGCGATCACGGTCAGTCCGACATCGCGGGCATAGCCGAGCACGCGGCGCATGACGCCCGCATCCGCGATCCAGCGCCGCCCGGTCGCGACCGCGCGCGCGCCCGCATCCGCATTGATCGCCATTTCGGCGAGGTCGGTGCCGTTCAGTCCACGCGTCGCCGCCGCGATCGGGTGAACCCAGATCTCCGGCTTGCCCATCGCCGCGCCGCGCTGGATGATGCCGGGATCGTCGAGCACCGGCGACTGGTCGGGCATCAAGCCGACGCGCACGATTCCGCCCGCACGGAACGCCGCCTTGTCGATCGCGAACACGCCCAGATCGACGATCGCGGGCGCGAGCAGCTTGCCCCGGCAGTCGATGGTTTCGGCTTCAGCCTTTCCAGCCTCAAAAGAGCCGTTGGTTTCGAGCGAAGTCGAGAAACCTGAGCCGGGCATACGTTTCTCGACTTCCGCCTCCGGCGGAAGTTTATCCTGAGCGCCCGCCCTGCGGGCAGTCGAAGGGCTCGAAACGAACGGGGTCTTCAGGATCATGTCTTCCTGGACTACCAGCTCACCCGCGTGCACCCCGCCGTCGGGACAAACCAGTGTGGCATTCGTAAAGCGAACCGCGCTCATGCCCAGCCCTCCACGCCGCGCGCGCGGCGGGTCAGCACGTCCAGGCACGCCATGCGCACCGCCACCCCCATTTCGACCTGCTGGGTGATCGCCGATCGCGATGCGTCGTCGGCGACGCTCGAATCGATCTCGACCCCGCGGTTCATCGGACCCGGATGCATGACCAGCGCATCGGGCCGCGCGCGCGCCAGCCGTGCCGGGGTCAGGCCGTAGCGGAAATGGAACTCGCGCGTCGACGGCACGAACCCGCCGTTCATCCGCTCGTTCTGCAGGCGCAGCATCATCACCACGTCCGCCCCGTCGAGCGCGGCGTCGAAATCATGGTGCGCCGTCACTCCCATGCGCGCCACTCCCTCAGGCATCAGCGTCGACGGCGCGACGACATGGACGTCGGCGGCGAGCGCGGTCAGCGCCAGGATGTTGGAGCGCGCGACGCGGCTGTGGCGGATATCGCCGCAGATGACGACGCGCTGTCCCGCGATCGATCCCTTGCGCCGCCGGATGGTCAGCGCATCGAGCAGCGCCTGGGTCGGATGTTCGTGCCAGCCGTCGCCGGCGTTGAGCACGGGGCAGTCGACCTTGTCCGCGATCAGCTGCACCGCGCCCGAACTGCCGTGGCGGATGACGATCACGTCGGCGCGCATCGCGTTGAGCGTGACCGCGGTGTCGATCAGCGTCTCGCCCTTCTTCACGCTCGACTGCGCGGCGTGCATGTTGACGACGTCGGCGCCCAGCCGCTTGCCCGCGATCTCAAAGGACAGGAGCGTGCGCGTCGAGTTTTCGAAGAACGCATTGATCTGGGTGATGCCGTCGAGCCGCCGGTCGGATGCCGCGCGCGCGCGGTTCGCCTCAACCCATTGTTCGGCCTCGTCGAGCAGGAACATGATCTCGTGCGGCTGCAGACCCTGGATGCCCGTCAGATGCCGGTGCGGGAACGCCGCGCTGCCGTTCAGGACCGTGCCGGGGCGATGATCGGAATGCTGCATCAGGGCGGTCATCTAGCCGATGGCACCCGCAAGTAAAGCGGCCGCGGCCGCCCCACGCGTGATGTCACCCCGGGCTCGACCCGGGGTCCCACTATTCGTTGCGCCGGATCAGGCAGCGGGACCCCGGCGCGAGGCCGGGGTGACGAGCTTTGATTCCGACGAGGGCCCCATGCCTCAGCGATCAAGCGAGCCGCTGGCCAGCCCGTCGATCGCACCCTGCAGGATATAGGCGGCGGCGTGGTTGTCGACGCGCTCGGCGCGCTTGGCGCGGCTCATGTCCTGTTCGATCATCGCGCGCTCGACCGCGACCGTCGACCAGCGTTCGTCCCACAGCAGGATGGGAAGGCCAAGCGCGGCGAGGTTGCGCGCGAACGCCCGCGTCGACTGGCTGCGCGGCGATTCGCTGCCGTCCAGGTTGAGCGGCAGGCCGATGACGATGCCCTTGACCGACTGTGCGGCGATGATCCGCGCAATCGCCGCCTGGTCGGCGGTGTACTTGGTCCGGCGGATCAGCTCGGCGGGGCTGGCGAAGCTCCAGCCCGCGTCGCACAGCGCCGTCCCGATCGTCCGGCTGCCCACGTCCAGCCCGATCAGCCGGCCCCCGTCGGGCAGCGCCGCCAGGAACGCGGCGCGATCGGTCGTCGGTGTCATCGCGCAAACACCTTCAGCCGCCGGTCGGCATCGGCGCGGACATTCGCCCAGAACAGGCTGTAATCGAACACATGATAATTGTTGCCGGGCAGCACATAGGGGCCCAGTTCCGGCGGCTCCCCGATCAGCAGGACGCCGCGATCGGCGCAGCGCGCGGGCACGCGCCCCGGCGCGATCGTCGCACTCTTCAGGTCGTCGGAGGCGAACAGCGTGCCCAGATTGGCGTTGGCGGGCGCGGCATCCCCGGCATTTCCCGTGATCGGGTTGGTGCAGATCATCGGCGTGCCCCGGCGCGGCTGGCCGTCAAAGCCCGTCGTCGCATCGAAGGTGTCGAGGATCAGCGACGGATCGGCCGGTTCGCCGAAGCTTTGCCATGACAGGATGCAGTTGGCCTGTTCGGCGCGGCGGCATTCGGCAAGCCCCAGCGCCGGCAGGTCGGTCGTGCGCGACACCGGCCAGCCGACGACATAGGCCGCGACCACGCGGCGCGCGAGCGGCGTGCCCGCCACCCGGTCCTTGAGCAGGCGGGTCAGGTGCAGCGCCCCCTGACTATGCCCGGCCAGGATGATCGGGCGGTCGGGACCGGCTTCGCGCACGAACTGGCTGAACGCCGCGTCGATGTCGCCATAGGCCAGGTCGAGCGCCGCCTGCGCGTCCGCCGCGCTGGTCAGGAATGCGCCGAACGTCGCCTGGCGATAGCGCGGCGCCCAGATCGCGCCGGCGGCATTGAACGCGCTCGCCTGGCCGCGCAGGAACGTCGCTGCCAGATCGTTGGCGCGCGCGTCGTCGAGCGGCGCGTTCCAGCGGCTGCGGTCGAGATAGGAGGTCGGGTGGATGAAGAAGACCGCGGCCGGCGCATCGGTCGCGGGCCGATAGCCCTCGGGCGTCCACAGGGCCGGATTGCCCGGCTGGTCCGGCCGCGCGATCCACAGGCGGGCATCGGCATAGGCGTTGGTCTCGACGCGCGGCAGCGCCTCGAACCGCGCCGAGGGAACCAGCGCGAAACGCGTCAGCTGGACCCCGAACAGGCGATAGGCAAAGGCGGCGGCGAGCGTCAGCACGATCAGGATGGCGACCACGTAGAGGAATTTGCGAGCCAAGCCGGCTTCTCCGTTGTGCAATGCAGCATCGGTGCTGCCGGGGCAATTGCGGTTGCGCGACTGATGGTTGCTGGTCATGCAACTGTCCAGACCGACTTTGGTCAGCGGCACATCGGGTAAGGAGGGAGCGGCGGGGATGAACGAAGCCGATCGATCCGCGCAATCGACGCCGGCATGGCCGGCGCGTACGCCATTGCTCGCCGGGTTGGGGCTGGCGACCGGCCTGACCGCGCATCGCATCGTCGAGGCCTCGGGTCAAAACCCCGGTGCCGTCGCGATCGGCTGGTTCAGCTTTGTCGTGGTTGCTGCCGCTGTCATCGGCTTCACGATCGATCGACCGCGCGGCGTTGCGTCATTGCTGTTCGGCCTGGGGTGCGGCGTCATCGCCGGCCTGATCGCCGCATTGAACGGCCCGACCGAGAGCTGGAGCGCGAGCGAAGGCTGGCGGATGGTCAGCGGGGCGCTGGCGATCGGCATCGCCGCGCCGCTGTTTCAGGCGAGCACGCGGCAGGGGCGCAGCTGGCCGTCGATTGCCGTCCAGTCGGTCCACGATCATGCCTGGACCAACGCGGTGCTGTTCGCCGGCAGCTGGGTGTTTGTCGGCATCGCGTTCCTGCTGCTGCTGGTGGTCAGCGAGCTGTTCCACCTGATCGGCATCGACCTGCTGCGCGATTGGCTGCGCGACAACGCGGTCGTGGCTGCGCTGGTCGGCGGCGCGTTCGGCGCGGGGCTGGGGCTGTTGCGCGATCAGGAGCGGGTGGTGCGCCTGCTCCAGGCGGTGGTGCGCAACGTGCTGGCGGTGCTGGCCCCGATGCTGGGCGCGGCGTTGCTCATTTTCCTGGGCGCGCTGCCCTTCACGGGCGTCGATGCGTTGTGGGAAGCCTGGGGATCGGCGGCAACCTTGCTGCTTGCCTGCGCGGTCGCGGCGCTGGTGCTGGTCGATGCGGTGATCGGCAACGCGCCGGAGGAGGAAGCGCGCAACCGGGCGCTGCGGTTCGGCGCGATCGCGCTCGGCATCGTCATGCTGCCGCTGGCGCTGCTCGCGGCCTTCGCGATCGGCCTGCGCGTCCATCAATATGGCATCACGCCCGACCGGCTGTGGGCGATCAGCTTCGCCGCGCTCGCCAGTGCGTACGGCCTTGCCTATCTGGTGACGCTGGTCCGCGCGCGCACGGCGTGGATGGCGGCGCTGCGCCGCGCCAATCTGCGCCTGGCGATCGGCACTGCGCTGTTCGCGCTGCTGCTCGCGACCCCGCTGGCCGGGTTCAACGCGATCGCCGCGCGCGATCAGGTCGCCCGGCTCGAGTCGGGCCGCGTGAGCGCCGAAAGGTTCGACTGGACGGCGCTGCGCTTCGACTTCGGCGGGCCGGGCCGTCGTGCGCTCGAACTGCTGGCCAGGGGACCCGACAAGGCGCTGTCGGCGCGGGCCGCGGCCGCGCTGGGCCAGACCAGCCGCTATGCGGCGGCTCAGGACGCGCAGCGTCGCGCGAGCACCGCGTCGATGGCTCGCCGGGTGCGAGTCCTGCCCGCCGGGACCGCGCTGCCCGACGGGTTGCGCGATCGCCTGGCCGATATCGGCGACTGCGGCTTCGACACCGCGCGCTGCACCGTGCTGTTCGTCTCACCGCGCGAGGCGCTGGTCCTCCCCGACGGCTGCATCTCGGGGCCCGCGACCATTGCGGCGTGCGACGCGACGCGGCTGGAACGCAATTCCGGCGGCTGGGCGGTCGCGCCGATCCGCCCCGTCGCCGGCGCCGGTGCCGCGCCCGGCAGTCTTGCCCGCGACTATCGCGCCGGCCAGCTGGAAGTCCGCCGGGTCGAGCGCCGCCAGCTCTTCATCGGCGACCAGCCGGTCGGTGCCGCGTTCGAGTGACGCTTTGGCGTTGCGCCGCCCCCGCGGCCGGTGCTAGCCGCTCGGGCCATGTCCGTAGATATCTCCACCGTCAAACGGGTCGCCGGGCTCGCCCGCATCGCGATCACCGATGATGAAGCCGCGCGCCTCGCGCCCGAACTCGCCAACATCCTGGGCTGGATCGAGCAGCTGAGCGAAGTCGACTGCACCGGCATCGAACCGATGACCGCGGTCATCCCCAACACGCTGCGCCTGCGCGACGATGTCGTCACCGACGGTGATTGCCGCGACGCGGTGCTCGCCAACGCGCCCCAGGCCGAACACGGCTTCTTCGCAGTGCCGAAGGTGATCGAATGACCGACCTCACCGATCTCGGCATCGCGGCGCTGCGCGACGGCATCCGCCTGGGCAATTTCAGCGCGCGCGAAGTCGCCGACCAGTTCATCGTCAAGGTCAGCAAGGCCAAGCCGCTCAACGCCTTCCTCGTCGAAACCCCCGACCATGCGCTTGCCGCCGCCCGCGAAGCCGATACCGCGCGCGCAGCCGGTGAAGTGCTGAAGCCGCTGGCCGGCGTGCCGATCGGGATGAAGGACCTGTTCTGCACCAGGGGCGTGACCTCGACCGCGGCCAGCCACATCCTCGAAGGTTTCAAGCCGACCTATGAATCGACGGTCAGCCAGAAATTGTGGGATGCCGGCGCGGGCATGCTGGGCAAGCTCAACATGGACCAGTTCGCGATGGGATCGTCCAACGAAACCAGCGCGTTCGGCAATGTGGTCAGCCCCTGGCGACGCAAGGACGGCGGCAATGCCCCGCTGACCCCCGGCGGATCGTCGGGCGGCAGCTCGGCGGCGATCGCGGCGCGGCTGTGCCCCGGCGCCACCGGCACCGACACCGGCGGCTCGATCCGCCAGCCGGCCGCGTTCACCGGCATTGCGGGGATCAAGCCGACCTATGGCCGCTGCTCGCGCTTCGGCATCATCGCCTTTGCCTCCTCGCTCGACCAGGCGGGACCGATGGCGCGCGATGTCCGCGACTGCGCGATCCTGCTCAGGGAAATGGCAGGGTTCGATCCGCGCGACGCGACTTCGCTCGACGTCGCCGTGCCTGACTGGGAGGCCGCGCTGTCGCCCAGCCTGGCGGGCAAGCGCATCGGCATCCCGAAGGAGTATCGCGTCGACGGCATGCCCGCCGCGATCGACGCCTTGTGGCAGCAGGGCATCGCCTATGCCCGCGATGCCGGAGCCGAGATCGTCGAGGTCTCGCTGCCCCACACCCGCTACGCGCTGCCGGCTTACTACATCATCGCGCCGGCGGAGGCGTCGTCCAACCTCGCCCGTTATGACGGGGTGCGCTATGGCCAGCGCGACCTGCCCGATGGCGCGGGGTTGCAGGACATGTATGCCGCCACCCGCGCCGCCGGCTTCGGCGATGAGGTCAAGCGCCGCATCATGATCGGCACCTATGTGCTCTCGGCCGGCTTCTACGACGCCTATTACACCCAGGCGCAAAAGGTCCGCGCGCTGATCGCCCGCGATTTCGAGCGGGTGTGGGAACAGTGCGACCTGCTGCTGACGCCCACCGCGCCTTCGGCCGCGTTTGCGCTGGGCGAAAAGTCCGCCGATCCGATCGCCATGTATCTGAACGACGTCTTCACCGTTCCGTCCTCGCTCGCCGGGCTGCCGGCGATGAGCGTGCCGGCCGGGCTGGACGAGGCCGGGCTCCCACTGGGCCTCCAGATCATCGGCAAGCCGCTCGACGAACAGGGCGTGCTGAACGCCGGTCTTGCGATCGAGCAGCGCGCGGGCTTCGTGGCGCGGCCGGACGCGTGGTGGTAATGGCGATGGCGAGGTGTTACCTTGGTAACACCGGAGACTGAAGCCATGAACGCGCAAAGCAAGATCGAGCATGAGACGCTGGTCAACATGACCAGCAAGGGTCAGGTGCTGATCCCGAAAGAGGTTCGTGAAAAGAACGGGCTGATCCCGAACAGCCCGGTACGGGTAGGGATCAACGACCGCGGCGAGACGGTTGTGCTGCCCGGTAATCCGGAGCCAGCCGAAACGCTCGAGGAGCGCACCGCGCGCATTCGTGCCGCGATCGAAAGTGTCCGTGGCAGTATCGACCTGGGCGGCATGACGACGGACGAATATATGCGCGAAATCCGTGGCGATTGGGAGCCGTGATCCTTGTCGACTCGAATGTCCTGATCGACGTGTTCGATGCCAATCAACCTTGGCATCACTGGTCCGCGGGCACGCTCAGCATCACAGCCGCGGCCGATGGCATTGGGATCAACGCCATCATCGTCGCCGAAGTCGCACCGCGCATGCACTCGCTGGCGATGTTTCACGACCGTATCGGGCGGATCGGTGCCGAAATCCTCGATCTGACGCCCGAAGCCGCCTTCGCTGCGGGCCGCGCTTTCGATCTTTATCGGGCGCGACGTCGCGAAAAATCGGTGAAATCCGGTGCGGTCCTGCCTGATTTCTTTATCGGCGGCCACGCCACGGTATTAGGTGCGTCGATCTTGACCCGTGACCCACGCTTTTACCGCAGCTATTTCCCCGAATTGACCCTCATCACCCCAGAGACCCAGCCATGACCGAGACCGCCACCACCTCCACCTACCGCATCCCCGGCGCGACCGGCGACTGGGAAGTCGTGATCGGGCTGGAGGTCCACGCCCAGGTCACGTCCAAGGCCAAGCTGTTTTCCGGCGCGGCCACCGATTTCGGGGCGGAACCGAACACGCAGGTGTCGCTGATCGACGCCGCAATGCCCGGGATGCTGCCGGTGCCCAATCGCGAATGCATCCGCCAGGCGGTGCGCACCGGCCTCGCCATCGATGCGCAGATCAACAAATGGTCGCGCTTCGACCGCAAGAACTATTTCTACGCCGATCTGCCCCAGGGATATCAGATCAGCCAGCTCTATCACCCGCTGGTGGGCGAGGGTGCGCTGACCATCGACGCGGATGAAAAGGCCGGGATTGCCGCGCCCAAGCGCATCTGCATCGAGCGCATCCATGTCGAGCAGGATGCGGGCAAGCTGATGCACGATCAGCATCCGACCCGTTCCTATGTCGACCTCAACCGCTCAGGCGTCGCGCTGATGGAAATCGTCAGCCGCCCCGACATGGCGTCGCCAGCGGAGGCGGGCGCCTATCTTTCCAAGCTCCGCTCGATCCTGCGCTATGTCGGCTCGTGCGACGGCAATATGGACCAAGGATCGATGCGCGCCGACGTCAATGTCAGCGTGCGCAAGCCCGGCGATCCGCTGGGCACGCGCACCGAGACGAAGAACGTCAATTCGGTCCGCTTCGTCATGCAGGCGATCGAGCATGAGGCGCGCCGCCAGGTCGACGTGCTCGAATCGGGCGGCACGATCGTCCAGGAGACCCGGCTGTTCGATCCCGACAAGGGCACGACCCGGTCGATGCGGTCGAAGGAGGACGCGCACGACTATCGCTATTTCCCCGATCCCGACCTGCTGCCGCTCGAACTCGACGATGCGTTCATCGCGGAATGCCGCGCGTCCCTGCCCGAACTGCCCGACGCCAAGCGCGCGCGCTACGAAGGGCTGGGCATCACCCCCTACAACGCCGCGGTGCTGACCGCCGATGTCGAGACCGCTCGCTGGTTCGACGCGCTGCTCGATGCCGGGGCCAAGCCGGTTCAGGCCGCGAACTGGGTCGGCGCCGAGCTGTTCGGTGCCCTCAACCGGCTTGGCAAGGATATTGAGGAAAGTCCGGTAAGCCCCTCACAAGCCGCCGAATTGCTCGCGCTGATTGCTGATGGCACGCTCTCCAACACGCTCGGCAAACAGGTGTTCGAGCTCATGCTCGAAACCGGGCAGGGGGCGGGTGCGATCGTCGAGGAGCGTGGCCTCAAGCAGACCAGCGACACGGGCGCGATCGAGGCGGAAATCGCCAAGGTGATGGCCGCCAATGCCGACAAGGTCGCCGAATATCGCGGCGGCAAGGACAAATTGTTCGGCTTCTTCGTCGGCCAGACGATGAAGGCGATGGCCGGAAAGGCCAATCCCGCGGTGGTGAATGAGTTGCTGAAGAAGGCGCTGGACGGCTGAGCGTGAGCCCCGGCCCCTCGGGTCGCTTGCGAAGGTTGAAGGGTTGCGCGTGCTGCCCGGTGGATGCCGGAACAAGTCCGGCGTGACGGACGGGCTTTGGTAACCTCCCTTCACCGTCACCCCGGCCTTGTGCCGGGGTCCACTGCGCCGACTGCGCGGTGGGCTGATGTTTTGCACTGTCCTTCAAGCCGGTGACGTGGCTAGGCTTGGGACCGCGATTTGCATGACATTCTGCCTAACCCGATCCCGGAGCCCGGAAATGACTCGCCACAGCCCGCAACTTCCGCAACTTCGCCGGCGTGCCCTTGTCGCCTTCGCCACGTTCGCGTCGCTTTTCGGCTGTGCCTTCGCGGTCGCCCAGGACGCGCCGACGCCCCCGGCGGCGCCCTTGCCCCGCGTCCTCATCGAAACCAGCGTCGGCACGATGACGGTCGAGGCGGACGTGGTGCACGCGCCGATCACGGCGGGCGATTTTCTGAAATATGTCGCGCAGAAGCGGCTGGACGGCGTCGTTTTCTATCGCGTCGTCAAGGTTCAGGAGCAGTTCGGCTTCGTCCAGTTCGGGCCGCAGGGCGACCCCAAACGCGTGCTGCCGCCGATCAAACATGAGCCGACGACGCAGACGGGCCTCAGCCACACCGACGGCGTGCTGTCGGTCGCGCGGCTGGAGCCGGGCACGGCGCGGGGCGAGTTCACGATCATGGTCGGCGACCAGCGACGCGGGCTCGACGCCGGCAATGGCGCGCCCGCCGACAATCTCGGCTATGCCGCCTTCGGCCGCGTGGTCGAGGGGCGCGACGTGCTGGTCCGCATCCTCGACACCCCGGTCGATCCCGAAAAGAACAGCCGCGGCGCATTCAAGGGCGAGATGCCCGGCGATCCGGTGCGGATCATCCGCGCGGTGCGCCTTGCGACGCCGGTCAGCGCGCCCGCGCGCTAGGCGATCGGCTGGCCCGGTGCCGGGCCTGGAATCGTCGGCGCAGGATCGGGCACATCGATGTCGGGGCTGGGCGGACGAATCTCGGGCGGCGGCGGGTCGGGCTGGCCCGGGTCGGGCGGGCCGGGAAAGCCGGGCGGCGGCGGGGTCGGGTCCGGGCTGGCGGGCGGCGGGATCTCGCCCGGGGCAGGCGCGGGCGAGGGCGGGATCGGCGGTTCGACGGGCATGGCGGGCTCCTTCGGCGGTTCAAGGGGGTCAACGCGGTAAGCGGGCCGGAGTGCCATCTTCGGATGCACGCTGGCGGCGATCGCGACGCGAAGTCCTTGCCCCCCCGCCGATCGCTGGTATAGGACCCGCCGACCGGCGGTGTCCCCTGCGGGCGTGGCGGAACTGGTAGACGCGCTGGATTTAGGTTCCAGTATCGAAAGATGTGGGGGTTCGACTCCCTTCGCCCGCACCAGCTTCGCCATGCGCCAAGCTGGACATCGTTCTTTAGAAATCCTGAAAGCGAAAGCCGAAGAATGCAGACTGTCGAGACGTTGAACGAAGGCCTGAAGCGCGCCTACACGCTGACCATCACCGCCGCCGACATCGACGCCCGCGTCGACGCCGAGGTGAAGCGCGTGGCGCCGCAGGTGCGGATGCCCGGCTTCCGCCCCGGCAAGGTGCCGGCCAACCTGGTCCGCAAGATGCACGGCGAGGCGATCGCCGCCGACGCGCTCAACACCAGCATCCAGGAAGGCATCCAGGCGCTGATCGCCAGCAACAAGCTGCGCCCGGCGATGTCGCCGTCGGTGTCGCTCGCGGGCGAATACGCCCCCGGCAAGGACGCCGAGATCAAGGTCGAGCTGGAGGTGCTGCCCGACGTGCCGACCCCGTCGATCGAGGGCATCAAGCTGGAACGCCTGGTCGTTCCCGCACCCGAAGCGCAGGTCGACGAACAGCTCGCGCAGATCGCCGGCAGCCAGAAGCGGTTCGACGATGCGCCGGAGGGGCACAAGGCCGCGACCGGCGACCTGGTCGTCATGGACTTTGTCGGGTCGGTCGACGGCGTCGCGTTTGAAGGCGGCACCGGCACCGACATGTCGATCGAAATCGGCTCGGGTCGCCTGATCCCCGGTTTCGAGGACCAGCTGGTCGGCGTGACCAAGGGCGAGGAAAAGACCATTCAGGTCACCTTCCCCGACGATTACGGCGCGAAGGAGCTGGCGGGCAAGCCGGCCGAGTTCGCGCTGAAGATCACCGACGTGCGCGTGGCGGGCGAGACGAAGATCGACGACGATTTCGCCAAGTCGCTTGGCCTCGAGAGCCTTGAGCAGCTTCGCGGGTTGCTGAAGGGCCAGATCGAGCAGGAGCTGAACGGCCTGACCCGCACCCACATGAAGCGCAAGCTGCTCGACCAGCTCGCCGCGTCGCATGATTTCGACGTGCCGCCGTCGATGGTCGATGCCGAGTTCGACCAGATCTGGCAGCAGCTTGTCCGCGAAGCCGAGCAGGAAGCCGACAAGGATGCGGCGATGGCCGAGCTGGAGCGCGAGAAGGAAGATTATCGCGCGATCGCGGTGCGCCGCGTGCGCCTGGGCCTGCTGCTTTCCGAAATCGGCCAGGCCAATGGTGTCGAGGTCACCCAGGCCGAGATGAACCAGCTCATCATGCAGGCCGCGCAGCAGTACAACCAGAAGGACCGCGAGCGGTTCATCGAATATGTCCGCCAGGAGCCGATGGCCGCCGCCCAGCTGCGCGCGCCGCTCTATGAGGACAAGGTCGTCGACTTCCTGTTCGGCAAGGCCGAGATCGCCGAGCGTGAGGTGACGCGCGAGGAGCTGGAAGCCGCGATCGAGAGCGAGGAAGGCGCGATCCCGCATGTCCATGGCCCCGATTGCGACCATGACCATGATCACGACCACGAGCCGGTGAAGAAGAAGGCCACCGCCAAGAAGGCGGACGCCGCACCCGCCGAGGACGCGGCCAAGCCCGCGGCGAAGAAGGCGGCGGCCAAGAAAGCGGAAGACGCGGCCGAAGTCAGCGCGGACGCGCCGAAAAAGTCTGCGCCGAAGAAGAAGGCTGCCGCTGAAGCCCCGGCAGGCGACGCCGATGCCGCGCCCAAGAAGAAGCCGGCCGCCAAGAAGAAGGCCGACGCCTGATCCGGCGTTCGCGCCGCGGCGGAGCCGGGGGAGGGGTGTCGCCCGCCACCCCCGGCACCGTCGCCGGCGATGCGTTAACCCGCACCGTCGCCGGCGATACGTTAACCCGCTTTTCGCGCCGATCGGCTATGCGGGTGTCGACATGAAGACGCGCACGCCATGACCGCCGCCGCGCCGCGTATCGCGGTGATCCTGCCTTGCTACAATGAGGAAGCGGCGATCGCGCAGACCATCGCCGGGTTCCGCCGCGCGCTGCCCGATGCGGCGATCTATGTCTATGACAACAACTCCGCCGATCGCACGGTGGAGGTCGCCCGCGCGGCCGGCGCGGTGGTCCGCACCGAACGGATGCAGGGAAAGGGCAATGTCGTCCGCCGCATGTTCGCCGACGTCGATGCCGACATCTATGTGATGGCGGACGGCGACGCGACCTATGACTCCGCGGCGGCGCCGGCGATGGTGCATCGGCTGGTCGACGAACAGCTTGATATGGTGGTCGGCGCGCGGATCAGCGACCACGCCGACGCCTATCGCCGCGGCCATGTGCTCGGCAACCGGATGATGACCGGCATTTTGGCGCGCCTGTTCGGGCGCAGCTTCACCGACATCTTCTCGGGCTATCGCGTCTTTTCGCGCCGCTTCGTGAAAAGCTTCCCGGTGCTGTCGGCGGGATTCGAGATCGAGACCGAGATCAGCGTCCACGCGCTCGAGCTCAAGATGCCGGTGGGCGAAGTGCCGACCGCCTATTTCGCCCGGCCCGAAGGGTCGCAGTCGAAGCTCAGCACCTATCGCGACGGCCTTCGCATCCTGCGCACGATCACGACCCTGTACCGGATCGAGCGACCCCTGTGGTTTTTCGGCGGCTTCGGCGCGCTGCTGGCGTTGGCGGCCATCCTGCTCGCAATCCCGTTGTTCATCACCTTTTTCCAGACGGGCGAAGTGCCGCGTTTTCCGACCGCCATCCTGGCGACGGGGCTGATGATCCTGGCGTTCCTCAGCTTCTTTGCCGGGCTGATCCTCGACACCGTCGTACGCGGCCGGCGCGAGGTACGCAGATTGGCGTATCTCGCCCATGCCGCGCCGGGCAGTGCCGCGCCGGGCGCGCGCCCCCTTGCGCCGGCCGTCGCGAGCGCCGATGTAGGCGACTGCACCACCTGAGCGGGATTTTATGAACGACTTTCACGACCCCATGAGCGCCCTGGTTCCCATCGTCATCGAACAGTCGAGCCGCGGCGAGCGCAGCTTCGACATCTTCTCGCGCCTGTTGCGCGAACGCATCGTGTTCGTCACCGGCGGGGTTGAGGACCAGATGGCCTCGCTCATCGTCGCGCAGCTTTTGTTCCTGGAATCGGAGAACCCGAAAAAGGACATCTGGATGTACATCAATTCGCCCGGCGGGGTCGTGACGGCCGGCATGGCGATCCACGACACGATGAAATACATCCGGCCGCGCGTGGGCACTGTGTGCATCGGCCAGGCGGCATCGATGGGCAGCTTCCTGCTGGCCAGCGGCGAGCCGGGGATGCGGGTTGCGCTGTCCAACGCGCGGATCATGGTGCACCAGCCGTCGGGCGGCGCGCAGGGCATGGCGTCGGACATCGAGATCCAGGCCAAGGAAATCCTGCGCATTCGTCGGCGGATGAACGACCTCTACGCCAAATATACCGGCCAGCCGATCGAGAGGATCGAGGCGGCGATGGATCGCGATACCTTCCTGGAAGCGGACGAGGCCAAGGTGTTCGGGCTGGTGGATGAGGTCTATGACCGGCGCCCGCAGCCCGCCGAGGAAGGCGCGCCGAGCGCGAGTTGAGCTGACGGTCCGGCGGGCGGTGCCGGCATTCGCCGGCACGGCCGTGACCTCGAACGGGACGGGGTCTGGTTAAGCATCGTCGCCCACCGGATTTTGATGATTGCCCGTTTAGCCCCCGCGTGTAGACTGGCGGGTGGATGATCGCGCCTTCGGGTGCCAAGGATGGATTAGATGACCAAGTTGAGCGGTGGCGACTCCAAGAGCACGCTGTATTGCTCGTTCTGCGGCAAGTCGCAGCACGAGGTGCGCAAGCTGATTGCGGGGCCGACCGTCTTCATCTGCGATGAATGCGTCGAACTGTGCAACGACATCATCCGCGAGGAAACCAAGTCGGCGCTGATTTCCAAAAAGGACGGCGGCGTGCCGAGCCCGCAGGAAATCTGCGACGTACTCGACGATTATGTGATCGGTCAGAAGCGCGCCAAGCGCGTGCTGTCGGTCGCGGTTCACAATCACTACAAGCGGCTCAACCATGGCGCCAAGGGCGCTGACGTCGAGCTCAGCAAGTCGAACATCCTGCTGGTCGGTCCGACCGGGTGCGGCAAGACGCTGCTCGCGCAGACGCTGGCGCGCATTCTGGACGTGCCCTTCACCATGGCGGATGCGACGACGCTGACCGAGGCGGGCTATGTCGGCGAGGATGTCGAGAACATCATCCTCAAGCTGCTCCAGGCGTCGGATTACAATGTCGAGCGTGCCCAGCGCGGCATCGTCTATATCGACGAGATCGACAAGATCAGCCGCAAGGCCGAAAATCCTTCGATCACCCGCGACGTGTCGGGTGAGGGCGTGCAGCAGGCGCTGCTGAAGCTGATGGAGGGGACGACCGCCAGCGTGCCGCCCCAGGGCGGGCGCAAGCACCCGCAGCAGGAGTTCCTGCAGGTCGACACGACGAACATCCTGTTCATCTGCGGGGGCGCGTTCAGCGGCCTTGAAAAGATTATCGGCGACCGCCTGCAGGGCAAGTCGATCGGCTTCGGCGCCTATGTCGCCGCGCCCGAGGAACGCCGCACCGGCGAGGTGCTGCGCCAGACCGAGCCCGAGGATCTGCTGAAGTTCGGGCTGATTCCGGAATTTGTCGGCCGCCTGCCGGTGATCGCGACGCTCGAGGACCTCGACATCGACGCGCTGGTCAAGATCCTGACCGAACCCAAGAACGCGCTGGTCAAGCAGTATCAGAAGCTGTTCGACATGGAGACGGTCAATCTGGGCTTCACCGACGATGCGCTGGTGGCGATCGCCAAGCGCGCGATCGAGCGCAAGACCGGCGCGCGCGGGCTGCGTTCGATCCTGGAAGGTATCCTGCTCGACACCATGTTCGACCTGCCCAGCATGGACGGGGTGGACGAGGTGATCGTCGACAAGGACGTCGTGGATGGCCGCAAGGAACCCGTTCGCGTCTATGCCAAGAAGGAAAAGGCGGGCGGCGCCGCCTGAGCCGGGCGCGCCGACCCATTGTGCGCCGGCGCGCGCGGCGCGTCGCGTCGGCGCGGCAGTATCGCCTATTTTCGTGCAGCGCGCGGGAATTGAAACTGCCGGTTGCTTTCCGTCGACAAATGCGAAACTATCGTGCGCAGGTGCCGGCGATCCGGCGACACCACCCGGGCGCGGCAGGATAACAGAACAGGCATCGCCGCCCCGACGATTGGGGAGAGCGCATGAGCTGTGTTTCGACGATCGATCATCAGGCCCGGCTGGATGTCCGCGAGCTGCTGAGCCGGTATTGCCAGTATATCGACCATAATCAGGGCGCTGCCTTTGCCGAGCTGTTCACGCACGATGCCGTGTTCGAACTGAGCGACGGCACGCGGCTGACCTCGATGGACGAATTTCGCCTGATCCCCGGCATGGTCTGGGAAATGGGCGGCGGCAAATGGCGGCACCAGATCACCAACGTCGTGATCGACCGCGGGGTGACCTATCGCGAGGTGACGGTGACCGCGACCGGACTCGTGCTCGACTGGAACCGCGGCGGCGCGATGGCGAGCTGCTATGATTACCGGATCGAGGTGTGCCGCAGTCATGCGTGGCGCATCCGTAAATTCTATGGCGGCGAGGTCGGCAGCAACGTCGATACCGGCCCCTGCCATGCGTGGATGAACCCGCCGCCAAAGGCGCTGGCCGACGTGCGCATGATCTGATCGGGGTTGACCCGTGGCCACGCGCCGAGCTGGCCGGGCTTTCGACCGATACAGAAAAGCTTGATCGCAGCGAAAGGGCCGGATCCCGATATTGCCTTTGGCGGTGCCGTCCCCCTAGATGCGGCACCGCCAACTGCTGGATTTGCCATGACCGCCACCCATTCGACCCGTATGCTCATCCTCGGCTCCGGCCCGGCGGGCCTGTCGGCCGCCATCTATGGCGCGCGCGCCGGCATGGCACCGATCGTGGTGCAGGGCATCCAGCCGGGCGGGCAGCTGACCACCACCACCGATGTCGAGAATTATCCGGGCTTCCGCAACGTCATCCAGGGTCCCTGGCTGATGGAGGAGATGCAGGCGCAGGCCGAGCATGTCGGCGCGCAGATGATGTACGACACCATCGTGGAGATTGATTTGTCGCAGCGCCCGTTCCGGCTGAAGGGCGATGGCGGCACCATCTATTCGGGCGACGTGCTGGTGATCGCGACGGGGGCCCAGGCCAAGTGGCTGGGGCTTGAGAGCGAGGAATTGCTGAAGGGCAAGGGGGTCAGCGCCTGCGCCACCTGCGACGGCTTCTTTTATCGCGGCAAGAAGGTGGCGGTGATCGGCGGCGGCAACACCGCGGTCGAGGAGGCGCTGTATTTGACCAACCACAGCCATGACGTGACGTTGATCCACCGGCGCGACACGCTGCGTGCCGAGAAGATCCTGCAGCAGCGCCTGTTCGCCAACGAGAAGATCAAGATACTCTGGAACAAGGGCGTCGAGCGTTTCATCGACGGCGGCGGGCTGAAGGGCCTGGTCGGCATCGAATTGCGCGACACCCGCACGGGCGAATTGTCGACGATCGACGTCGACGGCGGCTTTGTCGCGATCGGTCACCATCCCGCGACCGAGCTGTTTCGCGGTCATCTCGACCTCGACGATGACGGCTATATCCGCGTGACGCCGGGAACGACGCGCACGAGCGTCGAGGGCGTGTTTGCGTGCGGCGACGTGATGGACAAGGTGTATCGCCAGGCGATCACCGCGGCGGGTACCGGCTGCATGGCCGCGCTCGACGCCGAACGCTTCCTGGCCGAAGCGGATTTCGAGGCGATCGCCGAAGCCGCCGAATAGGTCGGCCTCAAGCCCTCAGCAGGTCGATCAGCTGCGCGGCGAGCCACGCCTTGTCGTTGGCGCGGGCGAAGCTGTGGCTCGCGGTGTCGCAGCGTCGTACCGGGGTTCGCGCACGCGCGCGCGCGAAGCGGCTGCCGCGCCATGCATCGGCAAAGGCGATCGCGGTGTTGTCGCCGCTGGCGAGCAGGATCGTGACAGGAACTTCCGCGTTGCCCAGCGCATCCGCCAGCGCAGCCAGGTGCGGTGAAGTCCTAGATTTCGTTTGAATTAACTTCCCTATACCCTTGATAGATTTATCAAAGTTTAGTTCACCCCGGAGCGCCCTACGCCACGTTTCGGGATCGCGCAGCCGTTGCGCATAGCGCGCGCGGATCGCCGCGCGTGCGGGAAGCGCGTCGCCATCGTCGCCGATCCACGGGTTGGCAAGCACGAGCGCGTCCAGCCCGGCCTGGCGATGAAACAGCGCGAGCGCCGTCGCAGCATCGCAATTGCCGAAGCCGACGATCCGCGCGACATCGGGTGTTTCACGACGAAAGGCGGCGACGGCGGCGGCGAGGTCGGGCGCACTGCCGGCGAAACCCGCGTTTTCGCCGCTCGAATCGCCGATGCCGCGTCGATCGTAGCGCATCACCGGATGTCCCGCGGCTGCGAGCGCAGCAGCCAGCGCCGCCATTCCACGATGCGCGCCGGCGCGGATTTCATTTCCACCCGACACGATCAGCAGGCCGGTGGAGCTTGCCGCCGCAATCGGCGTATCGATCGTTCCCAGCAGCGTTTCGCCCACACAGGGAAACGCGATCACCCTTCGCATTGCCGCACCCATGCCGCGACGTCGGCGGCGATCTGTGCCGCCAATGCCGGGTCATTGCCTGGCTCTGCGCGCCGCCAGAGGGGCGCGCCATCGAATTTGACGTCGGCATCCCCCGGGTCGCTGGCCAGCCGTGCGATCCGCCGCGGGATGCCCGGTTCGGCAAAGGCCTCGGCCGCGTCGAACCCGCGGAGAAGGTTCCTTGAAACGACGGTTCCGGCAATCTCCACCCGATCGTCGCGGAACGCCATGTCGTCGACACTGCCCTTGCCCCCGCCGGCCAGCCACAGCCGGTAGAGGTCGCGAAGGACCTCGCGTCCCGCCTGCGGGCTCAGGTGCCAGCGGCCGTGGTGACTCGCGCGGACATCGAGCAGCGCGCCGCTGCGGATGCCGAGCGCGTAGGTCCGCCGTGCTTCCCCGGCCAGCCGCCCGGTCGCCGCCGCCATTGCCGTCACCAGATCGCGCAGCGTCAGGTCGGCGATATCGGCCGCGCTTTCGCCCTGTCCCGGCATATCGGGCAGGACGCTCGCAATGCCGTGCCCGGCAAGTGCACGCAGGACCGTGACCGTGAAGGTGCGGGTGCGATTGGCTTCCTCGAACAGCGGCAGCGCCGCAATCACGACCGGGCCGTCGGCGGGGCCGAAGCGCAACATCGCCTCGCGCCCGCCGGCCCAGTCATAATGGTCGATCACCCCGTGACCTTGGCGAGCGCGAAGCGGGTCAGCGATCCAAAGGTCTCCAGCGTATCGCCGTCGACATCCTCATCGTCGATGATGATGCCCAGCCGGTCCTCGATTTCGGTCAGCACGCCGGCGACCGCCATCGAATCGAGTTCGGGCAGCGCGCCGAACAGCGGGGTTTCGGCCCCGAACGCCGCCGCACGGTCCGCGCTCAGCCCAAGCACGTCGCGCAGGATGGCGCGAAGCTGGGTATCCACATCGATCGTTCGTCCCGACGCCAAGTCCGCCGCCCTCCCAAGCAACCTGACCGCGCGCACTAATCGTCCGATCGCGGCTTGCCAAGCACCGCGCGCTTGCCGCGCCGCCGTGCCCGGTCCAGAAGCGGCAGCGCATGACGATCGCGCTCGACCCCGTTCCCCGTCCGATCGACCATCTCACGCTGCGCGGTGCGGCGGGCGATGTCGCGCTGGTCGACCGTGCCGGGTCGCTCGATTTTGCCGGGCTGGAGCAGGGGGTAGGGCGGCTCGCCCACTGGCTGGCGGGGCAGGGGCTCGCGGCCGGCGCGCGGGTCGCGACCTGGCTCCCCAAGCACCGCGTTGCATGCCTGATGCCGCTGGCGGCGGCCCGCGCGGGCCTGGTCCACGTGCCCGTCAATCCGGTGCTCAAGCGCGCGCAGGTCGCGCATATCCTGGCCGACGGCGGCGCAGCGATGCTGGTGACGCAGGACAGCCGGCTGGCGGCGCTTGAGGCCGGCGACGTGCCCGCGGAATGCCGGGTCGCGAGCGAGGGCGAGGCCGAGGCGGCGCTGGCAACCGATGGCGATGCGCTGCCGCCGTCGGCGGCCGATCCGGACGCGCTGGTCGCGCTGATGTACACGTCGGGATCGACCGGCCGCGCCAAGGGGGTGATGCTGAGCCACGCCAATCTGTGGCTCGGCGCGATCAGTGTCGCCCACTATCTGAAGCTCGTGCCCGAGGATCGCGTGCTCGGCGTGCTGCCGCTGAGCTTCGACTATGGCCAGAGCCAGCTGCTGAGCAGCTGGGCGGCGGGCGCGCGGGTGGTGCCGCTCGACTATCTGACCGCGCGTGACGTCATCAAGGCGGTGGCGGTGCACGCGATCACGACGCTGGCCGGGGTCCCGCCGCTATGGGTACAGCTGCTCGATGCCGAGTGGCCGGCGGCGGCCGCGACGCAGCTCGGGCGGCTGACCAATTCGGGCGGGGCGCTCACCCCGGCGCTGGTCCGGCGGCTGCGTGCGCGCTTTCCGGCGGCTGACCTCTATCCGATGTACGGGCTGACCGAGGCGTTCCGGTCGACCTATCTCGCGCCCGACCAGATCGACGCGCATCCCCAATCGATCGGTCGCGCCATCCCCTTTGCGGAGGTGATGGTGGTGCGCGCCGACGGCACCCGCGCGGCACCGGGCACGCCGGGCGAGCTGGTCCATGCCGGGCCGCTGGTCGCCAAGGGCTATTGGCGCGACCCCGAGCGGACGGCGGCGCGCTTTCGCCCCGCGCCCGATTTCGCGGCGTCGGGGGGCATCGCGGTATGGTCTGGCGACACGGTGGTCGAGACCGCGGACGGGCTGCTGCGTTTCGTCGGCCGCGACGACGAGATGATCAAGACCGCCGGCAACCGCGTCAGCCCGACCGAGATCGAGGAGGCGGTGCTGGCCGGCGGGGAGGCGGTCGAGGCGGTGGCGCTGGGCGAACCCGACGACCGGCTAGGCCAGGCGATCCGCGTGATCGCGCGCGCCGACGGCGATCCGGCCGAGGCGGAGGCGCGACTGCGCGCAAGGCTGGCGCGCGAGCTGCCGATGTTCATGCAGCCACGGCAATATGAATGGCGCAACGCCCTGCCGCGCAACGCCAATGGCAAGATCGACCGCGTGGCATTGAAGACGGGGCGATCGGGGGAGGTGACGTCATGAAGCCGATGGGGCCGGTTCCGCCGGAATTCGCGGATGGCGACGTGCTGACGCTGGGCGGTCGTGCCGCGACGGCCTGGGCCGCTGAAGCCGGCACGCCCTGCTTCGTGTATGATTTCGCCGTGATCGAAGCGCGGATCGCGGCGCTTCGTGCGGCGATGCCTGCGGGGCTGGACGTGCATTATGCGATCAAGGCGAACCCGTTCGGGCCGCTGCTCGACGCGATCGCACCGCGGGTCGACGGTCTCGACGTCGCCTCCGGGGGCGAGATGGCACGCGCGCTCGCGGTCATGCCGGCGAGCGCGATCAGCTTTGCCGGGCCGGGCAAGCGCGATGACGAGATCGCGGCCGCGATCGCCGCCGGCGTGACGCTCAACCTCGAATCCGAAGGCGAGGCGGCGCGCGCACTGGCGATCGCGGGCCGCGTCGGGGTCGCGCCCCGGCTGGCGGTGCGGGTCAATCCCGATTTCGAGCTGCGCGGATCGGGCATGCGGATGGGCGGGCGCGCCTCGCCCTTCGGCGTCGACGCCGATCGCGTGCCGGCGCTCGTCCGCCAGCTGATCGCCGAAGGGGCCGACTGGCGCGGCTTCCACGTCTATGCCGGCTCGCAGGCGCTCGACGCCGATGCGATCGTCGAGATGCAGGCGCAGACGATCGCGCTTGCCGCGCGGCTGGCCGGCGCGGCGGGTGCGGCGCCGCCGCTGGTCAACCTGGGCGGCGGCTTCGGCGTGCCCTACGCGCATGGCGACGCGCCGCTGGCGATCGGCCGGGTGGGCGACGCGCTGGCCCGCGCTCTCGCCGGACGGCCGGCCGCGCTGACGTCATCGCGCTTCGCAATCGAGCTTGGCCGCTGGCTGGTGGCAGAGGCGGGCGTCTATCTGACGCGCGTCATCGACCGCAAGGAAAGCCGGGGCGAGACGTTCCTGGTGGTCGACGGCGGGCTGCACCACCAGCTCGCCGCGAGCGGCAATTTCGGCACCGTGGTGCGACGGAACTATCCGATCGCGATCGCCGACCGGATGCGCGCCGCGGCGGCGGAAACCGTGTCGGTCGTCGGCTGCCTGTGCACCCCGCTCGACCGGCTCGGCGATCGCGTCGCGCTGCCCCCCGCGGTGCCGGGCGATGTGATCGCCATCTTCCTGGCCGGCGCCTATGGCGCGACCGCCAGCCCCGCGGCGTTTCTGGGCCACCCGCCGGCCGCGGAAATCCTGGCCGGTGCGGCCGGCGCGGCGGATGTCCCAACCGGGAACGCTGAACCGTAATTTAACCTCTTTCTCGCATAGCGGAGCCTGATCCCGCGTCCTACCGCTGCGTTGCGGTCGGCCATGTGCGTATCAGGAGGAAGCGATCCGTGAAGCGTTCGATGACGTCCATCAGCCTGGTTTCGATCGCCGCGCTGGCATCGTCCTGCACCACGGGCACCCGGCCCCAGCTGCCCCCCGCGGCGTTCGTCGCCGCCAATGAGCAGCCGGGCGAGGAATATATCATCGGGCCGCTGGACCAGCTCAACATCTTCGTCTGGCGCAATCCCGAACTGTCGGCCAAGGTCCAGGTGCGCCCCGATGGCCGCATCACCACGCCGCTGATCAGCGAGATGCCCGCGGTCGGCAAGACGCCGGCGATGCTGGCCGACGACATGAAGATCGCGCTGTCGCAATATATCAACCAGCCGCTGGTTTCGGTGATCGTCGAGAATTTCTCCGGCACCTACAGCCAGCAGGTGCGGATCGTCGGCGCGACCGAAAAGCCCGCATCGATCCCGTACCGCGCCAACATGACGCTGCTCGACGCGATGATCGCGGTCGGCGGGCTGTCCGAATATGCCGCGGGCAATCGCGCCCGGCTGGTCCGCTTCGACAAGGATTCGGGCAAGCAGAGCGAGTTCGGGCTGCGTATCGGCCGACTGCTGAAGGACGGCGATACGCGCGCCAATGTCCGCCTCGAACCCGGCGATGTGATCATCATCCCCGAAAGCATGTTCTGAAGGGGCCGGCCGCGTGGGTAGCATTTACGAGGAAGTCCGCCTTGCCCTGCACGGCATCTGGACGCGGCGCTGGATCGCGCTCGCGGTGGCATGGGGCGTGTGCCTGATCGGCTGGGTCGCGGTCAGCCTGATCCCCAACCAGTATCAGTCAGTCGCGCGCGTCGTCGTCGAGATGCGCAACATCCTGCCCGCCGAAACGGTGGCGTCGGGGCAGGCCGAGAGCGCGCGCAACCTGGACCGCGTGCGCCAGACGCTGACATCGGTCAGCAACCTGGAAAAGGTCGTGCGCGGCACCGCAATCAACGCCACCGTCAAGTCGCCGGGCGACCTGAACGCGCGCGCGGCCGAACTGCAGCGGGTGATCAAGGTCACGGCGCTGCAGGACAACCTGTTTGAAATCTCCGCGACCGTGTCGGACGGGGCGCTGGGCGTCGACAATTCCGCCCGCATCGCGCAGGCGGTCGTCACGAAGATGATCGAGATTTTCGTCGACGAGAATCTCTCCGGCCGTCGCAACGACACGCGCGAGGCGCTGAAGTTTCTCGACGACCAGATCGCCGATCGGCAGCAGCGGCTGCAGGATGCCGAGGAACGCCGGTCGAGCTTTGCCAACCAGTATCTCTCGACGCTGCCGGGCACGGGCACGCTGACCGAGCGGGTGTCGGCCGCGCGCAGCCAGATCGCACAGGTCGAAAGCGACCTTGCCGGGGCGCAGAGCAGCCTCAATTCGGTCAACGCGCAGCTCGCCGGGACGGGATCGACCTCTGCAGGCGCGGGGGGAACCGCGATCGCCGGCCCCGCACGCGCGCGCCTGGCCGCGATCGAAGGCCAGATTGCCGAGGGTCGTGCGCGCGGGTGGACCGCGTCGCACCCCGATATGGTGGCGCTGGCCAACCAGCTTGCCGCTGCGCGCGCCGCCGCGCAGAACGAGCCGCTGAATGCGGGTGCCGCCGGCGGCGCCAATCCGCTGTTCCTCCAGCTGAAGTCGATGCAGACCGACCGCAGCGCGCGCGTCGCCGAACTGACCCAGCAGCGCGACACGCTGCGCGGCCAGATCGCGCTCCTCGAGGCGAAGCTCGCCGCCGATCCGCAGGCCGCGTCGGAACAGGCGCAGATCGACCGCGAGATTGCATCGATGAAGGCGCAATATGATCGGCTGCTCGACGACCGCGAGCAGATCCGGCTCCAGTCGCAGGTCCAGAATCAGACCGATGCGACCAAGTTCAGCGTGATCGACGGTCCGTCGCTGCCCGCGACGCCGACATCGCCCAACCGGCCGCTGCTGCTGACCGGCGTGCTGGTGCTCGGGATGGCGGCGGGGGTCGCGGCGGCATTCGGCATGAGCCGTATCCAGACGACGTTTCCCACCGCCGCCCGGCTCGCGGCGGCCAGCGGCCTGCCGGTGATCGGATCGATCGGCGAGGTCGTGTCCGCCGCGCAGACCACGCTGCGCCGCAAGCGTCTTCGCCAGTTCGCGGGGGCCATCAGCGGCCTGGGTTTCGTGTTCATGACCTTGCTGGCGGCCGAAATCCTCCAGCGCGGGCCGGGCGCGTGAAGGGGAAGCCGAGATGAACGACCACAGCCCCCGGCGCCTGAAGGGATCGCTGATCGAACGGGCCGCCGAGCATTTCGGCCTGGAGGCGGAGACGCTGGCCCCGGTCGCGGCGCTGTCGCCCGCGGCGTTCGACATTCCGCCGATGCCGGTCATAGCGCCCGCGCCGGCGACCGTGCCCGAGCACAGCGCCAAGCAGGCGGCACCCCGCCCGGTATCGCGGCGATTTGCCACCATCGACCGCGCGCGCCTGGCTGAACAGGGCATGCTCGTGCCGGGCGGTCCGGTCGACGTGCTGGCCGAGGAATTCCGCCTCGCCAAGCGTCAGCTGCTGCTGACCGCGCGCGCCGCCGCGGGCAAGAATGCCGACCGCGCGCGCATGGTGCTGGTCTGCTCGGCCCGGCCCAACGAGGGCAAGACCTTCTGCGCGACCAACCTCGCTATCTCGATGGCGGCCGAGCGCGATGTCGAAATCCTGCTGGTCGATGCGGACCTGGCCAAGCCCGACATCCTCGACCGGCTCGGGATCGACGCGGGGCCGGGCCTGCTCGACGTGCTCAATGATTCCGCGCTCGATGCCGAATCGTGCGTGATCGAAACCGACATCCCCAAGCTGAGCGTGCTGGGTGCGGGCACGCGGTCGGCCAACGACACCGAGTTGCTGGCGAGCGAACGCGCGCGGCGCGTGCTCGACGCGCTGGCCACCGCCAATCCAGACCGCATCGTGATCTTCGATTCGCCGCCGATCCTGTCGGCCTCGCCCGCTTCCGTGCTCGCGTTGCACGTCGGCCAGGCGATGATGGTGGTGCGCGCCGATCGCACGACCGAAAGCGATATCCGCCAGGCGGTCGCGCTGCTCGACGGGTGCGAGCATATCCAGCTGCTGCTCAACGCGGCGACCTTCATGTCGGGCGACGGCCGGTTCGGCAGCTATTATGGCGAGGAGCTGGCAGGATGATCCGCGCCGCGCTCATGGCTGTGCTGGCGGCCTTGCTGTGGCCCGCCGCCGCACATGCCCAGGATGCCGACCGTCGGGTCAGCGTCTCGCCCTATATCGAGGCGGGGCAGGTGCTCGTCGCCGAGCTGGACGATGACGGCGACGTGCTCACCTATTCGACGATCGCGGTCGGGATCGACGCGGTCGCCCGCACGCGCCGCGTCGAGGTGCAGGTCAGCTATCGCTTCGAGCAGCGGATTTCGTGGGACGACGACCTGAACGACGGCAGCATCCATTCGGGGCTGGCGCGCGGCGCGCTGCTCGTCGCGCCGGGGCTGACGGTCGAAGGCGGGGCGATCGCGACGCGCGGTCGATCCGACATCCGGGGTGCCGCGCCGGGCAATCTGGTCGGCAATGTCGACAACATCGCGCAGATCTTCTCGGCCTATGCCGGCCCGACGCTGGAAAAGCGTGTCGGCCCGGCAAACCTCAACGCGCTGTACCGCTTCGGCTATACAAAGGTCGAAAGTCCGGGGTTCGAGGGCGTGCCGGGCGGCCTGCCGCCGCTCGACAATTTCGACGAATCGACCAGCCATCTGGCGCTGGCGAGCATCGGCACCCGCGCGGGCACCCTGCTGCCGGTCGGGCTGACGCTGAGCGGGGCATGGCAGCGCGAGGACGCGAGCCAGCTCGACCAGCGGTTCGAGGGCAAGTATCTGCGCGGCGATGTCGTCGTGCCGGTCAGCCGCACCGTCGCGCTGGTGGCCGGCGCGGGCTACGAGAATATCCGCATCGACCAGCGCGCGGCGCTGATCGACCCGGCGACCGGCTTTCCGGTGACCGACCGCAACGGCCGCTTCGTAACCGACCCCGCATCGCCCCGGCTGATCGCGTTCGATTTCGACGGCATTTTCTGGGATGCGGGCGTGGTGTGGAAACCAAGCCCGCGCACCGTGCTGGAGGCGCGGGTCGGCGAGCGGTACGACTCGCTCACCTATATCGGTTCGCTCAGCTGGCAGACCGGGCCGGGATCGGGGCTTCAGGTCGGCGTCTATGACGGCATCCAGGGCTTCGGCCGCCAGCTGAACAGTGCGATTGCCGAACTGCCGACCAGCTTCGTCGCGGGCGACGATGCGTTCGGCGACAATTTCAACGGCTGCGTGCTGGCGCAGGGCAATGGATCGGGCGGTATCGGCGGCAATGGTGCCAACGGCGCGCTCGGCGGCTGCCTCAATTCCGCGCTCCAGTCGATCGCCACCGCCAATTTCCGGGCACGCGGCTTCGACGTGGTCTATGCGATCAATCGTGCGGCGACCCGCGTCGGCTTTGGCGGCGGCTATGCCCGGCGGCGCTTCTATGCGCCCGATCTGGCGCAGGGCTTCACCGTCGACGGCACGGTCGACGAAAGCGCCTATATCCAGGCGTTTGCCGCGACCGCGCTGGACAGCCGGTCGGGCCTGACCGCGACGGTGTATTTCAACTATTATTCGAGCGGCATCGCCTTCACCGGCGATGTCACAGGCGCGGGCGCGCAGGCCAGCTATTCGCGCAGCTTCGGCCGGCTGGGCGCCACCGCGGCGCTAGGCCTTTACAGCTTCGATCAGGAAGGCGGCGACAGCGACCTGGTCGGCCAGGCGCTGGTCGGCCTGGGATATCGGTTCTGATCCGGGTCACGCGGCCCAGGGAGACGCAAGGATGTATGACACCCATTATGGATTGAGCGGCCGGCCATTCGCGCTGACCCCCGATCCGTCCTTCTGGTTCGAGACCGCCACGCACAAGAAGGCGATGGCGTATCTCGGCTATGGCCTGAGCCAGAGCGAAGGCTTCATCGTCATCACCGGCGAACCGGGCACCGGCAAGACGACGCTGGTCGGGCATCTGATGGCGCGGATCGATCCCGAACGGCTGAACGTCATCCGCATCGTGACGACCCAGGTCGATCCCGGCGACCTGCTGCACCTGGTCGCGGCGGGGCTGGATGTGCTTTCGGCGGGGATGACCAAGTCGCAGCTGCTGTCGGCGATCGAGCGCGGGCTGCACGCGGTCGCGCGCACCGGCAAGCGCACGCTGCTGATCGTCGATGAGGCGCAGTCGCTGCCGATCGAATCGCTCGAAGAATTGCGGATGCTGTCCAACTTCCAGGTGGCCGGCCATTCGCTGCTCCAGATCTTCCTGCTCGGTCAGCCCGAGTTCCGTCGCCTGCTCAACTCGCCGCGGCTCGAGCAACTGCGCCAGCGCGTCATCGCCATCCATCATCTGGGACCGATGGAGCCCGAAGAAGCCGCGCCCTACCTGATTCACCGGCTGTCCAGGGTCGGCTGGAACGGGCGCCCCGACTTCACCGAGGCGGCGGTCGCGGCGATGTATGAATGGGCGGAGGGCATCCCCCGCCGGCTCAACATGATCGCCAATCGCGTGATGCTGCTCGGCGCGGTCGAGGGGATCGAGCAGTTCGAGGATACTGACGTCGAAACCGTCGCCGCCGAGCTGAGCGAGGATGCGGGCGCAACCGATGACGATGCGGCCGAGCCCGCGTCTCTGCCGCTGACGGGCGTACCGGTCGCCGACGAACCGCGCCCGATGCGCGCGGCCGCCGACCCGACGCCGCCCAAGCTGGCAGAAATCGTCGCCCGGATCGAGGCGATGGAGGCGCGGATGGACGAACAGGACGCCGCGCTCCGCCGCGTGCTCGCGCTGCTGGTCGACTGGGTCGAGGGCGATCACCGCCGGATCGACCTGACGTCGCTGCGCGGTTCGGCGGCCTGAGCCCGGTCGCCGCGATGCTGCACGATCCCACGCTGGGCGATGTCCGTGTCGTCAACGGCATGTCGGTCGATATCGAGGACTGGTTTCAGGTCGGCGCGTTCGAGCGCGTGATCGATCCGGCCGACTGGGACGCGCTGGAACCGCGTGTCGAGCGCAACACCCACGCCGTTATCGACCTGTTCGCCGAGGCCGGGGTCAAGGCGACCTTCTACACGCTCGGCTGGGTTGCGGCGCGCTATCCGGCGATGATCCGCCGGATCGTGGCGGAAGGGCACGAACTCGCCAGCCATGGCTGGGCGCACGCCCGCGTGTTCACGATGGATGCCGACGCCTTTCGCGACGACCTGGCACGTGCGCGCGCGTCGCTGGAGGATGCGGGCGGCGTGGCCGTCACGGGCTATCGCGCGCCATCCTTCTCGATCGATCCGCGCACGCCGTGGGCGCACCGGGTGCTGGCGGAGCAGGGCTATGCCTATTCCTCCAGCGTCGCGCCGGTGCGTCACGATCATTATGGCTGGCCCGACGCGCCGCGCCGTGCGCATCGGCCGCTCGCCGATTCGCCGCTGATCGAGCTGCCGATCACCACCGCGCCGTTTCTGGGGAAGGATACGCCCACCGGCGGCGGCTTTTTTCGCCTGTTTCCGGCCGCGCTGACCCACCGGGCGATTCGTCGGTGCAACGCCGATGACGCGCAGCCGGCGATCTTTTACTTCCACCCCTGGGAAATCGATCCCGATCAGCCGCGCGTGGCCGACGCGCCGCTCCGGTCGAAGCTCCGCCATTACAGCCGGCTTGGCGCGATGCGGGGCAAGCTGGCGACGCTGCTTGCAGGGCATCGCTGGGGGCGGGTCGATGCGGTCGCCGCGCGGGAAGCGGCGCGGCTGGCATGAACATGGCCCTGATCGAGCGCCCGGTCGCCGTGCGCGCGGCGACGCCGGGCGATGCCGCGCGCGTGACCGCATTCGTCGACGCGCACCCCGATGGCACGCCATTTCACCTGCCGGCGTGGAACGAGGCGGTCGCGCAAGGCTGCGGCCAGCGCGCGCACCTGCTGATCGCCGAACATGGCGACGGCTCGCTTGCGGGCGTGCTGCCGCTCACCGAAATTCATTCGCCGCTGTTCGGCCGCGCGCTGGTGTCGACCGGGTTCGCGGTCGGCGGGGGGGTGCTGGCGGGGGGTGCCGGGGTCGCACGCGACCTGGCGACGGTGGCGTGGGCGTTGGCAGAACGGCTGAGCTGCCCCACCGTCGAACTGCGCGGCGGCGATGCGCCCGGGGCGAAGTGGCAGGTCGCGAGCGGCCACCATCTCGGCCATGTCCGCGACCTTGCCGCCGACGATGACGCCGAACTGCTCGCCATCCCGCGCAAGCAGCGCGCCGAGGTGCGCAAGTCGCTCGATTTCGACCTTGAGGTCGCCGTCGGCGCGGACGCGCGCGCGCGGCGCGAGCATTATGCGGTCTATGCCGAATCGGTGCGCAACCTGGGCACGCCGGTGTTTCCCGCTTCACTGTTCGCCGAAGTGCTCGACCGTTTCGGCGATGCGGCCGACATCCTGACGGTGCGCCATCGGGGCGTGGCGGTGGCGAGTGTGCTCAGCCTTTACTGGCGCGGCACGGTCTATCCCTATTGGGGCGGGGGCACGCATAGCGCGCGGGCGTTGCGCGCCAATGACCGGATGTACTTCGCGCTGATGGGGCATGCACGCGCGCGGGGGTGCACCCGGTTCGACTTCGGCCGGTCGAAGGTCGGCAGCGGCCCGGCGGCGTTCAAGAAGAATTGGGGATTTGCCGGACAGCCGCTCACCTATTTCACCCGCACCGCCGATGGCGCCGCGCCGCGTGAAATCAATCCGCTGAGCCCGAAATACCGCTTGCAGATCGCGGCGTGGCAGCGGCTTCCCCTCCCGGTCGCCAATGCGATCGGCCCGTGGATCGCGCGGGGGCTGGGGTGAGCGCCCAGGTGAGCGGCGACATCCTTTTCCTTGCGCATCGCGTGCCGTGGCCGCCCGATCGCGGCGACAAGATCAGAGGCTATCATCTGCTCCGCCATCTCGGCGAACGCGCGCGCGTGCACCTGGTGGCCTTTGCCGACGACGCGGCCGATATGGGTGCGACGGCCGCGCTGGCCGACCTTGCCGTCAGCACCACGATCATCCCGCGCACCAAATCGCGCGCACGGGCGGCGGTGGAGGCGCTGGCGCAGGGGCGCCCGGTATCGCTGACCGCCTTTGCCGATCCGCGCGTGACGGCGGCGGTCGAGGCGGTGACGTCACGCACGCCGGTCGGTCGGGTGTTCGTGTTCTCCGGCCAGATGGCGCAGCACGTTCCCGCCGGACATGCGCCGGTCATGGATTTCGTCGATGTCGATTCGGCCAAGTTCGCCGACTATGCGCGCGCCGCCCGCTGGCCGCTGCGCTGGCTCTACGCACGCGAGGCCCGGCTGCTCGGTGCCTATGAACGCCGCGTCGCGCAGGCGGCGACCGCCAGCCTCTTCGTCAGCGACGCCGAGGCGGCCTTGTTCAGCAATCTCGGCGGCATCGGCCGCATCGTCGCGGTCGAGAACGGCATCGATACCGATTTCTTCGACCCCGCCGCCCAATTCGACCCGGTGGCGGCGGACGGGCCGCTGATCGTCTTCACCGGCCAGATGGACTATCCGCCCAACATCGAGGCGGTCCGGTGGTTCGCGCGCGACATCCTGCCGCTCGTGCGGCGGCGCCATCCGGACGCGGGCTTCGCGATCGTCGGCCGCCAGCCCGGTGAAGCGGTGCGCGCGCTGGCCCGGCTGCCCGGCGTGACGGTGACGGGGGCGGTCGCCGATGTGCGCGGCTGGCTTGCCGCCGCCGCGGTGGTGGTCGCGCCGCTGCGAATCGCGCGCGGCGTGCAGAACAAGGTGCTGGAGGCAATGGCGATGGCGCGCCCGGTGGTCGCATCGACCGAAGCGGCGACGGGCATCGACCATGCCGGCACGCTGCGCGTCGGCGCCGGCGCAACGCGGATCGCCGGCGCGATCGGCGACCTGCTCGACGATCCTGCCATCGCGGTCGCGCTGGGCCAGGCGGCGCGCCGGCGGGTACAGACGCGCTATGCCTGGCCGGCGCGGCTCGCCCCGCTCGACGACCTGCTCGGGCTGGCGCCGGCCGCCGCGGATGCCGCCGCATGACGATGGTCGCGCCGATCGTCGCCGCCCCCGCCATCGCGGTGCGCTGGCGCGTGCATCTCGGCGCGCTCGCCGCAACCTGGGCGGTGCTGCTGATCCTCTTTGCGCACGACGTTCGCGATCTGGCCGTGATCTATTGGGAAAGCACGACCTTCGGCCACTGCCTGTTCGTCGCGCCGATCGTCGGCTGGCTGGCGTGGCAGCGCCGTCGCGAGCTCGCGCGGCTGACCCCGACCGGCTGGCTTGCCGGGCTGGTGCCGATGGCGCTCGCCGGCGCGCTCTGGGCCCTGGGGGACATTGCGGGCGTCGCCATCGTCCGCCACGTCGCACTGGTGGCGATGTTGCAATCGGCGGTACTCACCCTGCTCGGCCCACAGGTAACGCGCGGGTTGCTTTTTCCGCTCGGCTACATGTTCTTCCTCGTCCCGTTCGGCGAAACGCTCGAGCAGCCGATGCAGGCGATCACGGTCCGGCTGGTCATGGCGCAGCTGCAGCTGATCGGATTGCCCGCGATCAACGACGGGGTGCTGATCACCACCCCCCACGGCTATTTCGAGGTGGCTGAGGCGTGCTCGGGCAACAAGTTCCTGATCGCGATGATCGCCTATGGCACGCTGGTCGCCGGGATCTGCTTTGCCAGCTGGCGGCGGCGTGCGGCGTTCATGGCGGTCGCGCTGGTCGTGCCCGTGCTCGCCAACGGCGTGCGCGCGGCGGCGACGATCGGCGCGGCGTCGGTCGTGGGCGTCGAGGCGGCAACCGGGTTCGACCATATCGTCTATGGCTGGGTCTTCTTCGCGCTGGTGATGGCGGGCGTCATGGCGATCGGCTGGCGCTGGTTCGATCGCGATCCCGATGCCCCGGCGTTCGACCCCGACGCGCTGCCGCCGGTGCGCGGGCCGCGGCTCGTCCTGCCGATGGCGGCGGCGGGCACGATCGCACTCGCGGTGTTCGCGGCGGGCCTGGCGTACAAGGTCGGGCATCGCGTCGACGATCTGCCCGCGCAGCTCGATCTGCCGCAGGTGCCGGGCTGGACCCGCGTCAATCTGAGCCGCGCGGCACCGTGGCAGGCGCATTACCCGACCGCCGATCACCGGCTCATTGGCCGCTATGCAGATGCGCGCGGCCGCACCGTCGACCTGGCGATCGCGGTCTATGCCGGCCAGCGTGAAGGGCATGAACTGACCGCGTTCGGCCAGGGAGCGATCGCGGAGAATGATCGCTGGGTCCGCGTTGCCGACCTGCCCGACCTGGCGGGGGGCAGGGCGATCCGGATGACCGCCGCCGGGCCGGTGGAGCGCGAGACGGTGACATGGTATCGCATCGGCGATGTCGTCACCGCCTCTCCGACCCGCGTGAAGCTCGAAACGCTGAAGCTCAAGCTGACCGGCGGGCCGCAGCGCGCGGTCGCGGTGCTGGCGTCGGCCGAGCGGCAGGGGCAGGACAGCCGCGCCGCGCTGACCGACTTCCTGGCCGCGGCGGGGCCGGTCGATCGCCTCGCGGATCGCGTCACGAGCTGCGCGCGCTGATGTGCGGTATCGCGGGGTTGTTCTACCCCGGCACGCCCAAGCCGATCGAGCCGGCGCGGATCGCGGCGATGACCGATGCGCTCGCGCATCGCGGGCCGGACGGATCCGGGGTCTGGGCGGCGCCCGGCATCGCGCTCGGCCATCGCCGCCTCGCGATCATCGACCTGGGCGGCGGCGCGCAGCCGATGGCGAGCGCGGATGGCGACCTCGTCACCGTGTTCAATGGCGAAATCTATAACTTCCGCGAGGTGCGTGCCGAGCTGGCGGCGCTGGGCGCGCATTTCCGGACCGACAGCGATACCGAAGTGCTGCTGCACGGTTGGCGCGCGTGGGGGCCGGACATGCTGGCGCGGCTCAACGGCATGTTCGCGCTCGCGCTGTGGGACAATACGCGGCGGCAGCTGTTCCTGGCGCGCGACCGGATGGGGGTGAAGCCGCTCCATTATATCGAGCTGGCCGACGGCGCGATCGCCTTTGCGTCCGAACTCAAGGGCCTGCTCGCTCACCCGCTCGTCCGGCGCGAAGTCGATCCGCGCGCGATCGAGGACTTCATGGCGCTCGGCTATGTGCCCGACGATGCGAGCTTCGTCGCGGGGGTGCGCAAGTTGCCGGCGGGTCATTTCCTGCGGCTCGAACGCGGCCGGGCCGTGCCGGCGCCGGTTCAGTGGTGGGATCTCGACTTCTCGCGTCGTGCGCGGGGCAGCGCGGCCGACCTGACCGCCGAGCTGACCGATCACCTGCGTACCGCCGTGCGGTCGCGCATGATCGCCGACGTGCCGCTGGGCGCGTTCCTGTCCGGCGGGGTCGACAGCTCGGCGGTCGTCGCGCTGATGGCGGAGGCAAGCCGCCAGCCGGTCAAGACCTGCACGATCGGCTTCGACACCGCGAGCCATGATGAAACCGAATATGCCGCGGCGATCGCCACGCGCTTTGCGACCGATCACCGCGTCCGCCGCGTCGACGCCGACGACTTTGCGCTGATCGACACGCTGGTCCACGCTTTTGACGAGCCGTTCGCCGACGCCTCCGCGCTCGCCACCTATCAGGTTTGCGCGCTCGCGCGTGAAACGGTGACGGTCGCGCTGTCGGGCGACGGCGCGGACGAGGCGTTTGCCGGTTATCGCCGCTATCGCTTTCATGCAGCCGAGGAGCGGGTGCGCGGCCTGGTGCCTGCGGGTTTGCGCAGCGGCGTGTTCGGTACGCTGGGCCGCGCCTATCCCAAGGCGGACTGGGCGCCCCGGCCGCTGCGCGCACGCACGACGCTGCTCGCGCTCGCCGAGCATGGCGGGGCGGCCTATGCCCGCGCAGTCGGGGTGACGACGCCGGAGCTGCGTGGGCGGCTGTATGGCGACGCGATGCACCGCGCGATCGGCGTGTATCGCGGCGAGCAGCGCTATGTCGACACCATGGCGTCGGCACCCGCGCGCGATGCGCTCGACCGCGCACAATATGCCGATTTCAAGCACTGGCTGCCCGGCGACATTTTGACCAAGGTCGACCGCACCAGCATGGCGGTCAGTCTGGAAGCGCGCGAGCCGCTGCTCGATTATCGCCTGATCGAATTCGCCGCGACGCTGCCCGTGTCGATGCGGCTGCGTGGCGGCGAGGGCAAATGGCTGATGAAGCGCGCGCTGCGGCCTTGGTTGCCGCGCGACATCCTGTATCGCCCGAAAATGGGCTTCGTCACGCCGATCAGTGCTTGGTTCCGCGGACCGCTGGTCGATCAGGCCGCCGCGCTCGCCGCCTCGCCGCACCTCCTCGCCTGGTTCGACCGCCGCGCAATCGAGCGGATCGCCGTCGATCATCGCGCCGGACGCGCCGAGCATGGCCGGACGCTGTGGCAGCTGCTGATGCTCGACCGCAGCCTCGCCCGGCTGGCCGGATAGCGCGCCCGGCATGACGGCTGGGCATCGGACATCGGTTCGGCCTATTGTCCGGTCGATGACGCCGCTCTCGCTTCAGTGTCACCCCGATACCCCCGCTAGCGACGTGCGGGCGATCGCCGTTGCGTTCGCGCCCGACCGGCTGGTGTTTCGTGTCCTCGGCGCGGATACGCTCGTCGTGCCGCCGCTTGCAACGCCGGAGCGCACCGATGGGCTTTGGCAGCACACCTGTTTCGAGCTGTTCGTGAAGCCCGACGGCGGGAGCGGCTATGCGGAGTTCAATTTCGCGCCGTCGACCCGCTGGGCGGCCTATCGGTTCGAAGGTTATCGCGCGGGAATGCGTGCCCTCGACCTCGCGCAAGCGCCCCAAGTCGCCGCGATCGACGGCGATGCGGCGTGGCAGGTCGCGTTGCCCGCGGAGGCGATCGGCGACGCCCCCGTGTGCATCGGGCTGAGCGCGGTGATCGAGGAGACGGGTGGCCGAAAAAGCTACTGGGCGCTCGCGCATCCGCCGGGCAAGCCCGATTTTCACCACGAGGCTTGCTTCGCGCACCGGTTCGCGGCAGGCACGGCGCCATGACCTTTGGCATCGACCGGCTGCTCGCCGACCCCGACCTGCGCCGGCCCCTCCAGGGCCGCCGTATCGCGCTCCTCGCTCATCCGGCCTCGGTGACCGCCGACCTGACCCACAGCGTTGATGCCCTTATCGCGACGGGCCTCGATGTTTCCGCGATGTTCGGCCCCCAGCATGGCGTGCGCGGCGACCTTCAGGACAATATGATGGAGTCGCCCGACTTCACCGATCCGGTCTATGGCGTGCCCGTTTTCAGCCTGTACGGTGAAGTGCGGCGGCCGACCGGGCAGTCGATGGGCACGTTCGACGTGATGCTGGTCGACCTGCAGGATCTGGGCTGCCGCATCTACACCTTTGTCACGACGCTGCTCTACGTGCTCGAAGCTGCGGCGGCGCACGGCAAGAGCGTGTGGGTGCTCGACCGGCCCAATCCCGCCGGCCGCCCGGTCGAGGGCAATATCCTGAATGCGGGATGGGAGAGTTTCGTCGGGGCGGGGCCAATGGTGATGCGCCACGGCATGACGCTGGGCGAGATGGGGCACTGGTTCATCGATCAGTTCAAGCTCGACGTCGATTACCGCGTGATCGAAATGGCGGGGTGGCAGCCCGATGCCGCCCCCGGTTTCGGCTGGCCGACCGACCGGGTGTGGATCAATCCAAGCCCCAACGCGCCCAACGTCAACATGGCACGCGCCTATGCCGGCACGGTCATGCTGGAGGGGACGACGCTGAGCGAGGGGCGGGGGACGACGCGGCCGCTCGAGCTGTTCGGCGCGCCCGACATCGATGCGCGCGCGGTGATCGCGCGGATGCACGCGATCGCGCCCGAATGGCTGCATGGCGTCACGTTGCGCGAAACCTGGTTCCAGCCGACCTTTCACAAGCATGCCGAGCAATTGTGCCACGGCGTGTTCCTGCACGCCGAGGGGCCGGGCTACGACCATCAGGCATTCCGGCCGTGGCGCGTGCAGGCGCTGGCGTTCAAGGCGATCCGCGCACTCTACCCCGATTATCCGCTGTGGCGCGATTTCCCCTATGAATATGAGTTCGAGAAGCTGGCGATCGACGTGATCAACGGCGGGCCGGCGCTGCGCGAATGGGTCGACGATGCGGCCGCGCAGCCGGGCGACCTCGATGCGATCGTGCAGCCGGACGAGGCCGCGTGGATCGACGCCCGACGCCCGCACCTGATCTATTGAGCGCCGGCCGCCGGGCGTTGCGAAGCGGGCGCGGTGGCCCTAACGCACCGGCGATGCTGGCGGGGCTGATCTTTGCGACCGAGGATGCCGAAAGTCACGGCGAGGGGCTGGCGGCGACGCTGCCCTTCGGCGGCATGACGCTCGTCGAATATCAGGCGCGACTGCTGATCGCGGCCGGGGTCACCCACCTGCTGGTCGCGGTCAGCCGCGTGACGCCGGCGCTGCTCGGCTCGGTTGCCCGCGTCGAGCGGCGCGGCATCACCGTCGACGTCGTGCGATCGGCGGAGGAAGCCGCCGCCAAGGCCCACCCGCTCGCCGATGTGATCGTGATTGCCGACGCGCTGGTCACCACCGATACGGTCGTCACCGCAATGGCGGGCGAACGGGCCGACACGATCCTGGTGACGAGCGACGATGCGGGCAACGCGGCGATCGAACGGATCGATGCCGAACATCACTGGGCGGGGGTCGCGCGCCTGTCGAGCCGCCATCTGGCGTCGATCGCCGCGATGCCGCGCGAATATGATTTCCAGTCGACACTGCTGCGCGTCGCGGTCCAGAACGCCGCCGAGCAGGTGCTGTTGCCGGCCGCCGCGCGCCGTGCCGGCCACGGCGTCGAGCGCCATGCCGCCGCGCTCGCGAGCCGGAGCAACGCGGTGCTCGCCGCGCTCGCCAATCAGCGGACAGGCTGGGCCGACCGCTTCGTCTTCACGCCGCTGACCCGGCGCGTGCTCCCCGCGCTCGTCGCGCGCAGCGTCCCCGATGCCGCGCTCGCGGCGAGCGGGCTCCTGCTTTTCGGGGGCGCGCTGGCGCTGATCGGCGTCGGTCGCGGCGCGATGGCGGCAGCGCCCTGGTTGCTTGCGGTTGTGACGCTGTCGACCGGATCGCTGCTCAGCTGGCTGCGCGGCAACGAACGCATGGCGGCCGCACAGGAATGGTTGAGCGACGGCGGGGTCGCGCTGACCTTTCTCGGCATCGGCGGCGCGGCGCTGATCGCCGACGGGCATCCGACCGGGCTGACGCTCGCCGTCGCCGCTGTCGCCGCTGCGGTGATCGCGACCCGCGTGCCGGGCCGGCGCGGCGTCTGGCATGCCGATGCGGCCGCATTCACCCTAGTCGCCGTCCCGCTGGTGGTTGCCGGCTATCCACTGGTCGCGCTGGCCGTGGCGGCGGTCTATGCGCTGGTCAGCCTGGGCCTCGCGGTCGAGGGATCGCGTCCTCAGGCTTAGGCGGAGCTTAACGATGTTCCCGCTAGACGATTGGCATGTCCGGCGAGAAGGCTGACATGGCGGGTGGTGCCAATGGCGCCGGTATCCTGCTTGCGCGAGCAGCGCAGGCCGATTTTCGCACGCTGCGGCGGCGCGAGGCGATGGCGGCTGACCTGTTCCTGCCCGACGATGCCCGGCTCGACGATCGCAGCCGCAGCGCGGCGACGGCATTGCTCGCCGCGCAGGTCGCCTGTGTCGAACAGGGACTGCGCGAGCACGCGGCGCGGCTGCTCGCGACACGCGGCGAGCCGCTGGTCGCCGAACGGCTGGCCAACCGCCCGACCCAGGTCCTGCCGCGCCTGATCGAATCGGGGATGCCGCGCGACGGCGATTTCATCGACGAGTTGTTCCTGCGCGTGCGGATCGACCTGCTCGATGCCGCGCTGCCGGTCGCGCCGATCGAGGGGGCGGAGCGGCCGAGCATGCTTGCGCGCCTGATTCATTCCAGCGATCCGCTCGTCGCGTCCGCAGCGCTCGCGCTGATGGCGGCGGAATCGAGCCGCCGCGCGGCGTCCGACCATGAACGGCTGACCGTGACCGGGCTGCCCTTTGCATTGCATCGCAAGCTGGTGTGGTGGGTCGCCGCCGCGATCCGCGACGAATTTGTCGGCGGCAGCGCCGATCACGCCGCGACCGACCAGGCGCTGCTCGAAGCCGCCCGGCGCAGCATCGAGGCGCATGACGAGGACGATCGCGCCGAAAGCGCGGCGCTTCGCCTCGCCACCGCGATCCAGGCGACGCCCGACGAGCTCCCCTTCCTGATTGGCGAGGCGCTGCGCGACCGGCGCCTGTCGGTGGCGATCGCGCTGGTCGCGCACGCGCTCGACCTCGATCCGCGCGTCGTCGCCCATGCCGTGCTCGACACGGTCAGCGACCGGTTGTGGCTGATGCTTCGCGCGATCGACCTGCCGCGCGACGCGATGGCAGGTTTCGGCTTCGCCTTGTTCGAGGCGGACCCGGCGCGTGACGTCGAGACGCTGCCGGACCTTATCGAAGCCGCGATGGCGGTGCCGGTCGACACCGCGCGCGCGGCGATCGCACCGCTGCGCTTCGATCCCGATTTCCGCTCGGCACTCGCCACCCTGAACGCGACGCGGCGCGCGGCATGAACATCGCGAGCCCCGCGATGGAGATCGCGATCGCCCGGCTGGATCGCGACGGTGCGCTGCTCGAGGCCGATACCCGGCTTGCGGCGCTCAACCAGCGCGCAGGCGGCGCGGTCGGCCAGCCGCTTGCCGTACCTCAGCTCGCCACGATCGTTCGCCTCGCGGGCCGGCTGGGCATCGGCATTTCCCGGATCGTCGTGGCTGCGGACGGCGACGACGACCTGGAGCTGATGGTCCGCGCAGAACCCGATGGCGACGGCGTCCGGCTGGAAGTCGGTGGCTGGCACGTTCAGCGCGGCTGGCGTGCACCGACGCTGGATGCCGATCGCGACCGCGATTTCCTGCGCGCTGATGCCGACTGGCTGTGGGAAACCGATGCGGCGCTTCGCCTTGTCCACCTGTCGTCCCAGGCCGCGTTTCGGCACGGCTTCGACCCCGCCAGCCTGCTCGGCCAGCCGCTGACCCGGTTGTTCGCGCTGGTCGACAATGGCGAGGGCGCGTTTCCGATCCTGGCCGCGGTCGCCGCGCAGTCGCGTTTCGAGGGGCAGGAGGCGCGGCTGCGCCTGACCGGCGAGCCGGTGATGCTGGCGGCGACGCCGCGCATCGATCCGGGCGGGCGTTTCGCCGGCTTTGCCGGGGCGGCGCGGATCGTCGCCCCCGACGTCGTGGACCCGCCCGCTGACGATGCCGACCCCGACCACGCCACGCTGCCCCCCCAGTTCGGTGCCCGTCTGGACAAGGCACTTCGTGGCCCGCTTGCCCGCATCATCGCGAACGCCGACAGCATTGCGGCGCAGTTCGAGGGGCCGCTGTCGTCCGACTATGTCGACTATGCCAGCGATATCGCCAATGCCGGCCGCCACCTGCTGACGTTGATCGAGGATCTGGTCGATTTGCAGGCGATTGAACGACCCGACTTTACCGTGTCGCTGGAGGCGATCGACCTGGCCGACCTGGCGCGGCGTGCCGCCGGACTGCTGTCGGTTCGTGCGGCGGAGGCGCAGGTCAGGATCGACCGGCCCGACGCCGACGAACAGCTGGCCGCGACCGGCGACTTTCATCGCGTGCTGCAGATCCTGGTCAACCTGATCGGCAATGCGGTGCGTTATTCGCCGACTGGCGGCATGGTATGGCTGCGCATCGAACGCGACGGGGATCGCGCTTGCGTGATCGTCGCCGATCAGGGCAAGGGCATCGCCCCGGAGGATCACGAGCGCATTTTCAGCAAGTTCGAGCGGCTCGACCCGACCGAGCCGGGCGGCAGCGGCCTTGGCCTCTACATCGCGCGCGCGCTCGCCCGATCGATGGGCGGCGATATTCTGGTCGACAGCGCCCCCGGCCAGGGCGCGCGATTTGTCCTGACCCTGCCCGCGCGCTGAGGCGCCACCCGAAACCGGCGCCGCACCGTTTGTGGTTCCCCCTGCGCTCGGCTATGCCTCGCCGTTCCGGGGGGGAGAACCGACATGACCGTGACGCTGAAAACCGTCGTCAGTGACTTGTACCATAACCGTGCAAAGGGCGTCGGGGGCGGGTTCGGCGAACTCGGCGCGCGTGCGATTTCGGAAGAAGCCGTCATCTCGGCACCGCATCACCTGAAGACGCTGGCACAGCCGGCGATCTTCTCGTTCAACATGAAGAATTTCAGCTTCGTCATCGACGTGACGCGCTCGACGAAACCCGCGTCGAACGGGTCCGCGCTCTTTTTCGAAGATGGCCAGTCGACAATGGCGACGATCACGCGGGCGCACCGCATCGTTGGCGGGGGCGGCTATTCGGGCTGTATGTACAGCGTCTACAAGGCGCCCGGCGGCGAGTTCAAATGCGTACACACCGCCCGCCCGTCAGGGGCGGACGCCGACAAATATCTCAACGAGTTGCGTACCTATGCCGGGCTTCAGGGGTGGACGCTGGTCCATGAAGTCCCGACGGTCGGCCTGATCGACGGCAACTGCACGACCGTGTTCTGTCTCACGCGGGTGAGCTACACGATCAACCCCGTCGTCGTCCGTACGGTGAGGCTGGGGCTCGACCGCACCGGATTTTCAGTCACGCGCCATCGTTGGAACACGCCGGCACCCTGACGGGGCCGGCGGGCCGGCGGATCAGCGCTGATTCACCGGCACGTAGTCGCGCTGCGTCGGGCCAGTATAGAGCTGGCGCGGGCGACCGATCTTCTGCTCGGGGTCGGAAATCATCTCGTTCCATTGCGCGACCCAGCCGACGGTGCGGGCAAGCGCGAATAGCGCGGTGAACATCGTGGTCGGGAAGCCGATTGCCGACAGGATGACGCCCGAATAGAAATCGACGTTGGGGAACAGCTTCTTCTCGATGAAATAGCTGTCGTTCAGCGCCATTTCCTCAAGCTGCAGCGCGACTTCGAACACGGGGTCGTTGACCTTCAGCGCGGCGAACACTTCGCGCACCGTCTGTTGCATCACCGTCGCGCGCGGATCGTAATTCTTGTAGACGCGGTGGCCGAAGCCCATCAGGCGGAACGGGTCGTCCTTGTTCTTCGCGCGCGCGATATATTCGGGAATGCGCTCGGGCGTGCCGATCTCGCGCAGCATGTTGAGCGCGGCTTCGTTGGCGCCGCCATGCGCCGGACCCCACAGGCAGGCGATGCCGGCCGCGATGCACGCAAAGGGATTGGCACCCGACGATCCGGCCAGCCGCACGGTCGAGGTCGACGCGTTCTGCTCATGGTCGGCATGGAGGATGAAGATGCGGTCCAGCGCCTTTTCGACCACCGGATTGACGTCATAATCCTCGGCCGGAACGCCGAAGGTCATGCGCAGGAAGTTGCCGGTGTAGGACAGGTCGTTCTTCGGATAGAGAAACGGCTGGCCGACCGAATATTTGTACGCCATCGCCGCGATCGTCGGCATCTTGGCGATCAGCCGGTGGCTGGCGATCAGCCGGTGGCGCGGATCGGTGATGTCGGTCGAGTCGTGGTAGAAGGCGCTGAGCGCGCCGACCACGCCGCACATGATTGCCATCGGGTGCGCGTCGCGACGAAAGCCGCGATAGAACATCGCCAGCTGCTCGTGCAGCATGGTGTGGCGGGTGATCGTGTAGGTGAACTCGTCCAGTTCCTGCTGGTTCGGCAGCTCGCCGTTGAGCAGCAGATAGGCGACCTCGGGAAAGGTCGAATGCTCGGCAAGCTGGCCGATCGGGTAACCGCGATGAAGCAGCACGCCTTCGTCGCCGTCGATATAGGTCAGCCCCGATTCGCAGCTCGCGGTCGAGGTGAAGCCGGGATCGTAGGTGAACATGCCCGTCTGGGCATAGAGCTTGCGGATGTCCACGACCTGGGGGCCGACCGAACCGGCGACGACCGGATATTCGACGTCCTTGCCCGGAACCTGCAGCTTCGCAGTGTCACCCATATCGCATCATCCTTTCAAACTAACGGCTGGCCGGGGCCGCCATCTGATCGGCGATCCGGCCAAGGCTTTCCGTGCGGCCCAGCAGGACCAGCACGTCGAAGATCGGCGGCGAGGTCCGCCGCCCGGTGAGCGCCGCGCGCAGCGGCTGGGCCACCGCGCCCAGCTTGACCTGTGCCTGCTCGGCGACGGCGCGGATCGCGGCCTCGGTCGTCTCCGTATCCCACGTGGCGAGCGCGTCAAGCGCCGCATGTGCAGATGCGAGCAAGATCGCGGCATCGCCGGCCAGCAGCGGCGCGGCGTCGGCGTCGATCGCCAGCGGACGCGTGCGGAACAGGAACGCCGCGCCGTCGGCCAGCTCGTCGAGATTGGTCGCGCGCGGCTTCAGCACCGGCATCGTGCGCACCAGCAGGTCGCGTTGCGCGGCGGCCAGCGGCGCGGGCAGGCGCGCCTCGACCAGGTCCGCCAGCCGTGCATCGTCGGCGGCGCGGATATAGTGACCGTTCAGGTTCTCCAGCTTCTTGAGGTCGAACCGGCTGGGCGATCGCCCGACATTGGCGAGATCGAACAGTTCGACCGCGCGGGCCCGGTCGATGATCTCCTCGTCCCCGTGACCCCAGCCGAGGCGCAGCAGATAATTGCAAAGCGCCTCCGGCAGCATGCCCATTTCGTCGCGATAGGCCTCGACCCCCAGCGCACCGTGGCGCTTCGACAGCTTGGCGCCGTCCGCGCCATGGATCAGCGGGACGTGCGCATAGACCGGCTCCGGCCATCCCATCGCGCGAATTACGCCGAGCTGGCGGAAAGCGTTGTTCAGGTGATCGTCGCCGCGGATGACGTGCGTGACGCCCATGTCATGATCGTCGACCACGACCGCCAGCATATAGGTCGGCGTGCCGTCCGACCGCAGCAGGACGAAATCGTCGATCTCGGCATTCTGGACCGTGACGTCGCCCTGAACCCGGTCGGCGATCGTCGTCGCGCCGTCGTGATCGGCCTTCAGCCGGACGACGAACGGCGCGCCCGCAGGGGCGTCGGCGGGATCGCGGTCGCGCCAGCGGCCGTCGTAGCGGATTGGCTGACCCGCCGCGCGCTGGGCCTCGCGCAGTTCGGCGAGTTCCTCGGGCGTCGCGTAGCAGCGATAGGCGGTGCCGGCGGCCAGCATCTGGTGCGCCACCTCCGCATGGCGCGCGGCACGGGCGAACTGAAAGACCGGATCGCCGTCCCAGTCGAGCCCGAGCCAGCGCATCCCGTCGAGGATCGCGTCGATCGCCGGCTGCGTCGAGCGTGCCCGGTCGGTATCCTCGATCCGCAGCAGGAAGCGGCCGCCATGGTGGCGGGCAAAGAGCCAGTTGAACAGCGCAGTGCGCGCGCCGCCGATGTGCAGGAACCCGGTCGGGGACGGCGCGAAGCGCGTGACGATGTCCGTGGTGGATGCGGTGGTGCCGGCCGGGCGGCCGGTATCTTCGGTTGCGCTCAAACGCGCATACTCCCAAGCTGGATAATCGATGGCCAGGATAGCCGCGACCGCCCCTAGCATGGCCCCCGCGCCGCTTCAAATCGGCGGCGGCGGGTGGACTCGACGCCGCTTGAACGGACTGGAGGCACGGCTGGAGGCCGAGCGCGGGCAACTGCCCCTGTGGCTGCCCGTGGCGCTCGGCGGCGGCATCTCGGCCTGGTTCCTGCTGCCTGACCCGATCGCCTGGTGGGGCTTTGGCGGGCTGATGGCCGCGCTTGCCCTGGTTGCGATCGCATGGGGTGGGGGCGGGCGGGCACCGCGCGTGCTGGCAGCGGGGGCAGTCGCCGCACTGGTCGGGTGCGCGCTGATGGGGTGGCGGGCCGACCACGTCGCCGCGCCCGTGCTGGCGCGACCTTCGGTGGTGACGATCGATGGCCGGGTCGATCGGGTGGAGCCGCTGCCCGCGCGCGAGATCGTCCGACTGCGCATCGCGACGCTGCCGGGGTCGGGCCTGCCGCCGCGCCTTCGCGTCAACGTGGCCGACACGGATTTGCCCGCCGATGTGCGACGCGGCGCGCGGGTCCGCCTGCGCGCACGGCTGGTGCCGCCGCCCCCCGCCGGAGTGCCCGGAGGCTATGATTTTGCGCGCGTCGCCTGGTTCGAGGGATTGGGCGCGACCGGGCGGGCATTGGGGCGCGTGGCGCTCGTCACCCCCGGCGCGGACGCGGGTGCGCCGCTTCGCGATCGACTGTCGGCGCATATCCGCAGCCGGCTGCCGGGCAGCGGCGGCGGCATTGCCGCGGCGCTCGCCACCGGGGACGAAGGCGGCATCGCCGACGACGATGCCGAGGCGATGCGGCGGTCGGGCCTGGCGCACCTGCTGTCCGTCAGCGGCCTTCACGTGACCGCGGTGGTGGGCGCGACGATGCTCGTCATGCTCCGCCTGCTCGCGCTCAGCCCGTGGCTCGCGTTGCGCGTGCGCTTGCCGGTCGTGGCGGCGGGCACGGCGGGGCTGGCGGCAATCGGCTATACCTGGCTGACGGGCGCGGAGGTGCCGACGGTGCGGTCGTGCATCGCCGCCCTGCTGGTGCTCGCCGCCTTGGCGATCGGGCGGGAGGCGATCACGCTGCGGCTGATCGCGGCGGGCGCGACGATCGTGCTCCTCATCTTTCCCGAAACGCTGGTCGGCCCGAGTTTCCAGCTCAGCTTCGCCGCCGTCACCGCGATCGTCGCGTTGCACGAGCATCCGCGCGTCCAGGGCTGGTTCGCGCGGCGCGAGGAGAGCGGCGCGCGCCGGTTGGTCCGTGCGCTCGGCACGACGCTGCTGACCGGGTTGGCCGTAGAGGCGGCGCTGACGCCGATCGCACTGTTCCATTTCCACAAGTCCGGGCTGTACGGCGCGCTCGCCAATATCATCGCCATCCCGATGACGACGTTCGTCATCATGCCGGTCGAGGCGATGGCGCTGATCGCCGACACGATCGGCCTGGGCGCGCCCTTCTGGTGGATCGCGGGCGTCGCGCTCGACCTGTTGCTCGCGATCGCGCACGCCACCGCCAATGCGCCCGGCGCGATCGCGACGCTGCCGTCGATGCCCGCCGGGGCCTTTGCCGCGATGATCGCCGGCGGGTTGTGGCTGATGCTGTGGCGGACCCGCTGGCGACGCTGGGGGGCCGTGCCGCTGTTGATCGGCGCGGTATGGGCGTTGGGGACGCCGCCGCCCGATCTGGTCGTGACCGGCGACGGCCGCCATCTGGCGCTGCGCACGGATGACGGCGGCCTGGCGCTGCTGCGCGCGCGATCAGGCGACTATGTCCGCTCGATCCTGGGTGAGGCGAGCGGCGTCGACGGCGCGGCGGATGCGCTCGATACCCATCCCGCCGCGCGATGCAACCGCGACCTGTGTGTGGTGGAGCATCGCGAAGGCGAACGACGCTGGCGGATCGCCGCGACGCGCAGCAGCTATCTCGTGCCCATCGCCGAGATCGTCCGGCTGTGTCGCGATGTCGACATCATCGTCAGCGAGCGCCGGTTGCCGCGTCGCTGCACGCCGCGCTGGCTGAAGCTGGATCGCGGGACACTGGCGCGAACCGGCGGGGTCGCGATCGCGTTCGGCGCGGGCCGGGTGACGACGGTGCGCCGGCCCGGCGATCGCCATCCCTGGCTCGACCCTGCAACGGTGCAACGGCCGCGCGTGACCTCACGCCCTCGGCGTTCTTCCGGTCAGTAGCGACGCAGCAACCCGGCAAGCCGCCCCTGTACGCGCACCTGGTCGGGACGGTAACGTTGCGGATCGTAGCTGCGATTGGCCGGATCGAGCCGGATCATCGCGCCCTCGCGACGGAAATATTTGAGCGTGGCCTCATTCTCGTCGATCAACGCCACGACGATCTCACCGTCGCGCGCGGTCTCGGTCCGACGCACCAGCGCATAGTCGCCATCGAGGATGCCGGCCTCGACCATCGAATCGCCCGCGACTTCGAGCGCATAATGATCGCCCGCGCCCAGCAACGCGGCGGGCACCGGCAGCATCTGCTGCCCCTCCATCGCCTCGATCGGCACGCCGGCCGCGATCCGGCCGTGGAGGGGAATTTCGATCACGTCGTTGGCGGGGGCTGGCCGCTGCGGTGCCTGGCTCGGCGGGGTACCCGTGGCGGCCGCGCCCTTGCCCTTCTTGGCTTCCGGTCGCTCGGGCATCCGCAGCACTTCGAGCGCGCGGGCGCGATTGGGCAGGCGGCGGATGAAATGGCGTTCCTCCAGCGCGCTGATCAGCCGGTGCACGCCCGACTTCGACTTGAGGTCGAGCGCCTCCTTCATCTCCTCGAACGACGGCGACACCCCGGTTTCGGCGAGGCGATCCGAGATGAAACAGATCAGTTCATGCTGCTTGCGCGTGAGCATCGGGGTTCTCCGTCGGAACAGACCCGGAACTTTTAGGAAACGCGGGGAACGCTGTCAAGCACCCGCGGGCGCGAGCGGCAGGATTTCCACCGAGTCGCCGGGCGCAGCGGCCGGAGCGTCGGGCGCGCGCACGATCAGGCAGTCCGCGTCGGCGAGCGCGTGGAGCATCGAGCTGTCCTGTCGCGCCGGCTCGACCACAATGCCGTTGACGCGCATTGCGCGTCGATAGTCCGCGCGTGGCCCGTTGGGAGGCAGGGCGACCCCCAGCATCGCGGTCGTCATCGCCGGGAACGGATCGCGCGCGCCCAGCCGTGCCCGGATCAGCGGCAGGACGAACAGCGTCGCGGTGACGAATGCGGAAACCGGATTGCCGGGCAGGCCGATCGCCACCATCGCGCCGCGCGTGCCGGCCATCAACGGCTTGCCCGGCCGCATCGCGATCCGCCAGAAATCGAGCGTGACACCCGCCGCCGCCAGCGCCGGGCGGACCAGGTCATGGTCGCCGACCGACGCGCCGCCGCTGGTGACGAGCAGGTCGGCGTCGACCGTGCCGAACGCCGCGGTCAGCGTATCGAGATCATCGGGCAGGATGCCGAGGTCGATCAGGTCGACGGGCAGGTTGGCCAGCATCGCGGCAAGCATCACCCCGTTGCTTTCGGGCAGCTGCGCCGGGCCGATCGGATCGCCGGGCCGCACCAGTTCATTGCCGGTCGCCGCGATCGCGACGCGCAGCCGGCGATGGACGGGCAGGGTGGCGTGACCCGCGATCGCGGCGAGCGCGATACACGGTGGGGTCAATTGCGCGCCCGCCGCGATCAGCGGCGCGCCCGCGACGAAGTCCAGCCCGCGCGGCCGGATGTTCGCGCCGATGGCAGCCGGACCTTCGCCGCTGAGCTTGAGCCGGTCACGCTCGCGCAGCGCCTCCTCCTGCACCAGCACCGTGTCCGCCCCGGCGGGCACGGGCGCGCCGGTGAAGATCCGCACCGCCTGACCGATGCGGACCTGCCCCGTGAAGGGCGCGCCTGCCGCGCTTTCCCCGACGATCCGGAGCGGTGCCCCCAGATCGGCGAAGCGCAACGCATAACCGTCCATCATCGCCAGGTCGCTCGCCGGCTGGGTGCGCGCGGCCTGCACCGGGGCGGCGGCCCAGCGCCCGGCCGCGGCGTGCAGGGCGGCGTGTTCGACGGGCGTCGGTCCGGCGAGTGCGAGCAGGCGGCGCTGGGCTTCGGCAACGGCCAGCGGCGCGGGATTTGGAGGAGCGGCGTTCATCGCCACGTGCTCTAGCGGGTTTGACCCCTGAGAAAAGCGGCGTCGGGCGATTTCGCCGATCGTTTCTCAGCCGCTTTCGATCAGTCTGACCGGATTAAACGTCTGGACGAATCCGCAAGCCGGCGCAATCCTTCGCGGCAGAGAGAGACCAAGTTCCCAGAGCAAAACTGCAGGATTGGAGAAGCCATGAACGTCGAATCGAAATGCCCGATCCACGGCAATCACATGGACGGCGCGGCCGTCCTGTTCGGCATGACCAACCGGCTTTGGTGGCCGAACCAGCTCGATCTTTCGATCCTCAACAAGAATTCTCCACTCGTCGACCCGATGGGCGAGGATTTCGATTATGTCGCCGAGTTCAAGGCGCTGGATCTCGCCGCTGTGAAGGCGGACATCACCGCGCTGATGACCGATTCGCAGGAATGGTGGCCGGCCGATTTCGGTCATTACGGTCCGCTGTTCATCCGCATGGCGTGGCACGCCGCGGGTACCTATCGCATCGGTGACGGGCGCGGTGGCGCGGGTGCCGGGCAGCAGCGTTTCGCCCCGCTCAACAGCTGGCCGGACAACGCCAATCTCGACAAGGCGCGGATGCTGTTGTGGCCGGTCAAACAGAAATATGGTCGGGCGCTCAGCTGGGCGGACCTGCTGGTACTCGCCGGCAATGTCGCGCTCGAATCGATGGGTTTCCGGACGGCGGGCTTCGGCGGCGGCCGCGCCGACGTGTGGGAGCCGGAAGAGGACGTCTATTGGGGACCCGAGCGCGAATGGCTGGCCGATACCGGCCGCTATTCGGGCGAGCGCGAGCTGGAAAACCCGCTGGGCGCGGTGCAGATGGGGCTGATCTACGTGAATCCCGAGGGCCCGAACGGCAATCCCGATCCGGTCGCCGCCGCACACGACATCCGCGAAACCTTTGGCCGCATGGCGATGAACGACGAGGAAACCGTCGCGCTGATCGCGGGTGGCCACACCTTTGGCAAGACGCACGGGGCGGCCAATCCGGGCGAATATGTCGGCCCCGAGCCGGAGGGCGCGGCGCTCGAGCTCCAGGCGCTGGGCTGGGCGAACAGCTACGGCAAGGGCAATGCCGAGCACACCATTACCAGCGGCCTGGAAGTCACCTGGACACAGGAGCCGACCAAATGGTCGAACCTCTATTTCAAGAACCTGTTCGAGCATGAGTGGGAGCTGACCAAGAGTCCTGCCGGCGCGCACCAGTGGGTCGCCAAGGATGCGGTCGCGGATATCCCCGACGCGCACCTGCCCGGCGTGATGCACAAGCCGACGATGCTGACGACCGACCTGTCGCTGCGCTTCGACCCGGAATATGGGAAGATCTCGCGCCGCTTCTACGAAAACCCGGACCAGTTCGCCAAGGCGTTCGCGGAAGCCTGGTACAAGCTGACCCACCGCGACATGGGTCCGATCAACCGGCTGGTCGGGCCGGAAGTCCCCGCCGAACCGCGCATCTGGCAGGACCCGGTGCCGGCGGTCGATCACCCGCTGATCGACGCGGGCGATATCGCGACGCTCAAGCAGAAGCTGCTCGACAGCGGGCTGTCGATCTCGCGCCTGGTCAAGACCGCGTGGGCCTCGGCGGCGAGCTATCGCAATTCGGACAAGCGCGGCGGCGCAAATGGTGCGCGCATCCGGCTCGCGCCGCAGAAGGACTGGGCGGTCAACGAGCCGGCGGAGCTCGCCCAGGCGCTGGCGGTGATCGAGCGTATCCAGGCTGAGTTCAACGCGTCGGCCGCGGGCGGCAAGCGGGTCAGCATCGCCGACCTGATCGTGCTCGGCGGCTGTGCGGCGGTCGAGGCAGCGGCAAAGAAGGCCGGTCATGACGTGACCGTGCCGTTCGCGCCGGGCCGCACCGATGCGACCGACGCAATGACCGACGCGGACTCGTTCGAGCCGCTGGAGCCGAAATTCGACGGCTTCCGCAACTATGCCGCGCACAAGCCGGTGCGGACGCTGGAGGAGAACCTGGTCGACCGTGCCAATCTGCTCGCGCTGACCATGCCCGAAATGACTGCTTTGGTCGGTGGCCTGCGCGTGCTGGGTGCCAATCACGGCGACAGCAAGCATGGGGTGTTCACCGACCGGGTCGGCGCGCTCAGCAACGACTTCTTCGTCAACCTGCTCAATTCGAGCTTCGCGATGAAGTGGGAACCTTCGGCGGAATCAGAGGACATCTTCGTCGCCCGCGACCGCAAGACCGGGGAGGCCAAATGGACCGGCACCCGCGTCGACCTGGTGTTCGGCTCCAACTCGGTGCTGCGCGCGCAGGCGGAGGTCTATGCCGAGGGCAGGTCGGAAGCGCATTTCGTCAACGCTTTCGTCAAGGCGTGGGCGAAGGTGATGAACACGGATCGCTTCGATCTCGCCTGAGTTTCGCGGCTGGGAAAGACAGGCCCTCGGCAGCGATGCCGGGGGCCCTTTCTTTCGGGGCAGTTGGGGCTGCGTTTCTCGACTTCGCTCGAAACGAACGGATGGCGCGTTAACGGCAAAGGCCCGATCGTTTCGAACGAAGTCGAGAAACGCGCTGCACCGACCACCGCCCATCAGTCCCCCGCCCGCGTGCGGGAGAGGAAAGGGTGCTTCGCGTTACGGTGCCCGCCAATCCCCGGACTTGCCGCCGCTTTTGGCGACCAGCCGCACCCCGCCGATCACCATGCCCCGGTCGAGCGCCTTGGCCATGTCGTAGAGGGTGAGCAGCGCCACCGACACCGCGGTCAGTGCCTCCATTTCCACGCCCGTCTGGCCTTCGGTCGTCGCCGTCGCACGCACCGCGATGCCGCGATCGTCAACCTCGAAATCGATCGTCACGCCGGACAGCGGCAGCGGGTGGCACAGCGGGATCAGCTCGCTGGTCTGCTTGGCCGCCATGATGCCGGCGACGCGGGCGACCGCGATGACGTCGCCCTTCGGCACGCGGCCCTCGCGGACCGCAGCGAGCGCATCCGCACCCATGTCGATGCGCCCTTCGGCGACCGCCTCGCGCCGCGTCACTGCCTTGCCCGACACATCGACCATCCGGGCGTTGCCATCGGCGTCGAGATGGGTGAGCCCCGCCATGTGCTCAGCCACCGATCAGCGCGCGGGTGGCGGCAGCAAGGTCGGATTGGCGCATCAGGCTTTCTCCGACCAGGAAGCAGCGGATGCCGCGTTCGGCCAGCCGGTCGCAATCGTCGCGAGTGGCGATACCGCTTTCGGCGACGAAGGTGCAGCCGGGCGGGGCCAGGTCGATCAGCCGCAGTGTGTTGTCGAAATCGACCTCGAACGTCTTCAGGTTGCGGTTGTTGACGCCGATCAGTCGTGACCTGAGCCCGGCAGCGCGCGCCATTTCCTCGGCATCGTGCACCTCGACCAGCACGTCCATACCGTGCGCGAACGCCGTCGCCTCGATCTCCGCCATTTGCGCATCGTCGAGCGCGGCGACGATGATCAGGATCGCGTCCGCGCCCAGCGCGCGCGCCTCGACCACCTGCCACGGGTCGATCATGAAATCCTTGCGCAGCACCGGCAGGTCGCATGCCGCGCGCGCGGCGACCAGAAAGTCGTCATGGCCCTGGAAAAACGCCTCGTCGGTCAGCACGGAAAGGCAGGCGGCACCTCCAGCGGCATAGTCGCGCGCATGCGCCGGCGGATCGAAGTCGGCGCGGATCAGCCCCTTTGACGGGCTCGCTTTCTTGATCTCGGCGACCAGGCCATAGCCGGTGGCGGCGCGGGCATCGAGCGCGGTGCGGAAGCCGCGTGGTGGATCCTGAGCGGCGATGCGCGCGTCGAGCTCGGCAAGCGTCACGCGCGCGCGCCGTTCGGCGACCTCCGCCGCCTTGTGCTCCAGGATACGCGCGAGAATGGTGCTCATGCGTTGGCGATCCAGCAGTCGAGAAGCGCGTTCGCAAGGCCGTTGTCGAGCAACTCGCCGGCTTCCTCGGCCCCGGCCGCAAGCGTTTCGACCCGCCCGGCGACCATCAAAGCCGCCGCCGCGTTGAGGGTCACCGCGTCGCGATAGGCACCGGCTTCGCCCTGCAGCAACGCCCGCAGCGCCGCCGCATTGTGCGCAGCATTGCCGCCACGCAGCGCGCTGAGCGGATGGCGGGGCAGGCCGGCATCTTCGGGCGTGATCCGCTCGGGCAGCCGGGCGGCGCCGACATTGACCGCGACGCTCGGGCCGGCGGTCGACAGCTCGTCCAGCGCGTCCTCGCCCGCCACGATCGCCGCCGCCTCCGCGCCCAGCGTTGCGAGCGCGTCGGCATAGACCGGCGCATAGTCGGGCCGAGCGATGCCGATCAGCTGGCGGGTGACGCCCGCCGGGTTGGCGAGCGGGCCCATCAGGTTGAAGATCGTGCGCCGGCCGATCGCCCGGCGGATCGGCGCCAGCCGCCGCAGGGCGGGGTGATGGTGCGCCGCGAACAGGAACCCGATGCCGATTTCGGCCAGCGTCCGTTCGGCGCTCCGGCTCGCGCGATCGAGGTCGAGGCCGAGTGCCTCGAGCGTGTCCGCAGCCCCCGCCATGGACGACGCGGCGCGGTTGCCGTGCTTGGCGACCGGCACGCCCGCCGCCGCGACGACGATCGCGACCGCGGTCGACACGTTGAGCGTGTGATGCCCATCGCCGCCGGTCCCGCAGACGTCGATCGCACCGGCGGGCGCGGCAATGGGGAGCATCCGGGCGCGAAGCGCGCAGGCGGCTGCCGCGATCTCGATCGCGCTTTCGCCCCGTTCGGACAGGTTGACCAGGAACGCGGCGATCTCCGCGTCGGCGACCTCGCCGTCGAGAATAGCGGCGAACGCGGCGGCGGCCGCGTCGCGCGACAGCGGCGCCGAGGGATCGGGCAGCGCCGCGATCACGCGCATTCCCGCTCGATCCCGGCAAGTGTCAGGAAATTGGCCAGCATGTCGTGCCCATGTTCGGTCGCGATGCTTTCGGGGTGGAACTGCACGCCGTGGATGGGCAACTCGGCGTGGCGGAACCCCATGACGCTTCCATCCTCTGCGGTGGCGTTGACGATCAGGTCGTCGGGGATGTCGCGCACGATCAGCGAGTGATAGCGCGTCGCGGTGAACGGGGAGGGGAGGCCGGCGAACAGCCCCGTCCCGTCGTGCAGCACCGGGCTGGTCTTGCCATGCATCAGCCCGCCGCGCACGACTTCGCCGCCAAAATGCTGGCCGATCGCCTGATGGCCGAGGCAGACGCCGAGCAACGGCTTGCGCTGCGCCGCGCACGCCGCGACCAGGTCCAGGCTAATGCCCGCTTCGTTGGGGGTGCAGGGGCCGGGCGAGATCAGGAATGCCTGTGCGTTGCTGGCAATCGCTTCCTGCGCGGTCAGCGCGTCGTTGCGCACGACCTTCACCTCCGCGCCCAGTTCCATCAGATAATGGACCAGGTTCCAAGTGAAGCTGTCGTAATTGTCGATGACCAGGATCATGGCATCGCCATAGCGCAGGTGCGGCGGCGCGCAATCGGGCGATGGCGCGCGCTCAACTGCGATAGTCCGCGTTGATGGAGATATAGCCGTGCGTCAGGTCGCAGGTCCACACGGTGGCGCGCCCGTCGCCCAGCCCCAGGTCGACCCCGATCTCTACCTCGTCACCCGCCAGGTGCGCGGCGACGGGGGCCTCGTCATAGCCCTCGACCGCCAGGCCGTTCATCGCCACCTGGGTCGCGCCGAAGCGGATGGCGAGGCGGTCGCGCTCGGCCGGCTCGCCCGCCTTGCCGACTGCCATGACGATGCGCCCCCAATTGGCGTCGCCGCCTGCGATGGCGGTCTTGACCAGCGGCGAATTGGCGATCGACAGCGCGACCGTACGGGCGCTCGCGTCGCTGACTGCGCCCTCGACCGTGATTGCGATGAACTTGCTCGCGCCTTCGCCGTCGCGGACGACCAGATGCGCGAGCTGGAGGCACAGGTCGGCGATGGCCGCGCGCACCGCGTCGGCACCCGGATCGTCATCGCCGGCGATCGCGGGATTGCCCGCCGCGCCGGTGGCAAAGGCGAGCACCGTGTCGCTGGTCGACGTATCGCCGTCGACGGTGATGCAGCTGAAGCTGCGGGCATTGGCATCGTCGAGCGCACGCTGGAGGAACCCCGCCTCGATCGCCGCGTCGGTGAACAGGAAGCCGAGCATCGTCGCCATGTCGGGGGCAATCATCCCCGACCCCTTGATGATGCCGACGAAGCTGACGCGCCGGTCGCCGATCATCGCGTGGGTCACCGCGGCCTTGGGAAAGGTGTCGGTGGTGCCGATTGCGTCGGTCGCCGCGCGCCAGTCGCACGGTTCGGCGATGAAGGCGGCGTCGAGGCCCGCTTCGGCGCGGTCGATCGGCAGCGGCACGCCGATCACGCCGGTCGAGGCGACGAAGATGTCCGACGGCTGGCAGGCGAGATGTGCGGCGGCGCGCGCCGCGATCGCCTCGACCGCGGCGCGGCCGCGATTGCCGGTGAAGGCATTGGAGTTACCGGCATTGACCACCAGCGCCCGCGCCCGGCCGAGTGGCAGCGCTTGGCGGCACCATTCGACCTCGGGCGAGGGGCAGCGGCTTTGCGTGGTTACGCCGGCCACCGTCGTGCCGGGCGCGAGCGTGACGAAGGTCAGGTCACAGCGGTCCCATGCCTTGTAGCGCGCGCGCGCCACGCGCGGGATCACCCCGGCGACTTGCGGCAGGTCGGGAAAGGTCGCGGGCGCGAGCGGCGAGCGGGGATGAGTCATGGCGCGATCCATGTTGTGTCGGCGCGCGAAGATCAACGATGGAGTTGCGCGCGCGATTTTTGTTCGACGCCGCCGCCGCCGCACCCTATGTAGCGGCCACGCTTATGAACGCGCTGCTCATCCTATCCGCTCTGTTCGCCGCCCTGACCGGCGCGATCGGCAGCGCGCGCGTGCCCGAGGTGCGTCAGGTGGAGGCTGTGGCCGCGGTCGCTGCGCGTGCGGCACAGATCGTGTCCCCGGCGCGCAGCGCGGCGCTTCCCCTTCCCGCGCAAGGCTATGGTCCCTTGCGCGCCGACGTCGGGATTTCGGTCCCCGCGATCCGGCTTCGCCCGGTCGCCGCGATCCGCGGCGAGCGCCGCCGCGAATAGCGCGCGCTCGTTGCGCGCCCGCAACCAACCGGCGCGGCGATCGTTTTGAATGGCCGTGACGGCCCCGGCGCGCCGCGTGCGCGCCGAACCCCAGGATCATTACAGGAATTTTCTATGCTCGGCGGAATTGCCAAGTCGCTCTTTGGGTCGTCCAACGACCGTTATGTCGCCTCGATGCGACCCATCGTCACCAAGATCAACGCGCTGGAGGCGCAGATGCAGGCGCTGTCCGACGACGCGCTTGCCGCGAAGACCGCGGCGTTTCGCGAACGCCTCGCCAACGGCGAAAAGCTCGACGCGCTGCTGCCTGAAGCCTTCGCGACGGTCCGCGAAGCCGCGGTGCGCGTGCTGGGCATGCGCCATTTCGACGTCCAGATGATCGGCGGCATCGTCCTGCATCGCGGCGAGATCGCGGAGATGCGCACGGGCGAGGGCAAGACGCTGGTGGCGACGCTCGCCACCTATCTGAACGCGCTGCCGGGCGATGGCGTGCACGTCGTCACCGTCAACGACTATCTGGCGCGCCGCGACGCCGAATGGATGGGCCAGGTCTATCGCTTCCTCGGGCTGACGACGGGCGTCATCGTGCCCAACCTGCCCGATCATGAGCGCCGCGCGGCCTATGCCGCCGACATCACCTACAGCACCAACAACGAACTCGGCTTCGACTATCTGCGCGACAACATGAAATATGATCGCGCGTCGATGGTCCAGCGGCCCTTCGCTTATGCCATCGTCGACGAGGTGGATTCGATCCTGATCGACGAGGCGCGCACCCCGCTGATCATCTCCGGCCCGACCGACGACAAGTCCGAGCTCTACATCTCGGTCGACGCGGTGGTGAAGCAGCTTGCCGAGGCGGATTACGAGAAGGACGAGAAGCAGCGCTCGATCATCCTGACCGAGGACGGGACGGAGAAGGTCGAGCGGATGCTCGAGGCCGCCGGGCTGCTCCAGGGCGCCAATCTCTATGACTTCGAGAACACGCAGGTGGTCCACCACCTCAACCAGTCGCTGCGCGCTAACATGATGTTCAAGCGCGACACCGACTACATCGTCAAGGATGGCAAGGTCGTCATCATCGACGAGTTCACCGGCCGCATGATGGACGGCCGCCGCTGGTCCGACGGCCTGCACCAGGCGGTCGAGGCCAAGGAAGGCGTCAATATCGAGCCCGAGAACCAGACGCTCGCCTCGATCACCTTCCAGAATTATTTCCGCATGTATCCCAAGCTGTCCGGGATGACGGGCACGGCGGCGACCGAGGCGCCCGAATTCTACGACATCTACAAGATGAATGTCGTGTCGATCCCGACCAACGTGCCCGTCCAGCGCGTGGACGAGGAGGATACGTTCTACAAGTCGACCGAGGACAAGTTCCGCGGCATCGCGCGCACGATCAAGGAACATGCCGAGCGCGGCCAGCCGGTGCTGGTCGGCACCGTGTCGATCGAGAAATCCGAGCTCTTGTCCGAATTCCTCGAAAAGGAAGGCGTGCCCCACAAGGTCTTGAACGCGCGCTATCACGAGATGGAGGCGCATATCGTGGCGCAGGCCGGGCGGTTAGGCGCGGTGACGATCGCCACCAACATGGCCGGGCGCGGCACCGACATCAAACTGGGCGGCAACCTGGAATTCCGCATCAACGACGAGCTCGCCGACATGCCCGACGGTCCCGAGCGCGAAGCGGCGATCGAGCGCCTGCGCCAGGAGATCGAAGCCGAAAAGGCGCAGGTGCTGGCCGCAGGCGGGCTGTTCGTGCTCGGCACCGAGCGCCATGAAAGCCGCCGCATCGACAACCAGCTGCGCGGCCGTTCGGGGCGGCAGGGCGATCCTGGGCTCAGCCGCTTCTATCTCAGCCTCGACGACGACCTGTTGCGGATCTTCGGCTCCAACACCCTGTTCGCGCGGATGATGCGGTCGTCGATCGAGGATGGCGAAGCCATGCCGCCGTCGCGGATGCTGACCAAGGCGATCGAGACCGCGCAGAAGAAGGTCGAGGCGCGCAACTACGACATCCGCAAGCAGGTGGTCGAGTATGACAACGTCATGAACGACCAGCGCAAGGTGATCTATGAACAGCGCGCCGACATCATGGATGCCGAGACGGTCGGAGACGTGGTGGTCGACATGCGCGCCGAGACGGTCAACGCCATGGTCGGCGCGGCGTGCCCGCCCAACAGCTATCCCGAGCAATGGGATGTCGACGGCCTGATCGAGGCGGCGCGCGAGACGCTCAACATCGACCCGCCCGTGCGCGCGTGGATCGAGGCCGAGGAAGGCATCGAGCCCGAGACGATCGAGACGCGGATCCGCGAGCTGGCCGATGCCCTGATCGCGGAGAAGTCCGCCGAGCTGGAGCCCGAGACCTGGACCGACATCGAAAAGGGCGTGCTGCTCCAGAATCTCGACCATCACTGGAAGGAGCATCTGGCGCTGCTCGACGCGCTGCGCGCGGTCATTCACCTGCGCGCCTATGCGCAGAAGACGCCGATCAACGAGTATAAGCAGGAAGCGTTCGGCCAGTTCGAACGGATGCTGGCGTCGATTCGCGAGGACGTGACCCGGACGCTGGCGTTCGCGCAGTTCCAGCTGGCACCGCCGCCCGACCTGCCCGAGCTGCCGGCGTTCCTGACGACGCATATCGACCCGCTGACCGGCGAGGACAACAGCGCCGATTGGGATGGCGGGTCGGCCGGCCTGGTGACGACCCGGCTGCCGCCGCTGCAAATGGCGATGCCCCAGCCCGACGGCGACGAGCTGGGCGAGAACCCGGAACTGTGGGAAGGTCGGGTCAACCGCAACTCGCCATGCCCGTGCGGCTCGGGCCGCAAGTACAAGCATTGCCACGGCGCGCTGGTGTGAGGGGGGGCGGGGCGACTTAGCCTGCCCCGTGCATTCTCGTCCATAGCCCGTCACCCCGGCCTTGTGCCGGGGTCCACCGTGCAGCGCGCGCTGGCATTTGATCATGGCATGGCAAGGTTGGTTGCTGGATGGCGTGCGACGTTAACCCGCGAAGTGTCGCGTTAGCCGGCGCGGTGGACCCCGGCACGAGGCCGGGGTGACGACAAGAAATAAGTGATGCGCTTGTCCCTCACGGGTAAGCGGAAGGCGGCAACATCGCGTAGCACGCGTTGCGCCCCCCACTTGCCTTTGCCCGCCCGGCGCGCCAGCGTCCTGTCGTCATGGACATGATCGACGCGCCTTCGCCCAATTTCGATGACCGGCAGCTGCCGATCACGATGATCGTGCTGCACTATACCGGGATGCAGGACGCAGCCAGCGCCGTCGCCCGGCTGCGCGACCCGGAAGCCAAGGTGTCGGCGCATTATGTGGTGGACGAGGATGGCGCGATCCTGCGGCTGGTCGATGAGGACAAGCGCGCGTGGCATGCGGGGCGGTCGCACTGGCGCGGCATCACCGACGTCAATTCGGCGAGCATCGGGATCGAGATCGTCAATCCGGGCCATGAGTTCGGCTATCGCGATTTCCCGGACGCGCAGATCGCTTCGGTCATCCGCCTCGTCCATCTGATCAAGGACCGCTACGACATCACGCGCGGCAACATCGTCGGCCATTCGGACGTCGCCCCGGCGCGCAAGCAGGATCCCGGCGAGCTGTTTCCCTGGGGAAAGCTGGCGCGGCTGCGGCTTGCATTGCCGCGCCCGACCCGCAACCTGATGGATCCGGGCTGGAGCGAGGGCGGTTTCCTCCTCGCGCTCGAGCGCTTCGGCTATGACGTCAGCGACCCCGTCGCCGCGATCCGCGCGTTCCAGCGCCGCTTCCGCCCCGAGATGATCGACGGCGAAGTCGACGCCGAATGCCGGATGCTGCTGCTCGCGCTTCTGCTTCCCAAACCGCAGGGAGATGATTAGGTAACCCCCACTGCCAGAGGGCCGGGCGGCCGCGGCTCCGGACTTGATCCGGGGTCGAGGAAAGTCCGGGCTCCACGGAAACGACGGTGCCGGGTAACGCCCGGCGGGGGCGACCCCAGGGAAAGTGCCACAGAGAGCAGACCGCCCCGCTTTGGCAGGGTAAGGGTGAAAGGGTGCGGTAAGGGCGCACCGCGGGCCCGGCAACGGGAACGGCATGGCAAACCCCACCGGGAGCAAGACCGAATAGGGACGGCATATGCGCCTCGTTCCGGCGCGTCGTCCGGGTTGGTTGCTTGAGGCGGCGCGCGAGCGTCGTCCCAGAGGAATGGTCGCCCATCCCCCGACCGCGAGGAAGGGGGTGGACAGAACCCGGCTTACAGGCCCTCTGGCAGTGCATCGGCGGGTGGACGTTCGGCCATACTGGCCATTGCGCGCGCGCCTGCCTATCTGGAGTCGCATGAGCCGATCGTCACGTTCGATGGATTGGGGGTTTCCCCGCTGGCGCGCTTACGGTGCCGATCGCGAAGCCGTGACGGTGCGGATGTGCGATCGCGACGGGTGCGACCAGCCGGGCGACCGGCCCGCGCCCAAATCGCCCAACAGCCGCGAACGCTGGTATTTCTGTGAAACGCACGCGGCCGAATACAACCGTAACTGGAATTATTTCGAGGGGTTGAGCGAAGAGGAAGCCAAGCGCCGCGAGGACAATGAGCAGCGTGAGGCCAATGGCTATGCCGAGGCGAGCCATTATGGCTGGGGCGGCCCCGGCGACGGTTCGCGCAGCCGCGACGAGATGCGCGCGCTCGATGTGCTGGGGCTCGAAACCGACGCCGATTTCGAGACGGTCAAGGTCGCCTGGCGGCGGCTGGCCAAGGCCAATCACCCGGATGTCAAACCCGGCGATGCGGAGGCCGCGACGCGGTTTCAGGCGATCCAGACCGCCTATGAAGTGCTGAGATCGGCTGAGGAGCGCCGGACGTTCAAGGGTGGCCGATGAAGCGGCAGGTCCGGTCGCAATGGTCGAATGCGATCCTCGTCTGTGCCAAATGCTCGAAGAAGCTCGACGGCGGTTTCGGCCCCAAGCGCCGCACCCCGCTCGCCAAGGCGCTGCGCAAGCATCTGGGCCTGAAAAAGGGGCGCAAGGGCACCGCCGGGGTGGTCGAAGTTCGGTGTCTGGGCGTGTGTCCGCGCGGCGCGGTGACCGTCGTCAACGGCGCCGACGCGCGCGTCTGGAACCTGGTACCGGCCGGTGCCGACCTTGATGACGTCGCGCGCGAGCTCGGCCTGATCACGCCCAAATAGCGCTACGCCGAGCGCGGCTGCCGGTGTCGGCACGCTTGTGCGCAAATGTTCGGCCGGTCCGTGGAACGAACGCGCGCCCAAGCCCTTTAACCTCCAGGCAGCCATTGCCGGGGAGGATGCTTGCGTGGCGGAGACACTGACCGTGAACGGGACGGAGCGGGCGTTGCCCGACGATCCACGCACGACGTTGCTCGATTTTCTGCGACACGACCTCGGCCTCACGGGCACCAAGAAGGGTTGCGATCACGGCCAGTGCGGCGCGTGCACGGTGATCGTCAACGGCATCCGCATCAACAGCTGCCTCACGCTGGCGGCGATGCATGCCGGCGAAAGCGTGACGACGATCGAGGGGATCGGCACGCCGACCGAGCCGTCGCCGCTGCAGCAGGCATTCCTGAAGCATGACGGGTTTCAGTGCGGCTATTGCACCCCGGGTCAAATCTGCGCCGCGACCGCAATGCTCGACGAGCTTGGCAACGGGTGGCCGAGCGATGCGACCGGTGCGCTCGATGCCGACCACTTCCATGTCACCGACGAGGAGCTGCGCGAGCGGATGAGCGGCAATCTGTGCCGGTGTGGCGCCTATGCCAACATCATCGCGGCCATCCGTGAGGTTGTCGGGGAGCGCGGGGCATGAGGACATTCCACTATCGTCGCGCGCATGCGATCGACGACGCCATCGAAATCGCCCGCGATGCGCAGGCGGCGATCATCGCGGGCGGAACCAATTTGCTCGACCTGATGAAATTGCAGGTCGCGACGCCGTCACAGCTGGCCGACATCAACCATGTCGGCTTTCGCGAAATCGAGGATAGCCCCGATGGCGGGCTGCGCATCGGGGCGCTGGCGACCAACACCGAAACCGCGGTCCACCCGCGGGTCCGCCGCGATTATCCGGTGCTCGCCCGCGCGATCCTTGCCGGGGCGACCCAGCAGCTGCGCAACAAGGCGACGACCGGCGGCAATCTGTGCCAGCGGACGCGATGCTATTACTTCACCAATATCGACCAGCCGTGCAACAAGCGGCAGCCCGGCACCGGCTGCGGCGCGATCGGCGGCGTGGCCCGCCTGCACGCGATCCTCGGCACCAGCGACCAGTGCATCGCGACCTATCCGGGCGACATGGCGGTGGCGCTGAGCGCGCTGGACGCGACCGTCCATCTCCGTTCGGCGGGCGGTGGGGAACGCTCCGTCCCCGTTCGCGCCTTTCATTGCCTGCCCGGCGATACGCCATGGCGCGACACCGTGCTCGCGCAGGGCGAGGTGATCACCGCCGTCACCCTTCCGCCGCCGGTCGGCGCGACACAGCTTTACAGGAAGGTGCGCGAACGCTCGTCCTATGCCTTCGCGCTGGTATCGGTCGCCGCGATCGTCGCGCTGGACGGCGGCAGGTTCAGCCGGGCCGATCTGGCCTTTGGCGGGCTGGCGCACAAGCCGTGGCACGATCCGCGCATCGGCGACGCGCTGATCGGCCAGGCGCCGTCGCCCGAGCTGTTCGACGCCGCCGCGGACATCCTGCTCGACGGCGCACGCACCGACAGTGACAGCGCGTTCAAGGTCACCCTCGCGCGGCGCACGCTGCACGCGGTCCTTAGCCAGGTGACGGAGACGGCCCGATGAGCGTCAGCTTCAGGCAGGACGAGCCCGCGACCGACAATCGCCTGGATCAGATGGGTCAGGGCGTGCTCGGCAAGCCGCACCCGCGCATCGAGGGACTGGCGAAGGTGACGGGCACCGCGCCCTATGCCGCCGAATATCCGGTCGCGAATTGTGCCGAGGGCGTGCTCGTGACCGCGACGATCACGCGCGGCGACGTCGTTCGGATCGACACGGACCACGCACTTGCCCTGCCGGGGGTGCTGGCGGTGATCGAAGACGCGCGACTGACCACGCGACCCGCCCAGGGCACCGCCGACAAGGCTCCGGCGCAGTCGCCCCGGCAGGTCTGCTACTGGGGCCAGCCGATCGCGCTGGTCGTCGCCGAGCGCTTTGAACAGGCACGCGACGCGGCGCGACGACTCCAGGTCGAATATCGCGCCGACCCAGATGCGCCCGTCGATCCGGCAGCGGTCGATGCCGAAGCGCAGACCGACGACGCGGTCAGTCGGGGTGATCTGGCCCAGGCGATGCGCGAGGCCACCCATAGCGTCGATGTCACCTATACCACCCAGGGCCATGCCTCGGCGGCGATGGAGCCGCACGCCGCGATTGCCGAATGGGACGGCGAGCGGCTGACCGTCCACGCATCGCTCCAGATGCTGAACTACAACATCAGCGAGCTTGCCGACGCACTGGATCTGGATGAGGACCGGATCCGGCTCGTCTCGCGCTATGTCGGGGGCGGCTTCGGCTCTAAGCTCGGCATCAGTCAGGACGTCGTCGCCGCGTCGATCGCGGCGATGCAGCTCGGTCGTCCGGTTCGCGTCGTCCTGTCGCGGCAGCAGGTGTTTCAGGGGATCATGCGCCGGTCGGAAACGACCCAGCGGCTGCGGCTGGCGGCGGATGCGACAGGCAGGCTGATCGGCTTTGGCCATCATGCGCTGGTCTCGAACCTCCCCGGCGAAGCCTTTGCGGAGCCGGTGCTGCAATCGTCGCACTTCCTGTATGCTGCCGAGAACCGCGAGCTTTCGCTCGATCTGGCGCGCATCCACCGGATGACCGCGGGCTCCGTCCGCGCGCCTGGCGAGGCGGTGGGCATGCCCGCGCTGGAGGCGGCGATGGACATTCTGGCGGAAAAGGTCGGGATCGATCCGGTCGAGCTTCGCCTGCGGAATATTCCCGCGCGTGATCCGGAGAAGGACCTGCCCTTTTCCTCGCATACGCTTGCCGAATGCCTGAACAAGGGGGCCGAGGCGTTCGGATGGGACCGATCGCCGCGGCGGCCGCGTCAGACGCGCGACGGCGAATGGTGGATCGGCACGGGGGTGGCGAGCGCCGCGCGCGTGCATAATGTCCAGGCGGCGACCGCGCGCGTCACGCTGAAACGCGACGGCACCGCGCGAGTCGAAACCGACATGACCGATATTGGCACCGGGACCTACACGATCCTGGCGCAACTGGTCGGGGAGATGCTGGGCCTCGATCCGGCCGACATTCTGGTCGACCTGGGCGATACGCGTCACCCGCGCGGGCCGGGTTCGGGCGGAAGCTGGGGCGCGGCGTCGATCGGATCGGCGGTCTATGTCGCCTGTCAGGCGATCCGCGAGGACCTTGCGAGCCGCGCCGGCGTGTCCGAGCGCGAGCTTCAGCTCACGCGTGGCCGGACGGCTTCGGGTCAATCGCTGACCGATCTGCTGAGCGGTGCGGACATCGTCCGCGAGGGGCATTACGAACCCGGCAAGATCGAGGACGCGTTCACTGCCGCGGGATTCGGTGCGTTCTTCGCCCAGGTCCGGGTCAATCGCTTCACCGGCGAAACCCGCATCGACCGGATGACCGGCGCGTTCGGGTTCGGGCGGGTGCTCAATCCCACCACGGCGCGCTCGCAATGTCTGGGCGGTATCACCTGGAGTATCGGCGTGGCGCTGACCGAGGCGCTGGCGTTCGATCCGCGCGACGGCCACCTCGTCAACTGCGACCTGGCGGAATATCACGTGCCCGTTCATCGCGACATTCCCGACATCGACGTCGTCCTTGTCGAGGAACGCGACGCGGCGGCGAGCCTGATTCAGGCAAAGGGGATCGGCGAGCTGGGCATGTGCGGCGGCGCGGCGGCGATCGCGAACGCCGTCTACCATGCGTGCGGCGCGCGCGTGCTGGCGTTCCCGATGACGCCCGACCGGATCCTCGCCGCGATGCCCGACTGACGGGTGCGATGCCGGTCGCCGCGGGCATTCTTGCCCGCCGGTGCAGGGTCAGCGCCGCGCCAGGATCGCCGCCGCGCGATCGAGGTCCGCGGGCGTATCGACATCGAGCAACGCGTCGGTCGACGGCGGGTCGATCATCGTCGTTGCCGATTCCCAGTCGATCGCCGCCGCGCCACGATCGCCGTTGAGCCGCATGAGCCTGGCGAAGTCGCTGGCGTCGAATGCCGCCGGGACCCCGGGCCGGCCCGAGGCGTAGCGGGTAAAGGCCGTGCCCGGCGCGCGCGCCAGCTGGCCGAGCAGGGACGGCGTGACGCAGGGCATGTCGGCCAGCGCGATGACGAGCCGTGGGTGCGGCGCGGCCAAGTGGGCGGCGAGCGCGATCGAGGTGGCGAGGCCGCTGCCGGCGTCGGGATTGATCGCTACCCCCCAGTCAGCTGCCACGGGACCGATATCAGCCGCCGTCTCACGCGAGAGGATCAGCCATCTGGCCTTGAAGCCGGCGCTGTCCGCGGCGTCCGCGGCCCAGCGCCAGAGCGGCTTGCCGAGCAGGTCGGCGACGAGCTTGCCGCCGCCGAAACGGCGCGCCGATCCCGCCGCCAGCAGCGCGAACGCGGGCGCGGGGTCAGGGGTAGGTCCGGAGCTGCTCATATTCCCCCGCCACCTCGGCAAGGATCGCCAGTGCCAGCGTCTGGGGCGACCGGCTGCCCGAGGGTCGGCCGATCGGGCTGCGCACGCGGGCGAGCGCGACCGGGTCGGCGCCGCGCTCCCGCAACGCTTCCAGGCGTGCGGCGCGCGCGGTGAAGCCGCCCTGCGCCCCGATGTAGAAGGCGTCGCTCGCCAATGCTTCGTCGAGGAGCGCGATTTCCCACTCATGGTCGTGGAACAGCATGACGATCGCCGTCCAGCGGTCGGCGTCCGGCAGGCCGCTTCGGCGGCCCAGCGACAGGCCGGACTTCTCAACCCCCTGGCACACGACGCCCGCTGCCGCGGCGATGCGTTCGAGCGCGCCCAGTTCCGGCCCCTCGCCGAACGCGCGGATGGCGAGACACGGCAGATAGCGCCGCGCGCCGAGATACGGATTGGGCGGCAGCGAAATCGTTGCGGCACGCCGCGCCGTGAGCGCCGTCATCGCGGCGGCGCAAGCGGCGCGGTCGGGCACCGGGTCGATCAGGATGTCGAGGCCGCCACCACAGGGCAGGCGAAAATCCACGACGCCCGAATCCCGGCCATAGCGTCGGACGACGGGCGTCGTCGCACCCTGGGCATCGGTGCGCAGCTGCGCCTCCAGGCAACCGTCGGCCAGGCTGCCGGCGAAACTGCCGTCCGGCCGAATCGCAAGCTGCGCGCCGATACGACGGGAGAAGCTGCCGTCGATGCCGACGATGGTGCACAGGGCGACGCCCGGCGCACAGGCGGCTGCGAGCGCCAGATGATCCTCGTCCACCGCCCCCGGGTCTTCCCCCGACAGGCATGCGGGCAGGGCGGGATCGGTCAACGACATCGTCGGACGCGATAGCGCGCCAGCACCATTTGCAAAGGGCTAAACCGCGTGAAGCGGCCTTCGCCGATCGCGCCGGATGCTTGGAGGCCCGAGCCGGAATCGAACCGGCGTGCACGGATTTGCAGTCCGCTGCGTCACCACTCCGCCATCGGGCCGAAGCAGGCGCGCGAGATGCGCGGGGCCGCACGCAGTGTCAACCCTTGGTTCCGGACGGCGACTGCGAAAAACAATCGTACGCGCGCTTGGCGACGTGAAATCATATCATTAGAAGCCAATGTAGCAGGATGTGTATTGCATCGATAATACAGCTGTGCGACAGAGGCCAATAATGATCGAGACTGCTCCCCAGACGCTTTCCTTCGCGACCGCGCGCCAGGCGATGGTCGACAGTCAGCTGCGGACGAATTCGGTCAATGATCCGCGAGTCGTCGACGCGATGGCGAGTGTCCCGCGCGAACAGTTTCTCCCTGCGCATCTGCGCAATGTCGCCTATCGCGACCGTCCGCTGCCGCTGGGTGCGGGGCGGATGCATAACGACCCGCTGGCGACCGGGCGATTGCTGGTCGCGGCCGAGATCGCGCCGGCGGATCGCGTGCTGTTGATCGGGGCCGCTGGCGGTTATGCCGCCGCGCTGCTCGCGCGGCTGGCGGCGCATGTCGTGGCGGTGGAGGAATCGGCGGATCTGGCGGCGACGGCGCGCGCCGCGCTGGCCGGCATCGGCAATGTCGAACTGGTCGAGGGGCCGTTGAACCAGGGCTGGGCGGCGGGCGCACCCTATGACGTGATCGTGATCGACGGTGCGGTCGAACGGCTGCCCGACGGCTTCGTCGAACAGTGTCGCCCCGACGGGCGCATCGTCACCGGGATCGTCGATCGCGGCGTCACGCGGCTGGCGCGCGGCCAGCGGAGCCAGGGCGGCTTTGGCATGGTCGATTTCGCCGATGTCGAGTGCGTGGTGCTGCCGGGGTTCGAGCGGCCCAGGGGCTTCACCTTCTGAAATCGGGCATGATGAGACACCGTCTTCTCCTTTTCGCCGGCGTGGCGGTGCTTGCTGTCGGCCCGGCCAGCGCCGAAACGTTGCGTGACGCCCTGGTCCGCGCCTATTCGACCAATCCGACGATCACCGGCCAGCGCGCCAGCCTGCGCGCGACGGACGAGGCGGTGCCGCTTGCCCGCGCGGACGGATTGCCTTCGGCGGCGGTCGATGCGCGCTATTCGGAGGATTTCCAGCAGGCCGCCAATCAGTTCTTTGCCCCCGCCCGATCGGTGACGGGGCAGGCCAGTCTCAGCGTTCCGCTCTATGCCGGGGGCGCGGTCAAGAATTCGGTGCGCGCGGCCAAGACCCGGGTCGAGGCCGGACGCGCCAACCTGCGCGGCACTGAGGCGCAGCTGTTCACCGACGTGGTCGCGGCTTATCTGAACGTCATCCGCGACGAGGCGATCGTCGAGCTCAACGGTCAGAATGTCCGCGCGCTCGAGGTCAATTTGCAGGCGACGCGCGACCGGTTCGATGTCGGCGACGTCACGCGCACCGATGTGGCGCAGTCCGAGGCCCGCCTGGCCGCCGCGGTCGGCCAGCTGCGCGGATCGGAGGCGACGCTGATCGCGAGCCGTGAATTCTATATCCGCACCGTTGGCGTGGCGCCCGAATCGCTCGAACAGCCGCCGCCGCTGCCCGGGCTGCCCGACACCGCCGATGCCGCCGTCGCGGCCGCGCTGGAAAACAATCCGACGCTGATCGCGGCGCGCCATAACAGCGACGCGGCCGGTTTCGACGCGCGTGCCGCCCGTGCGCAGCGTTTGCCCCAGGTTTCGACGTTCCTGGGCGGCAATTATTTCAACAACCTATCGTCCCAGAATGCCGGCAATGTCAGCGTCAATTCGGGCTCGGGCGCGAGCGCGGGCGTGCAGATGCGGATCCCGATCTATCAGGGTGGCGCACCGGCCGCGAACGTCCGCCGGGCCCGGGCGCTGGAGAGCGTCGCGATCGAGCAGGTGACCGCGACCGAACGCGCGGTGATCGAGCAGGCGCGCGCCTTCTTCGCCAACTGGCAATCGTCGCTGCGCGTGATCGAGGCGGCGGAGACGCAAGTGTCGGCGAACCGGCTGTCGCTTGAAGGGGTGCGGGCCGAAAACAGCGTCGGCACGCGTACGATCCTCGACATCCTGGATGCCGAGCGCGAGCTGCTCAATGCGCAAGTGACGCTGGTGACCGCGCGCCGCGACGCCTATGTCGCCGGTTTCGCGCTGCTGGCGGCGATGGGCCGGGCGGAGGCGCGCGACCTGGGCCTCGACGGCGGGCCGCTTTACGATCCCGACGTCAATTATCGCCGGGTGCGCGGCGGGCTGTGGGACTGGAGCGACGGCGCGCGTGCCGCGCCGGTCGCGAGCAGCACCGCGAACACGCCGGCGCAGACGCCGGTCGTCACCAAGCCGCTCGATCCCGAGCTGCAGCGTGGCGTTGACACGGGCCCCGCAAATCCCGACAGATAGGCGCGTTGGCGGCGAAATTGGGATCGGGATGATGGGCGACCTGGGCGGCGAAACCTCGATGGAGGACATCCTGTCGTCGATCAAGCGCATCATCGCCGAGGAAAGCGACGGCACCGCCGGTGGCACGCGTGGACGCAAGCTGCCGCGCGGCGCGGGTGAGCCCGCACCCGTTGCCGCCCCGACCAACGCTGCCGATCCGGACGATGCGGTCCTCGAACTGAGCGAGGAAGTCCACGCGCCGTCACCCGCCGCCAGGCCCGCGGCACCGCGCCCCGCGCCCACCAAGGCGGGAGCCGGCGACTCCGTCAATGCGCGCCGGAACGGTGAGGCTGCGGCAGCCACAGCGGCACCGCTGCCTGCGGATGCGGCCGCGCCGGCGGCAGCGACGATCGTGTCGGATCAGGCGGCACGCGCGACCAGCCGTTCGCTGGAGGCATTGTCGCGCGTGATCGTCGCGCCGCAATCGCCGGCGGGCGAGACGCTGGAGGATCTGGTGCGCGACATGCTGCGCCCGATGCTTCGCGACTGGCTCGACGCGAACCTGCCCGAAATGGTCGAGGCGATGGTGGCGCGCGAAATCGCCCGGATCGCCGGCCGCAACGGCTGACGCACTAACGCCGCGCTCTTGCCACGCCGCGCCGTCAGGCTATGGCGTGGCCGCCATGACCGAACTCGCCAAGACCTTTGACCCCGCGCAGATCGAGCGCCGCTGGTATGCCCATTGGGAAAGAAACGGCCTGTTCCGCCCCGAGCGGCCGGGTGCCGAGCCCTGGACGATCGTCAATCCGCCGCCCAACGTCACGGGCAGCCTGCATATCGGCCATGCGCTCGACAACACGCTGCAGGACATCTTGGTCCGCTATGAGCGGCTGCGCGGCAAGGATGCCTTGTGGGTGGTCGGCACCGACCATGCCGGCATCGCCACCCAGATGGTGGTCGAGCGTCAGCTGAACGAGCGGCAGGACAAGCGCACAAATTACACGCGCGAGCAGTTCGTCGAGAAGGTGTGGCAGTGGAAGGCGGAAAGCGGCGGCCAGATCACCGGCCAGCTGCGCCGGCTGGGCTGTTCGATGGACTGGGCCAACGAACGTTTCACGATGGACCCGGGCTTCAGCAAGGCGGTGCTGAAGGTGTTCGTCGATCTGTATCGCGACGGGCTGATTTACCGCGACAAGCGCCTGGTCAATTGGGATCCCGCGCTCAAGACCGCGATCAGCGACCTCGAGGTCGAGGCGCGCGAAGTGCAGGGGCACATGTGGCACTTCAAATACCCACTGGCGGGGGGTGAGACCTATCGCCACGTCGAGCGTGACGCGGACGGGAATGTCACTCTGGAAGAGGAGCGCAACTATATCTCGATTGCGACGACTCGGCCCGAAACTGTGCTCGGCGACGGCGCAGTGGCGGTCCACCCGGACGATGAACGCTATCGTCCGATCGTGGGCAAGCTCTGCGAGATTCCGGTAGGGCCTCGCGAGCATCGTCGCGCAATTCCGATCATCACCGATAGCTATCCCGATCCCGCATTCGGTTCCGGCGCCGTCAAGATCACCGGAGCGCATGACGAGAACGATTATGGCGTCGCGCAGCGCAACGGCATCCCAATGTACCGGTTGATGGACGAAGTCGCTGCGATGCGGGTCGACGGTGTTGCGTATGCACTCGCATCCGCGCGCGCGCGCGAAATCGCGAAGGGCGCACCGGCAAGCGCTGCTGAAATCGACGCGCTCAACCTCGTGCCGGAAGCCTATCGTGGACTCGACCGATACGAAGCGCGCAAGCGCGTGGTCGCCGACATCGACGCCGAAGGGTTGATGATCAAGGTCGAGGACAAGACGATCATGCAGCCGATCGGCGACCGATCGGGCGTGGTGATCGAACCGATGCTGACCGACCAATGGTATGTCGACGCCAAGACGCTGGCGCAGGGCCCGATCGAGGCGGTGCGCGACGGGCGGATCAACATCGTCCCCAAGACGTGGGAGAAGACGTTCTTCAACTGGATGGAGAATATCCAGCCCTGGTGCGTCAGCCGGCAGCTTTGGTGGGGGCATCGGATACCGGCGTGGTTTGCCGAAGATGGTCGCGTTTTCGTCGCAGAAACCGAGGCGGAGGCGCAAGCCGAGGCCGGCGAGGACGTCGCGCTTACTCGCGACGAGGACGTCCTCGACACCTGGTTCTCTTCTGCGCTGTGGCCATTCGCGACGCTGGGGTGGCCGGGCGATGCTCCCTCTCCCCTTGAGGGGAGAGGGCTAGGGACCCTCAACGGGCGTTACCCCAATGACGTGCTGATTTCCGGTTTCGACATCCTGTTTTTCTGGGATGCGCGGATGATGATGCAGGGGATGCACTTCATGGGCGACGTGCCGTTCCGCACGCTCTACCTGCACGGGCTGGTCCGCGCCGCCGACGGGCAGAAGATGTCGAAGTCGAAAGGCAATACCGTCGATCCGCTCGGCCTGATCGATCAATATGGCGCGGATGCGCTGCGCTTTTTCATGGCGGCGATGGAGAGCCAGGGCCGCGACATCAAGATGGATGTCGCCCGCGTCGAGGGCTATCGCAACTTCGCGACCAAGCTGTGGAACGCCACGCGGTTCGCCCAGGCGAACGGGATCGGCGCGTCGACCAGCATCGCGCCGCCGCCCGCGGCCCTCGCGGTCAATCGCTGGATCATCGGCGAGACGGTGGCGACGGTCCGCGCGCTCGACCAAGCGCTGGCCGACCTGCGCTTCGACGGGGCGGCCAATGCGATCTATCAATTCGTATGGAGCCGCTTCTGCGACTGGTATCTGGAGCTGATCAAGCCGGTCCTGTCCCCCGCGCCGGGCGAGCGCGGGGAGGGGACCGAGGCGGATGAGACCCGCGCGGTCGCCGGCTGGGTGCTCGACCAGATCCTGGTGATGCTCCACCCGTTCATGCCGTTCATCACCGAGGAACTGTGGCACGCGCTGGGCGCGCGCGACGGCGAGCTGATCGTGGCGCACTGGCCTGAGGTGGATGGTATTGCGGTGGATGAGGAGGCTGGACGTGAGGTCGACTGGCTGATCCGGCTGGTGAGCGAAATTCGCGCGGCACGCACCGAACTGAATGTGCCGCCGGGGGCGAAAACGCTAATCTACCAGACCGAGAAAGATGAAGCCGCTGAAGCAAAATTGATGCAAAACGCTGCAGTTATCGAGCGGCTCGCGCGGGTAAGGCCTTCTATATTGACTTCACCTCTTGAAGGTAAACCAGAGGCTTCGATTCAAATTACTGTTGAAGGCCGACTTTACGCCATTCCGCTGAAGAACGTTATCGATCTCGATGCCGAGCGCGCGCGGCTGTCGAAAGCAATTCTAGCCGCGCAGAAAGAACGGGATGCCTTGTCCGGCCGGCTGGACAATCCCAGTTTCGTCGCGCGGGCCAAGCCCGAGGCGGTGGAAAAAGCCCGCGCCGACCATGCCGAGAAGGCCGCCGAGGCCGAGCGGCTGGCGGCGGCGCTGGCCAGGTTGGGGTAGGAAAACATGAAGCTCGATCATCTGGTCATCATGGTCCGCTCGCTCGAAACGAGCCTGCCCTGGTATGACGCGATGCTGGGGCTGATCGGCTTCACCAAGTCGCGCGATCACGTCTGGGGCAATGAAGACGGGGTTTATATCGACCTGAAGCAGGCCGAGCCGGAGACGCGCGATTACGCGCGCTACGGCCCGGGGCTCAACCATCTCGGCTTCACCGCGCCGACGCTCGACATCCTGCACGCCGTGCGCGCCGGCATGGCGGCCGCGGGGTTCGAGGTGCCCGATATCCAGGCGTTCGGCGACAGCACCGCGACCTTTTTCAAGGATCCGGACGGCATGCGGATCGAGGTCAGCCACTACCCCTGACCGACGGGCGTGCGCGTCCGCGATCGGCGAGGCGGCTTGCCACTGGCCGCGCGCTGACGCACAACCCGGCGCCATGAGCCACTATCCCGCGCTGCGCCTGCGGCGGACCCGCGCCACGCCGTGGAGCCGCCGCCTTCACGCCGAAACCCACCTTGCCGCCGCCGACCTGATCTGGCCGTTGTTCGTGACGTCGGGCAAGGGGGTGGAGGAGCCGATCGCATCGTTGCCCGGCGTGTCGCGCTGGTCGGTCGATCGGATCGTCGATCGGGCACGAGAAGCGCGCGACGCGGGCATCGCGTGCGTGGCGCTGTTCCCCAACACGCCGCGCGAACTGCGCACCGATGATGCGGAGGAAGCCTGTAACCCGGACAATCTGATGTGCCGGGCGATCCGCGCGATCAAGGCGGCGGTGCCCGACATCGGCGTGCTGACCGATGTCGCGCTCGACCCCTATACCAGCCACGGCCATGACGGGCTGATCGACGCGGCGGGCTATGTGCTCAACGATGAAACCGCCGACGTGCTGGTGCGCCAGTCACTGAACCAGGCGGCGGCGGGGGCGGACATCATCGCACCCAGCGACATGATGGACGGGCGCATCGGCCTGATCCGCGCGGCGCTGGAGGCGGGCGGGCACGTCAATGTCCAGATCATGTCATATGCCGCCAAATACGCCTCTGCCTTCTATGGCCCGTTCCGCGACGCGGTGGGCAGCCGCGGGCTGCTGCAGGGCGACAAGAAGACCTATCAGATGGATCCCGCCAATGCCGAGGAGGCGTTGCGCGAGGTGTCGATGGACCTGGACGAGGGCGCGGACAGCGTCATGGTCAAGCCGGGCCTGCCCTATCTGGATATCATACGTCGGGTGAAGGAACGCTTCGAAGTCCCTGTATTCGCTTATCAAGTTTCCGGCGAATATGCGATGATCGAGGCCGCGGCGGCCGCCGGGGCGGGGGATCGCGACGCGCTGGTGCTGGAGACGCTGATGGCGTTCAAGCGCGCGGGCTGCTCGGGCGTGCTGACCTATCACGCGTTGCATGCCGCGCGGTTGCTGCGCCCGTGATCCTGACCGAACGGTTGCACCTGCGCCCCTGGACCGAGGCGGACAAGCCGGTGTTCCACGCACTGGTCAACACACCGGCAATGATGGAACATTTCGGCGGGCCGGTGCCGGCCGAGCGGCATTACGCGATCATTGATACCCAGATGGCGCAACAGGCCAAGTACGGACATTGCATGTGGGCTGCGACCCTGCGCGAAACGGGCGAGCTGGCGGGCGTGTGCGGCCTGCGCATCGGGGGCCATCCCGGCACGCCGGTGATGGGCGACCTTGAAATCGGCTGGCGCTTCGGTGAGCGGTGGTGGGGCCACGGCCTGGCGCGCGAAGCCGCGGCGGCGAGCATCGCCTGGGGCTGGGCCAACACCCCGCATCCCCGGATTTCGGCCTGGACGGTGATCGGCAATAGCCGGTCATGGGGGCTGATGCTGCGGCTGGGCATGGTGCGCCGTCCCGACCTCGACTTCCGCCATCCCGACTATCCGCCGGACAGCCCCCAGGCGGCGATGATCGTCTATGCGATTGACCGTCCGGTGGCCGCCGGCGCGAACGGCACGTAATGACCGATTCGCCGATGACGGAGGCGGCGCCCGCGCCGAACGGGCCGGGCGCCGCTGCGGTTCAGGGTAGCGCAGCGACGCGCCGGCTGTTCCTGGTCACGATCCTGCTGGGGTCGTTCCTGCTGTTCCTCGTCCAGCCGATGATCGCGCGGATGGCGCTGCCCCGGCTGGGCGGCGCGCCGGCGGTGTGGAACTCGGCGATGCTCGTCTATCAGGCGCTGCTGCTCGGCGGTTATGCCTATTCGCACGCGCTCGGCCGGATCACGGTGGCACGCCAGGTCGTCGTGCATCTCGCGGTGCTGGCGCTCGCCGCGATCTGGCTGCCGATCGGCCTGGCGCGCATCGATCCGGCCGGGGCGGGGGAGCCCGTGCTGTGGGTGCCGCTGTTTCTCCTGGCATCGATCGGCCCGCTGTTCTTCGCGGTGTCGGCGCAGGCGCCGCTGATGCAACGCTGGTTCAGCGTCGCGAGCGGCGGCGCGGACCCCTATGCGCTCTATGCCGCGTCCAACGCGGGCAGTTTCGCGGGCTTGCTCGCCTATCCCCTGCTGGTCGAACCGGCACTGGCGCTCAGTGCGCAAAGCCGGCTGTGGAGCGCGGGGTATCTGCTCCTGATCGTGCTGGTCCTCGCTTGCGGCTGGCGGGCGCGCGCCGCCCCGATGGCCAGTGCGCCGCCGCCGGCGCGCGACGTGGCCGAAGCGGCCGAGCGCCCGCCCACACCCCGCCGCATCCTGATGTGGATCGCGCTCGCGACCGTGCCGTCGGGGTTGATGCTGGCGACCAGCACCTTCCTGACCACCGACATCGTCGCCGTCCCGCTGCTCTGGGTGCTGCCGCTCGGGCTTTACCTCCTGAGCTTCACCGCAGCCTTTGCCGACCGGCGCGGGGTGGCGGACGCGATCACCAAATTCGCGCCGGTCGTTGTGCTGATCTTCGGCGGATTGATGATCGGCGGCAGCACGTCGCAGCCCTTCCTCAATGCGCTCATGGCGCTGAGCGTGCTGTTCGCGGTGGCGGTCGCGCTGCACACCCGGCTGTACGATCTTCGTCCCGGACCGCGCGGGTTGACCGGCTTTTATCTGGCGATGTCGGTGGGTGGGGCGCTGGGCGGGGTGTTCGCCGCGCTGATCGCACCGATCATCTTCGACTGGACCTACGAATATCCGCTGCTGATCATCGCCGCCGGGGCGCTCGTGCCGCAAAGCTGGCTGATCGATCCGGTCGCCCGGCTGTGGCAGGGATCGCGCCGCGCGGTCGCGCTGCGCACCGGATTCGTCGCCCTGCTTGTCACCGGGGTCGTCGCGGGTGGGCTGTGGTGGAGCGAAGGCATGGCGGGCGGTCCGGAGGCCGGCTTGCCCTTCGTCGCGCTGACCGTCATCGGGGTGCTGACCGTCGGGACGCGCATCGCGTTCCTGATCGTGCTGACCGGATCGTTGCTGCTGTTCGGCGGGTTCCAGTCGCTGTGGCTGAGCTGGCAGGGCGATATCCGCACGCGCAGCTATTTTGGGGTCTACACGGTCGAACAGGACGGCTTTCGACGCCAGCTGTCGCACGGGACGACGCTGCACGGCATCCAGCTGACCGGATCGGCCGATCGCGAACGATGGCCGACCAGCTATTATCTGCCGCGATCGGGCGTCGGTCGCGCGCTGCTCGCCGCGCCCGAACTTTATGGTCGGGAGGCCCGGATCGGGGTGGTCGGGCTCGGTGCAGGCACGCTCGCCTGCTTTGCCCGGCCGGGCCAGCACTGGCGCTTTTTCGAGATCGATCCGGCGGTGGTGCGGCTGGCGCGCGACGACGGGCGCTTCACCTTCCTGTCGCGCTGCCAGCCGTCGGCACAGATCACGCTCGGCGACGCGCGACTGTCGCTCGAGGCAACCCGGACGGCCAGCCTCGACCTGCTCGTCCTCGACGCCTTTTCTTCGGATGCGGTGCCGATGCACCTGATGACGCGCCAGGCCTTCGCGACCTATGCCCGCGTCCTGCCGCGGCGCGGCGCGCTGCTCGTCCACATTTCGAACCGCTATCTCGCGCTGGCGCCGGTGATCACGGCAACCGCGGCGGGTGGCGACTGGTATGCCGCGCGGCTGATCCATCGTCCCGGCGCGGAGGAGGAAGCGGGTGCCGTTTCCGACTGGATCGTGCTGACCCGCGATCCCGAGACGCTGGCGACCCTGATGGCGGAGGGGCCGTGGGAACCGCTGGCGAACCGCAAGCGGGTCCAGGCATGGACCGATGACTATGCCTCGATCCTGCCGGTGCTGCTGGCGCTGCACCCGGACATGAATCGCTAGGGCAAGCGACCGGCCTCAGGCCGTGGCGAGCATCGCTTCGATCTCGGTCACCCGCGCCCGTTCCGCCGCCGCGCGTCGCGTCGCATCCTCGTAGAGCGACTGGAGCGCGGGATAGGGCATCGCGCCGGCAGCCGCGCGGTCGATGATCGACCGTTCGATGTCGGCGACCAGGCCGCTGGTCGCCGCGCGCAGGACGTCGAGTTCGCCCAGCGCGACCTGCGCGGCCAGCCACGGTTCACTGCCGGCGTCCGCGCCCTGCGCCTTCGCGGCCAGCTGCGCTGCCCGATCTGCCTGGGCGGCAAAGACGCGCGACGCTTCGTCCAATCGCGCCGCGAGGGCCGTGACCTGCTGGTCGAGCGCGGGATCGGGCGCCGCGGGCACGGGCTCGCGCATCGGTTCCGCCGTATCAGCCGACTCGATCGCGCGCGGCAGCAGCGACGGATAGCCGTCGCCCGAGCGCTTGGCACAGCCCGCCGTCAGGGCGACAAGGGCGGCCAGGATGAGATGTGCGCGCATGGCCACGCGCTTAGGCGGCGGAAATTATCCGTGCAACAGGGTTGCGCTCCCGTCGACAGCCTTCTATGTGCCCACTTCCCGCGCGCCCGTAGCTCAGCTGGATAGAGCATCAGACTACGAATCTGAGGGTCGGACGTTCGAATCGTTCCGGGCGCGCCAATTTCTTCCCGCCATTTCGACGGATTTTGTCGGGCCGATATTCGGGCGTGTCGGCTGACCCGAGGCGTGACCGCGGGGTATCCGCTGGGCGCACCGTTTTCAGCACATCAGGACTGCGGCAGGCCCCAGCTCCGGACAAAGCTGTCGACGTGATCGCTCGCGAACGCGTCGAGGTCGAGCGGCCGCACCGCAGCGCCGCCAAGCGGGCGTTGATGGAGCACCGCGATCAGCACCGGCGCGATCAGCTGGATCGCGGCGAGGCGCGTGTCGCCACCGCGCATCTCGCCCCGCGCGACATGCGCCTCCAGCCGCGCCTCAGCCGCCTCGATCATCGGTTCGAGCAGGTTGGCGACGAATGCGGGCCCGACGGTCGGATGGCCCAGGCCCTCGGCGAGCCCGCTGGCGATCATCCGGTCCAGCCCGGCATGGACCAGACCACCGGCCAGATGCCCGACCGCGTCGCGCATCGATGTCGCAAAGTCGCCGGTCGGGCGCGCCATCACCGCGAGCGGCTCGGCCCCCTGGCTCTTCTCGTCCTCCATCAGCGCGCGGATCACGTCGTCGCGCCGTCCGAAATGGTGCGTCAGGCTCGACAGACTGACGCCGGCGGCGGCGGCCATGTCGCGCCACGATGCCGGCCCCGCGCCGCGATCTTGAAGGCGGGCGCGGATGCGGTCGAGCAGCTCCGCCCGCCGCTTTGCCGTCGCGCGGTTCGGCGTGCCGACCATCCTAGGCATGTATCACTTGAACCAAACTAACGCTCATGCATTATGACGCTTGATCCAGTCTAGCGACGCTGCGGCCAATGCCAAGTGTCATCGAAAGCGAGGGCGTGACGACATGATCGGGTTTCATTTCGCGCGATGGTCGCCGGGGGTGGGGGAGGCGCGTGGCCGATGAACGGCGAGACGCTGCTGCGGCTGGCCTATACGGCCAATATCCTCATCCTGCTGCCCGTCGTGATCGCGCTGCACATGCGCGGCACTGCGGCGGTGTTCGGTCCCGGGGTCCCGGATTCGGCGGCGCTGCGGCTGCTCGTCGCCGCGTTATGGGGCGCCATCCTCCTGTGTTCGGTCGTCGGCCTCGCCTGGCCGCGTGCAATGGCGGGCGTCCTGGTGCTCCAGGTCATCTACAAGACCGCGTGGCTGCTGACCTTCGTGTTGCCGGCGTGGCGCGCGGGCGCGCCCGTGCCGTGGGGTCCGGCGCTGACCTTCCTTCCCATCGTCCTTTTCTGGCCCGTCATCCTGTTAAGGAGCCTGCCATGACCGAACCGTTCGATCTCGTCCGCGTCGCGCTGGTGATCGTCGCCGCGCTCGCCCAGGCCGTCATGGCCAGCTGGCCGCAGTTGCGCGGCTGGGAAAAGACGGTGCCCGAACGGTCGGAGCGCCAGCATCTGCCGATCGTGCCATGGGCACCGTTCTTCACCATCTGGGCGGTGATCTTTGCCGCGAGCTTCGGTTTCGCGGTGTGGCACACGCTCAACCCGTCCGACCCGCTGATGCGCGCGCTCGGCTGGCTGGCGGTGGCCGCGTGGACGCTGAACACGGCGTGGGAGTGGCATGTGGCCAGGCGCGACATCGATTGGACCAGCGTCGGGCTGATCGCGGCCGCACTCGTGACGCTGCTCGCTGCGGTGTGGACGATCGCGGTCGCAGGGCCGCTTTCGGGCTGGGCGTTCTGGCTCGGCGCGGCACCGCTTCTGCTTCTCGCCGGGTGGATCTCGGCCGCGACCTGGGTGAACCTGGGTTCGACGCTGAAGTGGAGCGGGGTCGCGGTCCGCACCGACTGGCAGCTGGCGCTGCTCGGGGCGGCGGGCGCGCTGGGGACGATCGTGGCGTCGTCGTCGGGGGCGCTCATCTATGCAGGTGCCATTGCCTGGGCACTGGCCGGCATCGTCGTCCAGAACCTGGTTCGCGATCGCAACTTCGCCATCGGGGCGAGCGCCGCGACGCTGATCCCGGTCGTGCTCGGCGCCGCGCTCGCCGGCGGCTGAACGCGAGAATCCGAGCGTCTCGATCAGGCGGCGGCTTCGGCCTCGTCCGAAGCGCCACAGGTGCGCAGGATCGTGCCCGCCATTTCCGGGTCGCTCGCCCTCGCCAGCATCACCGCGCCGACCAGCATGGCGAATTCGCGCATGGCCTCGCGTCGCGGGTCGGCGCTCGACCCGGTGAATGTCGTGGCGAAGGCGTCGATCATCCGGCGCAGCCCCCCGCCGAACGCACGCTTCACTGCGCCGTCCGCGCGTGCGATGTCGCCGCTGAGCGCGCCGGCGGGGCATCCGGTTTCGGGTGCCGCAAGATGGCCCGCCGACAGATAGAAGGTCTGGAACGCCCGGCGGACATCGTCGGGCGCTTCGGCTTGCAGGCCGTCGGTCACGCGTCCGATCATTTCGGCAAAGGCGGCTTCCAGCGCGGCGGCGAGCAGCGCGTCCTTCGACTCGAAATGGCGATAGAAGCCGCCATGCGTGAGCCCCGCCTCCTTCATCACGTCGCCGACACTCGCCCCCTCGACCCCGCGCGCCCGGAAGGCCCGACTGGCGCTGTCGACAATGCGCGCCCGGCTCCGCGCTTTTTCCTGTTGCGACACGCGCATCGCTGCTTCTCCCGACGTCTTGACAAGATAGAGGATAGTCATCATCTAAAAAGATGACAAGCATCATCTATCCTAATGACGCCTGCCCCCATTGCAGGAGACCATGATGACGCATCCCAGAATTCTCGTGACCGGCGCGACGGGCAAGACCGGCCAGGCGGTCGTGGCGGAACTGCGCCGGCACGGTGCGCCGGTCAGGGCGCTCGTCCGCAGGCGCGACAAACGCAGCGAGCGGCTGGAGCGCGAGGGCGTCGAGACGGTGGTGGGCGACCTGAGTGATCCGGGCAGCGTGCGCACCGCGGTTCAGGGCGTGCGGCGTGCCTATTTCCTGCCGGCGTTCGACCCGGCGATGCTGGAAGGCGCGACGCACTTCGCGGCCGCAGCGAAAGACGCCGGTGTCGAATCGATCGTCGGCCTCAGCCAGTGGCTGGCGGGTCCGGCGCATCCTGCCTGGCTGACCCGGCAATTGTGGGCGATGGACGAATTGTTCGGCGCGATCCCCGGCATCGCCTATACAATCGTCAATCCGCCCTTCTTTGCCGACAATTATCTGCGCCTGATCGGGTTCGCCGCGCATCTGGGCATTCTGCCCTCGCTGTCCGGGAACAGCCGCAACGCGCCGCCCTCGAACGAGGACATCGCCGCTGTCGCCGCAGCCGCGTTGCTGGATCCGGAGACGCATGGCGGACGCCGCTACAGCCCGACGGGGCCGGAGCTGCTGTCGACGCGCGACATGGCCGCGATCCTGACGCGGGTGCTCGCGCGCAAGGTGCGGGCGGTCGAAATGCCGATGTGGCTGTTCCTGAAGGCTGCGCGCATGCAGGGCGTGCCCGCCAACGAACTGAGCGGCTTCCGATACTGGGTGCGCGATCACGCCCAGGGCGCCTTTTCATTCCGCGCGCCGACCGACGACGTGCGGCGCGTCACGGGCCGCGCGCCCGAAAGCTTCGACACCATCGCCCGGCGCTATGCCGCGCTTCCCGAAGCCCGTCGCAGCTTCGGCGCAAGCGCACGCGCCTGGACCGACTTCATGCGGACCCCGATGATGCCGGGCTATGACCTCGACGCCTTCGACCAGCGGCTGGGGCTCAGCCGTCCTGCCGATTCGCGCTTTGCGATCGAGGATGCCGGCTGGCGTGCGCTCAGGTCCGCGCAGGTCGACAAAGGGAGCGAAGGCGAGGTCCTTCGCGTCGGTGAAGCGGCATGACCGGGGGCGAGGCGAGCGGATATATGTCCGCGCCCTGACGGCACAGCATCGACAGCGCAGCATCCGCAAGCGTGCCGGTCGCGGGCTACGTGCCGGCGACCCCCGGCTGGCCTGCGCCGGTCCTTTGCCGATGGCGCTTTTCCTGTGCGGGCGGATAGGCCATGTTCGCGCTCCCTCGAGCGGCGGGAGCGCGCGTTGACATATGCCGAATTGAGCACCGCGCGGCGCTGGCTGCTCTTCGCGCTCGTCATCACCGCGGGCATCCTCAATCTGGTCGACCGCCAGATCATCGCGGTGCTCAAGCCCGTGATCTCGAAGGATCTCGGCTGGACCGACAATGATTACGGCACGCTCGCCGCCTGGTTTCAGGGCGGGGCGGCGGTCGCGTTCCTTTTCACCGGCTGGATCGCGGACAAGCTGGGGGTCAAATGGGCCAATCCGCTCGGCGTCGCCGCCTGGTCGATCGCCGCGATGCTGCACGGCTGGGCACAGAGCACCGTACAGTTCGTGATGGTCCGCGTGGCGCTGGGCGCGACCGAAGCGATGGGCACGCCCGTCGGCATCAAGTCGATCGCCGCCATCCTGCCCCCGGCGCTCAGATCGAGCGGCTATGGCGCGATGAACGCGGCCAATTCGATCGGCGCGATCCTGGCACCACTGGCCATTCCGCTGGTCGCACTCAGCTTCGGATGGCGGGCGACCTTTGTCGCGGCGGGCATGGTCGGCATCCTGTGGGCCGGCATCTGGCTGGTTGCGACCCGCGGCTTGAGCCTCGGCGCGCCGGCGCGCACCGCACCGGTGGCGGCAGAATCCGCTGCTGCCACGCCCGATCGCTACGGCCCGATCCTGACCGAGCGTCGCACCTGGGCGATCGCGGTGGCCAAGGTGCTGTCGGATGCGACATGGTGGCTGATGCTGTTCTGGCTGCCCGATTTCTTCAATCGCGAGTTCGGCCTGTCGGGCGTCGCGCTGGGCGTGCCGCTGGCCATCGCCTATTCGGGCGCAGCGGCGGGATCGCTGCTCGGCGGCGGTATCTCGACCCGCCTGCTCCAGCGTGGCTATGGCGTGAACGCGGTGCGCAAGGGGATCATGCTGTGCGCCGCGCTGCTCGTGCTGCCGGTGCCGGTCGCGCTCACCGCCCACAGCTATCCGCTGGCGATCGCGATCATCGCACTGACGCTTGCCGCGCACCAGGCGTTCTCGACCAACCTGTTCGCGCTGATCGCGGACGTCGTGCCGCAGGAGAAGGTCGGCCGCGTGACCGCGTTCGGCGCGTTCAGCGGCAATATCGGCGGTCTGGTGATCGCCAAGGTCGCCGGGCTCGTGCTCTCGGCGGGGCTCGGCTATCTGCCGCTGTTCGGCTTTGCCGCCATATCCTATCTGCTGGCAATCGGGTGGATCCAGCTTCTGGTGCCGGTGATTCGCACGGTGGACGGCCCGCCCGGCGCGCGCGAGATTGTGCCGGCGCACTAGTAGGCGCAGTTGGGGAGCGGGATAGCGTTTCTATATTCCTATCGGACGAATAGGATTTAAAAGGCCGGATGGCTTGAAAAGGGAGGGTGTCATGATGAACCGCAAGGGATTTTCGCGGACCGCCGCGTTGATGGCGAGCTGCACGATGTTCGCGTTGCCGGCATGGGCGCAGCAGGCCGATACGCCCGATCCGGCCGAGGAGAATGTCGCGGCCGACATCGTCGTCACGGCGCAGAAGCGCGAGGAACGGCTGCAGGACGTGCCGATCGCGGTCTCGGTCGTTTCGGGCGATCTGCTCGACCGCCAGGGCGCGGTCTCGCTCGAGAATGCGCAGTATCTCGTCCCCACGCTCAATTTCCGCAAATCGGGTACGACGATCAACCAGTCGCTGTTCCTGCGCGGCGTCGGCACCTCGACCTTCTCGATCGCGGGCGAGCCGTCGGTCTCGACCGTCGTCGACGGCGTCGTCTACAGCCGCGCGGGCGAAGCGTTCAGCGACCTGATCGACATCGAGCGGCTCGAGGTGCTGCGCGGGCCGCAGGGCACCCTGTTCGGCAAGAACGGGTCGGCCGGCGTGGTCAACATCGTCACGCGGCGACCAGGCAATGAGCTCGGCGGCTATGTCGAGGGCGCGTTCTACTTCGACCAGGGCAACGAATATCGCGTGCGCGGCGCGCTGGACGTGCCACTCGGCGCGAACATCTCCAGCCGCTTCACGGGCTTCTACGGCAATTACGAAGGCAATCTGTTCAATCGCGCGGTGAACACGCGCGTCAACGGATATGAGCATTACGGCGTGCGCGGCATGATTGTCGCCGAACCGACCCCGGACCTGACCTTTACGCTGATCGCCGACTGGCGCCAGGCCAAGGATGATTGCTGCGCCGAGCTGATCGGGACCGCGCCGACCGGCGCTGCGGGCGCACTGCTCAATCCCGCCAACGTGTTGCCGACACCGCGCGGCGATGAGACGCGCGAGGTCAATCAGAACCTGGTCACGGCGACCAACGAGGAAAGCTATGGCGCCTCGCTTCAGGTCGACGCGACGCTCGGCGGGCTCACCGTCACCTCGATCACCGCTTGGCGGCGGTACGACAATGAGGAGATTCGCGACGGCGACTGGCTGGACCAGGCCTATGTCGGCGTCCCCCAGCTGCACGACATCGGTCCGCAGACGGGCGAGACATTCACCCAGGAAGTCCGGCTGGCGTCGCCGGGCGGCGAGACGATCGATTACACGCTCGGCTTCTTCTATTCGAATGCGGAGACCGAACGGACCTTTACCCGCAACGTCATCTCCTGCACGCGCACGCCCGCGCCCACCACGCTGACGCCGTGCACCGCGCCGGGTACGGTCATCACCCGGCCGAACGGATCGGCAACGTTCGGATCGACCTTCAGCAACCTGGCGCTGTTCGGCCAGGCGACGCTGAACCTGACCGAGCGGCTGCGGCTGATCGGCGGGTTTCGCTATACCTATGACCAGCTCGAGGTGTTCCACCGCCGTGTGTCGCCGCTGACCGGTCCCGGCATCGCCGCCAGTTTCGGCCCGTTCAACGGCAAGACGACGAACAACGACGTGTCGGGCCGCGCCGGGGTCCAGTTCGACATCGTGCCCGAATCGGTCGCCTACGCGACCTATTCGCGCGGCTACAAGGGCCCGGCGTTCAACGTGTTCTTCAACCTTGGCGCGACCGGCACCAACGTCATCGAGCCCGAGACCGCCGACAGCTACGAAATCGGCCTGAAGAACAGCCTGTTCGGCGGTCGCCTGGTCATCAACCTCGCCGCCTATTACGCGAAATACGAGAATTTCCAGGCGAACAACCCCGATCTGGTCGAAGGGGTGGTGGTCACCCGCTTCACCAATGCCGGCACGATTTCGACACGCGGCGGCGAGCTCGACTTCCTCTGGAGCCCGGCGCGCGACGTCAGCGTCTCCGGCGGCGTCGCCTATACCGATGCGCGCGTCGACCGCTTCCGCGTTCCGACCAGCGGCAATGTCGTCAACGTCGTCCCCGACGGCACCAGCCTCGCCTATGCGCCCGACTGGAAGGCATCGGTGGCGGGCGACTGGCGCATCCGCACCGGCGGCGCGATCGATATCGGCGTCAATGGCCAGGCGGCGTGGCAGACCGAGCAGCTGTCGCAATTCGACGCCAGCGCCGCCGTGCGCGCGGTTACGACGATCGAGGAATATGCGCTGGTCGACCTCGCCGCGTCGATCATCGATGCCAAGGACCGCTTTCGCGTCACGTTCCAGGTCAAGAACCTGTTCGACCAGAGCTTCGCGAGCGCAATCACCTCGGGCGGGCCGGGCGGCAGCTTCCGCTACATCATCCCGCGCGAGGCGGATCGCTATTTCGGCTTGATCGGCCGGGTCAACTTCTGACCCGGCGGCGCCGGGACCGGCGCGCGCGTTCGCGGATCAGCCGACGAACGCGCGCTCGACCACGAACTGGCCGGGGTTGCTGCGCGTCCCTTCGCGCAGTCCCATGCCCTCCAGCAGTCCGATCATCTCCGCATTGAAGGCGATCGACCCGCAGATCATCCAGCGCGCCTCGGCATGTTCGGCCTCGCTCAAGCCCATGTCCGCGCCGAACCGGCCGTCGCGGATGCGGTCGGTGATGCGGCCCTGGGTGTGGAACGCGCCGCGCGTGACGGTCGGGTAATAGGTGAAGCGGTCGCGCAGCATCTCGCCGAAGATCTCGTCATTCTTGATCTCCTCGCCCAGGAATTCGCTGTAGGCGAGTTCCTCCTTCTGGCGCACGGTGTGCGCGACGACGATGTGGCCGAAACGTTCATGCGTTTCGGGATCGCGCAGGATCGACATGAACGGTGCAAGGCCGGTGCCCGTGCCGATCATCATCAGGTGCTTGCCGGGTTCCAGCGCGTCGGCGACGAGCGTGCCGGTGGTCTTGCGCCCCATCAGGATATGGTCACCGACCTGAAGGTGCTGGAGGCGCGAGGTCAGTGCGCCGTCGGCGACCTTGACCGAAAAGAATTCGAGGTGATCCTCCCACGCCGGGCTGACGATCGAATAGGCGCGCAGCAGCGGCCGCCCGTCGGTGCCCGCCAGACCGATCATCACGAACTCGCCCGACGTGAAGCGAAAGCTTTGCGGCCGCTCGACCCGGAAGCTGAACAGTCCGGGCGTCCAATGGTGCACCCAGGTGACCTTCTGGAGGAACAGCCCCTTGGCTTCGGCCAGGGCTTCCATGGTGGCGAGTTCGGTCATTGTCGGGTTCCAGGTCGTGGGCAGGTATCGGTTGAATGCACAAGGCGCGGGCGGATGGGGTCGCTTAACGATCAATCGCGGCTTCCGGAATGGGAAAGTGATGTTGACCCCCGCCAGGCGCAAGGGCGGACCGGTCGATCGCGCCCGCAAAGGCGGAAGACCGGCACCGACACGGTGAGGCGCGGCACGCGTTACGCCGCAAAACGCGCGCGTTTCGGGTTGACCCGGGGAGCGGACAGGATCACTGTCCGGCCCAGCAATCGACCATGAGCAGATGGGGCTCGCGCGCCATGGTCGAAATCGGGTGTCACCCACGCTGAACAGGGGGAATGATGAACGCGTGTCGAATGGCGGCGCTGTTCAGCTTGTGGCTTGCGTCCCCGGCGCTGGCCCAGACGACGGTTCCCGTTCCGCAATCGTCGGTGCCGACGCGCGACCAGCTCCAGGTGCCGGTGCCCGAACGTGCGCCGTCGCGTGCGCGGGTGGATGCGCGCGAGAGCATCGACAGCCCGGCCTGTCCGTTGCTCGATTCGCCGCTGCGCGTCGATATCAACCGCGTGCGCTTCATGCCCGTCGGTCGACCCGCGATACCGGCCGAAATCCAGCAGCTGCTCGATCAGGTCGATCTGCCCGCCACTGGCAACCAGCCGATCAGCAATGTCTGTATCATCCGCGATCGTGCCAATGCCCAGCTGCGGCGCGGCGGCTATATCGCGTCGGTCCAGATCCCGCCGCAGGAGGTGGCGACTGGCGAGCTGCAGCTGGCGGTCGTGCTCGCCCGGATCAGCGAAGTTCGGGTGCGCGGCGAACCGGGTCCGCACCGGGCGTTGCTGGAGCGCCAGATCGCCCGAATCCGGGCGCTCGATCCGCTGCGTGAAGCCGATATCGAGCGGCTGCTGCTACTGACCGGCGACGCGCCGGGGCTCGACATCCAGCTCTCGCTGCGGCCGGCGGGCACCGGGCCGGGCGAGGTGATCGGCGATCTGCTGATCCAGAGCAGCGCCTTTGCTGTCTATGGCAACGTCCAGAATTACGGCGCGCGCCAGCTGGGGCGGGAAACCGGGTACCTGCGCGGCGAGCTTTACGGCGTGCTCACCGGCAGCGACGTGCTCTACGCGGTCGCGTCGAGCTCGCTCGATTTCGATTCGCAGCAGCTGGTCCAGCTCGGCTACACGACTGGAATCGATGGGGCAGGGACGACCATCGGGCTGCGGGGAACCTATGCCTGGTCGCGCCCCGACCTCGATACGCTCGACCTGCGATCCGAATCGCTGATCGTCGGCGTCGACGTGACCCGGCCGCTGCTGCGTTCGGTGCGCGCGAACGCGGCGATCGGGCTGGGGGCGGAATGGCTCGACCAGCGCACGCGCGTGTTCGGCGGACCGACCGTGTCGCCACTCAATACCGACAAGCTGCGCATCATCTACGCACGCCTGGACAGCAGCTACCGCGTGCCCGACCCCCTCGGCGGCACGCTGTTCAACCTCGCGACCAGCGTCGAGGTGCGCAAGGGCGTCGCGATTCTCGGCGCGTCGCGTCCCGGGGAAATCCGGGCCGACGGCGCGAGCCTGTCGCGGTTCGAGGGCGACCCGCAGGCGACCGTGGTGCGCGGCGCGGCGAATGCGGAGATCGCGGCCGGCCCGATCTTCTCGGTGCTGGGCAGCGCGCGCGGGCAGTGGGCGAACCACCCGCTTCTCAATCTGGAAGAGTTCACGATCGGCAATCTGGCGATCGGGCGCGGTTACGATCCCGGATCGAATGCGGGCGACCGCGCCGCCGCGGTGCGCGGTGAAATCCAGGCGCGCCTGCCGCTCGACCTCCCGGTCGCGATCCGCCTGCTCGCCTTTGCCGACGCCGTGTGGCTGTGGAACCTCGACAGCGGCACGACGGAGGCGGAACGGACGCTCACCTCGTTCGGGGGCGGCGTGAACGTCCAGCTGCCCGGGCTGCTGTCGCTCGACATATTGTACGCCGTGCCGCGCGACCGGGCGCTTTCGTTTGATCCCGAACCGCCGCCGGCGCGCTTGCTCGTCTCTCTCACCGCAAGGTTCAGTCCCTATGTCCGTTGAGTTCGCGATGCGTACCGATCGCGCGGCATGGCTGCGCACGACGGCACTGGCCGGGTGGCTGCTGTCGGCGAGCGTACCGGCATTCGCGCAGGCGCTGCCCACGCCCGGCGACGCGATCCGGAACACCGCGAGCGGCGGCGACATCGCCATCATTGCGAACCCGACGCCGGCGACGCTGCAGGTCGACCTGCGCGCGCGCAACACGGTCATCGAATGGGCGGGCTTCAGCGTGCCCGAGGGGAGCACCGCCACCTTCCGCGACGGGCGCGCCGACGGCATCGCCGGCACCAATCCGATCGCGGTGCTCAACCGGGTGGTGGCGACACCCGCCCCCACGCCGACACCGTCTCCCAACTTCAGCGAATCCTTTTCCACCTTTGCCGCGCCAGCCGCAGCCGCGGCCGCGCCGGGCAGCGCGCCCGCGATCAGCCAGATCCTGGGCGCGCTCAATTCCGATCCGAACGTCTCGGTCTTCCTGATCAACCCGACCGGCATCCTGTTCGGTCCGAACGCGAACGTTTCGGTTGGTGCGCTCGTGGCGAGCACCCTGGCGCTCAGCGATACGGAATTCTTCGGCACCGACGGGTTCGACTTCACTGGTGGAAGCGGCTCGATTCAGGTCGATGCCGGGGCACGCATCACGGCCGCGTCGACGCTGACCACGGGGGCGGTCGCGCTGATCGCGGCGGCGATCGATACGCGCGGGACGCTGTCGGCCAGCGGCGATGTTGCGATCGTCAGCGCGAGCGACGTCAATCTGGTGTTCCAGCCCGGCAGCCCGCTGTCGCTGACGATCCAGCGCGGCACGGCGCTGAACGCGCCCATGGTCGCGCGCGGCACGATCGCGGGCCGCAACGTGCTTTTCGCCGCCGCGACGCAGGCGACGGTGACCGAATCGATCCTCGACATCCAGTCGCTGGTGACCGCGACGACCGCGACCGCCAGCGATCGCGGCGTGATCCTGGCGGCGGGGCCGACCAGCGTGCCCGGCGGCCGCGTTGCCTTTGCCGCGGGTCCGGCGACGGGCGGCGTGGTCGACGTGACCCTGGGCGGCAGCCTGAACGCGTCGGGGGCGGCGGGCGACGTCACCCTGCTGACCAATGGCGCAATCGGCGCACCCGGCAACGCGGTGGCGATCGACGCGGGTGGGAATGTGACCGTGCGGCCGTCGCGGGGTACGACGCAATTGGGCTCGATCGCCGCGGGCGGTGACGTGTCGATCGTCGTGCCCGGCGCGCTGGAGATCGCGACAGTGGCCGGCAACGACGTTGCGATCGTCGCGGGCAGCATTGCGGGGGCGGGCGGTGGTCCGGGGACCGACATCACCGGTCGCGGCGCCGTCGATCTGGACCTGGCGGGTTCCGCGACGCTCGGGGCGGTCGACGGGACGACGACCGTGATCATCACGGCACCGGGTGGCGACGTGCGGACGACGCGCCTGCAGTCCGCGGGAACGATCGAGGCGGTGGCGCGCACGCTCGATCTCGGTACGATCGGTGGCAGCGACGCGTTGCTCACCGCGCAGGTCGGCGACCTGGTCATCGCCGGCGGGACGGTGACCGATGCCGTGCTGAGCGCCGCGAACGACCTTCGCATTACCGGCACGCTGACCTCGAACGGGACGACCACGCTGATCGCGGGCGACGCGATCGTCGGCGGGTCGGTCGTCGGCACCGGATCGCTGAGCGCATTCGCGACCACGATCGACGCGACCGAATTGTCGGGTGCGGCGGGACTGTCGACCAATTCGGCCAGCCTGACGCTCGATCGGGCATCGGCGACGGCGGGCAGCGGGTCGCTGGTCACGACCGACGGCGCACTGGCGATCGGATCCGGCCAGTTCGCGCGCCTGTCGCTCGACTCGGCGGCGGACCTGATCATCGGCAATACGATCATCGTCGACGCCGATGCGCGGCTGGTGGCCGCGGGCGCGATCGACGGCGGCGGCGTCCGCAGCGGGACGACGCTGGACATCGCGGCCGGCGGGCGGATCGATGCAGACGAACTTGCGGGGGCAAGTGCGGTGACGATCACCGGCGACGCCGTCGTCGCAGACGTGCTCGAGTCGACCAACGGCACCGTGCGCGCGACCGCGCTCGGTGGCGGCTTGGCGATCGGGTCGGCCGTGGCGGGGGGCAACCTGGCCCTCGAAGCGGCGGCCGGCGTGACTCTGCGCGGAAATGCGACGGCGGGCGGCGACCTGACGCTGCGCGGGAGCGACGTGACGCTGGGCAATGAGGGCGTGGCGATTCAGCAGGCCGGCGGGCAGGTCCGCGTCGACACGACGGCTGGCGCGATCCGCGGCGTCGGCAGCCTGACCCTGCGTTCGAATGCGGACGGGGTCGTTGGCGAGCCGGTTCGCCTGAACGCTGCGACGCGCATCGATTTCGCCGCCACCACCGCGATCGAGAGCGGCGGGCGCGCCGGCGACCTTCTCCTGCAGCGCGGCGACGCGGGTGCGGCGCTGGCGCTGGGTGCCGTGTCGGTGCGCCGGATCGGGGACGGCACGCTGGTCAATGGCGGCGATATCGTCTTCGGTGGCCCGGTGGTCCTAACTGACGGCCTGACGCTGACCTCGACCGCCGGCGCGGTCAGGCTGGGCAATGTGACGATCACCGGCCCGGCCGGACTGACGATCAATGCTGCCGACGCGATCGGGATCGGCGGTATCGCCGCGCGCGACCTGTTCCTGCGCGGGGCTTCGGTCAATGGCGGTACCCTGGATATTGCGAACGATGCCGATATCGCGGCGTCCAACGGTGCCTTGCTGCTCGCGGGCGGGCGGGTCGGCAACCAGCTGCGCCTTGCCAAGGCGGGAACGACCGGAAGCCTGACGATTGCCGGCGCGCTGCAGGCGGCGGCGGCGCCGGGCTCGACGGCCGATGCGATCGTCACTTCGACCACCGACGCCCGGATCGACACGCTGCGAAGCGTCGGCGGGAATGTCGAGGTCACGGCAGGCGGCGCCGTCACCGGTGCTGCGGCCGGGCGCGGCGCAACGCTTCGGGCCAACGCCGCGACCGGCAGCCTTCGCGTGACGGCGGGCGGTGCGCTGACCTTGGCCGGGTTCGACGCGGGTCGCGATGTCGCGCTGACCACCACTCAGGCGCTTTCGGTTACCGGCGACGTGACCCTGGGCGGCAGCCTGACGCTGAGCGGCGCGACCGTTGCCCTGGGCGGCGGCACGAAGTCGGCGGCCGGGGCGATCGACATCACCGCGTTGTCGGGCGGGATCAGCGCGGATGCGGGTGCTCGGCTGATCGCGGACAGCGACGGCGCGGGCGGGGGCGACATGACGCTGCGATCGGCGGCGGCGATCGCGCTGGGCGGCACGACCCTGCTGGGTGGACCGGCCCGCCAGTCGAACATCCGGCTCGCGCTTGGCCCGGGTGCGCCGCTGACGCTGGGCACGGTCGCGGCGCGCAGCCTGACCTCGCTCAACGCCAGTGGCGGCGCGGCCGGGCTGGACACGACCGGGACGGTGACTATCGACACGCTCAGCCTCGTCGATGGCTTTGCCGTCGGCCGCACGCAGCAGCCGGCCGCGCTGACCATCGGCACGCTGACCAGCAGCGCTGGCGGCGTTTCGCTGTCGTCGCCGCAACTGCGCGTGGGCAGCGTGACGGCGGCGGGCGACGTGACGATCGAAACCGCGGGCGAACTGCGCTTCGACGCGATCCGCGCACCCGGGCGGCTGGTTTCGATCGGTTCGAGCGACATCGCGATCGGCCAGGCGATCACCGCCAGCGAGGTGCGGCTGATCAATCGCGGCACGGCGAACCGCGTCCGCATCGGCGGCGTGCCGGAGGGCAATGCCGCGGAGTTCAACGCGGCCGCCGCGCCGCTCTATGCGCTGACCAACGAGGAGATCGCACGGATCGATGCCGCGACGCTCCGCGTGGACGCGGGCGGGCGTGACCTGATCGTCGGCGACGCGACTTTTGGCGCGACGGCGGGCAGTGCAGCGGTGTCGTTGTGGAACCGCGGGCGGATCGACGTGCTCGGGCGGCTCGAGGTGACCGGCGGCGCATCGGCGCGGACGTTGCAGCTGGGTGGCGACGGCACCGATACCGGCATCGCGTCGGTGATCCGCGTCGCGCCGCGCCCCAGCGGGGGCGGACGGATCGTGGCGGAGGGCGGGCGCGTGCTGCTGGCCGGCGGCCGCATCGGCGTCGGCTATGACCGCGATTTCCAGATGCTGCTGGGCCTGGCACCCGGGAGCACCGCCACGCCGACGACGCAGGAGGTCAATGACCAGCTCGTCGCGCGATCCAACTCGTCGCTCTACATCGCGACGCTGGCCGGCGAAGCGCCTTATGTCGACACCGTGCTGGTCCGCGCCGGGACGCTGGCGGTCCGCTATGCCGACTTCGCGCTGTTCCAGAATACGGGGCTGCCGGGGCTGACATCGGGCATCGACCTGACCGGATTGAGCGGTGTCACCACGCTCCAGATCGGCGCGACCGCGGGCGTGACGCCCAACAGCTTCGCCTTTTTCGGCGCAATCAACGGCGTTTCCGGACGGGCGACCTCGCTGCTGGGGGCGGAAAGCATCAGCCTCGATTCGCTGGTCGATCGCGGCGGCGCGCGCGCCAATGGCTGTCTGATCGGCTCGGCCGGGGGCGGGTGCCTGTCTGCCTCGCTGGCGCAGCCGCAGCTGCTGCGCGTCGAGAACAATACCGAAATTTTCGGGAGCAGCGCGGCGCTGACCCTGCTGTTCGACCCGCTGGTCGGATCGAACAACGAATCGCTTTTCGCCGACATCGTCGGGCTCGACATCGCGCCCGGCGGGGCAACCGCGGAGCCCGCGCCACCGCCCGAATGTCCGCCCGGAAGCCAGGCCTGTCCCGCGGAGCCCCAGCCATGATCCGCCGTCTCGCGATCCTTGCCATCGCGCCGTCCGCCCTGATGATGCCCACGCCCGCATCCGCGCAGGCCGGGCTGCCCGACAGCTTTCCGGCGGGGCGCGATTCGAACGGTGAGCCGTGCACGGCGACGCGCAGCTGGAATGATCCCGCCGCGCGGACGCTGTTCGACACGACTTACGGGATCACCTGTCGCGGCGTCGCCGCGAGCCGCCGCCAGGCCAGCATCCGCATCCATCTCGACCCGCCCGAGGCGGCGGAGCTGGCGCAGTGCGGCGCGGCAATGCGCCGCCCGGCGTCGGGCCTGCGGCATGTCGGCGAGGTCGAGGCGCGCCGGTGTCTCGACCCCGCGACCGGCGGCGAGATGATCCGCGTGGCCTTCGCGAGCCGGGGGCGCTTTTTCGTTGGTGAGGCCCTGCCCACCACGCTCGGCCCGATGGAGGCGACGCTCCGGGCCGTAATCGACCGCGCGATCCCGCAAACGCCGGCCGACGCGCCCGCCCCCGCGACGATCGCGATCGACGATCTGCCGCCGCTGCCCGCGATCGAGCAACAACGGGCGCTGGCCGCCGCATCGCTCGATACCGGCGGCGTGCTGCAGGCCGGCATTCGCCTCAACCATCGCGGGCTGTTCATCGAGGCCTCGCGCCTGCTCAACGACGCGCTCAGCCGGCTGCCGGCGACCACGCCGCCGCTGACCCGCGCGGAAATGCTGCTCGAGGCCGGATTGGCGGATTCCAACATCAGTCAGTTCGATGCCGCGACAGACCATTTTTCGCGTGCCAGCCAGTTACTGTCGGGTGCAGAGGATTTCGATCGCCTCGCGTTCCTGAACTCGAAATACGCGACCTATCGTGGGCTCGACGACATCAACCGCCGCGCATGGTCACAAGCGATCGAGACGCTGGCGAGCCGCGACGACAGCGACGCGCCGCTCAAGGACCCGGCGGTGCTGAGCAACCTGAACCGACCCGTCGCGGGTGCCGCGGCGTCGGTAACGTCGACCGATGCGGCGCAATTGTCGCGGCTGCTCGTCGAGGCCCAGCGCAACTGGGCGCAAAGCGTCGCCTATCTGGCGACCGGCGACACGATGCGTGCCCGCGCCGCGCTCGACGACAGCGTGCCTTATGTCACCGAACTCCAGCGCAATGTGAGCCCCGAAGGGGTGGCGGCGCTCAAGTCGCGGCTCGAGCGGCAATATGGCCGGGTCGCCGCGCGCGAGAACGACCTGGCGGGCGCGATCGGCCATTTCGACTGCGCGCTCGCGATCCTGCGCGGTGGCGAGCGGCCGGCCGGCCGGACCTGTCTGCTCGACGCGGGTGACCCGGTGGCGGACGAGACCTTCGACCTCGCGGCCGGCGGATCGCTGGTCGCGGACACGTTGCTGGAGCGCGCGGCGCTGATGACCCGTCTTCCCGGGGTGAGCGATGCGGCGCTGCTCGCCGAATTCGATACCGCGGTCGATGCGCTGGGGCGCACGGGCGGGGGCGGCGTGGCGCGGCCGGGTATGGAAACCTATCTCGACCTGCTCGTGCGGCTGAACATGAAGGAACCGTCGCCGGCATTGGCGCAACGGTTTTTCGCTGCCGTCCAATCGGTCGGCGAGCCCGCGATCGCGCGCCAGGTCGCGCAGCTCCAGGCGATCGTGACCGCCGACGGACCGATCGGGGCCCGGGCGCGCGACCGTTCCGCCGCGGAACGCGACATCATTCGTCTGCGCTACGAGATTTCGGCGGTCGACCCCGCCGATACCGCACGCCGCGCCGCGCTGGAGGCCGAACGCCAGCGCGCGGAGGCCGCGTTGCTAGCCGCCAATATCGCGCTGGCGGCGGACTCGCGCTTCCAGGCGGTCGACGACCAGCCGGTCACGCTCGCCGAGCTGCGCGCGGAGCTTCGTCCGGGCGAATATTATCTGAAGGTGACCCGGCTGCGCAGCCGCGCCTATGCGCTGATCATCGGACAGGACGACGCGTTCCTGCACGCCCTGCCGGCCCCCGCGGCGACCGTCGATGCGATCGCCCAGCGCGTGCGGACGTCGATCCGCGACGGGTCGCGCACGCTTCCGTTCTTCGATGTCGGGGCCTCCTATGCACTGTTCAAGCTGATCGCAGGGCCGGCCGAAGCCGCGCTGGTGAACGCCAGCGCGATCGTCGTCGATCCGTCGGGTCCGCTCGCCAACCTGCCGGTGGGGGTGCTGGTGACGCGGCTGGACAGCGTGCAGCGTTATGCCGAACGCCGCGCGACCGACGCCAACGACTATAGCGACGTCGCGTTTCTGGGTGCGCAGGCGGAGCTGTCGAGCGCGCTGTCGCCGCGATCGTTCCTGATCACGCGGCGCCTTGCACCGTCGGCCGCGCGAAACCCCTTTATCGGCTTTGGCGAGAATGCGCCCGCGTCGCTGCTGGCGGCCGTCGCACAGACTCGCGTGCCCTTCGGCAGCGGCTGCGACATTGCCTATGGCGAGCTGGCCGAACTGATGAACGGAAACCGTCCGGTCAGCGCGGACGAGATCGGCATCGCCGCCGCCGCGCTCGGGGTGGCGGGCGCCCCGGAAATCACGCGCGCCGCCTTCACCGATCGCGCGCTCGTCGAACAGGGCGAGCGAGGCGATTTTCAGTCCTATCAGGTGTTGCATTTCGCAACGCACGGGCTTCCCGAAACCAAGGTTGGGGACTGCACCCGCGTCCCGCCGTCGCTGGTCACGACGCTGGCCCCCCCGCAGCCCGACGGCGGCTTTCCCTCCGACGGGCTGCTGAGCCTGCCCGAAGTCGCGTTGCTGCGGCTTGACGCGAACCTGGTCGTGCTGTCCGCGTGCGAAACCGCGAGCGGGGTTTCGGGGATTGGCGGGCGGCTGGCCGGGCAGGACGAATCGGGTGCGACGCTGGACGGGCTGGTGCGCGCCTTCATCACGGCCAATGCGCGCGCGGTGCTCGCAACCTATTGGCAGGTCCCGGCGTCGACGGATACCGATCGGTTCATCGCGACCTTCTATGGCACCGGCCGGACGGCGACGATCGGTGCGGCGTTGCAGGCGGCGCAGCGCCGGCTGATCGCGGATGCGGCAACGTCGCATCCCTATTTCTGGGGCGCCTATTTCCTCGTCGGCGACGGCAGCAAGACGATGCTGACCCCGGCGGCCGCTCCGGTCACGACGGCCGCGCGGCGCTGATGCCGGCGGATAGCGCGTCGCCGGGGATCGAGGCGGCGGTCACGCTGGTCGTCGCGATTGTGGCTGCGGCCGGTGTCGTGATCGGCGCCCAGGCGGCCTATGCCGGGCTTGCCGCGGGGCTGGAAGGGATCAGCCCGGCGGTTCAGGAGGGCGTGTTCACGCTGCTGCTGTTCGGCGTGTTGGCGGCCATCGCCTGGGGTGCGATGGCGCTCAGGCCCGATCCTGGACGCCAATTGATCGGCACCCAGCCGGGGCGGATGGCGGCAAGCGGCGTAATCTTGGGCGTTGGTGGGGTCATGCTGGCCATCGGCCTGTCATGGCTGGCGGGCGCGGTCATGGCTGGCGGCAGCGATGCGGGTGGGGCTGCGTTGCTGGCGGGCACGGGCGTGATCCTGATCCAGGCGAGTGCGGAGGAGTTTTATTTCCGCGGCTGGCTGCAGCCCGTGCTCCAGCGCGGCTGGGGCGACGCGGCGGGGCTTGTCGCGACGAGTATCGCCTTTGCGCTGCTCCATCTTGCCGGCGGCGGGGTGAGTGCGACGGGAATCGTCAACCTGCTGATCGGCGGATTGTGGTTCGGCGTGCTCGCGGATCGATCGGGCGGCATCATCCTGCCCGCGCTTGCCCATTTCGGCTGGAACTGGGGCGAGGCGATCATCGCCGGGTTGAGCCCCAATCCCGGCGTCGGCAGCTTCGGCGCGCTGGTCGACCTCGACCTGATCGGGGTGGCGCGCTGGGGCGGGTCAGACGAGGGCCTGAACGCCAGTATCGGCATGACGTTTGTGCTCGTGGCGCTGCTCGTGGCGACGCTGGGCTGGCGGCGGCCCGGCCGGCGCGCCACCGATGCGGTGACGGCACACTGACTATGACGCCGCTCAGTTGGACTGGGCGGCCCGGCTGACGTCGATGCGGTCGCGTTCGCGCGCGAATGCGATCAGCGCCTGGCCCTCCAGCGTCCGCCCGGCCTCGGTCTCGATGCTCAGCGGATCGACCGGTTCGCCGTCGATATGCACTTCGTAATGCAGATGCGGTCCGGTCGAACGGCCGGTCGTGCCGACTTCGCCGATCTGCTGGCCTTGCGACACATGCACCCCCGCGCTGATGCCCGGCGCAAAGCGGTTCATGTGCAGGTACAGCGTTTCCCAGCCGTTCGTGTGGCGGATGCGCACGAAATTGCCGTTCGGTCCCTTCGGCGCGGCGAATTCGATCACGCCGTCGCCCGAAGCGAAGATCGGCGTGCCCGTCGGCGCGGCGAAATCGGTGCCGCGGTGAAGCTTGCGGAAACCCAGGATGGGGTGCGTGCGAAACCCGAAATTGGACGATACCCGCGCGCCGTCGACGGGCGTGCGCATCAGTGCGCGCACGATGCTGCGCCCGCTGCCGTCGAACCATTCGGCGGCGCCACCGTCGGGCGCGAAGCGATAGACCGCGCTCGACTTGGTCTCGGTCGTGATCGACGCGTAGAGGAGCGTCGGCGGCCCGACCGCTTCGCCGGCTGCGTTCACCTGCTGCGCGAAGGCGGCCTCGAAGGCGTCGCCGGCACGCACCTCGCGCTGAAAGTCGAAATCAAAGGCGAGCGCGCGGGCGAATTCGGGAATGACGCTGTCGATCACTCCGGCGGCGACCGCAGAGGAATAGAAGCTGTCGGCATCCATCGTGCCGCGTCGCGCGACGATCCGGCTGCTGAACTGCGCCGCGACGCGGGAGGCGATGAATCGTCCCGCATCGCCAGGCGTCACCACGACGCCCGAGCTGTCGTCGTTCGACGCTTCCAGCCGGTCGAGGCGAAAGCCGTCGGGGGTTTCGGTCAGCGTGATCACGGCGCGGATCTCGCCATCGGGCTTCAGGCCGGGGCGGGCGGCGAGGGCGGCTGCCGCGGCGCTGGCGGGCGCGATGCCCGAGGCACGCAGCGCAGCCATGAGGTCGCCCGCGCCCGACAGCACCAGCGTGCGCCGCGTCTGTGCCGGCCCCCGCGCTTGCGATGGCGATGCCAAGCTGGCGTCACCATCGCCGGGCCGCGATTGCCAGGCCGTGATCGCGCCGGCGGTCAGGATCAGCGCGGCGGCGGCGATGCCGGCGGGCAGGCCGGCGATGCGCTGGTGCCAATCGCCCGCGCGCCGGTCGGCCGGTGCCTTCCTGTCCGGGCTACCGGCGACGCCGGTATAGGCGCACCAGTCGCTGATCCATGTCCGCGGATCATAGGAATCGCTGATCGCATCGGCCATCTCGTCCCCCCGGTCGCCGCCCGCCGTCGCATCTATGTCGCTGCGCCCGGCGTTGCGCAATGTGCCTTGCGATTGCGGCGAGCGGCAAAGGCGGGCTAAAGCAGGGCGGGGCGCGGCAGGGGACGTGCGGATGATACCGCTCAAGACCGAATGGCAGGCACTGACCGACACGGGGCTGGTCCGCGAGGTCAATGAGGATCGCTACTGCGCGTCGGATACGATCGGCCTGTGGGCGGTCGCCGACGGGATGGGTGGGATGGCCCGCGGCGACTGGGCGGCGGCGACGTTGATCGACGCGCTCGACGCGCTGCCCCGGCATGAGGATGCGGACGCGATGGTATCGGCGACCGCAGAGGCGGTTCAGCAGGCGAACCGGGCGATCGTGATCGAATCGGCCGCGCGCGGCGCCCAGATGGGCACGACGGTCGTCGCGCTGATCATTCGCGAACGACGCTTCACCGTGCTCTGGGTCGGCGACAGCCGCGCCTATCTCCGCCGCGATGGTCAGCTGCATCAGCTGACCCGCGACCATAGCCAGGTGCAGGAACTGATCGATCGCGGGGTGCTCGACGCGGCGGCGGCGGCCACGCATCCGCTGCGCAACGTGATCACCCGCGCGGTCGGCATCGGCGAACCGCTGACCATCGATGCGATCACCGACACGCTGCTGCCCGACGACCAGTTCCTGTTGTGCAGCGACGGCCTGCACGGCGTCGTCGCGGATGCGGAAATCGACGCCATCCTCGCCCGCCACGAGGCCCGCGATGCGACGCGGGCGCTGGTCGATCGCTGTCACGCGCTGGGTGCACCCGACAATGTCACGCTCGTGCTGGTCACCGCGAGCGAATCGACGCTGATCCGCTTCGGCTCCGAATTGTCGCGGGCCGTGCCATGACCACGCCGAACGACGATCGGGAATCGCCCGAAAGCGACCGGACGATCATCCGGCCTTCGACGGGCGCAACATCCGAGCCGCCCGCCCCGGCCCCCGACCGGACCGTGATCGCGCCGCAGGCGGCCGCGTCACCCGCGCCACCGACCATGGCGGCGCGCGCCGACGGCGTCGGCATCCAGATCGGCGACGTGCTCAACCATATCTTCGAGGTGCGCCGCTTCATCGCACGCGGCGGCATGGGCGAGGTGTTCGAGGGCGTGAACGTAAACAGCGACGAGCGGGTTGCGATCAAGGTGATCCTGCCCGCGCTCGCCAACGACCCCAATGTCCAGGCGATGTTCCGCAAGGAAGCGCGCACGCTGACCCGGCTGTCGCACCCCGCCCTGGTCCAGTACCGCGTGCTTGCCCAGGAACCGCAGCTCAACGTCTTCTACATCGTCACCGAATTCATCGACGGCAGCAACCTGTCCGATGTGCTGGGCAAATTGTCGCCGACGCCCGAGGGGCTGATCGACCTGACCCGCCGGCTCGCCTCGGGGCTAGAGGCGGCGCATGCGCTGGGGGCGATTCACCGTGACATCTCGCCCGACAATGTGCTGCTTGAGGATGGCCGGCTCGACCGTGCGCGGATCATCGACTTCGGCATCGCCAAGGATCTCGACCCGGGATCGAAGACGATCATCGGCGACGGCTTTGCCGGCAAGCTCGGCTATGTGGCGCCCGAACAGCTTGGCGATTTCGACCGCCAGGTCGGGCCGTGGAGCGATGTCTACAGCCTGGGTCTCGTGATCCTCGCGGTGGCGCTCGGTCGCAACGTCGACATGGGAAGCAATTTCGTCGAGGCGATCGATCGCCGGCGCAAGGGCGTCGACACGAGCGGGGCGCCCGATACGATCCGCCCGGTGCTCGACCAGATGCTGGTCGCCGACCCGGCGGATCGCCTGCGCTCGATGGACGCCGTCATTGCCGCGCTCGGCCAGCCCGTTGCGACGCCGCCCGCCGGTCGCAAGCCCAAGCCGGCGGCGACGCCCAAGCCCGCACGATCAGCCCCGCCGGGGCCTGCGGGCTCCGGCACCGCGTCGCGGCGTCCGCTGATCATCGGCGCGGCGGCAGCGGGGGTGGGCGTCGTCGCGCTGGCAGCGTGGCTGGCGCTGAGCGGCGGCGGGCCCGTTGATCCGCCGGTGAAGGCACCGGATGCCTCCGGCACCCCGGTTGCGGCGGCACCTGAAGAGGCCGCCCGGCGCGCGGTGGCGGCGGCGCTGCCGTCGATCGGCTGCACCTGGCTCGACGTGACCCGGGTGACGGCGGGCACGGGCGGCGTGTCGCTGGCGCTGGCCGGCGTCGCCGGGCTGCCGGCCGAGGCCGAGTCCCGGGTGTTCCGCGCGGTCGAGGCGAGCGGCGGGCGCGTGGCGGCCACCGATTTTTCGGAGGTCGCGCCGATCAGCGGCTCCGAATGCACCGCCATCGATGCGTTCCGCGCGATCCGTTCGACCGACGGCGCGCGGCTGTCGGTCCCGCAGCGCAAGTTCGAGATGAGCGTGCTGCCCCCGGACAGCGCCTATGCCGGTAAAGTTGGCGGGCGCGCGGTCGTCAGTCTCGATCTCGCCAACCCGGGCCTCGACTTCGCGCTCTACGGCATCGAGCCAAGCGGCGCGATTTCGACGATCATCCCCAATCGCGCGACCTTTACGGGTCTGGAAAAGACCGGAACGCCGATCGCCGACCTGGGTGGCGATCGTTACCGCTTGCAGATCGATGCCGATCATAGCGGCTGGTCGGGCATTCTGTTGCTGACCGGCAAGGGCGGGTTTTCCGAAGGGTTGATGGATGGCAATCACGGCCCGCAATGGCAGGCGCAGTTCGCGAAGGCGGCCGCCGCAAATGGCTGGCAGGCCGAAATGGTGTGGTTCAAGATGGCCGACGAAGTGCGCGAATAACGCGCGATCTTCGGGCAGCCGGAGACGCCCGGCTCGGGTCCGTCCGCCAAGCCCGATTACGGGCTTTGCGCCCCGAAACGACGCGCTGCCGGCCCACTCTTCGGCGCGGCATCGAGCGGCTGGTTTGCCGCGCATGGCCCGGAACAATTCTCACCCGGACACAAATATGTGGGCCTCCGCGGCCGGAAGAACCGTCGACATACCGATGCTTAAAAGGTGGTGGACGCACTAGGGCTCGAACCTAGGACCCGCTGATTAAGAGCGGAGCTTTGTGCCCTTTTCGTTCCTTTCCAATACTACGCCAGACTACGCTCAAAGGCTTGAAACGGTTGGAATAAATCCGCCGTGGATTACCCTTCGCTACGCCAGCGTAATCCCGACATCTGATTACGTGGCGATTACGTGGACGAGCGCCAGATCATGCCGAATCAGTCAATCACACTGCGAACAATCCAGTCAGTCAAACCGGACCCGCACCGCGACATTTACGTGTGGGACCCCCGGCTGAAGGGCTTCGGACTTCGCATCACGCCAAGAGGAGCACAGTCCTTTGTGTTCCAGTATCGGGTCGATGGCGGGCCAGCCCGCCGCAAGACCATCGGGCCTGTCGGCAGTCCATGGACGCCTGCCACTGCGCGCAAGGAAGCCGAGCGGCTGCTGGTCCAGGTCTATCAGGGGATCGATCCGGTCGAAGCCAAGCGTGAAGCAAAGCGGAAAAAAGAGACGTTGAACTTTCGGACCTACAGCGAGAGGTTCGTGGAGCTCTATCTCAAGCCGAACTGGCGGGGGACGTGGGGTTCGGCGCAATGCACGATCAACAACGTTTTTATTCCACGCTGGGGCAACCGACCCGTCCATGAGATCACCCGCGCCGATATCGTGAAGGTGTTGGACGAGTATTCCGATCGCCCGGCGCGGCGCAAGGAGATCCACTCGCTCCTGCGCAAGTTGTTCAATTGGGCGACCGACCGGCAGGATATCGATGTCTCGCCGTTGGCCGGGATGAAAGCGCCAAAGGCCGTCCCGTCGCGCCGCCGGGTGCTGAGTGACGAGGAGATCGTCGCCTTGTGGAGGGCGACCGAGAATTCCGGATGGCCGTGGGGGCCTTTTGTGCGGATGCTGATCCTGACCATGCAACGGCGCCAGGAAGTTGCCGAGATGGACTGGTCCGAAATCGACCTCGATGCACGTCGTTGGACCTTGCCGGCCGATCGCGCAAAGAATGATCAGGAGCACGTCATACCGCTGACGAGCCTCGCGCTCGCAGAGCTGCAGCTGCTGGGTCCGAAGCGGAAGGGCCTCGTGTTCACCACCACAGGCACGACCCCCGTATCGGGCTTCTTCAAGGGGCGAGCAGCGCTCCACAAGGACATGGTCGCCTATCTGAAAGCGAAGCAGATCGAAGAAGGTGGAGACCCCGACCAGGTGGAGGTTCCGAACTGGCGGTTGCACGATATTCGCAGGACCGGCGCAACCCATCTTCAGTCGCTGCGGGTTCCCGTCGAAGTTACAGAAAGCGTGCTCAACCATATCAGCGGAACAAGGGCAGGGGTCGCGGGGATCTACAACCGCTACAGATATGACGATGAGAAGCGCACCGCTCTCGATGCTTGGGACGCGAAGTTGCGGTCCCTCCTGTCGACATAGGCCAATGAGACGCAGGGTCTGATTCCAGAGCATGGCTTGCTTCGCCTCTCGGCCCGTGACGAACGTAGCGGAGCAGCACGGCAGTGCAACAAAAGCGGTACCGCAAATACCGTTGACATTTGTCAACAGATAGACGATAAGGAAGTCGGTTGAATGGCTAGGCCACGCCATCCGAACAAGGAGATTGAAGCGGCTGTTGCCCATGCGGAAACGCTGGGCTGGCGGGTCGTTCCGATCAGTGGCCACGCCTGGGGGCGGCTCTACTGCGCTTGGGCTGACCGGGACGGTTGCATGGTCTCGGTGTGGAGCACGCCGCGCAATGCGGAGAACCATGCCAAGGCTATACGACGGGATGTGGCGCGGTGCCCGCACGGGCAAGCGGAGTGAGTGAGATGAAGACGCATGAGTTTACCATTGTCGCCTCCGGCCTCGATCCCGAGGCGGACGGCTACGAAGACCGCTTCTTCGAGGCCGGTTGCGACGACGCGACGCTTTCGTTCCAGAAGGGCGTGATCATCGCCGAGTTCGCCCGTAAAGCTGTGTCATTTTCCAAAGCTTTCGCAACCGCTTATAAGGATATGCTCAAAACGGGTGCCAAGATCGAACGGGTCGAGCCGGATTATCTGGTGAACCTCAGTGACATTGCCGAGCGTTCTGGCCTCACCCGTCAGGCGATCTCGCTTTACACCAAGGCGGAACGTGGCTCGGGCTTCCCCAATCCGGTTGCGCGCGTCACCTCCAACAGTCCTCTCTGGGATTGGCTGGAAGTCACCGAGTGGCTCCACGCCCAGGCAAAAATCGAGCGCGAAGCGGTGGTTGAGGCGCGGATTGTCAAAGAGGCCAATCGCTTTCTCGAGTTGCATGACGGGGAGCCTGATAACTTCACGCGGCGACTGGAATTGCTCGAGGATGCGGGACCCTAGGCGTATTCAGGTCTGACGCCCATGCACCACCCTATTGCTCAGATGCAGCATTTGCCGTATCTTTCGTCACCGGCTGATTAGATCGCCTATCAATAGTTTGAATTCGGGAAAATACATCAATATTCTAAAAGTCATGAACAGGCTCGACGAGTTGATTAAGCAAGAGCAAGCATTAGTTTATGCGGTCGACCGCGATGGCTTCGCCACTTCTACGCTGCGTTGCTGCTCATCCTTCGCTCTTTGGGCGAACAGCCGAAGCGCTCTGAAAACGCGCGCGTGAAAGCGGCAGCCGAGCGATAGCCAACGCGATTGGCAACCGTCTTTATCGGGACATTGCTTTCCGCGAGTAGGTTGAGCGCACGCTGAAGCCTCCAGTCCACTATATAGGCCATCGGGCCACTGCCAACCAGCTCGCGAAAGCGCTCGGCAAAGCGGCTGCGCGACATCCCCACGGCCGCCGCTAGGCTTTCGACAGTCCATCCATGGGCGACATCACCGTGAATGAGGCTGAGTGCCTTGCCGATCTGAGGGTCGTAGACAGCGGAAATCAAACGGCTGATTTCGGGCGCCTGCGCGATGCCGGCGTGTATCGCCTCGATGAACAGCACCTCGGACAGGCGGCTGACGCTAGCTGTGGCTCCCGGTTCGCCCTCAAACATGCGGCGCACAAGCAGGCGCAGAACGTCGTCAAGCATTGGCCGTGATGCACGGTCCGCTGCGGTAACATGCAACAAGTCCGGTATCGAACGTAGCAACGGGTGGTCTGCACCATCGGCAAAGGAGAAATGGCCGCATACCATTTGGCAGGATTCGCCGGCTTCGCCGCTCCCGACGATGAACGGCCCCGAGCCGGTGAAGCCTGCTTGCTGTATGACATCGCCAAGCGGTTGCCCTTCAACGGTTTCGCTGCTCGACAGCAAATGGCCAGCGCCGCCGGGAACAAGGGCAAGATCGCCAGCTCGCAACTTTGTGCGCGTCCCATCGGCGAGGGTGACGTAGCACGTCCCTTGTACCACTAGGTGAAAGCGCGCTGCACGCCTGTAGCTAGGGACGGCGATATTAAACGCCGGGTAAAAATCGGTGCGAAAGAAAATTGTGGCTTTCAGTGCTACTGTGTCGAGCACGTCGCTGAGTACATCGGTCATGCTGGTTGCTTAGCACCGGCGCTCGTTAAGTCCACAAGACTATTCGCGAAACGTTGCAGGTCATCCCAACGAATTGACCAGAAGTCGCAAAATGACACCACCGCATTGCGTTACCTCCCACCGACGCGCAATCAAGCGTCGACGGACTTGCTAACCCTTCGCCAGGAACTGCACGGAGATTCGTCGTGGAGACCATTCCCCAGACTGATGCCGCGTCTGCGCCGTCGAAAACCCAAGACCTGCTAAATGCGGTCAAGAAACAGACCGGCGGCTTGCCCAATATTCTTGCCACCATGGCGCAATCACCGGCCGGGCGCAGTAGTTATCTTGGAGTTGCCGGAGCACTCGCCGCACGAAGCCTGTCAAATGTGAACCGCAAGCAGATTGCGCTCGCTGTCGCCGGTGCCAATGTGTGCGATTATTGCGCTTCGGTGCATACGGGACGCGGCAAGGGAGCAGGTCTTTCGTCCGACGAAATGGCCAGGAATTTGATTGGCAGATCGTCATATCCCAAGACCGCCGCTCTGTCGGGCGTCACATGCGAAGTCGTTCGCCTACGTGGCCAGACAACGGCAGCTCAACTCGCAACGCTCACCACGCCGGTTTCGATCATGAGGCCGGTGTCGAGACTGTCGCGAACATCACACTCAGCATTTTCACGAACTACTTCAACCATATCGCGGGGACCGAAAATGATCTCCCGCTGATGCGTTCGCGGAGCGCCTTGTTTGTTTAGGCGACCCGAACGGGCCGGTTCGCCGCCCCCAGCGAACCGGCCCAACTCAGTCTTCAATCACATTCAATCCGAAGGAAAAGCCAATGACCAATCCAATAGAAGCTGCCGAAAGCGCATCAAACGCGCTCACCGCTCAGGGCAGAATCCTTGAGTCGATCGACCAGTACTATGCCGACAATTGCGTATTCATCGAACCCGATGGCGCAAGCCGCACGTCGAAGGACGCAGAGCGCGCACATCTTGAAGGCTTTTTCGCGAGCCTGAAGAGCTTCGAAAGCGCGACGTTGCACGGCCAGGCCGTCGGGGACAATTTCTCGGCGAGCGAATGGACGTTCAAGATGACGGCCGGTGATGGCAGCCCGATCATCTGGCACGAAACGCTCGTGCGCACCTGGCAGGACGGCAAGATCGTCTCAGAAAAATACTACACCCAGGCCTGATCTCGGGCGACCCGATTGGCTCCGTTTCGACTTGAATCCCGGCGCACAGCGCGAGGGTAATTTACTACTCCAACAGAGGGAAATCTCATGTCCAATGAAAATGAAGTTGCCATCCAGTCCCGCCGTGCCCTGTTCCGTTCAGCTGGAATTGCCGCTGCTGGGCTTGGGCTCGCCACCCTTGACGCACCGTTGCTGGCCGCGCCACGCAAGATTGCGCGCCGCGGCGATACCGACAGCTCAGATGTTGGCGTGATGCAGGGTGCTCTTGCACTTGAACATGAAGGTATCGCTGCCTATCGCATTGCCGGTGGAAGCGGGCTGCTCAGCAAGGGCGTGCTCGACGTTGCACTGGTTTTCCTCGGCCATCACGAGGGGCACCGCGATTCACTTGCCAAGCTGATCGCGACGGCTGGTGCAAAGCCTGTCGAACCCAAGACCGATGCCGAGTATATTTCGGCACTTAACATCGGCGCGCTCAAGTCCGAAGGCGATGTCATTAAGTTTGCTGCCGGCCTCGAACAGGGCGCGACGAACGCCTATGTCGGCCAGATCGCTGCGTTGCAGGACCACAAGCTGGCACATCTCTTCGCGCAACTCAGCACAGACGAAGCGGTTCACTGGGCCATTCTCAACAACGCGGCGGGCGGCGCGATGCCCAAATCTGCGTATCTGTTTGGCTGATATGGCAAATCGCAAACGCATCGAGGCCGGGGTCGCGGTTTGCGCGATCCTGGCCGGGGCCGGACTGGTGTTTGTCCCCACCGCCGCGCCGGCGCAAGCGGTGGCCAATCTCGCAAATGGCCAGGCGCTTTATCAAGCAAAATGTGGCGGATGCCATTCCATCGAGGCAAACCGTATCGGCCCGGCGCACCGTGGTCTCATTGGACGTCGGATCGCAACGGTACCAGGCTATGCTTATTCTCCGGCACTCAAGAAATTGACTGGCGTTTGGACGCCGGCGCGGATCGATTTATGGCTGCAGGGACCTCAAAAAATGGCGCCAGGCTCGAAAATGTTTTCGACTGTCTCCGACGCCGCGCAACGGCGCGACATTATTGCTTATCTTGCCGCAAACTCGTCCGTGGATCGGAGGTAGCGGGACGCCTGTTATGAGATCATCCGATTGCTTGCTGGAAGACATTCAAGCGTGCACCCTGTGCGCTGAGCATCTGCCAGCCGGACCGCGCCCGATCGTTCAGTTCAGCGTAACCTCCACAATTGTCATCATCGGTCAGGCGCCCGGCGCGCGCGTCCATGAGAGCGGCATTGCCTGGGATGACGCAAGCGGCGAGCGGCTGCGCGAGTGGACGGGGCTTACGCCCGATATTTTTTACGATCCCGTGCAGGTCGCACTTGTGCCGATGGGCTTTTGCTATCCCGGCACCGGCAACAGTGGCGATTTGCCGCCGCACCTCGAATGTGCACCAATGTGGCATGATCGCGTCATGGCCGTGCTTCCACCCGCGCGATTGACGCTGCTCGTTGGCAGCTATGCACAGCAGCGTTACTTGGTCGAGGCCAAAAAACATTCGCTGACTGAACGTGTTGGTAAATTTCACCAGTACCTGCCGCACTACTTTCCGCTTCCGCATCCATCATGGCGCAGTATGGGCTGGATGAAACGTAACCCATGGTTCGAGCACAACGTCCTGCCAATGTTGCGCGATGCAATTGGAATGCGAATAGGCACTGTCCCACACGAGTAGGCTTGTCAGTGTTTTAGGCGACCGCCAGGCCATTGGTAGGCGCTTGGATCCCCTCGTGGGGCAATTTGGCGAACGAGGGCTTCTCGGTTCGGTGGCGGGCTACCCATGCGGAAGGGCTGGGCTGGCGGGTCGTTCCAATTAGTGGCGATGACTGGGATCGGTGTTATTGGCGCTGGGTTGACCAAGACGGCTGCATCATTCCGGTGTGTCGGCGGTGATAGCAGGCGATCAAACAGGTTTGCTGTCGGGCGACGGGTTCATTTCCAGCAGGGTGCCGCGTCCGCGAGGCTATCGAACAGGTCATACCAATGCAGTCGTGTCTACCGTCCATAGTTGCCGTGGCTTTCAAAGTGAGGCGACCGCCAATGGGCAAGTGACAAGCGGTCGGAAAAGGGCCCATTTAATGTGGTGGAGGGGTCTCCACTTTACGGGATCTTCTGCGAATAAGTCAGACAGGAAGGCGACGATGGAGCAGGTACCGGCTGTTGAGTTGGATTTGGCAAAGCCGGTTGGCTAGGTTCACGGCGTCAACGCACAGTGCAATGTGCCCTGATTGGGACGCACAGCAATGTTTTCGAGCCCAGCGATGCACCATTCGGGGTCATAACGCGCCTCCGTCCCGTCTGAGCGCCATATCCAATGATCCCCATTTATGTCCTAGTTCGATCCGTCTTTCCGGCATGCGGTCCTATCAGCGATACTGATCGGCCAAGGCGGAAGGTGCTCGCTCAATCGAACGCGCGCGCAATGCTGGTGTTGGGTACCGCAGCTTGCATCCTAGCCCAGCATTCAGCCATGCCGCCGCGCGATCCATGTCCAGGCGGTCACGCGTTCACTGCCGCATCCATGTCTACCAACTGATCATGTTACCTTAATCTCTGCTTCACTTGGCGCGGTGCTTCGCCCGTGACGCGAGCGAACACCCGTGAGAAGGCTGCGGCACTATCATATCCGACGCTGTCGGCCACGGTCTTGACCGGCTTGCCTGCGGCAAGAAGGTCACGCGCAATCGTCATTCGCCACCGGGTCAGATAGTCGATCGGCGTCCGCCCAACGCAGGCGCGAAAATGCGTGGCAAAACGGGTGCGCGACATGCCGGCCACCTCTGCCAGATCATCAAGAGTCCACGAATGCCTTGGCTGTTCGTGCATCGCCGTCAGCGCCTTGGCCAATCGCGGATCGGCAAGGCCGCCCAGCACACCATCATTCACCAGGCCACTGGCGACAACATGACGCACTACCAGGATCAAGAGATAGTCGAACAAATGGTCGATGGCGGCCTGACGCCCATTATTGTCGCCAAATCCTTCGACAAGCAGAAGATCGCAGGCGGGCCCCAGCGTCGGGTTCTCGGCCAGCGGCAGGATGACAAGGTCGGGCAGTCCTTCGCCAATCGGGTTGCCATTATCGCCGCCCAGATCGACCTTCGCGCAGACCAGATCAGCCCCGCCTTCCGCAGCGCCAGTGAACCGATGCGCCTGTCCGCGCGGGAAGAAGAGCAGCGTTGGTTCGTTCAGAATGAGATCGGCCTCGCCAGATCGGCTCAGCGTCAACGCGCCGCTCTTGAGAAGGTGGAGGTAGCCGCAATCGGCAAATTGCGCGGTCGTACACAAGTTGCCGGTAAAGAATGTCCGGGCGCTCGGGGCAGTGTGGGCAAAGAGAGCGGCAAAGATGTCCATGTGAACGATCTGCAATGAAGTTGGCACCAATCTGCACCGATAACAGCCGATAGAGGCGTTGTGCAAGCCCGCACTGACCAACAGAGGAAACGCAAATGCCCCGCATCAACCCCGTAGAACTCGCCACTGCCGACACCGGCGTCCAGGCCACCCTCGGCGCTGTTAAGGCGAAGATTGGCATGGTCCCGAACCTTTTTGCGACCTTCGCTCATGCTCCTGCCGTGTTGAATGGCAACCTCGCCTTCGCAGATGCACTGGGAAGTGGTGTGCTGACCGCTGCACAGCGCGAAATCGTTGCGCTTGCCGTCGCCCAGTACAACAGCTGCCACTATTGTCTGTCGGCGCACACGCTGCTCGGGAAAGGTGCCGGCCTTTCGCCAGAGGCTATCCGCGCCGCCCGTCTGGGCAAGGGCCAAGATCCCCTCGACGATGCGATCGCGACGCTTGCCTTGCGCATCGTTGAAACACGCGGTCACGTGACCGACAGCGATCTGTCAGCAGCCCGCCTTGCTGGCCTCGACGACGCCCGCATCGTCGAAATCGTCGGTAACGTCGCGCACAATGTTCTGACCAACTTCATGAACAACGTCGCCCAGACCAAGATCGATTTCCCGGTCGTCGATGTGGCGGTTGCGGCCTGATCATAATGCGTGCGGGCCGGTGCAGGACATCGGCCCGCTCCTCAACCACTTCCATAGGGAACCCTTGCCATGAAACTGCAATTCCTTACCCCTGCGCTGCATGGCGTGCTTGACTATGTCGCCGCTGCCGCCCTTATTGCGCTGCCATTCCTGCTCGGCTTTGAGGGTATTGAGCTTTGGCTCTCTGTTGCCGGTGGGGCGGGCTTGATTGCCTACAGCCTGCTCACTGACTATGCATTCGGTGCGGTCAAGCTGGTGTCGTTCGATGCACACTTGTTGCTCGATCTTGCCGCAGGAGTAGCCTTCATTGCCGCGCCATTCTTGCTTGGCTTCACCGCTCTGGCTTCGATCTACTACCCGGTTATGGCAGCTGGCGTGATCGCGGTGGTTACCTGTACCTCGCGAGCCAACCAATCAGGCCGAAAGAACGCCGCTGCCTGAGCACGTCTATCAAGGACACAAGAGTTGTTATCAACAATGCCACCCTGCATGCCCCGATCACGGCATGCAGGGTTTGCCACGTCTGGAGTTTGGCGCTCCACGACCTGAGCCATAGCCCAACGCCCTCAGCGCCATGATTTAGTCGGCAGAAAAATTACGGGTACGGAACTCAATTCCTCACTATTCTGACCTTTGCAGAATCAGCCAACAGCGTTGAGCCCGTGAAAGCGGGCCCGCTTGTCGCAAGGCGAGGCGGTGTGCGGATCCCAACAGAGGCACCGCTCCGCTTATTTCTTGAGCACCGGATAGCCATCGACATAAATCGAGTCAGTCGCATTGGCTGGCAAGTGGCAAGTCAGACAATCGGTCTTGTAATCGGTCGATTTCGTCTTGGTCGGGGCGCCCTGATCAAACCATGCCCAGCCCCAGCCGTCGCCCCACAACTTGTTGTCGGGATGGCTGTTCTTGCTGTCCTTCACCATAACGAACCAGCCTTTCAAGGCTTTCGTATGGCTGACAGTGCCCGTTGTCATTGGTCCCGTCGTCGCCTCGAACACCTCTTTTACTAGCGTCGTGCCGTCCGCGAACGTGCCGGTAGCGCGATGCCCGGCTGCAGCACCGGGCGAGGCATAGACGATATGCATCTCCTTTGATCCGGGTGTGCCATCGGCCGCCACAGCCCAAGTGCCGAGATATTGATAGGTATCACGATAATCGGCAGGTACGCGCAAGGTGCCTGCGGCGTCAGCGCCGCTATTTTCCGCTCTCGTTTCGGTCGCCTCGCTACACCCGGCCAACAAAAGCGCCGAGGCTGCAAACAGCAGCGAACCCTTCGGAATGTGCATGAGATATCTCCCTGTTGACGTAGGCATTCGCTAACGCAATGCTTGTCTCTTCATGATGAAAGCCATGTAGATCAAATATTTGTGCAGAAGGGCTCTTTCTCTTGTCCAAACGTCTCTTGTCGCGAATCGACCTTGATGCGCTGTTCGATCAACTGCGTGTCGAGCCGATCGCTTTTTCCGAATGCTTCATTGCCCCCGCTTGGGCGTTGGCCTTTTCAGCCACCCCGGCATCAGGTCTTCACTATGTGTTGCATGGCGAAGGTGAACTGGTGTTAGGGTCGGGCGCGCCTGTTCCCTTCGGCCCGGAAACGCTGCTTGTTACCCCGCGGGACACCCCTTACCGCATCCAGGCGCGGTCTACTCCAGAGGCACGGACAGGTTGTGGAGGTGTGGTCGCGGTAACCATCGACCTTGGACAACCCACACTGAAGCGCTGGCAGGCAGGAAGTGACGAGCCAGCGCTGAAGATCGTCTGCGGCCATTTCCGTGCAATACAGGCTGGCGATCGCGACTTATTCGGTGCGCTTGATGCACCGGTGGTGGAGCATTCCGGCAAAGATAGTGTCGGCAGTCTGATGCCATTGATCCGCACCGAACTCAGTGGGAACAACACGGGCGGCCGGACTATGGCCGCAGCGATGCTGCGCCAGGTTTTGGTGATACTGTTGCGCCGCGGGCTCGCCGAACAGCAGAGTTGGCTTGGTGCGCTTGATCTGGTTAGCGATGAGCAGGTGATGCGTGCCTTCAGCGCCATGGTGCATGAGCCCGGTGCGGCACACAGTGTGATGTCCCTGGCGCAGCTGGCATGCTTAAGTCGGTCGGCCTTCATTAAGCGGTTCCAGGCGTCGTTCGGACACCCTCCCGCCACAGTGCTGCGCGAACTGCGCTTGCTCGCTGCGGCAGACCGGTTGCTGCGTAGCCGCGCATCCGTCGAGCAAGTCGCGCGCGGCGTGGGCTATGCGAGCCCAAGCAGTTTTTCGCGTGCCTTTACCACGCGTTTCGGCGTTAACCCGGCGGCATATCAGGCGAGCGCCGAAGAATGAGGCGCTTGATCTCCGCACAGATAAATCTCTTGCGGCTAACGTGTTGTTTTATTCATTTTGGCGGAGGCATATAATGTAAATGTTGAAAAAAAATTGTGGCGAAACGCGAACATAGGTGTTCGCCTAGTCGCTCGTCTCAACAAATGAAGATCCGTATGAAATTGTGAAGTAATGGCCTGATGTAACATAAGCGGTTGCGTTGTGCTCCCATAATTCAATCGGGCCGCGCCATAGCATCGCGCAGCGGTTGTTCGTCGCTCGATGTAGCTTGGATAAAGGAACCTAGGGGCTTCGGGCTTTTGGTGATAGCGCGAAGCACGGGGATAAAGATAAGGGTCGCAAAGCCTTATGATCGAAGTGCGTCAGCTCAGATTTGCGGTAGCCACCGCCGATGCCCAGAATTTCTCACGCGCCGCCGAAGCAATGCGCATCAAGCAATCGACCTTGAGCAGACGAATAGCCGCCCTGGAAGCGCGCCTCGGGATCAAGCTCTTCGAACGCAGCACGCGCGGCGCAATACCGACCGAACAAGGCAAGGCGTTCCTCAGTGTTGCCCGGCGCATTCTCACCGATATCGACAATCTTCAGACGACAGCCCGCGCGGTCAGCTATGGCGAGGAAGGCAGGATCGCGGTCGGCTTTTCTGCGTCCCTGATGGCCGGCAATATGCGCGCGACCATTGGCGAATATATGCGGCGTCACCCCGATATTCAGTTTGACGGGATCGAAGCCGATCCCGAGCGGATGCTCAGCGATCTGAAGGCCCGGATCATCGACGTCGCGCTGATGCCATCGGACGCGCACGACGCCGGCATCTCGCGGCGCTCGGCATGGTCGGAGCGATTGCTTGTTGCGTTGCCGAAAGACCATCAATTGGCCACATCAGACCGGATTCACTGGAGTGATTTGCGCCGACAGGTTCTCGTGCTGCCCAGCCAAGGCGTGGGGCCCGCCATGGCCCGCAATCTGAAGCGTCGATTGTCAGATCAGGGCTATCGTGCCCACCTGATCGTGCAAGACACAAGCCTCGAAAGTGTTCTGAGCACGGTCCCGTTCGGGCGGTACGTCACGCTTGCCACCGAAGCCTCGATCGGGGTGCAATGGCCGGAACTGACGTTCCTCGAGATCATGGATCAGGGCGGCCCTGCGCGGCTCGACTATGCGTTCTACTGGCGCGAGGATAACGACAACCCAACGCTGAAGCGGTTCTTTGAACTGCTCAGCGAACGCTACCCGGCCTGACCCGAGCGCCGCAATCTGGCGAAGGACCGGTCGGTCGCGATGAAGCGCTCGATCATCGGCGGGATCAGCCGCTCGGGTGTGGGAGCATCTTTGGTATCGCCGCCGTTGATCGCCAAGCCATAGGAGAGCAGTTCGCGGTGAAGTCGGGACGAGAGCTCGATGGTTACCTTGACCGGCTTTTCGTCGGCCAGGTCGGCCAATTTCAATCGGGTCATGACTCGTCTCCCAATATCAGATCACGGGTCACGAGTACGCGCACGGGAAAACCCGGACGGATCGTCAATGTTGGCCGCACATCGAGCTCGCGGCTGACGACCTGTTCGCCCGCGCGGCCGATGCTGTCCTGCGAGCCTCGGCGCAGCGCGCGGGTGAGATTGTCGTCATTGCCCGCGCCAAGCTCGCCGCCAACACCCAGCAGGGTCGAGACCAGCGCGGCCCGCAGAACGCCGCCCCAATGAAAGTCCACGCCGTCCTGCAGCCCGGCAAAGCCGGATGGGTCGCCGCCGGGTTGGCGTTCGAGCACGATCGACCGGCCATCGGGCAGGATCAGCCGGTTCCATGCGAGCTGCACCCGGCGCTGTCCGAAGGACACGTCGGCATTATAGTCGCCGATCAGCCGAGACCCTTGGGGGATGAGCAGGATGCGGCCGGTGACGCTGTCATGGACAGGTTCGGTCACCTGCGCGGTGACCTGACCTGGAAGATCAGAGCGGATCCCGGTGATGAGTGCTGCAGGAATGATGCTGCCCGCCTGCAAGACATGGGTGCCCGCTGGCGGCTCGATCCGACTGGCTGATACCGTCCGGCGCTCGGCGGGGCGGTCGGCAAAAGCAGGGCGCGGCGCCTCGGCAGCGAGCTGGGGCACCGGCGGCCCACCGCCGGCATCGGCAACTTCCGATCCGTCACCGACAGCAGCTGCTCCCGCACCGCCACCAAAGAACAGGCGGCTTTCGCGAGCGGCGCTGCGTTCCTGCAGCAGCCGCTGGCGTTCCGTCTCGGCTGCCGTTTGCGCAGGCGTTGGCGCAGGGCCAGTGGGCGGCGCAGCGCCGATCGGCGGAAGCTCGGCGACATCCCCGCGCTGTTGTGCCGCCAGGATCGGCGCGCCGAGATCGCCGGGCAGGGGCGGGCCCAGCTTGGGGACATCACCATAGTCGCGAGGGGCATCGGCCAATGCGTCGGGCTGCGCCGCGCCTTCGGTGTTGAGCAGCTCCTCGCGCTCGGCCTGGCTCGCGGGCTGCAGGGCATAGATCAGCGCACCGCCGACAAGGGCAAAGCCGCAAGCCGACGCGATGCCGATGGCCTTGCGCGACAGCCGCATGACGCGCGGCGGATCGCCGCGCAGCTTGACCGCCTCTTCTGGCGTTGGAGCAGCTTCGTCGCTCATGACGGCGACCTCCGGCGTTCCTTGCGGATCTCGACGCGCTGCTGCGAACGGCGGTCGCCAAGGCGCAGTTCGGCGCGCTCGAGCAGCCGGTCGACGATCATAAAGCGGCCGGACACGCGGTAGTTGAGGAGCTCGGCCTGATTGCCCTCGCCAAGCCCGAACAGCGGCGGCATCTGACCTTGCTCCACGCTTTCGGGAAACTCGATAAAGGTCTGCCGCCCGTCATCGAACACGCGCACCGGTCGCCAGGAGGGCCGATCGCCCAACAGGCGATAGCCAAAATTGAGCGCCTCGACCGGAATACTGGCAGCAATTGGTGCCGCGCGCGCCTCGGCTTCCTGCGCCTGTTGCAAGGCGATCAACTCGTCCTGCGGATAGGTCCAGGAGACCGACGCCATGTAGACCGACGGATTGGCACGCAGCTCGATGTGATAGGTGCGGCGGTCGGTGTTGATGACAAGGTTGGTGGTGATGTCGGAGCGGACCGGCTTGACCAGAATGTGGACCCGCGCATTGGCCCCGCGCCCGCTTACGGTGTCGCCGATCAGCCAGCGCACGGTATCGCCCGCAGCGACAGGTCCGGCGCCAACCAGCTGCTCGCCTTCCTGCAGCGCAATGTCGGTCACCTGTCCCGGCGCGGCATAGACCTGATAGAGCGCGCCGGGAGCCCAGGCATAGTTCTGGATCGCGTTGATGAACTGCTCGCCCTCGGGCTGCACGCGCGCGGCGGCGTTTGCCGCTCCCACCCGGTCCCTGGGGGCAGATGGCTGGGAGCGGCGCGCGGCGCGGGAGGGGACTCGCCGCGGTTCGGATTGCGTCTGCATTGTTGCGGTGGTCGCCGCCTCGACGACCACTGGCGCCAACTCTGCTGACACCATCTGTGCTGAAGCCGGACAGGCAGTTGTTCCAAGCAGGACGGAAAAGAGGGTCACTGCAAGGCGACCGGGAATGGGCGAGATCATGAGCCAAGTTCCTTTGACCAGTTGATGGCATTGACGAAGATGCCGAGCGGATTCTTGCGCAGGGCATCGGGGGTGCGCGGGGTCTGAACGGTGATCGTCAGGATCGCGGTCCAGCGACTGGTCTCGGCGAGGCTGCCATCGCGGTAGCGGCGTTCGACCCAGGCAACGCGGAAGCTGATCGGCGAGGCGCGGATGACGCTGGTGACATCTATCCCGACCTGTTCGCGGCCTACAGCCGCGAAGGGATCGTTGGTCCGGGCATAATCGTTGAGCACCAATGCGCCGCGATCGGTGACAAAGTCATAGGCGCGCAGCCAGTTCTGGCGGACAATGATCGGATCGTCGGGAATGCTGCGCACCTGCTCGATGAAGCGTGCCAGGTGGAATGCGATCTGCGGGTCGCTTGGGTCAAAGTCGCTGACCGCAGGGGCGACAGCCTGTGCTTCGCCAAGCTTGTCGACCTGCACCACCCAGGGAATGATCGAACCCTGAGAGCCTTGCCAGACGATCCCCGCAGTGAGACAAGCGGACAGGCCGAGCGCGCCGAAAAAGGCATAGCGCCAGCTTCGCGCCTGCACCCGCGCCGAGCCGATGCGCTCGTCCCATACCTGCGCTGCGCGGTGGTAGGGCGTTTCTGGTTCGGGGGTCTTGCCATAGCGGATCGAGGGTCGTCGGAACATGTGTGTCAGTCCTTTTCTGAGGTGTCGACCGAGGCGCCGCCGCCGTGGCTGTCGCCCGATTTGAGCGTGTGCGCGGCGATGCTCGCGCCATGGGAGATCGTCTGCCGGTCCTTCATCGCCTTGGCCCAGGCAGGCTGGCCCTGATCGGCAGCTGCGGGCGACGGGGGCGGCGGCGTGTTAGGTCCGGGTGTGATGCTGCCGCCGGTCTTGGTGATGGCGTCGCGGCTGCCTTCGCGGAAGGATTGCTTCACGCCGTCACCGGCCTTGCGCAGCGGCGATGTTGCAGCGCTGGCAGCATATTCGCCGACGGCACGCGCGCCGCCTGCGACCGCTGCGCCGCCCGACTTGCCTGCAGAGCCGAGAGCGTAGGCCATGGTCGCGCCGCCTGCAGCGCGCGACGTGCCTTGCGCGACATTGGAGGCAGCACTGGCCACCGCGCCGCCCGCCAGTTTTGCTCCGGCAACGGCACCGGCGGCAGCGCCGCCCGCGAGCAGCGCGGTGCCGGCTGCGGCGCCTGCGCCAAGCTGCGGCCCGCCCGAGACGATGCCATTAGCGATCCCGGGGCCAAAAATGCCGAGGCCGAGCAGCGCCAAGCTTGCCAGCACGATCGACAGCGCGTCTTCAATCGTGGGTTCGCCCGCGATAGCGGTAGTGAACTCGGAAAAGATGGTCGAGCCGATGCCAACGATCACCGCAAGCACCAGCACCTTGATGCCCGACGAGACGACATGGCCAAGCACGCGCTCGGCCATGAAGGCGGTCTTGCCGAACAGCCCGAACGGGATCAGCACGAAGCCGCAGAGCGTTGCCAGCTTGAACTCGATGAGGGTGATGAACAGCTGGATCGACAGGATGAAGAAGGCGATGATGACGATCGCCCAAGCGACCAGCAGGATCACGATCTGCAGGAAATTCTCGAAGAAGCTGACAAAGCCGAGCAGTTCGGAGATCGACTCCAGCAAAGGATAGGCGGCATCGAGCCCCACTTGCGCGACCCGGCCCGGCTGCAGCAGTTCGGCCGCTGTAAACCCGGTGCCACTGGCCTTGAGGCCAAGCCCGGCGAAACTTTCGAACACGATGCGCGCGAGGCTGTTCCAGTTGCCGATGATGTAGGCAAAGATGCCGACAAAGAGCGTCTTCTTGACCAGGCGGGCAAGAATGTCGCCCTGCTCGCCCCATGACCAGAACAGCGCTGCCAGTGTGACATCAATGACGATGAGCGTGGTTGCGATGAAGGCGACCTCGCCGCCCAAAAGGCCGAACCCGCTGTCGATGTAGCGCGAGAAGATGTCGAGGAAGCGGTCGACGACGGCGGTGCCACCCATGTTAGCGATCCCCCGTCATATCGAGGGCGGCATCCCCGCTGTTGTCAGTCACAGGGGGCACGACCGCCGCATCACGCTCGGCCTGCCCCAGGAACCGGCGGCGTTCGGCTGCCCAGGCTGCGGTGCAGATATCGACCGATGCCGCCTCAAGGCCGAGCGCTGCGCAATAGGCGAGGGTGGCCTTTGCATCGTCTCCGGCTTCATGTGCCGCAGCGATGACATCGCGTGGCGGCGGCGCAGGCTCTTCGCGCAGTTCGAGCACGGCCATGGTGATGGCAATGGCGACGAAGGCGCCGGCCCCAATCCGCGCAAAGAGCTTGCTGTCCATCGCCTCAGTTCCCGAACAGCCGGGCATTGCCCGGGACATAGGGCCGGCGATCGCCGAGGAAGCGGCGAAGCTGTTCGCGGGCCTGCGCCTTGGCGGCCGCTTGTGCAGCGGCGTCGAGCGATTGTGCCCGCGCGAGCGAGGCGACCGTAGCGGTCAGGTCCGCGAGCTGCTGCGCCTGCACCGCCAGCAGCTGATTGCCAGCCTGCGCGGCCTGAAGCGCGCCGGTTGCCGACTGGCTTGAGCCAACGAGGCTGTCGATGGCGCCGCGCGTGCCGTCGATATTGCCGACCACGCCGGCCTGAACCCGTAGGGCATCCTCGAAGGCGCCGAGGCTGTTCTGCCACCGGGCTTCGGCGCCCTGGACCAGCATGCGCTGCGGCCCCGTCATCGCGCCCGCGCGATAGTTGTTCTGGAACTCGCGTTCGATCTGACGAACATCATAAGCCACGCGCTGCGCCTGTCCGAGCAAGGCCTGGGTCTGCCGGATCTGCGCTTGCAGCGGTTCGAGCACGGTCAGTGGCAGCGATTGCAGGTTGCGCGCTTCGTTGACGAGCGAGGTCGCCTGGTTCTGGAGCTGCCGGATCTGGTTGTTGATCTGCTCGAGCGTGCGCGCGGCGGTCAGGATGTTCTGGGCATAGTTGCGCGGGTCGAACACCACGCCGCCAATCTGTGCCCTGGCAGCGGTCGGCAGCATGGCGCCGACGCTGACCGAGAGAACCGCGGCACTGGCAGCAAGCATCGAGACGAATTTACGGGCTTTCATGGGCACTACTCCTGGGATTGGTCCGACCGCGGACCGGGCTTGAGAAGGGGCGAGGGGGCGGGCAGCAGCTCGGCTGCCCAGGCGAGGCCGCGATGGCGCAGCCAGCGCGCAGCAAAGTCAGCGCAGCCGTGCACGCCCGTGATCGCATCGATCGCGAGCTGGTCGGCCTTTGATGAGGTGGCGGTGAAGGCGAGCGCGACCTCGCCAAGGCCAAGTTCGAACAATCGGTTGCCGCGCGCCGACTGGCAGTAATAATCGCGCTTGGGCGCCGCCCGCGCGATGATCTCAATCTGCCGGTCGTTGAGGCCAAAGCGGCGATAGATTGCCAATATCTGCGGCTCAATCGCGCGTTCGTTGGGGAGGAAGATGCGGGTAGGGCAGCTCTCGATGATGGCAGGAGCGATCGCCGAGCTTTCGATGTCGGCGAGGCTCTGGGTTGCAAACACCACGCTCGCATTCTTCTTGCGCAGCGTTTTGAGCCATTCGCGCAGTTGTGCGGCAAAGGCGGGGCTGTCGAGGACAAGCCAGCCCTCGTCGATGATGATCATTGTCGGCGAGCCGTCGAGCCGGCCTTCGATGCGGTGGAACAGGTAGGAGAGCACGGCAGGGGCTGCGGCCGAGCCGGTCAGCCCTTCGGTCTCGAAGGCCTGAAAGCTGGCTTCCCCCAGATGTTCGCTCTCGGCATCAAGCAGCCGTCCGAACGGCCCGCCAATGCAATAGGGTGTCAGGGCCTGTTTCAATGCTTGTGACTGCAGGAGCACAGCGAGCCCGGTAAGCGTGCGCTCGGCAATCGGAGCGGTGGCGAGGGAAGTCAGCGCCGACCAGAGATGCTCCTTGGTCGCGGGATCGATAGTCACGCCTTCGGCAGTGAGGATCGCCTGAAGCCATTCGGCCGCCCAGTTGCGCTCTGCCGGTTCGTCGATCCGCGCCAGCGGTTGCAAGAGCACCGTGCCATTGCTGTCCTCAGCCAGGCCGGAACCCGTCAACGAGTTGCCGAGGTCCTGCCAGTCCCCACCGCAGGCCAGCGCCGCTGCACGGATCGATCCGCCGAAGTCGAAGGCAAAGACCTGGGCGCGATCATAACGCTGAAGCTGCAGCGCCATCAGCGCGAGTAGCACCGACTTGCCTGCCCCGGTCGGCCCGACGATCAGCGTATGCCCGACATCGCCGACATGAAGCGAAAACCGGAACGGGGTCGAGCCTTCGGTCCGCGCATAGAATAATGGGGCGGCGTTGAAGTGTTCGTCCCGTTCCGGCCCGGCCCACACAGCCGACAGGGGGATCATGTGGGCGAGGTTGAGCGTGGAGATCGGCGGTGTCCGGACATTGGCGTAGACATGGCCGGGAAGCGATCCGAGCCAGGCCTCTACCGCGTTCATGCCTTCGACGATCACGGTGAAGTCGCGGCCCTGGATGACCTTCTCGACCAGACGCAGCTTCTCCGCTGCCAGCGCCGGATCCTCGTCCCAGACGGTGACGGTGGCGGTGACATAGGCTTGGCCGACAAAATCCGATCCGAGCTCCTGCAGCGCAGCATCGGCATCGGCGGCCTTGTTCGAGGCATCGCTGTCGAGCAGCGTCGAAGCCTCGTTGGTCATCACCTCCTTGAGGATGCTTGCGACCGACTTGCGCTTGGCGAACCATTGCCGCCGGATCTTGGCGGTCAGTTTGGTGGCATCGGTCTTGTCGAGCATCACTGCGCGGGTCGACCAGCGATAGGCGAAGGCGAGCCGGTTGAGCTCGTCGAGCAGACCCGGGAAGGTGCTGCTGGGAAAGCCGACCACGGTCAGCGTGCGCAGATGCGCGCGACCGAGGCGCGGCTCGAGCCCGCCGGTCAGCGGCTCATCGGCCAGCAGCGCGTCCAGATGCATCGGGATCTCGGGAACGCGGACGCGGTGACTGCGGGTGGAGACGCAGCTGTGCAGGTAGGTCAGCGTCTCACCGTCGTCGAGCCATGCCACCTCGGGCACAAAGCCATCGATCAGACGCAGCAGGCGCTCGGTGCGGTCGACGAAGAGGTCGAGCAGTTCTTTGGGATTGATGCCCTTTTCGGCCTTGCCCTCGTAGAGCCAGCTTTCGGTGCGGGCCGCATCTTCGGCGGGCGGCATCCACAACAGGGTCAGGAAATAGCGGCTCTCGAAATGGGCGCCTTCCTCGGCAAATTGCGCTGCGCGCTCGCGCTCGACCAGCGCCGAGGCCGGATCGGGAAAGTCGCTATCGGGGTAATCCAGCGCCGGGCGGCGCACCGCCTCAACGAAAATGGCCCAGCCTGAACCCAGTCGCCGCAGCGCGCTGTTCAGGCGCGCGGTCGTAGCGATCAGCTCTGCGGGCGTCGCGCTGTCGAGATCGGGACCGCGAAAGCGGGCCGAGCGCTGGAAGCTGCCGTCCTTGTTGAGCACCACGCCGGGTGCGACCAGCGCGGCCCAGGGCAGGAAGTCGGCAAGCCGGTCGGCCTTGTTCCGGTATTCGCGAAGCGAGAGCATGGGCTCAGACCCTCAGGAAAGTGGGAAAGCGCAGATGCCGCCGCGCGACATCGACGAATTGCGGATCGCGCCGCGCCGCCCAGACCGAGACCATGTGCCCGAGCGCAAAGATCACCACGCCGGCGATCCACAGGCGCAGGCCCAGCCCAATCGCAGCGGCCAGCGTCGCATTGGCGATCGCCAGCCCGCGCGGTGCGCCGCCGAGCAGGATATGCTCGGTCAGCGCGCGGTGAACCGGTACGACAAAGCCCGGCACGGCTTCCGGCGGCATGGTCTCCATCAGACGAGAGCCCCGCCGCCGAACGAGAAGAACGACAGGAAGAAGGAGGAGGCGGCAAAGGCGATCGACAGGCCGAACACAATCTGGATCATCCGTCGCGCCCCGCCCGAGGTGTCGCCGAAAGCGAGTGCCAGGCCAGTCGCAATGATGATCATGACCGCAACGATCTTGGCGACAGGCCCCTGGATGGATTCAAGGATCGACTGGAGCGGCGCTTCCCACGGCATCGACGAACCCGCCGCGTGAGCAGGGCCCGCGATGGAAAGAGCAACAAAGCTGCCGAGCATGGCAGCGGAGAGGCGGGCACGGGCGCGCGATAGGGTCTGGATCACGATGAAACTCCTGTGGCTGGGGGTGTGATGGGGCGGATGGTGTAGTCGCTGTGGGCATCGAGGCCGGTGACCTCGGCGAGTTCGGCAAGGCGCCGTCCGGTCCCGTCGCGGACAAGGACAGCGATGACGTCGATGGTCTCGGCGATCAGGGCGCGCGGCACAGTGACGACGCTTTCCTGGATCAGCTGCTCCATGCGCCGCAGGACCCCAAGCGCGGATCCTGCGTGGATCGTGCCGACGCCGCCGGGATGGCCGGTGCCCCAGGCCTTGAGCAGGTCGAGCGCTTCGGCACCGCGCACCTCGCCGATCGGGATTCGGTCGGGCCGCAGCCGCAGGGCCGAGCGGACCAGGTCGGAGAGCGTGACCACGCCGTCTTTGGTGCGCAGCGAGACGAGATTGGGCGCGGCGCATTGCAGCTCGCGGGTGTCTTCGATCAGGACCACGCGGTCGTCGGTCTTGGCAACTTCGGCCAAGAGCGCGTTGGTGAGGGTGGTCTTGCCGGTCGACGTGCCGCCAGCGACCAGAATGTTCTTTCGGGCCGCAACGGCGCGAACCAGCGCGTCGGCCTGCCATGGAGAAATGATCTTCGCTGCGACATAATCAGCGAGCGTGAATACCGCGACAGCGGGCTTGCGGATCGCGAAGCTCGGCGCAGCCACCACCGGCGGCAGCAGACCTTCGAAGCGCTCGCCCGTATCGGGAAGCTCGGCCGAAACGCGCGGTGCCTTGGCATGAACCTCGGCTCCGACATGATGCGCCACCAAGCGGATGATCCGTTCGCCATCGGCAGCGCACATCGCGCTTCCCGTATCGGCGATCCCGGCTCCGAGCCGGTCGATCCAGAGCCGCCCGTCGGGATTGAGCATGACCTCGATGACCGAGGCATCTTCAAGCCAGACGGCGATCTCCGGCCCGAGCGCAGTGCGCAGCATACGCGCTCCGCGCGACGATGCTTGCGACGGGATGGGGATCACGCTCATAAATTGCCTCGTGTCGGCGAGGCAACCGATCATCGGCTGCGCTCGTGAGACGGATCAAAGAGACATCAAAGCGGGTGAATGCAACAGCGAGTTGCGGGCGGCGTATCGTAGCGGAAAGGCAGAAAGGCTAGCGTAGTTAGAGCCTCAAATGACCGCTAGGTTGGACTGTGCTGACTGTCCGGTTTTAGGAGCGCAAACGCGGTAACTCGCCATTCGTTCAGAGTGGCGAACCGGGTAGACACTCATCTTTTTATGTGCCATTCTCATAAAAACATGAGGATTGCCAAGTTCGAAATGTCGTATGACGATTTCATATCAGAGTTGGGAAAGGCGGGTCTGAGCGTCCGGGACTTCGCCGCACTGTTGGGCATGAGGGCAAATTCCGTTTCAAATTATTCGAAGCGCGGCGAGGTGTCCTCGCATCTCGGAATAATCGCGGCGCTCCTTGCTGAGCTTCGCCTCAATGGTATCCCCTACAATCCCGTTTTCAATCGCGTCGATGTGAACAAGAAAAAGTCTCGCGGAAGCGCGACAAAGGGTAAATTCGGTGGTGATCCGCAAACGCAGATGGAGTTGTCGTGACTGACCGTCCTGCTCTGTCGCTTGATCGCACGCATGAAGTACTTGGCTGGCCCGAGCCGGATGCCATTATGCATCCGTCCGGAGCGGGCGCGTCGGTGTTCGCTTCGCTAGTTCGAAACAAGATCGGTCGTGCGCTTCATAGGGTGTGCGACGGCGATGAAACCCGAGTCGGGGTCCTCATGGCCAATCCTGATGCACGTTCATCCGAACCACCTTTGGCTGTCGTTGCCGAGTTCCGGAACGGTCCCAGCGAGGCCAGTCTTAGGGAGCTACAGCGGCTGTGTTGGAACTTTTCTCATGTCCCCATACTGGTCACGATCGAGCCATCGCTGTTGCGGGTATGGAGTTGCTGCGAGGCACCCGACCCGAACCGCGCGCTCGAAGATTACCTGGTGCGCGACCTGCGAGCGGACGAACTCCACGCCGATAGCGCGCATGCCCTTGAGTTGCAGGCTGCACGGGCGCTGCATTGGATTAACTTGGTGTCCGGCGCATTCTTTTCCGAACACTCGACTCGCTTTGATCGCGATGGTCGCGCCGACCAGATGCTGCTTGGTAACCTACGGCACATTCGTGGGCAGCTCTCACAGCTGGGGCTAACGAATGACGATATTTGCCATGACCTTCTCGCACGGATTATTTTCGTGCAGTTCCTGTTCGATCGGAAGGATCAGGATGGAAACCCGGCGCTGACCGTTGCAAGCCTGCACCGGCTGCAACGGGAGGGTGTACTTGCAAAGGTGCATGACTCTTTCCACGGGCTGCTTTCCGATTATGCCGACACCTATCACCTGTTTGACTGGCTCAATGCCAAATTCAATGGGGACTTGTTTCCCGGTAAGGGTGCAACAGCGGAGGAGCGCGCAGTTGGCTGGGCAACCGAAAAGCAGGTCGTCAAACCGAAACACCTTTCGCTCTTGGCGGATTTTATCCGGGGCGATCTGGACATGCCTGCCCGGCAGATGTGTCTCTGGCCACAATATGCTTTCGACGTCATCCCGCTCGAATTCATCAGTAGTATTTATGAGACGTTCGTTACGGAGCGTGCTGCGCGCGACGGCATTTTTTACACCCCACCATACCTTGTCGATTTCGTCCTTGACGAAGTTCTTCCGTGGGATGGTGCTGAATGGGATCTCAAGATCATCGATCCCTCATGCGGATCGGGTGTCTTTTTGGTCAAAGCCTTCCAGCGGCTTGTTCATCGGTGGAGGAATGCGAATCCGGACAAGCTAATTCGAGCGGAGACTCTTCGGCGCTTGCTGGAGCGAAACATATTCGGTGTTGATATCGATCCGCACGCCGTTCGCGTGGCATGTTTCAGTCTATACCTGGCGATGTGTGATGAGATAGAGCCGAGGCATTATTGGACCCAAGTGATATTTCCGACGATGCGCCAGCGCAGGCTGATTTGCGCGGACTTTTTTGATGAGAGCCATGAAGGCTTTCGGTCAAAGGACGATGAACAGTCCTATCATCTGGTCATCGGCAACGCCCCTTGGGGCGACGGCGTTATCACCGATATCGCCAAGGTCTGGGCGAGCGATCCCTCGCACAAATGGCCGGTTGCCAACAATGACATTGGCGGCCTGTTTCTGGCGAAGGCCGCAGTACTTTCGAAGCCTGAAGGCAGGATTGCCTTGATACAATCGGCAAACTCGCTCCTATTCAACATTAGCGGTCCGGCAGTAGAATTTCGGAAGGCGCTGTTCTCCCAGCACAGAGTGCGGAAGATCTATAACCTGTCCGCGCTGCGGTTTAGCGTCTTCAAGCGAAAGACGCATACCAAAGAGACATCGGTATCGCCTTGTTGCGTCGCTATCCTTGAGCGAACCGCGCCATCGCGGGAAGACGTCATAAGCTACGTCAGCCCCAAGCACACCGTGCCTCTACTGGACGAGTTCACAATCGTCATCGAGCCGCAAGACCGCAAAACGCTGACAGTCGCCGAGGCGATCGAAGATCCCGCGATATGGTCAAAGCTGATGTGGGGAACGAGGCGCGACCTTCAACTCGTCGATAAGTTGAATACTTTTCCGACCGTGGAAAAAATTGATGGCTTGGTAAGTCGGCAGGGCGTGAAGTTTGGCGATAGGAAAAAAACCATCGCTGCGTATAAAGATATGCAGATATTTAACGATAGGATGTTTCCCTTTGATAGTACGTTTCCGTTCTTAGACGTCGAGGGATTTCCTCGGTTTGGCAATGTAGCAGTGGATTCCCGTGCTTCTACGGATGTTGCGGCCTTTGCATGGCCGCAGCTTATCGTAAAACAGAGCTGGAATAAGCCGAGTGGTCGCTTTCATGCCCGGTTGACTCGTTCTGCGCGTCAAACCGGACTTCTCTGCAACGAAAGCTACTATTCCCTGCATTCAGCCTGCCGCAGTGATCTTGAAGCGGCCTGCTTGGTTTTCAACAGCTATCTGGCTGTATATTTTCTTCTACTTACGAGCGGCAGGTTTGTGTTCATCCCCAAGCCGTCGAAGTCGGAGCTTCTCGGCCTGCCCCTGCCGCCGCGCGCTCCCGACCAACTCGGTGAAGTCCGCTCTCATGCGGAGATCGATCCAATCGTGTTTGAATTGTTCAACCTCAAGGACGCTGAACGCGTGCTTATCGAGGACATGATGGGCTTTACGCTTAGCGACTTTCTTGAAGGTGAGCGGTCGATCGGGAGACAAAGCACCAACGCGGATCACAATGGCGATGAATTGCACCTCCGATCCTATTGCAGCTTCTTTATAAGGGCGCTGAAGGCGGGCTTCGGTGCAGACAAGCCGATCGCTGCGACGATTTTTCAATCTGATAAAGAACGCATGCCGTATCGATTGATTGCCTTCACGCTGGGTGGTGAATCCGCCGAGTCAATCGATGTGAAGAGGATTGGTTCGGCAGAACTGCTGAACGAGTTTCACCAACTGAATCTTGGTTCAAAGGGCAAAGACGGCGGTATCTACAATCAGCGTTTCGTTCGCATCTACGACGCGAGCAGCGGCATACCTACGGTGTTTATCATCAAGCCCGATCAGAAGCGGTTCTGGACCCGTAGCACCGGGCTGCAAGACGCAGACGAGGTTGCTCTCGATCTGTTTACATGGGGGCGGGAAGCGGATGAGAGGCCCGAGGCGGTTCAATGATGTCTGTCGCCGCAGCAGGGACTTTGCCACGCTCAGTCGATCCTGCCTTCGTCCAATTGGCACGATCATGGGTTAAAGATCCTGCACGGCAATTTCTCGCATTCATTTGGCTAGCGTACGAAAATCTTGTCACGTCCGAACCGACCATTGACGGGCGGGACTTGGAGAGAAGCATCACCCAGCTCTTGGAACCGCGTGTGAGAGACGCGATGACTGGGGATGAACCCTTCTACGTCCAGCACGGCCCCTTCGAGCGTGAAACGATGAGAGCCCCGCCCGCTCAACCGCCCGAATACGACTTGGCCTTCGTACTTCGGGCCGACGAACGGATCATGTGGCCGCTTGAAGCCAAGGTGCTTGAGACGCCGGGCAGCGTGGCCGCTTACGTGCGTGACGTGACTGACGAATACCTGACATGCCGATACGCGCCGTTTTCGGAATCGGGGGCAATGCTGGGCTATCTTCTGGCCGGGACGCCTAATGACGCGCTCAAAGCGATCGCCGGGAAGCTGGGAGTTGCGCTTGAGGAGGTGACCGATTTGCCCACGGAAACGAATAGGTGGTCGAAGCATGTGCGGACCGTACCGGCTGGAAAGCCATATCCTCCCGAATTTTGGTGCTATCACTTAATTTTGGAATTTCCGTCCTTGCATCGAAGTCATTGAAGCCGAGGTTCCTCCTTGGAAGGCTATACTCAGCGAAATCGATTAAACCCGTGGGCGAACGATTCAATTTCATCTCTCAAAAGTGAGAGCTTCACCCTCAAGTACGAAGCTGGCGCGATGGCGATCCTTAGCGGAGATAACGTATTGCGCGAACGCCGGGCATTCGTCGGCTGATGCGTCGAGCAATCGAGCCAGAAGCCTGAGACTGCGCCGCTGTTGATTCGTTAAGTTGGCCATCTCCTCCTCGAGTTCGTCGAGCGGCGTGCGATTGAGATGGCTGAACAGCTTGCCAAGTAGTCCTGCTACAGGGTCAGACAACTGCACGCCTGGCTCGGACTGGGAATTGGCAAACCGGAAGTGGCGGAGCGGAACGCCGTTGTCGTTCAAGGGGAGCGATTCGAGATATGCCTCGATCTGCTTTTCGTCGTCGAGGATGTGCTGCGCCTTCGTGAAGAGACAAAGCCGATTCAAAAAGAACGAGCCAAAGCCGTCGATAAGGACGTTGGGCGTCTCGTCTTCCAGATAGGGCAGGGACTCCAGTCCCCTGGACGCCTGCAACAAGCCCTTCAACATATAGAAGGGGAAATGCTCGAGCAGCGGCTCGCGATGCTCGACCAGGTCCCGCAGCTCGGCAATGAAGGCCGACCGGCGCTCGCGTCCGACATCTGGGTAGTTGTAGCGGCCGAGCAGCTCGGCGGTGCCGTCTACATCGTCGCACAGCACGGTATAGAGGCTATCCTTAAGGAGCAAATGCGCCGCCATCAGCACCGGCTCGCCGACTTCTGTGACGATCGAATCCACGATGTCGACGATCGACCAATAAAGCAGATCGATCACTTGATAGTGCAGCAGAAACTTTTTCGCCGTCAGCCAGTCGAGTAACGTCTCGACCTTCGATGAGGCGAGCAGATCGAGGAAACCGCCGGCGCCTAAATGCTTCAGCTTGATCTCTTTCACCGATGGCTGGAGGCGCAGCGCTGCATGAAGCTCGGCGAGGGCGATCGGCCGCGGCGAACCTCGATGAACGATCCCGCCCAGCACGAAACAGTCCGGTCGGCGGATATTCATCCCGGCCGATGTGAGATGCAGCTTTCGGACGTTGTTTGTCTCATCGTAATAGAAGGTATAGCGCTCATCGACGTTTGGCAGGTCGTAAGCCGCCAGAATGGAATCTCTCATCTCGTTTACGTCGATCATTCTCCCTCGATACATCGATCTCGGCTATCAACCGAGTCATGAACAGCTCGCCGGATAAAAATGCACCGAAGCCGGTATTGAACCTCTTTTCCAATGAAGACGAGTTTCGAGACCATCTAGCCGAGCGGATGGAACTCATTGAGCCTAGGCTTGTGCATCTCAAAACCGAGTACGTGCTCGACAACGCCAACGGATCTGGGGGACGCATCGATATCCTTGCTCGCGATGCGTTCGATCACATCGTTTGCGTCGAGATTAAGCGCAGCGACAACAGCGCTCGCGGCACACTGAATGAGCTGAGCAAATACGTTACCCTTCTCGTGGAGCGAGACAGGGTCCCGAGAGAGATGATCCGTTGCGTCGTCGTCTCGACCCATTGGAGTGAACTGCTCCTGCTGCTGTCATATTTTGCGTATTCGGCCAGCGTCGATGTCACGGCGCTGCAGGCCAAGTCAGAAGCCGGTGCTGTAGTTCTGCGGCCGATTGCGCTCAAGACGCTGCGATTCCTCCCGCAGCTCAGTCCCGACATGGACTTGATTTGGTTCGACACAAGCGAGCCGCGGGAGCGCTACGTCGCCTTTATCAGGTCACGCGCATCTCGATTGCAGTTCGTGCGGCTCGCCCTGCTGCTGTTCGAACCCAAGGAGCCGCTGGGAGCGGGACGATCGCCCTATCCCATGATAATTTGTGTATGGCGCGTGCCGGACGGAGTCCACGATCGCATCGAGGCGATAATTGGCAAACGGATCGGGGAGGACTTCCCCTATGCGGCCCGCGGCTGGGAGCCCGAAGCAGATGCGAAGGGCTGGATTGGCGACGTCCCGCACGATCAGCTTCCAGAATTTGCCAACGGCTGGACCCACGGAAACCCGGAAATGCTCCATGCGCTGCAGGAGCGCTACGCGCTGCATCGCGTTGAACGGGTCGGCGACTGGCCGAAACTCGAATTCATCAACGATGACGCCAGGATCCTGAGCGCGGCCTTGGCCGTGTCACCGCTCGGGGGGAGCGAGCGACCGAACCGGCACAGCTACCGCGCGACTGTCACGCCTGCCGTTGCAACGTCGTGGAAGATGGCAACGGACGCTTTCCTCGGGTTCATCGCGTTCGAGCCGGTCTGGCATGAGGCGGCGCGCGCGTATCTGGAGCGGCTTTCGGGTAGCGACGTTAGCGTCGATTTGCACGCCTTCGACAAAAAGCATCTGGCGTATGCAATCCACCAAGCTCAGTCGCATAAGCAAACAATGCTAGGCTATTTCGAGATCATCGTACGCGTAGGCGACACCGTGCTCAAGGGGCTGCATGGATACTATACCTGGGACGGCAAGACCTGCCCGGCCGATGCACGAGCAACGATAAACCAGGTCTATGGTGACGTCGTCTGGGCGAGGCTGAGTATGGAAAGTGCGGTCGATAACGGCCGATACGAGTCGGCCAACGAACTCCACGGCTTCTTGCCGGTCGTTGACTGGCTGCACGAAAACGGATCGCTCCACGGCAGCCCGCCACCCTTTCGGCATTCGATCCAAGATTTCCTGACCGCCAACCCCGAGTATTGCCGCCAGGTCTCGGACGTCCTTAAGCAAGTAGGCCGCTTGCCGACTGATCCCTCGGCGTAGTCCGCTGTGCCCAGTTCGGTCAGCGGCGAGACTGAGGCGGGGCTCCCGACTATGATCGGTCGAGCGGATACTGGCTGGCCGGATCCCAGTGGACGCCGCGATTGATCTTGATCTCGGGAGTCAGCAGCATGTGATATGGTAGCGGCTCGCGTGTTCCATGACGTCCTACGCGATAGGAGGCCGAGGTTTCCTCGATCGCCCAGCTCTCATCCGACCGTGTTGTGACTTCAGGCGCAACATACTCGCCGTAGACCCATCGCAGGCGCGTATCGCCCGGATCGAAGTCGAGCATCTCAAGCTTGTTGCGGAAATGTCGGACGCCGTCAGCCGTGCCACCCGCCCAGGATTCAACGCCGACATGAACAACACCGGGCCGATCCTTGGGAAGCTGTGCGGCCGCTTTCGCCACTGTTGATCGGAAATGCCGCGCCTTCTGGCGGATCGCCTCCCGCGATTGATTACGCCACCCAATAACACTGGCGTGATAGACCATGTCCGCCCAGAATGGACGGCTGAGGCTCGGTCGCCACTTCCCGGCCATTGAATGCGCGAAGTCGTGGTCATACTGGCCGATAAGCAATTCTATCATTCTGCTCGAACCGTAGTAAACCTCGTCCTTGGCAAGAACGCGATGCGCCAGCGACCAGTCAATTTCGCGGATAGTGCCTATGCCATGGCCATCGCGCCAATAATTCGGCCCAACGCCGTTCAGATAGTCCGATGCATGCCGGGCAAGGTAATCGTCAGGGATCGCACTTAGCTCGGCATCGTACGCGACCTGCATGTAGATTGACCGATAGGCTTCTAGCGAAAGCCGATGGACGGGCTGAGCCAGAACCTGGCCGCGAGTACGTTCCCGCGCATCGTAACTCGAACGGTCCATACGCTTGCACTCAACAGCCCAGCGCTGCCGCCCCTTGCTAACATTGAGGTCGTGGGTCTTGGCGACTCCGGGTCGCTCAGGGACAAAGACTGTATTCCAACCGTCCCGTCGGTATGCAAGCGCGACCAGCAGCTCGAACAGTCCGCCATCGGGCTGGCTCCGATCGGCGTTCATCAGCCGGGCGGCCCGGTCTTCGGCGCCGCCAATCGAAAGCAGCGTGGTCAATTCCTCGCCAATCCGGGTAAAGGTCGGCACCATGCGAACCGCTTCTTCCGGCACCCAGTTCAGGCGATCCGCCGCGTAAGCATTAGCCTGGAAAACGTACCAAGCGGCAGTATCCGCCGGATCATAGAATGGGACGGGATTGCCACGCGCCCAGCTCTCTTTCGCCGCAAGAAAGCGGTCGCGGGTCGCTTCAAGCCGCTGGTGCCAGGTTCGACGCTGGACAAGCTCTGCGAGCCATGCGCTGGCGAGCAGCACATTGTCGTCGCGCCAATCCCATCCGGTCTTCGGCGCCGTCCATTCGGGATCTTTAGGACTTATTCTCATGCTTGCTTTCACGCATACCATTAAACTGGTGTAAGGCGTCCGCGTTCAGCCCAAGGTGTGTGCTGGCATCATGAGAACGTGGCGGGCTGGGCGATGCCGAGCTTACTTGCGTACGGTCCAGCCTAGCGCAATCCGCAGCACCGGTTCTTTCGCCGCCGAATTTGGCGAGTAAGTCAATTTGAGATTGCGCGCGGGCACCGCTAAGTCCTCTGACAACCTTTCAGCGAGTTCGTTTGGTGCAATTGCAAAGTAAATGGGGTCGCCTTCGTCGGTGTCCCACGCGTCATCGCTAACTTTCAGGACGTCGACACCGCCGATGTAGATCGCGTCAACGCGCGGGCCACTCTTCTTCTGAATGGTCGAAATCGTTACTGCCAGATCCTGGCCCTTACCGGGGACAACATGGTAGTCGGCATTGGCAGCGATTAACGCATCAGCAATGAAATCGAAGCTGGTCCTGAAGGTGGGGACGCGCTGCAGATCGAACACCGTGTCGAAGAACTTGCTCTTGATTTTGGTTCGAAGCTTTCCCGAAGCGTCGAAGAAAATCTCGAACAGCATGCCGTCCAGAATTGCCTTGCGCTTCGCCTCTTCATAGGTCGCGGTTCTCGCGACAAAGTCGTTAACATACGATGTTGCTGCGGCCGACGTCCCACATGCGGCCTGATAGATATTGCGACCGAGCACGAAAAGGCTGTCTGGGGCCATCTTGTTGGCCGCCTCGGGCGTAAGGAGTGCCAATGCGGGGTTTTGCCTGTACCAGTCGTGCGTCTTCAGTCCCGCTATGATCTTGTGCGACTTCTTCGCGACGTCGAGGACGAAGAGCCCGTCTGCCAGTGCCGTTCCATCATATTCGGTGATAAGTTTGCCGAGACTCATGTTGAAGTAGAATTCGCCCGCAAGCGATGTATGCTCCCACGAAGTTTGCCTGCTCTTGGTTGCAGCGGCGACCGTGTTTCTAACGCGCTTGAACATCGTTTCTATAGAACAGTCGGGCGCGTCAATGTGGTCAAGCAGTGCGGCCGTGTAGGTTCCGTTTCGACCATCGCCGTCGCCTGCGGTCTCGCCAGGCGACGTCGCGAAGCCGATAATTGTTCCCTTGGGCGCATAGACAGAGGCGAGGCCGCGGGTCGCGGCGCTGCGCTGCCACTTGCGCTCCCAGGGGTTATTGCGGCACGCATCAAGAATGATAATCTTCGTTGCTGCCGTTGACTTCGACATCACGTCCACGACCTTATCCAATGAAAGCGAGCTGTGCTTGGCGTCGGTCTCGCTGTCCATGTCCGTATCAAGCGCTAGCAGATAGTTGCTTCCCTCGATCTGCATGCCGTGTCCGGCAAAAAAGAACAGACCGACATCATGCTTATCGAGTGACGCGCGGAACAGTTTAAGGCTCTTCTCCATTTCCTTCGCAGTGCAGTCGGTCACAACGATCGCTTCGAACCCATAGCCTTTTAGCTTAGCGCCGAAGTCGTCGGCGTCGTGCACCGGGTTCATCAAGTCGTGGCCGTCTGGATAATCGGCATTGCCGATTACGAGGGCAGTCATGCTACGCTTCAAGAACTTTCTCCTGCCGGTAAGGTCGCCTTCTGAGATGCCGGTTGTAAGTTCATTGTACAACAAGGCGATTAACTTCTACTGGCGAAAAGCTCATAATCGCGCCTCAGCATTTACGTTCTGTAGCACCGCGGTTGAGCGGCAGCTGTCCAATGACGACCAGACGCACACGATCCGCGACGGAAACCTACCGATCGTATGCCCCCTAGCCAACTTCGAGATGAACGGACGGCCGCTTTCATAACTCATGAAGGGGTAGCTGTACGGCAGGAAAGTTGGCGCCTGCCGTCGATGTCCCCAATCGCATTTTGCATAGCGCCAATCATACGAGATGTCGTCTGACAATAACAATTCGCTAGGCATCGCAGCGCGATGAAATCTACGCCTGAACCTCCCCGCCAAGGAATCGCTTCATTCCTCCGTCAAAACTGGCTAGCTCGGGCTGACGGGAGGCGGCGGGTGCATCAAGGTGCTTTATTCACAACAGATTGGCTGACGGAAGGGGTCACGGCGACGCCGCAGTGGCAGGCGCTGGATGATGCTCGAATTACGCAATTGTGGGCGCAATCACGCCATTTGCTCGATGAACTTCTAAAGCGCAAAAATCCCACCGAGGCCGATACCGAGCAGAAGTTGATTTACCCGTTACTTGGGCTGCTGGGCTGGGATCATATTTCGGTTCAGCAAAATCTTACCGTCCGCGGGCGCAAAGATGTGCCGGATGCGCTGCTGTTTCCCGATGCAGATGCCGATGCCACCGCTAGTGGGCTGGAGCCGTGGCAGCGGTTCCGCCATGGCTCGGCGCTAGTGGAGGCCAAGCGCTGGGGGCGACCGCTCGATCGGCAAGGCACGGGCGATCAAGGTGTCCCGTCCACCCAAATCATGCACTACCTGCAGCGTGCCAGCGTGGTTACCGAAGGCCGGATGCCATGGGGCATTTTGACCAACGGGCGAAATTGGCGGCTGTATTACCAAAACGCGCTTTCGGTTGCCGAAGACTTTTTCGAGATCGACCTTGGCAAGCTGTTCGGTTTGCCTGGTTGCACACCCGAACTTTTTGACGTCGGCATGTCCCCCGAACACGCCTTCCGCCTGTTCGTTCTAGCGTTCGGGCGTGAGGCGTTCCTGCCGACCGACCAAGGCCGCAGCTTCCATCTAATCGCGCTTGATGAAACGAAACGCTGGGAAGAGCGTGTCCGAAAGGATCTCGCCGAAACCGTCTTCTCGAACGTGTTTCCCAAGTTGATCGCAGCGATTCCCTTGGCCGACCCCAATCGACCTGCCGAGATCAATGCGGCCTATGCAGAGGAAGTGCGCTCCTCCGCGCTGTTCCTTCTCTACCGGCTGTTGTTCATTCTCTATGCCGAAGACCGCAATCTTCTGCCCGATGAGACTGGCCCCTATTCGCCTTATTGTCTCACCCGGCTGCGGCAGGAAATCGAGCAACTGGATAATGAGGGTCGCAAGCCCCTGGAGCGGAGCCACGCCTACTGGTCGCGGCTCGAAACGATCTTCGGGGCTATTGCCGAGGGCGACGACAGCCTTGGCATCCCGCCCTATAATGGTGGCCTATTCGATGCGGCGGAATCTCCGCTGCTCTCGCGTATCCGCTTGCCCGACACCGTGTTGGCTGAAGTCATATTGGCACTGTCGCACCGCCGCGAAGACGGGAGACTGCGTTACATCAACTATCGCGATCTTTCGGTGCAGCAGCTGGGTTCAATCTATGAATCCATCCTCGAATATGGCGTGGAGCCAGATCTTGAGGCCCGCAGCGTCAAGCCGCGAGCCGACAATCAGGCCCGCCATCGTTCCGGGTCCTATTACACACCCGAGCCACTGGTTTCGCTGATTATTGAGAAAACGGTCGGCCCGGTAGTTGCGGAAAAACGGGCAGCATTTGAGGCGGCCCACGGACAAGGGCTGAAAGGCGCGGAACTCGCCCAGCATGATCCAGCGATGGCGCTGCTCTCTTTGCGGATTGTTGATCCCGCAATGGGTAGCGGGCATTTTCTGGTCAGCCTGGTCGATTGGCTCTCGGACAAAGTGCTGACCGCGATTGGGGACGCCGAGGAAATTGCGGGCGATAGCTATGCGTCGCCGCTGGTTCAAAACATTGCTGGCCTGCGTGAAGCCATCCTAGCCAACGCGCGCGACCATGGCTGGCCGATTGTCGAGGACCAGCTCGAGGACCGCCACATCGTCCGGCGCATGGTGCTCAAACGCTGCATCCACGGCGTGGATCTCAACCGCATGGCGGTTGAGCTGGCCAAGGTCTCGCTCTGGCTACACAGCTTCACAGTCGGCGCACCGCTGTCTTTCCTCGATCACCATCTGCGCTGCGGCAATTCTGTGCTGGGCGGATGGGTGCGCCCAACAATGGATTGGTTACAGGCGCGCGGATCGCTGATCGCCAACAATCATCTTGCCCCGCTGGCCAATGTCGTGCGGCATATGGAAACCATTGAGGGGCTGACCGATACCGACCTGACCGAAGTGCACCAATCAAAGCAGCTCTTCGGCACCGTCGCGGAATCGAGCCGCCCGCTGAATGCCCTGCTGTCGCTGGTCAAAGCGGACGATCTGATGGGCGTGCTGGAAACCAACGTAAAGCGTCCGCGCGAGACAGCAGCAGCAATCCGCGCCGATGGCGATAAACGCATCGCCGCCATGCCTGAAAAGACTGACAAGGAAAAAGGCTGCCAAGGCCAAGGAAATCGAACGGATCGACCGCGCCGTCACCCGCGCCGCAGAGGCCGAGCGCAAGTTCGATCGGGCCGAAGCATTGAAGCTGGTGTTCGAAGGCAGCTTCGGCGACCCGAGCCGTATCGCCAGCGGCGATCTAGCGATCATGGACGGCGATAGCGATGACGGGGCACAGGCCAGCCTGATGCCCGAAGTCAGGCCCGATGATCGCCGCCGCACAATGGCCAGCGGGATCATTGGTGATGCGCTGGGCCATGTGGCGCAGCAAGATTTCTTCAACTGGGAAATCGCTTTTCCCGGTGTCTGGGCAGAGCTTTCATCGAACGCACGCACCGGCGGCTTCGATGCCGTCATCGGCAATCCGCCCTATGTCCGGCAGGAAGAAATCAGCGCGATCAAACCCGCGCTCGCCAAGAGCTTTTCGACCTATGCTGGCACGGCCGACCTCTATGTCTATTTCTATGAACAGGGGATCAAGCTGCTGCGGCCCGGCGGGCGGATGGGCTATGTCGTTACCAACAAATGGCTTAAGACTGGCTATGCAGAGGAACTGCGGCGACTGTTCGCCGAAGATGTCTGGATCGAATTCCTCGCCGATTTCGGCCATGCCAAGCATTTGTTTCCTGATGCAGATGTTTTCCCCTGCGTCATCAGCGTGCGCAAGCCGCTCGGCGAGGACGTGCCCGAAGAGTTCGATCTGGCCGTTATCCCGCGTGACGAGGTTCCGCGTGAAGGGCTGGCGCTGGCGGTGGATGCCGCGACCTACCGGGCAGCGCGATCAGACCTGACAGCAGAGCCCTGGGTGCTGGAGCCGCCGGATGTCGCCGCGCTGCTGCGCAAAATCCGCGAGCGCGGCGTGCCGCTGTCCGAATATGCCGGGGTCAGCCCGCTTTACGGGATCAAGACCGGCTTCAACGAAGCCTTCCTGATCGATACTGCGACGCGTGACCAACTGGTCCGTGACGATCCGGCGGCATCGGAGATCATCAAGCCCTACCTGCGTGGGCAGGATATTGGCCGCTGGTCGCCCGAATGGGCAGGGCTGTGGATGATCTTTGCTCGGCGTGGAGTCGACATTGAACAATACCCCAGCGTCCTGAGGCATCTGCAAGGCTACCGCACTCAGCTGGAACCCAAGCCGGAGAACTGGGTGCCTCCGACAAAGGGGGCGGAATGGCCGGGAAGGAAAGCAGGGACCTACAAATGGTATGAAATTCAAGACTCCGTCGATTATCATGAGCGGTTCAACGAGCCCAAAATACTCATCCGGCGCATTGCGTTCTACGCGCAAATCTGTGCCGATAATGGCGACAACCTCCTGAATGACTCGGCTCTGATATTGCCGACCACGGACCTTTGGCTACAGGTTTGCATGAATGCCCCAACCGGTTGGTACTTCATGTTCAAGAAGTTCCCGCACAAGAAGGACGAGGCGTTGGCACTCGACATTCCGTACGTGAGGAACTTCCCAATTCCACCGCTGGCTGATGATCAGCGAGATCGTGTCGCGGAATTGGTAGCTCTGGCAAAGCAATCGCAGGATGCGATAAATCGTGCGGAATCGTCATTGGCCGATTGGCTTCAGATCGAGTTTTCAAATGTGCAGGTCAATACCGCCCTCCGCCAAGCCAGCCTCCTCGACAGCGATGGCTTCATTGCCGCTGTCCGTGCCGCTTTGCCCCGCCGCCAGTCGCTGACGCCCACCCAGCTGCGCCAGCTCCGCGATGCCTTTGCCGAAACCGCCGAACCCGCCCGCACCGCGCGCGGCGAACTGCTCGCCCACGAACGCGCCCTCGCGGCCATGGTTGAGCGTGCCTACGGCCTGACGGAAGAAGAAGTCGCGCTGATGTGGCGCACCGCTCCGCCTCGTATGCCCCTTCCGCCTCCTCTTGGTTGACGGCTTGGCAGCGTCAACGCTTAGCTGAATGGCAGAGCGACCCAATTATCAGCGGGAGGAGAGGTCGTTTTAGAGTCGAAAATCGCCCAACCGGGACCGTCCCTCCAATCGGCGCGCGAGTGCTTCAACAAACCCCTCATACCGCTCCTTGCCCTGCGCTTGCGCCGCGGCAAGGCCACTATCGGGCAGGGGCGGATTGGCGGTAAGCCAGAACCGCACGAACAATGCCAACGCCTCTGTGGTGATCTCGGTTTGCTGATCGAGTTGTCCGAGGCGCCGGTCGATGCGGTCAAGGCGGCGGCTGAGCGCCGCTTCGAGCTGTTCAGGGTTGTCAGGCGACATGAATGACCGAAGAGCGGCCTCCACGACATCGGGCTGGCCGACACGCCTCCGCATCGCGAATTCGGCAAGTTGGTCGATCACATCAGGCGGCAGCCGAAACGTACGCTTCAGCTTCACAGTTCGATCCCGTCGCCGAGGTCGAGCGAGGCCTGTCGGGCGCCGCGCTCCATAGTGCGCCGGATGTGGTCGTTGTTTGCGGCTGATTGGTCTGTGTCTGCGCCGTCAGATTCGGCAAAGTCGAATTCCGCTGCAGGAGACTTGGGCCGCGCAACCACTTCGACATGTTCGGGCAGGTCAGGCTCGCGCCGCAAGCCGCCATTGGCAGGATCGATCCTGCGACTACCGTCTTCAGATGACTTGGGGTCTGGCTCGATAGGGGGCAGAGCACTCCAGTCATCGGTTGCGCGCGCCTCGGCGGGTTGGCCGCAGTTCTCGGGTGCGGGCAACACTCGAGACTGCAGCCGCCGATCAGCGTAGTAGCGGGCCTTCTTCGCCTTGATCGGCGGTGCCCCTGACGAGAGCACGACCTCGTCGGTCTGCGGCAGTTGCAAGATTTCGCCCGGCGTAAGGAGTGCGCGCGCCGTTTCAGATCGTGAGATCATCAGGTGACCAAGCCAGGGTGAGAGCCTGTGCCCGGCATAATTTTTCATCGACCGCTGCTCGGTGGTCGTGCCGAGAGCTTCAGAGACCCGTTTGGCTGTGCGCTCATCGTTGGTCGCGAAGGCAACGCGAACATGGCAATTGTCGAGGATGGCATTGTTTTGCCCGTAGGCGCGCTCAATCTGGTTCAGGGACTGTGCAATCAGGAAAGCCTTGAGGCCGTAGCCCGCCATGAAGGCGAGGGCGCTTTCGAAGAAATCGAGCCGGCCGAGGGCAGGGAACTCATCCAGCATGAGCAGAACACGCTGGCGCTTGGTCGCAGGATCGAATTCTTCTGTAAGGCGGCGGCCGATCTGATTGAGGATCAGGCGGATCAGTGGCTTGGTCCGGCTGATGTCGGACGGCGGCACGACCAGATAGAGCGAAGTCGGTCGGCCGCTTGTGAGATCGGCGATCCGCCAATCCGAATGGCTGGTGACCTTTGCTATAACCGGATCGCGATAGAGGCCTAGAAACGACATGGCGGTCGACAGCACGCCTGATCTCTCGTTGTCAGACTTGTTGAGCAGCTCGCGCGCAGCGCTGGCAACGACCGGGTGCGGGCCTGCTTCACCCAGATGCGGGGTGTCCATCATGGCATAGAGCGTGTTCTCAATGGTCTCGTCGGGGTTGGAGAGGAAAGCCGCAACGCCAGCGAGCGATTTGTCAGCGCCGGCGTAAAGCACATGAAGGACGGCCCCAACCAGCAACGCGTGGCTGGTCTTTTCCCAGTGGTTGCGCTTCTCGAGACTGCCTTCGGGATCGACCAGGATGTCTGCGATGTTCTGCACGTCGCGCACCTCATTGAGGCCGCGGCGCACCTCCAGCAGCGGATTGTATGCGGACGATTCAAGACTGGTTGGATCGAAACGCAGCGTGCGGCTGAACGTGCTGCGAAAACCGGCAGTAACATCCCAGTTCTCGCCCTTGATATCATGCACGATTGCCGAGCCTGACCAGGTCAGCAGGGTCGGGATCACGAGGCCGACGCCTTTGCCGGAGCGTGTCGGCGCAAAGCACAGAACATGTTCAGCCCCGTCGTGGCGAAGATAGTTGTTCTGGAACTGTCCGAGCACAACCCCGCTGTCGGCCAATAATCCGGCTTTGCGGATGTCATCGCGGGTTGCCCACCGGGCAGTGCCATAGGTGTTGGCGTTGCGGTTCTCGCGGCCGCGCCAGACGGACATCGCGATGGCCACCACGATTGCCAAGAACCCGCCCAAGGTGGCGATCATTCCCCCCGTGTCGAAAATCTGCGGAGCGTAGGCATCATAGGAGAACCACCACCAGAACAGGTCATAGGGGCGATAGACCGGATGGCCGAACAGTCGGAACCAGGGCGCACCGAGTTCTGGCTGGAACCCAAGCGCCGAGGCTGTCCATTGGGTTGCGGACCAGACGCTCGCAACAATGATGATCAGCACCGCGAGGATCTGACCCCACAGGATTTTGGCAGCCGACATGGCGCAACTCCGCATCGTTCACGCTTACGTCGGTGAGCTTTGGAGAAGTTGGCAAGGGGGGAGTTGGGGCTTGCAGCCCTTGGCGTAGAAACGGACAGGCTGGCGCAGATTGCTAGATCGGCTCCCAGGTATAATCCGGCGTGCCCGACCAGGTCAGCCGAACCATCGCGCCTTGCACCACCGACTGCACGACATTCGGCCATAGTGCGGCGATGCAGGTGCCGCCCGCATGGCGGACCGAGGGGTAGATGATGCCATTGTGGCCCTCGACTCGCGCCTGCGCGGCGAGAACATTGCCAGCAGCATAACCGGTCGCGGGGTCGGCATCGAGCGCGGGATGATCCGCTGCCTCGCGCAGGTCGACGAACACGCCGGCCATACTCGCGAGCATTTCGCCATATTCAACGACCGCGTTGAAGTCGCCTGCGTCAGCGAGTGCCTTAGTCAGGTGGTGCCCGACTTCGGCAATACATGTTTCAACCGCCAGCGCCGCATACCAAGCGCCGCGGTCTGCAGGGTTGAAGCGCATCGGCTCGCGCGGTTTGGCATAGGCGAAGCTGGCATTGATGAAGCGGGCATGAGGCACGCCATGAACCAGTTCTTCGGGGCTGAGTGCGCCAAGCCCGCGTTCCTCGGCAACTAACCGCCCGCTGGTCGCGCCTTCGATCTCGGCGAGCAGCGCCAACTCGTCGGGGTCGTCGGCCAGCGGCGCGAGTACGGCTTCGCGCAGCCGCGCGCTCGCCACAAGCCTGATGGTGCGGGGGAACGCCTCACGCACCAGCGGCAGCGCAGACTGCGGCTCAGAGCCCGCCACGCAGAGCGTCGATATACTGCCGGGTCTCAAGCATCCGGGGGATACCGCCTTCGATCATCGCTTCGACCGGCGACTTCGCGCCGAACACCGGCGCCCGGTTGGGTAGGCGCGGCCAACGGTCGGCCATCGCATCGGCGAACAGCAGGTGCAGCCCCTTGAACACACCGATCAAGGCCGAGGCACGGGTCAGCTGGTCCTGGCTCAAGGTGCCATCCCATTTGCCGGCCTTGATCCGGTCCCATGTGCTCTCGGACACGCCGAGCAGCGCGGCACCTTCGGCATTGCTGCCACCCCAGGCATCGACGAGCCGCAACACGGCCTTGACCGCCGCGCCGGTCAGACGCTTGCGGTCGCCGTCGCTCGAAAAGGTCTGCAGGCCTGCTGCTGCCGGGGCCGTTTGATGGGTGATTGCTGCGCTTGCCATGGTCGTTTCTCCTGACGCGAACATACGCATCACATGGTGCGTTTGTCAAGATTGGACTGGTACCGGTCAGCTTGCCACATCATATCTCGATCGACCTGCTTCGGCCCAGTGTCCATTCGATGCCACCACCAGACCGCGGCTGGCCGCTCACATAGTGCCCGAGATGCCGATCGAGCTGCTTTGACCAGGGGACTAGCGAAAACCCAAGGCCATCGTCGATCATCGCAAAGCGGCCCGAAGCGAGTTGGATGCGTTGGCGATAGACGCCTGACATCTCACCGGATGATCGGCTTTGGCGGTGTGGCAAGCCATGTTCACGCGAAAGTGCTGCACCAGCGTCGGCAAGGTCGCGCTCGCGCAAGGTGCCAAGCAGATTGCGGGACAGGGCGAAGCGGTCACCGCGCCGCTGGGCAAGACCCTCGCTTTCCAGATAATCGAGCCGGCGCGTTTTCGCTGCTTCGACTTCGCTGCCAAAGCCTGGACCGAGCGGCAGCGGCTCCGATGCAATCAATTGCTTGTCGAGCCAGGTGGCTCCGCGGCTGCGCTCCTGGGTAGCAAGATCGCGATCGGAATGGGTCAGGAGCGAGGATTGCTCGCGGCCGCGCCGGTCAGTCCAGGAGCGAAGCTCGACGATTGCGCCCGGCGCAGCATCACCGGTCATGTCGATGTCGGAGAATTTGCAATGATGGACCCTGCCATCCACGCCATCGACCACGGCGTAGGCCTGACCGGTCAACTCATTGTGCAGGCCGCGCTCGACCAGTCGCCCGATGACGGGCTCGCTCGCCCTTTCATCATGAAGGGCAAATCGACCCGCTTCAGCGGCAAGGCCGTGCCCGGTCATGGCGCGGTGCATCCTCTTGATCATATCACCTCTGGTGCCAAGCTCCCGCAAAGTCTGCTCGAGTGTTGGCTTCAACCGCCAGCAGCCAGGCGCAATCTTGTCTGCCAGGCCCATGCGTTCGAGTTTTGTGGCGCGGCCGATGAGATGCTGGTTGGCCGGGTTGGCGATCCGCTGCGGATCGGGGCGCAGGTCGACTACGCCGCCGAGGCCGTCACCAAGCGTTTGCAGCTGGCGATCAAGACCGGTCCAGCGATCGGCCTGCACCTCGCGGGCCAAGCTTCGATCAATGTCCTGCTGGGTCCGTGCGCCCAGTTCCATGGTCACCAGCTGCGCGGCACGAGCCCGCATGCCCTCGCTGATGTAGCTGCGGTCGATAACCAGGTCGCGGCCATCGTCGGCCTTGCCGCGTACCAGAATGTGGATGTGGGGATTGTCGGTGTTCCAATGGTCAACGGCGACCCAGTCGAGACCTGTGCCAAGATCCCTTTCCATCTGGCTCAGCAGGTCTCGGGTAAAGCTCCGCACATCGGCCAGTTCGGCCGTGTCTTCGGGCGAAACAATGAAACGGAAATGGTGACGGTCATCGGCGCAGCGCTCGGCGAAGGCTCCGCCGTCGACGGTCTCGTCGCCGCTGCCGAACAGCGCCGCATCCTTCCCGTCGCGGGTCACGCCATCGCGCTTGAGATAGGTCAGGTGCTTTGCCAGCGGCGCGGCAGTGAAGCGAGCCCCGCGATGCCGCACGATCCTCGCCTTGACGATCACACGGCGCTGACTTGCGCGGGAGCTTGCCTGCAGGCTTGCGATGCGGCCTCGGGCAAGGCGACCTGTGCTACGTCGCGATGCGGAACCACCCGCCCGGCCGCCGCAGCCTGACCGGTTGGCAAGTGCCCGCAGTTGGGCTTTGAGTGTGCGCGCTTTGCCTTGGCCGGAACTGCGATCTCGGATGCGCCCAGGCCTGATTTCCAGATCGTCATCACTCATGAGGTCAAGCGATGCGATACAGCGGCTGGCTCGTTGAACGGCGGAATTGCGACAATTATCGAGACTGGAGCCAGCCATGGGGCAGGGCGGCTGGCTGTGAAAATCCCGCAATTCTGCGGCCCCACACCTCGGCGGCTGGCTCCGCTTTCATCTTGCCATCCTCCTGACCCATCCTTTCCTGTCACTCCGCTTCCGCACAATTTTGCGCCAGGCCACGCCATGACGCGCCAGATGCGCAGGAGGCCCATCACTGGTCGCGATTCCCCGAGACGGGAACGAAAAGGCCGCCGTGCGGACGCAGCGGAGCAGGGGGCGCAGCCGCCGCTTCTTTGCCGATGTCCGCGCTCGGTGTTGCCTCAGCCGCGGCAGTTCGCGCCGCGAATAGTCGGCTTTGTGTCCACGCAATGCGCTGTGGCTGCACAGTTGGCGCGCTGGCGACGACAGTGGCCGTGTTGTCCGATTGCAGGATAGGTGCGATCTTTGCGACATAAGCGCGGGTCTCGGCAGGAAGCGGGCGGCCGCGATCGCGCCACTCCTGATAGCGCCCGGGGCCTGCATTATACGCGGCGAGCATGCCGTAGGCGCCGTAACTGTCGTACATTTCGCGAAGATAGCTGGTGCCTGCCAAGATGTTGTCGCGCGGGTCGAACGGATCGCTGCCGAGACCGAAACGAGCGCGCTGGCGCGCCCAGGTTCCGGGCATGAGCTGCATCAGCCCCATCGCTCCGGCCGACGATACCGCGCCGATCCGGCCAGCGCTCTCGGCCCGCATGACCGCATAGATCCATTGCTCCGGGATGCCGAAACGCAGCGATGCCTCGGCGACGTGCACTGCAATGTCGACGGTGCGCGGCGCTGCCGGTTCGGCAGTGTCCTGCCCAAAGGCAGGCGCGGCACCGAACATAGCGAGCGCAGCCCACGTGGCGAAGCCCAGGCGGCGTAGCTGCATGGCTCAGTTCGCCTTTTCGCGCCGCGCTGGACGCGACCACACCAAAACATGGCCATTGTCATCGCCCTTGAACAGGTTGGCGCGTAGCGGTTGCGCGAACGCAGGATCATCAATCTGCAAGCTGACATAGTCGCCCGCCTTCTCTCCGACATGCTTCCAGCCTGCGCCGACTTCGCGCGCGTCTTCATCTTCGCCAGCAACCACACGGAAGTCCGGAGCGTTCTCACTGTCCGATGGGTCTGCCGGGACGAGTGAGATCTCAATGCTGAGCGACAGCGTCTGCAGTTGCCCGCTGTAGCCGCCGTCGGCGGCACGAAAAGTTCCGATACGCATGGGTTCAATCTCCTTGGGTTGAGGGTAAGGAAGTGTCGGCGGCGCGCGGGTCGGCAAACCAGACGTGGTCGCCGTTGCCCGCCTCATCGGTCCAGACTGGGGCCGCGCGACCAATGACATGGGTCGGACGCAGCACGCCGAAATAGCGCCCATCGAAACTGTCGGGCGCTGCCGGGTTCATTACGAATAGCTCGCCGGTGCGCAGCACATGGCATCCCGCCCAAGTTGGCAATGGGCGCGCCAGACGGTCGCGCGGACGCGCCGCGCCGACATATTGGCCGTCAATCGTAATGCTCAAAGCATCACGGCAGACGCGCTGGCCGCGCACAGCTGCGATGCGCTTCAGCAGCGGCATGCCTGTCGGGAGATAATGCCGTTCGGCGAGCAAGCGGCGCAGTTCGGGCGGCGGCTCAATGGCGACCCGCTCGCCGACGTGCAGGCTCGCCCTGCCACGGATGGCGTAGAGCCCGGTGGGGACCGAGGCGGTCGCATTCCACACGGCGAAGCGCGCGACTGGCACGGCCAACGTCGTGAGCGTTGCGCAACCTACGACGGCTGCAAATATCATGCTGCGGCGTTTCATGACAGAAGTGCCTTGCGCTGGAGCCAGGCTTGGTGCCGCGCGGGGCCGTATTCACGCGGTGTAAGTCGGCCCGCCATCCTGTTGTGGATGTGTCGCCAATGTTCCGGAGCAACATCGCAGGCGTCTATGCCTGACGCTTCGATGGCATCGATCAGCCGGAAGATTTGCGCGACTTTGGGCCAGCCATGGACCGAAAGCAGCAGCTCTCCGCCGGGGTCGACCTGCGGCACGGTTGCGCAATGCTCGCCTAAGCAGACAGCTTGTACGACGTCCAAGGTTGAACGGACGGTGCCATAGTCGTTGGACGCCCAGCGGACCAAGGCGAACACCTGGCCCGCCATATAGCTCTCGATCCGCTCGCTACGGCTGACGATCCGTTCGGCAATGGGCCTACCGAATTTGATCCAGTCCTCATGCTGGCCCTCGCGCCAGACCAGTGTCACATGGGTCAGCTGTGGGTCATTGCCGATCCTCGTGTCGGCAGGCCTTTCGGGCGTCGCACCGCTTTTTGTCCACAGGCTCGCAGCCGTTAGCAAGAATCCGAAGGATTCTTTGTTAGGATAGTTAAGGGCGCAAATTGCTGAAGTTTTCCGGGGCTTTGAACGACGTTTCGGTTCCCGATAGTCCGAACTTCCGGTTCCTGATGGTCCGAGTGTGGCGGTTCCTGATAGTCCGTGCTGCATCATGACATATCCACAGGGTGATGGTTGGTGGTCCGCAGACCGAGACGGCGCATTGCGGCGTCGAACGGGTCGGGCCGGACAGCGACAAAGTGCAGCCGTTCGCGGCCGAGTGCATGTTCGATGGTGAGCGTGTATCCCGGCAGCGCTTGGCGGCGGACGATGTCGCGCAGCTCGAATGCGAAGCGTTTCGGCGGCGAGAGCGCACCTGACTTCATGTGCAGATGCTGGAAGTCGAAGCTCCAGCCTCCGCGCTGTTTGCCCCCATGCTTGCGCACGAGGCGGTAAAGCCAGCGCTCCAGACCACCGGTCAGTGCGAAGTAGTCGGCATCAATGGTGAGCACGAGCGCCTGATCGATCACGCCTTCGTAGAACCAGTCAGGGATGATCATCTCGATCCCGAGCGCGCGACCCGAATGGTCGAGACGCTCTTTCCACTCATTGATCCACGAAAAGCGGTGCCGCCGCCGCGCGTCACGCTGGCGGATAGAGGTCGCGATGGTGGTCGATTGCAGGCGATCCAGCCCGGCCTTCAGCCGCTCGTAGCTGGCTTTGCCAGTGCCCCGCCTGGTGAAGGCAAGGATCTCGTGAGGTGTAGCGGCGATCAGCCGCGAGGTGGGCCGACCGGCATCGCGCGCTTCGACGATCTGGCTCGCTACCCAGATGAGGACATCAGCGTCCCAGATAGTCGCCATCCCATGTTCGGCTGTCGCCTCGACGAGGATCGAAACATCGCCCATCCGGAAATCGATCGGACGGACTCGCTTTGATTTGGCGAGGCTGAAGAACGGCCAGGCCATCAGGTCCTGCGCGTCGCGCGCGGCAATATCGCGGCCCTGGGACACGAACAGGTCAAGCTGCGCTGGCTTGGCTGGGAAGGCGGACAGGCGTCGCATGGCGTGGCTCAGCGCCGGACCGGCGGAGTGTAGCCATCAAGACGCTTGGCTGGGTGGACGATGCCTTTGCCGGGATCGCTGGTTGACCGCCGCAACCCTTGCTCTGCCCATGCGTCGAGATCGCTCACGGCATAGACGATCCGGCCACCGAGCTTGCGATAGACCGGCCCCGTCCCGAAACAGCGGTGCTTTTCGAGTGTGCGGGCCGAAAGCCCGAGGTGCACTGCAGCATCAGGCGTCCGCAAAAATCGTGCAGTCACGGGGGTGGGTCTGGCATCCATGGCAAGGCTCCGGCGAAGGTTGGCAGCAGCAGCGGGCTGTCGCTGGGGTTCGCGAGCTTTGGCGGAGGATTGGCATGGGCAGGGAGTGACCGAATGGGGGTGCCGCAATCTGTCACCCCGAATGTCTCGGTCAGCGGTGTAAGAGAATATCGCGATATCCGCAGGAGACGAGGCTACGCGCTTGGGCGATCAGCCGAAGAACCTGCCGCCGCTCGCTCGAGGCTTTCCAGGTCGCTCCGACAAGAGGACAGTGATTGGGGAAAATCAGGCCGTAGGCGACGTCACGTGAAGACGCACCCGCCCCTAGCGCGTCGTGAATGGCAAGGAAGCGGCTCAACCGCAGCCGTTGATTGTGCGTGATGACGTGAGCGCCGTGGGATGCGGCGCTGGAGGCGCGCGTTATCAGATGCATACGCGTGACAGCTGCGATGCGCAGTTCGTAGGTCTCATCGCAGGGTATCGAGACGGCGGGAACGGGCAGGGCGGCTCGGTATCGAACGCAAAGTCGCAGTCTGCAACTGCCCCTCGTGTAAACGATATGCTTGCCGTCGGATGTCGATGCCCTTCCCAGCGGCTTCCAACTCGACAGCCACATCAGCGGGAGGTCCGGGTTAGCGGTTTCGACGATGATCACGTCGGGCGATGCGCTGGGCGACCAAAGTGCCGGGCACTCGCGGGGGTTTGCTTGCGGGTCCGTGGGGAAAGCTCAAGCCCCATCGCCGGGACAGGCCCTCCTTTTCATGGTGTTCGACTGATGGGAAGCGAGCAATGCGCTCTTGGGTTTCGGCATAATCGCGGCGGTAATCAGCATTACGATGCAGGAATTCCTGCGCGAAGTCCGCATGGTCGTGATCGCGATACTGATCTGCGGTCGATGGTGACCGCCATGACGAACCACCGGGCATATAGACCCCTGCAAAGCACAGGCAAGAAGGCCAAGCTTCAAGTCTTTGTTAACCCACGGTAAGCCGCAAGTATCAAAATCTGGGGATGCTTATGCCCGGAGGCGCAGAAATCCTGACGGAGCGTTTAGGGCAAGGGGTCCAATCCGTGTCCGAGAATTCAGCCTCTTTGCCTTTTAACGAGCAGATGTCGGTAGCCGTGGGACGTCATCCAGCGTGCTCGTTCGAGGTGGGTCTCATGGAACTGACGCGCCCGGTCCGGTTCCAGGGCAGGATCGATCCCAAAGATGATCTGCACAACTTCGGTCCATTCCGCACCTTCGTCGGCGGCGTCAAGTAGCCGTAAATACGTGACAAAATGGCGCTCGTCGTACGGCGTTACCGTATTCGAGTGAGGCGGGCTGTCTTCAAAGGGAACGATCATCATGGTCCGAGCCTTTGGTTCCGACTCGTTTCTGCATCCACAGTCTCTTAGCACCAAGACCCACCAAAATGGCAAAAACTTGGCTTGTTCGACAACGGGCAGAGAATTGTACCGTCTCGCGGATAACCCGTGCGCGTTGCCAGCCTGCTGAACCCAGCCGAATTCCAGTCTTGAAGAGTATACTTCGTGGTTAAATACTCTGCAACGGTGGTGAGTTCGTGCAATGAAATTGCGCGAGGTCCTGGCTGCGAATCTGAAACGCTATCGGTTGGCTGCTGGCCTGTCGCAAGAGGAGCTTGCACATCGGGCCCATCTCGATCGGACCTATGTCAGCAGCCTTGAGCGTGGACGCTACAGTGCCTCGGTCGACAAGCTTGAGCATCTTTCCATAGCGCTCGGCATTGAAGCCTCAGAACTCCTTGTAAAAACGACGTCAGCAGATCCATGACAAAGGCGATGCCCCGCCCGGCAGGTGCCGGGCGGGGCTGGCTGTGCGGTCAGTCGCCGTTGGTGCGGCGCGCGCGCGACCAGATCAGATTGAAGCTCTTGCCGTCTTCGTCATCGAATAGGTTGGCAAAGATAGGAGCGGTGAAGCTGGGATCGTCGAGCTTGACCGAGAGATACTCGCGGCCTTCGTTCGAGGTCTTGGTCCAGGCGGCGCCGATTTCCGCGCGGCCGACGAAAACCCGGTGCGACGGCGCATTTTCGTTGTCGCTGGCTTCGGGGACGATGCGGACGTTCTTCTGCTGCACCGACATGGTGACGATCTCGCCCTTGTATTCGTTGCCGGTCTTGGTGAAAGTTCCGATGTTGGCCATGATGCATTCCTTCAAGTTGGTCGAACCCGCGCCCATCGCGGCCTCGATGGCTGGTTGAAGGCAGGGGCTTGCGCCCGCTGCACCGGAACGGCCGAAACGCAGTGGAGGACGACGGCCAGACGGCTTTCTTGCCTCGCGAGGAATGGGCGGCACGCCCAGGGGAAGAAAGTTGGCGCAGACGGCGTTGCAGCAAGGGATCAAGCGGCGAAGCCATCCCCTGCCAACCAAGGCCATTGAAGAGGCGGCATTGGGCTCGGGTCATACTTGACCGGGAGAAATGGCACTTCCCGGACTTCCAAGACCGAAATGCGATGAGAAAGGTGTCATCACCCGGTGTGCTTGCTAGTCGTCACCGCAATCGCAGATATCGGCAACGGCCATGAGCCAATCCGGGCCTTATTGAGATCAGCGCAATCGGTCCGCCACTGGCCAGCTCAAAACCGGCTGCGAATTCTCGGCCTCGCTCCGACCGCGCAAACGCCCAGACCAAGCTGACCCAAGAAGAGGGATGCAGAAACTGCCACTCGAACACAACGCCTGCCTCGAACTGGCCGATTTGGCCGTGCGAGCCCCGCCAGGCACCTGCCAGGCGGGCCTTCGAAAATGGCAAAGCTAGGGACGGGCGCGGCTCCATTGAGTCCAGGATGCAGCCGCGATTATCGCAGCGCCAAGCAATGACAAAGCGTGTTGCCATGCGCTTGGCGGCATGCTCGCCGCAGCAATGCCGTGGACTGCGTGATAGCCCGCAATGGCTGCGGGCGCGGCAAAGGCGAAGCCGACCGCAGCACGTGTCAGGTCGGACTTAGCGAACGCCAGTGTTAATTGGGCTGCAGCAAGCAGAATGATCGCGGATATGGCTGCGGCGGCGAGCGCAGTGAGAATGCCGCTATCGGTGCGGTAAGTCGCCGAACCCGCAAGAAACGCGACGAACAGCGGAAGCGCGTAGATCGAAAGGCGGAACAGAAGCGCGCAGCACAGGAATACTGCGACGATTATCAGGGCAAAGCCGATCAGCATGGCGTCCTCCTTGGAACCAAGGGCAAGGGACGCGCTCTCCACCTCCACCGCAGCGCAATGTGCAGGAAATTCATAGCAGAGATGCGCGACGGCTGGAATACCCGAAGGGCATCCAGCCATGCGGCGCAACGCAATCTGACGCGGTCAGGGATTGAACGGGTCATATTCGTGAATCACGCTGTCGGCATCGCCGTCGAATTCAGCCGTGGGAACGGCGGCGTAGCCGTTACCGGCGTGGAACAGGGTGACGCAGACCATCATGGTACGGGAGAGGCTCCAGGCGTGACGCTGTGCGATGGTGAGTGACATGTTCGAGCTCCTGTCTCGGAGCAGGGACCATCCCCGCTCGACAGGCCCCGGACAGACGGCGCAAAGCCGCAATCACCACGAAGGTGCAGCCGCAGTGGCCGCACGCGCAGCGTAGCGGACCCTTTACGGGTTGATTGAAGGAGGCTTGGGGTCGGCCAACGGATTGGCCTTTGAGAGCGGTGTGGTTTCCGAGGTGGCAAATCGGTCGTCTTCTGCACGCATGTTCGAATGCATTCCAAATGGGACAGATGTCTTCAGCTGAAAACTCAGAGCAAGCCCAACGACAGCAATGATGAAGTGAGCCCCAGCTATTGGATCACTTGCAAACCTAGGCAGTGGTGCTAGGCTACCAGCTTGACTCAGTAAATGAGGGGGTTGGCATGAATATGCACACACGGATCGCGCATTTTAAGCAAAAACTCGTCGAGCAAGGGTTAATAGATTCTGAAAGCAAAGGAGGTGAAGATCCTCGCAAATCTCACCCCACAGATCGAGAAATTCACGCCTTCACGCAATGGAAAGATAGTAACCCCAGGCCTTGGAATGATTGGCGCGATTTCACGAACTTTAAAGACTGGGAATCATGCGGCTACTAGATCATGGTAAATCACGTCAATCCCGTGGATTTGCTCATATTGCAGATGACCGAGTTCTGCAATATTGATTGCTCATATTGCTACCTACCTCATAGATCTTCAAAAAAGAAAATCACCAAACCAGTCATAACAGCTTCGCTTGAGCGTGTGTTCGAAAGCGCTGCCCAAGATAGGCCGTTTACATTGGTTTTCCACGCTGGAGAGCCGCTTACGGCGCCGCTTGATTTATTCCAACATGCTGCGGATGAAGCCCGACGCCTTTCGAATGAAAGAGTGTCTGTAAAGCTAAACGTGCAAACAAATGGGACATTGATAAATAAGACTTGGTGTGATTTCTTCATAAAGAATGACGTAAAAGTTGGTGTAAGTATAGATGGCCCGCAAGCTCTTACGGATTTGCATAGAAAATATAGATCTGGAGCTGGTGCATACGCGCCTGCGATTGCCGGAATACAGCTTCTTAAAGAAAATGGCATTCCATTTCATATAATTGCAGTTTTAACAAGTCATTCCTTGCAATTCCCGGGTGAAATCTATAGCTTTTTTAAGTCTATAGGCCCGACGTCCGTCGGATTCAATATAGATGAGCAAGATGGCATAAACAAAGACTCATCAATTTACGCCTGTGACGAAGCTCGTTACAGAGAATTTTGGAAGACTCTTTTCCGAATATGGGTCGATGATAACAGGTCCCTAGAAATTAGGGAATTTAAGGGAATTCTTGATCTTGTTGCTCACGGAGAGCAATCTGTGGATTTCATAAATTCCAATCAAACCAATCGAGCGTTCTCGATTGTGACTGTCAACACGGACGGTGGGATTTCGACATTTTCTCCGGAATTAATAGCCATCGATGGGGAGCAATCGTTCGTCTACGGAAACGTCCTCTCTGACAGCTTTGAGTACATACTAAGAAATCCAAAATTAATCCAAGATATTTCACAAATAAATCAAGGCGTAACGGCGTGCAGAGATAGTTGCGATTATTTCTTTTTCTGCGGTGGAGGGTCTCCATCAAATAAAATTGCAGAAACCGCATCGTTTGAAGCCACGCAGACAGAATATTGTAGGTTTGGAAAAATTGTCATTGTCGATGAAATTATGAAGTCATTTGATTAAATAGGTCAGGTGGTAATTCTACATGAGCCAGGTATCCATTTTGCTGCCGAAATTCGTTAGATCCAATTTGGATGATTTCATTGCGATTGCCGATGGGGTGGAGCAAGTCTGGGGTGCCTGCCCTTCCGGCGAGGTTCCATATGAGGATGGCGCGCTGATCCCCGCAGGGGAATGGAGGTTGCCGATGCCTGACGACCGGCTGGAAATTTCTCTAGCTCCGTCGAGCAGTAGTCCATTTGTTGCAATGATGGATTTGAAAGATGTGACAGAACCGTTGTGGACATTTGGCTGCGTCACACGAGAGAATATTAAAGATGTAAGGAAGAATGCGGCTGTCGAAATATGGTATGAATCTGTACTTTGGCCTTACATTCAGGAAATTTGGGGTGATATTGATTTGCGCTACAATGGGGCAAATGAGAATCCTCCAAATTGCATTACGACGACCGTCAATTACAGAACGGATAAATACCTTGGGCTTCATTTGGATACATGGGAAGTCATACCAATTTTAGATAGGAGGGGTTCTCTCTATAGACTATGTATTAATATAGGATTTGATGACAGGTATTTCATATTCGGCCTTACGCCAACCGACGAGTTTATGACTGACGACTATGAAAAATACTATTATAGCGGAAAGCTAAGGTACAGCTATACGGATCAAATCCGCGATCGAGCGCCAGATTTTGGGATGCGGCTTTGCCGACTCAGAATACCTCCTGGATTTGCCTAGATTGCTCCAACTGACCTACTCTTGCATGACGCGAGCACGGTAGGCGTCTCCAACTTCGGTGCAAGCTTTGCAGTTCGTGGCGCATTCCAATCATCAGAAAATGATTGGTCATTGGACTAAAATGAGGCTGCGAATTGAATTTGCCGGATTATGCGCTTTCCCTTCGGTACCTTAGTATCACAGCCGCTCAAGGACGTGGCCTGCGCCGCTGAAGCCCGCTTTCGGCTCCGCCGCTAAGTGCGAATTTTCATAGATCGGGGCGAGGCGATCATTCAATCACCCACACAGAAATCCCCAGCTTGCGGGCCTTGTCGACCAAATTGGCATTGATACCATTGCCCGGGCAGGCGACCACAGCCTTGGGCAGCGCTTCGATCATCTGATCGTTGCGGCGGAACGGTGCGGCCTTCTTGAACCGCTCCCAGTCGGGCCGGAACGGGATGTGGGTGATCTTGCGTGCCCGTGCCCAGAGCGAAGCGATGTGTTCGCCGCCGGTGGGATTGCCGCCGTGGAACAGGACCATGTCGGGATATTTGGCGAGAACCTTGTCGAGCACAGCCCAGATGCGGTTGTGATCCTGATAGGCAGGGCCGGAGGTGAACGCGATGCGTGTGCCGGTGGGCAGCATGGGTTCGATTTCCGAACGGCGCTTGGCGGCAAGAAAATCCCGGCTGTCGATCATCGCGGCGGTCATAGTGCGATGGTTGACGAGTGACCCGGTGCGCGGGGTCCAGGCCTTGCGGAAATGCAATTCGAACTGGTCTCCGGCGGCATCGCGCATAAATTCCATCGCATTGCGGCGTTCGATCAGACCAATGCCTTCGCGGATGAGGCGCTCAAGTTCGACCGACCTAACCTCGGAGCCATCCTGCTCGCGCTGGCTGCGCTTCTGGGCGTCTTCATTGTCGTCGAGCTCGCGCTGGATCCGGCTTTCGGCGCGGTGAAATAGGTTGGCGAGCGACCAGCATAGGTCCTCGAGATCTGGCTCGATCCGCGTGTCGATCATGGTGGCGATGAGGGCATCAAACATGTCGGCGACGGCGCCAGCGGCGATGCGTTCTTCGGGAAGCGGTCGCGGATCGGCTTCATCGGAGAAGGGGCGATAGCCGTAGAGGGCGATTTCATCGAGGAGATGGGCTGTGGCTGAAGTTTCGTGTTCGGGTTCTGAATCGGGCGTGATGGTCATTGCGTTGGTCCTTGGGGCTTTCGGACCGGGCACCTTGCCCGGCCTTCATGGGCGTCCCTCTGACCGGCTGACGCGAGGCTGCATCCGCATGGACCGAAGCGCAGCGGAGGATGGCGGGCGGGCGGCTATTTTGGTTCGCGATGGAAAGGCGCGGATGCGCCGCCGGAAAATAGCCGCATGACCGCCATTGCGGCCTCGCGGCAGCCGGTCTCTCGGACGCCGCTCGAAGAAGGCCGGGCTGGGCCAGGTCTTGGCTCAAATCCCATGCACGCGGCCATCGCCCCATCTTCCAACCCCGTATCGGCTCAGCCAATGTCGACGGAAAAGCGTGTCTGATCCTGCTGTCGGAGATGATGGCGGACCCGTTCCGTCAGTGCAGCAACGCCATGCTGGCTAAGGTCGTCATTGAAGTCAGCGAGGTCCGGCATGAGTGATACAAGTTCGATCCCGGCTGCCTGCGTGCGGTCGGTCAGGGTGCCAAACGCCGCGTCGCCTGCCACATCGCGGTCACGCGCGATATAGAGTCGCCGGAGTGTCGGCGGGAACAAGATCGCTGCGAGGTGTGCTGACGATGTTGCGGCTGCCATCGGCATGGTTGGCAGAACTTCGCGCAACGACAGCATGGTTTCGATGCCTTCGCCTGCGATCATGACATCATCCGCAGTTCCGAATCTTACGGCGTTGCCGAGGATGTTGCCCATCGCCCTGCGCGGCGATGCGACTTTGGCCTTCGCGCAGCCGGATGGATCGAGCCAGGTTCGATGGGTGCCGGTCTGAACGCCGTCGTTGTCGGTGACTGCTGCGATCAGCGCCGGAAAAGCGGCTGCAGTTTCTGGATCATCGTCCTCATTTGGTCTGTAGTAGCATCGCGGGTGAAAGCGCAGGGCTGGCAGGTCCGATACGCGTGTGATGCTACGTGATCGCAGGTAGGTGCTCGCGATCGATCCGGTCAGTGGTTTCGAGGCGGCAAACAGGCGTATGGCAGCGGTCGTGGATCCTGCGCGCGCGGGCATGGCGAATGACGCGGCACTGCGCTGATCGTCCGAAGCCGATGGTGGCAGGCTAAGGAAGCGTTCGGCTTCCTCAATGGTTTCGGAGAGACGCCCATGCCGCTGGTTGAGCCGGATGAGGTCGACGAGATCGCCATGTTCACCGGTTGCGGCATCGACCCAGTTGCCGATCGCGCCGCGCTCGGTTTCGAAAAGGCGGACATAGAGACTGCGCCCGGGCGTTCCGGCGACATCGCCAACCATCCAGTAACGGCCTTCACGCCTGCCTGCGGGCAGATAATGGCGGCAAACGGCCTGCACATTCTGTGCAAGCCGCTCCGACAACTCTGCCGCGCGCGTGGAGAGCTTGGCCATTTCAGGCCGCCTTCCGGTCGGCGATGCGCGTCAAAGGGTGCCGTTCGAACAGCCGCTCGATCACTGCCGACCCTGTCACCATGTCGTCAGGGACGAATAGACGCAGCTTCCAGCTGATGATCTCGGAGAACAGCCCCATGGCCTTGAGCCGGTCGACCGCCGTCGATCCGAACCCGGTGAGTTCAATCCGATTCATTTGCATTAGCCGAGACCGGCGCAGTTGCAGCCCATCGGCAAGGTCGAGCACCGCGTGCCCTTCACGCAGCAATGCGATTGCCTGTGGTGGAGAAAGGATTGGCACGTCTGGCCTGGCTGTCGCATTCGCTGCCCATGCTGCCGACACCCTGCGGCCGACAATGCGGGTGCCATCGTCGGTCTGGAGCCGGTAGACACGGGTTGATTCCTCGGGAAGCTGTTTCCAGATCGGCAGCAGCAGGCCGGTGACGATGTGCAGTTCGCTTGTCGTGAACTCATCGACTTGTGCCACCTCGTCTTGCCAGACTGCCCGGAATGTCCGCTCGTCCACCTCCTCCCAGTGGGTCTCGGGAAGGTGGGTCAGGGCGAAGTTCAGCCGCTCCATCGGCCGGATCAGTCGGATGCGGCGCTCAACCTCGCCATCGTCGAGCATAAGGCTGCGGGCGGGCAGCTGGACTGCAGCGCGCCGCGAGCGGGCATTGACCAACAGCCGCGCGCCGGGTTTTCGCAGCAGTTCGAGCGCCCGTTCTAGCGGCACGGGTTGGTTGCGCTCCTGCATTGCAATGCTGAGCAACCGGGTCTCTGCGCCCGTGGCCGGATGGACGTAGATCGGTTCGCTGGCTGTGATGGTAAAGCTATCTGCGGTGAGCGTTTCCAGCCCGAGATCGTAACTGCCCGCCGCAATTGCGCTTTCGACCTTAGCGCTGAGCAACTGCTCAAACACCGTGAACAGCACATTCTGCATCTCGATGGTGAGTGCCAGTAGCCGGTTCAGGAAGGTCGTGATTGGCGGCAGTTCGTCCTTGAGGCACCCGCTTCCGTCGGTCAGCGACAGGCCGGTCATGCTCTCGAAGGTGGCGAGCGAGCACTGCTCGACCTTTCCGGCATAGATCAGCACATAGAGCTGGCGCAGGGCATCGCGGGCATAGGAGCTTTCGAGATTGTCCTCGGGGCGGAACAGCCCCTGACCACCGGTCTGCCGCTGTCCGCGCGTGATTGCACCCAGAGTGTCGAGCCGCCGCGCGATTGTTGAGAGGAAGCGTTTCTCGGCCTGGACATTGGTGGCCACCGGCCGGAATAGCGGCGGCTGCGCCTGATTGGTGCGGTTGGTGCGGCCCAGGCCCTGGATCGCGGCATCGGCCTTCCAGCCTGCTTCCAGGAGATAGTGATGGCGGAGCCGCTGGTTTCTCGCGCCCAGATCGGCATGGTAGCTGCGTCCTGTGCCACCGGCATCGGAGAAGACAAGGATCTGCTTGCGGTCCTCCATGAACGCCTGCGCTTCGGCGAGGTTGGCATGGGCTGGCCGGTTCTCGACGGCGAGCCGGTCCCCATTGGCATCGAGTTTGCGGACGATCCGGCGCGAACGGCCGGTCACCTCGGCCACCATATCTGTCCCGAACCGTTGGACAATCTGATCGAGTGCGCATTGCACCGGTTCCAACGATGCCAGTTGCTCGATCAGCCGGTCGCGCCGTTCAATAGCCTCGCGGCACTGCACGACATTACCGTTTTCGTCATAGGCCGGGCGCGACGCGAGATTGCCATCACCGTCGGTGAAGCTTTCATGAAGCTGGGTCGGGAAGCTGTGGAGCAAATAGTCCAGAACGTATTCGCGGGGCGTGATGTCGATTTGAACGTCGTTCCACTCGCCCGGATCGATATCGGCGAGGCGGCGCGACAGCAGCGCTTCCCCCGTCGAGACGATCTGCACCACGGCGGCGTGGCCATCGGCAAGGCCCTGGTCGATCTCGGCGATCAGCGTTGGCGTCTTCATCGCCGTGATCAGGTGATTGAAGAAGCGCTGCTTGGCGGATTCAAATGCGGAACGGGCTGCCGACTTGGCATAGCGGTTGAGCGTGCCTTCGCTGCTCGTGACGTTGGCGGCTTCCAGCGCGGCGTCCAGGTTATTGTGGATGACCTGAAACGCTCCGGCATAGGCATCGTAGATGCGGACCTGGTCAGGGGTGAGCTGGTGCTCGATCAGCTCATATTCGACGCCCTCATAGGACAACGAACGGGCGGCATAGAGGCCGAGGGCTTTCAGGTCGCGGGCGAGCACCTCCATCGCTGCGACCCCGCCTGCTTCAATGGCTGCGATGAAATCGGTGCGCTTGTCGAACGGGAAGTCCGCACCACCCCAGAGGCCAAGCCGCTGGGCATAGGCTAGGTTTTCGACCGTCGTCGCGCCCGTCGCGGAGATATAGAGGATGCGGGCGTTGGGAAGCGCATGCTGCAGGCGCAGTCCGGCACGTCCCTGCTGCGAGGGGGCGCAATCGCCCCGTTTGGATGTGCCGCCACCGGCATTCTGCATGGCATGGCTTTCGTCGAAGACAATGACACCGTCGAAGTCGGTCCCCAGCCAATCGACGATCTGTTGGACGCGCGAAACCCGGTTTTCGCGCGCGTCGGAGCGTAGCGTGGCATAGGTTGTAAAAAGAATGCCCTGCTCGAGCCGGATGGGTGTGCCCTGACGGAACCGGGCGAGCGGGGTGACCAGCAAGGGCTCTTGCCCCAGAGCTTTCCAGTCGCGCTGCGCATCTTCGAGCAGCTTGTCGGACTTGGAAATCCAGACCGCGCGCGTTCGGCCCTTGAGCCAATTGTCGAGCACAATCCCTGCGACCTGACGCCCTTTGCCAGCGCCGGTGCCATCGCCGAGGAACCAGCCCTTGCGGAACCGGACGGCCGTGTCGCAGTCATCGGGCGCAGCTTCCACCCTGTCCCAGGTTGCATCGACGGACCAGCTGCCGGCGAGATGGTCGGCATGGGCCTCGCCCGCATAGATGACCGATTCGAGCTGGGCATCCGACAGTAATCCCTGTTCGACGAGACCAGCGGGCAGATGCGGGCGATAGCTCGGCTTGGGCGGCGCGACCGAGGACATCGCCGCGGATTGGACGAGGCGCGTCGGATGTGGCTGAGCGCCAGCGATGCGGATCGATTGGAGCGAGTAGGGCTCATAGAGCGATTCGGAGAGCTTGCCGTCGGTTGGAGGACACCAGTCGATCACATCATAGTCGAGCGGCACGCCGCATATTGCAGGGATCGGGGCTGTAGCCAGTTTAGGCCTTGGGCTGGCTTTGATCGCTTGTGAATTGCGGGCAGCTACCAGTGGCTGAAGAGCTGATGCGGAGATGGGCTGACGTGGCGGGAGGCTGTCGGCCAACCAGCGCAGCAAGGTCGCAAGATCGGGAGCCATGCCTCGCGATGCCGGAAATTGTGCTGGATTGTCTGCGGGAACCTTGTCGATAACGGTCAGCCGGGTTTCGACCGAGGTGCCGTGCGGTGCGAACACGCTGCCCGCTATCGCCGCGCTGAACACGACCCGGGCGTTGTCCTGCATCCGGACGAAACCATCACGCCATGCCTTGTGATCTGGCGCGCAGTTGGCCCCCGTGATCGCGACGAGCCGTCCACCGTCGGCAAGCCGCGCCACTGCTGATGACAGATGCCGGATGGCTGCATCGGCCACACGTGAATCAACATTCAGCGCTGCCGAGAACGGCGGGTTCATGATGATGCAACTCGGCACCACGCCAGCATCGAGCCGGTCGTGGATCTGTGCGGCGTCGTGCATGGACAGGGGCGAGCCTGCGAACAGGTTGCCAAGCAGGGCGGCACGCACGTCGGCGACTTCGTTCATTGCCAATCTGCATCCTGCCAGTTCAGCTTGGATGGCCAGCAGTCCCGTGCCTGCAGAAGGTTCGAGCACCAGTTCGCCCGGCAGAAAGCCCGCAGCAAACCCGGCCACCCATGCCAGTCCCAGCGGTGTCGAGAATTGCTGGTAGGCCTGCATCTCCTCGCTGCGCCGGGTTTGCGTGGGGGCAAGCCGGGCAATCCGTTCGACCAGTGTGAGCCGTTCGAACGCATCGGCGGTTCTGGCATGGATCGCCGGGCCGTAGCGACGAATGAACAGCAATTGCGCGACCTCGACGGCTTCGTAGGCGATCTTCCAGTCCCAGGCTCCTGTCGCATCGCTTGCGCCAAAGGCGGATTGCATGGCGGTGCGAATGGCGGGCGTGTCGATCCGGCGACCGGCGGCAAGGTGGCCGAGCAGGTCATGGGCTGCGGTGATGATCGCGGTAGCGGTTTGCTGCGGGCAAGCAGCGGCAAGCGGGCGCGCGGAGGCACCCGCCAAAGGCGAGTTGGTCATGTCGGAATTCCTTTAATGAAGTTGGGGTGGTGTAGGCCGGATCAGGCGGGCGGAGCGTAGGCCTCGTAGGGATTGTCCGGTGCGAGGTGCCCGAACGGTGTCATCACGTAGTCGCCGTGGTCGCGGCCAACTGCGCAAAGAACGTAGCGGGTTTCGCCGCTGGCAAGTTCGGTGCATTCCATCAACGCGAGTTCGCCTGCTTGTGCCGCTTTCAGCAGCGTCTCGAAATTGGCGCGGGCATGGTCAGGAATTGCCATGGCAAAGCTCCTTCTTCGGTGAGGGGGTGACAAGACACGCGGGGCGACCGAGGCCGCCCCGCGCGAGCGAAGTTCATTCGGCAGCGATCGCGAAGGCGTCGTCGGCGTCCGCCTGGTCGGCCTCATCCGCGAGGAAATCGGGCAGGTCGGCGATTTCAGCTTCATTTGCTTCGATAACCGGCAACCGCAGGGGTTCAGGCAGCCAGCCAGTGCCGCTCAGCAGCCGTTCGGCCTCGCGCGCCATGTCACCCTTCTTGAGATGTTCGATCAGGGCGGCGGTCGCATCGCCCTTGGCTTCGCGGACCGCTTCGATGATTCGGGGTTTGGTCACCCGCCCGAGGTAGTTGTCGACCGTTGGCGTCCAGCCAGCCTCGGCCATGTCGAGCCCGACGACTGCTGCCAGAGCATCAGCCGCTGCAATGCGCTGCGCAACGCCATGCGCCGAGATGCGTCCGTCATAGCCCTTGCTCGGCTCAAACAGTGCGTTGACGCCGTGGCTGACACAGTGGGCGAGCAGTGCCATCTGTTCATCCTGCGGCATAGCGGCGAGGGCGTCCCACAGCGCGTGTGGTTCATCCGGCAGCCTTTCACCCCAATGTTCTTGCCGCGCCTGGATCGACTGGCTCCAGACACTCTCGCGCAAGTTCGGTGCGACATTGCCGAGCCAGGCCTGGGTGACGCCGATCCGCACACAGCCATGAGTCCCGTGGGGACGGAACGCCGATAGGACGAGCGCATGGAGAAGGGCGAGGAACGCCGCCTGCGGAGCGTTGGCGAGTGCATCGCGCAGCGCGAGCGTGCGTTCAGCGGTGAGTTCGGAAACGAGCCTGTCAGGCAGCGGCTTGATCGCCTCATCTTCGTCGTCGTCACCACCGATTGGCGCCGCTTGCCCTGCCACGGTGACTGTCGCGCCATCGGACACGTCTGCGTTGGCACCGTTCGTACCGTCATTCTGGCCTTCAGCGACGGGTTCATCTTCAGGACGGACATAGCCGCGGTCGATCCGCAGGCGACCATCGTGGGTCAGCGAAATGAACACGCCGGCGCGCGCCATGTCGTCCGGATCGTAAACCGTGGGACGACTGTTCAAGGCGGTCAATTCGGCATCGATCTTGGTTAGCCGCGCATCGACTTCGTCGGGAAGGTCGCTGCCATCGCCGTAGTCGTCGCCAATGCGGTCATATTCCTCGACCAGCACATCGCGCCGTGCCTGCTCGTCGTTGGTCAACGGAACGGTCGTGCCGACGATCCGGCGTTTGCCGCGCTCGCAGCCATAGGGCAGGTCGACGGCGGCCTCGACCCATTTCCAGCCTTCGGCACCGATTTCCTGGGCGAGTTCCGAGAGTTTTTCGTTCACAAGCAATTCGACCAATGCGGGATCCTGCAACCAGCCATCCTCGTCCGATGAGAACAGGTCGCGCATCACATAGCCACCAGCCTCGGTGTAGGCGTCAATGCCAATGAACCGGACGCGGCGGTCGCTTGCAGAAATCGCATCTTCGGTCAGCAAGCGGCGGATGTGGTAAGCCGGCACATGGTGCCCCTGATTGACCTGTTCCCAGACCTGCTCCTGGCGCGCATGGTTGTCGGTGACCGAGAAGGCCATGAGCTGTTCGAGCGTGATGCCGTCCTCGCCATAGACCTCGAGCAGGGTGGGGGAGACCGACGCGAGCCGAAGGCGCTGGCGTACGGTCGACACCGAGACGAAGAACCGCGCGGCGATGTCTTCCTCGGACAGGCCCGCTTCGATCAGCGCGCTGAAGGCACGGAACTGGTCGAGCGGATGCAGCGCGACGCGCATGACGTTTTCAGCGAGCGAGTCCTCTTCGGCAATCCCGGCTTCGCGCACGACGCAAGGGACCGGTTGATCCTTCGCCATCCGCTTGGTCTTCACCAGCAATTCGAGCGCTCGGAAACGGCGGCCACCGGCCGGTACTTCGAACATGCCGGTTTCCTTGCCGTCGGCATCGAGCAAGGGGCGGACGTTGATGCTCTGGAGCAGGGTCCGGCGATAAATGTCCTCGGCCAGATCCTCGATCGAAAGGCCTGCTTTCACGCGCCGCACATTCTTCTGGCTCAGCACCAGCTGCGAAAACGGGATGTCGCGCGAGGCGCTGAGCACGAGCTTGGGCAATGTCTTGGTCATGGGGTTTCTCCATGACGGGCCGCCCGAAAGACTCTCTCTCAGGCCCGAACCCGTCACGAAGCGAAGCGCCGCCCTCTCACTCTGAGAAGGCAGCGCAACGCATGAGTAACGGGCTGAGCCCTGCTGGCTTAATGCACCCGGTCGAGCAGCTTCTTGGCCTTGCCCTCCATGTCGAGCCGGGCGTCTTGATGCGGCTTGGACCGCGCGAGCGCGGTGATGCCCTGAACGAAATCGAAGATCGATTCCGGTGGGCGGCCTTCCTCGGCGAGGACGGTCTCGATGATCCGGCCGGTTTCAGCCTTGGAGAATCCGCGCGCCCGGAGGAAATCCTGCCGGTCTTCGTCGCTGCGGGCGACAATTCGCTCCCGCGCGGTCTTGATGCCGTTGATGAACGGCTGCGGCGAGGAATTGGCAAAGTTCAGCAGCGCCGGTTCGGCTTCATGGGCAAAGCGGTTCGCGGCATATTTGCTGTGGCGAATGCTGATCTCCTCGAAGTCCTCCACCCCCCACAGGTTCCGGTTCTGGCAGACCGCGCGCAGGTAGAAGCTCGCCATGCCGAGCGTCTTGGCGCCGACCTCGGAGTTCCAGCAGTAGAACCCGCGGAAGTAGAGATCGGGCGATCCGTCGGGCAGCCGCCCGGCTTCGATCGGGTTGCAATCATCGACCAGAAACAGGAAGACGTCGCGATCCGACGCATAGAGCGTGGTCGTATCCTTCGAGATGTCGACGTTAGGGTTGTAGACCCCGGTCGACCAGTCGAGCACGCCCGGAACCTTCCAGCGTGTGTCGCCGGTGCCGTTGCCAGCGATCTTCTGCACGGCTTCGACGAGTTCGTGGTCGTAGATCCGGCCATAGTCGGGCCCGGTCACGGCGCGCAGTTCGAGCCGGCCCCCGGAAACTGGATCGTCTGTTTCGAGCGTTTTGATCTGCTCGGCTCGGTTGGAGGTCAGCCCGTATTGCAGATTGATCGCGGCCAGCGGCGCCGGAAGTTGGCGCAGATAGGCAGCAGGAGCGCCTACCTGGCTGGCCAGTTGCCCAAAGCTCCAGTGAGTTGGCGTCACCGGTGCCTCGGCACCTGGCAACATGAGAGCCAGGCGTTCCGGATCATTGCGGTTTGCTTCGACATGGATCAGCGCCGTCTCGACCACGCGCGTCCGGCTCCGGTCAGACCGACCGCGCACTGATCGGGCCAGATCGCCCAGTGACAGAAACCTCTCATCATCTGGGCGCGAGAACCACTCCGACGACACCCGACCCACGCGCGAGCCGCGCGAGACATCGACCTTGTAACCGCCGCTTGAGTCGCGGCGCGTATCGAGAACCTGCATATCCATGGGAAGATCTCCATGACGGCTGGCCGGGAGCCTCTCTCTCGACCCTCAACCCGTCACGGCGAAGCCCGCCAGACTCTCACTCTCCCCCCTCAACGCTTACAACCGCGCGAGCGGCCAGCGAGATCGCCAAAGCAAGAAACTGCACCCTGAACGAGGCGGAGCATCGCGTCATCGCTCGCGCAGGCGGAAAGCCGGGGCCTGTCGGCTTTCTCGGCCTGCACTTCGGACGATGTCCGCCGGATCAGAGTGCGTGCGGGGGCCCATGCGTCAGGCACCGCGCCCTCAGGAGCAGGGCAGGCAGCCCTGCGGGACAGAGCGCGTCAGCAGCCCCGCTCTTCGTTTCGGGGCGTTGCGGGGTGTCCCCGCTGAGGTGGGTGTGAAGAAGCCGCGCAGCGGCTTCGACCAGGGAGGAAACGTCCTCCCGCACATCGAAAATCAAGCCTCTACGCCAGGCTACGAAACACGTTGATTACGTGGCGATTACGTGGCTCTCGACAGCCCCTCGGGAGGGGTGTATATTTGCAACTAAGTCGTTGAGAATTTTGGTGGACGCACTTGGGCTCGAACCAAGGACCCGCTGATTAAGAGCCATGATCAGAGGGTCCTAGCGCGTCCGCATGGGTCCAAGAATGGCGGAAATCTGCGATTCATAGTCCGCATTGTTCTTGAAATGTTCGCCAGTATCCACTACAAAAAGCTACCTAAGGTAGCAGGTGCATATGGCGAACAAAGTAGGTTTGACGGATGCGAAGATCGCAGGGCTGAAGGCGCCGACTGCGGGTCAGGTTGAGCTCGCCGATGGTATCGTACCCGGCCTTAGGCTCCGCATGGGTGCCAGTGGTATCAAGACGTACATTCTGCGCAAGCGGGTTCAGGGCAAATGGTTGAATGTGACAATCGGACGCCATGGGCCAAGCTTTACACTGGCCCATGCCCGAAAGAAGGCGCGCGATCTGCTTGTCGATGTCGAGCAGGGCAAGAGCATCGCCAGAAAGGCGGGGGCAAAGAGAAAGGGATCAAAAGGGGTCGGGACAGTCGCGGAACTCTACGAGACGTACCTTGCTCAGCAGATCGAGGGCAAAAAGCGGAGCGCGAGGGAGTTCGATCGAGTGTTCCGAAAATACATCGAGCCCGAGATTGGAGACCGGCTCGCGGACTCCATTACCCGAAGTGACGTGAGCCGCTTCGTTGAGAAAATTGCGTTCGAGCGGGGCAAGGAAACCCTGACGATGGCGCGCATCGTGTATCGCCATCTTTCGACCTTCTACACGTGGGCGCTCACCAGACTTGAGCATATGCCAGCCAACCCCTGCCGGGATGCGTGGCGCCCGAAGCGGAATGAGCCTCGCGACCGTGTACTCAGCGACCGTGAGCTTGCTGCGCTGTGGCAATCTGCTGTTGAGGATGGCTATCCGTTCGGCCATCTCGTGCAGATGCTTATTCTTACGGCTCAACGCAGAGGTGAAGTGCTTGATGCGGCGTGCGATGAGTTCGACTTCAAGGCGAAAGTCTGGACAGTTCCAGGCGACCGAGCGAAAAACGGCAAAGCGAATGTGGTGCCGCTATCCGCCCAGGCCCTGGCAGTCATCACCGAGATATTCATGGCGGCTGGGATTGACCCCGATGACGCTCACAAGCAATCCCAGATCCTGTTGGCTTCGAAGGTCACCAATACGAACAGTGTCAGCGGACTATCCAAGGCCTGGAAACGGATCAGAGCAAGCGTGGACGAGAAGCTCGGCTACGAGGCCGGACACTTCACCATGCATGATATTCGACGGACGGTAGCGACCGGCCTCCAGCGTCTTGGCATACCGTTGGTGGTTTCTGAGGCGGTCCTCAATCACCAGTCAGGATCAGCTATGGCTGGCGTCGCTGGGGTCTATCACCGTCACCAGTATACCAACGAGAAACGGGAGGCGTTGGCGCTGTGGGGTAAGGAGGTAATGCAGATTGCAGCCAAGTACCCCGTCGAAGTCAAAGACGGCTAATCTCACTGGGGTACGCAACCGCTACAAATCCGCCCAGTTAGAAACCGCAGGATGATGGGCCGTGCTATGGCCATCGTGGGTCGATCTTTAGAAACGCCATTGTCGAAGGACCTCTTGGACATATCCGGGCGTCTCGCCATTCCGGGGAATGCCGCCTGCGCGTTCCACTGCGCCGGGACCCGCATTGTAGGCAGCCACCGCGAGGTGAACCACGCCGAACCTGTCGAGCATCTGCCGCAGATACCGCGCCGCGCCGAAGATGTTGGCCATAGGATCGAAGCGATTGAAGACCCCGAGTTCTTTTGCCGTCGCTGGCATCAGCTGTCCAAGACCTGCTGCGCCTGCAGGGCTGACGGCGAAGGGGTTATATCGAGATTCTGTCCATACGAGCGCATCGAGCAGGCCCGCGGGCAATGAGTACTTCGCTTCCGCCGCATAGATGTGGGGAAGGTAGCTTGCTCGCCTGAAGTCGGCGGGGCCAGGTTTGGCCTTGGGTTCGTATCTGTATGGCAGGTTCACCCGGCCATTTTGTGGTACAATGAAACCCGATGCCGGGCCCGCCTGACGGGATGACCACAGCCCATGCTCGACCAGCTGGAAGCCGTTCGATGTTTCAGCAATTCGGATGCCTTCGGAGTGACTGGCGGGGGCTTCGATTGTGGCTGGCGCGGACAAATCCTGGGCTCTGGCGGAGGTAGCAGAGGTTATCGCGAAGCCTGCGACCAAGATAGCTTTCATTGTCATTTCTCGATCCTTGTCTAGCCGAATCGAGTGAGAACATATAAAGAACAAGCGATGTAGGAAAATTGGATTGGCGCGAGTGCAGAGCGGAGGCTGCGCGGGGAGGGCACCTCAACCGGAGAAGGTCGATGCCCCCGTTAGACAAAGTTCATCAACTCGAACGCCGCGCCCGCACGATCGTTGAAAGCCTTCAGGGTACATGGGGTCGGGGCAAAGGCATGTGCTGCTGCCCCGCGCACGACGACCGCACTCCCTCACTGAGCGTGACACTGGGTCGCAAAGCGATCCTGTTCCATTGCTTCGCGGGATGCTCGAACGAGGAGGTCATAGCGGCACTGGACCGCCAGGGTGTTCGCAGCCGTGACCTGTTCGATGGCTCTAGTGCCGTGGCCGCTGATCAACAGGAAAATAGGGCCTTCAATTCCAATGCGCGGCGTTTGTGGCACTCGGCGACGGCGATCTCCGACAGCCCTGCCGAAGGATACCTCGCGCTGCGCGGGATCCTGCGTGCCTCTGATCAGCTCCGTTATCTCGAGCGCACGCCGCTCGGACCACGTGGTGCGGTCCAGTTCCTCCCTGCAATGTTGGCGGCCGTCACGACTGACATGGGCATAATCGCGATCCACAGGACATTTCTCGACGCGCCGAGCGCAAAGCTCGCCGCTTTCGATCGGCCGAAGCGTGCATTGGGAAGCTTCGGCTGTGGTGCAGTCAGACTTGCCCGGCCAGCCGCAGGCCGGTTGGGCCTTGCCGAAGGTATCGAAAGCGCCCTTTCGGCCATGCAGATGTTTGGCGTCCCTTGCTGGGCAACGCTCGGTAACGAGCGGTTCGGCCTCGTCGCGATTCCAGAGAGTGTGCGCGAACTCCACTTGTTCATCGACAATGATCCCGCAGGCGAACTCGCAGATCAGCGTGCGCGAAAGGCTTATTCTGCATCGGGCCGTGTGATCCACTCGCGAGCGCCAGCATTGACCGGTTTCGACTGGAACGATGAACTCAAGGCGAGGCTCGCTCGGAAAACCTGATCAGCGAGCCAGAGGGGAGGGGGCCTTCGGCTGATTGAGGCCTGCGAGACGCAGGACCTCGTCAGGAGGTTTCCCATGTCCAACACTTCCCTCGCCTTCGCATTCGATCCACCATCTCCGCCGCTTGTCGTGACGGCAGCCAAAGCAATGGCATTGCAATTGGCAGCAGGCAGCGCGCTTTCGCGCAGCGACATCAACCGCATCATGACGGACCACTTCGGCGGAACCGATGCACTCGGGGCATGGTCAGTCCGTGATGCTCACGCTGCGCTCGAGCTGGCGCAGGTTCAACACCTGCAAGCATCAGATCAAATCCAGCCCACGAGCCCGATCGACGAGGCGGAACAATTCTTCTGCGGTCTCGATGCCCGAGTTCCGACCCAGACCAATCGCAGCGACGAGCAGATCGAATGGCAGCAATTCGCAACGCCGCCGTGCCTCGCCTGGCTCGCTGCCCGGGCTTGCGCGCTGGGTACCGACGAGCTTGTGCTCGAACCCTCGGCCGGAACGGGCATGCTCGCGGTCTGGGCTGCCAAAGCCGGAGCCCGCCTAGTCCTGAACGAAATTTCACCGCTACGCCGCGACTGCCTGACTGCGGTATTCCCGGATGCCCGCGTGACTGGACATGATGCCGAGCTGATCGACGAATTGCTCGATCCGGCCATCAGCCCCAGCGTCGTGCTGATGAACCCGCCCTATTCTCACGGGATCGAGCGGGGCCACGATGGCCGCACTGGGGCGAGGCATCTGCGATCGGCCTGGAACCGTCTGGCGTCCGGGGGGCGGCTTGTCGCGATCATGCCTGAATGGTTCGACTGCGTGCGGTTTTTGGCCGGGGCGAAAGGGCCAGTTTCGCTGAGGCTCAATGCCGCCGTCGAACGCGCGTTCGTCAGGCAGGGCACGGGCATTACCACGCGGCTGTTGGTCTTCGACAAGGTGGAAGACTCCAATGAGCCTGTCGCCATCCGCACAAACGACTTTCGCCAGCTGGTCGATATTGTCGATGCCTTGCCGGATCGCGCCATCTTGGATGCCGTTCCCGAGCAATCGAGCCTCCCGGCTCGTGCGCCGTTTCGCCTGGTGGCGGTGCCGCGCAGGCCGCTGCCTGCACCAGCCAGGATCACTCCTTCAGCCTCCGCCATCGGGTCGCTCACCTACCAGTCGCTTGAAACCCCTGCGCCGGTCGCCCCTCAGGTTGGCCACTATCTGCCCTATCGCCCGAGCAGGATCGTAATCGATGGCGCGGCCGAGCATCCGACGCCGCTTGTTGAGTCCGTCGCCATGGGGTCGATCGCTGCTCCGATGGCTGACGCAGTGCCGCAGCTTCCCGACGGGCTGATTGCCAAGGGACTGTTGTCGGCTGCTCAGGCGGAGACCCTGATCTATGCTGCAAGTGCCCATGCGCGCGATTTACCCGGCCGGTTCGAGCCAGAGGACAAGGGCTGTTCTCTCAAGGCATCCGCGGAAGGCCAGACCTATCGACTGGGCTATTTTCTTGGGGACGGCACCGGCGCTGGTAAAGGCCGCCAGGTCGCAAGCGTCATTCTCGATCGCTGGGTGCACGGCGAACGCCGCCATATCTGGATTTCGAAGAACGAGGCGTTGCTCGAAGATGCCCGGCGCGACTGGGCTGCGCTTGGCGGCCTCCCGATCGACATCCAACCTCTGGCGTCCTGGAAACTCGGCACCTCCATCGCGATGCGCGAGGGGATCCTCTTCGTGACCTATCCGACCTTGCGTTCGGGTCGAAACGACGCAACGCGCCTTGACCAGATCCTCGCTTGGGCCGGTGAGGATTTCGACGGCGTGATCGTGTTCGACGAAGCGCACGCCATGGCCAACGCTGCCGGCGGTGAAGGATCGCGCGGCAAGGTCAAGGGATCGGAGCAAGGCATTGCCGGGGTGCGTCTGCAGAACCTCCTGCCCCGGGCGCGCGTGCTGTACGCCTCGGCAACCGGTGCGTCCGACGTCAACAACCTGGCCTATGCGACGCGCCTCGGGCTCTGGGGTCCGGAGACCGCCTTCGCCAATCGCGAGGCTTTCGTTGCCGACATTCGCGACGGCGGCATCGCCGCGATGGAATTGGTTGCGCGGGACCTCAAGTCGCTCGGACTCTACACAGCCCGGGCCCTTTCATTCGCCGGTGTCGAATATGAGATCCTCGAGCATTGCCTGACCGAGGATCAGATCGCGATCTACGATGCCTACGCCGAAGCCTGGGCGATCATTCACGCCAACCTGCGCGACGCGCTGGAGGCGACGCGGATCGTCGACTGCGAAACCGGAGGGACGCTCAACTCTGGTGCCAAGTCCGCAGCGCTATCGATCTTCGAGGGAACCAAGCAGCGCTTCTTTGCGCAGCTGCTTCTGTCGATGAAGCTCCCCAGCTTGCTGCCCGCGATCGATACGGCGATTGCTGATGGTCACGCTGTGGTCGTCCAGCTGGTTTCGACGGCAGAAGCGATGCTTGATCGACGACTTGCCGACCTGTCTGTCGAGGAGCGCGAAGCTCTCGAGATCGACCTCTCCCCAAGGGAATACGTGATCGACTATCTCGCCAAGAGCTTTCCTGTCCGCCTGATGGCGGTGTTCACCGACGAAAACGGCAATCCTCGCTCCGAGCCGATGAGTGACGAGCATGGCGCTCCTGTGCTCTGTCGCTCTGCGCTTGCCGCGCGCGACCGGATGATCGAGCAGCTCTGTGCCTTGCCGCCTATCGCCACAGCCCTCGATGCTGTAATCGAACGCTTCGGCGTTGACCAGGTTGCGGAAGTCACCGGTCGCACCCGTCGGCTCATCGTCGACCGCGATGGTCGCCAGAAACTCCAATCCCGCTCGCCGCGCGCCAATGTCGCCGAGACCCAGGCCTTTATGGACGGCGCCAAGCGCATCCTGGTATTCTCCGATGCCGGGGGAACTGGACGCAGCTACCATGCAGATCTGGCTGCGAAGAACCAGTCTCGCCGCGTCCACTTCCTGCTTGAGCCGGGTTGGCGAGCTGACGCCGCAATCCAGGGGCTCGGCCGGACCAATCGTACCAATCAGGCATCTGCGCCGCTGTTCAGACCAGTGACCACCGATGTACGTGGTGAGCGCCGGTTCATCTCGACAATCGCGCGGCGGCTCGACAGTCTCGGTGCGTTGACCCGCGGGCAGCGCCAGACCGGCGGGCAGAACCTGTTCGATCCGGCCGACAATCTCGAAAGCATCTACGCCAAGGAGGCGCTCCATCGCTGGTTCGGGCTGTTGTTCACCGGCAAGCTTGAAGCGGTCAGCCTCGGGCGCTTTCAGGAGCTGACGGGCCTCAAGATCGAAGCGCCCGATGGGTCAATGATCGATGACCTGCCGTCGATCCAGCGCTGGCTCAATCGTATCCTGGCGCTACCCATTGCCCTGCAGAACGCGATCTTCGATGAGTTCATCGGGCTGGTCGAAGCGCGCATTGATGCCGCCCGTCAGGCCGGCACACTCGATCTCGGCCTCGAGACCATCGTAGTCGAGGACTTCGCGGTCCTGTCCGACACGCTGCTGCGCACCGATCCGGCATCGGGCGCGACTACCCATCTGCTGGAGCTGGAAATCGCCAGAGCCCTGAAGCCGCTGACGTTGAAGCGGCTCGAGGAGCTTCACGGCCTCGCTGGGCAGCGGCAACGGCCGGTTCGAAATGCTCGCTCAGGCCGGGTTGCCTTGCTCGTGCCTGCCCGCAGTATTCTTGCTGATGACGGCACCCGCGTTTCCCGCTTAGAACTGCTGCGCCCGTTGAAGCGCACGCACATCACCGAGGATCAGCTCGCTGAGAGCAGCTGGGAGGCAATTTCCGTCGACGCTTTTCGCGAGGCCTGGGCAGCCGAGGTTGAGGAAGCGCGGTCGAGCCACAAGCGCGAGCGCTTGTATCTTGCGACGGGCCTCCTGCTGCCGGTCTGGGACAAGCTCCCTTCGGATTTCGTGAGGGTGAGCCGCATCTCGGCGGCGGATGGCCGTTCGCTCCTCGGCCGCGAGGTTCCCGTTCATTCTGTGCCGGAGCTGTGCCGGGCGCTGGGTCTCGAGCGCGAGCTGACGCTGTCCGCCGATGAAATCGTGCGGACCGTTCTTGCGACTGGCCGGGCCATGGAATTTGCGGGCCGCGAGCAGCTCATGGTCAAACGCAGCCTGGTCAATGGCTCTCAGCGAATTGAGCTCACTGGTTGGAGCGTAGCCCGCCTCGACTGGTACAAGGCCCAAGGCTGTTTTACCGAGATCATCCGCTACCAGACCCGGCTTTTCGTGCCGATCGAAGGCGCAGCGAGCGTGATTGCCAGACTGGCAGCATCGGCATAGCTTCTTGCCATATGGCATCCGTTGCTGTATATGATGCCATATGGAGAAACGCCATGCTGGCTCTGCAACCCGTCGATACTGCCGTTACCGCCTTCCGGCCCGATCCAGTTACCCAGGACGAGGCAGCTGCCATGTTCCGGGCAGCCCTCAACCTGTTCGCCAAATGGGAACTGACCGATGAGCAGGCGGCAACCCTGCTCGACATGCCGGTGCGCTCCTATCGTCGATGGAAGGCTGAAGGCCCTGGGCGTATTTCGCGCGATGGGCGAGCGCGTCTTTCCAACCTCATGGGGATTCATAAAGCGCTCCGAATCATCTTCTCGGAGGCGACCCGCGGGTATGCCTGGATCAGGGCAGCCAACGACGCGTTCGGTGGAGTCAGTGCACTCGACGTGATGCTGGGAGGCGAGCTTACCGACATCATGCGGGTGCGTCGCTATCTCGACGCCGAGCGCGGCGGCTGGTGAGCGAAGCGGCAGATATCCCCGTTTCTCGAGTTGAGTGGAAGGGCGCTGTCAGAATCATCCGCAGCGCCTTTCCGCCGATCGATCTGTTCGAGGATATCGCTGATCCCGCGGACTGGCCGCTGCTGATCTCGGCAGAGCAGAAGACCAATCCACGCATCATGGCGACGATTGGCAATCTCGACCTCGTTCCGGTCGACCGACGAGTCGGCGGTAACGGAGCCTCCTACCTCATGGCGCCATTCACCCACGTTAGCACCGATCGACCGAGTCGCTTTACCGATGGCAGCTACGGCGTGCTCTACGTTGGGGACCGGTTCGAGACCGCGCTGTTCGAGACGATCCACCACCATGCCCGCTTCATGGCACGAACCCGGGAAGCGCCGGGATGGACCTCGCAGTTCCGCGAAATCATCATGTCGGTCGATGTAGACTTACATGATCTCCGAACCGTGGCGGGGAAGCCGGATTCGGCGCTCGATCCTGACAGCTACGCTGCATCTCAAGCGCTCGCGCGGCACCTCAGGGGCGCGGGATCGAACGGGATTGCTTACCCGAGCATCCGGCACCCCGGCGGGGAATGCGTCGCGCTATTCTACCCGGACTGCGCATCAAATCCGCTTCAGGGGCGGCACCTCGACTATCACTGGGATGGCGCGCGGGTTGATCTGGTTCGTGATGCGGGATCGGGCGCTGTCTTCCGGATTGTCGATTTGCCGCCCGATCCCGCCTGACCGAACGAGCTGGGTTTCCGGCCGAGTGCGGTAGGTTCTTCGAGCGCAGCTGGCGGCCAGAGCGTTCATGCCTGTGCACCAGCCTTCACGAGTTCATGAAGCGCTCTGTCTGGCGAAACCGGTCCCTTGTACAGCGGGCTACATGGTGTTTCCGCTAGCTTGGCGGAGATTGCCAGGAGGTCGTCATCATCGCCCTTTTCGTATGCATAGGCGGCCAGCCAGAATTCAGCCTGCTTCACGAACTCATTGAGGATGCCGACGACGCTCCGGTTCGCAGTTTTTGCGTATTGGACCTTGTCCATCCGCCAGACTTCTTGGGCGATGAATTCAGAAGGGACGCCATGCTCCTTCAGAACCAACGCCAATTGTGAGGGGAATCTCGGAGCAAGCGTGGCCGCCGGGGCCAGCGGCAAAAGCACGGGAAGCAGCGTACGCTCAGAAACCAGCAAAGCCACCTGCGGCTTCCAGAACATCACCGTGGCATACCAATTGCCCAGGGCGGTGTCGCTTGGCCCAGCGGTAACGATATCCGGCTTGATCCGATTGAGCAGCTTCTTCGTGCAATGAAGGTAGAACATCGCGGAACTGGATAGTGTTCGTTGTTCGGCACGTCCACCGACACATTTGGTCTCGCAGCGGCGATGTCAATTACCGCCCAAGTGAGGCCGTTCCACGCCAGCACCATAACGGATGCGCCTACCCAGACACGCCATTCTAACTTGCTGGAGCAGCTCGACAGCAATCCGCACCAATGTGAGGCAACCAGCAATGGCCTAGTCAATTCCGCAAGGGCCATTTCTGTCGTTGTTCGGGAGATTCAACAGTACGAAGTTCCATCGCCGTCGAAGAAAGCAGATAGTCACAACTTACATCGGGAAGACCCGCACCGAGATCAGCCATGTTCTCTTGACCTTGCAAGGCAACTTCAACAGCATGGCGCTCAAGGGGGTAAGCGGATGAATGCGGAGATGAAACCTGCCAAGCACAGCGCCGCTGGGCAATATCTAGGCTTTGCCTTGCAGCCAGTGCGGGTCTTTTATCATCTGCTGACAAGTCCGAAAGGCGCTAAGGTAGCAGCACCCTCATGGTGCGGCTCGGCATGCGCTACCCGTGCTGCATAATGCACGGGGTCGGCGTCGAACTTCGCCTTACAGCCGGCCGAGCAGAAGGCGTAACGCTCGCCTTCATACTCAGCCTTGTGAGCGGTCCTGGCGGGATCGACCACCATGCCACAGACTGGATCATGGTCGACGTGACCGGACGGCGTTTCGCCGTCCGGCTCATGATGGTGATGATGGCCGTGCGCCCCAGTCACCTCGGCGGCGCGTTCGCTCTTCTGATCGTCGTCGGCCATTCATCACCTTTCACACGCCGCGCGTGCCTTCCGGCCTTTGTTCACTCCTCGATCAGATGGAACTCTTCGAGCAGCTTGGCGATCTCTGTGCCTTCGAGCTTCTTCATCAGCAGCTTGCGCAGGAAGGCTGGTCCGGGAAGATCGATGCCCTTGCCGTCCCGCAGCGGACCGATCGCAGCAAGAAGTGTACGAATATCATAGGTCGAGTTGAAGACCTCCGGCACGCCGCGCTCGACATTCATCAGCGTGTAGACGGCCTCCATCGGGGTTCTCACCGAATATTCCGTGGTGAAGATGCAGTCCCGCTGCTTCGATTCCGCGAACTGGCCGATGAAGGCGAAGTTGACCGCGCCCTCCGGCACCACGTCCGGCCGGTCACCCGCCTGGCGCGGCATGAAGAAGGCGGTAATATAGGGCATCATCGTGGGAACGGTGCTGGCGCCGGATGCCGCGAGTTCGGGAATGTCCTCGACCGGCACGCCGAGGTGATAGAGCCATTCCTGGGTGATCTCCTCACCGGTGCATTCCTGCATCGGCTTCTTCACGAAGTCGCCGGGGCAATCGACAAAGAGCGCGTAGAACCAGGCGATCATCTGATCTTTGGGCTGCTTCTTGAAATGCGGCTGGCGATGAACCGTCCAGCTCAGCAGCCACGCCGAGTCCTTCACCGTGACGATACCGGCGGAGACGATCTTGCCGGTAAAGGGGTTCCGCTTGGTGATCTTCTCGACATAGGCCGGAATGCGGGCGTCGAGGGCAGTGATGGAGGCGGAGGCCCATTTCGTCTCCGGGATATGGGCGCCGAACACGTCGGGGCGGCCGAAGGCCGGATCCTTCGCGGCGATGCGGCGCCACAGGTCCCAGGCCGGCGCCGGTCCTTCATTGAGCTTCGCCGGCGTCCTGTGGTCGCCATTGTCGGAATTCTCGGTCAGCGAGCCGATCGTGATGAAGACGAGATCGTCTGGCCCGAGATTGACGCCGCCTTCGACGCCGCGCTCTTTCCAGTGAATGCGGGTCGCTTGCTTGCGGCCGGGCTGGATGTCGAAATCGACATCGGTGACCTCGACGCCGTAGCGGAACGTGACGCCGTGATCGGTCAGCCACTTCACCAGCGGCAGGACCATCGATTCATACTGGTTATAGCGGTTGAACTTGAGCGAGGAGAAGTCGGCGAGACTGCCGATATGATGGATGAAGCGGTGCAGGTAGAGCTTCATCTCCAGCGCGGAATGCCATTCCTCGAAGGCGAACATGGTGCGCCAGTAGAGCCAGAAATTGCTTTTGAGGAAGTCTTCGCCGAAGACCTCGTTGATACGCTTGTTCTCCATCTCCTCGCGCGTCGCGAGGAAGACCGAGAGCAGGTCCTTCTGGGCCTTGTCGTTTAGCGTCAACAGCGCTTTGTCGGGCACGTCCTGGCCCTGGTTCTGCGTCGTGCGCTGGAGCGAAAAGTTGGGATCGTCCCTGTTGAGCCGGTAGAACTCGTCGAGCACGCTGGCGTCCTCGATCTCCAGCGAGGGGATAGAGCGATAAAGGTCCCACAGGCACTCGAAATGTTCTTCCATTTCGCGGCCGCCGCGAATGACGAAGCCCTTTTCGGGCACGTCCAGACCATCGAGCGCGCCACCAGGGATTTCCAGCTCTTCAAGGATGGTGATGCGGTCGCCGGAAACGCCGCCGTCGCGGATCAGGAAGGCCGCGCCGGCAAGCCCCGCCAGCCCCGAACCTACAAACCAGGCCGTCTTCTTGTCGGCGCCCTCGGGCTTGCGGGGACGCACGAAGGCTTCATAGTTTCCGCTGCTATAGTGCATGGCGAACTCCTGTTCTTCTTGTTGGGATCAGTCTGCGGAGGGCTTGTAGCTGTAGAAGCCTTCGCCCGAGGCGATGCCGAGCCTGCCCTTGTCGATGTAGTTTTCCTTCAGCCAGGCGGCGAGCGACTGAGCATGCTCGTCGCCATGCGAGAGGATGTTGTAGGGGGTGTTCAATCCGATGATGTCGTAGATCTGGAACGGCCCCATCGGCGCGCCGGTGGCGATCCGCCAGACCTTGTCGACATCTTCCGGCTCGGCATAGCCGCCGGCCGCCAGATCGGCGGCCGCGTCCAGGAGCGGCACCAAAAGCGAATTGAGGACGTAACCCGCTTTCTCCTTGCGCACCGGGATCGGCACCATGCCGATGGCGGAGGCGAAGGCGATCAGGGCATCGAACACGGCCGGATCGGTGTCGTCCGTGCCCATCACCTCGGCGGTGTTGAACTTCCAGATGCTGTTGGCGAAGTGCAGCGCCAGAAACCGGTCCGGTCGGCCGGTGTAAGCCTTCAGGTCGCTCGGCAGCAGGGTCGAGCTATTGGTGGCGAAGATCGTCCTGTCCGGCGCGAGCCCCGCCAGTTTCTCGTAGAGCGCCTGCTTGATCGAAAGAACCTCCGGAACCGCCTCGATCACGAGGTCCGCGTCCGCGACGGCCGCGCCGAGATCGCTCAGCAGAGCGATCCGCTTGAGCGCCTCGGCCGCCTTGCCGCCAGCCGCGCCCGACACCTCGTTCGTGTAGGTTTCGACGAGCGCCGCCAGCCGTGCGCGCGCCTGTTCGAGCGCTTCCTCGCTGATGTCGTAGGCGACAACATCGAAGCCGCTATAGGCCGTCTGGAAGGCGATCTGGCTCCCGAGGACTCCCGTGCCGAGAACCGCCACTTTCCTGATATCGCTCATCCAATTTCCTTCTGCGCGGTATCGTCACTTAGAAACGGAGCCGCCACCTCCACCGGGACGCGGGCCAGCTTGCCGGTTTCCCGATCGACCAGGGCCCATTGGGTCAGCGAGGCGACGATCGTCCGGCCGTCTTCGGCATGGAATTCGACACATCGTGCATAGCGGGCACCCCGCGGCGCTCGGACGACCCAGGTGATCGCACTGACCTCGTCTCCCGCCCGGACATTGCCGCGATAGTCGACCTCATGGCGCAGCACGACCGCGACGAACCGGTCGCGATCCTGCGGCCGCGCGGCCGACAGCCAATGCGCCACCGACGCATCCTGAATCCAGGTCACCCAGACCGCATTGTTGACATGGCCGAGTTCGTCGATGTCGGCGTCCCGGGCGCGGAAGCGGATATGGAAGCGCCGATGCTCATCCACCTCGCCGACGAGTGGGTGTCCGTGCTCATCGCAGCCGATGCGTCGACGATCTGACACGATCCCGCTCACGAATACGCCTGCTCCTCATGCGACGAACCCAGTCCTGCCATGGCGCGGAAGAAGCCGACGAGCATCTCGTCGCGCGGCATGGCGCCTTCGACATCGCCCTGCACCGCCAGTCCCATCCAGAGCGCGTAAAGACCGATACCGGTCTGCATCGGCGGCAAGGCCGGACGAAGTGCGAAGCGTTGCGTCAGATCGGCGACGAGCTCACCGAACATCCGATAGCAGGCCGCCTTGCCCTCCCGGTGCCGCTCGGCGAAAGCCGGATCGCGCCGGGCATGGAGCTGCAATTCGATCGAGAGCAGTGACCATTGTGCCTCGTCGGCCAACTTCGCGAGCCGCGCGGCCAGCACCTGCAGCGTCGCCTCGATATCGTCGCCGGAGCAGTGCGCGACCAGGTCGCGAAGCAGTGTGACCTCGTCCTGGATATGGCTTTGCAGGATCTCGACCAGCAGATCATCCTTGCTGGCGAAGTTCGAGTAGAAGGCGCCCTGCGAATGCCCTGCAGCGCTGCAGATGTTGCGAATCGACATGGCAGCGACCCCCTCCTCGATAATCGAGGAATGCGCGGCCGCGATCAGCCGGTCCCGCGTCTGGCGCTGCGTGTCCTTGCGCGTAAGCGGCATGGGTTCGTTCTCCAACCAACGGGCGAGACGTGCGAAACCTTTTTGGAGGTTCCGCGTTCTCAGTGAAACCAGATATCAACTGATATCCGAAATCAACGGCGATTTCGACCCGAAATCGTTCCTGGGCAACGAAATCTCAGTGTGAAGGAGCGCTCTTGGCTCAAACCTACATTGGCTATTCCCCGGACGTGGAGGTTCTCGGCGAGGACGAGGAGCGGCTGACCGCCGAGATCCTCGAGATCATGGCCAACACCAACCGGGGGCCTTCGAGCGTCATCGCCACGCCGTGCGCGACGCCCATGCCAAAAGCCATGGGTTCCTGAAGGGCGAACTGATCGTTCACGAACTGCCCTCGCATCTGCGCCAGGGCTTGTTCGCCCGACCCGCCAATTATCCGGTGGTGATCCGCCTCTCTTCGGCGCCGGGCGACATCCACTCGGATACCATTCCCGCGCCGCGTGGCATGGCGATCAAGGTGATCGGTGTCGATGGCGAGCGGCTTCTCCCCGAAGACAAGGGCCACAACCAGGATTTCCTGCTCGTCAACATCCCGACCTTGAGCTTCGGCACGATCGGTAAATATCGCCAGCTCATCAGCCTTCTGGAGAAGAATGCCCAGAACCCGGCCTTTCTCCAGCGAGCGATGGCTGGGGTCGCGCGCGGCGTGGAGGCGGCAGTCGAAGCGGTCGGCGTCGAGCCCGGCGCCACGCTGCGCGGGCTCGCTCGCGACAATAACCATCTGCTGGGCGAAACCTATCATTCGATGGCGGCGATCCGCTTTGGCGATTACATCGCCAAGATCAGCGCCGCGCCGCTTTCCGACAATGTCCGCGCGCTCACCGGCAAGGACGTCGGCACGGTGGAGGATGCCACCATGCGCGATCTGGTTGTCGAGCATTTCCGCGACCAAGGTGCTGAGTATCAACTGCGCGCCCAACTTTGCGCTGATCTCGACAAGATGCCTGTCGAGGACGCGGCGGTGCTCTGGCCCGAAGAGCTGTCGCCACACCAGCCGATCGCCACGCTGCGCATCCCGCCGCAGGACGCCTATTCGCCGGCGCGGCGGGTCTATGGCGATGACGTGCTGTCGTTCAATCCCTGGCACGGTATCCGCGATCATCAGCCGCTCGGATCGATCATGCGGGTGCGCATCGCCGCCTATGAACGATCCACCCGCTACCGCCACGAAATGAACGCGCAACCGCGCGCCGAGCCGGCGAGCATCGACGTCATTCCGGACTGACGATCCGATCGTCACACGCAATCACGAAAGGAGGCCAGCCATGGCCGAGACCGAAGAAACCCCGCTGATCGATGAAACCCGCTTGCAGGCCATCCGCCGCCGCATCGAGGAAGTGGTTGGCGATGCGCCACAGCTCGCCAAGCTCGCCCTCGAGCAGATGGTGACGAAGCATAATCCCGACCTCAAGGGCACAGCCGGCTCGGCCGGTCGCGTCGGCGCGCAGTCCGGCAATGTCTCCGAGCTCACCGCCATCGCAAACTTGAAGCCAGGCGGCGCGGACCGGCTGAAACGCATCTTCGGGCTGGTGAACGGCAATTTCGATGGCGCGCAGAAAGTCGGCACGCTCCACAATATGCGGTTCGTGTTCTTCGACAACGACACACGCATCCTGTTCGCCACCGCCTATGACGGCGACTGGGACACCTATATCAACGACTTCGCCACCAAGATCCCCGACCTGATGGACCTGCTTTTCGCTTCGGTCGAAGGTTGGCCTGGCATCGCAAGCCCCAAGGTCAAGGATTTCATCGCCGAGCATCAGATCACCGCTGCCGGCTGGTTCGTCGCCAACCCGCAGGTGACCGTCGTCGACGTGCGCCGCCTTCAGCGGATGGAGCATGCCGTCAACGAATTCCTGGACAAGGTGGGCTGAGCCATGGCGATCCTTCAGAAACTGAAAGAGCGCTTCCGGCGCGACAGCGTTACGCTCGATCTGCACGACATTCAGGCGCTGATCCTGCGAAGCCGGCCCGAGCCTTATGTCGGTATCCACGCCATGCTCCATTTCGACGAGGCGGAGGGCGCGCGCGATCTTCTCGGCCGGCTCGCGCCCCATATCGCATCTGCCGACAACTGGAGCGAGGATCTTGATTTCTGGATCGGGGCCGCACTCAGCTTCGAGGGGCTGAAGGCGCTCGGCGTTCCCGAAGCGCAGCTCAAGACATTCCCGCTCCCCTTCCAGCAGGGCATGGCCGCACGCGCGGAGCAGCTTCGCGACTTCGGGCCCAACGCGCCTGAAAACTGGGAAGAGGTGTTCAAGCCGGACAACTGCCATCTCGCGCTGACCATCTACGCGGTCGACGATGATGCGCTCGACAAGGCGCTGGCGACGGCGCGCACCGAACTCGACCGGAGCAGCGGCGTCACCTTGCTCGGCGAGCATCGCTTCGGCGCGCCAGACGGCGCGAAAAACCCGTTCGGTTTCCGGGATTCGATCTCCCAGCCCGCAGTGGAGGGCAGCGGCGTTGATCCGCTGCCAGGCGAGGAGCGGCCGATCAAGGCCGGCGAATTCATCCTCGGCTATGAGAGCGAGAACGGCCAGCCGCTCGGCATGCCCGAGCCTGCGGTTCTCGGAAGGAACGGCACCTTCGTCGTAATGCGCAAGTATAACAGCCGGGTCGGTTGCTTCAACGCCTTCCTCAAGGCACATGGCGACACGCCGGATGAACGCGAGCGCCTTGCCGCCAAGATGTTCGGGCGCTGGCGCTCCGGCGCACCCTTGACGCTGGCGCACGATCACGACGATCCCGACCTCGGCGCCGATTCGCAGCGCAACAACGACTTCACCTTCAAGGACGATCCCAAAGGCCGCGTCGTGCCGCTCGGCTGCCATATGCGACGGCTCAATCCCCGCGATTCCGAGTTGACGCTGCTCACCGACGTCAACATCCACCGCATCATTCGCCGTTCCTCGACCTTCGGGCCGGTTTATTCCGAGGATGTGGGGCCTGAGGACGATGCCAACGGCGATCGCGGCCTGTTCTTCATCTTCATCAGCGCGCGTGCCTACGACACGATCGAGTTCATGCAGCAGGAGTGGATCAACCGAGGCAATTTCGTCGACCTTGGCGAAGAGCGCGATCCGATCGTTGGCCTGCATGAGGATGATGGCCGGTTCACGATCCCGCAGGCGCCGGCGCGCAAGCGCATCGACGGTGTGCAGACTTTCAATGTCATGAAGGGCGGCGAATATCTGTTCATGCCAAGCCTGTCCGCGCTCAAATGGCTGGCGGCCGGGAGCTGGGGTTAGGAACCCGCCGGTCAGTCGTTGGCCTTTGTGAAGATGAACGTGCAATTCATCAGGATCGCTGCGCTCGGCCTCACCATGATCTTTGCCAGTCGCGCCTGGCCCGATCGGTAATCCTGACGTCTGCAAAAACTGCCTCTAAGGCATGATCGGCGAGGACGCTTCGGTCATCCGGACCGCTTGAGCGCAGGCGTTTCGGATCCTGGGTGGCCGCCTGCTGTCCGGCTGGGTCGGCGAGCCGACGACCGATCGCACGGAGCCTCTCCCCGATGGCCGTTTCGCGTTCCGTCACGGAAGCCTGGATGATCGCGGCGTAAGCGGACGGCATCCAGAGACCGAACAGCGTATCCATTCCGTAGTCGCGAAAGCGTACACGGCTTGCGACATCCTCCATTTCGCTAGGATCCGTTTCCATCATCCCAATCGCGCTGCGCAGACCGAACCCAAAGCCCTCCGTGCGGGGACTGGCATGTTCTACTCCACTTACATCGCCGATACGGATGTCAATTCGCCGACGATCTTCGGGCGACAGCTTGTAAGCCTCGAATGTGAAGAGCTGCTGGTGCGGAGGCTTGTGGCAGAGAACCCCGTCCAGGAAGAAGTCACGCATCGTAGATGGGCGTTGCCGACGAGCCACGGGATCATCGACCGACTGTGCAGCATCGAAGACCGCCTGAACATAGTTCGAGAGTTCCTCGTGAGGGCCGGATAGTCGCAGCATCAACTCGTGGCGGTCGCTGCCGGGATTCGCCGAACCGATGAACCAATAGGGGCGGGTAGTCCTTAGGAAACGAAAAAGCTTCGTGTGGAAGTGAACTGGAGACCGTCCAACAATGGCGATTTCGATCGAGCGGTAACCGATCCGTCGCAGCTCCCTCTGGACCCCGCGCATGTGCTCCCACACTTTTGGTAGGGTTATGGTCGCGTCGGAACCGACTGCGATTCGCACCCGGCAGTCCCGCCGCCGCGCCCGTGGCAGCTTTCGGAGCAAGTCGAGGAGCCAAACATGATCGTAGTAGCCACCCAGAATGGTGATCTCGGTCGCGTCGCTGGCGGCAGCGGAAAGCGCATCGTCAAGATCGACAATGCCTACGCCATCTGGCTCGAGATTAATAGCGTCGGGGCGACCGACGTATACGGCGTCACTGAGTGGCATGCAGTTTCATCGCTCTTCCCGACTGTCGATACGTGTTGAAGTGCAAATTGGTAGCTGAATAAGCAACAATTTTGGCACTCGGCATTGGGCGATTTGTAGTTGGCGGATTGAGTTTTGTGCCGCGTTGTCTCAGCGATCGCCATCGTCTACTGAAAGACCCGCGACAAACGCATTAGAGGGGAGTGGGCTTTGCCCTGATTGAGCCGCTTGGGCGTCGATGGTCGATGCACTTGGCTCACAGTCAGGAGTGTGTCCCATGATCAAATCGATCCCACTGAACAAGCTCGTTCAGTCGCCTCGTAATGTCCGCCGTCACAGTGATCCGGCAGCAGATACCGAGCTTAAGGCCAGCATTGCTGCGCATGGTCTGCTGCAGAACCTCATCGTTAGACCCGCTGCCAAAGGCAAGTTCGAGGTGGAAGCGGGCGAGCGCCGTCGTCGTGCGATGCTGGCGCTAGTGGACGAAAAGATCCTCGCTCGTGATCACGAAGTCACCTGCCTCGTGCTCGAAGACAGTGCGGAAGCCGCGGTTGAGACCAGCCTTGCGGAAAACTTCCACCGCCTCGCCATGAACCCGGCCGACGAAGTCCAGGCCTTTGCCGCGCTCGTAACAGGCGGTGCGACCGTCGAGGACGTTGCCCGCCGCTTCGGTTTGACGGTCCGTTTCGTTGAGGGGCGCCTGCGTCTCGCGACGCTTGCGCCGGTCGTGTTCGAGGCGCTGGCCTCTGGCCAGATCACGCTCGACATCGCCAAAGCCTTTGGCGCTACCTCAGATCAGGACATCCAGGCCCGCGTCTTCGAGCAGGTTTCGTCGGCCTACTATGCCCCCAATCCGGACAGCATCCGGCGCTTGGTTCTGGCAGGGACTGTCCGGGGCAGCGATCCGCGTGCTCGGCTCGTTGGTCGAGACGCCTATATCGCTGCCGGCGGCCGGATCCAGCGCGAGCTGTTCGACAACGACGACAGCGAATCCTGGATCGATGTTGCGCTGCTCGAGAGCCTCGCGGCGGCAAAGATGGAAGAGCAGGCCAAAGCCCTCGCCGCCGAGCAGGGTCTCGCTTGGGTCAAGCCGACGCTCGATCCCTATGCCAGCCACGATCTGGTCGAAGGGCTGGTCCGGCTTCCTGCCGAACCGGCGCCATTGACCGACGCAGAATTGGCGAGGCTCGACGAACTCGATGCCTCCTATGACGAGCATGCGGCGATCCTCGAGGATGAGGACAGTGCCGAGGAGGCTGTGGCAGCCGCCGAAGCGGCGATCGAGGCCATCGAACGCGAATGCCAGGAGATTCGTGCCCGCCCGCCCGTCATCGCGCCGGAGCTCAAGGCCGATGCAGGAATGGTGCTGGTGCTCTCCCGCGATGGCACGCCGGTTCTCCAGCCGGTGTTCTACGCCGAGCGTCAGGCTGAACCCGCCGAACCCGATGACGGGATCGAAGTCGTTGCAGGCGAAGAAGGTTCGGACAGGCGCCGGACCACCTTGTCGAAACGTCTGGTCGACGAACTCGCGATGCAGCGCCGCGATGTTCTGGCACTTCACGTTGCATCCGATCCCGGGCTGGCGCTTGACATCATGGTCTTCACTCTCGCCGATGCCGATACCCACGACTGGCGGGCGCGCCCTTCGACCACACTGCGCGCGCCTGTCCCGGCAGGCCCGATCATCGGCTTCGAAGCCAAGGATGCGCTGACGAGCAGCGCGCTTGCCGAGCTCAGGTCCGGCCTCGACGAAAGCTGGCGCGCCGGGCCTGATGCAACGTCCCGCTTCGATCTGTTTCGGGCGCTGCACGATGACAGCCGCGCGGCCTGGCTCGGCTACGTCGTCGCCCGGTCGCTCGAGGCGAGCCTCAACATGACCGGTGAGCGCCAACTGCCATTCCACGATCATCTCGGCAGTCTGATCGGCATCGATATGGCGCAGTGGTGGCGGCCGACGGCGGCCAACTACTTCGACCGGGTCTCGAAGCAGGTGATCCTCGACGCGCTGACCGATGTTGGCGGTCTCGAACTCTCTTCGCGCTTCGCCTCGGTCAAGAAGGGTGACCTCGCGATGAGCGCCGAGCGCGTCTTCGCCGGCACCTACATCACCGAGGTCGAGGTCCGTGAAAAGGCTCTGGCCTGGGTGCCTGAGGTCATGCGGTTCGCCTCGACTACCCTGGAGGCCGGCGAAGCCGAGATCGACGCAGCTGACGCTGAGTCTGGTGTCGACGGCGAAATTCATACCCCCCACGAGCTGGCCGCCTGACCTCCTCCTGACAGGCAAGGCCACTCGTACCTCGAGAAGCGGTCCTTCGGCTTAGGCCGGAGGGCCGCTTCCTTTTTGGAAGGAGAGCAGAGGGGGCTCGGGACCCTGTGGCACTGACCGGCGAACCCGTCGCCGACTGTCCAGATGCATCAATCAGGAGAACCATCATGGCCTATCGCAAGGGGCAGAGCGGCGGCTTGTCGCCCGCCACCCGGATCACCCAGGAAATCATCGCCCGTCTGGAAGCAGGCACGAAGCCATGGATCAAGCCGTGGCGCGGTGTCCCGGTCTCCCGGCCCTTGCGGGCCTGTGGGATTCCGTACCGAGGCATGAACGTGTTCTGGCTTTGGATGGTCGCCGACATGTGCGGCTACGCCTCGCCATTCTGGATGACCTACAATCAGGCAAAATCGCTCGGCGCTCAGGTCCGCAAAGGCGAGAAGTCGACCATCGCGATCTTCTACAAGAGCTACACAAAGGAGGTCGAAGCTCCCGACACTGGCGAAAAGACCGACGAAGCCCGCCGGGTGCTGAAGGCCTATCCGGTCTTCAATGCCGATCAGGTCGAGGGTCTGCCTGAGCGCTTCCATCCTGCCGCAACGTTGGAACTGGTCGAGCCTGAAGGGCGCGAAGCCGAGCTCGACGTCTTCTTTGCTGCCATCCCCGTCAACCTGCGCCACCAAGGCTGCGAAGCCTATTACGAACCGACTGCGGATCGCGTCACGATGCCGCCGGTCAGCCTGTTTGGCGGGTTCGATCACTACTACGCCACGCTCGCTCACGAACTGTCGCACTGGACCGGCCATCCCAACCGCTTGGGCCGGGACCTCAAGAACCGCTTCGGCACAGCGGCCTATGCCGCCGAGGAACTCGTCGCCGAACTCGCCAGCGCCATGCTGGGCGCCGAGCTGGGGCTGCCGGTCACGCATCTCGACAGCCATGCGAGCTATATCGAGCATTGGCTCAGGCTTCTGAAGGACGACGACCGCGCCATTCTGACCGCTGCGGCCAAGGCCGAAGAAGCCGCGAGCCTGCTGCTGAAGCTCGGCGGGAAGGTCAGTCCCGAGCAGTTTGATGACAGGTCCGACGACGCTGCGCTTGCGGCCTGAGGGAGGGTGTCATGGGCAGATCTGTCAGCTATCCCAACGGCGCCATCGTTGCTTTCACGGTGCTTGATGTCGAAAGCGACGACGACTGGGAATTAGAATACGAGTGGCTGCGCGAAGACCTGCGGAAGCGGGCCGGCCGAGCCTTCCCGTCGCTAATCCCGCATGACGGCTGGCGCGGTCGGGAGGACCGGATCCTCATGCGCAATGCCTATGCGGATTTTGGCGTATCGGTCTACGGCGGGCTTGTGGCCGTCTGGATCGTCGAGCGCGATGACGGGCCCTATTGGGACGCCGATTGGCGCACGGCCCGCTCACCGCGGGCACAGCGCTGGCTGTCCCAGATCGCATCCCGTTTCGATGCCTTGTTCGGCGACTATGATTGCCTCGGGCACATGTCGAACGGCGAGGGGGTCTACACCAAGCGCGCAGCTTGAGCTCCACGAGTTGGCAGGGCGCCGTGCTTTGGGTTGCCATCCCTGACTGAGCTTTGCCGGCCGCTCATGGTCTGTCGCCATGCGAAAGAGGCCCTGGACCAGCCGCCAGTCTTGCGCAACCCGGCTTGGGCGGGCCCGTGTTGGCCTTGGCCCTTCGGGCTCAAGGCCTGCCCGCGCCAGCCCGCCAAGCCGGGTTTCCCCTGACGGGTGCGCAAATCCTGCCTGAAGCTGGCCCTGACGGGCTCTCGCTGGCGCAGCCATGACCGGGTGCGTCGGTGTCACGTCAGTCAGGAGGATATCCCATGCACACGTCATTCGCCGATCAACTCGCCGGGCTCGATCTTGCCGGCTTCTCCATCGGTCCTGCTCCCCTATCGACTAGCGATTTCCCGGTCCGGGAGGCGGTCGTCCAAACCCTCGAAGCAGTCTGGTCCGATCTTTTCGCCATGGTGTCCGGGACCGCTCTTGAAGCCGACGCCGAGGATCTTGGCTGGGCCTTCGTCAACATCTTTCACCGCTCGGCGGAACGCAAATCGACGGCCCTTGACCGGGCGACCGACGAGGTCCGCGCGCTGATTGCTACGGCCGATGGATCCGAGGTTCACACCCATGACCTTGAGACCCAGGTCGAGCGGGCGCAGTGCGCCGAAAGCGCGATGCTGGCGCTCGAAGAGATGCGCGAAGTCGCAGCAGCCCTGTACCTCAATGAGTTTGGTTCCTCCTGGAAGCCGGTCTCCAGTTCGCGCTTCAATCACAGCGCCATGATGACTTCTGCGCTCGTCGAAGGGCGCGACTTTCTGCGCGCCCGTGCCGAGGCCAAGCGCCGTGCGGCGGTGCCCGAAGGAACCCCTGTCGTTTTCGCTGGCGGGCGCACCCGTCATGCGAACGAGGACGATGCACTGACCTTCGGCAACAACGTATGGGCAACGCTCGACAAGGTCCGCGACCGCGTGCCCGACATGGTGCTCATCCATGGTGGCGACACCAAGGGCGTCGACCGCCTGGCATCGAGCTGGGCCGAACGGCGCGGCATCCCGCAGGTCACGTTCTCGCTCGACATGCGGCTGGGCGCTCGTGCTGGCTTCAAGCGTAACGAGCGGATGCTCTCCCTCGATCCGCGCTACGTCATCGCCTTTCCGGGCAATGGCGTGCTCGAACGTCTGGTCATCGAAGCCAAGGCCCGGCGGATCACCGTGGTCGATCGGCGCGGGCCCCTTGGCACCAATCCGAAGAGCACTTCGGCAGCCACTGACTGAGGTCATGCCAGTCCTCGCGCCAGCGCCGGGTCGGCGCTGGCGTCGTCCGTCAGAGGAAAGGCGCGCGCCTGTCGTTTGGAGCCAGCGAATGGCCGTTGGCTTCAGTTACCAGGAGGCATTCCATGATCGATATCGAAGCCGTGATGGCCGACTTTGCCGTTCGGCAGGCCGAGCGACAGACCCAGGTGGTCGAAGAGATTCAGCAGCTCAAGACCGTCATTCTCCCGCGCTTGCAGGAAGCCGGAATCGCCCGCGTCGAGATCCGCTTTGACGGCTGCGGCGACAGCGGTGCTGTTGAGGAATGCGCGTGCCTCGATGCCGCTGGTGCCGCGATCGCGTGCCCCGATGTCACCATTCTGGACGACGAAGCAGGCAACTCGGATGGTGACGGTTCCGCGGAGGTGCACTCACTCGGGCAAGCTCTCGAGCAGCTGACCTATCTGGCGCTCGAACGTCACCATCCTGGCTGGGAGATCAACGACGGTGCCTGCGGCGAACTGGTGATCGATGTTGCTGAAGCGACCTTCGTGCTCGACTGCAGCCTGCGCTTCATCGCCACCGATGATCACTCGACCGAGCTCTAGGAGACCCTGCATGGCACATTGTTACTACCACGCCCTCTCGTCGGTCCGGAAATGGGGCGGCACGGTCGATGACTATCTCCCTCTGCACCAGTGGTTCGACCAGTCGAAGGCAATCTTGGCAGACCCACGGCACCGCGCGCTGCGGCACCATGCCGAGGGGATATTCATGCTCGAAACCCTGTTCGGCGAGACCCTCGTCAATGCCGATGGCCGGGTCGTTCCGGTGCGTCTGGTCGGCGAACAGCACGTACGCGAAGACCTGGGCTCGATCCCCTCCTTTGCGGACTGGGCGCGCTTGATCACGCCACAGGCCTGGATGCTCCGCGGCAACCCTCTCGACGGCGCTGAAGGGGTGACGATTGATATGCCTGGCCGCGGTGAAGCAGTTGCGCCCAGGAGCGTGCCACCTGCTCAAGCGGTCGGTACCGTGATCTAAGAGGGGGTTCTCCTGTGGAGGGGCGGGGTGGATGATCCGGCCAAGACCGGAGGGAAACGAGGCAGGGCAGACCTGTTCAAGGCATCCAGCTCCACCCGGCTTCGATGCAAACCTGTCCCTGAATCACCCCCCGTCGAGACGCGCAACCCGGATCAGGTCCGGCCGAGTTGCCGGGCACGATTTTACGCATCGCTGTTGCCGAAAACCGGTTCCCACTTTTCGGCGCGATGCTGCGTGCCCGGCTGCCCGCACCACCCGAACCAGTTCCGGGTTTCCCTTCGGTGCGCTTCGCCATGGGGCGCTTCTGCTCGGGTTTTGCAGCCGGGATGGACCCGGAATGCTCGATCAGGAGAAAGCCCATGACCAATCTCGTTATCCTCGTTGGCCGCATCGCTCGCGACCCCGAGACCCGCACCACCCAGGGCGGAACCAGCATCACATCGATCTCGGTCGTGACCGACCGTCCCGCCCGCAAGGATGGCAAGACCTACAAGGACGAAAACGGCTACACCGCCAAGGACAGCGAATTCCACCGGATCACCTGCTTCAACGGCCTCGGCCAGAACGTCGCCAAGTACTGCACCAAGGGCCAGCTCGTGACGGTCGAAGGGCGCATCCACTACACCCAGTGGGAAGATCAGAGCGGCACCAAGCGCTACGGCTGCGAGATCATCGCCGACAAGGTCGACTTCCTCACCAAGGGCCGCTCCGGCAGCAACGAAGGTGCTGCCGATATCGATGAGGACTGAATGTCCTTGCCTCACGACAAGGCCCCGGTGGCAGACGCCATCGGGGCCTTTTCTTTTGTACGGGTGCGATGCGGCGGCGCGGGGCATCGAACCCCTTGCCGCCGCTGGATGGGCTTTACGCGGGAGCAATCCGCTTCAGCGTTTCCTCGATTCCGAGTGCCATTGCTCCTCGCACGATCTGACGCAGTTGCGCTGGTTCGATCGTCTCGGCGCCGCACTCGATCAGCAGCTTTCCGAGTTCGGTCGCTGCCTCTTCGCGGAGACGAGCCTCCTCGTTCTCGAGTTGAGCACGCTGTTCACGCAGCTTCCTCAGCGCATCGCGTGCAGTAGGTTTGGACCTGGCCATGGTGCTTCCTTCTTGCAGGCCGTTGGTCCCCTCCGCTCCCGATCTTGGCACTGCGGGGGCATGTAGGAAAATGGTTTGTGGGGCAGGCGTCTCGCTTCTGCGCAGGCGTTGGAGAGGTCTCTCTCGCAGAAAGACCAAGTCTGATGCGGGCTTTGGGGCTGCGTCAAGGACGACGGGGCCCCACCATTTTTACCGGGCAAGCCCGGCAAAAATCGTTGCCCCCATCGCCGCTTCGCGGCCGCTATCGCGGTCCCTGACCCAGCCCGTCACCCACATCCTTCGCAGCTCCTGATGCGACGCATCAAACATCAGGAGGAAAGATCATGTACGCTTCACTGAACATTGCCGCTGCTGGTCCCGCCGCCGATCAGGCAGCCTTCGTTGCAGCCCTGGATCAGGCCCATGCCCGGTCCTTTCACAGCTACTTCACACAGTACGTCCTGACCGATGACGAGGCAGGATACATCGCGGTCGATGAAGGAGATTACGGTGCCTTGCCCAAGGCCATGCTGGACCGTGTCATCGACACCGTGCCGGGCCGTCTCAGCGATGAATTCTGACCCGCCGGTTTGGGAGGAAGTCCGTCAGGGCTTCCTCCTTTCTTTTTGCTCGTAAACCGTTTCGGCATCCCTCGGCCGGTACGGAGAGGCGGGTTACCAGCGTCAGTCGGGGGTATCGGGACGGTCGAGATCGGCGAGCCGTTCCGGCATACTCAGAACCTTCATCGCTGCGGCCTCAATGGCTTCTGCCTGTGTCGGGAAAGCCTCGGAAGAACTGATCGACACCCCGTTCGGGTAAGTGACTGTCGCCTGGAAGCCGTTGCCCTTCGGTGTCGCACTCAATGTGACCTGGCCCATGCAGCGCCTCCTTTCGACCCGGAATACTGGCTGCATCATAGGCGTCGATCCCGTCTGTGCCTATCGCGATCCGCAGATCGGCTACTTGCCGAGGACCCTGGGAATGGGGATCGCAAAACGCATCATCCGTTACAGGATCAATAGCCGGTTCCTGTCCTCGCAGTTGGGGACAGTTGGGCACACCCTACGCGACGGGTCGCAGGAAAGGTGGGCAGAAAAAATATGCAATCACAAAGGAATAGATCGAGTTTTGTGAAATGGCAGCTTCTCCGTCAAAAGTGACGGGGGCGAGGGCAGTTATGTGGATTTGACCAAGGCCAGGCCGGAAGTGGCGGAATTCTGCAGCTCTCGATGTTCTTGACATGTTCTTGAATCTGACTTAGCTTCGATCCTGCCTTTCGCAGTGTGAATCGGGCTCCTGACCACAAGGAGTCCGTGCATGACACGGCCAATCTGTCTCCAGGTTTACATCTCCAGCGAGCTCAGCTCGCTGATCCGCAAGGCTGCCAAGGCCAAGGGGATCAGCATGAGCGAGTGGGTTCGCGCCTTGCTCGCCAATGCCTGCACAGAGGACGAGCTTCCCTCGCGGCTCGACGCTTCCATTGAGCGCATTTCCCGCCGCTCGGTGTTCCTGATGGTCGGTGTGGATGCGCTGTTGGCAGGGCACCCCGATCACGCTTTGCGCGGTCGGGCGCACCAGGCTTACGCGCGCAAATGCAAGGAGCTGGGTCTCTCCACCGCTAGCGGCGATGGAGCTTCCGATGAAGCGTAACCTCGTCAATTTCACGCGCGGCAGCCAGCTGCTCGGACACTTCAGCTTCATGTTCGCGGCCGGTCTCAAGGGCCCGTTGATCGTTGCCGCGCTTGTGATCTCATGGACCTCCTGGTGGACCATTTCGGCAGGCCTCACCGATCACGAAGTCTACCTGGTCTGGATGCGGATCTATGCCGCCATCTACGGCTTCATGGAGTTCGATCCTGCCAAACGGATCACCTTGGAGACCGCCTTCGGCGCGACCATCCAGTTTCCGATTGCGCAGCTCGACCACTACCCCCCGGTGGTCCATGCGTGGGAGAAGCTCATGGCGCTTCTGACCAGAGCCTTGTGGCGATCCGGTTTCCTGCTGGTCCCCGCTTTTGCCGTCTTCTACTGGTTCGCCGAGCGGTTCGGTGACCGCTCCAAAGAGCGCAAACATGAGCGCGGCGCGATGCTCGTCACGCTCCCCGAACTCGTCGACGAATTGACCGCACACAACCGGCGCGAGCGCACCCGTGAGCTTGATACCGCGCTGGGCTGGAAATGGCGGCTCAGCCTGCCGCGAGAGATCGCCCGGGTCTTTCCCTATCGGCCATCGCACATCGCCACGGTCTCCTATCCCTGGCGGCTCGAACAAAGCCATGCGATGCTCATTGGCACGACCGGTATGGGCAAGACCGTAGCAATCTCCGACATGATTGCGGAGGCAAGAGCCAAGGGCCAGCGCTGTGTGGTCTTCGATCTGACCGGGGCCTTTATCGAGCACTTCCATGCTGCCCATTGCGACATCATTCTGAACCCGCTCGATGCGCGCTGCCCCCAGTGGAGCCTCTTCGATGAATGCCGTTCCGAAGGTGAGTTCTGGGCCGCTGCGGACGCCCTCGTGCCCCACGACGGGGGCGGTGAAGCCCAGTTCTGGGTGATCGCTGCACGGGCCCTGTTCGTCGAATTCTGCCTCAAACTCGTGGCCGATGGCAGAGCGACCAACGACGCCTTGGCCCGTGAGCTGATGACCGCAGACCTGTCGCGCGTTCATGCCATGATGCGAGGGACGATCGCCGATCCGCTGACCGCGCCGGAAGCTGCCCGCATGGCAGAATCGATCCGGGCCGTTTTCAACGTCAACGCCAAGGCGCTCAAGCTGCTGCCCACTGCCGGTCCTCGTTTCTCGGTGCGTCAGTGGATCGAGGACGGGGCCGATAGCGCCCGAAGTGAAGGCTCGATCCTGTTCATTTCTGCCCGCTATGTCGACATGAGCGTCTGCGCGCAGCTGCTCACGCTCTGGCTCGATACCGCCATGAACATGCTGATGACGATGCCCCGCACCCGCGATCTCAAGTGCTGGTTTTTCGTCGATGAGCTGGGTGCATTGCACCGCCTGCCGGCCCTCGAGAAAGGCTTGCAGACAGCGCGCAATTTCGGCGGCGCGATTGTCCTTGGCCTTCACGCTTATGCCAAGCTCAAGGAGGTCTACGGCGAGAACATGGCGATGACGCTGGCATCGCTCGCCCGGACCAAACTGATCCTTGGAACCGCCGACCGCGAGACCGCCACCTGGTGCTCCGACTTCATCGGCCATCGCCAGGTCAGGGACATGGAGGAGGGCTACACCTATGGCTACAACAATGCCCGCGATGCGGTCAGCCTCACCCCGCGCAAGCACATCGAGCCGCTCTTGCTGCCCGACCAGCTGATGAACCTGCCGCGCCTGTCGGGGTACATCAAGTTCCCTGATGGCTTTCCCGCCGCACCGGTCAAGCTGAAGCCCATCGACCGACCCAAGCGGGCGGAAACCTTCATCGCCAGGGTCAAGGACAGCCCGAAGGCAAGGGTCACGGAGATCCATCCGGCGGCGGAGCAGGCAGAGCAGAAGGCAGCGCCGACAGGAGGTGAGCATCCCTCGTCGAACGACGACGGCGCCGGCAAGCCGGTCGTCCCGAAGCAGGGCGAGCTCGCCTTCGACCAGGGTGCGCGAGCTGCCTCGAAAAAGGAGCCTGAAGCGCCTGCCAAGGATCTTGGGCGAGCAGTGGAACGCACACCCGGCAAGACGTCGAAGGAGCGAGAACCGGCAACTCGTTCCGAGCAAGACAAGGCGGGCAAGGCCAAGACGGACCGGTCGAATACCAGAACCGATGCTCCGCCGCGAAAGGCTGGACCTTCCGCCCGCCCACTTCTCCAGACAGGCGAAGCCGCAGCGGCGCGGGATCAGTCGGCTTCGCCTAAGGGCACGCCTCAGGCCAGCACGCCCGGAACGGAAGGGCTGCAACAGGGCAAGCCGGATAACCCGAAGAGCCAAAGCTCGAGTGATGCTGCCGCGCGCAAGCTGATGATCGAGGATGGTTTGCGGGAGCACGAGCCTCCGCCGATCACTGGTCCGGAACTTGGCGACATGGAGATGTGAGCATGTCGCCAACTGCCTTGGCGTTGGGGACCGATCGATGCTGTCGGTAGCCAATGTCCGCACCGCCGGCGGCGCGGCCAACTACTTCGCTGCCGACAATTACTACACGCGGGCGGATGCCGATCGCTCGGGTGAATGGCTAGGGGAGGGCGCTGCGGCGCTCGCGCTCAAAGGGGCCGTAGACGCGCGGCAGTTCGAGGCAATCCTCAAGGGGATGTTGCCTGACGGAAGCCGCGTCGGCAGTGACAACCGGGCGCACCGGGCGGGGACCGACCTCACCTTTTCGATGCCGAAAAGCTGGTCGGTCCTTTCTCTGGTCGGCGGCGACAAACGGATCCTCGATGCCTATGCGTCGGCCGTCCGGGAAACCCTGCGCTGGGCCGAAAAGAACCTTGCCGAGACCCGGATGGAGGTTCGCGGAAAGGAGCGTACCGTCCAGACCGGCAACCTTGCGATCGCGCTCTTCCAGCACGATACCAATCGCAACCAGGAGCCCAACGCCCACTTCCATGCCGTCATTGCCAATGTGACGAGAGGGGCCGACGGCAAATGGCGGGCGCTGCGCAATGACAAGCTCTGGCAGCACAATACCTTGCTCAATGCGATGACGATGGCGCGATTTCGCCTGAGCGTCGAGAAGCTCGGCTACGAGGTCGGCGAGTTCGGCAAGCATGGCAATTTCGAGGCCGTAGGTGTGCCCAAGGCGGTCCGCGATGCCTTCAGTTCCCGGCGAGCGGAAATCCTGGAAGCGGCCGCCCAGATGAATTTCTCAGGGCCAGGCGTGCTCGATGCTGCAACCTTGATGACCCGGGCCGACAAAGGGCGGATCGAAGATCGCGATGCGCTGACGCAGCAGTGGCAGGACGCGTCCGTGAGGCTGGGTTTTGATCCCGCCGCGGTGATTGCAAGAGCCAATGCTCGCAGTGTGCAGGATCTTGGCAATGTGACCGGCTTGAGGCCAACGATGCGCGCGCTTGTCCGCAATGTTCAGGACCTTGCAACCTCCTTTGCCGAGCGCCTTGGCCTGCGCGAAGGTGACCCACTGATACCTGCCCGGCTGAGTAATCGCAGTGTCGAGCAGGTCGCCGCAATTCATGCAGTCGCCTCGGCTGTGCGGCATCTGGGCGAGCGGGAGGCGGCTTTCACCCGGGCCGAGATCTACCGCGCAGCGCTTGGCTTTGCGCTCCCGACTTCACTTGCAGACATCGAGCAGCGCGTCGACCAGCTGCTGCGACAGGGACATCTGGAGAAGGGCAGGGGTGCCGACCGGGAACTGCTGACGACACGCGACGCTATAAGCCTCGAACGGCGCATCATTGCCGCGGTCGAAGACGGGCGCGGGACTGCGCCGGCGATTGTTTCTCCCGACCTTGCCGGCTCCCGTCTGCAGGCCCTGTCCCAGATCAAATACGGCCTAACCTTGAACGCCGGACAGGAAGGGGCAGGGCGTTTGCTGCTTGGCTCGAACAACCGCATCGTCGCGATCCAGGGCGTCGCGGGGGCAGGCAAGAGCACGGTCCTCAAACCTGTCGCAGATATCCTGCGCGAGGAGGGCAGAGCCGTGCTCGGGCTCGCGGTGCAGAACACGCTGGTCCAGATGCTCGAGCGCGATACAGGTATTCCCTCGATGACGGTCTCGCGGTTCCTCGCCCGGCACCGCGATCTCCTCGAAGGGGCCGATGCGGACCGTCTCGCCGAGGCGCGGGCTGAGATGCGCGGCAGTGTTGTGCTGCTCGACGAGGCATCGATGGTTGGCAATGCCGACAAGGAAAAGCTGGTTCGGCTGGCAAACCTGCTCGAACTCGGCCGCTTTGCCAGCATTGGCGACCGCAAGCAGTTGGGTGCCGTCGATGCCGGAAAGCCGTTCGATGTGATGCAGCAGGCCGGGATCGAGACGGCGGTAATGAGCACCAATCTCCGCGCACGGACAGAGGGCCTTCGAGATGCACAACAGGCAGCGCAAGAGGGGCGCATCGAGGATGCCATGCGCCATTTAGCACCCCAAGTGATCGAGGTGGGGAATGACGTTGCTGTCGAAGCCGCAGCAGCCTGGCTGTCGCTCTCGACCGCCGAGCGCGAAGCAACCGCGATCTATGCCTCAGGCCGAAACTTGCGCAGTGCCGTGAACGAGGCTGTGCAGACCGGCCTCAAATCCAGCGGGGAGCTCGGTCCTGACACCATGCGGCTCCAGACCATGTCCCGCGTCAATGTAACCCGCGAGGAGCTGCGCTATGCGAGCACCTATGCCCCCGGCATGGTGGTCGATGTAGCGCGGCGTCAGCGCACCCAGGGCCTCCCAGCAGGCGAATACCGGGTGGTCGGAACCGATGTGGCGCGCGAGCGAGTCACGCTGGAAAACGAGCGTGGCCGCCAGTTCGAGTTTCGTCCCGGTCAGATCCGGCCGCAAGGTGAGCAGGATCCGCTGCGCCTGTTCGAAGTTCGCGCCCTCGACATTTACACTGGCGACAAGATCCGGTGGACCGAGACCGATCACCAGCGGGGCCTGCTCAATGCCGACCAGGCCCGGATTGTCGCAGTCGACAAAGAGACTGTCGTGGTGAAGACATCCTTGGGCGCAGAGCACAGGCTGGAGCAGGGCGACCCGATGCTGCGACGTCTTGATCTTGCCTATGCGCTCAATGCCCATATGGCGCAGGGGCTGACCTCCGATCGCGGCATTGCGGTCATGGACAGCCGCGAGCGCAATCTGGCCAACCAGCAGACGTTCCTGGTGACAGTTACACGGCTGCGCGATGGTCTCACGCTTTATGTCGATAATGCTCGCAAGCTCGAAGCGGCGGTCGAGCGCAATGCCGGCATGAAACGTTCGGCGCTGGAAACGGTCGATCTCCTCCGCGATGCGGCAGCCAAAGGTCAGGCCAAGGATCGTGTGGTTCCTGCACCGGAACGCAAGCCGCCAGAGCTTGACCGGTCGATCACCAAGCCGTTCGAAATCGGCATCTAGCGTCCCGCTGTCCCCATGCGTCAGCACATGACCGGTTGACGTAAAGTTCTTTATTTGTTCTCATTGGCCCATGCCCCGAATCTCCGACGATATCCTTCTTACCCATCTCGAAGTCGCGCTGGCTGTTGCGCCGGAGCACACGCTCGTCCGGCTCAATGCCGATGATCCACGCGCCCAGCGCAGCGCCAGGGTCGATCTTGCTCGTCATCTGGTCGAACGCATGCGCGGCTTCACCATCGAAGGCGACAGCCAGGGCGGCCCGGCCGCGCAGTCGTGTTTGTTTCCGGGCGATCTCTCGCCGATCGGATGAACTTACAGGTCTTGTCGATGAGGTTTACTGGAGTGGTCGATCTTGGGCGTTGGAGCTCAGTTGGACAATCCGCTGGGCGATAGCCTGCCATGTCCGAATGCCTGCCTCATCGCCAGCAAGTGCGAGAGCCCCAATCTGTTCGGCGACGTGCAAGGCTGCCTTGTCTGCATGGGTTTGCAGGACATGGTTGGCGCAGGCCCAGAGCTCCCAGTCGCTCAGCATCAGCCAAGCACGCTGACGACCCCGCCAACCGTCGCGTAGAGACCGTAGGCGACGAAGGCTGCGGCAAGAAGGAATTCGAGCCGGAGTTTGAATGCAGTCGGTCGAGGCTTTCCGGCAGGCCATATCTGGTCGCAGGCAAATCCGTTGAACCCTGAACGCTCCCCGACCACTTCGACGCGGGCGCCGATGAATTTCCGTACCTGGCGGGTGTTGTCGAGTTCCCAAGTCCCGCCACCGTCAGTTCGCAGCACTGGTCCGTTGGCCGCCCATTCGACGATGCCGGTCAGATGCGTGGTGCTGCTCACCGGCAAGCCGGGCCTTTCCAGTAGCGATCCCAGCGCAGGACCTTGCCGGTCTTGATCATGGCGCATGACAGATCGGCACCTGACGGCAGACGGCACCAGGCAGCGGTCCTGTTTCCGCCTGCGGACCCCTCAGAGCGGCATGTCAGCCGCGGACCTCTGACCACCACATGACCGGTCGAAATTGTTCCCTTCGCGCCACCCATCAGCTGTACAAGGGCGTCGCGCGCTTCAATTGCCGTGGCATTCGGGCAGGGCTGATTGGTGCGGCAGGTGCCGTCCATTTCCCGGGCCGCGATGCCGGCGATCCGCAGGTGAGGGCCTTCCGCACACCAGACCGGACCGTCTCCATCCCAGACATGAGTCGGTGTGCAGGTAAAGGTCTGTCCGGAAGCGACGATCGAAGCGGCAAGGAGGGCAAGCATCAGAGAACCACCTTAGAGCGCCCGTCCGAACCAGAGAACCCGTCCGACGATATTGAGCGTGCGTTTCTCGAGGCCGCGCCAGCTTGGATAGGCCGGGTTGTCGCTCAGAACCGACGCCCGCTTGCCCTGCGGTTCGAGGGCAATGCGCTTTACGCTCAACATGTCGTCCATCCGCAGGACATAGATCCCGTCTCTCAGCCGCGACTGGCCATCCCCGAGATCGACCATAACCTCGTCGCCATCGTGGAGGGTGGGCTCCATGGAGTCCCCATGGACCGCGATAATCGAGAGGCTCGATGCCTTGCTCGCGGTCAGTCGGCGAAGCCACTTCTCGTCGAAGCCGAACTGCGCGGATTTGGCTTCCATTTCGGCCAGAGCGCCATGGCCGGCCGATGCCTCGACATTGAGCAAAGGCACATGGACCAGTTCGACCACCGGGCCTGAGCGGCGGGCAGGGGCTCCAAGAACCTTCTCATCGACCCCGAAAAATCGCGCCAGAACCGAGCGGTCCTGCTCGTCCAGCTGCCTCGGGCTGCCGCGCCGAATATACTGCTGGATGTAAGCGGCATTGCGCCCCAACAGGCGCGAAACTGAGGAGTAATTCACCCCTCGTTGCTGGATCAGTTCGTCCAGGGCTCTCCGTGCGTCGTCCATGACTGCCAGTCCTATCGCGGGCACCTAGGAAAATCGATCCTAGACTCTAGGAAGCCTTCCTAGTAAGAACATAACAAGAACGCAAGCTTAAAGCGAGTCTATGGTGATGGAGCTACTGGAGCAGATCGAGGCATATCTGGCGCAAACAAGGACGTCGCCGAGCACCTTCGGTCGGCACGTCGTGGCAGATCCTCGCTTCGTTCACGACCTTCGGGACGGGCGCAGGCCGCGCCACAAGACCTGCCAGAAGGTGTCGGAATTTCTTGCTAGCTCAGAGACAGTTAGCCGCAGGTAGATTAGCCAAACCGGGGCCAGCAGCTTTCCGAATCTCGTTGCGTCGCCATCAAGCATCCACTACGCTTACCCATACAGAAACTGGTTTAGCCCAGTTTCTTGGGGGATCTGGGGATGGACAACGATTCGGGATTGCGACGCGGGGTGGAGAGCCGCCTCGAATTCATCGAATTCAGGCTCTTCTGGGAAGGGCATGTCAACCGCAGTGACCTGATTGACGTTTTCGGCGTTTCGATCAACCAGGCTTCGACGGATCTGAACAGATATCTTGGCCTCGCTGAAGCCAACATGGTCTACGACAAGAGCGCCAGGACTTACGTTCGTAGCTCGTCGTTCACCCCCGTCTTCCACCAGCCCGACGCAGCCCAATATCTCTCCCAGCTCAGATCGCTCTCGGATGGAATCATTGCCGCCGACGATAGCTGGATCGGGGGCTTGCCGAGTTTCGCCTGTGCCCCGACTCCCGCCCGGGGTGTCTCGCCCAAAATTCTGAGGGCCATCGTGACGGCGATCAAGCGGCACGAGGCGATCGAAGCCTTCTACCAATCGATGTCTTCCCCTGAGCCTGCTTGGCGGTGGATCGAACCTCATGCCTTGGTGTTTGACGGCTTCAGGTGGCATGCTCGCGCGCATTGCCCACGAAGTAGCGCCTTCAAAGACTTTGTTCTCTCGCGCATCACCGATACGCGCTCATCGAAGCCGGCAGATGCTAGGCCTTCGGGCGATAGCGAATGGGAAGAGCAGGTTGAGCTCCAGATCGCGCCTCATCCCGAATTGAGTGCCGGTCAGCGCAAGGCGATCGAGCTCGATTACGGAATGGAAAGGGGCGTGACGACCATCCCGGTCCGAAGGGCTCTCCTCTACTACGCACTGAAGCGCCTTGGATTAGACACCGATCCGGCAGCACGTAGACCCCAGGACCAGCAGATTGTGCTCTTGAACGCGGCCGAAATTCGTTCGGGAAGGCATGGCGATGGCGTGTCTCAGCCAGAGGGACCGCAATATGCTTGAGCGGTTGCAACAGCTTGCTGAAGATGCAGCGACATTGAAAAGTAAGCTGATCCTTGTTGTCGCGAATAGTGCAGGCGGAAAAACAGAGATCCTGTCGCGCCTTGCCGAGAGCGAAGGCATGCCCTTGATCAATGTTGGGACGCAGTTGTCGCGCAAGCTGCTCCCAATTCCGTCGCTTCAGCGTAGTTCTGAAGTTATGCCGTTGCTTCGGAAACTGATCGATGAGACTGGTTCTCAAAAGTGCGTGATCTTCGACAATATCGAAATTCTTTTCGAGGAAGATCTTCGCATTGCCCCTGTTGATGTCTTAAAAAAGCTTGCCCACGCTCGCCCCATAGTGGCGGCATGGCCTGGTCGTTTTCAAGAGGGCCGACTGACCTATGCCCGCACCGGGCATCGTGAACACTGCGAGGTGCCAATCGATGGTGCCGTCGTATTCGAGTTGAATTGAGCGTTGAAGGGAATTTCCGAGATGACCATGCAGTATGGCGATCTCATTCAGTTTGAGCCCATCGAGTCGGTTATCCAGCTTCTGGATGCCAATCGTCCTGACGAAGCCAAGAAGCTCGTTTCGACTTATGTCATCTCGGATGACATGGCCGAGCGGATCGCCATGCAGATGATTCCTCAGCTCTCGTTCGACGAGGCTGTCGACCACAAGGGTGTCCTGGTCGTCGGAAACTATGGCACCGGTAAGTCTCACCTGATGTCCGTGCTCTCGCTCGTCGCTGAAGATGCCGACTATGTGTCCATGATCCGCCACCCCAAGGTGGCTGACGCGGCAAGCGCGATCGCTGGCAAGTTCAAGGTTCACCGGATCGAGATTTCCAGCCAGATGTCGTTGCGCGACATCATCACGCAGCAGCTTGAGGTTTTCCTCGACAAGCAGGGGGTCAGCTTCTCCTTCCCTGCCGCCGACAAGGTCATCAACAACAAGGCTGCTTTCGAGGAGATGATGGCGGCGTTCGCCGATGTCCATCCCAATCACGGCGTACTGCTGGTCGTGGACGAGTTCCTCGAGTATCTGAGATCGCGCAAGGATCACGACCTCGTTCTGGACCTTTCATTCCTTCGCGAGATTGGCGAAGTTGCGAAGCACCTGCGTTTCCGCTTCGTAGCAGGTGTCCAGGAAGCCATCTTCGATAGCAGTCGTTTCCAGCACGTCGCTGACAGCTTGCGGCGGGTTAAAGATCGCTTCACCCAGGTCTTGCTGGCGCGGCAGGACGTGAGTTTCGTGGTGGCCGAGCGTCTTCTCAAGAAGACCGCAGACCAGCAGGACAAAATCCGCTCGTACCTGACGCCTTTCGCGAAATTCTATGGCTCAATGAATGAGCGCATGGACGAGTATGTCAGGCTCTTCCCGGTCCACCCTGATTACATCGGAACCTTCGAGCGCTTGGTCTTCACCGAGAAGCGCGGTGCTCTTGTGACGCTCCGCGATCAGATCCAGGCCATCCTCAAGGACCAGGTGCCGGAAGATCGGCCGGGCTTGATCGGTTATGACAAGTTCTGGGAAACCGTGACGTCCAACTCGGTTCTGCGCGCAGACCCCAACATTGGGCCTGTCCTGAAAGTCTCCGAAGTGCTTTCGGAGCGTGTCTCGAAGGCATTTACCAGGCCTGCATACAAGCCGATGGCTTTGCGCATCATCGATGGTTTGTCTGTCCACAGGCTGACCACCGGTGGAGACATTTATGTTCCGGTCGGTCCGACGGCTGAAGAGCTTCGCGATACGCTATGCCTGTTCCAGCCCGGCATCGAAGACATGGGGGGCGAGCCAGAAGCAGATCTCCTTTCGCTCGTGCAGACTGTGCTGCGGGAGACGTTGAAGACGGTCAACGGCCAATTTATCTCCAAGGCGGCCGATACCGAGCAGTACTACCTCGATCTGAAAAAGGACGTCGACTATGATGCCCAGATCGAGAAGCGTGCGGAGGCTCTGTCTGACGATGCGCTCGACCGTGCTTACTACAGCGCGATCCGTCAGCTTATGGAGCGGACCGACGACACGGCCTACGTGACCGGGCATCAGATCTGGCAATACCAGATCGAATGGCAGGAACGCCGTGTCGAACGCAGCGGGTATCTCTTTTTTGGCGCACCGAACGATCGGCCGACGGCCCAGCCTGAGCGCGATTTTTATATCTACTTCATCCAGCCATTCGAGCCTCCGCGGTTCAGAGACGACACCAAAGGGGATGAGGTCTTCTTCCGCTTGAAGGGCCTAGATGAGGCGATCAAGCGGCATCTCTCCTACTACGCTGCGGCGCAGGAGCTCGCTTCGACAGCCAGCGGCGGTGCGAAGACAGTGTACCTCGATAAGGCCAAGGACGCCCTGCGCGACATGAGCAAGTGGCTGCAGGAAAAGCAGATGGCGGCCTTTGAGGTCACCTATCAAGGCAAGAGCAAGACCCTGCAGGAGTGGACCAAGGGTGTTTCGCTGCGTGACAAGGCGCGCCTGGGGCCTGACGAGCGCATCAATTTCCGTGACGTCGTGAATGTTATCTCGGGCTTGGCGCTGAGCAATCAGTTTGCCGAAGTAGCCCCTGAATACCCGACATTCTCGGCGCTGGTCACTGAAGCCAACCGCAAGCAGTTGATCGGAAATGCACTGCGCGCCTTAGCCGGTGGAAATCGAACGAAGGATGCCGTCGTAATTCTCGACGGTCTTGAGATGCTCGACGGAGATCGCATCGATCCAACCCAGTCTCGGTATGCGCAGGAGGTCTTGGCTCGGCTGAAATCGAAAGGGCATGGCCAAGTCCTGAATCGGTCTGAGCTCGTGAACGGCGAAGCTGAAGTCGAGTATTTTGCCCCGATCAAATTCCGGCTTGAGCCTGATCTTCTCGTCGCTGTGTTGGGTGGACTTGTTTACGCTGGCGACATCGTACTGGCGGTCACGGGCGACAAGATCGACTCCGGAAAGATCACGCTGCTTGCCGAACGGCCAATCGATGAGCTGAAGCAGTTTAAGCATGTCGAGGCGCCGAAAGAGATCAACGTCGCCGTTCTGCGCTCGCTCTTCGAGATGCTGGGCCTGCCTCCCGGTCTTGCGCAGCAGGCAACGCAAGGTTCGGACGAGCCGGTCAAGGTGCTCCAGGAGGAGGTGGGGAGATTGACGCGGCGCGTACTCAGCGTCGCTACGGACATGCCAGGTCGGTTGAGCTTTTGGGGACAGCCGCTGTTGCGGGAAGAAGAGATCCGTGACTGGCGTGCTAAGCTCGATGCGCTCAAGGCCTTCTCGGAAAGCCTGGCACCCTACAACACGGTCGGGAAGCTCAAAAACCTTCGCGTCGGCTCTGACGATATCAGCAGCCAGAACAAGAACCTCGAGGTCCTGCAGGCCGTTGAAGGTATGCTGGAGCTGGTCGCTGAGCTTGGCACCACTGCCAGCTATCTGTCGCAGGCCGAGATGATCTTGACGGCGGACCACGCGTGGGTTGTGCAGGCTCAGGATGCGCGAAAGAAAGTTCTCGAAAAGCTCTCTGGTGACGGGGCTTCGCAACACGCTGCCGAATACCGACAAACGCTAGCCAAGCTGAAGAAAGATTACATCTCCGCTTATGTAGGACAGCACAGCAAGGCGCGCCTTGGGGGCACAGAAGAGAACACGAAGTCGGCGTTGCGGAAGGACCCGCGGCTTATCGCGATGCGGGCATTGGCTGGTATATCTTTGATGCCGACCAGCCAGCTCACGACCTTTGAAGAGAAGCTGGACAAGCTCAAAAGCTGCGCATCGCTTCTAGAATCTGATCTATCGGCCAGCCCGGTGTGCCCGCACTGCGGCTTCCGGCCTGCGAATGAGCAAGGAGATTTGCTACCGGCTGCGAATGTTCTGAAGCAGATGGACGATGAACTTGATCGGCTGATCGACGGCTGGAGGCAGACGCTGCTCGACAACCTCGATGACCCAATCATCCAGGAAAACTTTGATCTTCTCAAGCCTGCTGCCCGTGGCATCGTCAATGGCTTCATTTCTTCGAAGGCACTGCCGGAGCCAGTGACGCCTGAGTTTGTCGCCGCTGTTCAGGAGGCGCTGTCTGGGTTGGAGAAGATCAACGTGAGTGGTGAGGATATCAGACAAGCGCTGCTGCAAGGAGGGTCGCCCGCGACGCCGGAGGATCTTCGTAAACGCTTCGAGGCGTTCCTAAACGGCCGTTGCAAGGGCAAAGACACGACCAAGCTGCGCTTTGTCGTCGAGTGATCACGCGCCCCCATTCCGGAGATACGAACTGATGAGCGACCAATTGAAGATGGACCGCGAGAAGAAGGGCGAAACGGTTGAGTGCCTTGGCATGACCTTCCCAAGTGAGGGCGCTCGGCGGGAATACTTCCTTGGGCTGCTGGCTGAGAAGCTAAAAGACCCGTCGTTCAGACAGCAGGAAGGCTTTCCGCGAGGATCGGACGAAGCGATCCTCGCGATGTCTGACCCGCCTTACTACACGGCATGCCCTAATCCTTGGCTCGTCGATTTCGTGAAACATCACGGCAAGGTTTACGACCCAAGCCAGGACTACACGCGCGAGCCAATGGCGATCGACGTGTCGGTTGGCAAAACAGATGCGCTTTACAAAGCTCACTCCTACCACACAAAAGTTCCACATCTCGCCATCGTGCCATCGATCCTACACTTTACGGAACCGGGGGACGTTGTGCTGGACGGCTTTGCGGGATCGGGGATGACAGGTGTGGCCGCACAGTGGTGCGGTTCGGCCCCGGCCACCTATCGACATCAGGTGGAGATGGAGTGGAAGAAGGCGGGCATGGCCGCGCCCAAGTGGGGCGCAAGGCGAGTAATCTTAAATGACCTTTCGCCGGCAGCGACGTTTATTGGAGCAAATTATAATATTCCATTTGATGTTGAAGTTTTCGAGAAAGAAGGGGGTCGGCTGCTTAAGGAAGTCGACCAGAAGATAGGCTGGATGTACCGTACGCTGCATAGCGACGGACGAACCGAGGCGAAGATTCAATATACCGTCTGGAGTGACGCATTTAGTTGTCATGCCTGCGCTGGCGAGATCGTTTTTACAGAATCCGCGTTAGACGTAGAAACGAAGAAGGTCTCCAAGACGATAGGTTGCCCTCACTGTGGAGCTGAAGCCACAAAGGAGCAGATGGAGCTCGTTTTTGAAAGTTTCATTGATCCAGCTAACGGTACGGTAGCACAGCGTCCAAAGCGAGTCCCATCGCTCATTGTCTATAAGATCGGAAAACAGATCTACGAGAAAAAGCCCGACAAGAGGGACATTGAACTGCTGTCTCGAATTGCTGAAATTCAGTTGCCCGTTCAAATGCCAACTAACTTTCTTCCTGATTGCCAAATGACTCGAGTTGGTCGGATGCGGACGACGCGCACCGAGGCTATTCATCATATGTACTTGCCGCGTGCAGCACACGGCATGAGCGAACTCTGGCGGCTGGCTCAAGAGCATACTGACCCTCGAATTAGAGCTATCCTCATATTTATGGTTGAGCAGGCAATCTGGGGAATGTCTATTCTTGCAAGATACACGCCAACGCATTTTTCTCAAGTTAATCAGTATCTTAGTGGAGTATTCTACGTCGCATCTCAAATCTCAGAATGTAGTCCTTGGTACATTCTAGATGGCAAGCTCAAGCGGCTGGTCTCGGCGTTCGAAAAGTATCATCCGATAAGGGGAAATGCTGCAGTAACCACGGGTTCAGCGACTGCTCTGCCTGTTTCCGATAACAGCATAGACTATGTGTTTACAGACCCGCCATTTGGCGAGAATATTTATTATGCTGATCTGAATGTTCTTGTTGAGTCGTGGCATGGTGTCACTACAGATCCCACCCCTGAAGCAATCGTAGATCGAGTTAGGGAGAAGGCGGTAGCAGAATATCAGCATCTCATGACTCAGGCATTCCGAGAGTATTTCCGCGTCCTTAAGCCTGGTCGATGGATGACTGTGGTATTTTCTAATAGCCGAGCGGCGGTGTGGAACTCAATTCAAGTTGGCCTCCAGCAAGCTGGTTTCGTTGTTGCCGAAGTGAATGCGCTGGATAAGAAGCAGGGAAGCTTTCAGCAGCTGGTATCTCCTAACGCGGTCAAGCAGGATTTGGTCATCTCCGCTTACAAGCCGAACGGCGGGTTGGAGAAGAGGCTGTCGGAACACGGTGCCGCGCCAGAATCCGCATGGGATTTCGTCCAGACCCATCTGCGTCAGCTACCGGTATCCAAGATCAAGAACGGCGTCCTTGAGATGGTCGTGGAACGCGATCCTCGCCGCATCTACGACAGGATGGTCGCCTGGTTCGTCCGCCACGACTTCCCTGTACCGCTCTCCACCGAAGAGTTCCTCGATGGGCTGCGCAGCCGTTTTCCGGAACGTGACGGCATGGTGTTCCTGCCGGAGCAGGTTGCTGAATACGACAGAAAGCGTGCTCAAGCTGAGCAGCCGCCACAGATGGAGTTGTTCGTCTCCGACGAACGTTCGGCCATTGACTGGTTGATGGACTTGCTGCGGAAGCGCCCGTCGACTTATCAGGAAGTGCATCCTGAGTTCACCACCCAGATCGGTGCCGGTTGGCGGAAACACGAAGAAAGGCCGGAGCTCTCGGCGCTGCTTGCCGACAATTTCCTGCGCTACGATGGCAACGGCGACGTGCCGAGCCAGATCCACAGCTATCTGTCTACAAACTTTAAGGATTTGCGTGGTCTGGAGAAGGACGACCCGCGACTGAAGGCTAAGGCGAAGGACCGCTGGTATGCGCCCGACCCGAGCAAGGCGAAGGATCTGGAACAGAAACGCGAGCGGTCGCTGCTGAAGGAATTCGAGAGCTACAAGTCTGCGGCTGGCCGCAAGCTCAAGGAGTTTCGGCTCGAGGTGCTCCGCGCAGGCTTCAAGACGGCCTGGGGGGCAAAGGATTATAAGACCATTATTGGCATCGCCCAAAAGATCCCTGAAGAAGCGCTGCAGGAGGACGAGAAGCTGCTTCTCTGGTACGATCAGGCACTCACCCGCATGGAGGCTAGTGCGTGAACCATGTGGGCGGTGGACATGGCATCGGCGATTGGTGTTGGCATGAACGACATGCCGAGCCCTGCCGTGTCGTTGACCGGGAGGAGATCTGGGGCGCAACCGCCTATCGGGTTTGGCTACCCGGCAAGGATGCTGTCGTTCGCGCCCGATCGACCGATCTTGTAGCGCTCGACGCCGTCCAGCCGACGGTCAATCAGATTCTGCACACCGCCGCAGCAGCGAAGTTGCTGGATGCTCTGGAGGACAACCTCCTTCTAGCGCCCATCCAGTCAAGCGTCGTTCCGTTGCCGCATCAGCTATACGCCCTGAACCGGGCAATGAGCCGCGACAGGATCCGGTATCTGTTCGCCGACGAGGTTGGGCTCGGCAAAACTATCGAGGCCGGTCTTGTCCTGCGCGAATTGAAACTTCGGGGAATGGCACGGCGGATACTTGTCGTGGCTCCCAAGGGGCTGATCAGGCAGTGGCAAGCTGAAATGCGTCTGCATTTCGGTGAGCACCTCCAGTACATCGAGCCAGCCGAGCTTTCTTCCTTCCGCCAATGGCGAAGCGACGAGGAAAATCTTTGGCGGCTGCATGATCAGGTGATCTGCTCGCTCGACTCCGTCAAACCGCTCGAAGGCCGGCGAGGCTGGAGTCTGGATCAGCTCAGCACCTACAATCGGGAGCGCTTCGAGGACCTGATTTCTGCATCCTGGGATCTGGTTATAATTGATGAAGCCCACCGCATGGGTGGCAGCACAGACCAGGTTGCGCGCTACAAATTGGGCGCAGCGCTCGCAGAAGCAGCGCCCTATCTGCTGCTGCTGTCTGCAACCCCGCACCAAGGCAAGACTGACCAGTTCCATCGACTGATGCAACTACTCGACCGCGACTCTTTTCCGGACGAGAGCAGCGTTTCCAGCGAGCGAGTGCGCCCATTCGTCGTACGTACTGAGAAGCGCGCTGCAATCGATGCCGACGGCAAGCCGCTCTTCAAGCCGCGCATGACGCGCCTCCACCCCGTGGCATGGCAGGACCGTCATGCGAGCCAGCAGAAGCTCTACGAGGCCGTCACCGACTATGTCCGCCACGGCTACAATCAGGCATTGGCCGCTAAACAGCGGCACATCGGCTTCTTGATGATCCTGATGCAAAGGCTCGTGACGTCCAGCACTGCCGCTATTCGGGCGACTCTCGAAAAACGCCAAGCCTTGCTGGACCAGCCTCAGCTACAGCCAACCTTGTTCGAAACTGCCGACGTTAACGAGTGGGCTGAGCTGGACGGGCAAACCCAGGTGGATCTGGCCATCCAGACCCATGGCTGGGAGATGGAGAAGGCCGAGGTCGATACGCTGCTCGACTTAGCTCGTGCCACGGAGGCGCAGGGAACGGACGCAAAGGCAGAGGCGCTGCTGGAGCTGATCTACAGGCTTCAACAGGAAGAGAACGATCCTGAGCTGAAGGTGCTGGTCTTCACCGAGTTCGTTCCCACGCAGGCAATGCTCTCAGAATTCCTCGAAAGTCGCGGCTTTTCGGTCGCCACGTTGAACGGGAGCATGGATCTCGAAGCGCGCGGCCGGGCTCAACTGTCGTTCTCCCGAGACGTTCGCGTGCTGATCTCAACGGACGCTGGCGGCGAAGGATTGAACCTTCAATTCTGCCACGTCATCGTGAACTTTGATATGCCTTGGAATCCCATGCGGGTCGAGCAGCGCATCGGCCGCGTTGATCGTATCGGACAACCGCATGTCGTGCGCGCGATTAACTTCGTCCTTGAAGATACAGTCGAGCATCGCGTTCGCGAGGTCCTGGAAACGAAGCTCGCGGTTATTGCCGAGGAGTTCGGCGTCGATAAGGCGTCCGACGTGATGGATTCCATCGAGGCAGAGCCACTTTTTGACGAGTTGTTCGTCCATGGGTTGCAGCACCCGGAAGATATCGAGGGCGAGTGTGATGCCCTTGTAGCACAGCTTCGAACAACGATTGCAGAAGGCCAGAAGAGTAGCGAGCTCCTGTCGGATGGGCACCAGCTTGATCCCGACGATGCTCGCAAATGGAGAGACCATCCAGCACAGTTCTGGCTCGAGCGTGCCATCACCACCGGGCTGCCTGCGCGGGGTGGAGAGGCAGTCAAAGAAGCCGATGTATGGCGAGTGCGCTGGGCTGATGGGAGTGAGTCTGCCAGTGTTTGCTTCGATGCAACGACGGCCGAAGCGCGACCCGACACCGAATGGGTGACGCTTGAAGATCCACGCGCTCGGGCGCTGATCAGCGAGCTGCCACGATGCGTTTCCGGTCAGCCTGTGTCTATCGTCCGCATCACCGGGCTTCCGGACAGCGTGCGGGGAGTGTGGTCGCTTTGGGAGATCAGCCTGTCTGCCGATGATTTCAGTCGGCGGCGCTTCCTCTCCGTCTTCGTGAATGATGAAGGTCGAACGTTCCTGCCCACCGCCAAGCGGATTTGGGATCTCCTCTTGACGGAACATATCGAAAGCGCCGGTATTGCTGAGGCAAGTGATGCCAGCGAACTTTTTGAAGCCTCGAGAAATGCTGCTCTCACTCACGGCGAACGGATCTTTGGCGAGCTAACGGAGGAACATCGCGCTCGCCTTCAGGAAGATCGTGAACGTGCCAAATATGCCTATGAGGCACGGCACCAAGGGATCGGTCGGGTCGGACTGCAGACAGTCCGGGATTACCGCCGCAAGCGCCTACGCGCCGATCATGATGCGCGCATGGCGCAGCTCGATGCAGCCGAAGCATATTCGCCTGACTTGAACGCCGTCCTGATGTTGCGTGTCGGTGCGCCTGGATTGGTTATGCCATGAGTGCTTGGACCGACCGTATCCTGCAGGAGTTCCCCGCAGATCTCTCGCGTTTCTGGGTCGCCTGCGACCCCGATGTCGTGCTGTTGGATGAGCACGTTCTCCAATCCTTGCGTGATCGCGGGTTTGAACTCGTCTCATTCGACGACCCGATCGTCTTCAGGGCATACTATGAAGAGACCTATCGGGCCGCATGGGACGAAGGGAGAGATCCTCCAAGCCCCGCGCTAATCCTACATCTCTCATCTAATCAGAGCGACATTTTGCCTTGGGACTACATCCGGCAAGCGCGGATCGTCAGGCTCGGTTTGGCTGATCTCTTCGACAAGCTCAGTAGTGCAGTGTTGCGCCAGATCGATCCAAATTATTACGACAAGCTGTTTGATGCTCAGAAAGCCTATGCGTCTCAGACATTAGGCGATGCAGCGACGAGCGACTTCATTCTGACGCATGTCTTCAAGATCGTCCCGGTACTGATCGACGATGAGGTGACTTTCTGGCGTGAGGTACTCCGATTGCACCTTCGAGGCTGGAGCTTGCCACCTGTTCTCGCCGACAGGATGGCTGCGATCCTGCAATCACGGGAGAGGCTGTCTCATCTTCCAATCAAGGAACTGGTTGGAGACAGAGCATTTGCTTTGAAAGCGGCTCAATCGGCCTGGCTGACCTACCTGCAATCGTTCGGCGTCACGTCAGTAGCCTCTGAAAACCAAGAAGACGGCTCCGATTCCAGAATGGCTATTCCGTTCGATCATCCAGACATTCGCATGGTGGTAGACTCCCTGTTCTTGGAGGGATGTCTTGAGCCGGTTGCGGGCGATGCCGTTTCGGGGCACGCGCCTGCGTGGGTTCAAGTCGGCATCAAGAAGGACGTCCAAGGCCAGGCTCAGTTTATTGCTGAAAGCGCTACTGCGCTTGCAGAAGACCTGCCCGAAGAGGATGCCCACCATCGTGAATGGCTTTCGTTTGCGCAGCGTATGGGCGAACTCCTGTGCAAGTTTTTCGAGCTTCCTGGATCGCTCGGGGATGATGTTTCACCTCAAATTGAGAGGCTTCAGCAATCAGCTGACGATCGTTTCCATGGCTGGCTCATTCGGCACTTCGCTGACTTGCCTTCGCTTCCCGCGTCAAAAGCGCCGGCCATGCTACATCACGTCCCCCGGCATCTCAGTTATCGCCGCAACGGTAGCAGCGCGCGCCAGGCATTGCTCCTATTCGACGGACTGGCGATCGATCAGTGGTGCAAGATCCGTGGGCGCCTGACGGAGAAGTTGTCATCCATCGAGATTGATGAAGGAGCCTGCTTTGCGTGGTTGCCGAGTTTAACTTCGGTCTCACGTCAAACGGTGTTTTCGGGGCTCAGGCCACGAGAGTTCGCAGGAACGATAGAAAGCACAGCCGCAGAGCCGACATTGTGGGCCAAGTTCTGGCAAGATGCCGGGCTTCGCAAGAGTGAAGTCGTCTATCTCAAGGGCGTCAAGCGGCGCGAGGACCTGTCGCGGGTTGCTGATGCGGTTAGCAGCCCTAACATCAAGATCGCCGGAATCGTCGTCGATATGGTCGATGAGATCGTTCACGGTGCAACTCTGGGTAAGCGAGGCATCGCCAGTCAGATTGACGATTGGTGTGATACCGGTTTCGTGGAGCAGCTGATGACGCTGCTGCTCGATCGAGGCTTCGAGATTTTCCTCACATCGGATCACGGAAACGTCGATGCGACAGGGATTGGCCGGCTGAGCCAGGGCGTTCTATCCGAAATAAAGGGCGAGCGGGTCAGGGTCTATCGGAGCGCCGATCTGGCATCCTCGATACCCGCCGAACTTGATACCTTCAAGTTTGACCTACCGGGACTCCCCGTCGATTTTCTACCTGTTTATCCAAAGGGGAGAGGTGCCTTCACAGGGGTAGGGGATCGCCTAGTCGCTCATGGCGGAATGTCCGTTGAAGAGCTCATCGTCCCCTTCGTCCGCATTACGCCAAAGAGTTCGAGCAATGATAAGTGACACCTCGCCCCAAATCGGTTTTGACAGGTATATCCAGTTGGATTGGGCTCGCGCCGCGCTGCGTGTGCGGTCCGGCTTTGAAACTTTAGAAGAGCTGAGAGACCTGATCGACGCAAGCCATACAGGCATCGCGGCTAAGAAGAAGACACGCACAGTGTTGAACCGGCTTTGGTTAGAGCCGAGATCGGAACTCGCAACGCTATCTGATCGCGCTGTGGCAATCTACAAGTCTGACCCCAGCGCATCGGTGGCGGCACTGACCTGGGGCATGGCCATTGCGACATATCCATTTTTCGGAGCGGTTGCCGAAATTGTTGGCAGACTGCTGCGCTTACAGGGCGAATGCTCGTCAGCCGAAGTGCATCGGCGCATGGCTGAGGTCTATGGTGAGCGCGAGGGAACTCGCCGCATGACAAACATGGTGCTCCAATCTCAGGCCGACTGGGGCGCGATCAACCGGATGAACCAAGGGAAAATCATCACGGCAAGGCACAAGCCCATCTCTCTGACGCCAGAGCTGGAGCTATGGTTGGTAGAGGCTGCTCTAAGGCACGCTGGCCGAGGAATGTCCATCAACACGGTGGCGACGAGCCCTGCGCTATTCCCGTTCAGTTTCAGCGATCGACTGGGCTATAACCTCAGCCAAGATGAAAGGTTCGCTATCCGAGTAGACAGCGCCAGCAATCGCATTGTCGCATTGGTGTAAGGTTTTGTTCGATGGCGATTACTCGTGCTGCAATCCAAGGTGCATTGGAAGCGGAACGAACCTTCGTTCAGAAGGGTGGCAGGGTCGAAGTTGCGTCTGCGGATTGGGACGACGGTTACCTTGTTTTGGGCGTGCGGTCGGTCAAAGGACAGCGCCGAGTTGTCGTCGATGATGCCTTGGAAGGTGTCAGGGCCAAGTGGGGCGACGAGCTTGAAGCTGGAGGCATAATCAAGCTTGTCGATAGCGATAACGACAGGATCGTGATTCAGGTCGCAGCAGGCGGGATACCCGCGATCGGAAGTCAAATCTGGCTATTTCCGGGCGATTTCCTTGGACCGCTGATCGACATGTGGGCCGGTGAAATGGGCGCGCTGGCAGCCAAAAGACTGCGCCAGACGAAAGAAGATACAGCACCGCTCCAGCCAATTCTTCCGCTTGGCGATCGCTTCTCAGACCTCCGTCAAAGGCAAGTGGAAGCCGTCCAGAACTCGGCATATCGGTGCTCAATCACAATCGGTCCGCCGGGAACTGGCAAGACCTATACGATTGGCGCGTTGGGCGCCTACCTGCTCAAGAGATTTCCGAAATCTCGCATTCTCCTGGTGGGGCCAACGAATGTCGCCGTGGACACGGCACTGCTTTCCATAGACGATTGGCTTGGGCGTATAGACAAGCCAGCCATCGCGAAAACTGCCAAACGGGTAGGCGCCTATTTTGACCCACGGAAGTTTGTAAATCGTCCACACCTGCTCGCACCAGGTATTGCCGAAAAGAGTACGGAATTCCTGCTCCTTGAGGCATCCGAACCTCCGAAGAGCAAAGTCGGTGAGCACATCAGATGGAAGGATAAATTGAGCGCACTCCGCAAGGAGCTGGGCGCGGATATCTCGGCCGTCGCGTCCGAAGCCAGACTTGTGGCGACTACCATTTCCTCGGCGATCACTTGGCACGACACCCTACACACCGCAGGACCTTGGCATTTTGTGATCTGCGACGAGGCGAGCCAGGTAATTGGACCGGCCGCCCTCATGGTCCCGGCAATGGGGCAGCAGACCATCTTTGCTGGTGATCCATGTCAGCTGTCGCCGATCGTTCAAAGCGCTGGGGCGGGCGAAAAGGCCCTTCTCGGGAAAACGGCATTCGATCTGTTCGCGCATACGCCAACGACCATGCTGAATGAGCAATCTCGAATGGCAGTTGGAATTTGCCAGGCGGTAAGCACGACATTCTATAGCGGCGAGCTTAAGGTCTGTCGGAAGGCGATGGCTGATCCGGATTGGAAGAAGCAGCGCAGTCCCTTTTTTGTGAATGGGCGCGAGATCCCGAGGGTTTGCTTCGATCAGGTCTCCGAACCAGCAACGTATTCGCAAAGCTACGGTGGCTTTATCCGCTTTCAGTCGGCCAAGCTCATCGAAATCATTATCGATAATCTGGCTGGCTCGTACGTCGATGCGGAGGACATTATGGTTCTGACGCCTTTTCGAGCTCAGCGTACGCTGATCCGCAATTTTCTTAGACGAAGGCATCCCGAAATTTCAGTCAGTACCGTCCACCGAGCGCAAGGAAGCGAGCGGACCCTCGTGATCTTTGATCCGGTCGATGGAACATCAAATTTTTTGCTAGGCCGAGATGGCGAAAGGCTCATCAATGTGGCGGTTTCTCGTGCAAAAGCACACGTAATCGTGCCCTTCGTTCGCGACGATCTCAGCAATCCTGCTTTAGGACTGTTACACAAGATCGCGAGCAAATCCTTCCAGACGGCTGGCAAATTCGCCCGTCCATTTACGTTCTCGTCACTTGCAAATTGACTGTCGATCTTGTTATGTTCTCATCCAAGCTCTTCCAACATTGGAATGCAAGGCCATGGAAAATCGCAACCCTGAAAAGCCGACTCCCGATGGAGTTGATGCTGCATCGCCTTGGTCGGGGCTTGCGGAAGTGAGCGAAGCTATCCGTGACAATCGCCTAATGGAGTATCGGATCAAGAAGTCCTGGGCCGATCCTTGGGCGCGCAGTCTCACGATAGCGGTCCTAGTCGTCATTGCAGCTGGTTTTTCGTACTTGGCTGGCGCGTCTTTCGGACTGTGGTGACCGTTGCAGGTCACCACTCCTTCACATCATCCGCTGCTTCTGCACTGGCACCTTGGGCTCCCTTGGTGATCGCGTCCAGACGTCCCCTAGAGCCGGTAATCTTCTGGCCACCGGCCGCCTGAGCCCTTTGCACCTCGTCATGGAGACCGCCGGCGCCCACCCGTGGTACTGAACCGGAACCTCCGCCGCCGGTTTGTGCTCGGCGGCGCACCGATCCTGCGCCAGAGACTGCCGGACGGGATACGGGCTGTCCGGGGACGAGTACGAGGCGACCGTCGATCCCGTCGCGAAGCTGCTCGGCATAGCTTTCGATGAACTTTGCCTGCAATGCTTGGCCTTCCGGGCTGAGCTGGAAAGTGACATCGTCGAACCGCGCATTGCCATAGAAATCGCGGTTGCTTTCGATCTCGGCGAGACCCCATTCGCGGTAGGCTTGGGACAAATTGAGGCTGCCTGCAGCGCTGTTTCCTTCGAAGAAAGACGCCTGACTCTCGAGACGATTGGCAAGCTCCTCGGCCCGACGAGCCTCGATTGTGAAGCTCTGGGCTTCTGTCAGAGATGCGTTCATGCCGCTCGCGGTGCTCGAGATCGACGAGCTTGATGAGGTACTGACTGAGCGAACGAACCCATCGCGGGTGCTCGACCAATTGCGGCTGTCAGACATCTGGGACAGGCTCCCAAAGATCCGGGAACGGTCTTCGGACGCGATGCCGATGTCGCTGTCTGTCCATGTGCGTGTCCCACCGCCCTTCAGGCCGACGTTGGCCGAAGCTACTCCATTTGAAATGCCCGCTTTGGCGCCCGCCTCGCCACCCAGGAACCAGGCGGTAGAGATGTCATCGGCGGCCCTGCGCGACAGCCCGAACTGCCGCTGCAGATTGGTCGATGCCTGATCGACCTCGCTGAAGGCGGTCTGGATACTGTCGGAGTTCGAGGTGCCGGTTGCGCTCTCAAAGGACGCGCCGCGGCTGAACTGGTTTCTCAGCTCGCGGAACTTCGTGACAGCGCTGGCGGTCGATTCCGTTGCGACATTCGCATAAGTCTCGCTGTTGGCGCGGGCCTGCGATGCCATCGTCGAAAGGCGCGCCGTGAACTCCTGGCCCAGCGTCGGCGTGAAGGGATAGTTGGAAGTCGGGATCTGGTCGTAGCTGCCGTCCGGAAAGGTCGTGGTCATTGCCCCGGTTTCGCTGAAGGTCCGCGTCTGCGGCGCGCCGTAAGTGAAGCTCGGCGCGATCGTGCCTTGTGCGAATTGGCGGGTTAGGACGCTCGAGTTTTCGAAGCTGGTGTTGCCGAGCGAGACGTTGCCGGTACTCGCCTCCCGGGCCGCTTCCTCGGCCGCGTTCTGGCTCGGGTTGAGGTAGCTCGTGGCGTGGTGAGAAATCGCCATGGCGCCCTTGGCCACACCGCCTGCCAGGAACGGCACCGATGCGATGAGATAGCCGGCCAGCAGACCGATATCGCTGTTGACGTCGGCCATTCCGGTAAAGCTCGCCAGGCTGAGGCCGTTGCTGCCCGTGACCGCGCTCATGTCGGCCGCACCCTTGTACATCAGCATCATGTGGAGGATCACGAACAGCGGCCCCCAGGCCGCGAGATAGAAGAAGCCTGTCACGTAGCCCTTGAGTGCGACAGGTCCCGTCTTGGGGAGCAGGAAGAGCGGGAAGAGCACCGGAAATAGCGCATAGAACAGCACGGTCAGCACGACGTTCAGGAGTGGGACCCACTTCATGGCGTTGCTCGCAATCGAGCCATAGGTCCGCTCGGTCTGAATGTCGGCGCGGGTCTGCGCGTAGACGTCGACATTGCCCGCGCCGCTGGTGCCGGACATCGAATGCATGGCTTGGCTCATCGCATTGATAGTCAGCGTCTGCTTGAAGATTTCGGTCGCGTTGGCCGAGACGCCGGTCAGGTACTGATAGGCCACCGGCAGGTCGGCAAAGAGCTTCGCCTTGGCGAGCGCGGCCGTCTGGTTGGGGTAAAGCTGGCGGCCAAACACCGATCCCATCGCATCGACGAGGCCGGCCCACTGCGCATTGAGCGTGTCGTAGGCCTCGCGGCAGGTCACGATGTTCGAGCTCACCTGGCCCGAAGCGGTATCCCGGGTCAGGAACCGCTGCGCGCGCGCCTGGCTTCCCGGCGCGATCGTCGCCCAGATGTCGCCTGTTTCCGCGAGCTCCTTCATCGAGTAGCGGCCGAGCAGCACGTCGTAGAACACGCATTGCCGGAAATGCTCGTCGAGATTGGCAGCAAACTCCGGATCGGAAATCCGCAAGGACCGGGTCGCATCGTAGAGCCGCGCGCCGTAGATCATCCCGTTTTTCGAATAGTTGAGATCCCCAGGCAGGCCGAACACCACTTCTGCCGAGCCCGTCAGATAGTCGCCGACCTGGCTGGTAAAGCTCGCCATCAAGGCCAAGCCCAGCGGCACGTTGCTGACATTGGCCGGGGCAAGGCTCGGATTGAGCCGGTCGGTCACATGGACATCGAGCCGCGGCACCATGAGGCAGGAGTAGATGAGCGTTGCGCCTAGGAACCAGTTTATCCAGGCGCGCCAGTCCTGATTGAACGCGAGGGTGATGGCAGACAGGCCAAGCCCCATTACCATCACCACCTGGAGCAGGCTCTTGTAGCCCCCGTTGCCGGTCCAGGCGGCGACCGCCTGGAAGACGTTGACCAGATAGTCCCCGCCGCCGACCGTGAAAATCTCGACCATGTCTGTTGTCCCGCCTGGATGTGGTTGGTCCGGTCAGTGGGTGAGGGCGCGGTTCTGGACGCCGCGCGACCAGTCCAGCGATGCGGCCATTCCGGGCGACATCGAGGCGGCCAGTACGTTCTCGATGAACGCCGTCTTCTCGATGATCTGCAGCACCGCATTGACCTTGAGGTGCGTGTTGGCCTGCCGGTCAGCGAGCGCCTGACGCACGACACTGACCTGATTCTGCCACATCGCGATCTTGGCTTCGTCGGCCCCGATGAAGCTCGACATCGAGCGGCCCGCCTCGCTCACGATCCGGTCGAGCACGGCAAACAACAGGTCGACACTGGCGATCTCGGCCAGGGTCTCCCGGTCGTCGGTCGGCATGCCCCGGCCATAGGCCGCCTGGACGGTCAGGATCTTGTAGAGCGGGATAGACGCGACTTGCAGCAGTTCCTTTTGCTCTTCGCTGATCGCGGTGTCGTCCCGGATGGCCTGAACCATACCGCCGATGAGCGCAGCCACGCGCGGCCGCAGCGCTTTCGATGCCGGCAGGCTCAGCGACTTGAAGCCCGGGTTGAGGCACTTTTCCGGCTCGTCGCAGTCGAAAATGAGGACATTGCCATTCGCCGTGCCATCCAGCAGCGAAGTCACGAGGGTGGACGAGGCTTCGCCGACGATTGGCACGAACTTGCCCGGCTCATCGTCCTTTGGGGGCACGTAAATTATCGTGCCGAGCAGCGTCATCGCATATTCGGCGAGCTCTTCGTCGAACCGGCCGCCTGGCGAGAAGAACGCCGACTTCTTGAGGATCGTCCAGGTGTAGTTTCGCGGCACCCCGGGATTGACGTCGTCATACTTGCCCGAGCCTTGCGCGGTCGTGCTCGATCGCTGCCCCCGGGTGCCGCACCCATGCTTGGCCGCGGCATAGTCGGTGAAGATCCCTTCGGAGTTGCCGATCGCTTCGCAGATCGCCTTGTCGGCAAGGTCGCCCTTCGGCCAAATCCCGCCCACCAGACCCTGCGCCATTTCGCAGGAGTTGATGTTGAGGTTGTTCATGAGCTGAGCCTTCTGGCTGAACTCCTGCATGATCTTCGAGCACTCCGGGCAGACCGTGTCGATCGCCAGGCTGAAGGCAAAACCGACAGCGTTGTTCGCGACTGCCTTCAGCATCGCGACGATCTCGCTCGCGTTGATGAAGCTGAAGGACCCGGCAAAGATGTCGATGCCGCCGCAACCGGCGCGGGCGCGCGGCAGCTGTAGATTGGCGATGTTGGTGGTCTTCTGCGGGAACCGCGTCCAGACATTGCCGAGGCTGTAATAGCCGGCAGATTGCCCCTGGAACGCGGTCGGTCCGTTGACGTTGGCAGCGCCCCCGACGTCGTTCAGGAACGAGTCCATCGAACTGCCGACGTCGGCCGATGCGCCAGACAGAGGGAGGGCGAAGGGGAGGGCGGCTGCAAGAAGCGCAGCGACGGCTCTTTTCATCCTAGTAGTCACGTCCAGCTTCCTTCGATGTGAGGAGGTAAATCCGGTCCTGAAGCTCGTCGGCGCTCATGACGCCGTAGCCGATCGGAATGGGGCGGCCGGTCCGCGCGTCCCAGAGCACGACCGCTGGCGTGATCTTGGGCTCGAGCCCCATGCGGCTGCGCTGGTTGGTCTCGACCGTGTAGTTCGGGAAATGCCGCGACGGGCCGCCATCGGTCGAAATCGCGCGCACCGCGATATGCCAGGTCGAGGCAACGCTCTGCACGATCGGCGACATGACTTCGCAAGCGCCGCAGCTCTGGGCGAAGAAGTAGAACAGCCCGTAACGCTCGGAAAGCTGGGCCATCGCGGCGTTCCGTTCCGCGCTTCGCGAATCCTGCCACTGGCGCTTGCCAAGCGTCGAGACCGGGCGCTGCAGCGTGTAGTCGAGCTCGGGATCCTGCCAGATCGCCCGCTGCCAGACGTCGCTGAAGAGCGATGCCCGGTCGAGCTGGGCGCGCTGGAAGCGGATATAGGCCGTCACATTTGCTGGCGTCGGCTCGAGGATCGCCTTGGCCTTCAGTTCGCGCAACGTCGCCGTGATCGCGTCAAGTTGGCTGGTCGCGCTGGACGTAGGTGCTGGCGAGGGCGAATTCTGCTCCGGCGTCTTGGGCCGCTCGCAGTAGAACCAGTATCCGAGCCGCCGCTCCTCGCAATAGAAGCTATCCTGGCGCTCGGCCGATTGTGCGCTGGGCGGCGCATCGGTACGGCTTACGACGGGCTGGGCGGTCGCCGGAGAAAACTGGCAAACGGAATTGGCAATCGCGCAGGCGGCGAGCAGCCGCCACGCGGCCTTACTGGCGGGCGCGGGCATAGTAGTCCTCGATCTTCTGTTGGATGTCCTGGGTGGCCTGCAGCTCGTCAGGCAGGCGAGCAGCGTCGGTGAACTCGGCGTAGACCTCGCTGAAGTCCATTTTCGAGAGGTCGAGCCGGGCGAACTCGTCGATGGTGAAGCCCTGGCATTGCTCGGTCTTCGGCTTGCCCCAGGGCTTGTTCAGCTGCTGGCGGCCCTGTTCCTCCAGGATCCGCGAGAGCTTGGATTCAAAGCAGCAGTAGACCTTGCGCTTGGTCAGGCACACGCCAAGGAAGGAGGACGAGCAATAAGTGCCGACGTAGGCGCACAGGCCCTGCGCATCCTTCTGATGCAGCAGCATCTCCTCGCGGCTGCAGCCCAGCGCCACAAGCAGCTGGATGCCCGGGATAAGCGGGAAACCCTTGCCCTTGCAGCAGTTGAGCACGCCGAAGACCTTGGACGAGCAGCTTTCGCGGGTCCCCTTGAACAGAGTGAGGTTGTCCGGATCGAATTCGCGGCGCGCCTGGTTCATCGCGTTCAAGGCGACGGCCGCGTCCTTGAACTCGTCGTTGGCCTCGCGCTGGATGGTCTCGCACGAGCCATCGATACAGTAGACGTCGCCGTCACAGATGAACTGGCCGGTCGTTGCAGGCTGGTCTGGAACCGGGCAATCATAGACCCGCTCCCAAGTGCGGCAGGGCTCGCCCGCGAGGCAGTCTTCGCGCACCAGCTTGCAGCCGGGAGTGGCTTCAAGTGTCTGGCAGTCCTGTGCCTCGGTGAACTGCGCGCAGCTGTAACTGCGGCTCCACGCCCAGCACGGCTGCGTCACGGCGATGCCATCGACGATGCGGGTCACCGGATCGCTGTCCGTGCACGTCTCGGTGTCCTGCTGGCACGAGGTATCAGCCGCAAGACCAGCACACTGGCTTTCATCGCGCGTGGTCGTGACGACGTTCTCGCCTGTCACCGTGTAGGGCGTGCCGCCATCGACCGGCGCCGTGCAACTGACGAGATCGACCCTCAGATCGCCCGAGTTACAGCCCCAGTAGATCCCGAAATAAGGGTCGCACAGATTGATCGGATAGGACTGCGTGACAGTGCATTGCGGCGCTGGGTAGCGGTTGCAATTGTAGACCGAAGCCGGGTCCACACCGCTGCCGCCTACGCAATAGTAGCCGTAGACCTGCGGCTGCTCGACACGTGCGGTCAACGTCACGGGGCAGGTCCGTGTTTCCTGTGTCGCGGTAAAGCCAACATTGCAGGTCGCCATGTAACGCGCCGCGGTTCCGCTGGCAGGCGGCAGGGGCACGCAGCGCCCCTGCGAGCCGCTGATGGCCATTCCGCTCGTATAGGCGAGCGGGTCATCGCTGATCACATTGCTGCGCGCGATCGTTGCATCGAGATCCTGCGGCGCAAACCGGGCGCGCCGGTCCATCGAATCCCGCATGGCCTTGTAGCCAGTGTTGGTCGTCGCCTGGCTCGCCGCTTCGCGGCTCATCCGGTCAGGATCGTCGAAGTAACCCGACTGGCTTGGCGTGCCGCCGAAATTGGGAATGCGGCTTGCATCCGGGTTCGTCGTTGCCGCGCTTTGCGCCGAGGCTGCCTTGTCCCGCCCGAAAGCCTTGCCGTCGGCCTTGGCAGCATCGGTTGTGGTCTGGGCGTAGAGCGGGCCGGCGAGGGCGAGAAGAAGCCCGCCCACGCCAGCCAAAGATAGGACCGATCGTTTCATGGAACCTGCCTTTCAAGACGGGCGAGGTGCTGGGCGGCGAGCAAAGCGCCGGGGCCGCCGCCGCGCGCGAAGGTCTCGAGCGCGTAAGCTGCGCTGACATTGCCGCTCATCCGGTCGTGCGGCGGAACTTGCGTCCGGCAGTCGAACCCGTCGCATAGATCGAAGTCGCTGCTGGTGACGACGTAGGTGGGAACCGCCTCGATCCCGAAGGCGCGGAACAGCCGCGGGTCGATGCCGACGCCGTCCAGCTGCTCGCCAGGCTTGGCAACTTTGGCCAATGCCGTGGTTAGAGCCTTTACGCTGTTGCCGGGCAGCCCGCGCAAGGCAACAACACCGCCAGCCTTGGTCACGTCGTCGATCATCGCACGCAGCGCTGCAGGCGGCATCGATAGCGAAGCAAAAGCGATGAACCTCGGCGCCTCGCCCATGCCTTCGCTGGTCATGGCGCCGGCGTCGGCCACCATTCGGTCAAAATCGAATGTGCTGGCCTCACCAGGCTTCGTGTTTGCGGCGGCCTCACGCGTGTAGCGGCGAGCGTGCGCCTCGGCCTCGTCGGAGCTGGTCCTCGCCTCCCGCGCAAGGGCTTCGGCTCTGGCGCGGGCATTGGCAGACAGCGCGTCGGCATCGGGGGCACCAGCACTGGCCCGCGCCCGGATAGCGGCCAGATCGAGGTCCGGTTCGGCCGTCTGCGCCGAGGCGCCAGCCAAAGCAGCAAGGCTGGAAAGCGATGCGACGACAAGAAGATGAGGAAGTTTGTTCATAGCGCACAGCAATTCCGCTTGCGCCAGACCAGGTAGCCCATGTCCTCGCCAATGGCGGGATAGACCTGGCCTGCCGACATGAAGGTGGTGGAGGCACCAATGGGCGCGCAGGCATAGCGGCCCTTGGTCTGCGGATTGGGATTGGTGGCCTGGAAGCGGTACTGCTGCTTGCGCATCACCGGCATCAGGTACTTGCCGCAAAGCCCTTTGCTGCCCATCGTCCCCCAAGCGACGAGTTCGCGGTGGAGCTTGTAGGAGAAGCGGGCGAGCGCGAGCCGCGATGCCTGCACATGGCCGATCGTTGCCGAGACATTGCCGTTCAGCGGATACATCGTGCCCTGGCAGCCCGCGCACCAGAACAGCTCATCGGTCGGCAGCTTGGCCGTTGCCGCCACGCAGTCCGCTGCACATGCGGCAAGCGCCAAGGGATTGGCGAAGAGGACCGCCTCGGGATTGATGATCGCGGTTAGCTCGCTGTCCTGCCACAGCGGATCAATCTCGGTGATGTAGAGGATGTCGATCGAGCCGGACTCGAGGCACAGGAAATCGGCGACGATCTCCATCCAGTATATCAGGGGATAGGCATACCAGTGGACATGCCACTGCGAGTTGTACTGCGTGGCGCCGCCGACGGCCGATGGCCCCGCCATCGACTTGAAGCCGATGTCGAAGCCCGGATCGAGCTTCATCCCGCCGAGATTGACGAAGCACCATGGCTTCATGCTGACGTCGGCAAGCCGGACCGGCTCCCAGAACCCCATGGCGATGCCGGGCCGCAAACCGCAGAGGCAAACGGGGAGAGCCGGGTTGCTGGGATCGGGACGACTCGACGGCCAGATCTTCAGGCCACCGATCGAGATCGGAAACAGGCACGACCAGCAGATGTCCGTGATCGGATTGACGAACTTGCCAGTGCAGCGCCCGGGGCCGGCCGCAGCCTGGGCAGGAGCACTGGACACGACGCTCAGGCTGGTGAGCAGAAGTGCTCCGCAAAGCCATGACAGAAGGCGTTTTTTCTTGCTCATGACGGCGCACGCTCCTTTAGAGGCACGGGCTGTTCGGTGATGATGAGCGCGCGGCCCTGCTGCTCGACGGTTGCGGGCACCGCGCGAATGCCAAAGTGTTTCACCAGCGTGCCGCCCTGATCGAAGTAGAAGCGCCGCTGACGGGCCTTCATGAGTTCGAGCGGCGCACCGGCTACGAGGATGAGCTTCGCCTTGGTGCTGGCAAAGCGGCGGGTGGCCCAGGCGAGCTGCGCCGGGTCGTCCCCGTCGAGAAAGACGAGGGGTGCGCGCAGCGGCACGGTATCCAAAGGATTGACCCGCGTGCCTGCGGCAATGATGAGCCGGCCCTTGTCGTCGGCAACATCGCGCGGGACGGTGATCGTCGGATCGAAGCGCCAGCTGCGCAGCGCAGAGGCGAGGGTGACGCCAGCGACAGGCTCTGGCCGGTTGACCCGGGCGATTGTCCGTCGCTTCAGCTCTTCGTTGAGACGGGCCGTTTCGCCGGTCTTCTCAAGCTGGGTGAGCCTGGCATGAATCTGCTGAAGCAGGTCCGGTTCAATGACCGGCCATACCGCGCCGTGCTGGCCGTAATCGCGAGCCATTGCCTGTGGTGCGATGGCCAGCGCCAGCGCAGTGGCGCAAACCGGCAAAGTGCGGAGCCTCACAGGATTGGCCTCCCGACCCCGAGTATGCGCGGCCCACAGATCCAACCGATCGCGGCATAGCGGCTGTCAAAGCCATCCTTGTGTTCGCTGGTGACGAAATAGCAGCCCAGCGGCACGCGCCCCGTAGGTCCAAGCGCCAGCGGTTCGCCGAGGCGGCTCTCAAGCTTGGCCTTGGCCACGGCCTCACCGTTGACGAAGTAGATGCGGTTTTGCTCGGTGATGATGTCGCCCGGAACACCGCTCACACGCTTGCCGAACGGCTTGGGCTTCGCCCCGAAATGCTTGACCAACAAAGGCGAGGTGGGTGGGTCGAACAGGATGATGTCCCCGCGATGCACGGGTGCCCCCCGCGTGACCCAGATGGCCCAGTAGGGCAGGCTGGGGCTCACATTGATCATGAGCGCATGGCCCTGCGCGAAGGCGGCAAGCGAGGAGAGCGCCAGTGCCCCGGCGCCGAGCCCGCCCCAAAGCACGAGCCGGCGCGCCGAAGCTGAGCGGATCAAGAGATCAGCGGGCTGCATTGGGAAGGGCTCCCATGCGGCGCACGACGTCGGCACGCACAGACCCGGTCAGGTCCGGCGTGCTCCCGGCGACCACTGCTTCGGCAACCAGAACTGTCCGGCCTTCGCGTCCGAGCTTCTGTACCGAGGCTTCCACGGCCTTGAGGTAGGCCTGGACGCGCAGTCTGGTTTCTTCAGGCGGCCGACCGGCACGCGCTTCGGCTTCGATGAGGTCGCCCATGATCCGGCTCAGCTGGACCGTGACGACCTCGCGTTTTTCCAGGGTGAGCAGCTTGTCCGTCGCCCAGACACCCCACAGAACCTGACCGACCATGCCAGCGCCGACCACGACAGCGGTGAGATTGATCGCTGAAAGCCGCCCCCGCAGGCTTGATGTTGCCAGAATGTTCTTCACAGCTTTTCTCCCGAAAGTTCGCGGTCGAGGTCGCGGATGAAGCGCGGCATGCGCCACACGACGACTAGCGTCGCGAGACTGATCAGAACGAGCTTGCACTGGCCGAGGAATGTCACGCGCCGTGCGAGGTCGGCCGCCAGAAAGCGGTCACCGAGATTGGCGACATGGGCGAAGAAGGCATCGGGATTGCCGCCCGACAACAGCAGGAAGAACAGCAGCGGCAGGCCCAGCGCCATCAGGTAGGATGAGCCGAGAAACAGGCAGCCGCGAAGCAGAATGTAGCAGCCATCGGCCATGCGCGAGCGCAAGGTCTGGACTGGCTGGCTGACGGGCTGTTCGTCTTCGGACGGGTCGGTCCGGTCGAACGGGGTGACTTGGGTAAGAGGCATGGAATTAGGGATCCTTTGGTGATGGGGTGTCAGCGGTTGGGATGAGCGATGCGCTCGATCGCATCGGCGAGCTGGTGCCCGCGCGCGATCTCGGCATCGATGGCGGCGAAGGTTTGGGGCGAACTCGAGAAGAGCGTTGCCGAATAGTCATCGAGCACGAGCCGCCCGATCGCCTCGGTCTCCGGCCCCTTGATGAACACCTCGGAATAGTCGCTCCCGGAGCGCTTGAGACTGCGGATCAGCGTCTCGGTGCGATCGTCCATATCGAGGCGCTTGCTCGCCTTGAAATCGGCGATCGTCTCCGGCTTCTGCTGGAGGATCAGCATCCAGTCGCTGTTCTCAAGCGCCGCCGTTGCCCCGTCGGACTTGTAGTAGTCGTTGAGCGACTGGGTAGCGGTCGCCAGCGCGCCGCCATACTTGCGGCAGGTGCGGGCGTAGGTTTCGACGAATTCACCCATCGAGCCGCCCTTGAGCATCGACCAGGCTTCATCGATCAGCAGAAGCTTGCGCAGTGACCTTGGGCTTCGCGTCATGGCTTGACTGGTCATGAACATGATGGCTGAGAGCACGACGCTGCGCAGATCCTCCCGGCTCGCGAGGTCAGACATCTCGAAGACCGTGAAGTCCGCATCGAGGTCGAGGCTTGCCTGGCCTTCGAAGAAGGCGCCGTAGGTTCCGCCCGCCATGTAGGGGGCGAGCGCGGTTGCGATGTCGGAAGCAGTGTCATGGCCGAGACTGGCAAGCATCTCGCCGACGGTCGTGACTGTGGCAGCCGCACCGTGCTCCGCCCAGACGAGGTTGACCGCCCGGTCGATCAATCCGCGCTCGGTATCCGTCAGCTTCGCGCTGTGGCGAGCCATCTGCCCGACGATGGCCTTGATCATCCCGAAGCAGTCGAGGCGGTAGTCCTCGTCTTCGGCGGCGCGGGTCGCATCGATCATCGAGAACGGGTTGAGGCAGAAGCCCGCTGCAATTGTGAACTCGACAAAGCGCCCGCCCTGCAGCTTGACCGAGTGCTCGAAGCTGCGGCCATCGTCGATCACGACAACCTGGGCGCCGGCGCCGCGCAGCGCGGCGCACATCTCCTGGAGCAGTACCGACTTGCCCGATCCCGACTTGCCGCAGATCGCGACATTGTGGTTGCCGGCCTCGTTCTCGAACGGGGACCAGAAGAAGGGCTGGCCGCGCCGCCCGACGAACAGCAGGTGGGGGTGGGCGCTGCCGAGATACTCGCCCTGCATGGGCGCGATATTGGCAGCGGTCGTCGATAGCACGGTCTTGAACCGCTTCAGCCGCTCCATATCGGCGCCGAGCCCGTCAGCCAGGGTGAGCGGCATCGCAGCGAGCAACCCCTGGATCTGGAGGTAGCGCTCGTCGGTAAGGTCCCAGCCCGCCGCCTTGTAGATCGATTTGATCGCGCGTTCGTGGCGGTCGCCCTGGCCCAGCGGCGAATAGGTCGTGACACCGTAGAAGACCCGCACGAGACGGCGGCCTTCCTGGAGCTCGGCTTGAACATGCTGCCACTCGGCGGCCTGTTCGCCGATCCGAGGCAGGAACCGCGCGCTGCGGGTCCCGGCGAGGCTGGTCGTCCGCATGAACTTGAATCCGGCCTTCGCCGAAGCCGCCTCCTGGTCCGGATAGACGAGACACAGCATGGTGGCAGCGGGGCAGGGGAAGCGCAGCTTGTCGGTGAACAGGTCGCCGATCAGCCGCGCGCATTCCCACGGAGCCCAGCGCGATGGCATGTTGCGTACGGCAAAATGCCGGACATCGAAGGCATCGGGATAGACGGTCCCGATCTCGGGCACGCCGTCATTGACCTTGCCAGTGGGGCGGAAACGCTCGGTCACGAGCCGCATGCGGTCTTCAGCCACCACCAGTTCGATGTCGTGGCGGATTGCCTGGGATGCGATTGGATCATTCGGGTTGTAGGGCACCGCATCGTCCTGCGGAGCGGTGGTGGGCGAAGTCAGATCATCGATTACAGCGATGAGCGCTTCCGGCCCGACTTCGACCACGCCGAGATTGAGCGACTTGAGCATCGCCATCAGGCCCTCGCGGGTCTGCTTGAGATCCTCGTTGCTGACCGACTTGGAGGTCGGCACCCCGACCGAGACGATCACCTGGTGATGCCGCGCATGGAAGGGCGCATCCGGCGAGCCAGACTCCCAGACGAGCGAATAGAGCCGCCGCGCCCGGTGCCGGGCAATCGCCTCGTAAACCCCGCCCTGAATGTACCGTGGGGCGAACCACGGGGCGATGATCCTGCTGATGCGCGGGCTTGCAAGGTGGAGCACCTGCAGGCAGGCGCCCGCTGGCAGGCCTTCCGAGAAGAACTGACCTAGGATTTCCCCGGTGCGCTCGTCGGCTCCGATCAGCGGCGTAACCGAAAGGACAAAGCCCTTCGAGCGTGCGTTGAAGTAAAGGCGGGTTGCCGGATCGTAGACCCGGTAGGGGAGCCAGTCGGAGAGCATGTCGACCATGAGCTGCGGGCGGGCTTTGTCGGCGTGCTCGGCATCACCCAGCAATCCGCTGAGCAGCCGATCGACGACGGTCTTGAGTTGTTCGGCCATCACTTGGGCTCCTTGGGCTGCGAGGTGCTGACGATCGGCTGTTCGCCGTTTCTGACTGCCGGGCGGATTGCGGCCTTTGCGGCTTCAATCGCCGCTGCGCTCGGGAACACCGGAGTGCTCTGCCCCGCCTCAGGCCGAGGGGCTCGATCACGCGGGGGAGGCAACGTGTCGAACCCCTCGACCGCCGGTGCCTTGGCACCGGCAACGGCCTCGCGCGCCGTGGAGGGGAGGACCAGCGGCGAGGCATCTGAAGTTTCGTTGAAGGGACTGGTGGCATCGGCGTCCGAGATGCCGCCAGCCTGACCCGCGTCGTCGCGTGCAGACGAGAAGGGCGACGCCTCGTCAGCTACGCTCAAGTTTCCCTCCGCGCCGTCCGGTGCTGGGGCTATCTGAGCGGCTTTCAGCTGCCGACGGACCTGGCGCATCAGGGATCCGCCCTGGCCCTCGCCCGCCTTGCGGCGCAGCTCGGTGGCCCAGCGTGGATTTTCGACGACGGTCCAGGCGACCGCTTCGTCATGCAGCGTTCCAGCTTCATCGACATGAGCGGGGAAGACGACGCGCAAGGTGCGTTCCGCTGTGCGGCTGGTGTCGGCATCCACGACGCCTGACCTCTGCCGCGCGTCAGCATGGAGCAGTGTGCCGTTCGACAGATTGTCCGTCGCCTTGGCATCGATAACGTGAGCCGGTGCGCAGTCGCCGTTCGGCGCGCGGCAGGTGAAATCGCCCTCGACGTTTGTGCCGAACGTGGCGCAGCCACTGGCAAGGCCGGCCAGACAGGCGCAGGCAAGGAGACGTGTCGGAAAAAGCATGGGTCTATCCTTTGGGAGCAGGGGTGGGGGCCAGGGAGGGGCCAGCGCGCAGGAAGTCCCGGAGCACAGCGGCAGGCCGGAAGCCTTCGAGAACGGCGCCATCGGCGGGGCGCACGATCACAGGGGTGCCGCCAAAGCCGTGGGCTCGCGCGAAGGCCTCGTTGGCATCGAGACCGCTCGTGTCGCAGGGTTTGGGATTGGCGAGCGCGAGACCCGAATAGGCCATATGCAGCGCCAGCTCAGGCCGCGGCGAGCACAGCACCCGTTCGGCATCGCGCCGGCTTTCCGCCCCGAAGATCGAGATCGGCCGCTCTTCAACCCGCGCTCCGATCGCCTTCAATTCGGCCTCGAGCTTCTTGCAATAGCCGCAGTGGAAGTCCGAAAAGACGACGACACGCGGACCGTTGGCAGGACCCCAGGTGATCGCGCCTTTGGCGGGAAGATTGCCGAGCGGGACATGGCGCGGCGGGGTGTTCCGGGCTGACGCTGCGGCTGCGCTCGGGCTGCCTTCCGCTTGCGTTTCAGGATTGCTGCGCCGCGCTGCCCCCGCTGCCAACAAGTCCGGATTGAGGGCAAGCAAGCGGGCAGCCGTCAGATCCTGACGGGCTTCCATGTCGTAGACCCGGCCGATCACCAGATATTTTGCGGCCCGATCGACGTAGAAGAGCGTCGATTTGGACGCGACCTCACACAGGCCGCCAAGGCCCTTGCAGTTGATTGCGTCGATCGGCGTCTTGGGCAGACGCAGCTTGAGCGCCTCTCGAACCTTTGCCGTGTCCGGAGCGGCAGCGGGGGCAGCAAGGCTTGCCACACCCCACCCCGTCGCAGCCGACACGGCGATGATGGCCGCCAGTCCGGCGCTGGCACGCAACCAGCGGCGCCGACGATTGTCCTGCTCGAGGAGAGTATTTTCAATCATTGGGAGTTCCTCACGTAGACGCCGTCGAGGAACACGATCTCGACATCGATGCCGGTCGGCATCTCGACGACGGGTTGGTACTGTTCGGCGCGCTCGATCAGGTATTTGCTGACCGTGTCGGCCGCATCGGCGGCACCCTGGCCAAGCCCGCCGCCGAGAATGTCGCCGGCCGATAGCTTGGAGCGACTGCCGTCGGGGTTGGTCGTGACGCCGGAAAAGACGCTGTTGGCATTGGCCGAGAAGCCGCGCCCAAAGCCGCCGACGATCCCGGCCAGCAGGGCCTGGCTGACGAGGCTGCCTTCGCGGCTTACGACACGGCCGCGGACCCCGGACTTGCCAGCGAAGCTGATGAAGCCTTTGACCTCGCTCACTGCGACCCTGCCGCCAGGCTGATCGCAGGTCATGCGGGCGAGCTTCACATAGACCTTCTCACTGCTGAGATCCCCGCGTGCCGCGCCGTTGACGACGCAGCCCTGAATTCGGGTGGTCAGCACCCTTCCGTTCTGCATCACCGAACGAGCAGGGCCGGTAATCCGAAGCACCACAGGCAGCGGATCGGTCTGGCTGGCGACACCTGCCGAGGCATCGACGCCGACGATTACGCGTGCCGGAGCGTAGGAGTTGGGCGGCAGATAATCGGGCGAATCCTCGACGACGACCGGTGGCGCATCGGGCCGGCCCACGCGGAGGCCATTGGTCGCTGCCTTGTCGGAGCTGAAGCTCATCAACTTCACCTCGCCAGGCGACGAGATCATGCCGCCCTGCGGATCACCCCCTGTGGGCGCAGCTCCTGACTGGGACGAACGGGCTCGCGCGTCGTAGCCGCCTGCCTGCGGCCCATAAGCCGGTGGCAGAACAGCCGGTGCCGGTGATGCAGGCTGCGCAGCAAGCCGGGTCTTGAGCTCGGCGTTCTCTGCCGAGATGGCATCGATCGCGGCCTGTCCATCGACCCGCATGGCCTGGTTTTCGGCCTTGAGAGCGGCGAGCTGCGCCTCGATCTCCGTCCGCGGGACGCTCCCATCCTTCAGCGCCTTCTGCTCGCGGGTGACCGCATCGAGCCTGTTGCCGTAGGTCGCGACGAACTCGCGCTGCGACAGGTCGCGGTTGACCAGGCCTGCCGTGTCGATCGTCTGCGCCGCATTGGGATCGCCGGTCTTGTCTTTGTCGTCGCCGCCAAGGATGAACCAGCTTCCGCCGATGAGGGCGAGTGCTCCCAGCGACCCCAGCAGCAGCTTCTGACGGCGCGCGGTGCGGGCGTTGAGCCCGGAAAGTTCGGACGATGCCGCGCTCTCGGCCTGCAAAGGGGCAGTGCTTGGCGTATGGGTTGCATCAGTCATTGCCGGTCTCCCCGCTTGCGCCGACAACAAAGGCCGTCGTGCTGGCCCCGGGCTCAAGCTTCGGATCGGCGATCGAGACGGCGAGCGTGTCGCGCGGTGCGAGATCGCGTTCGGCGAGCGTCACGGGTTTCGCTCCGCGATTGTGAATGCGGACGACCTTCCCAGTGAGGCTGGCGCCGCGATAATCAGCGATGAGCTGGACTTCGAGATCGCCGACCCGTGCGGGTATGGCAGTCGATTGGCGGACCTCGAAACCGTCGACCGTCCGGTCATTGGCCATCGCCTGGATGAGCCTGACGGCGCTGGTCTCGATCGGGGTCTGGCTTTCCCAATCCGCCGCCCGGTTCTTCGCGATGGCGGGGTTGGTGATGAAGACCTGGGTCGCCGGAATTTGCTCAACCCGGCACGCGACCTTGTAGACGAAGCCCTTCTTCGTGGTGGTGAAAAAGCTGATCGACCGTGCCGCGTAAGTTTCCGGCACCGACACATAGATGTCGCCGCGCACCGGCTCGTTGGTCACTGCAAAGTCGTTGTAGGGTGTGCCGGTCGAGATCTTCGAGACGCTGGCGAACTGGTCGTCGACCAATGCGAAGCGGGTCAGCTCTCGCGCTGAAACGCTGCATTCGATCGCCGCGCCATCGGCGCCCTGTTTGAACTGGTCGGCCGCATGGGCGGGGGTAGTTGCTACGGCGAGCAGCGCGGCCGCGCTCAGAAGTAGACCCCGTGTATGGGTCCCTTTTCGGTAAGCCATCACTGGGCCTCCTTCGATTTGTCCTGTGGGGGGAGCTGGGCAAACCCGGAGAGCGCCAGGCGCAGGCCGCGGTAAGTCCAGCTGAAACGGAAGCGGCGTTCGTCACTCGCAATCACCTGCGCGCCGACGAAGGTCTTGAGCGTGCCCGTCACATCCGAGGTGAGGCCTTTCGGGTCGACAGTCATCGACCGGATCACGAATGCCTGGGTGACATCCGAGCCCCGCTGCTCTTCGACGATCCGGACGAGCTCGGCCTTGAGGCGGCCATAGCTTGCGGGATCTGCCAGCTTCAGGATCTCATTCATCCAGTAATCGAGGCCTTCCGGACTGCGATTGAGAAGAACAAGGGCCGCATCGCGGGTGACGAGCTCGAGATAATCGGCCTCGACCCCGGCACTGCTCACGGTGAGCGCTTTGGGAACAGTCGGAACCAGCACCACTTCGCGGTCGCGGGTGGCGGCAAGGCTCCCGGCGACGACCAGTGCAAGGCCAAGGCCGGCACTGGTGAGCGCAAAGAGGTTCCGCTGGCGCAGCAGCGATTGCTGCCGTTCGTGGGATATGTCGGAATACATGGAAGTGCCCCTCAACCGGCGAGTAGTCGGCAGTGAGAAGGCGGCGTTGCCTTGAGGCCCAGAAATCCTGCAGGCAGATACCAGTATGCGGCGTGGGCTACCCAGGAGCTGGCGCGTCCTGCTTTTGCCTTTCGCAATGCGAACCAGGCGCCGAAGGCGACTATGATGCCGATAAAGATATGCTGGGTGAGGATCCCCCAGGTGAAGGGGGCCAGCATTCCCGCGAACTCGTCGATGGTCCAGAAGCCGATAAGCTCCGGGTCATCGAGCCGCCGAGGAATGATGTAAGGGTCTGCCATGGCGACGCCGCCTTCCCTTGCCGCGCTCAGATGACCGCGGTCACAACCGAGGTGACGATCGGAACACCCGTGCCGACACCGATGCCGACACCCACCGGAACGGCGACCTGGCCGAGCGAAAAACGCCCGGATGCCAGACCGATCAGGCCGCCAGCGAGGCTGAGAACCGTGATGATCTTGCCGCCCGAGCCTTCCAGAAAGTCGGTGAACTTCGTGAGGGCAGGGGTGAAGGTCGTGTCAGCGCCGGCATAGGCGGCGCTCGCCGCAAGCGCCGCGATTGCGACCGGGATGGCAATGTTGAGGGTCTTGCCGAGACCCTTGACGCTGGCGCGCCGGGGGAGGGTGAGAGACTGCATGTGAAGCTCCGGTTGGAGGGGTGGTCACAGCGTTCTTGCGTTCGCTGTGTGTTCCACATGCATCTAGGAAATGTTCGTAGGAAAGTGTTCAGCGGCAATACCGTCTGGAGGTGGAAGGATGCGGACGCATCTTTTCCAGCTCAACGCATAAAATCGACGATAAGGACGTAAATTCAGTCTTTTTGTGTCGGTTAACGCCGTCACGGCAGCCGGGATTTGGCGACGACTCGGATAGAGGAACTGATTCGCCTCTAAACGAGATGTTCCATGTATGTTCTTTTCATTTTCCTACATGGGATGCTTCGCGATATGCCTGCGAATCGCATCAGTGCAGATGCAAGGAGACAGCCATGCACCATCCAACCACCGTTGCCAGACCGGCTAATCAAAGTCTGGCTCGCGTGCTCGCCCATGCGATCGATGCCGGCGGCAAACCCCGCCACAGGATTGCCAGTGAATGTGGGATGCACCGCGAGACCCTGCTTCGCGTAGCGCGTGGCGAGCGGCCTATCGGGCTCGACGAAGCGGCACTAGTGCTCGCCGCCTGTGGAGCGCACCCCCGCGCGACCATTATCCTTGCTCTTGCCGGGCAAGAAGAGCTCGCTTGCGAGTGGATGCATGGCGAGATGGGCGAATTTCTCGAAGAGTTCTTCACCAGCCTCCCAGTCCATCTTCAGCGGACCCTGGGGCGACGGATTGAGGATCTGCGGCCTCGGTGGGCCAACGGCACCTCACAGCTCGTGGCACGAATGCTTGCCAAGCACATCGATGATTTCGTGGGCCGAGACATCACGATGTCACTGTCGCGGTAGCCTGAGAGTTCGGAGGGGACCGAACCCAAGCAAATGAGATCAACAATGCCGCATGCAACACCAGATGAAATGCACATGCCTCAACCGCCCGAAGCAGCGCCGCCGGCGAGGCTTTTGCGCCTGCCGGAAGTGATCGCCCGCGTCGGACTGCGCCGCTCCGCCATCTATCAGCGTATGAGCGAGGGGCGGTTCCCGAGATCGCGATCGCTGGGGCCGAAATGCGCAGTTTGGGTTGAAGCCGAGATCGATGAATGGATCCGCGCCGTCTCCCAAATTCCAAGCTGATGTCGCTGTGATCTATTCGGTTAGGATTTCCAGCGCTAAGCTGTGCCAATGGTTTACCGTTACCCCCTTGGCAATTCTCTCCATCCCGAAGCCTTGAAAGAGAAGCAGCGCTCGCTGCGCGAAGGCTTTCAGACCCCCTTGGCACTGCGCGTTCATCGCGCGCTATCCTGGCTTCGGCGTGCGGAAGCTGAGGATCAGGACCATGACGTCCGCTTCATTCTTCTCTGGATCGGGTTCAACGCGGCCTATGCCGGTGATGTTGAGGCTTCAGCCAGTAGCTCTGCACCGGAAGGCGAACGCGGACTGTTCCAGGCATTCTTCTCGACCTTGGTAAAGTTCGACGCGCGCCACCGGGTCTACGATGCTGTTTGGCAGCGGTTCAGTCAGGAAATACGGCTGTTGCTGGACAATCACTATGTCTATCACCCGTTCTGGCAGCACCAGAATGGGGCCGCTGGCCACGCGGATTGGGAGCAGAAGCTTGAACGCAGCCGAACCGCGATCAAGCATGCCTTGCGCGATCATGACACCGCGCGGATCCTCTCGATCTTGTTCGATCGGCTCTATGTCCTGAGGAACCAATTGGTACATGGCGGCGCAACCTGGAACAGCGATGTCAATCGCGATCAAGTGAGGGATGGTGCCTCAATTCTGGGTTGCCTGCTGCCAATCTTCATCGATCTGATGATGGATAACCCGGAACACAGGTGGCCGATGCCGAACTATCCTGTGGTCGACTGACGCAGGTCGCTTCTCTCGGTTTCATGCTGCTTCGTCCAACCGCTCTGCTCGTCGGGGTGGCGCAGTGTCCGAGTGGATGTGAAACCCCATCGTGCCCCTTGCGCGGTCGCCGCGTGCTTCAATCTCGTCACGCAACCAGCGCACCAGGACAGCAGGATCTCGTTCCGCCAGCAGATTTGCGCGGTGCGCAACGACAGCAAAGTCGCCGGGGGTTTGGCCATGGTGGATGGGCCACTCCAAAGGCCAGTCGATTCCGAATCTGGCTTTGAAAAGCTGGCTGGCCTGAGCGGGTGTCATGGCATTGAACGTCGAACGGATCGTGAAGCGGCGCTGTGTCGCCGGATCAAGGTTATCGGCCAGATTGGTCGTCGCGACGAAGGGAGTGCGGAGGTGTTCGAGCTGCACCAGCATCTCGTTGACCTGGCTGACCTCCCAGCTCCTCTGACCCGCCTCGCGGCGATACAGGAAGCTGTCGACCTCGTCGATCAACAGCAGTGCGCCGCGCTCTGCCGCCCTGGCAAAGGCTTCGGCGATGTTCTGTTCGGTCTCACCTACATAGGGGCTCATGAGGTCCGAGCAGCGCCGCTCTTCGATCTCCAATCCCATGACCTGGGCGAGATGCCTTGCAAAAGCGGATTTGCCAGTACCTGAAGGCCCAGACAGAAGCAGGCTCCAACCGCGGTCTGGGGTGGCGGCAAGGCGCTCAGCAAGGCGAGACAAATCCGTGTCCGCACGCGACAGATTGGGGTCGTAGACTGAGCAGCCGGACGCTTCCGGCGTGCAGGACTGTCCCAGAACGCGCATGACGCTATGGATCGCAGTCTTCGCGACATCTGCCCCGCCATTGGCAAGATGGGCAGCCTTCATACCTGCAGCCACCACGGCAGGGGGCGCCTTCAGGCAAGCAATATCACGCAGTTCAGCATCGCTGAGGTCAACCGATGCGGCTTCAGCGGACCTTTGGGCTACTCGCTCTCGCACGGCCAGACGCGGGCGATCGAAGCCGATCGCAAGGGTCATGCGTCGCAGGACGGCGGGGTCCAATCGCGAACGCTGGTTGACGATCCAGATCGTGGGAACCTGCGGTGCTTCGACGAGACGGTTAATCCATTGCTTGGAACTGCCTTTGCGCTCGCTCATCATCAGGACATCGTCGGCTTCATCGACGACGATGACCCTGTCGCGGTGATGACGGCACATCGCCCGCAAGATCATCAGATGATCGAGGCGCTCAGAGCGATCGGGCTCGTTGCCGAAATCGTCGCTCAAACCGGCAAAGATCGCGCCGCTTCCGGCCTCTGTGGCAAGGGTGCGCGCAAACTCGGTTTTGCCGGTGCCCGGCTCCCCGAACAGCAAGATGCTGACAGGCTCTTTGCTCGTGAGGACTTTGAGAGCGATACTCCGCAATGGATCGAGGTGCTCGAAGTCATGCCAGAGCAATCCCCCTCGCTCCGGTTCGGGCATGAGCCAGCGTAGCATCTCGGTCCGGCTTTCCGCGTGGACCCGAATGAGGCGCCTGAGCAGGGGGCTCAGGCTGTATTCTCCGTCGCGGTCGTCATGCAGCAGGCGCGAGGAAAACAGCTGTGCACCGGGCATCAGTTTTCGGTCGACGGTGTTGCCGGCGAGACCGGAGAGTTGGGCGACAGCACTCGGGGTGAGGTTGCTGCATGAGATGGGTGCCCGGCGCACGAGCTCTCGCCAGCAGTCAAATTTTCCCCAGCGGGCAAAGATGCTGAGGATGGTGACCTCAGCGGAATCGAGGCCGAACAGCTCGCCGACCCATGCAAACACGCTGTCCAACTGGGTTGGCACGGCGCGCTTCGCTGCCAATTGCCGAGCGACAGCCCGCATTTCCGCCACTGAAGGCTTTTCCCGATTGGTGAGCTTGTTTAACGCAGCAACAGGCACCTCGCGGTCAATCAAGTCGATCAGATCCTCGCCGCACCGCTTGACCTGATTGACACTCAACGCCTGCAAAACGCGCGCAGCAGCGTGAGCGAAATGCGTTGCTTCACCCTGCTCGCTCTGGCTGAATTCCGCCTGTGCTGCCCTTTGACGTGCCATCTTGCGCGCAATCTCCCTGAGTTCTGGTTCCATGTGGAGATTTCAAACACAGAGGTGCGACAAATATGGTCGTATAACTTGGGGGTTGTGCGTGATGCGACTTGCGCTTGCAGGACAGGCAGTTAGCAGTGGCTGTAATGACAAAGCGCCTCAGTAACCTCGATCGTACACTCAAACTCGTGCATGCGTTGACGCAAAGCATCGAAGGCTTGTCGCTCGATGAGATGGCTGCATTGCTTGGGGTGAATCGCCGAACTGTCGAGCGACTTCGCAACGTCATACTCATTCATTTCGACTTGGACGAAGCCGTCGATGGGCGCATCAAACGATTCAGGATCAAGGATAGCCCGGGCCGGGCCTATGCTAGGCCAAACGCTGCCGAAGTCGCCGCGCTCCAGGCAGTGGTCGAAGCCGGGCGGATCGAGGGCACAGCCAACACCGAAGCGCTTGAGAAGCTGCTCTCCAAGATCAAGATCGCCTTTGACAGCGCTGAGCGGCGCCGGCTGGACAATGACCTCGATCTGCTCACCCGGTTGCAGCGATCCCGCGTTGCGGCAGGGCCAGCCGTCATCGCTTCGCCCGAGGATCTGACAACGATCCAGTCAGCGATCCTTGCCGCCCATTGTGTGGATTTCGATTATCAGCCAGATTGGGCTGCTGCGCCAGCATGGCGGCGGGTCATCCCATACGGCCTGATCCATGGCCCCATCACCTATCTGCTTGGCAAAATGCCTGACCGGGATGATCCCCCATTCACATTTCGGCTCGATCGCATGAGCAACGTTCGAGATAGCGGGATCGTCGGTTGCCCACCGGATGATTGGGATCTCGACGCCTGGATGTCCCGCAGCTTCGGCATCTGGCAAGAGGAAGATCACGATATTGTGCTGCGGGTCCGCCCGCATGCGGTCGAGCGAGCGCGGGCATGGCGGTTCCACCCGCATCAGCAATTCGAAGATGATGGCGAGGAGCTGCTGGTGCGATTTCGATCCGGAGGGCTCTTTGAGCTCGCCAATCACCTGTTTGGATGGGCGGGCGATTTGGTGATCGAGGGGCCAGCGGCATTGCAGGACACGATGGAGCAGCGGCTCGCGGCGGCTCAGGAAATGTTGCGACCGAAATTGTCGTAGCTGATGGGCAGAGAGCGTGTTGGGCGCGGTGTGACAGTCGTCGGGGGATTAGTTTGAATGTTTGAGAACTGCCATCTGCGGATCGGCCACGCGCCATTTGCGAGCTGCATGCCGCTCAGTCCGCAGCTCCTGGCGAGCCTCTATGCCTTGCCTCATTGTGCCGAGATGCCGCTGCGCGAGGTTCTTGAAGCGCAGAGCAAGGATGCCCCATGGGCGGAGAGTTTTACTGTCGCCCCCGAACAGACAGCCGCGGCTGTTGCCGCAATGTTGCGCCATCTGATGATGGCCACGCGGGACCTCGAGCCTGGATCCATTGCGACCGAGGCCCTGGCAACTGGCGAGAGGGCGCGCACCCATATCGAGGCGCTACGGGATCTTTGGTTTGGTAATCCAGCAATCGTTCCGTCCGAATTGGCGATATTGAAGGCATTCCTCGCCTGTGAGGCAGGCGATGCGTTGCAGTCGCTTCAGGTGATCTGGGATCGGAATAGCACCCAGCTGACATCTCTCGAGCGCGCTGTGCTCGAGCATCTCGAAAGTCACCACGGCAAGCTGGACGAGGGCGATATTGATTACGTCCGCCTGGTCTCGGCCCCCAAGACGTGCCGAGCGCCTGAATCGATCCTCGCCGGGCATGTCCAAAGGCATCTGCTTGATCCGTCGGCGCCAACGGTACCCATGGACGACAGCCTCGCGGTTTGTTCCGTCCGCGATGCACTCACGGAATGCGAAGCCGCCGCCGCCATCATCCAGCGCTGGCTTGCCGAGGATCGAACTTTGTCGGCGAGCGAGATCGGCATCATCCTGCCATCGGGGCCGGAGTATACGCATTACCTGTCGGAAGCCTTCGCGAAGGCGGGCCTTACGGCATCATCGCTTCCTGCTGCGCCGGATCGAAGAAATGTTGGGAGTGAAGCGCTCCTGCATTTCCTGCAGTGCAGGCGGCGGCCTGCCCCCGCCATGGCGCTCGCCTCGCTATACTGTTCCCCCGTTCTGTGCTGGTCCCCGGATGTTGGATCGGCCTTGGCAAATGCGGTCATGGCCGGCGATTTTCAGCCGATGTTGGTGCAAGACTTGAACGGAAAGCAGGCTGCGCTCTTCTCGCTGATCCGGTCAGCGTCACCTACGACGAACGGTCAGCTCAAGGAGCAAATCCGTTCCTTCCTGCGATTGCTCAGTGAGGACGAGTTGCTTGCGTCCGACGTCGCTGAGGCGAAGCAGCTAGCTTCGCGCCTTTTGGCCGCCCTCGGCAACGCCAATGATGCCGCCGAAGCGGAACTTGAAAAGGCGATCCAATTGGCCGCAGCATACCAGGCACCGCCTTGCCCACGTGGACCTTACTACCTGGGCGGTATCTCGGTCATGTTGGCGCATGAAATGCCTAAGCGGCAGTTTCGCAAACTTCTCATCCTCGGCTTCAACGACGGTGCCTATCCGCCCCCGCCTTCGGGGAATCCGTTCTTCCTCGACAGCGAGGTTGAGGCGATCACAAATACGATCGGCTTGCAGCTCCCGTCCCAGGCCAAGCAGCTCGATGCATCGCTCGACCTTTTCGCGCGGCAGATTGGAGCCGCAAGTGACCAGGTCATATTCCTCCTGTCAGAACGCGATCGCAGCGGCAGCTTTCTCTCCGCCTCGTCAAGTTTGCCACTCATCTCCCGGCTCATCACCGGCATAGATGATCCTGAATCTTTGGTCGTACCGCTCACGCATAGTGAAGGTACGATTTGGGACAGGCTGGTGGCCTGGAAGCCGCGGCTAGTGCTCGACCCCCTCGAGCCCGTCGAAGTGCCAACGCACTATGAGTTTGATCTCGATCTCCTGAGCCTGCGCAAGAAGGATGATGGCACCCCGAGAGCGCAGAGCCCGAGCCGGCTTGAAAAGCTCCTCATCAGCCCGCTGGCCTGGGTCCTGGCTGAACTCGGCGCCGAGCACGTCTCTTGGCAGCCGGAAGCGCTTGACGTCATGCTGCGCGGCTCTCTCGCCCACGAGGTATTCGAACGCCTCTTCCCGCCGGGCAAGGACCACCCGTCCGACGAAGTGATCGAAGAAAAGGTGCCCGAGCTTCTTCTGGAACGCATTCGTGCAATTGCGCCGTTCCTGCAGACGTCGGCCTGGGCTGTCGAACGCAACACGCTGGAGGCGGAAATCACCAAGTCCGCCAAGCACTGGTCGATGGTACTGAAATCCCTCGACGCCGAGATCGTGGGCAACGAATTCTGGCTCTCCGGAACTCTGTTTGACCATCCCGTACATGGCAAAGCGGATTGCCTGCTTCGCCTTCCCGATGGGCAGCCGATCGTCGTCGATTACAAGAGGAGCAGCTCCGGAACCCGCAGACAGCGCTTGCAGAAGGGCTGGGACCTCCAGGTCGATCTCTATCGGCGCATGACCGTTCGGATCGATGAGCGCAGCCACGAAGCTGTCGTTCGCATTGGCGAGACCTTGAACGGCTGGTCCAAACAGCCGGCGGTTGCCTATCACACGCTCAACGACGGCAACGTCCTTCTCAATGGCATCGAGGTGTTTGACAGCACTGATGTCGAACTCGTCGCAGGTGACATCGCCGTGAATGCACTTGCTCTGATTTCGGCGAGATTCGACGCCCTCAAGGCTGGCCGGCTCGAAACGAACACCACGGCAGACGCCAAATTCTTCCAGAAAGCCGCCGCACTTGGCACTTACGCTCTCGAAGACAGTCCGTTGATCACCGCATTCATGCGTGACGATACCGCTCCTTCTGTAATCCTCCCGGACGAACTCGATGACTGAACTTTCGATTGTGCCCGCAGGCGCCGGGGCTGGCAAAACGCACCATATCCAGGAAACCCTCACCCAATGGGTCAGGGACGGCAAGGTTCGCCCAGAGAAGATCCTCGCCGTCACCTTCACAGAAGCCGCCGCCGGGGAGTTGCGGCAGCGGATCCGGGGCGCTCTGATTGCGGACAGCAATCTGTCGGCAGCGCTGGCTGTCGAGAGAGCTTATGTCTCCACCATTCACGGGCTGGGGCGCCGATTGCTGATCGAGCACGCCTTCGCATCGGGTTCATCTCCGCAGCAGCGTCTGATCGCTGAAGACGAGCAGGACTTGCTGATCCGTCGCTCGATCGAAGAAAATCCCGCATTGAGCGAGCTTTCCCGAAACCTCGCCGCCCTTGGCTATCAAGGAAGCTTCTCCTCCGACGAAACCGCAGAGGACAGCTTCCGCAAGAAGTTGCTCGGCGTCATCGCCTTGCTGCGAACGCTCGGTCCGCGAGGCAGCGATTCGGCGATGGCCGACTTTGTCGAGGCATCCATCCGGACCGGATACGGTGCACCTATCGGCAAATCTGAGGCTTTGGCTGCAGCGCTCCAGAAGACTGTCGATGCCTTGCTTCAGGCCTTTCCTCGCTCGCTCGCTGACGATGCTGGTAGTGCCACCGCCAAGACAGCATTCCGCGAGAACTTCCGCGCTCTGAAGCAGGCTCAGCAGCTGCTCGCATCCGGCGGTACAGACTGGCGGCTGTGGCAGAAGCTGCGGGGCCTGCGTCTGTCGATGCGCGGCAGTCCGACCCCTGACGGCTACGACGATCTTGCATCTGCGGTCATGCTGGCGGCTGACAACCTGGTTTTTCACCCCGGACCGCTCGAGGATGCGGTTTCGCATGCGCGCGCTCTCGTCGAAGGCGCACAGTCGGCGATGACGGACTACGAGACCCGAAAGCGCGAGCTCGGCGTCATCGACTTTAGCGACATGGTGACCAACGCTGCGCGGATACTCGATGAAAAGCCCGCCGTGCTTGGCGCCATCATGGACGAGGTCGACTGCGTCATTGTCGACGAGTTCCAGGACACCAACCCGATCCAGTTCACCTTTCTGTGGGCGCTGGCCCGCAAGGCCAAACGCGCATTGATCGTTGGCGACACCAAGCAGGCGATCATGGGCTTCCAGGGCGCGGATCCGCGACTGACTGTCGCCCTTACACAGCAATTTGAAACCAGCCCGCTCTACCGGAACTGGCGCTCTGATCCGCGCATCATGGATTTTGTGAACGCACTGGGGCCGTGCCTCTTCGGTGAGGACTATACGGCGCTTGCCGCGCAGAATGCCTCGGGACACGACACTGCTCTGGAGGTCATCGAGCTGGCCAACAAGCGCGGTGCCCGCTCCGGCGGAAAGCCCCAGCATTTCATCGCTGATCGTCTCCTGTCCCTGCTGACGGATGATCGGGTGACCATCGTCGACAGGCATTCCAAGGCCTTGCGCGATCTGGAGCCCCGGGACGTTGCCATCCTGTGCCCGACGCACAGCCACTGCGCGAGCTATGCGGCCGCGCTGCGGGCCCTGGGCTTGCCGGTCCGCGTTGCGGAAGGAGGCTGGTGGCAAAGCAAGATCGTTCAGGCAGCATGCTTCGCGCTTCGCTTCGCCGTGGATCCGGCAGACAACCATGCAGCGATCTGCACGGCAACGCTCGGCCCGGGCGCAACGCCGCTCGGCGATGCTCTTGGCGCTCTGGCCTGCGACGGTCGGATTGCGACACCAGAACTCATGGCATTGCAAGGACTTTGGCCTGACTCGCTTGCGACGCCGGTGGACAGACTGGTCCATCAGGTGATTCAGGTTGCCGGGCTGCGAGACTGGTGTGACCGGCTTGACGATCCCGCCCAAATGAGAGCGGACCTTCTTCGCTTCGAGGCTGAAGCGGCGGCATTCTTGGATGCACACCGGGATATGCGCGAAGCCTCCGGTTTCTATGGCCAGAGTGCCAACGTTTTCCTTGGGTGGCTCGAGAACAAGGTCGGCTTGAAGGGTGAGGATCTCCGTCCGAATCCCGCTGGCGCGGAGGCCGATGGCATCGAGATTGTAACCTGGCACGCCTCGAAGGGGCGGGAGTGGCCGGTCGTGGTTGTCTGCGGTCTGGACCACAAGCTTGATCCTCGTGCTGGGACATTCAGCACAAAGTTTCCTGGATTCGACGACCTCGATCATGTGATCGAACAGGCGACACTTGCCTATGCTCCTGATTTTGCTGCGCCAGAGGCGACGGCCCGCTTTCTCCATGAGCTCTATCCCGAGAGTGAAGAAACAGCGCGCCGATTGCTTTACGTCGCTCTGACCCGTGCGCGTGATCGCCTGATCATCGAATGGCCGCAGGACGACGAGAAGGTCGAGCCGCCCTTGCCGATTACGGCACGCCGTCTTTTGAACGACGCCTGTGGCATCAAATTGCAGGGCAATCAGATCACTGTCGGTTCGGCGAACTTCCCGTCACGCATGACTGTCTGTGACAAGGAGATCCCGGCATCATTCGATATGGAAGGCACAGTCTGGTTGGCGAGCAGTGACCGCGAACCCAGGTTTGCCATTGAAAGGCGAGCTATCGGCCAGCTTACCCCGGTCATCAGTCCCTCCCAGACAATCGCCACCACTCGGCCGCTGCCTTCGCAAATTGAGACCCGGCCGATTTCAGCGGGTGTGCGGCTCACCGGATCGGATCTCGCACAGGCAACGGATAAGGGAACTGCAGTCCACGAGGCATTGCGGATCCTGCTATGCCGACCCGATCTGCGGGGCAGGGTAAGCCAGCATTGCCGAGTATCCGGCGCTGAGGTCGAGCTTCTCGGACAACAGGCTCAAGCACTTTGTCAGATCCTCACGGAGCTTGGCTATCCGCGCCTGCATATCGAACAGCCAATCGACATCGCACTGCCAGATGGAGGACGTCAGAGCATCATTGTCGATCTTATCGCGGAGGGGACGGATGGGTTCATGATTGTTGACCATAAGAGTGGCCCGATTGCTGACCACGCAGCCCGCTTCGAAAGCTATTGGCCACAGCTAGCAGCCTACATCGACGCCGTCAGCCAAAGGGGAGGCAAGGTTGTGCATGGGGCGGCCGTGTTCTGGACAGAGACTGGTGAATTGACGGTCGGTCGTGGATTCTGAAGTCCGGGCTTGTTAACGCGAATTGGAGTGGGGGACGTTGGAACCACAACTTGGTTGGGTATGGCTATCGCAAAAGGAACGCAGGACAGCTGAACTCGCCTTGGCGGAGTTTGGTCCTGACGGTACCCGAGATGAACTAGGCTTTGGCGTGATCCATTTTGGCTATGCCGATCGGTTTTTCCCCGGGACATCGGTGCAGCACACGAAATTGCGATACATCTGGTTTGTCTGCTGGAGTTACCTCGAGTTACAGCAGCGGTTTGGTGGAGAGGCATTTCAGAAGTCGGAGTTGGATCGCATTGAGGACCGAACCGGCCACAAACTGCTTCGCCACTATGGTAACGACGATGGAAATGGAATCATCGGCGGGCGCGTGCTTCGGGTGGGTCGCTCTCCCGTAGTAAAGCCAAGCGCCGTCTACTGGAATGCAATGCGCACTTGGGGGATCGTTCGGCCACTATCGGTTGGCAGAGACGCGCCAGGCCGAGGCGAGCTGCATAGCCGTTGGCCGGATCTAACCGGGAAGCATGGACGTCCTGAGGTCGACCCCGATCAGGCAAAGTCCATCTTCTCCGATCCGCCGCCCGTGCCATCGCGTTGGCGCAACCAGTCTGAACCGCTTACATTCGATCTGGACAAAGAAAACGACGAGGCGGGGCGCATTATCCGTGCCTGGGCGGTTCCGCGAGATGCGCTTGGACGCCGTTCACTTCTATATCGGCTTGCTGAACGTGGAGGCGCTACGCCCACGTCAATTACCAGCCCTTCGGTGCTCTCACTGTGCGACGAAGACGAAAAGGTTAGTCTTCGCCGAGCAGCATGTGCGGGATCATTGGCGGCGATTTCTCGAGCGATTCATACTGCGCTCGTCCAAAGAATGAAGGACGCTAGTGCAGATGCAAATACCACGATGCGCAGATGGCTTGATGATGCTGTCCAGCAGCATGGCGAACAGGCTGTCAAACTAGATCGGCTAGGACTCCTCGTGGATGTCCCTGAGGCAAGCAAGCTGATTCCGCTGATCGAGGCAACCCAGGCTTGGTTGTCTAAGGGTGCGGGCGAAATTTCGGTGCTCGAAGATGTTTATAGGTCGAGAGAGGAGGCCCAAAAGCCGGGGCGAGCCTTGCTCGCTCGAAGTGGCGGCGACAGGCGGGCGAACTGGTGGCCGCGCGAGCCAGTCCCATTATCGTATCGATGGGATCGGATTACAGGCTTTCTCGATCAACTGGGGGCAAGATGACAGCGTCTGGTTTTGAACGCGAAGCGGCATATTCCGTGTTCGAGGGGCTGCGTCCAACGGGTGACCAAACGCTCGATCGCGGGGCTTTTGCAACTTACTCGCTCGATTTAGTTGCTGTTGCAGCTTTAATCTTGTCGCTGAGCCGGGCAGGTGAGCAAGAGCTTGAAGCCGGTCCGCTCAGCTTCGTTGACGCGTTGAATGACGTAGCGCCGCGCATTGACATCGTCTTTCAAGCGGATCGGTTGAAGCCTGCCGTGCGCCATTTCGGCGTCCTTCACATGCTAGACCGCCGTCTTCACCCGGTTCAACCCCCGCGTGGGGCGTCTTACCACCCAAAACTCGCACTCATCCGCTATTTGGGGCCCAAAAAGCTCGTAACATGGAGGCTCTGGCTTGGCAGTCGCAACCTGACTGGTGGTCAAGATAGAGAGGCAGGATTATTGTTGGTCGGCCGGGCTGGGGGTGCACGTAGTTCTCGATCTCCGAGCATCGCTTCGTCCATCGCTTCGATGGCAGAAGATCTATTATCCCCCATTGGCTGGATCGCAGACTTTAAAGACGAGTTGCGGTCGGTTCGATGGAACGCACCTAAGGACGTAAAACTTCAAGGCATCCAATGGCGCAGAGCAGGTGAGTTGAAGCCATTCATCACTGGCTTACGAGGCGCAACGCGCACGGTGGCGATTAGTCCATTCGTTGATGATGCGTGCTGCTCCGCGTTCGTAGGCTCTACGCAAAACTCATTACTGACGACCACCGATTCCGCGATCAAGCTGCGGGCCCGATCTGACATTTTGCTATTGGTTGATCGGCCGCCGACCTTCGATGTTCCGATATCAGTCGAGGCTTCGGACGCATCCACAGACATTGACGATGTTTCAGAAGCCGATCCTGCTGGCATTCACGCGAAATTGCTTCTGCGACAGAAGGGCAACACGAACCGACTTTGGATCGGAAGTGCAAATCTCACCAAGCGCGGAATGGACGGCCCAAATGCCGAGGTGTTGTTTGAGCTCGACATTCCACCTGAAGTTTCGAAAGCACTCATTTCGTACATCGAGGATGCTGCGCCCTTTAAGCTCGAGAATATTGAACTTGATGCTAACGCAGAAAAGCAGCGTGCGGCGGAGCGAGAGCTTGATGATGCTATCAGGACCATTGTTGGGGCTAGTTTGGAAATCGTCCGGGGCAGTGGAGGGTTGACACTCAACAGTCACACCTCCTTTGATCAGTTTCTCTCGGAACATCGACTCCAGACTTGGCTGCTGACGAGGCCGGATGCGGTCACAAGTTGGGAACCTGGCCAAAGATCGGTATTGCTCGTACCAGGTGGGCTACCCCTGAAACTTGAAACTGTTCTAGTCTGCTTCCGCGCTGAGCGCCTGCAGAATGACTGCCCGCCTCGCACGTGGGCGCAGTCCGTTTCGTTCCCCGAACACGATGCGGAAGCACGCGATCGAGCTGCCACCGCAGCTTACATCGGCATCGCCGGTGCCAGCGCTTGGGTTCGTGCGCAGCTTGAAGGGATAGTTGGTGCAGAGGGAACAACGTGGACTGGCCATAGGCGCTGGGCAGGGTCCGGTTTCGCCGGTTCAGGCGATGCTCTGCCCTTGGCCATTGAGGAGGTTCTAGCTGCATGGGCGCGTAACCCCAGTGAATTTGAGACGCGGGCAGAGCGTCTCGAAGATACCTTGAAGGCTCTCGGTGCAGAGTTGGCCCAGGCTTCGGAGGACGAGCGGGACGCTGCCGCAATAGCGCAATGGGCCCAGATTGAGCAGCTTTGGACTGCGATCCGTTGCGCAATCGGCGAAGCAAAATGACCCTCGAGCGTTTCCAGCAAATGACGGTCGATGCTGCAGTGAATGCTCTGATCCGTGACGATGGGAGCAGGCGCTTCCTCATTGCGGATGAGGTCGGTTTGGGAAAAACTGTATCAGCAAAAGCTATCGCGGCAGAACTTCAGCGCCGGAAAAATGGCACTCTGAACATAGTATATCTTTGCCCAAATCTCGACATCGCATCACAAAACCTCACAAAACTTAGGGCATTACAGCCTGACTGGCCTAGCCCAGAAGACCGGCTTTCGCTCGCATTGCGCAAGAAGCCAGATCGACAGGAATCTTCCTTTCGGGTCTACTCTTACACGCCGGATACTAGCTTGCCTGGGTGGAAGCCTGGTCAGCGGACTGGTCGCGCCGCTGAACGCGATCTGATCATCGGGTTGCTCAAGGAAGTCGCGCCGCAGCTTTGGCAGAGGCTACGCGCGATCGATCTGGAGCGAGAGAAGCAAGGTGAGCGGCGGTTATTTTCGGCTGTCGTCGAGCCTGCGCCTCCCCATCTTAAGCGTCCGTTTGAGGTGGCCCTGCGAGAGCTGACATCTCTGACAGGAAAGCCGCTCGATCTTGGATTGCAGAATTTGCTTGAGTCTTGGGGCAATTCTGTTCCCGAGTTGGTCCTTCGTTGCCGCGCTGCGCTCGCGCTTGTCGCGCTGAGGCACCCAGCCACTCGCCCCGACATCCTCATCCTGGATGAATTTCACCGGTACGCTGATCTCATAGTGCCAGCTGGCTTGCCGCGAGCGGAGCCGCTAGCACAGGAGCGGCATTTCGTTCAGCGAAAGTTGGTCGATGCGCTGATTGACGGTCACGAGAGCCGACCTGCTATCTTGCTGCTGTCTGCGACGCCCTACCGTCTTCAGCGGCTGGATCACGGTGAAATCCCAGGCGGGCGTTACAGTCATTTCATTCAGTTGGTTCGTTTCCTGCACGGTCAGTTCGGTGCAGGATTGGCACAAGATGCCGAAGCGGCAATCGAAGCGCACCATCATGCCCTTTCTAGACGCGATGATATCGAGGCTGCGCTTGCTGACGTTGCAGTTGCAAAGCAAAACTTGGAGACCGCCCTACGCCCGGTCATTGCCCGCACTGAGCGAGCTACAGCAATCAGTGGAGAGCTATTTGAACGGCGAGAGAATGTTGCGGCAGTCGAGGCTGGAGACCTGATCACATTCCGTCATTTGGCCCATGCAGTCGATGTATCGAAAAAAGCTAAGAGAGTTCCGCGCAGTTGGGTGCAACCGCTGTGGTCATCTGTTCCATACCCTGCAGAGACACTATTCCAGTATCAGATATGCAAAGCGCTGGGGTCAGACCTTCCATCGATAACTATCGCATCGACTAAGCATCGCCCGGCTCACCCGCAATTAAGGTCACTAGTCGATCCAAACGGGAGTGGCTCGTCTACGCTCAGTCTTGACGCGCTTACGCTGCCTTGGCTCGCTCCGACACGCCCCTGGTGGTCGTTGGGAGGAAGGTGGGCTGAGCTTGCTTCAAGTGAGCGTCTGTTCGGGAAAGCCCTGCTTTTCAGCAGATATCGCGGCACACCACCCGCTGTAGCATCTTGGCTGAGCGGCGAGGTAGAGTTACGCTCGGGTCCGCGCAAAGCTTCGGGCAAGCCTAGAACGCAAAGTTATCTCCGACCGGATGCCAAAGCGCCATGGCCACTCATCGCCATGTTTATGCCGTTCCCAAAACTGTCGGAAGCCTTTGACCCTGAAAAATCTGGGCATCTTAAAGTCAGTGATGTGCGCCGCGCTGCGCAAAAGGGCCTTAGATCCTGGCTCGAACAGCACGGTTTTGATGTTGTTGCACCAGTTGGGCCTGCTCGAAAGCCATGGCGATTGGCCTTCGATATCGAGGGAATTCTCGGTGGTGGCGATAAGGTTACAGGAGCACTTTGGCAGCTCAAACGCCTTGTAAAGCCACGCGGTTGGCAGCGCAAAAATGTGAGCCGCTCAATCACGAAGGGTGAGATACTTAGTCTAGCCGACTGGATGCTCGGCACACCGGGAATGATTGTTGCAAGAACTATCCGAAGGCACCCGCACCAGAAGGAGGAGCTGTCAGATCTCCTTCCGGATGCGTTCGACTTCTGTTGGCGACAACTTCGGCCATATCTCGGTCAGCGCTACTTCGCGTCCGTGGTCTTGGGCGCAAGGCGCAGAAAAATACCTGGTGGGTATCCCGAAGCACTTCGTCAGGCATTGCTTGATGGTTGCCTCGAGGCAACGTTGGACGAGCACTTGGCAGTCACGCGATTGGTAGGTGATGCTGAAACTCTCGATATTCTAAACCAAAGTCTTGTTGGACGGCCAGGGCGCGTCCAGCGGAGGACTACTCGTGGGACGCGGACAGTTCGAGTCCATGCTGCGGCACCGTACATGGGAGCCGAGCGGCGCAATACAGGGTCGAAGGCCAGTGAGAAGCTTCGCTCCGACACTCTTCGCAAGGGCTTCAACTCGCCATTTTGGCCGCATGTGTTGGCAACGACATCCGTTGGCCAGGAGGGGCTTGATTTTCACGTATGGTGTGACCGAGTCATTCATTGGGACTTGCCCCGGGATCCTGTCGATTTTGAACAACGAGAGGGCCGGGTATCACGCTACGCAAGTCTTGGTGTCCGGAGGGCTCTTGCTGACAAATTCGGCAATCTGACGGCCGAGTCCTGGACCAGCCCTTTTCAGGCAATTTTCGACGCTGCAAGGGCGGCAAAGAGGGAGGGCCTTGGGTTAGAGCGCTGGTGGTCGCCTACCAATCACAAGCCGGTCAGTGTCACATTTGCAGTGCCGTTTAGCCGCGTCGAGCTCCAACTCAAGCGTCTGCGCGAAGAGCTGGTCCGTTACCGTCTCGCGCTTGGACAGCCTGAACCTCATTTGTTCGAGGGCATGATTGAGCATTTTGGTCTTGATCATGATGCTGCCCGAGCGCTCGCATTAAATCTCTCGCCGGGGGCGCCTTCATAGCTTCGATAGAATTTGCCTGATGTCCTATCACATAATTTGCAGGGAATTTAGTCATGGAGTTCAGTACCTGTCGGGCTTTGGCATTGTCGAATCTCGCTCGTGCGATGGGCAATCTGAAAGAATCCGCCCCGATTGGTGATGAGCAATTCAAGTTTAATTTGTCTGCACTATCTGATCCAGATGGGATGAAAGAAGTTTTGGATCGTGTGCGAAAAAAATGCAGTGCACGATCAGCCGTAATTTACTGCTTTGAGCTGACAGATGGTTCTGGTTACGGCACAATGAAGGGCAAGTTTAAGCAACGGGCATCGCATTGTGAACACTCTGGCCGAAAACTACGATACAGTCGCCTATTGGATGAACCGAATCCCGCCTCACTGTATGTAGGCAGCTCAAAGTCATTTCCATCTAGGTTTGCGCAACACCTCGGTCTTATCGGGGGGGTAGACACATATGCGATGCGCCTGAACCAATGGGCGAGGGGTTATCCGATGGACGTGAAGGTATCGCTTTGGTTTTTCTCACCCCAGATGGATCAATGGACTCTCGAGCTTCTTGAGCAAGCCCTTTGGGACACGAAGCGACCTCTTCTGGGTAAGCGCAGTGGGCGTTAGCTCGAAAAGGGATGAAACTTGGTGACGGCCATGATCACCAGATCGGAGAGCTTCGTTTCTGAGAAGGTTAACTGCGACCATTTTTGTCGGATGGTTGCTTTAATGGGACTCAATGACCGAAAACTGTCGCACAAGCATTACCGACCCCATCAGGATCCCGACACTCGCTGCTGCGCGAGGTAGGATTGGGCTATCGTTCTGTCCAGGAAAGCAAGGGCCTGCGCTCGCTGGCTTTGAGTGGAAGCGTGACCTTGCGGCCGATCTGGACGCGGTGCGGGGGTGGGGGGCTGCTGCAGTCGTCACTCTGATTGAGAAGCACGAGATCGCGCTGCTGGGGGTGGCAGATCTGGAGACTGCGGTTGCTGCGCGCGGGATGGAATGGTTTCATCTGCCGATCCCCGACGTCACGGCACCTGGCGAGGAATTCGAGCAAAGATGGCGGACGGCCGGAGCTCGGTTGCGCGGCTTGCTAATCAACGGGAACGGCATTTTCATCCACTGCCGCGGCGGGCTCGGCCGGGCCGGTACTGTGGCAGCGAGGCTGCTAGTCGAACTTGGCCTTGCTGACGCTAGCAGTGCAATCGCTCACGTTCGCTGCGTCAGGCCTGGCGCAATTGAGACGAAGGCACAAGAAGATCACCTGCGAGAGATCGAGCGCATCTACGATCGGTCCTATGGCTGTTTGGTTGGACTGGCGGTCGGAGATGCTGTGGGGACGACGCTCGAGTTCAAGCCGCGCGACAGCTATGCCCACATCACGGACATGGTCGGGGGAGGGCCGTTCGGCTTGGATGCGGGGACATGGACCGATGACACTTCCATGGCCCTGGCGCTCGGAGAAGCTCTCCTCGCCAGCGCGGCCAAGGGCTCGGCTTTTGAGCCGGGAGAAGCACAACTGCGTTTTGTCGATTGGTGGAGGAACGGCGCATTCAGTCCCACGGGAAGTTGTTTCGATATCGGGATCGCAACCCGGCAGGCCCTTGCTCGGTTCGAGGAAACGGGCGACCCGATTGCCGGCTCGACCGATCCGTACTCGGCAGGCAACGGCTCACTAATGAGGCTCGCGCCAGTCGCGATCTGGGGGATACAGCAAGATCCCGCAGTAGTGACACGAGTAGCCCGCCGACAGAGCATGACCACGCACGCTGCAGATGCGTGCCTCGAGGCCTGTGAAGCGTATGCTCTGGTCTTGCGGGCGGCTATCCTAGGTGCCAGCTTTGAGGATGCTCTGGCGGTTCCCTCGGGTGAATATGGACCTGAGGTCGGTCCAATCATGGCCGGTAGCTGGCGCGGGAAAGCACGCGATCAGATTGCGAGCAGCGGATTCGTAGCGCACAGCCTCGAAGCAGCGATCTGGTCCGTGGCAAACGCGACGAGCTTTGACGACGCCGTGCTGTTGGCAGCCAACCTCGGTGACGATGCCGACACTACTGCCGCAATTGCCGGGCAGTTGGCCGGCGCAATTTACGGCGCATCGTCGATCCGCCGATCATGGCTAGAAAAGCTGGCATGGCGCGAGGAAATTGAGACTCTCGCGCGTAAACTGGCGTTCCCGGCAGTCGCGCTCTCAAACTAACGTCGCGGCCGATACATGGCAGCGATCGGCGGCGTTGCTGTTCGGCCCGCATTGGTGCCCATGGGCACATAATGTGTCATGCTTGATGCCCTATCGCTGAATTAGCGGATAATGCGTAAGGTTTGACCCTTTACAGAAGGCCCCTGGCAGCGGGATCAGACGGCAGGCTTGGCCCAATTACCTACAACGGGATCTTGGTCCCAGAAATACGTACGGGGTCCAAGCCTGCCTCCTCCGGCTGGAGGAACCGCGGTTTCGATTTGTCTGGATCAAACGAGGCGCCCGTCTTCCACATTGCCATCATGATCACAGCGAGCTTCCTCGCGACGGCAACGCGAGCCTTGAGAAATCCGATCTTTGTTGCCAGCCGGAGGCCCCAAGTACGCAATGAACTTTCGGTTTTGATTGTGCGAAGCAGCACGGTGGCTGCCGTGATTAGGTGCGACCTGGTCAGCTTGTTTCCGTAGCGGCTGATCCGGCCGCGGCGCGCGGTGGCGCCAGATTGATACAGATTGGGCGTTAGGCCGAGATAAGGCCCGACATCTCGATTGCTTCTAAAGCGGTACGGGTCTCCGACGGCGCTGTAAAATGACAGCGCTGTGATTGTCCCAACGCCAGGAATCGTCTGAAATCTGGCGCAAACCGGGATGCTGGCGGCCATTGTGCGCATCTTTCGATCCATATCCCAGATATGAGAGCGCAGATCTTCTCCCATCCTGACCAGGGGATCCAAATCGACGCGGATCGTCACGCCGTTGGTGCTCAAAAGCCTGAGTTGGTTAGCGACTTCAGCTGCGAGCGATCCTCGCCCATTCAGGAGCTTGATACTGGCACCGTGCAATCTGAATATGGACTGGAGCAGCGCATCCGTCCTGGCTCGATGCTTTAGCAGGGTTCGACGGATGTTGATCATTATCCGGATGTCCTGGTGCTCCACCGGTTTGATGAAAACATGGGGACCGAAGGACTGCGCTAGTCGGCCAAGCTCAGCGAGACCTTTGGCATCATTCGCATCTGTCTTTTGACGTCGGATCGCCAGGAATTTGCTTGATTTGCGAACGTCGGCGACTTGAACGGGAAAACCGAACGATCGGAGATCCCGAACCATCTGAGTGCCGACACCGGCCTCGATCGTAATAGACTGGACAGGCTCAACGCCGAACCGGCGAAGGATATCCCTTATCGGAGCAGCGCGGGTCTCAGTCATTGCCTCGAAGAAAACGTTTCCTTCGGCATCGACGAGGCAGACCGCAGTCTCCAAGTGGCCGGCGTCGAGGCCGACCCAGTAGCGCAGGTGCCGTGGCATTGTGCTTCCGTACGACGTTTGTTTCTTTTGCTTGCCCTACTGACCTTGTCGGGGCTGTCCGACTAGGATTGTTCCTCCGGCGTGTGATAGAAAGGTAGGAAATCGAAGGAGACGATAGGATGGAGCCGCGGGAGGCGTTGGATGGCCTAATCAGCGAGCGAGGAGAGACCTACGCATCGATTTCGCGCCTCCTCGGGCGAAACTCGGCATACATCCAGCAGTTCATTAAACGAGGGTCTCCAGCCCGCCTTGACCAAAGCGATATAGCGCTGCTGGCATTGCATTTTGACGTGCCCGTAGAGATGCTCGGTGGAAAGGAGGGGCCGACAGTCGGGCAGCGTTCGATAGTAAAAGTCCCATTGCTGAACGGGACAGGTAACGATTCACGCTCACAATGGCGGCTGGTTGATGCGGCATGGCTCGGTCGGCTGTGTGATCAGCCCGCCGGTGTCGCAATCTTGCCAATTGTTGGTGAGGCGATGGAGCCGACCCTCCGTAATGGCGACGAGGTTATGATTAGCCGAGTTCGCTTCCAGGAGAGCGTGCGAGAAGGCCTTTACGCCATCCGTGGGTCTTCTGAAATCTTCGTAAGGCGAATAGCGATCGACCCAACGAAGAACCGTCTGACCGTTCTTACCGACCACCCTGCATATCCGAGCTGGCAGGGCATCCAGCGCAAAGGCGTCGATATTGTCGGCCGGGTGATCTGGATCGGAGCTCGGGTGGCCTAGCTGTCATTATGACACCGCGCTGCTTGAGGCTCTAAGCGGCCATCCCAGCGTGCGATGCTGGTGCGGAGCAAGATGGGTAGCAGTCGCGCTGGCTGAGAGGTGAAACGCCGACTCGCTCACGCGCAGTCGGACAAAGCGCAGGCCATGAATCTTTCACCGTGAACGCTGATGTGCGGAGGCTGAGTAGCCGCAGTGCCGAATTAGCGCGCTGCTACCTAGAGAGCTACCTAGCACAAAAATGCTCTCAATCGCCCGATCCGGCGATCCTAGTATCTGATTGAAAAGTAGGGGGGAAAGTGGTGGACGCACTAGGGCTCGAACCTAGGACCCGCTGATTAAGAGTCAGCTGCTCTACCAACTGAGCTATGCGTCCATGCCGGGGTCGGGGGCGGCGGATGCCGCTTCCGTCGTCGGAAGGCGGGCCGTTAGCATTGCGTGATCGGCAATGCAACGCCCGAAATCAGATTATCGTGCCGGCCTCGGGCGACCTACCAGCGCGGGGTGCGCGCCAAGCGGTTTTCGCGATCGATCGACATCAGGATACCCAGGCAGATCAGGACCGTCATCTGCGCCGATCCGCCCCAGCTGACCAGCGGAAGCGGGATGCCGACGACCGGTGCCAGACCCATCACCATCGCCATGTTGATCGCCATGTAGAAGAAGATCGTCGTCGCCAGCCCGGCCGCGGTCAGCCGCATGAATCGGGTCGAGGCCTGAATCCCCACGCCGACGCCCCAGCGGATCAGGAGGAGGAACGCGACGATCAGGAACAGCCCGCCCATCAGCCCCCATTCCTCCGCCATGGTGGCGAAGACGAAATCGGTGTGTCCTTCGGGCAGATAGTCGAGATGGCTCTGCGTCCCGTTGAGGAAGCCCTTGCCGAACAACCCGCCCGATCCGATCGCGATCTTCGACTGGCTGATGTGATAGCCGGTGCCGAGCGGATCATTTTCGGGGTTGAGGAAGGTAAGCACACGCTTGCGCTGATAATCGTGGAGCAGGAAATTGACCGCCAGCGGCACCGCCAGCGCGAGCCCGAGTGCCCCGCCGATGAAAAGCCGCAGCGGCACGCCGGCCAGGAACATGACCGTCAACCCGCCGGCCACGATCATCAGCGCGGTGCCGAGGTCGGGCTGGAGCATCACCAGCGCGGCCGGAAACCCGATCATCGCGCCCGCGGCCAGGATCGGCGTGAGCTTGCGCGCCTCGCCGGGTGGCTGAAGATCGAAGAACTTGGCGAGCGCCAGGACGATGCCGAGCTTCATCAGCTCGGAGGGCTGAAGCCGGATGAAGCCGAGATCGAGCCATCGCTGGCTGCCCCCCCGCACCGCGCCGAGCAGCTCGACCATGACCAGCAGCAGGATCAGCCCGGCGTAGAGCGGCAGCGCGCCCATCGACCACCACTGCACCGGCACGCGCGACAGCACGAGCGCCATCGCCATGAAGATTGCGAACTTGATCCCCTGCGGTCCGGCCCAGGGGGAAATGCTGCCGCCCGCGGCCGAATAGAGTACGACCAGCCCGAAACCGCCGATCGCGAGGACGAGCAGGATGACGCGCCAGGGTAGCTGCGCAACCGGACGCGGGACATAGGTTAGCGCGTTCACGGTGTCGCCCCCGGGACGCGCGGCGCGGCCGGACTCGCACCGGCAGCGGCGTCTGCAGCGGCAGCGGCCGCCGGGTCCAGCGCGGCGGCCCGGGCCGCGTCATAGGCCGCCTGTTTCTTGGCCATGCGTGCGCCGATGTCGCCCCCCCATTCGGCTTCCAGGGGCGCGAGGATGTCGAGCGCCTTCTGCTTGTCGAACAGATAGGTGAGCACGTCGCGAGCGACCGGGGCGGCGGCGCGCGATCCGCCGACGCCATGCTCGATCACGACCGCGGCGGCATAGATCGGATTGTCGACCGGGGCGAAGCAGATGAACAGCCCGTGGTCACGATACTTCCAGGGCACGTTCAATCCGCCGCGCGCGCCGGCGCTCAAGCGGCGGACCTGCGCGGTGCCGGTCTTCCCGCCCATGCGGATGTCGGGAAAGGGGAGGCGCGACCGCACGGCGGTGCCGTTGCCGTTCACGACCTCGTCCATGCCCGACCGGATGATGGCCAGATGTTCGGCCGGCACGCCGAGCGGGCCATCGGCTTTCCGGTCGGCGACGATCAGGTGCGGCGTCAGCATCTTGCCCGATGCGATGCGTGCCGAGGCGAGCGCGAGCTGAAACGGGCTGGCCAGCACATAGCCCTGGCCGATCGAGGTATTGAGCGTGTCCGCGACCCCCCATTTCTGATCATATTTGCGCAGCTTCCACGCGGCGTCGGGCACGGTGCCATAACGTTGCGACGGTACCGGGAGCGCATGTTCCGCCCCGAAGCCGAGCCGTCGCGCCGCGGCCGCAATCGCCTCGATCCCGACCTCGCGGCCCATGGTATAGAAATAGGTGTTGCAGCTGCGCGCGATCGCCTCGTGCATGCGTACCGAACCGTGCCGCCCCAGGCAGCCGAAACGGCGATTGCCGAGCTGATAGCCGCCGGGACAGAACACGGTGCGCTCGGGATCGATACCCGCGCCGAGCACCGCGAGCGCGGTCGCCGGTTTGAAGGTCGAGCCTGGGGGGTACAGGCCCTGCAGTGACTTGTTGGTCAGCGGCAAATGGTCGTCCTGCGACAACATGCCCCATTCGGCGCGACTGATCCCGTCCGAAAAGCTGTTGGGGTCATAAGCCGGCATCGACGCCATCGCCAGGATGCCGCCGGTGCGACAATCGAATACGACGACCGACCCCGATTCCTCGCCCAGCCGCCGGGCGGCATATTCCTGCAGCCCCAGGTCGACGGTCAGCTTGACTGTCTGGCCCTGACGGTCGGGTCGGGTGGCGAGCTCGCGCACCAGCCGCCCGCGCGCGGTGACCTCGACACGCTTGGCCCCCGGTTCGCCGCGCAGTTGGGGCTCGAGCATCTTTTCCAGCCCGTCCTTGCCCAGCTTGAAGCCCGGCGTGACGAGCAACGGATCCTTGTCCTTCTCGAACTGCTCGGCCGATGCGGCGCCGACATAGCCGACAAGGTGCGCGACCGCTGCCCCGCCGGGATAGTTGCGGGCGAAACCCCGCGTCGGTTCCACGCCCGGCAATTCGGGCAGGCGGACGCTGACCGCGGCAAAGCGTTCCCAGTCGAGATTTTCGGCGACCGGCACCGGTTGAAAGCCCGCGGCGCGCTTCAGGTCGGTCTGGACCTTCTCCAGATCGTCGGCGGTCAGCGCCAGCACCGACTGCAGCAGCCCGAGCACGCGTGGCCGATCGTCCTTGGGCAGACGATCGGGGATGATGTCGACGCGAAAATCGGTCCGGTTGTTGGCGATGGGTGCGCCGTGACGATCGACGATCCAGCCGCGACGCGGCGGCACCAGCGTCAGGTTGACGCGATTGCTTTCGGCGAGCAGCCGATAATGCTCGTTCTCGGCCACCGAGATCCACGCCATCCGTCCGGCCAGCACCACGCCGACGGCGGCCTGTGCGCTCGTCAGGAACATGGCCCGGCGCGAAAAGCTGAACGCCTGCGCGGCTTCGGTGACGATCTTGACCGGGCCGCTCATCGCTCGCGCGCCGGGGTATCGAGTGCTGCGCACAGCCGCGCGGCGAGGGGAAAGCAGGCGATCGACACCACGATCTGGATCAACAGCCAGCTATCGACATGCGCCGTGAAATCGGTCGCGAGCAATCGCCCAGCGATCAGGCAAAACCCGATGGCTGCCGCCGCAATCAGCCAATTCTGCCAAAAATCGCGCCACACAAGGCGTGTGTCTAGCACATCGATGCCCAGAACGCACAGGGCCCACAACAACATCGCGCTGCCCGGCGGCTGACCGCTCAGCAGGTCGTCGAACAGGCCCAGCAGCGGCGGCGCCCAGCGCGGCAGCAGGTCCGCGCGCGTCAGCCGCCAGCCCAGCAGCATCAGCAGCCCGGCGGGCGGCAGCAGCGGCACCGATGCGACGACGGGGAGCACGGTAAGCGCCGATCCAGCCATGATCGACGCTGGCGGCCGCCAGCCGGTGCGACGCGGCAGATCGCTCTCCCACGGCGCGGTGCGACGATCGGTCACGGCGTCGCCCCCGCGGGTGCCGGTGGTGCGGCGGCCTCCGGGAAATAGGCGGGCTGCACGATTGCGATGTCGAGCGCATCGACATTCGCGAAGGGACGCGCGGTCGTGCTGTCGCGCGCCGACCTCAGCACCTGGGCGACCGGCACGCCGGGCGGAAAGATGCCGCCCGCGCCGGAGGTGACGAAGGTGTCGCCCGCCAGCAGGGGGGCGTTGGCGACGCTCGCGCTGCGCACGTCGACCAGGCCGTCGCCACGGCCGACGACGATCGCGGGCAGATTGTCGCGCGCACGGCGGACCGGAACGATGCTCTCCGGATCGATGATCAGCAGGATGCGCGCCGTGTTCAGGCTGGTTTCGATTACTCGGCCGATCAGGCCGTTGGGGCCCAGCACCGGCTGGCCCGCGCGCACGCGCTGGCGCGATCCGGCGTTCAGGGTGGCGAAGCGACGCGTGCTCGATGCCGACGAACTGACCACGCGCGCGGTAACGATGCTCCCCGGAGCGCGATCGCGCACGGCAAGCAGCGCTTTCAGGCGGCGGTTTTCCGCCACCAGCGCGCGCGCGCGCAACACAAGCTGCTCATCGCGCGCCAGCCTGGCGCGGAGCACGCGGTTCTCGCCATGGACGTGAAAATAGGTGCCGATGCTCGCGGGCACGCCGCTGATCCCGTTCCATACCCATCCAGCCGCGTAGGAAACGGGGACGGTGATCTCACGCAACGCCCCGCGGGGCCACGACAGCGCCTGGGGGCTGATGCTGGACAGCAGCAGGAGCACCGCGCCGACCACGGCGCCGGTCGCGAGCAGCACATAGCCGATGAATACGCCATATTGCGCCCGACGCGAGAAACCCGGGCGCCGATCCCGCGGCGGCGCCATTGCTCAGCGCCTTCTCAGACGGAGATGAGGACGCCGCGGAACACCGGGTCCTCCAGCGCGCGTCCGGTGCCCAGCGCGACACAGGTCAGCGGATCCTCGGCTACCGACACGGGCAGCCCGGTCTCGTCGCGCAGCACTTCGTCGATGCCTTCGAGCAGCGCGCCGCCGCCGGTCAGCACGATGCCCTGATCGACGATGTCGGCGGCGAGTTCGGGCGCGGTGTTCTCAAGCGCGATGCGCACCCCTTCGACGATCGTGCCGACCGGCTCGCTCAGCGCCTCGGCGATCTGGCCCTGGTTGATCTGGATTTCCTTGGGCACGCCGTTGACCAGGTCGCGGCCCTTGATGTGGATGGTCAGGCCGATGCCGTCCGCCGGCGGCTTGGCGATGCCGACTTCCTGCTTGATCCGCTCCGCCGTCGCTTCGCCGATCAGCAGGTTGTGGTTGCGGCGCACATAGCTGACGATCGCCTCGTCCATCTTGTCGCCGCCGACGCGCACGCTGGTCGAGTAGGCCAGGCCGCGCAGCGAGAGCACCGCGACTTCGGTCGTGCCGCCGCCGATGTCGACGACCATGCTGCCGATCGGTTCGGTAACGGGCATGTTGGCGCCGATCGCCGCCGCCATCGGTTCCTCGATCAGCCACACCTGGCTCGCGCCCGCGTTGGAGGCGGCGTCGCGGATCGCGCGGCGTTCGACGCTGGTCGAACCCGACGGCACGCAGATCACGATCTGGGGCCAGCGCATGAAGCGACGCTGGCCGTGCACCTTCTGGATGAAATGCTTGATCATCTGTTCGGCGACGTCGATGTCGGCGATCACGCCGTCGCGCAGCGGGCGGATGGCCTCGATCGTGCCGGGCGTCTTGCCCATCATCAGCTTGGCGTCGTCGCCGACCGCCTTGACGCGGCGCACCCCGTTCAGCGTTTCGACCGCCACCACCGAAGGTTCGTTGAGCACCACCCCGCGACCGCGCAGATAGACAACCGTGTTCGCCGTGCCGAGGTCGATCGCCATGTCGTGCGACATGAATTTGAAGAAGCGGGAAAATACCATCGTCGTTCCGTTCCGGTCCGCGCCGTCATGCTGCGCGGGAGTTCGCACAAATTATCAGCCCATATCCCAAAAACCGGACATCTCCGGCCTTGAGAAGACTGGCGGATTCGGGTCGCGGGATGCCGTCGCTTGGGCTAGAGCAACGACCATGTCAATACGCCGCCTGCCCGAACATCTCGTCAATCGCATCGCGGCCGGTGAAGTGGTGGAACGCCCCGCCAGCGCGCTCAAGGAACTGGTCGAGAATGCCATCGACGCCGGGGCGACGCGCATCGCGATCCGGCTCGCGGCGGGGGGCACCGAACTGGTCGAGGTCGCCGACGACGGCTGCGGCATGCGCCCCGACGAGATCGCGCTCGCGCTCGAACGCCACGCGACGTCAAAGCTGCCCGACGAAGCGATCGACGCGGTCACGACGTTGGGCTTTCGCGGCGAGGCGCTGCCCTCGATCGCCAGCGTCGCGCGGCTGACGATCGAAAGCCGGGTGCGCGGCGCGGAGGGCTGGTCGCGCATCGTCGATCACGGCGTCCTGACGGGCGAGGGGCCGGCCGCGCTGCCGCCGGGAACGCGGGTGCGCATGGAGGGATTGTTCGCGCGGGTGCCGGCGCGGCGCAAGTTCCTGCGCTCCGCCCGCGCCGAATATGCCGCCAGCATGGATGTCGTGCGCCGGCTGGCGATGGCGCGGCCCGACATCGCCTTTTCGGTCGAGCATGACGGTCGCCGCGTGCTGGGCACCCAGGCGGGGGAGAGCCGGCTCGATCGCGTCGCGGCGCTGACCGACCGGGCGCTCGCCGACAACAGCATCCTGGTCGACCTGGCGCGCGAGGCGCTGCACCTGACCGGGATTGCCGGGCTGCCGACCTTCAACCGCGGGGTGGCGGATCACCAGTATCTGTTCGTCAACGGGCGGCCGGTGAAGGATCGGCTGCTCGTCGGCGCTTTGCGTGGCGCCTATGCGGAGATGCTGGCGCGCGATCGCCATCCCGTCGTCGCGCTGTTCCTCGACCTGCCGACCGAACTGGTCGACGTCAACGTCCATCCGGCCAAGACCGAGGTGCGCTTCCGCGATCCCGCGCTGGTGCGCGGCCTGATCGTCAGCGGCCTGCGGCGCGCGCTGGACGAGGCGGGTCACCGCAGCGCCCAGCGTGCGGATGCGGGCGCCATGGCGATGTGGCAGCGCGAGGCATCGATGCCCGCGACGTCGTCGGCCGATCCGCTGGCCGGTTGGGACGCGCCGAATGCCGCGTCGCGCCATGCGGTCGCCGATCGTCGGCCGACCTTTTTTGCCTCGCCGCCCCAGGCGCGCGCCGAACCCGCCGATGCGGCACCGTTGCACGCGACGGTGCACCCGCTAGGCGTCGCGCGGGGACAGGTGGCGCGCACCTATATCGTCGCCGAGGCCGACGACGGGCTGGTTCTGGTCGATCAGCACGCCGCGCACGAGCGTCTCGTGCTCGAACGGATGCGACGCGCGATGGCGGATGGCGGGGTGGCGCGTCAGGCGCTGCTGCTGCCCGAGGTCGTCGAGCTCGACGAAATCGCGTGCGACCGGCTGGAAGCACGCGCGGCGGAGCTGCTCGCATTCGGGCTGGAGGTGGAGCGGTTCGGGCCCCGTGCCGTCCTGGTCCGCGCGACCCCGGCGATGCTGGGGCAGGGGGATGTGACCGGCCTCGTCACCGACCTCGCCGACGAACTGGCCGCCTATGACGAGGCGCTGAGCCTCAAGGAACGCCTCGACCATGTCGCGGCGACGATGGCGTGCCACGGATCGGTGCGTGCCGGGCGCGTCCTGTCGGTCGCCGAAATGAACGCGCTGCTGCGCGAGATGGAGGTGACGCCGCATTCGGGCCAGTGCAATCATGGCCGCCCGACCTGGATCAAGCTGGCGCACGGCGACATCGAAAAGCTGTTCGGACGGGCGTGACCGTCAATTGCCGCCGGTCGGCAGCACTGGATTGCCGTCGGGCGTGGCGCTCAGCTTGACGACGCACACCGTGCGCTGGCGCGGATGCGTGCCACACCCCGCCCCGGCAAAGCGATAGCGGCTGGAAAAGACCAGCTGGCGATGACCGCGCCCCGGCACGCCATCATTGACGATGAGCTGGCGCACGACGGCACGGGCGGATCGCTGGCCGTAGGAGATCAACTCCCCCACATAGATGTCGCCGCCGCGCCGTCGCACGCGATCGCCGGGGGTCGATCCGTTGCGCCCGACATGGCCGATCGCGCCGGTCGCGCCCTGATCGTCGGCATGATCGCGCGCCGCAAGATCGAGGATGCGGGCGTCGTCGAGCGCGGGCAGGGGCGGCTGGCGCTCCAGAAAACGGATCGCATCATCGACCGCAGCCACGCCCTCGCGCGTCGACTGTCCCTCCGGATCGTCGGGCGGATAGACCACGCGCCCCTCGAAATACCCGCGATAGTCGCGCAGCTCTTCGGCATAATCGCGCGGATTGGCCCGCGCGAAATTCAGTTCCGCGATGATCGCGCGCTCGATGTCACCGGGCGGCGCGTTGGCGAGCAGCCATGCCGCGCCGATCGCGATGCCAATGACGCCGAAACCCTGCCGCATCCGAACCCCGCCCGCGCGCTTGCTGGCTGACGGGGTTAGCGCGCGCGAGATTTACCGGGGATGACCGGTCCGGGGCAGCTGCACGCAAAAAGCGTGATTGTTCCGCGTGATCGGCGAAAAAATCCTGGAGCGCCTCGCGGAAACCTTTGTCTTCATGCGGCATTGTTGCTGCGAGATGAATGAGGATTGGATCATCCGATGAACAAGCTGTTGCCGATCATCCTGGCGTTGGTGCCGCTCGGCGCGGTCATCAGCGCGTGCGTCATGGCGCCCTGAACCCTCAACGCATTTTCTCGCAAGCATGAAAAAGGGCCGCCCGGATCGCCGGACGGCCCCTTTTTCTTGGTATCGCGTCGGCGTCGGACGATCAGCCCTCGGCTTCGGTCTCCGCTTCGGCCGGGGCGGCTTCCGCCGCGATCTCGCCCGGCTCGGCATTGGGATCGTAATCCTCGGTGAAGCCGGCCTCGTCCTTCTCGAACATCGCCGCCATCACGTCGACGCCCTGCGCCTGCATGTCGGCCTCTTCCGGCGAACGGGCGACATTGACCTTGATCGTCACCGCGACCTCGGGGTGGAGACCCAGCTTGACCTCGTACAGACCAATCGCCTTGATCGGACGGTCGAGCACGATCTGGCTCTTGTTGACCTTGTGCCCGTCGGCGACCAGCGCGTCGACCAAGTCGCGAACCGCGACCGAGCCATAGAGCTGGCCGGTGTTCGACGACTGGCGGATCAGCGTGACCGAAACGCCGTCGAGCGTCTTGGCTTCCTTTTCCGCCTCGGTGCGGCGCGCGGCGTTGTCCGCCTCGATCCGCTCGCGATTGGCCTCGAACACCTTGCGGTTGGCATCGTTGGCGCGCAGCGCCTTCTTGCGCGGCAGCAGGTAGTTGCGGGCAAAGCCGTCCTTGACCTTGACCACGTCGCCGATGGCGCCGAGCTTTTCGACGCGTTCCAGCAGAATCACTTCCATCGGACTGCCTCCCTTACTTCACGATATAGGGCAGCAGGCCCAGATGACGGGCGCGCTTTATGGCCTGGGCCAGCTCGCGCTGCTTCTTGGCGCTCACCGAGGTGATGCGCGACGGGACGATCTTGCCGCGCTCGGACACGAAGCCCTGCAGCAGACGGACATCCTTGTAATCGATCCGCGGCGCGTCCTTCGCACTGAAGGGGCAGCTCTTGCGGCGGCGGAAAAACGGTCGTGCCATGTGTCTGCTCCTTACTCGCCGTCAAAGCCATCGCGGTCGCGGCGCGGACGATCACCGCCGCCGCCACGATCGTCACGATCCCGCCGACGCTCACGGTCGCGGTCGCCCTTGCGCATCATCACCGACGGACCCTGCTCGAGCTCGTCGACCTTGACGGTCATGTAGCGGATCACGTCTTCGTTGATCGCGGTCTGGCGCTCCAGCTCGGCAACGACGCCCGCGGGGCCGTCAATTTCGAGCATCACATAATGCGCCTTGCGGTTCTTCGCGATGCGATAGGCAAGCGAACGAAGACCCCAGGTCTCGGTCTTGACGACCTTGCCCTGCATATCCTCGACGATCTTGGTTGCGGCTTCCGCCAGCGCGTCCACCTGCGCCTGTGCCAGATCCTGGCGCGCAAGGAACACGTGCTCGTAAAGAGCCATGTCTTGTACCTTCTCTTGGCCGATCGCTGACGCCGCCCCGTGCGGACGCCCCTCCGGCTGTCGTCTCAAGCTTGTCCGGGCCGACGGCGCGATGCCGCGAGCCCGGGAACGGCGCTCATACAGATTTGGGGGCAAAAGGCAAGCGCGCCGCTCAGGCAGGCGCGGGCCCGTCATATTCGATCGCGCGTGCCGCGGCGCCGGACAGGATGAAGCCGATCGGACGCTCGCTTTCCTCCTGAAGATGGCCGATCAGGCTGGCGGTGCGTGCCAGCAGGGAAATGCCCTTGAGCGCGCCGAGCGGGAAGCCGACGTCGAGCATCACCGCCGGGATCGCCCCGTTGACGTTGATCGGCAGCGCGCGGCCCAGCACCGCCGGCAGCGCTGCGTGCAGCGCGCGCAGCATTTCGATGTGCGGTCCCGCCAGGCCATGATCGTCCGCCAGCGCCAGCAGCAGGTTCGCGCGCGGATCGCCGCTGCTGTGCTGGGGATGGCCGAAGCCCGGGATCGCGCGCTTGTCGCGGCGAAGCTCGGCGATGCCCGCGGCCGCCACCGTGTCGACGCCTTCCCCATCCGCGGCTGCACGCGCGACCAGGTCGGCATAGAAGCGGCCGGCGACCTCCGCGCTGCCCAGCACGACCGATCCGCAGCCCAGCAACCCGGCGGCGACCGCGCCGTGAAACGCCTCGGGCGCGGCGGCATAGGTCATGCGCGCCGCGACGACGCTGGGTACCAGGCCGTGTTCGGCAATCGCCGCCAGTACCGCGTCGGCGAAGAACTTCTGGGTCGCCGTCGGCATCTCGCCGGTGACGAGCAGCCAGAAGTAGCTGGTGAAGTCGACCTTGCCGATCAGTTCGCCGCACAGGTCGCGGCCGCGAACGGTGATCCGTTCGGCATCCGACGTGCAGATGGCGGAAAAGGGCGCGTCCTGTTTCCCGATACGCATCGCTGGGTTCCTCAGCCTTGGCCGGGCATTGCCGACTTTTCGATCTCACAAAACTTCGTAATGCGAAGTTGATTTCGTATATCGAACTTTCTATGCTTATCGGGTCAGGAGATGTCAACATGGCCACGCCGCTCGCCAACGTCACCGTCTTGGAAATGGGCACGTTCATCACGGGCCCTGCGGCGGGAATGCTCTTGGCCGATCTGGGTGCCGATGTCATCAAGGTCGAGCGGCCGGATGGCGGCGACCCGTTCCGGGCGTTCCGGGGCGGGCTGTATAGCCCGCATTTCCAGACCTATAACCGAAACAAGCGATCGATCACGCTCGACACGCGCGACGCTGACGACTTGGCCGCATTCGACCGGATGGTCGCGGATGCCGACATCTTCATCCAAAATTTCCGGCCCGGCGTCGCCCAGCGGCTGAACGTCGATCCCGATCGCCTGCGCGCGATCAACCCGCGGCTGATCTATGTGTCGATCTCCGGCTTCGGGTCGAGCGGCCCGGACCGCGACCGCCCCGCGTTCGACACCGTTGCACAGGCGGCGAGCGGTTTTCTGCGCCTGCTGCTCAACCCGGCGAACCCGCGGGTCGTGGGACCGGCGCTGGCGGATGCGATCACGGGCTTCTATGCCGCACAGGGCGCGCTCGCGGCCTTGCACGAGCGGACGACCACCGGGCGGGGACGCCTGGTCGAACTGTCGATGTTCGAGGCGATGACGCATTTCAACCTCGACGATTTCACCCATTATTTCTCGCAAGGGGAGGTGATGGGCCCGTACAGTCGGCCGAACGTGTCGCAATCCTATGTCTTCCAGTGCGCCGACGGCAGCTGGATCGCGCTGCACATGTCTTCGCCGCCCAAATTCTGGGAAAGCCTTGCCGAAGCGATCGGCGCCCCGGACATGCTGGCGCGACCCGAATTTGCCAGCCGCGACGCGCGGATCGCCAATTACGAGCAGGTCGCGGCGTTCCTCGCGCCGCGTTTTGCCATGCGTCCCCGCGCCGAATGGTGCGAAGTCCTGGCGCAGTTCGAAGTGCCGCATTCCGCGGTCCACACCGCGCCCGAGGTCGTGGCAACGCCGCAGGCGGTGGATCTCGGCCTCTGCGTCGAGGATCCGTCGGGCCCGCATGGTCGGTTTCGCACCATCCGCTCGCCGATCAGCTTCGACGGCGAGACGATGCGCAGCGTCACCGCGCCGCCGGTGCTGGGCCAGCACAATGACGAGCTGCTTGGCGACCGCCACCGCGCCGACGCGGCGGAATGAGGCATCCGGGCAGGGTTCGGCGCGGGCAGCTTGCCTGCCGCAGCGCGCCCGGCTAGCGCGGAAGGCATCATGGAAAAGCCCGTGCGGCCGGCCAAGGACGGCGAATATCTCTCCACCCTCGATCGCGGCCTGAAGGTCCTGCGGTCGTTCGACGCCGCGCGCCCGGAAATGCAGCTGAGCGAGGTGGCGGCCGCGACCGGGCTGAGTCCGGCGGTTGCGCGGCGGTGCCTCAACACGCTGGTCCAGCTCGGCTATGTCGCCCAGCACGGTCGCAAGTTCCTGTTACGGCCCGAGGTGCTGTCCTTCGGCACCGCGTATCTGTCGTCGATGAACGTCGAGCAGGTCGTGCTGCCGCCGCTCCAGAACCTGCGCGACATTACAGGCGACAGCGCATCGATGGCGGTACTGTCCGGTTCCGACATCCTGTATGTCGCGCATGTCTCGACCCAGCGACACATTCGCCTGGGTGCGACGGTCGGCACGCGTTTTCCGCTCCATGCGACCTCGCTCGGCAAGGTGCTGATGGCATGCCAGCCCGAGGACGCGATCGCCAAATTCCTGGCGACGACCGATTTCCAGCGCTTCACCGAACGCACCGTCACCGATCGCGACGCGCTTCGGGCGCGGCTGAATCAGGTCCTGGCGAATGGCTATGATTCCGCGCTCGACGAGCTCGACTACGGCATCGTGTCGGTCGCGGTCCCCGTGTTCGATGCCAGCCGCCGCGCAATCGCAGCGATCAACTGCTCGACCTCGACGACGCGGATTTCGCAGGACGAGCTGGTGCGGACCCGCCTGCCGCTGCTGCGCGAGGCGGCGATCGAAATCGGCGCTGCGCTGCAACGCTGGCCGACGCTTCTCCGCTCGCTCCAATAGCCTCTTCACCAGACCGCCACATGGCAATCGATTGAGCCGGTCACCCCGGCTCGACGCTAGTCCGATATTGCCAAAACTTCGTATATCGAAGTTGACTTCGACAATCGAAGTGCTTAGCGTCGCGAACAGGACCGGGGCGTGCCTGTGGGCGCGATGACATAATGCCCGGCGATCTCGGGGAGAGGAGCAGGCGCATGCGGGCACTTTCGAAAAGGGCATTCTGGGCGGCGTCGATGCCGGCCATGCTGATCGCGGCAATCCAGCCCGCTTACGCGCAGGCTCAGGAAACCCCTGCCGCCGACGCACCCGCCGCTGAGGAGGGCGAAATCGTCGTCACCGCGTTGCGGCGCGACGCGAAGCTTCAGGACACGCCCGCGGCGATCACCGCCTTCAACGCGGACCTGATCGAGGATGCGGGGATCGACAAGGCGGCCGACTTCATCGGGCTGACGTCGAACGTTCAGCTGATCGAAACGCAGAATGCGGGTAACGCCTTCGTCATCATCCGCGGCATCACCCAGAACCGGAATTCGGAACCCTCGGTCGCGGTGGTCGTCGATGGTGTCCAGCAGGTCAATGCCGCCCAGTTCAGCCAGGAGCTGTTCGATATCGAGCAGATCGAGGTGCTGAAGGGACCGCAGGGCGGCCTTTACGGCCGCAACGCGATCGGCGGCGCGATCATCATCAACACCAAGCAGCCGACCGACCAGTTCGAGGGCCGCGTATTCGCCGGCATCGACAATGGTTTCGGCTACACGCTGCGCGCCGGCGTCTCGGGGCCGATCAGCGACACGCTGCGTTTCCGCCTGTCGGGGTCGTATCGCGACACCGAAGGCTATATCCCCAACACCTTCCTGGGCGAGGACGCCGATCCGCTCGAGGACATCTCGCTGCGCGGCAAGCTGTTGTGGACGCCGACGCCCGAGCTGACCGTCGACCTGCGCGCCTCGCTCTCGCTGCTGCGGACCCAGGCGCTCTATTACAACATCGTCGCCGACGTGAACGACACCAGCCTGCCGGTGCGGGTCAATAACGCCGGCCAGAACGACCGCGACATCTACAACGTCTCGGCCAAGGTCGATTACGAGGCCGATTGGGGCTCGATCACCTCGGTCACGTCCTATGACACGTTGAGCGAAATTCTGACCGGCGACGCCTTCAACTTCCTGCCGATCCCCGAATCGCTGTTCTTCGCGATCTTCGGCTTCGACCTCAACCAGAGCCAGTTTCTGGATGTGGAAGCGATCAGTCAGGACCTGCGGATCCAGTCGCCGACCGGCCGCGCGTTCGAATGGTCGGTGGGCGGCTATTTCATCGACACCAATCGCTATATCTCGACCGGTAACATGATCGATACCGGGGCGGGGGTGTTCCCGGTGTTCCGGACGCCCAGCACCAATCCGGCCAACCCGCAATTCTCCTTCCTGGCGGATTCGCAAAGCAATTTCGCCTGGGCGATCTATGCGAATGCGGGGTACAAATTCTCGGACGCGCTGCGCATCGACGCGTCGCTGCGCTACGACCGCGACCGTCGCCGCAACACGACGCTGACGCCGCCCGGGTTCATTCCGGTCGTGCCCGGCTTTCCCGCCGGGACGACGGGCGAGGTGCGGCGCGAGACGTTCGATGCCTGGCAGCCCAAGGTGACGTTGACCTACAAGCCGGTCGACAATGTGACGTTGTATGGCGGCTACAGCCGCGGCTTCCGGTCGGGCGGGTTCAATCAGACCGGCGTGGGCGCGGTCGCGGCGGGGACGGGCGTGGTCGGGGTTGCCGACATCTATGAGGCGGAGACTGCCGACACGTTCGAGATCGGGGCGAAATCGACGCTGTTCGGCCGGGTGCTGACCCTCAATGCCAGCGCCTATACGACAAAGTCGGAGAATGGCTATTTCTTCGTCTTTCTCGCGGCGAACTCGACGCAGAACCTGGGCAATGTGCCCGAGGTGCGGCTGAAAGGCTTCGAGGTCGACGGCACGCTCCGCCCCGCGCGCGGGCTGGATATCAATTTCGGGCTCGGCGTCACCTATAGCGAGATCAAGGCGTTTCCGGACCCGACCGTGATCGGCAACGAGGCGCCGTTCATCTCGCGCTATTCGATCAACCTCGGCACGCAGTACGAAACGCGGCTGGGTGCGGGTGACCTGAAGGGACGGTTGCGCGTCGATTACAGCCGTACCGGCCGCACCTGGTTCGACGTCCCCAATTCGACCAGCCGCGATCCGGTCGATCTCGTCAATGCGCGCCTGACGATCGACGGCGGTGCCTGGTCGCTGACGGGCTTTGCGGACAATCTGTTCGACGAACGCTATAATGCCGAATTCTCGCCGGGTGGCTTCGTGTTCAAGGCGCGGCCGCGCATCTATGGCATGGAAGCGACGTACAAATTCTGACTTGCCGGCCGCCGCGTGGTCCCCTTCACACGCGGCGGCCGGTTCCGGAGCAAGGGAGCCGAGCCGATGACGATCCTGGTCAACCGATTGCACCACACCGCCTACACGACCCGCGATCTCGAAAAGACGCGCGCATTTTATGAGGACGTCCTCGGCTTCCCGCTGGTCGCGACCTATTGCGAGAAGGACGAGCTGTTCGGGAAGGAGCGCGTCTACTGCCATTGCTTCTTCGCGATGAAGGACGGCAGCGCGCTCGCCTTTTTCCAGTTCGCGGACCCGGCCGACGCCGACGAATTCAGCCCGCCGATCCCGGAATCGCCGTTCCACCACATCGCGCTTCAGGTCGATGTCGACGCGCAGGCCGAGATCGAGCGGCGGATCGCCGCGGCAGGCATCGTGGAGCCGCAGACCTATGTGCTCGAGCACGGCTATTGCCGGTCGGTCTATGTCAAGGATCCCAACAACATGATCCTGGAATTCACCTGCGACGCGCCCGAGGCGCTGGCGGACGAACCCGAACTGCGCGCGAAGGCGCACCGCGAGCTGGAACGCTGGCTGGCCGGCGACCATTCGAACAACAACCGCTTCCGCCACGTCGAGGCGGCATGAGTGGTGCGCTCGGCGCTGGCTGAGCCGCCCGGCGTGGCGTGGTGAGCGGGCCGGAAGCCCGGCTGGGCGGCGTGACGCGATGGGTCGGCGTCGCGGGCGGCCGGATCGCGGTCGAGGTGTCGGGAACGGGGCCGGCGCTGATCCTCCTGCACGGCTGGACGCTCGATCGGCGGATGTGGGCCGCGCAGCATGGTGCCCTGTCGTCCAGGTTCCAGATGGTCACGCTGGATCGCCGCGGCTTCGGCCAGTCGACTGCGCCCTTTGCGCCCTCGCATGAAGGCGACGACATTGTGCGGATCGCCGACGCGCTGGGTTTGGATGGCTTCGCGTTGATCGGCATGTCGCAGGCAGGCAGCGCCGCGATCCTCTGCGCGCGCCACTATCGCGACCGCGTCGCGGCGCTGGTGCTGCAGGGAATCTCGCTTGCCGACGTGCCCGATACCGGGCCGGAGGACGAGCGCATTCCGCTCGACAGCTACACGCGCTGGGCGCGCGCCGGGCGGCTGGGCGATCTCCGCGCGCACTGGCAACGCCATGCGCTGATGGCGGGCCTGTCGGGGGCGAGCCGGGATCGATGCATGGCCATGCTGGTCGATTATGACGCGCGCGACCTGATCGCGCCGGCCGGCCCGGGCGCACCCGGCGCGGGGCGGGACGATGTGCGCGACCTGCCGATGCCGGTGCTGGCGATCACGGGCGCGCGCGATACGGCGTGGCGGCGGCAGGTGACGCAGGCGGCGGGCAGCTGCGCGCCGGATGGCCGCGCCGTCCTGATTCCCGGAGCCGGCCACCTGTGCAACATGACCCACCCCGAAGCCTATAATGCCGAGGTGAAGGCGTTCCTGCTCACCGCCGCCGCGCACCACGCCGCCGCCTGAACCCGCCCCCAATCCTCTTCCCCGCATGACTGGAGCCCGCCATGTCTTCGCCTGACCGCTTCCTGACCACGCACGTCGGCAGCTTGCCCCGGCCCGAGGCGCTGGTGTCGATCATGTTCGCGCGCGAGGACGGGTTGCCGCTCGATCCCGCCGCGGTCGCTGACGCGATCGACGATGCGACCCGGCGGATCGTCGCCAGGCAGGTGGAGGCGGGCATCGACATCGTGAATGACGGCGAGATGTCGAAGCCGAGCTATGCGACCTATATCAAGGATCGGCTGACCGGGTTCGGCGGCACCGGGACGAGCTACGTCTTTCAGGACATCGAGGACTTTCCCGCCACCAAGGCACGGATTTTCGACGATCCGGGCCGCAAGCATCGCCGCACCCCGGCGTGCGACGCGCCGATCACGGTCAAGGACATGGAGGCGCCGCGGCTGGACGCACAGCGGCTCAATGCGGTGCTGGCGGATCATCCGGGCCACCGGCCGTTCATGAGCGCGGCGTCGCCGGGCGTGACGACACTGTTCTTCCGCAACGATTATTACGATCGCCACGAAGACTATCTGTTCGCGGTCGCCGATGCGCTGCGCCATGAATATGAGACGATCGCGGCGGCCGGGATCACCCTGCAGATCGACTGCCCCGACCTGGCGATGGGCCGGCACACCCAATATGCCGATCTGACCCTCACCCAGTTCCGCGACCGCATGGCGCTGCATGTCGAGGCGATCAACCGCGCGACCGCGAACATCCCGCCCGAACAGCTGCGGATGCACCTATGCTGGGGCAATTACCCGGGGCCGCACCATTGCGATGTGCCGCTCGCCGACATCATCGATCGGGTATGGGAGGCGCGGCCACGCTACCTGTTGTTCGAGGCCGCAAACCCGCGCCATGCGCACGAATATACCGTGTTTCAGGATGTGCGGCCGCCCGAGGGCAAGGTGCTGGTCCCCGGCGTCATCGAATGCCAGTCGAACTATATCGAGCATCCGGAGCTGATCGCCCAGCGCATCGGTCGCTATGCCGATCTGGTCGGGCGCGACAGCGTGATGGCCGGGGTCGATTGCGGCTTTTCGATCCATGTCGGATCGGGCGGGGTCGAACCCGACCTGGTCTGGGCGAAGCTGGCGGCGTTGAGCGAGGGCGCCCGGATCGCATCATCACGCTATTGGTGAAATCGCTTCGCGCATCGGCACCGCGTCGCTTCGCACTTGAACCCGGGGGCGGTTCGGCCCTAACCGCACCGGCCAGTCGAACGGGAGCATCACATGCGCGCATTCATCTTTCCGGGCCAGGGCAGCCACGCCGTTGGCATGGGCAAGGCGATCGCCGACGCCAGCCCGGCGGCGCGCGAGGTCTTCCAGGAAGTCGACGATGCGCTCGGCCAGCACCTGTTCCGGTTGATGTGCGAGGGGCCAGGGGCGGACCTGACCCTGACCGAAAACGCCCAGCCCGCGATCATGGCCAATGCCATCGCGGTGCTGCGCGTGCTTGAGCGCGAGGGCAATGTCCGCCTCGCCGAAAAGGCCGATTTCGTCGCCGGCCACAGCCTGGGTGAGTATAGCGCATTGTGCGCGGCGGACGCGCTCGACCTGTCGACGACGGCGCGCCTGCTCAAGCTGCGCGGCCGGGCGATGCAGGCCGCGGTGCCGGTCGGCGAAGGCGCGATGGCCGCGCTGCTCGGCGCCGACCTTGTCAAGGCGCGCGCAATCGCCGACGCAGCCGCGCAGGGCGATGTGCTGGCGGTCGCCAACGACAATGATCCCGGGCAGGTGGTGATTTCTGGCGTTCACGCCGCAGTCGAGCGCGCGCTCCCGATTGCCAAGGGCCTCGGGGCCAAGCGCGCGGTACTGCTGCCCGTGTCCGCGCCCTTTCATTCGCCGCTGATGCAGCCGGCCGCCGATGCGATGGCCGAAGCGCTGGCGAATGCCGACCTGCGCGCGCCACTGGTCCCGCTCTATGCCAATGTGACCGCGGCACCCGTCGCCGATGCGGACACGATCCGCACGCTGCTGGTCGAGCAGGTGACGGGCATGGTGCGCTGGCGCGAAAGCGTGCTGGCGATGCATGCGGGCGGCGTCACCCACCTCGTCGAGCTGGGCGGCAAGGTGCTGGCCGGCATGGTCAAGCGCACCGCGCCCGAACTGGATTGCGTCAGCGTGGTGTCGATGGCCGATATCGAGGAACTGCTGAAGCGGCTTTAGAAAAAGAGGAATCGCGCAAAGGCGCGAAGGCGCTAAGAGGCGTCTCGATGATTGATGTCGAGCATCTCGCCACCGCCGTCGTGGATACGTCCTTGCGCATTCATCGTCAGCTTGGTCCGGGCCTGTTGGAGACCGTTTATGAGACCGTGCTGGCGAAGGCGCTCGAACGCGAAGGCTATCGAGTAACGCGGCAAGTGCCGATCAGCATCGAGTTTGAAGAGCTACATTTCGAGGCCGCCTTTCGAATCGACATTCTCGTTGAGGATGCCCTGATCGTCGAGGTGAAGTCGCTCGAGTGATTAAGTCCGGTCCATGCGAAGCAGCTGCTGACTTATCTCCGTCTTACGGGGCGATCGCTCGGCCTTCGCGTCAACTTCGGCGGGGAGACCTTGAAGGAAGGTGTGCGACGGATCGTCAACAATCACATCGCCTTCGCGTCTTCGCGCCTTTGCGTGAATCAGAATAATAGGAGTGAATGATGTTCGATTTGTCTGGCATGACCGCACTGGTGACCGGCGCATCGGGGGGAATCGGATCGGCGATCGCGCGCGCGCTGGCGGGGCAGGGAGCACGGCTGGCGCTTTCGGGTTCGAACGTGGCCAAACTCGACGCGTTTCGCGCCGAACTGGGTGGCGATCACGTCGCGCTCGCCTGTGACTTGTCCGACGTAGCGGCGGTCGACGCGCTGGTGCCCCAGGCGGTCGAGGCGCTGGGCGGGCGGCTCGACATCCTCGTCAACAATGCCGGCGTGACGCGCGACAACCTGTCGATGCGGATGAAGGACGAGGAATGGGACCAGGTGATCCGCGTCAACCTGGAGGCCGCGTTCCGGCTTTGCCGTGCCGCAGCGCGCCCGATGATGAAGGCGCGGTTCGGCCGCATCATCTCGATCACCTCGGTGGTCGGCGCGACCGGCAATCCCGGCCAGGCCAATTATGCGGCGTCGAAGGCCGGGCTGACCGGCATGTCGAAGGCGCTGGCGCAGGAACTGGCGAGCCGCAACGTCACGGTCAATTGCGTGGCCCCGGGCTTCATTCGTTCGGCGATGACCGATGCGCTGCCCGATGCGCAAAAGGATGCGCTGATGGGGCGTATCCCGGCGGGCAGGCTGGGCGAGGGCGACGATGTCGGAGCCGCGACGGTCTATCTGGCCAGCCGCGAGGCGGCTTATGTTACCGGGCAAACCCTGCACGTGAATGGCGGTATGGCGATGCTGTAAGCCGCGGCGCGACGCTTCCGGCGGTCATCAGCCGGCGCGTGGCGATCAGCAGCACCGCGACGATCGCGATGAGGTTGAGCGGCACGCCGCTCACTTCCGCGAATTGCCGGCCGATCAGCGGTGCCGCATAGGCAAGCGCAAGCGCCGACCGCTCATAGCGTCGCCAGCCGTAGCGCCGGGCCTGCTCCGCCAGAAAGGCGATCGCCATGCCGAGCGCAACCATGTCGTAATCGAACGCATAGGGGGTGGCGATCAGCACCGCGGGAATGACGACCGCGCCGCGCAGCGGGGCGGGCGCCCGGGCCGCCATCACGACAAGCGCGGCGGCCAGGACTATGGCGGTGCTCTGGACGCTCCAGGCAAGCCCCGCCGAACCGCCGTTGAGCAGGATGGCGGCATAGGGCGTGATCATCTTCGCCGGGCCGGTCTGCGCCTCGCCGATCACGACGTCGCGGGTCAGGCCGATCGAGGTCGCGAAGGCGGGCCACACGTCCGGCCCGAGCACGACGATCGGCACGGCATAGAGCGTCAGCACGGTCAGCGTCGCCACCCATGCCACGCGCCACTGCCCGCCGGCGATCAGCAAGAGCGGCAGCAGAAAGCCGAATTGCGGCTTGTAGGCGATCAGGCCGATCAGCACCCCGGCGAGGTTTGGATGGCGGTCGAGTGCGAGCATGGCGCCGCCGAGCAATGCGGCGGTCAGGAAACCGTTCTGGCCATGCCCCAGGCAAACGAACACGGCGGGAAAACCGAGCGCGATCGGCAATGTCCAGCGTCCCGGCGCGACGCGCAGCACGACCGCAAGTGCCAGCGCCGCCGTCACCCCCTGCCACGCGACCAATGCGACGAGATAGGGCATCAGCGCGAGCAGCGCCGCAACCATCAGGAAGGGCGGGGGATAGTGCCAGCCGTAAAAGGGCACGTCGGCGCGCCCGTGCAGTGCCTGTTGAGCGGCATAGTGTTGCGGCCAGTCCCAGACGGCGGCGGCATGGCCATCCAGCGCCATCCGTCCGGCAGCATAGACATTGGAAAAGTCCGTCCCGATCGGGCGACCCATCCAGTCGAGCGTGCCCGACGCGGTGATTAGCAGCGAAAGCAGCGACGCCGTGGTGACGGCGAACGACACGAGCGCCAGCCGCCGTGCGCGCTGCGCGGTCAGCCAGCGACCGTCCGCAATCCTGTCCAATGCCCCCGTCACCCGACAAATATGACCGACCAGGGTTAACGGATGGCAAACCGCCGCTTTTGTCGGCCGATTGCCCCGGGCTGGGCGGCGGGACTTGCCACCGCGCCAACGGCGTTCTAGGTGCGATTCCGAGTTTCTAGCCAGATTGAAGAGGAACAGGGAATGAGCGAGACTGCCGATCGCGTGAAGAAGATCGTCGTCGAGCATCTCGGTGTCGAAGCCGAGAAGGTGACCGAGGATGCGAGCTTCATCGACGATCTGGGCGCCGACAGCCTCGACATCGTCGAATTGGTGATGGCGTTCGAGGAAGAATTCAGCGTCGAGATTCCGGAAGAAGCCGCCGAGAAGATCACGACCGTCAAGGACGCGATCAGCTACATCGACAGCCATCAGGGCTGAGCGCGGAACGGATTGACCCCGGCCCCGATACGGGCCGGGATGACATGAGACGGCTTCCCGCACCCGGGCAAATCAGGGGCGGGGGGCCGTTTGTCGTTACTGGATTGAAGGACGGAGAATCGGGATGCGCCGTGTTGTCGTGACCGGTCTGGGTCTGGTCACCCCGCTGGGGGCCGAAGTGGAAACCGCATGGCGGAACCTGATCGCGTCGAAATCCGGCGCGGGCACGATCACGCGCTTCGACGCGACCGACTATCACACCAACTACGCCTGCGAAGTGAAGCCGGCCGACCATGAATATGGCTTCGATCCCGGCAAGCGTGTCGACCACAAGGTGCAGCGCCAGGTCGACCCATTCATCGTCTATGGCATCGACGCCGCCGGCCAGGCGCTGGAGGATGCCGGGTTGACCGACATGCCCGAGGAGGACCGGCTGCGTGCCGGCTGCTCGATCGGGTCGGGCATCGGCGGCCTGCCGGGCATCGAGAGCGAATCGCTGGTGCTGGCCGAACGCGGACCCAAGCGCGTGTCGCCCCACTTCGTCCATGGCCGGCTGATCAACCTGATCTCGGGCCAGGTCAGCATCAAATACGGGCTGATGGGCCCAAATCACGCGGTCGTCACCGCATGTTCGACCGGCGCGCATTCGATCGGCGACGCCGCGCGGATGATCGCGATGGACGACGCCGATGTCATGCTGGCGGGCGGTGCGGAGGGCGCGATCTGTCCGATCGGCATTGCCGGTTTTGGCCAGGCGCGCGCACTGTCGACCGGCTTTCGCGACGATCCGTCGCGTGCCAGCCGCCCCTATGACCGCGACCGCGACGGCTTCGTCATGGGCGAAGGCGCAGGCGTCATCGTGCTCGAGGAATATGAGCGCGCCAAGGCGCGCGGCGCGAAAATCTATGCCGAGGTGATCGGCTATGGCCTGTCGGGCGACGCCTATCACGTTACCGCGCCGCATCCCGAGGGATCGGGGGCGTTCCGCGCGATGCAGATGGCGATGCGCAAGTCCGGCCTCAGCCTGTCCGATATTGACTATGTCAACGCGCACGGCACGTCCACGCCGCTGGGCGACGAGCTCGAGCTGGGCGCGGTGCGTCGCCTGTTCGGCAACGCGATCGAGACGATGTCGATGAGCTCGACCAAGTCGGCGATCGGCCATCTGCTCGGCGGGGCCGGCGCGGTGGAGAGCATCTTCTGCATCCTCGCGATGCGCGACCAGATCGTGCCGCCGACGCTCAACCTCGATAACCCGAGCGAGAATTGCGAAGGCGTCGACCTCGTCCCGCACGTCGCCAAGGAGCGGCGGGTGAAGGCGGTGCTCAACAACAGCTTCGGTTTCGGCGGTACCAACGCCAGCCTGGTGATGCGGGCGATCTGATCGCCGGATAGAGTGGGTCGATGCGCAGGCTTGGCTGTTTCGGACTTGTCCTCGTCCTCGCGCTGGTCGCCGGCGTGGCGCTCGCGCTGAACAGCTGGCGCGGCGCGGGACCGCTGGAGGCAAACACGACCGTCCTGATTGCACGCGGGTCCAGCCTGTCGGGTGCGGCGAGCGCGCTCGAACGGGCTGGCGCCGTCACGTCCGCGCGCCGTTTCGTCCTGCTCGCCCGCGTGCTGGGCGACGACACCGCGATCCAGGCGGGCGAGTATCGCCTCGCCAAGGGTATGAGCCAGGCAGAGATCCTGAACCTGCTCCAGCGCGGCGAGACACTGCAGCGGCTGGTGCGCGTGCCCGAGGGCTGGCCGTCCGTCATGGTGCATGACGCGGTGATGAAGGCGCCGCAGCTGACCGGAAGCGTGGCGGTGCCGGCGGAGGGCTCGGTGCTGCCCGACAGCTACAGTTATCAGCGCGGCGACACGCGCGCCGAGGTGGTCGGGCGGATGCAGGCGGCGATGACCCGCTACCTGGCCGAAGCCTGGAAGCGCCGCAAGCCGGCCACGGCCGTCAGGACACCGCAGGAGGCGATCATTCTCGCCTCGATCGTCGAGAAGGAAACCGGCAAGCCCGAGGAACGGCGCAGGGTCGCGGCGGTCTATTCCAACCGGCTGCGAATGGGCATGCCGCTCCAGGCCGACCCGACCGTCATCTATCCGGTCACCAGGGGGCGTCCGCTCGGCCGCCGCATCCTGCGCTCCGAACTGCGTGCGCAGAATGGCTACAACACCTACGCGATGGTGGGTCTTCCGGTCGGGCCGATCGCCAATCCGGGGCGCGAGAGCATCGACGCAGTGCTCGATCCGGCGGACAGCGATGCGCTTTATTTCGTGGCTGACGGCACGGGCGGGCATGTCTTCGCCCGCACGCTGGCGGAGCACAACGCCAATGTCGCCAAGTGGCGCGCGATCCGGCGGGCGCGGGGCGAGATCTGAACGATCAGCCGAGCAGTGCGATGATGTCCGGGCGCAGCCCGGCCCAGCACCGATGCGCATCGCGCGCCCAGGCTTCGACCATCTCCACGTGACGCGCGGGCGGCGCTGCCGCGACCTCCGCAGTCGTGATGGCAAAGGGCTGATGGGCCGGCAGAAGCGGAAACTCGCGATGGGCGAGCGCGGAAAGCAGCTTTCGCGCTTCGGCATGGTCGGCTCCCCGCTCGAAGATCACGAACAGGGCTGCCGCGTGGATCCATACCGATTGCCGCGCACGCCGGTCGTCGGGATCGCCGGGATGCTGGACGGCATAGGCGTCGACGGTCAGCCGGTGCACGGCCTGAAATAATGGCGGCTGTTCATATTCGCGCGCCAACACCTCGCCATAGGTCGCCCAGCATCCGGCACTCCCCAGCATATAGGGATGCGTCGCCCCGGGGCGGTCGGCTGAAAACATGCCGCCGCAGCCCTGACAGGGGGCGCGCATCATCGCTCACCCCCGCAGCGTCGCCGCATCCCGCGCCAGCGCCTCGACTTCGGCCATGCTCGCGCCCTTTGGCGTCACCCAGCTGCCGCCGACGCAAAGCACCGGATCGAAACTCAGCCAATCAGTCGCGGTCGCCGGCGTGATCCCGCCGGTCGGGCAAAAGCGCGCTTCGTAGAAGGGTGCGGCGAGTGCCTTCAGCGCCTTCAGCCCGCCCGAGGTTTCGGCAGGGAAGAATTTGAAGTGCCTGAGCCCCAGGTCATAGCCGCGCATGATGTCGCCGGCAGTGGCGACGCCCGGCAGGAAGGGAACGCCGCTGGCGATGATCGGGTCGGCGAGCTTTTCCGTGAGGCCGGGCGAGACGATGAACTCGGCGCCCGCGTCCATCACCTGCGCAAATTGTTCGGTGGTCACCACCGTGCCCGCGCCGACGATCGCGCCCTCGACCTGCTTCATCTCGGCGATCGCTTCCAGTGCCGCGCCGGTGCGCAGCGTCACTTCGAGCACGCGCAGCCCGCCTGCGACCAGCGCCTGCGCCAGCGGCCGGGCAGTCGCCGCATCCTCGATCACCAGCACCGGGATGACCGGGCTGGTGCGCATGATGGTCTGGATGTCGCTCATCGCGTGTGCTCCTGCGCATAGGCCGCCGCCGCGCCATAAAGGCCCGGCTGGGGGTGGCTGATGATCTTGACCGGCACGGACTTCATCAGCGACTGGAACCGCCCCTTGGCCGTGAAGCGCTGCTCGAAGCCCGAGCGGATCAGGTGGTCCTTGAGCCTGAGGCCAAGCCCGCCGGCGATCACCACGCCACGGGGACCGTGGCAAAGCGCGAGGTCGCCCGCCACCGCACCCAGGCTCAGGCAAAAGCGATCGAGCGCGGCGGTGGCCAGGCTGTCGCTGCCCTCCAGCGCCATCGTCCAGATCGTCTTGTCGTCATAACGCTGGATCGGACGGTTCTCGATCTCCGCCAGCGTTTCATAAATGGCGACGATGCCGGGGCCGGCAACGATCCGCTCGACCGACACGCGGGTATAGGTCTTGCGCAGCCGCTTGAGGATTGCATCCTCCAGCCCGTCGAGTGGCGCGAAGTCGGTATGCCCGCCCTCGGTTTCGATCACGTGATAACGACCATCGCCGGAAAAATGGACCTGCGCGACGCCCAGCCCGGTGCCGGGGCCGCAAACCGTGATCGAGCCGCGGGTGGCAAACGGCTCGTCCGGGCCGCAGAGATGCGTGAACCATTCGGGCGCGGCCTGCGCGACGGCATGGGCAATCGCGCCGAAATCGTTGATCAGCGTCCAGTTGTCGACGCCCAGCCGCTCGTTGATCAACGCCGGGCGGATGATCCAGGGATTGTTGGTCAGCTTGATGATCTCGCCCCCGATCGGCGAAGCGACGGCGATCGACGCCGCGCGGGGCAGGGGGCGGCCAAGCTCGACGCCGAACGCTTCCCACGCGGTCTGCAGGCTGGCGTGCTCGGCGGTCTTCTGCGTCATCGGTTCGGAGAGCGAGATGACGCGACCGTCATCGACCTCCGCGATGGCGAAGCGGGCATGCGTGCCGCCAATATCGACGGTGACGATTTCCATCGGCACGCCCTCCCTACAGCCCGGCCGCCGCCAGCATGGCGGACGCGCCGCGTTCGGCCTCGTCGGCGGCGCGGAACAGGTTGAACAGCTCGCGGCCTGTGCCCTCGAACACCGGCGCTTCGAGTACCGAGTCGCGTGCATCCCATTCGGCGGCGTCGACCAGCGCGTTCAGCGTGCCGGCTTCGGCGTCGAGGCGGATGACGTCGCCATCGCGCACCTTGCCGATCGGGCCACCGCCCAATGCCTCGGGCGACAGGTGGATCGCGGCGGGTACCTTGCCGCTCGCCCCCGACATGCGACCGTCGGTGACGAGCGCGACGCGGAACCCCCGGTTCTGGAGCACGCCGAGCGGCGGCGTCAGCTTGTGCAGTTCGGGCATCCCGTTCGCCTTCGGCCCTTGCAGCCGGACCACGACGACCACGTCCCGGTCGAGCTCGCCCGCCTTGAATGCCTCCTGCACCGCGGCTTGCGTCGTGAAGACGCGCGCGGGCGCCTCTATGATCCAGCGATCGCGCTCGACCGCCGACACCTTGATGCAGGCACGGCCCAGATTGCCCTGGACGATGCGGAAGCCGCCTTCGGGCGAAAAGGGCGCGTCGATCGTGCGCACGATCGCGTCGTTTCCACTGGTGGCGGGATGATCCTGCCAGACGAGCTGGTCGTCCGCGATCACCGGCTTGCGCCCATATTCGGCAAAGCCCCCCTCGGCGATGGTCAGGATATCGCCATGGATCAGCCCGCCGCGCAGCAGCTCGCGAATCACAAAGCCGGGGCCGCCGGCGTCCTCGAACTGGTTCACGTCGGCCGACCCGTTGGGATAGACGCGCGCGAGCAGCGGGACGACGCCTGACAGCCGGTCGAAATCCTCCCAGTCGATGACGATGCCCGCCGCGCGCGCGATGGCGGGCAGGTGGATCAGGTGGTTGGTCGAGCCGCCGGTCGCCAGCAGCGCGATCGCCGCATTGACGATCGCGCGCTCGTCGACGCACGCCGACAGCGGGCGATAGTCATTGCCCTGCCAGCCGATCGCGGCGAGGCGATGCACCGCCTTGCGCGTCAGTTCCTGGCGCAGCTTGGTGCCCGGATTGGCGAAGGCCGCGCCGGGGACGTGCAGGCCCATCGCCTCCATCATCATCTGGTTGGAATTGGCAGTGCCATAGAAGGTGCACGTGCCCTTGGAATGATAAGCGGCGATCTCGGCGTCGAGCAGCTCCTCGCGCGTCGCCTTGCCCTCGGCATAGCGTTCGCGGACCGCCGCCTTTTCCTTGTTGGGCAGTCCGGTGCGCATCGGTCCGCCGGGGATCATCACCGCCGGCAAATGCCCGAAGCGCAGCGCGCCGATCAGCAGCCCCGGCACGATCTTGTCGCAGATCCCCAGCATCGCCATGCCCTCGAACATCGCGTGGCTGAGCGCCACCGCAGTCGAGAGCGCGATGGCGTCGCGGCTGAACAGCGACAGCTCCATGCCCTCATAACCCTGGGTCACGCCGTCGCACATTGCAGGCACGCCGCCCGCGACCTGCGCGGTCGCCCCCGCCTCGATCGCCCAGACCTTCATCTGCTCGGGATAGCGATAGAAGGTCGCGTGTGCCGACAGCATGTCGTTGTACGCCGTGACGATGCCGATGTTCATGCGCGCGCCGTCCTTCATCGCGTCGCGCTGCTCATCGGTGCCGGCATAGCCATGCGCCAGATTGGCGCAGCCCAGCCGGGGCCGACCGACGCCATGGTCGCGTTGACGGTCCATCAGGTCGAGATAGGCGGCGCGGCCGGGGCGCGAGCGTTCGATGATCCGGTCGGTGACCGCGGCGATGACGGGGTGGAGGGACATCTTATTCGCTCCAGTGGATGTCGACCGGCAACTCGGCTTCCGCGAGCACGCGGCCAATGGGGAAGGGGGAGGACTGACCCTGTTCGATCGCCTGCTCGATCACGTCGCGCTTGGCCTGGCCGCTGACCGCGATCATCAGCGCCTTGGCCGTGATGATCGACGCGCGCGACAGGGTGACGCGGGCCACCGGCGCCTCGGGCGGCAGCGGGTCGGGCATAACCCCCAGCGCGCGGCGCTCGCGCGGGCCGTTCAGCGCCTCGTCGAGATCGGGGCCGGGAAAGATCGACGCGGTATGGCCATCGCCGCCCACGCCCAGCAGGCACAGGTCGAGCGGCCAGTGCAGGTCCTGCAACCGCGCGTCGGCCGCGCGGCCCGCCGCCTTGTAATCCTCCGCCTTCTCGCTGGTGATCGGGAACACGCGCGCGCCCTTGGGCACGAAGACCTTGCCGATCGCGGTGATGTTGCTCAGCGGGTCGCCCATCGGCACCAGCCGGTCGTCGGTCGGCACGATCGTCACGCGCTTCCAGTCGAGCTTGGCCTTCGCCAGGCGATCGTAGATCGGCAGCGGGGTCTTGCCACCGGGCAGCGCGATGACTGCGGCACCGCGCGCGTCGATTGCGCTTTCGATGATGAACTGCACGTCGCCCGCGACCGCATCGGCCATTTCGGTGGCGTCGTCATAATCCCACCATTCGATCTCGGTCATCTCGTTTCCTTGTCGTGTTCCGTCGCCGCGCCACGTGGGCCGGAGCCGTTCATTCGTTCCAGGTCACGCCGTCGCGCTCGGTCAGCGCGATCGCGGCGGACGGGCCCCAGCCGCCCGACGCATAGGGCTTGGGCGCCTGTCCATGCGCGGCCCAGCCGTCGCGAATCCCGTCGATCCACTGCCATTGCGCCTCGACCTCGTCCCGGCGCACGAACAGCGTCGCGTCGCCCTCGATCAGGTCGAGCAACAGGCGCTCATAGGCGATCCGCCGCCGCGTACCCGCAAAGGCCGTGGTGAGCGACAGGTCGAGCGGCACTTCGCGCAGGCGGATGCCCTCACGGTCGAGGCCCGGTTCCTTCGCCATGACCAGCAAGCGGACATATTCCTCGGGCTGGAGGCGGATGACCAGCGTATTGGGCTGAAGCGACCCGCCGCGTTCGGCAAAGATCGAATGCGGCACCGGCTTGAACTGAACGACGATCTCCGAACGGCGTTCCGCCATCCGCTTGCCGGTGCGCAGATAGAAGGGCACGCCCTGCCACCGCCAATTGTCGACATGCGCCTTGATCGCCACGAACGTCTCCGCGTTCGACGTGCGGCCCAGCTCCTCACCATAGCCGGTGACGATCCGCCCGTCGACCGCGCCGCCGGTATATTGGCCCGTGACGGTCAGCTTCTCGACATCGGTTGCGCGGATCGGGCGCAGCGAGCGCAGCACCTTGACCTTCTCGTCGCGGATCGCGGTGCCGTCGACGCGCGCCGGCGGCTCCATCGCGATGAGCGCGAGCAGTTGCAGCATGTGGTTCTGCACCATGTCCCTGAGCGCGCCAGAGCCGTCATAATAGCCCGCGCGCCCCTCCAGCCCGACGGTCTCCGAAATGGTGATCTGGACATGGTCGATCCCGCGCGCGTTCCAGCTCGGCTCGAACAGCGAATTGCCGAAGCGCAGCGCCAGGATGTTCTGGACGGTTTCCTTGCCGAGATAATGGTCGATCCGGAAGGTGCGGTCCTCCGGAAAGGCGGAGGCGACGATGTCGTTGATCTCGCAGCTCGACGCGAGGTCGTGGCCGAGTGGCTTTTCCAGCCCGATCCGGACATTCTGCCCCGCCAGTCCGGCCGATTCCAGCCCCTTGATCGTCGGGCCGAACAGCGACGGCGCGGTCGACAGGAAGATGGCGAGCCCGCCCGAGATGTCGCCCAGCTTCGCCGCCAGCGCATCGAAGCCCTCGATCGTCGACGCGTCGAGCGGCTGGTAGTGCACCCGCTTCAGGAACGATTCGACTTCCGCTGCATCCTTGCGATCGGCCGGCAGATGCGCCTCGAGCGCGGTCGCGGTGAAGGCGCGATAGCCGGCATCGTCATGTTCCGACCGGGCGGTGCCATAGATTTCCAGCCCCGCCGGCAACAGCCGGTCGACGTGCAGCCCGTAGAGCGAGGGGAGGAGCATGCGCTGGGCAAGGTCGCCCGTCGCGCCGAACACCAGAAGCTTGCCGACTGCCTGGCTCATCGCGTTGTCATTCTCCTGTCCGCTCGTGCGGCGCCGGTTGGCGCTGCGGCTGATGCCGTTTGGCTGGCTCTGCCGGTCGACACGATGCCGCGGCAAAGATCAAGGTTCGCCCCGCGGCATACGTATGGAGGTGCGGCGCGTCCAGCCCGTGTCTAGACGGTCAGCCCCGCGACGGGGTCGAACCCGGCCATCAGGTTGAGGTTCTGGACCGCGGCACCCGCCGCGCCCTTGCCGAGATTGTCGAGCGTCGCGACCAGGCGGGCGTGCCCGCGCTCGGCATTGCCATAGACGCGCAGGGTCAGCCGGTCGCTGCCGGCATCGACCTCGATCGGCACGGGGACGTCGTCGGGGTCGCTCTCGACGCGGATGAGCGGGCTGTCCCGATAGGCATCGCGCAACGTCGCCTCGATCGTCGCCAGTCCCGGCCGGCGCGGCAGCGCATACAGGGGCAGGGGGACTTCGACGACCATGCCGCGATAGGTGCGCGCGACCGCGGGCTGAAAGATCGGCGGATGCTCCAGCCGGGCGTGGCGCTGCATCTCGGGCACATGCTTGTGGCCGAGCGCCATGGCATAGGCGCGAAACGCGGTCGGTTCGGTTCCGCCCTCGAACGCCTCGATCATCGCGCGGCCGCCGCCCGAATAGCCCGAGACGGCGTTGACGCTGAGCGGAAAATCATGCGGCACCAGCCCGGCGCGGACCAGTGGCCGCACGAGCGCGAGGAAACCGGTCGGGTAGCAGCCCGGATTGCTGACCCGCGTCGCGGCAGCGATCGCCTGCGCCTGGGCGGGCTCAAGCTCGGCGAAGCCGTAGGTCCATCCTTCCGCGATCCGGTGGGCGCTCGACGCGTCGATCACCCGCGTGCGCGGATTGGCGATCAGACCGACCGCCTCGCGCGCGGCGTCGTCGGGAAGGCAGAGAATGACGATGTCGGCGTCGTTCAGCGCCTCCGACCGCGCGGCAGCATCCTTGCGGCGCGCGTCGTCCAGGGTGACGACGTCGATCTCGGCACGCTCGGCCAGCCGCTCGCGGATTTCGAGGCCAGTCGTGCCGACCGCCCCATCGATGAACACCGTCGTCGTCATGCCACTCGCCGCCAGATGCGGTCCGCGTCCGCCGGCCCGACAGTCGCCAGGTCGAGACGGATGACGCCCCGAACCGGGTCCGCGCAGATCAGGGTCGTGGACGTCTCCAGGACGCCGACGCGGTCGCCTGCGAAACACAGGTCGCCCGGTTCGGGCTCACCCGCCACCGCCACGCCGAGTTCCCGCTGCAGGTCGACGAAGCGCGGGGCCGGAACCCCTGCGTCGCGCAGCACGGCAAAGACAAGCCCGCCGCCATCCATTCCCGCTGACGATCGTCCGCCCGCGCGATACGGGATACCGACGAAGCCGGCCGCGATTTCCGCAATCGTCGCCGGTTCGGGGGATGCGCGGTGCGTTATCCGGTCATCGGCACCGACGCCGCCGAGCACGCTCGCATCGACATAACCCACGGTTCCATCGATCGGCGATTGTCCCCACGCGCGGTGCGCGGCGATTTCCAGCACGTCAAAGGCTTCGCCGGGCAGGATTTCGGACAGGATCTCGCTGTCGCCGCGCACGTCGGCACGAACCTCGCCGCGCGTCATCACCACCCGACGAATCGGCTGGGCATAGCTCGGCACGAACACGCGTCCTGCAAAATCGATATGGGCCAGGTCGCCGCGAACGGCGTCGATCCGACGATCGATGGCGACCGAATGCTGGCTAAGCGCGAACCGGTTCGGCGTTGGTGCGATGGGCCGGGGGGTCGGCAAATCGTTTGCCGACAAGGAACTGCCCGAATTCTGCAAGAAAATCTGCCCCCTCATCCGTTCGCGCGACGAAGATGTTTCGTTTGTCGCGTTCGTCACGCTGGCGGCGCAGATAGCCCAGCCCCCCCAGGCGGTTCAAGGCGCGCGTCACCACGGGCTTCGATACATTCAGTGCGCTGGCGAGTCCACGCACGGTATGTGGGCCCGGGTCGAGATAGACGAGCAACAGCAGGGCCATTTGTCGATTGGTGAGGTCGGGTTCACCCGAGCGCACATATTCGACCAACGCCAATTTCCATGACGACAGAGGCTTGGGCATCAACGCATTCACATCAGGTTCCAACTCGTCTTGGGATAGGTGCGGCTTTCCACGCGAGATGAACGCCGAACCGACAGGCAAGTTTCCGCGCGCAGCCGAAATGTTACGGTCGCCGTCGCGCGGGGTGATCGCCGCAGGTTGATCGTGGCAGGCACACCGCCTATGTCGCCGCCGACACTTCCCCGAAACGATTGATCCAACGCCATGCTGTTCACTTTCCTGCTCGTCGTTCACGCCATCATCGCCGCCATGCTGGTGACGGTGATCCTGATGCAGCGGTCGGAGGGCGGCGGGCTGACCTCGGGCGGCAGCCCGTCGGGACTGATGTCGGCGCGCGGTGCCGCCGATTTCCTGACGCGCGCGACGTCGATCCTGGCCGGACTGTTCATCGCGATGAGCATCGTGCTGGCGGTGGTTGCGGCGACGCGCGGCAGCGACCGGATCGACACCAGCCTGGCTCGCGACCCCGCCGCCACCGCGCCAGCCACGCCGCCTGCGGCCGCGCGCCCTGGTGCCGATGACCCGCTGGGCGAGGCGGCGGCGAACATCGTCGCCGCCCAGAACGGCACCGACGACGCAGTTCCCGTCGTCCAGTAAACCCGTTCCGACCGATTTTTTTCGCGGCGCGCGGATTCGCGCGCTTGCGCGATGTTGCTCTCAAGGATTACGCCGTTATTCCCATGGCGCGGTATATTTTCATCACCGGCGGCGTGGTGTCGTCACTTGGCAAGGGATTGATGGCGGCGAGCCTCGCGGCGCTGCTCCAGGCGCGCGGCTATCGCGTTCGCATCCGGAAATTCGACCCCTATCTGAACGTCGATCCGGGCACGATGTCGCCCTATCAGCATGGCGAGGTCTACGTCACCGATGACGGGGCCGAGACCGACCTCGACCTGGGCCATTACGAGCGGTTCACCGGCGTGTCGGCGCGACAGTCCGACAATGTGACCTCGGGCCGCATCTACAGCCAGATCATCGCGCGCGAGCGGCGCGGCGACTATCTGGGCGCAACGGTTCAGGTCATTCCCCACGTCACCGACGCGATCAAGGCGTTTGCGCAGGCGGAAACGGACGATCTGGATTTCGTGCTGTGCGAAATCGGCGGGACGGTGGGCGACATCGAGTCGCTGCCGTTCATCGAGGCGATCCGCCAGTTGAAGAACGAACTGGGCCGTGGCCAGTCGATCAGCATCCACGTCACGCTGGTGCCCTATATCTCGGCTGCGGGCGAGCTGAAGACCAAGCCCACCCAGCATTCGGTGCGCGAGCTCGCCGCGCTCGGCGTCCAGCCCGAAGTGCTGGTCTGCCGGTGCGAACGTCCGTTGCCCGATGGCGAGCGCGCCAAGATCGCGCTGTTCTGCAACGTGCCCAAGGAAGCGGTGATCCCCGCGCTCGATGCCCGCAGCATCTATGCCGTGCCGCTGCAATATCATGCCGAGGGGCTGGACCGGGAGGTGCTGCGCGCGTTCGGCATGCCGGCGGAAAGCGCGCCCGAGCTGAGCCGATGGCGCGAAATCGTCGATCGCCTGTCGAATCCCGAAGGCGAGGTGACGATCGGTGTCGTCGGCAAATATGTCGGGCTACCCGATGCGTACAAGTCGCTGCACGAGGCGCTGGTCCATGGCGGCATTGCCAACCGGGTGAAGGTCAATGTCCGCTGGCTCGACGCCGAACTGTTCGAGCGCGATGCCGATGAGGTGGCGGCGCATCTCGAGCCGATGCACGGCATCCTCGTCCCCGGCGGCTTTGGCGAGCGCGGATCGGAGGGCAAGATCGCCAGCGTCCGGTTCGCCCGCGAGCGGGAGGTTCCGTTCTTTGGCATCTGCCTGGGGATGCAGATGGCGTGTATCCAGGCCGCACGCGATCAGGGGGTTGCGGGTGCCTCCACCACCGAATTCGGCGCGACCGAAGCGCCGGTGGTCGGGCTGATCACCGAATGGATGAGCGCCAAGGGACTGGAAAAGCGCGATGCCGGCGGCGATCTGGGCGGCACGATGCGGCTGGGCGCCTATCCCGCCAAGCTGGCGGGGAACAGCGTCGTCGCCTCGATCTATCGGGAGACCGACATCAGCGAGCGCCATCGCCACCGCTACGAGGTCAACACCCATTATCGTGACGTGCTCGAACGCGACGGGCTGGTCTTTTCCGGCATGTCGCCCGACGGTGCGCTGCCCGAAATCGTCGAGCGGCCCGATCATCCCTGGTTCGTCGGCGTGCAGTTCCACCCCGAGCTCAAGTCGCGCCCCTTCGAGCCGCATCCGCTGTTTGCAAGCTTCATCGAAGCGGCGGTGCGCCAGTCGCGACTGGTCTGATTACAGGCGGACTGCCACGCCTGCATCCGATCCGCGGTCATGATGCAAAAAGCGCCCGAGCCAGAGGCCCGGGCGCTCCTGCCGCGGCATCCAAGGGAGAAAGACGCCGCCAGGTCGTGGCGATCGCGGTCAGGCCGCGTCGCGATGCTCGATCGGGGCCGCCGGGGTCGAGGTGGCGACCGGAATCTTCTTGGGCTTCATCGCTTCGGGCACTTCGCGCACCAGGTCGACGATCAACAGACCGTCGCTGAGGTTCGCAGCCTCGACGCGAATGAAATCGGCGAGCTCGAAGCGCCGCTCAAAGCTGCGGTTGGCGATGCCGAGATGCAGGAACTGGCCCGCCTCCGTATTCCGTTCATCGCTCTTCTTGCCCGTGATGAGCAGCAGGTTCTGCTGCGCAGTAATGTCGATCTCGTCCGCCTTGAACCCGGCGACCGCCAGCGTGATCCGGTAACGGTCCTCCGCCAGCCGCTCGAGGTTGAAGGGCGGGTAGTTTTCGTTCGACGCCTGGCGCGCGCTCGCTTCCAGCATGTCGAACAGCCGGTCGAAGCCGATGGCCGAACGGCGATAGGGGGTGAAATCCAGCTGACGCATCTTCAAATCCTCCATTGAGCAACATGAACGTCACACGGTGTCCGCGACGGCGCGACACCGTAAATGCGATCCCGATCGGCGATCGCATGACTGAAATTTGGGATTGATTTCGCGGGTTTCAAGGGCGGGGTCAGCCCATGTGACGCACAAACGCCCGGGCTGTTTCCAACCCGGGCGCCTGCGTGACGACTGCGCGTCAGCCCCCTTGATTGGCTCCGCTCCGCACATCCGTGTCGTACACAGACGGGATCAGAAGCCTCCCCGAACCACGGCCATTGCCGACGTTTCGTGGGGCTTTGCTATGCGCAGTTTACCGGCTTGTCACCGGAAATGCGCGCCCGCCGGGGCGAAAGCTTTCATCCTGTGTTCATTCGGCAACAGCATGGATTGCGCGACTTCGTCCATCCACCTAAAGCATCGCCCGGCCCGCCGCTGGCCCAGCTTTCATCGCATTCGATTGCACCCACGGAGTTCCGGACCCGATGTTCCTGTCGCGATATGAACGGATGATCGCGCGGCGCTATCTCCTGCCCGGACGTGGCGAAGCCTTCATCTTTCTGGTCGCGTCGATCAGCCTGGCCGCGGTCATGCTGGGTGTCGCCGCGCTCGTTGTCGTGATGAGCGTGATGAACGGCTTTCGCGCCGAATTGTTCGACAAGATCGTCGGCCTCAACGGCCACGCGATCGTCAACGGCTATGGCGGCCAGCTGCGCGACTGGCGCGACATCGTCGCTCAGGCGCGCGCGACGCCGGGCGTGACGTCGGCGACCCCACTCATCGAGCAGCCGCTGATGGCCTCGTTCGACGGCCGGGTCGAAGCGGTGCTGGTTCGCGGCATGCGGGTCGAGGATATTCGCGGCAATGCGACCATCGCCTCCAACATCATCCAGGGTTCGCTCGACAGCCTGCGTCCGGGCAGCGGCAACATCGCGATCGGCTCGCGCCTGGCGCGCCAGCTCGGGGCAACGTTGGGGACACAGATCGCACTGATCAGTCCACAGGGCCCCTCCACGCCGTTCGGGACGGTGCCGCGCATCGTGTCCTATCGCATCGGCGCGATCTTCGAGGTCGGCGTGTACGACTATGACAAGGCGTTCATCGTCATGCCGCTGGCCGATGCCCAGACGCTGCTGCTGATGGGCGACAGCGTCGGCATGGTCGAGATCGACACGGTCGATGCCGACCGGATCGAGGGCATTCTGGCGCCGCTCGCGCCCAAGATCGGTGCGCGGGGCCAGCTGACCGACTGGCGCCAGCTCAACGCCAGCCTGTTCGAGGCGCTGTCGGTTGACCGTATCGTCAGCATGACGGTGCTGTCGCTGATCATCCTGGTCGCGGTGTTCAACATCCTGTCGTCGCTGATCATGCTGGTCCGCGCGAAGACCCGCGACATCGCCATCCTGCGCACCATGGGGGCGAGCCGCAGCAGCCTGGTCCGCATCTTCGTCACCGTCGGAACGACCATCGGCGCGCTGGGGATCGTTGCCGGGCTCGTCCTTGGCTTCGTGATCCTGACGTTTCGCCAGCAGGTGGTGAGCGTGATCGGGCTGGTGACGGGCCAGCAGGTGTGGAACCCCGAAATGCGCTTCCTGACCGAGCTGCCTGCACGTACCGACCCCTATGAGGTGATCGGCATCGTGGTGATGGCCTTCGTCTTCTCGCTGCTCGCCACGCTCTATCCGGCGTTCAAGGCGGCGAGCACCGATCCGGTGCAGGTGCTGCGCTATGAGTGAGCCGGGTCCGGTTCTCGAAACCGTAGCGTTGAAGCGCAGCTTCATCCAGGGCGGCCAGCGTATCGACGTGCTGCGCGGCGTTGATCTCCGCGTCGCCCCGCGTGAGATCGTCGCGCTGCTCGGCCCGTCCGGGTCGGGGAAGTCGACATTGCTCCAGGCGGTCGGGCTGCTCGAGGGCGGGTTCGAGGGTTCTATCCGGATCGCCGGCCAGGAAGTCGCGAAGCTGGGTGCGGATGGCCGGACTGCGGTGCGTCGCGACCGGCTGGGTTTCATCTATCAGTTCCACCACCTGCTGCCCGACTTCAACGCGACCGAAAACGTCGTGCTGCCCCAGCTGATTCATGGCGCGTCACGCCCGGATGCGGAGGCGCGCGCGGTGTCGCTGCTGACGTCGCTCGGCCTGGGCGCGCGGCTGACCCATCGGCCCAACCAGCTGTCGGGCGGCGAGCAACAGCGCGTCGCGGTCGCGCGTGCGCTTGCCAACCGGCCCGCGCTCGTGCTCGCCGACGAGCCGACGGGCAATCTGGACGAAGCCACCGCCGACGTGGTGTTCGCGGAGTTTATTCGGCTCGTGCGCGACGAAGGCTCTGCCGCGCTCGTCGCCACGCATAACGAAAGGCTGGCGGCGCGGATGGACCGGCTGACCCGTCTGCACGACGGCGTGCTGGGCTGAGCCGCGCGACCGGGGACCGGGTCATCCACAACTAAATCGCGGCGACGGCTTTTGGAATCGGCGTTGGCACCCTAGGCTGGCGTCATGCCCCATTCCGGTTTCGTGCCGCTGCGCGTCTTTTCCTCCTACACCATGCTGGAGGGCGCGATCGAGCCCAAGGCGATCGCCAAGCAGGCGCGCGCGCTCGGCTTTCCTGCGGTCGCGCTGGTCGACCGCAACGGTCTCTATGCGGCCATGGCCTTTTCCGATGCGTGCAAGGCGGAGGGGGTTCAGCCGATCACCGGCGTATTCCTCTCGATCATCCGGCCTGGCCATGAAGGCGAGTTCAAGCCGGTGCTCGACTGGCTGGCACTCTATGCGCAGGACGATGTCGGCTATGCCAATCTCTGCGCGCTGGTGTCGATGGCGCATCTCGACCGCCCGGTCGAGCATCCGGCCTATGTGACGATCGACGCGCTCGCCGGGCGCACCGACGGGCTGATTGCGCTGACCGGGGCGGGCGAGGGCGCGCTGGCCCGGATGTTCGCCGACGGCCAGCATGACCACGCACGCCGCTACGCCGACCGGCTGGAAACGCTTTTCCCCGGACGCCTTTATATCGAGCTCGCGCGGCGCGGGGATGCAGTGGAGCAGGCCGCCGAACCCGCGCTTGTCGATCTCGCCTATGATCGCAATCTGCCGCTGGTCGCGACCAACCCGTGCTGTTTCGCCGACAACGCGTTCCACGAGGCGCATGACGCGATGCTGTGCATCGCCGCCTCGACCTATGTCGCGTCCGAGGACCGCGCGCGCAGCTCGCCTGACGCGTGGATGAAATCCGCGCCGATGATGCGCGCGCTGTTCGGCGACCTGCCCGAGGCGATCGACATGACGCTGCACATCGCGCAGCGCTGTGCGGCGGTCGCGCCGAAGCGCAAGCCGATCCTGCCCAGCCTGGCCGGCGACCGCGCCGGCGAGGCGCAGAAGCTGCGCGAGGATGCGCGCGAGGGGCTCGCCCGGCGGTTGGCCAAGATCGCGAGGGGCGAGGGCACCGACGCGGACGGCGCGTGGACCCAGGTCTATCGCGACCGGCTTGAGTTCGAGCTCGACGTCATCATCCAGATGGGCTTCCCCGGCTATTTCCTGATCGTCGCCGACTTCATCAAATGGGCGAAGGACAACGGGATTCCGGTCGGTCCGGGTCGCGGATCCGGCGCGGGGTCGGTCGTTGCCTGGTCGCTGACGATCACCGATCTCGACCCGATTCGGCTGGGGCTGCTGTTCGAACGCTTCCTCAATCCCGAGCGCGTGTCGATGCCCGACTTCGACATCGATTTCTGCGAAACGCGGCGCGGCGAGGTGATCCGCTACGTCCAGGAAAAATATGGCCGCGACCAGGTGGCGCAGATCATCACCTTCGGAAAGCTGAAGGCGCGCGCGGTGCTCAAGGACACCGGCCGCGTGCTTCAGATGAGCTATGGCCAGGTCGACCGGCTCGCCAAGCTGGTGCCCAATCATCCGACCGATCCGTGGACGCTGGAGCGCGCGCTGAACGGCGTCAGCGAACTGGCGCGCGAATATGCCAATGACGACCAGGTCCGCCACCTGTTCGACCTGGCGATGAAGCTGGAAGGGCTGCCGCGCCACAGCTCGACCCATGCAGCCGGCGTGGTGATCGGCGACCGACCGCTCGCCGAGCTCGTGCCGCTGTATCGCGACCCGCGTTCCGACATGCCCGTCACCCAGTTCGACATGAAATATGTCGAGGGCGCGGGGCTGGTGAAGTTCGACTTTCTGGGCCTCAAGACGCTGTCGGTGCTGCGCGAGGCGGTGGAGCTGCTGGCGGTGCGCGGCGTCGATGTCGATCTCGATGCGCTCGGCTGGGACGACCCCAGGGTCTACGAGCTGCTGCAGCGTGGCGATACGGTCGGGGTGTTCCAGCTCGAATCGGAAGGCATGCGGCGCACGCTGTCCGCAGTGCGACCATCCAATTTCGGCGACATCATCGCGCTCGTCTCGCTCTATCGCCCGGGTCCGATGGACAACATCCCGACCTTCGGCCGGCGCAAGAACGGGCAGGAGGCGATCACCTATCCCCACCCGCTGCTCGAGCCGATCCTGGCCGAGACCTATGGCATCTTCGTCTATCAGGAACAGGTGATGCAGGCCGCGCAGATCCTGGCGGGCTATTCGCTGGGCGGCGCCGACCTGCTGCGCCGCGCGATGGGCAAGAAGATCAAGGCGGAGATGGATGCGCAGCGCGCGACCTTCGTCGAGGGCTGCGCCGCGCATAACGACATCCCGGCGGCCAAGGCCAACGAGCTGTTCGACTTGATCGACAAGTTCGCCGGCTATGGCTTCAACAAGTCGCACGCGGCGGCCTACGCGCTGCTCGCCTATCAGACGGCGTGGCTGAAGGCGCATCATCCGCACGAGTTCTTTGCCGCGTCGATGAGCTTCGACATCCATCAGACCGACAAGCTCGCGATTTTCGTCGACGACATGCGGCGGCTGGACATTGCCTGCCGCCCGCCCTGCGTGAACGCGAGTTCGGCGAGCTTCATGGTCGAAGACGAGGGCGGGGCGCTGGCGGTGCGTTATGCGCTGGGCGCGCTCAAGGGGGTCGGCGAGCGTGCGATGGCGGAGCTGGTTGCGGAGCGCCGGACCAAGGGTCCCTTCCGCTCGATCGACGATTTTGCCGCGCGCGTCGATCCGCGCCTGCTCAACAAGCGGCAGATCGAGACGCTGGCCGGCGCGGGCGCATTCGACGGGGTCGAGCCCAACCGCGCCGCGATCCATGCCGGGGCGGAAACGATCCTGGCGGTCGCGCAGCGTACGCATGAAGGCCGGGTGAGCGGGCAGAGCGGGCTGTTCGGCGACGACCCGGTTGCCGAGGCCGCCATCCGCCTTCCCGCCGATGCGCACTGGTCGCTGACCGAACGCATCGCCGCCGAGCGCGAGGCGTTCGGATTCTACTTCTCGGCGCACCCGCTCGACCGCTTCGCGCATCTCGCGCGCGTGCACGGTGCGCGCCCGATCGTCGCGCTCAACGATGTCGATGTGGCCGAGGGCGGGCGCACGGTCGCGAGCTTTGCGGCGCTGGTCGAGGATGTGCGCTGGCGTACCTCCGCACGCGGCAAGCGATACATGATGGCGACGCTGTCCGATTCGTCGGGTCAGTGCATCGCGACCTGTTTCGACGAGCCGGTCGCCGCGATGCTCGAGGAAGCCGCGCGCGAAGGCGGCTGCGCGCTGGTCTCTGCCGAGCTCGACCGCCGCGCGGGCGAGGATAGCGTCCGGGTCACGGTCAAGCGCATCCAGCCGCTGGAGGGGCTTGCCAACAACACCCGCCTGTTGCTCGACGTGGCGGTCGATCACGCCGACGCCGTCGCCGCGCTCGCCGTTTTGCTTGGCGGCCATACCGGCGGGCGCGGCGAGGTGCGGCTCCATGCCCCGATCGACGGCCCGGGCGAGGCGCAGGTCGTGCTCGGGCGAGGCTTCCTGCTCGACGGGGAACTTGCCGCGCGGATCGAGAAGCTGCAGGGTGTTCGATGGGCGGCGCTGAAGACCGCTGAGACCGCGCGGCTCGCCGCCGCCGGCTGATAACGGGAGATGGATGCAACGATGCTTGGATCGATGCAGGATTTCGAGCTGCGGATCATGCGGCTGGTCGATCATGCCGAACGCGAGCATGGCACGCGCGAGATCGTCAGCCGCTGGGCCGACGGAAGCGAGACCCGGACCGATTGGGCCGGCATCGCACGCGATTCGCGCCGCCTCGCCAGCATGCTCACACGGCTGGGGATGAAGCCGGGCGATCGCATCGCGACGCTAGCGATGAATCACAGCCGGCACCTGGTCACCTGGTACGGGGCGATCGGCATGGGTGGGATCGTCCACACCGTCAATCCGCGCCTGTTCGAGGATCAGCTCGCCTATATCGTCAACCATGCCGAGGATCGCGTGCTGTTCTATGACCGCGCTTTCCAACCGCTGGTCGACAAGCTCAAGCCGCAATGGCCGACCATCGAACATTATGTCGTGTACGACAGCGACGGCCCCGACGGGTTCGAGGCGCTGATCGCGGAGGGCGACGACGGCTTTGTATGGGTCGAGGGCGACGAGCGCGATCCGTGCATGCTGTGCTATACCAGCGGCACGACCGGCAACCCGAAGGGCGTGGTCTACACCCATCGTTCCTCGATGATCCACGCGATGGCGGCGCTTCAGCCTTCGGTCTTCGACCTGTCGTCGCGCGCGGTGGCAATGCCGATCGTGCCGATGTTCCACGCGGTCGGCTGGGGCCTGCCCTTTTCGACCCCCGCGGTCGGCGCCAAGCTGGTCTTTTCCGCGATCAACGATCCGGCGGTGCTGTGCGAGTTGATGAACCGCGAACGCGTGACGCATTCGGCGGGCGTGCCGACGGTGTGGTTCGCCATGTTCCAGCACATGGATGCGGCGGGAGTCGCGCCAGAGCATCTTCAGCTCGTCACCATCGGCGGCTCGGCGGCACCGCGCTCGATGATCGAGCGGCTGATGCGGATGGGAATCCGCGTCAATCACGCCTGGGGCATGACCGAAACCTCGCCGATCGGCACGATTGGCGCGCGCTCGGTCGACTGGGACGAATTGAGCTTCGACCAGCAGGTCGACCAGGTGGTCCGGCAGGGCCGCGTGCCGTTCGGCGTCGAGTTGCGCATCGTTGACGACGAAGGCGTCGTGCAGCCGCGCGACGGTGAATCGTCGGGGCGGCTCCAGATCCGTGGGCCATGGATCATCAAGCAATATTTCCAGGATGCGGGCGGACCGTGCCTGAGCGCCGACGGCTGGTTCGACACCGGCGATGTCGCGGTGCTCCACCCCGACGGCACGATGCACATCACCGATCGTGCCAAGGACGTGATCAAGTCGGGTGGCGAGTGGATCAGCTCGGTCGAGCTCGAAAACGCCGCGGTCGGCTGTCCCGGCGTGGCGGAGGCCGCCGCGATCGGGGTCTACCACCCGAAATGGGAGGAACGGCCGCTGCTGCTGGTGGTCCGCAAGCCCGGCTCCGACGTGACCCCGGAACAGGTCAGCGCCTATCTGGCTCGCCACGTTGCGAAATGGTGGCTGCCCGACGAAATCCTTTTCGTCGATCAATTGCCCCACACCGCGACTGGCAAGCTGTTGAAGACCGCGCTGCGCGCGCAGTACAAGGATTACAAGCTCGCCGCCGCTTGAGGCGGGGGATCAGGTCGGATCACTGCACGTTAGGGGACTGCCATGCCGCAAACCCGCAGCCGTGCCGCCAGGCGCGACTGGTCGAGCATTCCGATCGACCAGATCATCGACCGTGAATTCGGCCTCAACACCGAACTGCGCAACGGCACGGCGGCCTATGTCTGGATGTTCCGCGAGTTTGAACGGACCGGCGATCCGACCCTGTTTCTCGAGCGGCTGCTCGACCAGGTCGGCGCGCAGTATCGCGCCAATGGCCAACCCGGCGCGCAGCTGCTGACCTTTGGCGACGGCAGCTGCAACTACCTGTTCGATTTTACGCGCAGCCGCGTCGCGATGGTCTGGGGCGTGAGCCGACCCGCGGCGCCGGGGACCCGCGACGATGCCTATCACGCCGGTTATCCGCGCGCCGCCGACGGTTTTGACAAGGGTCACGCGTGGTCGCACGCCCAGGGCGGGCGCGAAGGCGGGCCGAACTATTTCCAGCAGGCCCGGCGGCTCAACCAGGCGCGATCGGACAATGGCCGATTGTGGCGCGCGATCGAAATGTTCCTGGCCGCCCATGCCGGGACGTCGGCATTCATCCGATTGATCTATGCGACGGGCAATTCGGGCGACGTCCCCGATGACGTCGAATACGGCATCCTGTCCGGCGAGGGCCAATTTCGCGCGGTGCAGTTCCCCAATCGCTGATCAGAACAGCTCGCCCTGCGCGCCCGCGGGCGGGCGGAACAGGTCGGTGCGCAATTCGATCCGTTCGGCGTCGAGCCCCAGCTTGCGCGCGGCGATGTGGAAACGCGTGCGGAGCAGCGCCGCCCAGGGGCCTTCGCCGCGCATTCGTGAGCCGAAACGGGGATCATTGTCGCGGCCGCCGCGCAACGCGTGGATGATCGCCATCACCTTGCCGGCGCGATCCGGAAAATGCGTGTCGAGCCATGCGCGAAACAGCGGCGCGACTTCATGCGGCAACCGGACCGGGATGAACGACGTCGCCCGCGCCCCCGCTTCGGCCGCGCGCGCCATCAGCGCCTCCATCTCATGATCGGTTACCGCGGGGATGACGGGTGAAATCGAAACCTGCACGGGCACGCCCGCGTCGGCAAGCAGCCGCACCGCACGCAGCCGCCGCTCCGGGTGGGGCGCGCGCGGTTCGATTGTCATCGCGATGGCGGCGTCGAGCGACGTGACCGAGACCATCACCGCGGCCAGCCCCTTCTTCGCCATCGGGCCCAGCAGGTCGATGTCGCGCAGGATGCGATCGGACTTGGTCGTGATCGTCACGGGGTGGTCGCAGGCCGCCAGCACCTCCAGGCAGGCCCGCGTGATCCGCCACTCGTTCTCGATGGGCTGGTATGGATCGGTGTTGGTGCCGAAAGCAATCGGGCGACACGTATAGCCCGGCCGTCTCAGTTCGTCGCGCAGCAGCCGCGCTGCGTCGGGCTTGGCGAACAGCCGCGTTTCGAAATCGAGACCGGGCGATAGGTCGAGAAACGCATGGGTCGGCCGCGCGAAACAGTAGATGCAGCCATGCTCGCATCCTCGATAGGGATTGATCGAACGGTCGAACGGCACATCGGGCGATTGATTGCGGGTCAGGATCGTGCGGGGCGTCTCCACCGTCACTTCCGTGCGCAGGCGGGGTGGATCGCCATCGATCACGCCGCGCGCGTCGCGCCAGTCGCCGTCTTCTTCATGCTGGGGCAGGCCGAAGCGCATGCTCGCCCGGTTGAGCGTGGCACCGCGGGCGGGGCGCACTTTGGTCATTGCCAATCTGTAGGAGGCGTGTCAGAACATATCAAGAACAATCTGGAGGTCATCGATGGCGCGGCTGAACTATCTCGAACTGCCGGTCGGCAATCTGCCGGGGCTCAAATATTTCTATGGCGAGGCGTTCGGATGGCGTTTCACCGACTTCGGGCCGAGCTATGCCGCGACCACCACGGGCGATGTCGACATCGGATTGGATGGTGATCCGGAAACCCAGGTGAAGGCGATGCTGCCCGTCATCGGGGTCGACGATCTCGAGGCCGCGCAGGCGCGCGTGGAGCAGGCGGGTGGGTCGGTGACCGTGCCGATCTTCGCCTTTCCCGGTGGGCGTCGGTTTCATTTCCGCGATCCGCACGGCCATGAACTGGCGGTGGCGCAGACCGACGCGGAAAGTTGAGCTTGCGCCGCGGCAGTCCGTCGCCAATGATGCCGGAAATAATATAGGTTCATGGGGTTGGGATGAGAGTTGCGCGGATGCCGCGGGCGATGCTCGCGACGTTTTTGGTCATGGGCGGGGGTGCAACCCCAGCGCTGGCCAAGGACGAGACTCTATGCCGCGCGGGCTTCGTCTGCGCCAGCTATCCGGAGGGCGTGCTGCGCGCGATGACCGATGCTGGCCTGACCGCCAAGCTGGGCGTCGACCGCCAGGGCGATCCGTCGATCGAAGGCGAAGGTGCCGGATACAAGTTCGACGTGTTCTTTTACGGCTGCGAGAACAAGAAGCAGTGCGATTCGCTTCAGTTCCAGGTCTCGTTTTCGGCATCGCCCGAACTCGACACCGAATTCGCCAACAAATGGAACGTCAGCAAGCGGTTCCTGCAGGCCGGAATTCGCGAAAACGGCGTGCTCGCGTTCAGTTATGACCTGACCACTGTCGGCGGCGTCAGCGCCGACAATTTCGACGACGTGCTGGTGTGGTGGCAGGTGATGCTGGACGAAGTCGGCAATTTCTTCGATGCGAACCGGCCAAAGGACGAAAAACCGGCCGATGCGCCGGCTGCCGATCCGGTCGTGACGCCGACGGCATCATGACGCGACGCCCAAAGCGAGCCGGCGCGCGCCAACCCCGTAACGGACGAAGCCGACCTTGAGCCTGATGACGTTAAATCGACGCGCGCTCTAACGGCTTCCTCATCACCCCGGCCTTATGCCGGGGTTCACCGTGCCGCGCAGTCCCGACGGTTGTGATGTGTCGCCCCTTGGCCCCCGGGCACAGGGCCGGGGTGATGACAGTTGACGCCGTGCAAAGCCATCATGCTTCAGCGTTCGCGCAGGCGGGGCATCAGATCGACGAAGTTGCAGGGCCGAAAGCGGCTGTCGAGCTGATCCTTGAGGATCATGTCCCACCCGTCCTTCACCGCGCCGGTCGATCCCGGCAACGCGAAAAGATAGGTGCCACGCGCGACCGCGGCACAGGCGCGCGACTGGATCGTCGACGTGCCGATCGTCTGATAGCTGAGCCAGCGGAACAGCTCGCCAAAGCCGGGAATCGGTTTGTCCTGCACCTGTTCGACCGCCTCCGGCGTGACATCGCGTCCAGTGACGCCGGTGCCGCCGGTCGAGATCACGCAATCGATCGCCGGATCGTCGATCCAAGCGGTCAGCCGCGCGACCAGTGCCGGCACATCATCGCGGACGATGTCACGCGCGGCCACGACATGCCCGGCTGCCTCAATTCGCGCAACGAGCGTGTCGCCCGACCGGTCGTCCGCGGGCGTGCGGGTGTCGGAAACGGTCAGGACGGCGATGCGGACGGGAAGAAACGCGCGGTCGGGATCAACGGGCACCGGTCGCGCTGCCTGCCCGTGTCCCGCGCGTCTTGCTGATGCGCACCGCCTTCTCGCCCGGCAGGCCGGGGAATTTCGGCCAGAGGCCCTGCGCGAGCGCGGCGCGGCTGGCCGACGCCTTGCCCTCCTTGCGCTCGTACATCCAGTAGTTGCGCAGCACCGTCATCACATAGCCCCGCGTTTCCCAGTACGGGATGCTCTCGATATAGAGGAGCGGGTCGCCGTTATCGTGGGTCTGCACATTCCACGCCTCGACCGGCGAGGGGCCGGCATTGTAGGCCGCGATCACCTTGGGCAGCAGGCCCTGGGTCGCGGCCATGTCGCGCAGCTTTTCAAGATAGCTTTGCCCGACCTCGATATTGGTGGACGGCCGGGCGAGTGCCGACCGGTCGATCGTCACGCCGCGCGCCCGCGCGATGTCGGTGGCGGCCGCCGGCATGATCTGCATGAGCCCGAACGCGCCCGCCGGGCTGACGATATCGGCATCGAACCGCGATTCCTGCAGCGCGTGGGCATAGACCAGCGCCTTGTCGACACGCCAGCCGCCGTCGGGGGTCCAGTTCGGCGCGGGGTAGCGCGCCTCGACCGCCGGGCTGGCGCCGGGCGGGCAATATTGCGCGAGCCACAATTGCGTCTGGGGCAGATTGAGCGTCCCGGCCAACCGGCTGAGTGCGGCGAAATCGCGCACATCGCCGATCTTGGCCTGGTGGCGCAGGACGCGATCGGCGAGCGCGGTTTCGTCGATCTCGATCAGTGCCGACGCGACCTGAACGTTGATCAGCGCGCCGAGCGCGTGCCAGTCGGCGGTCATCGCGTCAGCGGTCCTGACGGGCGCGTCGTCCATGCCGAGCGCATGGCGCGCGAGCAGGCCGTAAAAGGTCTCGCCATATTGCGACGCGCTCTGCAGCCGCGCCTGCACCAGTTCGGGATGACCACAGGCGATGTCGGCGCGCGACGCCCAATACAGGCCGGCCGATCGCATTTCGGAGTGCGTCGCGCGCTGGGCGACCGACTGGAACGCCGCCTGCGCCGCGCCGCAATCCTGTTGCCGCCACGCCGCCAGGCCGTCGACCCAGTCGGCCTGTGCGACCCAGTCGCCTTCGCCACGCCGGGCGCGTGCCGCCATCCGGCGCGCATTGGCGTCGTCGCCGGCGGTGTAATAAATCCACGCGACGCGCTGCGCCCATTCGGCCCGCGCCTCCGGCGTCAGGTCGCCGTCGCGCGTATCGAGCAGCGCCTCGGCCGCGGCGCCGTCGTCCGCCTTGATATGGGGGCGCATCGCTACGGCGAGCTCTGCGGCGGCCGCGTCGCTCTTGACCGATTTCAACCGCGCGCGCACCGGTGCGCCGCCGACCCAGACCAGCTTCTGCTCGGCGGGGAGCGGCGGCAAATCCTCGATACCGCGGCTTTTGGCCAGCCGGGCAAGCTGTGCGGCATGGGGCAGTTCGGGCGCCAGCGCGACGAGCTCGGCCAGCGCCTGTCCCGCCGCCTTGGGCGAATTGCGCGCGGTATAGAGCTCCGCCCGCGCGATCGAATGGAGCAGACCGGGCTTCGTTGCGTCGAGCAACAACTGCGCATCGGCCCAGCGTTCGGCACGGATCGCCGCGAACACCTTGCGATAATTGAGCCGTGCGGCGTCGTCGAGCAGCACCGGCAGCCGGGGCGCGCGGGCGGCTGCGGATACGGCAGCCGACGGAGACGACGGTGCCGCCGTGTCGCGCGCCTGCGCGGCGACCGGAAGCATCAATGTCGCCAAGGCAACTGCGAACGAAATCCTCATCACTCAAAACCCCCGGCCAGCAACTGCAGGTCGTGCCACGTCTCGGCCTTGAAGTGCCGGCGTTGCAGCAGCAGTCGCGGGTGTGGAACACCAATGGAGGAGACTATCCGATCGTTAGGGTTAAGCGTACGCAAACGACCCCAGCGCGCAGGGGCGCCTGCCCCGACAAACGCACGGCTCACCGATTGTCCGAGCAAAAGCGCATGTTTCGCGGGGAGCAATGCCAGGTGATGCTGGGCAAGGCGACCCAGCCGATCAACCTGTTCGACGCTCAGATGATCGCCCAACGGCCGGGTCCAGCACAGCGGCACGACGAGCGTATTTTGACGCGAACGTCCGATCGCGCGCAGCATCGCGTCGAACAGCCGGCCCGCGGCGCCGGTCAGAATCTCGCCGTCGCGATCATCGGCATCGGGATGATCAGTGAAGACGACGAGCGGGGCATCGACCGGCCCGTGCGGTGCAAAACGCGGGCCGGGCCACGCCGCTTCCGGCGCGGACGCGCCGACGCGCCAGGCGAGGAACGCCGGGAGATCGCGGGGAAAGTCTGGGTCGACGCGGTCATCGGCGGCGGGGGTCGGCAAGGTCGGGGCCGGCGCGCCCACCCGGCCGAACCAGTCGCGCGGATCGTCCGCGACCAGCGTATCGACGCCGGCGTCGATCCACCAGTCGAGCGCCGCCGCGGCGGTTACCCGCCAATTCCCGTGTTGCTCCGCTCCCATCCGCTTCATAAGGTGCGAAGCTGACGAAAACGTCAATTCCTCCGGAGGTGCGGGAGGATCAGGCGTGGCCGGGCTGCGACGAGGGCGTCTGTCTCTTGCCGCACCGCCGCCCCTGACAACGGATTGGCGTCGAGGAGAATGGAATGAGCGAACGCGAATCAATGCCCTATGACGTGGTGATCGTCGGTGGCGGCCCCGCCGGGCTCTCCGCCGCGATCCGGCTGAAGCAGCTGGCGACCGGGCAGGGGCAGGAACTCTCGGTCTGCGTGCTCGAAAAGGGGTCGGAGATCGGCGCGCACATCCTGTCCGGGGCGGTGATTGATCCGATCGCGCTCGACGAGCTGCTGCCCGAATGGCGCGACATGGGGTGTCCGCTCGCCGCGACGCCGGTGACCGAAAACCACCATTGGATATTGAGCGAGACCGGCAAGCGCGAGTTCCCGCACTTCCTGCTGCCCGGATTCATGCACAACAAGGGCTGCTATACCGGCTCGCTCGGCAATCTCTGCCGCTGGCTTGCCGAACAGGCCGAGGGCATGGGCGTCGAGATCTTTCCCGGTTTCGCCGCCGCCGAAGTGCTGTTCAACGACGATGGGTCGGTCAAGGGCGTCGCGACCGGCGACATGGGCATCGCGCGCGACGGCACGCGCAAACCCGATTATCAGCCGGGCCTCGAACTCCATGCCCGCTACACTTTCTTTGCCGAGGGGGTCCGCGGCCACCTGTCCAAGCAGCTGATGCGTCAGTTCGATCTGCGCGCGAACTGTGACCCGCAAGTCTATGGAATCGGTATCAAAGAGCTGTGGGACATTCCGCCGGAAAACCATGTGCCGGGACGCGTGATCCACAGCCAGGGCTGGCCGCTGAGCGAGGGCGCGAACGGTGGCGGCTTCCTCTATCATCAGGCGAACAACCAGGTCGCGTTGGGCTTCGTCACCTGGCTCAACTATTCCAACCCGCACCTCTCGCCCTTCCACGAAATGCAGCGGTGGAAGACGCATCCGGCGATCGCGGCGATCCTGAAGGGCGGCAAGCGCGTCAGCTATGGCGCGCGCGCGATCAATGACGGCGGCTGGCAGTCGGTCCCCAAGCTCGTCTTCCCCGGCGGCGCGCTGATCGGCTGTTCGGCGGGATTCGTGAACGTGCCGCGGATCAAGGGCACGCACACCGCGATGAAGACGGGTATGATGGCTGCCGATGCTGCCTTTGCCGCGGTCGCCGCCGACCGGCGCGGCGACGAGCTGACCGCGTACAGCGAGGCTTATGAGGCGAGCTGGGTGTACAAGGAGCTGTTCCAGGTCCGCAACGTCGTCCCGCTGGTCAAGAAATATGGCGACACGATCGGCACGGGCCTCGCGGGCGTCAACATGTGGGCGGAGAGCCTGGGGCTGAAGATGCCGTTCACGATGCACCACCATCCCGACCACGAGAGCCTGTGGCGCAAGGATCTGGCGAAGAAGATCGACTATCCCAAGCCCGACGGGGTGCTGACCTTCGATCGCCTGTCCTCGGTGTTCGTGTCGAACACCAACCATGAAGAGGACCAGCCCGTTCACCTGACGCTCAAGGACCCGGACGTACCGATCCGCCACAACCTGCCGCTCTATGACGAGCCGGCGCAGCGTTACTGTCCGGCGGGCGTCTATGAAGTGGTGGGCGAGGACGCGGGCGAGCCGAAATTCGTGATCAACGCGCAGAATTGCGTCCACTGCAAGACGTGCGACATCAAGGACCCGACCCAGAACATCAACTGGGTCGTGCCGGAGGGCGGGGGAGGGCCGAACTATCCCAATATGTAATCGCGTTCGCGCGGGCCGACTTGGGCTGATCCTCGCGATCGCGGGGTTCGGCGCGTTGCCCGCGCATGCCGACAATATCCGGACATTGTCCGCCTATGCCCGCGCGCGGCTGGCGGCGACCGACGGGCACGTGGGTGCGGCGGCGGCGGGCTATGCCGAGGCGCTGGCGGCCCGGCCGGAGGACGAGTTGATCGCGATCCGTGCCTATCGCGAAGCGCTGGCGGCCGGCGACATCCCGCTCGCGCTCAGTGCCGCCGCGGTGCTCGATCGATCGCAGGTCGCGCCGGCCGATGCGGCGGTGCTGGCGTTCGCCGACGCGCTCGCCACCGGCAACCGCGTGCGTGCCGCCGAGGCTGCCGCTCAGCTCGATGGCTCTCCGCTCGAATTCATGACGCCGGTTCTGCTGGCCTGGCTGACCTTCGACAGCGATCCGGCGGCCGCGCTGGCGATGCTGGAAACCGGCAGCGACAATGCGTTGACCCGCCGCTACGCGAGCGAGAGCCGGGCGCTGATGCAGATCGGATCGGGTGACGTCGCCGGGGGTGTCGCCGCGCTGCGCGTCCTGCTGGCCGGCGACCAGTCGAGCCTGGACCTGCGCCTGAACGCCGCCATGCTGCTCGCCGGCCAGCGCCAGGGCAATCTGGGTCGTGCGCTGCTCGTGGGTGACGACCCGGTGCTCAGCCGCGCGGCACAGGCGCTGCGCGGGGTGCGCGCCGACAGCCGCTTCGGGGCTTCGCGCCTGTTCGTCCGGCTGGGCAGCGACCTGACCAGCGACGGGACCCAGGCGCTGGCGATCGCTCTCGCGCGCTCGGCCCTGCGTCTCGACCCGACCGACGACCGCGCGCGCCTGATCCTCGTCGACGGCCTGGCGCGCGAGGGTGCGGAGGCGGGTGCGCTGGCGACGATCGCCGAAATCGGACCGAAAAGCCTGTTCGCGCATCCTGCCCGGGTCGCGGAGATCTTTGTGCTGCAGCGCGCCGGACGAGGCGCCGAAAGCCTCGCGCTGGCCCAGCGACTGGCGACGGCACCGGATGCGTCGGCCAATGATGCGCGGACCTACGCCGACCTGCTGTTCGACGCCGAACGCTTTGCCGAGGCCGCGGATGCCTATGCGCTGGTGATGACACGCGGCGGGGCGGGGCCGGCATGGGTGACGCAGCTGCAGCGCGGCGGCGCGCTCGAACGCGCGGGGCGCTGGGCCGAGGCGCTGCCGTTCCTGAAGAAAGCGGTCGAGCTGGCGCCCAACGAGGCGACCGCGCTCAATTATCTCGGCTATGCACAGGCGGAGCGGGGCGAAAACCTGACCGAGGCGCTCGCGCTGCTCGAACGCGCCAGCGCCTTGCAGCCCAATGATGCAGCGATCACCGACTCGCTCGGCTGGGCCTATTTCCAAAATGGCTTTGCGACACGCGCGCTGCCGTTGATCGAACGCGCGGCGCGTGGCGAACCGGCCGACCCGACGATCCAGGAGCATCTGGGCGATGCCTATTGGCGGGTGGGGCGGCGCTATGAGGCGCGCTATGCCTGGCGCGCAGCGGCGCTCTACGCGACCGGGGAACATGCCGACCGGATCGCGATGAAGCTCGCCTCCGGTCCCACGATCGCAGCGCGCTGAGCGATTGACCGTGGAGATCGTGGAGGTGGCGCCGGCCAAGCTGAACCTGGCGCTGCACGTGCGCGCCCGGCGCGACGACGGCTATCATGAGCTCGACACGCTGTTCGTGTTCGTGCGCGACGGCGATGATCTTCGCATCGTCCCGGCCGACGCCGACCGGTTCACGATCACCGGGCCGTTCGCCAGCGCGCTCGACCCGGCCGCCGACAATCTGGTGACGCGGGCGCGCGACCTGTTTCGCCGGGAAATTGCCCCGGCGCCGCCGGTAGCGATCGAACTGATCAAGCGCCTGCCCGTTGCTTCCGGCATCGGCGGCGGATCGGCCGATGCCGCCGCGACGCTGCGCGCGCTTGCCCGACTGACGGGAATCGCACCTGACGATGCCCGGCTGGACGCGGTTGCCGGGCGGCTCGGTTCCGACGTCCCGGCCTGTCTCCTTGGCCGTGCGGCGCGCGGGTCGGGGCGGGGCGAGCAGTTGATCGAGATTGCGGGCTTGCCCGGGCGGCCGGTGCTGCTGGTAAACCCGGGTGTCGCGGTGTCGACGGCACGGGTGTTTGCCGGGTGGGACGGTGTGGATCGCGGCGGCATCGGCGAAGGCCCGCTGATCGACATTGCGCAGGCCGGCCGCAACGACCTGCAGCCGGCGGCTTGTGCGATCGCGCCGGTCATCGCTGATGTACTCGGTCACCTGTCGGCGTTACCCGGCGCCGCGATGGCGCGGATGTCGGGATCGGGCGCGACCTGTTTCGCGCTGTTCGACGATCGCGCGGCATGCGCGGCGGCGGCCACCATGACGCGCGACCGGCACCCGGACTGGTGGTGTCTCGAAACGGTGCTGACGTGACAGCCGGTCGTCCCGTTCCGGCACCCGGCCGGGCAATCGATCCCGGAAAATGGCGGCTTTGCTCGGCTGGCACGGAAGTTGTTGGGCGTGACGCACGGATCGATCGCCGGGAGCGAAACGTCCGGGGATGGTCCTGGCGCAGGCCGGCGCCATCCCGACCGGATTGCTGCCGGTGATCCGGTGTACGCGTCACGACGCGGTCCTGTCGATCGGGCTGGACCGTCCGGCCCGGCGCAACGCGCTCGCCACCCCGCACTGGCGCGAACTTGCCGACACATTGGCAGCCATTTCGTCCAACGATACCCGCGTCGTCGTGCTGCGCTCGCTGGTGCCCGGTATCTTCTCGGCCGGCGCGGATCTCGGCGATTTGGCGCGCCTGCGCGACGATGTGGCCGCGCGTCCGGCGTTTCTCGACGCGATGCGGGCGGCGATCGACGCACTTGCGGCGTTGCCCGTCCCGACCGTGGCGGTGATCGACGGGGGATGCCATGGCGCGGCGGTCGCGCTCGTACTGGCCTGCGACCTTCGGATCGCCGGGCCGGGCGCGCGTTTCGCGGTGCCGCCCGCGCGGCTCGGACTGCTCTATCCCGTCGAGGATGTGACGCGGCTCGCCGCGCAGGTCGGGGCCGGCCATGCCGCCCGCCTGTTGTTCGCCGGGGACGCGATCGATGCGGTGGAGGCACAGCGGATCGGCCTGGTCGAGCAGGTTGCGGACGATGCGTCGGCGTCTGCCGCGCACTTTGCAACGACCGTTGCCGCCAATGATCCGGACGCGGTGCGCGGGTTGAAGGCGATGCTGGCCCGCCCCGCCGATCCCGGCCACCGCGCGGCGTTTCTGGCGCGTTTCGGCAGCGACGCGTTTGCCGCCGGACTTGCGGCCTTTGCGGCGCGCGAGGGACGCGGATGACGGAGTTTATCGACGGCGCCGATCGCCGGCTGCTGCTGTTGTGCGATCACGCATCGAATAGGGTGCCCGACGACATCGATCTGGCGATCGATCCGGCGCTGCTCGACCTGCACATCGCGGTCGATCTCGGCGCGGCGGCGCTGACGCGCGCACTGGCGGCGCAATCGGGCGCACTGGCATTTCTGGGGACGGTGTCGCGGCTTGTGATCGATCTTCACCGACAGCCCGACCATCCGGCGCTGATCCCGCTGGTGAGCGACGGGCACGACATTCCCGGTAATCGAGATGTCGACCGCTCGGCCCGCATCGCCCGCTTTCACGCCCCCTATCACCGCGCGATCGCGCGTCACATCGCCGCGCATCGTCCGGCGCTGATCGTGTCGATTCACAGCTTCACGCGCCGGCTGGCGCATGGCGACACCGCACGCCGGGTCTGGGACGCGGGGATCCTCTACAACCGCGACGCGCGCGCCGCCGCCCCGGCGATTGCGTCGCTGCGTGCGCAGGGGATCGAGACCGGCGACAACCAGCCCTATTCGGGGCGGCTGCTCAATGCGACGCTCAACCGGCACGGCGAGGCGCACGGCATCCCCTACCTCGCGATCGAGGTGTGCAACGACCAGCTTGCCGACCCCGCCGGCGTCGCGCGTTGGCGCGGGATCGTCGGCAAAATGATCGATGATGTGCGCAACAGACTTGCGCCGCAGGCGCCTACCGCGACATAGGCGTGCGCCATGAGCCATCAATTCGACAAGTCCCGCCTGCCCAGCCGTCACGTTTCGGTCGGGCCCGAGCGCGCACCGCATCGCAGCTATTACTATGCGATGGGCATTGCCGAGGCGGACATCGCCAAGCCCTTTGTCGGTATCGCCAGCGCCGGCAACGACAGCGCGCCGTGCAACACGACCCTGGATTTCCAGGCGGATGCCGCGCGCGCCGGGGTGGTTCAGGGCGGGGGAATGCCGCGCCGCTTCAACACGATCACCGTTACTGACGGCATCGCGATGGGTCATCAGGGGATGAAATCGTCGCTGGTCAGTCGCGAGGTCATCGCAGATTCGATCGAGCTCAGCATGCGCGGCCATTGCTACGACGCGCTGGTCGGCTTTGCCGGGTGCGACAAGTCGCTGCCTGGCATGATGATGGCGATGCTTCGCCTGAACGTCCCGTCGATCTTCGTCTATGGCGGCTCGATCCTGCCCGGACGCTATGAGGATCGCGACGTGACTGTCGTCGATGTGTTCGAGGCGGTGGGTCGATACGCCGCCGGTACGTGCCCGCTGCATGACCTGACCGCGCTGGAAAAGGTCGCGTGTCCCGGCCACGGCGCGTGCGGTGGCCAGTTCACCGCCAACACCATGGCGTGCGTCGGCGAGGCGATCGGCTTGTCGCTACCCAATTCCAACATGGTTCCCGCCCCCTATCGCAGCCGCGAGGAGATCGCTGTCGCCGCCGGCGAACAGGTCATGGCGCTGATCGCGCGCAGCCTGCGCCCGCGCGACATCTGCACCCGCGAAGCCTTCATCAACGCCGCGCGCGTGGTGGCGGCGACCGGCGGCTCGACCAATGCGGCGCTGCACCTGCCCGCCATGGCGAGCGAGGCCGGCATCGACTTCGATCTGTTCGACGTCGCAGATGCATTCAAATCAACACCTTACATCGCCGACCTGAAACCCGGTGGCAAATATGTCGCCAAGGACATGTACGAGGCTGGCGGCGTCTACATGCTGATGAAGACGATGCTCGACGGCGGTTTCCTGGACGGGAGCTGCATGACCGTGACCGGGCGGACGCTGGGCGAGAATATCGACGAGGTGACGTGGAACCCCGACCAGAAGGTCATCTATGACGTGAAGACGCCGATCACCGCCACGGGCGGCGTCGTCGGCCTGCGCGGCTCGCTCGCGCCCGATGGGGCGATCGTCAAGGTGGCGGGGATGCAGCGGCTGCAATTCACCGGGACCGCGCGTGTTTTCGATTGCGAGGAGGATGCCTTCGCCGCCGTCGAGGCGCGCGACATCGCAGAGGGCAGCGTGATCGTCATCCGCTACGAAGGGCCGAAGGGCGGGCCGGGGATGCGCGAGATGCTGTCGACCACCGCCGCGCTCTACGGCCTGGGGCTGGGCGAGAAGGTCGCGCTCATCACCGATGGCCGTTTTTCGGGTGCGACCCGTGGCTTCTGCATCGGCCATGTCGGCCCGGAGGCGGCGGAGGGCGGGCCGATCGCGCTGATCGAGGACGGCGACGTCATCCGTATCGATGCAGAGGCGGGCACGATCGACCTCGACGTTGCGGAGGAGGTGCTCGCCGCGCGTCGGGAGGCCTGGCGGCCGCGCGTCAACGACTATCAGGCGGGCGCGTTGTGGCGCTATTCGCAGACGGTTGGTCCGGCCTATAAGGGCGCGGTCACGCACCCGGGGGCCAGCGCCGAACGTCATGTCTACGCGGATATCTAGCCGACCGGTTGCCGCGCTGCTGCTGGCGCTGGCGGGCTGCGACCCGGCGCCGCCCGAAGCATCGAATGTCGTCGCGGCGGCGGCACCGGCGCCCGCCGACCGGATCGCGTGCGCCGATCCGGGCAGCGACCGTTTCACGGCGAGCTGCACCCTTGAGCGCCGGGAGGGGCCGGAAGGCGCGATCCTGGTCGTGACGCGTGGCGATGGCGGTTTCCACCGGCTGCGCGTGAGCGATGACGGCCGCGGCGTGGTCGCCGCCGACGGCGCCGAACCCGCGCGGGTCCGGATCATCGGCGACAAGCGGATCGAAGTCGCGATCGGCGGTGCGCGCTATCAGTTGCCGGCGACGATCGCCGCCGGGCGATGAGCCGGGTCTGCCCCGCCGGGGCACCCATCCTGACGGCGGGAGCGATGCGCGCCGCCGAGGCCGCGACCTTTGCCATGGGCGTTGCCCAGACCGACCTGATGGAACAAGCGGGGCTTGCGGTGGCATGGACGGCCCGACGCTTCGCGGCCGGCGCGCCGGTGCTGGTCCTCGCCGGGCCGGGCAACAACGGCGGCGACGCCTATGTCGCCGCGCGCCACCTGAGCGAATGGGGCCATGACGTCATGGTGGCAGTGGCCGATTTGCCCAGATCTTCCGCTGCGCTGGAGATGCGTGCGCGCTGGACGGGGCCGGTCGTGGCGCTTGCCGATGCGCAGCCGCGCGCCATGCTGATCGACGGCGTGTTCGGCACCGGGATGACCCGCCCGCTCCCCCCCGCGATCCGCGATCCTTTGCGCAAGCTGGTTCCGGCTGCGCGCTTCAGCCTCGCGATCGACCTGCCGTCGGGGCTCGACGCCGACAGCGGCGACGACCTGGGCGCGGCGCGGGTGTCGGCAACCCTTGCGCTCGGCGCGCTGAAGCCCGCGCACCTCCTGTCCTTCGGCGTCGCGGCATGCGGGCATGTCCTGCGCGATGGACTGGGCATCGCAGTCGATAGCGACTGGCACAGCATCGCCCGGCCGGTGATCGCACCGCCACGCCATGACGCGCACAAATATCGTCGCGGGCTGGTCGGCATCGTCGCGGGCGCGATGCCGGGCGCGGCCGCGCTGGCTGCGGGCGCGGCGGCGCGCGGCGGGGCGGGCTATGTCGTGGTGGCCGGCGGCATCGCTCGCGACGCTGCGGTAGTCGGCCGCGCCGCGGTCGATCGCGGGGCGCTGGCTGCGTGGCTGGCCGACGACCGGCTGCGCGTCCTCCTGATCGGACCCGGCCTGGGGCGGGGCGAGGCCGCGCGCGCGCTGGTCGAGACCGCGATCGCCGGGGACCGCCCGCTGGTGCTCGACGGCGATGCGCTGGGGCTGTGCAGTCCCGACCAGTTGAAGCGCCGCGTCGCGCCGACGATCCTGACGCCTCATGGCGGCGAGTTCGCGGCGCTGTTCGGGGCGTGGCGCGGCAGCAAGATCGACGCGACCCTCGCCGCCGCCCGGGCCAGCGGTGCGGTCGTCGTGCACAAGGGGCCCGATACCGTCATCGCCGATCCGAAGGGCCGGGTGATCGTCGCGGCCGCCGCGACGCCATGGCTGGCGACGGCAGGGACGGGGGACGTGCTCGCCGGCCTGATCGCCAGCCGCCTTGCCGTCACGCCGGATCGCGCGCTAGAGGCGGCAGCCGCCGCGACGTGGCTGCACGGCCACGCCGCGCGCACCGCCGATCCTGCCTTTGCCGCCGACGACCTGATAGCCCTGATCCCCGGAGCGATCGCCGAATGTCGATGACCGATCCCGATCCTGCCGCCGCGACGGTCGTGCGCGTCGCCGCGCGGGGGGAGGGCGTGACCGCCGATGGCCGCCATGTCGGCCACGCCGCGCCGGGCGATCACGTTGCGCCGGACGGCACGCTGGTGCGCGGTCCGCATCACCAGACGCCGCCATGCCGGCACTTTCCCGAATGCGGCGGCTGCCAGCTCCAGCATCTCGACGATGCTGCCTACGCGGCCTTCGTCGCCGCGCGCGTGACCACCGCGCTCGCCGCCCAGGACCTGGAGGCACCGGTCCGTGCGCCGATCCTGTCGCCGCCGCACAGCCGCCGCCGCGCGACGCTCCACGCCGAGCGGCGCGGTCGCCAGGTGCATCTGGGCTTTGCCGAGGCGCGCAGCCACCGGCTGATCGACATCGCCGAATGCCCGATCCTCGACCCGCGTTTGTTCGCACTGGTCCAGCCATTGCGCGGGCTGCTCGCGGCGATGCTGCCCCGCAGCGGCCGGGTCGACGTCCATCTCGCGCTCGCGGATCAGGGGCCCGACGTGCTTGTCACCGGGCATGATTTCGAAGGGCTGCGCGCGGCGGAGGCGATCACCGCCTTCGCGCTGCGCCATGGCCTTGCGCGCTTCGCGGTCGACGACGGCATGGGGCCGGAATCGCGCTTCGAGCCCGAACCGGTGACGATCACGCTGGCGGGCGTGCCTGTGGCGCTCCCGCCCGCCGCATTTCTCCAGGCGACCGCGGACGGCGAAGCGGCGCTGGCGGCGGCGGCGCGCGAAGTGGCCGCGGGGGCGGCGACCGTTGCTGACCTGTTCGCGGGGCTCGGCACCTTCACCTTCGCAATGCCGGCGACGGCGCGCGTCTATGCCGCCGAGGGCGCGCGCGACGCGGTGCTCGCGCTCAAGGCCGCTGGCAATGCGATGCAGCGCCGGGTGTTCGTCGAACATCGCGACCTGTACCGCCGCCCGCTCGACACGGCCGAGCTCGAACGGTTCGACTGCGTCCTGCTCGATCCGCCGCGGGCCGGCGCGCGCGAGCAGGCGACGGCGCTGGCGGCATCGCGCTTGCGCAGGATCGGTTATATCTCATGTAATCCCAGTACCTTCGCACGCGATGCGAAGATGTTGTGTGAGAGCGGTCACCGCCTCGACTGGGTCCAGCCGGTCGGCCAGTTCCGCTGGTCGACCCATGTCGAGCTCGCCGCGCAGTTCAGCCGCGACTGACCTCGCCCGGATAGTCGGCGCGCAGGAAGTAAAGCCCGTCGGGCGGGGCATTGAGGCCGAGCGCGGCGCGATCGCGTGCGGCAAGCGCGGCGCCGACATCGCCGGGCTGCCACTTGCCCTGGCCGACGAGCGCGAGGCAGCCGACCATCGATCGCACCTGGTGATGCAGGAACGACCGCGCCGAGGCATGGACGTGGATCTCGTCACCGATGCGCGCGACGTCCAGCCGGTCGAGCGTGCGCAGCGGGCTGTCCGCCTGGCAATGTGCCGATCGGAAGGTGGTGAAGTCGTGCCGCCCCACCAGCACCGCCGCCGCCTCACCCATCGCATCCGCATCGAGCGGCGCGGCGATCCGCCACGCCAGCCCCAGATCGACGGTCAGCGGCGCGCGCCGGTTGACGATGCGATAGCGGTAATGCCGGGCAGTGCACGAAAAGCGCGCATGCCAGTCTTCGGCGACCTCGACGCAATCGAGGATCGCGACCGGATCGGGCCGCAGTCGTGCGTTGAGCGCCTCGCCCAGGCGAAAGGCGGTGATCGACCGCGCGACATCGCAATGCGCGCGCATCGCCAGCCCGTGCACGCCCGCATCGGTGCGCCCGGCGGCGTGGACGGTCGCCTCCTCGCCGGTGACGTCGTAAATCGCGCGCTCGATCGCGGCTTGCACGCTGGGGCCGTGCGCCTGCGCCTGCCAGCCCATGAACGGGCGGCCGTCGAACTCCACGGTCAGCGCAAATCGCGTCACAACCGCGTGCCTGCCGCGATCGGAAAGCCGCGCAGCAGCTCGCCCGGCGTCATGACGCCGCGCCCGGCGCGCTGGACCTGCACCGGGCGGATCGCCCCCGATCCGCAGGCGATGGTAAGCGCCGCGTCGAGCACCTCGCCCGGCGCGCCGCTGCCCGCCACGACATCGGCGGCAAGCACGCGCACGCGTTCGTCGCCGAGCGTGAAAAAGGCACCGGGCGCGGGGTTGAAGGCGCGGACCTGACGCTCGACCTGATCCGCCGTCGCGGCAAAGTCGATGCGCGCTTCCGCCTTGTCGATCTTGGGCGCATGGGTGACACCGGTTTCCGCCTGTGCAACCGGGGGATGGGCGGCGGGATCGGCCAGCACCGCGACCATCAGCGCCGCGCCCATATCGGCCAGTTCGCGGGTGAGCGCGCCCGCGGTCTTGCGCGCGACCGGGGTCCGTCCCTCCAGCCGCACCGGGCCGGTATCCAGCCCGGCCTCCATCTGCATGATGCCGACCCCGGTCTCGGCATCGCCGGCCAGGATGGCGCGCTGGATCGGCGCCGCCCCGCGCCAGCGCGGCAGCAGCGACGCGTGGACGTTGAGGCAGCCCAGCCGCGGCGCATCGAGCACGGCGCGCGGCAGGATGAGGCCATAGGCGGCGACCACCGCGACATCGGCCTCCAGCGCCGCGAACGCCGCCTGCTCGGCCGGATCGCGCAGCCGTTCGGGTGAGCGCACCGCAATGCCAAGTGCCTCGGCGCGGGCATGGACGGGGGAGGGGGTCAGCGCCTTGCCGCGACCCGCGCGGCGCGGCGGCTGGCTATAGGCGACCGCGACCTCGTGCCCCGCCGCGACAACCGCGTCGAGCACCGGCACCGCGAAGTCCGGGGTTCCCATGAAGATGATCCGCATCGCCTCCGTCTCAACCGCTTGGCAAAGGCATGCGCAACCCCCTATCTGATCGGCGACCATGGCCTCGCGCGAAATCGACACGCTGACCCAAGCCCTTGCCCGCTTGCCCGGACTGGGCCCGCGTTCGGCCCGGCGCGCGGTGCTCCACCTGCTCAAGCGGCGTGAAACCGCGCTTGAACCGCTGTTGCGTGCGCTGGAGGCGGTCGCCGAACGGCTGACGCCATGTTCGACCTGTGGGAATGTCGACACGAGCGATCCGTGTGCGGTCTGCGCCGATCCGCGCCGCGATGCGCGCGCGCTGTGCGTGGTGGAGGAGGTCGCCGATCTGTGGGCGCTTGATCGCGCGCGGTTGTTCCCCGGGCGTTTCCATGTGCTGGGCGGGCGACTGTCGGCGCTCGACGGGGTAGGGCCGGAGGATCTGAGCATCGACGCGCTGATCCGGCGCGTCGCCGACGGTGGCGTGGACGAGGTCGTGCTGGCGATGAACGCGACGCTGGAGGGGCAGACGACCGCACACTATCTGGCCGAGCGGCTGGAGGGGCACCCGGTGCGCGTCACCCAGCTTGCGCATGGCCTGCCGGTCGGTGGCGAGCTCGACTATCTGGACGAGGGCACGCTGGCGCAGGCGCTGCGCGCGCGCCGCCCGGTGGCGTGACGTCAGTTGCTTGACGCTGCACCGGACGAATCCTAAATCCCCGACATGGCAATCCTTCCCATCATCGAAGTGCCCGATCCGCGCCTGCGGCTGATCTCGACCCCGGTCGAGACGATCGACGACGCGGTCAAGCAGCTGATCGCCGACATGTTCGAGACGATGTATGCGGCTCCCGGCATCGGCCTGGCCGCGATCCAGGTCGGCGTGCCCAAGCGGCTGCTGGTCATGGACCTGCAAGAGGAGGAGGACGCCGACGGCAAGCCGATCCGTCAGCCGCGCGTGTTCATCAACCCCGAAATCGTCGATCCGTCCGAGGAGCAGTCGGTCTATACCGAAGGCTGCCTGTCGGTCCCCGACCAATATGCCGATGTCGAGCGCCCGGCGACCTGTCGCGTGCGCTGGCTCGACGAAGATGGCGTCCAGCATGACGAACAGTTCACCGGCCTGCTCGCGACGTGCATCCAGCATGAGATGGATCACCTGAACGGCATCGTCTTCCTCGACCATCTGTCGCGCCTGAAGCGCGAGATGATCCTCAAGAAGCTGAACAAGGCGCGCAAGGCCGCCTGATCGACGCTTGCCGTCGGGCACGCCAGCGGATAGGTTCGCGCTTCGTTCTTTTCTTGCGGAGCGCAGATGGACCCGATCACCGCCCTTTTCTTTATCTTTGCGCTGCTCGGCGGGCTGGCGATCGGCTGGTGGCTGGGCCATCGCGGCGTCGCGGCGATGCGCGCCGAGCGCGACCATTTCCAGGCCGAGTTCAAGGCCGCGATCACTGACCTGGCGCGCGCAAGCGAGCAGGCGCGGGAAGTGCCCGTCCTGCGCGAGGCCATGGCGTCGCTACGCGACGAGCGCGATCAGGCGCGGCTGGAGCTGGTCGACCTGCGGGCCAAGGCCGAGGCGTTCGAGGCGCGGCTTCAGGAGTTCAAGGACGCGCGCGAGCTAATGGCGGCGCAATTCAACGAGCTGGCCAACCGATCGCTGTCGGAAGCGCAAAAGGCGTTTCTGGAGCGTGCCGACGCGCGCTTTTCCCAGGCCGGCGAGAGCAACGAGGCCAAGCTTAAAGCGCTGCTCCAGCCGGTCGAGGCGACGCTCAAGCGCTATGAGGAAAAGATCGCCAGCGTCGAGGGCGAGCGCAAGGAAGCCTATGGCAACCTGACCGGGCTGATGGAGGCGATGCGGGTCGGCCAGGAATCGGTCAAGTCGGAGGCCGCGAAGCTGGTCAACGCGCTGCGTTCCGCCCCCAAGGCCCGCGGGCGCTGGGGCGAGCAGCAGCTGCGCAACGTGCTCGAAAGCTGCGGACTTGCCGAGCACACCGATTTCCAGATGGAGGTCAGCGTCGAGGCGGACGGCGGTCGGCTGCGCCCCGATGCGATCGTGCGCATCCCCGGCGGGCGATCGCTGGTCATCGACGCGAAGGTATCGCTCAACGCCTATCAGGACGCGTTCGGCGCGGTCGACGAGGGCGAACGTGCCGCGCACCTCGCCGCGCATGTCGCGTCGATGAAGGGGCACGTCACCGCGCTGGGCGCCAAGGCCTATCAGGCGCAGTTCGAGGACGCGCCCGATTACGTCATCATGTTCGTGCCGGGCGAACATTTCCTGTCCGCCGCGCTAGAACATGCGCCGGACCTCTGGGACTATGCGTTCGATCGCCGCGTGCTGATCGCGACCCCGACCAACCTGATCGCGATCGCGCGCACGGTGGCGGCGGTGTGGCGGCAGGAGAAGCTGGCCGGCGAAGCACGCGAGATCGCGGCGCTCGGGCGCGAACTGCACGCGCGTGTCGCCAAGATGGGCGAGCATGTCGCCCGGCTCGGCCGCAATCTTGAACTGGCGAACGGGGCGTACAATGCGTTCGTCGGCAGCCTGGAATCGAACGTGATGACGCAGGCGCGGCGGTTCGAAACGCTCAATGTCGATACCGGCGGCAAGTCGATCGACGTGCTGCCAATGGTCGAGCAGTCGCCGCGCCCGTTGACCAAGCTGAGCATCGCGCCGTCGCTGCCCGACGCGGCGGAATAATGGGGGTCAGAGCGTCGCTTCGATCGCGCGGGCGGCCTGGTCGGGGTCTTCGGCCTGCGTAATCGGGCGGCCGACCACCAGGATCGAAGCGCCGGCGTCGAGCGCGGCGCGCGGCGTCACCACGCGTTTCTGGTCGCCGGCATGGCCATCGGCGGGCCGCACGCCGGGGACGACGAAAAAGCCCTGCGGCCAGGCGCGCTTGGCGGCGGCGACTTCGGCACCCGAACACACGACGCCGTCGATGCCGGCGGCGCGCGCCAGTTCGGTCAGCCGCACCACCTGTTCATGCGGATCGGGCGCCAGGCCGATCGAGCGCAGGTCGCTGCCGTCGAGGCTGGTGAGCATCGTCACCGCGACGACGCGCGTACCCGTGGGCGCCGCCGCCTTCGCATCCTCCATCATCGCGCGGCCACCGGCGGCATGAATGGTCAGGATGGCAGGCTCGAGCGGCCGCAGCGCCTGGATTGCCTTGGCCACGGTATTGGGGATGTCGTGAAGCTTGAGATCGAGAAAGATCGGCAGACCGATTTCCGCCATCTCGCGCACGCCCGACCGGCCGTTGGCGGCGAAGAACTCCAGCCCAAGCTTGATGCCGCCGACATGATTGCGGACGCGGGTGGCGATCGACCGCGCGCGATCGATATCGGGCGTGTCGAGCGCAACGAAGAGCGGCGAGCGCATCAGCGTGCATCCGCCGGCGGCGCGCCCAGCGGCAGCATGTCCGGATCTTCGCGTAGTTCCACCGGGCCGGGAGGCGCGGTTTCCGGCGGAAAGGCAGGAAGCTGGGCGGCGTTGCGCAGTTCCATCACGTTGCGCTCGGACGCGGCGAGGCGCTGGCGCATCCGCCAGCGGGACGTGCGATAGAGCAGATAGACCGGAACGAAACCGAGCAGGAAGGTAAGCAGCAGCAGTACCGGCAGGTTGATCTGGGCGACGAGGCCGCCCCACAGGCGGACATCGACCGACACCCAGTTATTGAACGCGAACGCGACGGCCAGCCCGACGAGCAACGCCCAGAACAGGGTCCGCAAAAACTGCATGTTGATCCTTTGATCCGCCTATCCCGGGGGTGATCTTATGCGTCCCGCGCGCGCATTGCCAGCTTGAAGGCCGGTTTCAGCCGATTTCGGCGCGCAGCTCCGCAAACAGCGGCTGGATTGTTTGCAACCGCGATTGCTCCTCGTCGAGGATCGCCAGAAAAGCCGCGCGCTTCAAGGCGGTTACGCGCCCCGGCGGGAGGTGCGCGTTCGCGCCGAGCGTGGACAGTACGATGTCGATCATGCGCTCGGCGCCGTGCAGGCGGCCCCAGAGATAGTCGTTCTCGCGATAGGCGCGGCTGAAGAACGCCCCGAAATAGTTGAACTGGATGCCTTTCAGCGTCGCCGCGGCCCCGCCGCTGCGAATGCTTGGAGCATCGTCGGGCGAGATGCGGTCGACCCGGATTGGATCGAACTCGTCCAGCCCCTCGCCCTGCAGGAGCGGCAGCGTGGCGATGTCGAAGAACGGGAAGCCGAGATAGGCAAGCAGTAACGGCCGCCGCAACTCGCGCGACAGGCCGCACAGCCCCTGCGACAGCAGTTCCTCGGTCCGGGCGTCGAGCGCGCGCAGGTCCATCGCTGCGCCCAGCCGGTCGAGGATCGGCCCTGCCTCCTCGCGCATCGCGCGGACATCATGGCGCAGGTCGGCGAAGCGGCTGTGGCGCTCGCAATCGAGATAGACGGCGAGCGCGGCATAGACCGCGTCGCGGATCGGCCGCAGGTCGCTGTCGACGTGCAGTGCGTCGAGCTCGGTCAGGCGGCGCGCCATCAGGCGCAACCGGCGGATGCGAAAGCCGAGGTCGAAGGTGCGCAGGAAATCGATCGTCGTCGAGTCGGCGGTGCCCGGGCGGCTGCCGCCGAAGCGGTCATAGCCGCGGGCGTGGACGCACTGCGCGATCGACTGGCGGATGGCGCGCCGCCGTTCGGGTCCCGGTTCGTCGCCGACCCGCAGCAGCAGGTCCGCGATCCGGTCGACCACGCCCTCGACCTTGACGAGCCCATAGGCGGCGTGACCGAACCCCGCACGCGCCACCGCCTGTGCCTGGGCGCGGTTACGCCACGCCATCAGCCGCTTGGACGTGGGAAAGTCGAGGAACAGGGTATAGCCGAACAGGCTCTCGACCTCGTGCTCGACCTCGGCACGGATCGTCTCGACGATCCGGCGCAGCCGCTCGATCCGGTCGGATCGCGTCGCGATCGATTCCAGATTGTCGCGGATCGGCTGGTGTCGCGGCAGTTCCGAGATCGACGCGATCAGCGTCTGGAAAAAGCCGGGTGGGCCCTTGGCACGGCCGTAGAGGCCGAAGCGCGCGCCCGGCGTCGGGTCGATATAGACGAAGCGTCGATCGATCTGGCGGCGCGCCGGGCGTTCGCGCAGCGCGTCGATCGCGGGGGCGAACGGCGCGTTGGTCAGCACCGATCCATCGATCAGTACCGCGCTTTCGGCCATTTTCGCAGCCGCCTGACGTGGCAGCGCGCGGGCGAGGAACGCGTCGCGCCCCGTCCATTCGACGCCGCGCTCGGCCAGCACCTCGTCAAGCTCGGCGACCGTAAAGGGCGGAAATGCCCCGGGAAAGCTCGAGGTCGCGCGCGCCGCAAAGGCGAGCTCGGCGGGTGCGCCGATCGCGTCCCCCGCCTGGCCACGATCGCTGAAGGCGACCACCAGCCGATGTTCGGTCTCCATCACCTCGGGCGGCGAATTGAGCCGCAGCATCTCGGGATGTCCGCCGAAATCGGTCACCGTCACGAACAGGTCGAGCGGCTGATCGGGCGGCAGCAGGCGCGGGCCCGCAGGTGCCGCCGCCATGGCGTCGAAGGCATCGAGCAGCATGTGCAGCATGCGCTTGCCGCCAAAGGGTGGCTCGAACCAGCGCGACCGCACGAAATGGTCGAGCTTGTCGCGAACCTCTTCGCGCGCGCTCGCCTCGACCGTCTCGTCGACCATCTTGATCCGGTTGAGCGCCATCCACGCGATCGGGCGCGCCCATGCCTTGGTCAGCGCCGATTGCGGGGCCTGGTCGGGGTCGATCAGCGCTTCGACATCCGCGAGCTCGAGCCAGAGATTGGTCAGCGGGTCGAGCGACTGGCCGGTGGTGATCGCCTGGGCCAGGAACACGCCGTTGATGCCGCCCGCGCTCGCGCCGGCGATGATGTCGTTCAGCACGCGCAGCTTGATCCCGGCGGTTGCCTCGATCTCGTGAAGCAGCGCGCGATAGGTTGCCTGGCTGCCCGGGGTCGCGGGCTCGCCTTCGCGATAGGCGCGGCTGGCGCGGACCAGGTGCCAGATCTCCTTGGAAATGCCGTGCATGTAGATCGCCAGGCTGATGCCGCCATAGCAGACCAGCGCGAGCCTCAGCTCCTTGTCGCGCACTTCCATGCCGCTCTCCCCGGCGTTGCCGTTCTAGTTTTTCAGCGAAAGGCTAGCCCAGATCGGCAGGTGATCGGAAGCGGTGCGCGCCGCCCGGCTGGCATGGACGCCGCAACTTTCGACAATCCAGTCGCTTGACACGATGATCCGATCGAGCCGTCCGACCGGCCGGCGCGCGTGAAAGCTGGGGCCGGTCGGCACGATCCGGTGATCCCGGCCGAAATCGGCGAGACAACCGCCCGCCGGCCGCCATTCGTTGAGGTCGCCCATCAGGATCGTCGGGAGCCGTTCGACCGCGCCGTCGAGGTGCGACAGCACCGCATGCGCCTGTCGTCGCCGCCAAAGCCCCGACAGGTCGAGGTGCATGCCCACGATCCGCAGCGGGCGGCCGGCGAGATGAACGTCCGCGGTTACCGCGCCGCGCGGCTCGAGTGCGGGCAGGTGCAATGCCTCGCCGGCAAGCACCGACGCCGATTTGCGGATCAGCAGCGCATTGCCATGCCACCCCATGCTGTCGGGTCGCCGCGCGAGCGGCACCGGCTGAAGGTCGCTGTGCTCGTCGAGCAGGTGGCGCGGGAGGACCGCGGTGCGCGCACCGAACCGCCGGTCGCATTCCTGCAGCGCGACGATATCGGCATCGATCTCGTTGAGCACGGCCAGGATCCGTTCGGGCATCCGCCGACGGTCCGTGCCGATCGCCTTGCGGATGTTATAGCTCGCGACCTTGATCATGTCCCGCTGCTTCTAGGCGGTCGCACGCCCCGCGACCAGTCAGCGCGGCAGCACGACCGTCGCGATCAGGCCGCCGCCGTCGCGATTGGCCAGCCGGATCACGCCGCCCGCATCGCCGACGATCGCGCGGGCCAGCGCGAGGCCGAGGCCGATCCCGCCGGTGTCGCGATTGCGGGAGTTCTCCAGACGCTTGAACGGGTCGAATACCGCGTCGAGCTGTCCGGCCGGGATGCCCGGGCCGCGATCGCAGACCTCGATCCGGGCCTCGGTTGCGGTCGCGGTCAGCCGAACCTCGGCCGAGCCGCCATATTTGACCGCGTTTTCGATCAGGTTGCGCAGCGCGCGCCGCATCAGCGACGGGCGCAGCCGCATCGGCGTGCGCGGCGCGTCCTCGGTCACCACGTCCGCGCCAAGGTCATGGAAGTCGGCGACGACCGCGTCGACGAGCGCGGCGAGGTCGACATCGGTGATCGCTTCGCTCGGCCGGCCCAGGCGTGCGAGCGACAGGATGTCCTCGAGCGTGCGGCTCATTTCCGCAATGATGTCCGCCATTCGCGCGCGATCCTGCTCGTCCTCCACCGATTCGACGCGGACGCGCAGCGCGGCGAGCGGCGTGCGCAGGTCATGGCCGATCGCACCCAGCATCCGGTCCTTTTCGTCCAGCATCGTGGTGACGCGATCGCCCATCGCGTTGTAGGCGGAAATCACATCGCGCAGCTCCCCCGGTCCGCGCTCGTCGATCCGGACGGCCGGCGCGCCGGGGCGAAAGCCGCGCGCGGACGCCGCAAGACTGCGCAGCGGCTCGGAAATGCGCCGGCCCGCCCACAGGATCGGGATCAGCACGACGATGTAGAGGATGACCGTCTGGGCGATCAGTCGCCACATGAGGGCCAGGTCGCTGCGCGGCCAGGGGATCGCGAGCGACAGCCAGCCGCGCCCGGGCAGCTCCACTGCGACCAGCAATTCGGCGCCAAAGCGGCGAAGCCGTTCGATCCGGCGGGGGGCGAGGGTGGCGATGCGCGGATCGCCGCGGTCGAAGGGGCGCACCCCGGTGACGATGCGCCCATGTACGATACCGGCTTCGTCCAACGCTTCCGCCAGGCCGCGTTCGACATCGCGCGCGGCGCGCAGCTGCCCCGGCACGGGGTTTGCCGCCACCAGCCGCACGCGTCCGCGCCGTTGCCACCCCAACCCGGTGAACCGCCCGTTCTCGATGCGGTCAACCGCGTCGACGATGCGGGTGATCGCGGGCAGGGTCACCTGGGTGAAGCGCACGATGCGGCGCTCGCGCAGCAGCAGCCCGAAATTGATCGCCTGCGCGACGAACAGCGCAAGCGCGACGAGCAGCGCGATCTGGCCGGACAGGCTGCGCGGCCAGAGCTGCAACCGCTTCACAGCCGGGTGACTTCGGTGGCCAGCGTATAGCCGCCGCCCCAGACCGTCTTGATGATCGACGGGTTCTTCGGGTCGGGCTCGATCTTCTTGCGCAGCCGGCTGACCTGATTGTCGATCGCGCGGTCGAACGCCTGCGCCTCGCGCCCCTGGGTCAGGTCGAGCAACTGGTCGCGGGTCAGCACCTGGCGCGGCCGCAGCACGAGCGCATGGAGCAGGTTGTACTCGCCCGACGAAATCGGCACCTCGACCCCCTCGCGGTCGACGAGCGTGCGCTCGCCGGTCTTGAGCACCCAGCCGGCAAAGCCGAAGGCGCCGGTTTCGGGCGCATGCTGGCGCACGCCGGTTGCGGCGCGGCGCAGCACCACCTTGATCCGCGCGGCGAGCTCGCGCGGGGAGAACGGCTTCACGACATAGTCGTCGGCGCCCATTTCCAGCCCGACGATCCGGTCGGTCTCTTCGGCCTTGGCGGTCAGCAGGATGACGGGCGTGTCGCTGGTCGCGCGGATGTGGCGGCACAGGCTGAGCCCGTCCTCGCCCGGCATCATGATATCGACGATGGCAAGATCGATCGCATAGGCGCTCAGCCGCGACCGCGCGCCTTCGGCGTCACCCGCCTGGGTGACGCGAAAGCCCTGCTTGCCGAGATATTGCGCCAGCGGCTCGCGGATCGAGCGCTCGTCGTCGACCAGCAGCAGATGAGGAAGATCAGCCATGTCCATCGGCTAGCACAGTCCGGACAGAAGGAAACAGGCCGCGCAAGGGCGGCAATCGCATCGCCGGGCGGTTCGGGGAGGGGAAGTCGCCGCCCGGCGATGCGTGGCCGTCACTCGCCCGCGGGGGTTTCGAGTGCGGCATCGGGGCCCGGCGCGCCGCGCTGGAACCGCTCACGCCACTTGGCGCGGGTCGCGGCACGCTCGTCGGCATCGATGCGGCCGTCCCGGTTGGTGTCCAGACGCGCAAAGCGCTGTTCGGCCTGGGCGAGCGCCTCGGCCTTGCTGATCGCCTGGTCACCGTTGGTGTCGACGCGCTTCAGCATCGCCGCGCGCACCTGTTCGCCACGCGCCGCCCATTGCGCCTTGGCGGCGTCGGCTTCGGCGCGGGTGATCGATCCGTCGCGGTTGGTGTCGAGCCGTTCGAACATCCCGTCGATCATCGCGCCCGGTGCGCGACCGCCGCCATGATGGCCGGCATGGCCGCGCCCATCGCGCTTGCCGCCGCGCCGCTGCAGTTCCTCGGCCGTCAGCTTGCCGTCGCCGTTCGCGTCGCGGCGGGCGAACCGCTTTTCCGCCTGCGCGCGCATCTCGTCGCGGCTGATCGCGCCGTCATTGTTCGTGTCGACGCGCTTCAGCATGCGCTCGCCGCGTGCCATGCCGCCGCCCGGCGCCATGCCCTGGGTGGCGACCGCCACCCCGCCGAGCGTCGTCGCCGACAGCGCGGCCAGGAGTATGAGCTTCTTCATCTTGCAAGTCCTCGTTCCAACGCGGCACCGTTGCCGTCTGGAGAGGTTTATCGACGGATGCTGTCGCAGACCGATGTCACCGCGTGACGAAATTGTCGCAGTTTGTCGCCGCCCGCGGCACGATCAGCCAAAGATGGCGACGCCCTGCATCCCTTCGCCCACCGGATCGCCGGCCGCGTTCCAGATGCGCATCGACTGGCTGCTATAGCCGTCGCGGGCGTGATCGCTGTTCGCCCGGAGCAGCCACCAGCCATCATCGGTCCGGGGTGCGGGTGTCGTCAGGTTCAGGATCCACGTCAACGAGCTCAACGGCCGCGGTTCGCTCAACAGCTTGAACGCGGCAGGCGGCAGGGCGTCGCCGATCGCCATCATCTCGACCATCGGATGAAGGCCGTTGCGTTGGCGCAGGCGCGCCCAGCGCAACCATTCGGCAGGGCCAAGCCCCTCCTTCACATTGTAGAACTCGAAATTGCCGGTGAAGAAGGTGTCGGGACCGACATAGAGCGCCGCGTCGGCGGGCGGGATCGGAACCGGCGCGCGGGGCGCCGCATCCCGGGCGATGGTCGAGGCGATCTGCGCCATGAACACGAAGGTCGCGCGCAGGCCCAGCCCCGCCTCTGACCGCACATCGGCCTGGATGAAGGCGGCGTTACGGCCGCGACGCAGCAGCAGCGGCTCGACCGTCACTTCGCCGGCCAGTGGCCCGATGAAGCTGACCTGCGCCGAACGCAGCGGCGGCAGGTCGTCAGCCAGGCCAAGCGCGGCGTGCAGGGCGAGGGCGGCCGAAAGCCCGCCATAGGCCGTGCGGCCCTGGAGCCAGGTTTCGGGGATGGTGGCGACGAAGCCATCGCCGGCGGGACGCGCCTCCGCCAGCAGCGTGGCGAGCGCGGTCATGCCGCCTCGCGCGCGAAGCGGTCGCGCAACTCGCGCTTCAGCACCTTGCCGATCGCGCTGCGCGGCAGCTCCTCGATCGCGTGGAGCGCGGACAGGCGCTGGGTCTTGCCGACCTGCGCGTTGAACCAGGCGAGAATCTCGTCAGGCGCGGCATCCGCGTCCCGCCGGGGCACGAAGACGCCGACCGGGGTTTCTCCCCATTGATCGGACGGCACGCCGATCACCGTGCAGTCCGCCACCGCCGGGTGCATCGCCAGCACGGCCTCGAGGTCCGACGGATAGATGTTGAACCCGCCCGAGATGATCAGGTCCTTCTTGCGGTCCATCAGGATCAGAAAGCCGTCCGCGTCGAAGCGGCCGATATCACCGTGGCGAATGAAGCGCGTCCCGTCGGGCGCGATCCACGTCGCGGCCTGCGTCGCGTCGTCGCGATTGTGATAGCCGGACATGCGCGCCGGTGACCGGCTGACCACTTCGCCGGTAGCGCCCGGCGGCACCTCGTGCCCCTCGTCGTCGATCAGGCGAATGTCGTGCCCCTCCATCGGCCGCCCGACGGTGTGGAGCTTGTCGGGGAAGTAGCTGGCGATCAGCATCGTCGACCCGCCGCCCTCGGTCATGCCGTAATATTCGACGAGCAGCCCCGGCCACCGGGCCAGCACGTCGCGCTTGAGCGCGGGGCTGAACGGCGCGCTCGTGCACGCCTTGAGCCGGAAGCTTGTCAGGTCGAACCGGTCGAACGTGGGGTCGGCCATGATCCGCTGATACTGGACGGGCACCAGCATGACGTGCGTCGCGCGATGTTGCGCGGCGAGTTCGAGGAAGCGCCGCGCATCGAACTTCGCCATCAGGACGAGCGTGCCGCCATAAGCGAGCGTCGGAAGCCACGTGACGTTGGTCGTATTCGAATAGAGCGGCGTGGCGACGATGGTGACCGCGTCCGAAAAGCCCGCCGTGGCGGTGACCCGCACATAGGCCCAGCGCATCGCGTGGCTCTGCACGATCCCCTTCGGCGTGCCGGTCGTGCCGGACGAATAGATGATCGTGAACGCATCGGCCGGACCGACGGCGACGGGCGCAGGTTCGGCAACGTCGACAAGCCAGGTGTCGAGCGGCTGGTCGATCCGCACGGTCGACACGATGCTCGTCGCGTCGTCCCCCAACGCCTCGACGCCGGCCGCATCGGCGAACAGCATGCGGGCGCCGCAATCCGCGATCATCGCGCGAAGCTGCGCCGGGGTCGCCGAGGGGGCAAGCGGGGCGGGCACGCCACCAGCGCGCAGCGTTCCGATCGTCACCGCGACATAGGCCGCGCAGGGCAGGGCGAGGATCGCGACGCAATCACCCTTTGCCAGCCCGTCGCGCTGCAGGGCGGCGGCGATCCGGTCGATCATGCGGTCGAGTTCGCGATAGGTCGTACGCGCCGCCGCATCGATGACCGCGACATGATCGGGCCGCTCGCGTCCATGCGCGCGCACGAGGTCCGAGAACGTGCCGAAATCGGCGTCCAGCAGTTCAGCCGCGCGCGCCATCCTTCCTCCCGCACCGTTGACTGGTCGCAGCTAGGCGATCGGATCGGCAAATGCCATACGCGACATTCGAAAAACGCAGGGATGCTGAAAGAAGGAGCGAGGCATGGCGAATGCGATGGACGGCCGCGTCGCGATCGTGACCGGGGGCGGCACGGGGATCGGCGCGGCGGTGGTGCGTGCACTGGCGGCGCGCGGCGTGCGCTGCGCGATCAATTACGCGACCAGCCGCGACAAGGCGGAAGCATTGGTTGCAGAACTCGCCAATGGCTCGATCGCGGTTCAGGCCGACATCGCGGACGATACCGCGTGTCGCGCGCTTGCCGATGCGACGATGACGGCGTTCGGGCGCATCGATTTTCTGGTCAACAATGCCGGCAAGACCAAGTTCGCCAATCATGAGGATCTGGAGGCGCTGTCGGCGGACGATTTCGTCGATATCTATCGGGTCAACACCGTTGCCGCCTTCCAGATGACGCGGGCCTGTGCGCCCGCGCTTCGCGCCGGGCCGGCGAGCGCGATCGTCAACGTGGCATCGGTGGCGGGCGCGTTCGGCATGGGCTCCTCGGTCGCCTATGCCTGCTCGAAGGGCGCGCTGATCACGCTGACCAAGAGCATGGCGCGCGTGCTCGCCCCCGCCATCCGGGTCAATGCGGTCGCGCCCGGCTATGTCGGAACCGGCTGGTACTCGGACCGGCTGGGCGCAGAGGGATTTGCCGCGCTCAATCAGCGCGTCGCCGCCCAGGTGCCGATGGCGATGGCGACGATGGCCGAAGACGTCGCCGCGCCCATCGTCGCGCTGCTCGACCCGGCGATGCGTGCGATGACGGGCGAGATAATTCTGGTCGACGCGGGCGGGCACCTTGACGTCGCGCTCAGCCGCCGGCCCGGACGCGAGCTCTGACCGGCCCCGCACGTTAGGGTGCGGGGCCGTCGTCCGCTCAGCCGCCGGCCTTTGCGGTCTGACCGAACAGGATCTTGCGTGATTCCTCCGTCACCACGGGGGTCGTATTCAACCCCTCCGCCTTCGCATAGGCGGCCTTCGTTCCGGGGCGTGCCGCGATCGATTCGAACCAACGCTTCAGGTTCGGGAAATCGGCGAGATTCTGACCCTGCGCCTCGTGCGGCACGATCCACGGATAGGCGGCCATGTCGGCGATCGAATAGTCTCCCGCAACAAAGTCGCGGCCGGCCAGCCGCCGGTCGAGCACGCCGTAGAGCCGATTGGTTTCGTTGACGTAGCGGTTGATCGCATATTCGATCTTTTCCGGCGCGTAGCGGCTGAAATGGTGGTTCTGGCCCAGCATCGGTCCCAGGCCGCCCATCTGCCACATCAGCCATTGCGAAACCTCGATCCGCGCGCGCGGGGTCGCGCCGCAGAACTTGCCCGTCTTGTCGGCCAGATAGGTGAGGATCGCGCCCGATTCGAAGATCGAGATCGGGTCGCCACCATCCGCGGGCGCATGATCGATGATCGCGGGCATGCGATTATTGGGCGCGATCTTCAGGAAACCGGGATCGAACTGCTCGCCGGCCGCGATGTTGATCGGTGTGATCCGGTAATCGAGTCCGGCTTCTTCCAGGAACATCGTGATTTTGTGGCCATTGGGGGTCGGCCAGTAAAAAAGTTCGATCATGGCAGCGGGACTCCGTGTGTGTATTTGCGCCTTGGGCGCACGTCATGTGGGGCGGGGTGCGCGCCCCGGCAACCGCCCGCGCAGCGCGTGCGCCAAGTGATCGGCGTGCAGCGTGCGCCGCAGGGTCGTGCCGATGGACGGGCTTGACGACGATTACGCCATACCGCAGTTTCGAAAGTGGATGTGCCGGCCGATGATCGCCGGAGAGGAGAAGCCGATGGCAACGCGCGCCGAAGATGTGACCGATCCGCTCGAGAGCTTCCGGGCCACCGCCCGGGCCTGGCTGGCCGAGCATTTCCCACCCGCGCTCAAGGGCAAGGATCATGGCTTGTCCGCGCTGGAGGGACCGTCAGAGCTGAGCCCGGACGAGGCCGCGTGGAAGAAGGCGATCGGTGAGAAGGGGTGGAGCGTCCCCACCTGGCCCGTCGAATATGGCGGCGGCGGGCTGAGCCCCGCCGAGGCACGCGTCCTGGCCGAGGAGATGGGCCGCGTCGGTGCCTGGAACCCGGTCAGCGGCAGCATGGGCGTGATGATGTTCGGGCCGACCCTGCTTGAATATGGCAACGAGGCGCAGAAGCGCGAGCACATTCCGGCGATCGCCAAGGGCGAGGTACGCTGGTGCCAGGGCTATTCGGAACCCAATGCCGGTTCCGATCTCGCCAACCTTCAGACCTTTGCCGAAGACAAGGGCGACCATTATCTCGTCAACGGCCAGAAGACCTGGACCAGCGGCGGGCAATGGGCGGACAAGTGCTTTGCCCTGGTCCGCACCGACAAGGCGAAGAAGCATGAGGGGATCACCTTCCTGCTGATCGACATGAAGTCGCCCGGCGTCGAGGTGCGGCCGATCAAGCTGATTTCGGGCTCGTCACCCTTTTGCGAGACCTTCTTCACTGACGTGAAGGTGCCGAAGGAAAATCTGGTCGGGGCACCGGGCCAGGGCTGGACGATCGGCAAGCGGCTGCTTCAGCACGAACGCTCCAGCCTGTCGGGTGGCGGATCGAGCGCCGGGCGGATGTTCGCCGGCACGCCGCTGGGCCAGATGGCGAAGAAATATCTCGGCGACGCGGATGGCCGCGTCCCCGACAGCGACCTTCGCATGCGGATCGTACGCCACGAAATGGACATGCGCGCCTTTGCCATGACGCTGCGCCGCGCCGCGATCGACGCCAAGTCGAACCAGGGCCCGTCAGCCGCAACGTCGATCATGAAGAATGTCGGCGCACGCGTGATGCAGGAGCGCGCCGAACTGGCGATCGAGATCATGGGGATGAACGGCCTGGGCTGGGAAGGCGAGGGCTTCACCGAGGAGGAGCTGGGCCAGACGCGCGCGTGGCTGTGGGGTAAGGCGGTGTCGATCTATGGCGGATCGAGCGAGATCCAGAACAATGTGATCGCCAAGCGCATCCTGGGGATGCTCGACCACCAGTGAATGGCGTCGCCCCGGCTCGCGCCGGGCGGCGACCGGAACAGAGGAACTGAAATGGCCGCATTGACCGAAGAGCAGACGATGCTGCGCGATCTGGCGCGCGAATGGGCGGACAACGAGGTGCCGGTCAGCGCCTTTCGCCGGGTGCGCGACACCGCGCCGCCCGAGGGCTATGACGTCGCGCACTGGCGCGCGCAGGCGGAAATGGGATTTGCCGGCATCATTGTGCCCGAGGCGCATGGCGGGGCCGGCATGGGCTATCTGTCGCTCGGCATCGTGCTGGAGCAGCTGGGCCGCAACCTGGTCGCGACCCCCCTCGCGGCGACGGCCGCGGCGACCAGCGCGATCCTGCTCGGTGGCAGCGAGGCCCAACAGGCGCACTGGCTGCCCCGCATCGCAACCGGCGAAATCGTCGCCGCACTGGCGGTGGACGAGGGGCCGCATTTCAACCCGACCCGGATCAGCACGCGTGTCGCCGATGGCCGGCTGACCGGCACCAAGGCGTTCGTGGCCGAGGGGGACAGCGCGAGCCTGTTCGTCGTCGCGGCAACCGACGGCGTCTACCTGGTCCCGGCGGGCGAGGGGATTATGCGTGCGCGACGCCGCATGACCGACGCGCGCAGCCATGCCGAAATCCGTTTCGACGGTGCGGCCGCAGAACGGCTCGCGGGCGGCGGCGATGGGCTGCTGACCGCGGTTACCGACCGGGCGGCGGCGGCGGCGTGTGCCGAAATGCTGGGCATGGCCGAAAGCGCGTTCCAGACGGTCAACGACTATCTGAAGACGCGTGTCCAGTTCGGCCAGCCGCTGTCGACCTTTCAGGCGCTCCAGCATCGCATGGCGAAGCTGTTCACCGAACTCGAGCTGATGCGATCGGTGGTCGAGGGCGCGCTCGAGGCGATCGACGCCAATCGCTCCGACCTGTCGCAGACGGTCAGCCTGGCCAAGGCGTTCGCCGGCGACGTCATGAACCTGGTCAGCCGCGAGGCGATCCAGCTGCACGGCGGGATCGGCATGACCGACGACTATGACGTCGGCTTCGTCCTCAAACGGTCGCGCGTGGTCGAGGCGATGTGGGGCAACGCGGCGTGGCACCGCGAACGCTTCGCCCGCCTCAACGGCTACTGAGGCACCTCCGGACAACACCGCCAGGGCGTTTTCAAAGCTCGGGTCCGGGCGACAGCCCGGCCGGCCCGGCGCTATGTCAAAATGGCAACAATCCCTGAAAACCGTGATTAGCGCGGGGTCAGCGCGCTTGACGCCGCGCCAACATCGCCGCATCTTCGAGTATCAGGTATGTGCGGTGACTGCGCAGCCAGGACGGGAGAGGAATGATGAAGAAGCGGCAGCTGCTTTCTGCTTGCGCGATTTCGACGTTCATGATGGCGGCCGCGCCGGCCCTGGCGCAGGACGCTGCGCCGGCAAGCGAGGCCCAGCAGGCGAGCGAGGATGAAGGCCCGGCCGACATCATCGTGACGGCGCAGGGGCGCGCCCAGGTGCTGTCCGACGTGCCGGTCGCCGTGTCCGCGGTGTCGGCGGAAAGCCTGCAATTGTCGGGCGCGACCGACATTCGCCAGCTCAACCAGCTCGCACCGTCGCTGCTTGTGTCCTCGACGGGCTCGGAAGCCAACGGTTCGGCGCGTATTCGCGGCATCGGCACGGTGGGTGACAATCCCGGCCTCGAAAGCTCGGTCGCGGTCTTCATCGACGGTGTCTATCGCTCGCGGTCGGGCATCGGCCTGAACGAGCTTGGCGACATCGAGCGGATCGAAGTGCTGCGCGGGCCGCAGGGCACGCTGTTCGGGCGCAACGCGTCGGCGGGTATCATCAACATCGTCAGCAAGGCGCCGTCGTTCGACTTCTCCGGCGGCGGCCAGCTTGAATATGGCAATTACGACTATTTCCGCGCGGCCGGGAACATCAACGTTCCACTCGGCGAGACGCTCGCGACGCGGATCGACGCAGTCTATACCCGTCGCGACGGCTTTTACTACGACGCGCGCAACGACACCGACATCAACGACCGTGACCGCTTCTTCGTCCGCGGCCAGTTGCTGTTCGAACCGTCGAGCGACATCCGCGTCCGCCTGATCGGCGACTATACCCGCCGCGACGAGAAGTGCTGCGCGGCGACCTATGTCGACAATTCGGTCAATCCGTTCATCGGAAACCTCAACAACCCGTCGACGCCGCTGTCGCCGCTCCAGGCGAACGGGAACAACATCGTCAACGTGCTGCGCGATCTCGGCCAGAATCTGAGTGCGCTCAACCCCGGCTATTCGCGCGACGTCTCGGTATCGCCCGGCCGCTCCTTTGATGGTACGACCGAGGACTGGGGCTTCTCGGGCCAGGTCGACTGGGATTTCGGTGCCGCGACGCTGACGTCGATCACCGGATATCGCAGCTACGACAGCGATCAGGGCGGCGACATCGACTATGGCACCGTCGACATCCTCTATCGCGCGGCCGATGGCGGGGCCAGCCGTCGCTTCGAGACGTTCAGCCAGGAACTGCGGCTGAACGGCGAGGCGTTCAACGGCCGGCTCGACTGGCTTGTCGGCGCCTATTACGCGGACGAAGACCTGACCGTCACCGACAATCTGCGCTTCGGCAACCAATATGGCCGTTTCGCGACGTGCCGGATTGTGTCGGGCGGCGGTCTGGCGGCGCTCTATTCGCCGACCTCGGCGGGATGTCTTGCCGCGCGACCAGCGGCGTTCGGCGCCGCATCGCCGCTGGTGTACGCCGCGCTGGATCGGCTCGACGGGCTCAATAATCGGGGTTCGACCCGTGACCGCTATTTTCAGAACAGCCGCAACTATGCGTTCTTCACGCACAATATCATCCACATTACCGACACGATCGATCTGACGCTGGGCCTGCGTTACACCAACGAGCGCAAGCGGTTCGATGCGACGTTCGGCAACGACAATACTGCGTGCACGGGGAACCAGGCGGCACTCGCGAGCTTCCTGACCAACCCGACGCTGGCCGCGACGGCCGGCGGGATCATCGGCTTGTCCTGCCAGGGCAATTCGACGGCGGAGCTCAACGGCGTGTCGATCAACGATCGTCGCAGCGAGGACGAGTTCACCGGCACCGCAATCGCGTCGTGGAAGGCGACGCCCGATCTGCTGCTCTACGGCAGTTATTCGCGCGGCTACAAGGCGGGCGGCTTCAATCTCGACCGTTCGGCGCTCAAGAGCCCGATCCTTCCCTTTGCGGCGGTCGGCGGCGCGCAGGCGCTGGTCAACAACCTCCAGTTCGACCAGGAAATCGTCAACGCCTACGAAGTCGGCGCGAAGTATCAGCGCGGTCCGGTGTCGGTCAGCCTCGCCGCGTTCCGCCAGGAGTTCGACAATTTCCAGCTGAACACCTTCAATGGAACCGTGTTCATTGTGCAGACGGTCAATGGCTGCAATTCCGACCTGAATGGCGGTGATCGGGATACGTCGGCGACGACGGGGGCGTGCGCGGCCGACGACACGACCTATGGCGTCGTGTCGCAGGGTGTCGAGCTCGAAGCGTCGCTGTCGCCGGTGCGCGACGTCAACGTCAACCTGGGCTTCACTTATGCGGACACGCGCTATGCCGACAATGTCGTCGGCAACAGCAACGGCGCGCCGCTCGATCCCGCGTTGCGCAAGCTGCCGGGCGACAACTTGTCCAACGCGCCGGAAATCGTCGTGACGTCGTCCTTTTCGTGGACGCCGGACATCGGTTCCTCGGGGCTGAGCGGTCTGTTCTACCTCGATGGCCGACTGACCGACGACTACAACACCGGATCCGACCTGTTCCCGCAAAAGGAACAGGACAGCTTCTTCGTGATGAACGCGCGCATCGGCGTGCGCGGACCCGATCAGCGCTGGGCAGTCGAATTCTGGGCGCAGAACCTGTTCGACGAGGATTATGCGCAGGTTGCGTTCAACTCGCCGTTCCAGGCGGGCACGACTTCCGCGCCGTTCGTCGATCCGCAATATCCCGGCGGGCGCCAGCTCTTCTCGCAGTTCCTGGCGGAGCCGCGCACTTACGGGATCACGCTGCGCGGGCAGTTCTGATCGTGGGGCGGGGCGGCCGTAGGCGGTCGCCCCATTTCCATGCGACCGGGTCCGGGAAGCGGTGATGCGCAGTGACGCCGTGACGGACATGGGTGCCGATGCCTTGGCGGCCGCAGATGCCCGGTCGACGCATCGTCGCGGGCTGACGCTCGCGCTGCTGACCCTCACCTACTTCTTCAGCTACATGGATCGCCAGATCCTCGCGATCCTCCAGGAACTGATCAAGGCCGACCTCAAGCTTTCCGACACCCAGCTCGGGTTGCTGTCGGGCCTGGCTTTTGCCGTGTTCTATGCGACGCTCGGCATCCCCGTCGCGCGGCTTGCCGATCGTTTCAACCGCCGCAACATCATCGCGGTCTCGCTCGCGGTCTGGAGCTTGATGACCGCGCTCGGCGGGCTCGCCCAGAATTTCGCGCAGCTGCTGGCCGCACGGATTGGCGTCGGGATCGGCGAGGCGGGATCGTCGCCGCCGAGCCATTCGATCATCGCCGATCTTTATCCGCCCGAAGAGCGCGCCGGTGCGATGGGTATCTATTCACTCGGCGTTGTGCTCGGCGCCGCGATCGGCACCTTTCTGGGCGGTACCATCGCCAGCTTCTATGGCTGGCGGGTGGCGATGTTCGCGATCGGATTGCCCGGGGTGGCCCTGGCGGTGATCGTCTACCTGTTCGTCGTCGAACCGCGTCGCGGCATGGCGGATCGGCGCACCGATGCCGGGCGTGGGGCGATGCCCAGCCTGGTCGACGGTTTTCGGGCAATGGCCATCAGCGCGCCCGCCTTTCACCTCGTGATGGCAGTCACCCTCACCTCGATGATCGGCTATGGCCTGACCGCCTGGGGTCCGAGCTACATGCAACGCTCCCTCGGGTTGCGGATGCTCGACATCTCGCTGATCGTGTCGCCGATCGGCGCAGTGGTCGGAACGCTCTCGGCGGTAGGCGGCGGTCGGCTGGCCGACTGGCTCGCCCGCAACCGCGGCCTCCATGCCCAACCCTGGATGGTGGCGGCGCTCAAGACCGCGGCGCTGCCCTTCACGCTGGGCTTTTTCATTTTCGATGAGCCCGTCGCGGCGCTGCTTTGCTATTTCCTCTACGTCCTGCTGGCCAACAGCTATCTCGGGCCGACCTTCGCGTTGATCCAGGGGCTGGCGCCGGTGCGGCTGCGGGCGCTGTGGGCGGCGATCACGCTGCTGATCATCAACCTGGTCGGGCTTGGGCTGGGCCCCACTCTGGTCGGCGTGATCAGCGACGTGCTGAAACCCAGCCTGGGTACCGAATCGCTGCGCTGGTCGATGTGCCTGTTCGCTGCGGCCACGCCGTGGGCGATCTGGCACTACTGGCGCGCGGGCGTGCTGCTGCGCCGCGCGCCCTGATCGCGCGTCAGATCGCGGTCTTGCACCCGCGCGCGCGATGGACGCCGCGCAGGAAGCCGCGCCGTGCATAGCCCGCGTCGATTGCCGCCTGCAATCGCCGGTCGGCCGCCGCCGCGCCACTCACTTCGCGGACGATGCCGCGGAACGGGATGATCGAATTGACCACCGCGCGTCCGCCGGCTTCGGCAAGCTTGCCCTTCTTGCTCTCCTTTGCCGGTTCTTCGGAAAAGTCGGGACCGAGCTCGCGATTGAGGTCGGCGATCGCGCCGGCCAGCGCGGTGCATGTGCCCACGCCCGTCATGGTATAGGGCGCTTCCGCTGCGGCGGCGAGCAGGGGCGGCACCTTGATTTCCTTGGCGCCGATGTCGCGTGCGGGCTGGGAGGCAATGTCCTCGGCCTTCTTCTTCGTCTTGTCCTCGTCGTCCTGCATCCGGGCGGCGTCGTTCGACTTTGCGTCCTGCCCCATCAGCGGCGCCGAGGCGACGGCCGTGACGGGCGCCGCGCCAGCGAGCGCGAGCGAAACCAGGAGGATGTGACGGAAGATCGGCTTGTCGGCGTGCATGTTCGGCCCCGTTTCGGCTGGAAGCGCGCCGGGTGTGACGCAAATCGCATCATAACAGGCTTTGCAGGGCAGCGTTCTACAATCCTGCTGTCTCAATCGTCGCTGCCAAGCATCCGGTCGTCGAACAGCCCGAAAGCGAGCGTCGAGGCGTAGAAGGCGACCGCCCGCTCGCGCGGCATCGTGCTCGCCCATTTGCGCATGTCGAACGCGGCGTTCTGCAACGACATCAGCGCCTGCGATGCGACCAGCGGGTCGACCGGACGGATCGACCCCTCCGCGATGCCGTCGCTGATCATGCCGGCGAAGCGCCGCGCGATCCGGTTCGACCGGTCGACCATCGCCTGTCGGGCGTCGGGCGGAAGGCCGGTGAGCGCGGTAGTGCGCAACAGCGGTCCGCGCTCCGAAAACTGGATGTCGAGCAGCGTCGCGATGATGTTGATCAGGCGTTGCCAGTGCGACCCGCCACGTTGGTCGGCCGCGCGCTGCGCCGCGGTCATCAGGTCGAAACTGCGCCGGTAACAGGCAAGGACCAGGTCGTCCTTGGCATCGAGGTGGTGGTAGAAGCTGCCCTTGGTGACGTTGAGCTCGGAGGCGATGCGCTGAACCGACGCGCCGCGATAGCCGAGCTCGTTGATCAGCCGGGTCGCGGCGAGCAGGAACGCCTCGCGGCCCGGCTCGGGCTCGGCGGGTGCCAGGTCGAGCAGCTCGGGGGTCCAGTGCGCGCCCGGCGCGGCGATGCCGTGACGGAATACGTCCATCAGCCGCGCTTCCACCCGCTCATATTGGTCGAGTTCGTACCGGTCGAGCCAGGCGGACAGCCAGAAGGTGTTCTCCAGCACGACGTGCGCGCGTGCACCGCGCAGGTCGGTGCGCGCGCGCGATCCCCCGGTGCCCCACAGGTTGCGCGTCTTCCGGAACACCTCGCGCCAACCGACGAGCAGCTCCGACTTGGCGGGCTCCTCCATCGCGCGCAGGTCGGACAGGATCGCGAAGGCCTGTTCCTCGCCACGGCGAATGCGGGCGAGCCGATTCATGTTGAGGTCGAGATAGCGTTCCACCCGCGCGTCCGGCGTCGACGCTTCCAGTGCTTCGTTGAGCATCGTTTGCAACCGGCCGAGCGTGTGCTCGAAGCAGGCAGCCGCAAGGTCCTCCTTGCGCTTGAAATAATAGGTGACGCTGGTGGTGTTGAGGCCGACGCGACGCGCGACGTCGGCAAAGGTCATGCCCTTGGCGCTTTGTTCGTTGATGGCTTCGGCGGCGGCGGCAAGGATCGCGTCCCGCTTGGCCTGGAACCGCTTCGTCCCGATTTCCCCGTTGCTGCGGCCCCCGGTGGGACGGAGGCTTTCCGATACATCCATTATGACAGCTTAGCAAAAGTGATTCGAAGGAACAGTGGCTTTTTTCCGTGCGACGAAACGGCGGTTCCCTGACGTCAAATCTCGACCGAAGCTGCTTTACCGAAGATCGGGTATGGCCTAAGTCAGCCTGCAAATCGCGAACGAACGGGATAGGAGGGCTGCCATGGATTTCACGCTCAGCGAGCGGGAGACCCATTTTCGGGATCGGGTCCGCAGCTTCATCGCCACCCATGTTCGTCCGGCGCGGCACGACTATCACCGTCAGATGGCCGAAGGCGAGCGTTGGAAGGTCCTGCCCGTGCTCGAAGAGCTGAAGGCCAAGGCGCGCGCCGCAGGGTTGTGGAACCTGTTCATGCCGCCGCATTCGGGTCAGACCCATGTCGACGACACGTTCGCGTTCGAGGGCGAGCAGCTCACCAACCTCGAATACGCTCTTTGCGCCGAGGAAATGGGGCGGATCGGCTATGCGTCGGAGGTCTTCAACTGCTCCGCGCCCGACACCGGCAACATGGAGGTTTTCCACCGCTACGGCACCCGCGAACAAAAGGAGCAGTGGCTGCGGCCATTGATGAACGGCGAGATCCGCTCGGCCTTCCTGATGACCGAACCGGCCGTCGCTTCGTCCGATGCGACCAATATCGAAACCTCGATGGTCCGCGACGGCGACCATTATGTCATCAACGGCCGCAAATGGTGGTCGTCGGGCACCGGCGATCCGCGCTGCAAAATCGCGATCGTGATGGGCAAGACCAATCCGGGCGCGTCGCGCCATGCCCAGCAGAGCATGATCCTCGTGCCGCTCGACACGCCCGGCGTGAAGATCGAGCGGATGCTGTCGGTCTATGGCTATGACCACGCCCCGCACGGGCATGGCGAGGTGGTGCTCGACAATGTCCGCGTGCCGGTCGACAATATGCTGCTGGGGGAGGGGCGCGGGTTCGAGATCGCGCAGGGTCGTCTCGGGCCGGGGCGCATCCATCACTGCATGCGCACGATCGGTGTGGCGGAGGAGGCGCTGGAGGCGATGGCCAGGCGGCTCCAGTCGCGGGTCGCGTTCGGCAAGCGGATTGCCGAACATTCGATCTGGGAGCAGCGACTGGCCCGCGCGCGCATCGACATCGAAATGACGCGCCTGCTGTGCCTCAAGGCCGCCGACATGATGGACCGCGCCGGCAACAAGGCGGCGCACCTGGAGATCAGCATGATCAAGGTCCAGGCACCGACGATGGCGCTCCAGATCCTCGACGACGCGATCCAGGCGCATGGCGGCGGCGGTGTGTCGGACGATTTCGAGCTGGCGCACAACTGGGCGAGCATGCGCACGCTGCGCTTCGCCGATGGTCCGGACGAGGTGCACAACCGCACTATCGCCCGTCACGAGCTGGGCAAATATGGCGATTACAAAGCGGACCGCGCGTCGAGCGGCGACATCGGGGTGGCCCGGTGAGCGCCACCCACGTCGCCCCGGCGCAGGAGCCCTTGCAAACTATCACGTTGCGGGGGACCCCGCAGGCGGGGGCCGCTATCCGGCCATTGCACCATCTTCTGCCTGAGGTCCCCGGCCTCCGCCGGGACGACCGAGCGTTTCGCATGAAGGCCGCCGTCCTGCGCCAGCCCGGCACGTCGCTCACCATCGAGGATGTGCGCATCGACGCGCCGGGTCCGCGTGAGGTGCTGATCCGCACCGCGGCGTGCGGGGTCTGCCGGTCCGACCTGCATTTTGTCGACGGCGCCTTTCCCCACCCTCTGCCGACGGTGCCCGGCCATGAAGCGGCGGGCGTGGTCGAGGCGGTGGGCGAGGGCGTCACCTCGGTCCGCCCCGGCGATCACGTCATTACCTTCTTCACCGTGTTCTGCGGCTCGTGCGAATTCTGCATCAGCGGCCGGCCATCGCTGTGCATCAATCCCTCGACGCGCCGCCCGGCGGACGCTTCGCCGCGGTTGACCCTCGACGACGGCACGCCGCTCGCCCCCTTTCTCAACCTGTCCGCCTTTGCCGAGCAGATGCTCGTCCATGAAAACGCCTGTGTCGCGATCGACAAGGCGATGCCGCTCGATCGTGCGGCGCTGCTCGGCTGTGCGGTCATTACCGGCGCGGGTGCGATCTTCAACGACAGCAAGGTCAAGCCGGGCGAACGCGTCGCGGTGATCGGCGCGGGCGGCATCGGGCTCGCCGCGATCAACGCGGCGAGGATCGCCGGGGCAGGCATGATCCTGGCCATCGACCCGGTGGCGGAGAAGCGCGATCTGGCGCGCAAGCTCGGCGCGACGCACGTCATGGATCCGGGCGAGGACAATGCGGTCAAGTCGGTCCTCAAGCTGACCGACGGCGGCGTCCACTATGCGATCGAGGCGGTCGGCCGGCCGCAGACCGCCGAGCTCGCCTGGGCGATCCTGCGCCGCGGCGGCACGGCCACCATCCTGGGCATGATCGCGCCTGGCAACAACGTGTCGATCCCGGGCCCGACCTTTCTGACCGGCAAGAAGCTGCAGGGGTCGCTGCTCGGCTCCACCCAGTTCCCGATCGACCTGCCGCGATTGGTGCGCATGTATCTCGACGGGCTGCTCGATCTCGACACGATGGTGGCGGAGACGATCGCGCTGGATCAGGTCAACGATGCGCTCGACAAGTTGCGCAAAGGCGATTCAGTCCGCTCGGTGATCCGCTTCAGATGAGCGAGGCGACGGCGCCGATGGTCGCGACCGACGACCTGAACCCCGCCGCGCTCGAGGCGTGGATGGCCGCCAACGTCGCGGGCTATGCGGGGCCGCTTGCCTATGCCAAATTCCCCGGCGGTCAGAGCAATCCGACCTACCGCATCGACGCGGCCAGCGGCGCCTATGTCCTGCGCCGCAAGCCGTTCGGACCGCTGCTGCCGTCCGCCCATGCGGTCGAGCGCGAATATCGGCTGATCGCCGCGCTGCATCCCACCGGCTTTCCGGTCGCACGGCCTTATGGGCTGTGCGAGGACGCGGGCGTGCTCGGCGCGGCCTTTTACGTCATGGAAATGGTGGACGGGCGTACGTTGTGGGACGGCGCGCTGCCCGGCATGACGCCCGGACAGCGGCGGGCCTATTACGATGCGATGGTCGACACGCTCGCGGCGCTGCATGCGGTCGATTACGAGGCGGCGGGGCTGGGCGACTATGGCAAGCCCGGCAATTATTTCGAGCGCCAGGTCGCCCGCTGGACCAAGCAGTATCGCATGAGCCAGACCGACGATGTGCCCGAAGTCGAGCGGCTCATTGCGTTTCTGGGCAGGAGCGTCCCCGAACAGACGCGTACCTCGATCGTGCACGGCGATTACCGCATCGACAACATGATCTTCGCGCAGGACGGCCCGCGCGTGCTGGCGGTGCTCGACTGGGAACTGTCGACGCTGGGCGATCCGCTGGCGGATTTCAGCTATTTCCTGATGAACTGGGTGACCGAGCCGGAAGGGCGCTCGGGCGTCAAGGGACTGGACGGTCCGGAAACCGGCATCCCGACCATCGCCGAGGTCGTGGCGCGTTACTGCGCCGCGACGGGCCGCGACGGCGTGCCCCAGCTCGACTGGTATTTCAGCTACAACCTGTTCCGCCTGACCGGCATCGTCCAGGGGATCAAGAAGCGGATGATCGACGGTAATGCGTCGAGCAAACAGGCGTCGGCGACCGTCGAGCGGCTGCCCGCGCTGGCCGCAGCGGCATGGCATTTCGCAGAGCGGGCCGGGGCGTGAGCGCGCCCGATTTGACGGCGGTCCCGACCTATGCCGGGACGACGATCCCCACCTTCCGTCACCCCAGCGAAGGCTGGGGTCTCAGGCCATATGAGCGCACCATGTGGCAACAGATCCCGGCCTGCGCCGGGATGACGCCAACCTCTGAACCGGAGCCCCTTCCATGACTCACCTGTTCGACCTGACCGGCAAGGTGGCGATCATCACCGGATCGTCGCGCGGCATCGGCAAGGCATCGGCCGAGGCGCTGGCCGCGCATGGTGCGAAGGTGGTCATTTCCAGCCGCAATCAGGATGCTTGCGACACGGTCGCCGCCGATTTGAACGCGAAACACGGCAAAGGCAGCGCCATCGCGGTCGCCGCCAGCCTGTCGCACAAAGCCGCACTCGCCAATCTGGTCGATCAGACGCGCGCGACATTCGGACGCATCGACGTGCTGGTCTGCAACGCCGCATCCAATCCCTATTACGGGCCGCTGGCGGGCATCGAGGACGAACAGTTCCGCAAGATCCTCGACAACAACATCCTCGCCAATCACTGGCTGATCCAGCTGGTCGCACCCGAGATGATCGAGCGCCGCGACGGGTCGATCGTCATCGTCTCGTCGATCGGCGGCCTGCGCGGCGACGGCATGATCGGCGCGTACAATGTGTCGAAGGCGGCCGACTTCCAGCTCGCGCGCAACTACGCGGTCGAATACGGACCGCACAACGTCCGTGTGAACTGCATCGCGCCGGGGCTGGTCAAGACCGACTTTGCCCGGGCGCTGTGGGAAGACCCCAAGCGGATCGCCGCGACCAACAGCCGCACGCCGCTGCGCCGGATCGGCGAACCGGAGGATATCGCCGGCGCGGTCGTCTATCTCGCCAGTCCGGCCAGCGCGTTCATGACCGGCCAGGCGATGGTGATCGACGGCGGTGTCACGATCTGATCGGAGAAACGGATGATGCGCTTTCAGGACAAGTCGATCATCGTCACCGGCGCTGGCTCCGGCATTGGCCGCGCGACGTCGCGGGCCTTTGCGGCCGAGGGCGGGCGCGTCTTCTGCGCCGACAAGAGTGTGGGCGTGCATGAGACCGTCGCGATGATCGCCGAAGCGGGCGGCACTGCCCAGGCGATCGAGATGGACGCAGGCGATGAAGCGGACGTGATCGGCACCGTCGAGCTGGCGGTCGCTTCATTCGGCGGCCTCGACATCGCTTATGCCAATGCCGGTATCTCGGGCGGCATCGCCGGATTGTTCGACGTCACGCCCGACGACTGGGCGGAGATATTGCGCGTCAACCTGATCGGCCCGTTCCTGATGATCAAGCACGCCGCGCCGCATATGGTCGATCGCGGCGGCGGCGCGATCGTCTGCACCGCCAGCGTCGCGGGGCTTCGATCCGGCGCGGGCGGTCCGCCCTATTCGGCATCGAAGGCGGGCGTCATCAGCCTGGTCCAGACCAGCGCGCAGCAATTGTCGGGCAGCAATGTGCGCGTCAACGCCATCTGTCCCGGCCTGATCGAAACCGGCATGACCGCGCGCGCCTATGAATATGCGCGCGAGCACGGCAAGGAGGATCGCATCGGCCGCCTCAATCCGCTGCGCCGGGGCGGCGAGCCGGACGAGATCGCGCAGGTCGCGCTGTTCCTTGCTTCCGACGCGGCGAGCTATGTCAACGGCCAGGCGATCGTGGTCGATGGCGGGCTGTCCTCCAGCCATCCCGTGACCCGCCAGGAGTTCGGCAAGACCGCCGCATGACGCCGGCGACGATCCCCGACCAGGCCGCCGGGGTCCTGGACTTCTGGTTTGCGCTGTCCAGCGACGCGCATTTCGCCAAGGACGAGGAGCTGGACCGCCGCATCGCCGCCCGCTTCGCGCCTCTGCTCGATCGGTTGAAGGCCGGCGGCGCGGCGGGGTGGACCGACACCCCCGACACCACCCTCGCCGCGATCATCGTCCTCGACCAGTTCGCACGCAACATCCATCGCGGCTCTGGTGAGGCGTTCGGGGGCGACACGCTGGCGGTGGCCCTCGCGCTCGGCGCGATCCGGCGCGGGTTCGATCGTGCACTCGCGCCTGAACGCGCCATGTTCCTCTATATGCCGTTGATGCACGCCGAACATGCCGGGCTGCAGCATTTCGCGATCGAATGTTTTGAGGCCGCCGGGCTCGACGACCAGGTTCGCTTCGCCCGCGCCCATGCCGAGGTAATCGATCGCTTCGGGCGCTTTCCGTCGCGCAACGCCGCGCTCGGGCGCGAAAGCAGCGCGGCGGAGCTTGCCTATCTGGCCCGGCGCGACGCGGGTTGGTGACGGCGGGGGGCACCTCTGGCTTGGCCGCCGTCGCGCAAGCCGCTAACGCGGCGGCATGGATCCTCGCGAAACCGGGCTGACACTCGACCCCCGCTATGATGCCGGCGGACTGATCACCGCTGTCGCCACCGATGCCGCAACCGGCGAAGTGCTGATGGTGGCACACATGAATGCCGAGGCGCTCGACCTTACCCTGGCGACGGGCGAGGCGCATTTCTGGTCGCGCAGCCGCGCGCGCCTGTGGAAGAAAGGCGAGACTTCGGGCCACGTGCTGCACGTGCTCGAAGCGCGCATCGACTGCGATCAGGACGCGGTCTGGCTGCGCGTCGCCCCGGCCGGGCCGGCATGCCACACCGGTGCGCGAAGCTGCTTCTACCGCCGGATCGAGGGGCGGGCACTGGTTCGCGAATGACGCGCCGGACGCTTCCGTTGATCATCGCGCTGGCCGGGCTGGTTTCCGGCTGCGGCGGCGGGGAAGGGCAGGGGGCGACCGCCGCCGATGCCGGTGCCGCCATCGAAGCCGTCGCGATCCGGCAGGGGCTGGTGCCGCCGCCGGGAGTCGCCAACCCGGTTGGAGTCTTCGTCCGCGAAACCGACCGCGTCTGCGTCGTGTCGGCGGGCGATCGTTATCGCATCGGCGTCACGATCGATTACGGCGACGGGATCGGATGCACCGCGCGCGGCACGGTCGCCCAGTCGGGTTCCGCGCTGCGCATCGAGCTGGGCGACTGCGCCTTCGACGCACGGATCGAGGGGGAGGAGATCGCGTTTCCGGCGCGCATTCCCACGGGTTGCGCGGCGCTCTGCCGGGGCCGGGCCAGCCTGTCCGCGCTCCGGGTCCAGCGCCTGAGCGATGCGCCGGCGGAGGCGCAATTGCTGCGCGATCCGCGCGGCCGATTGCTCTGCGGGAGTTGACGTTCACGTAAACCTGGCGTAGGAATGCGCCATGGCGACGAACGTGCCCACGATCGCGACTTTCGCCCCGATCGAACCGCGGCCGGACCGCGAATATTTCTCGATCTCGGACCTGTGTGCCGAGTTCGACGTCACGCCGCGCGCGCTTCGCTTCTATGAGGACGAAGGGTTGATTTCGCCCGAGCGGCGGGGTCTGGCGCGCATCTATTCGCATCGCGACCGTGCGCGGCTCGCCTGGATCCTGCGCGGGAAGCGCGTCGGGTTCAGCCTGGCCGAAATCCGCGAGATGATCGACCTCTACGATATCGGCGACGGCCGCCGGGTGCAGCGCCGCGTGACCATCCAGCGCTGCCGCGATCGCGTCGCGCTGTTGCGGGCGCAGAAACGCGATATCGACGCCGCGATCGCCGAGCTACAGCAGTTCGTCACCTTTCTCGAAACCGAAACACACCCTCAGGACTAGGATCGCCCGACATGCCGCAATATACGCCGCCGGTGCGCGACACGCGCTTTGTGCTCGACCATGTGATCGGCCTCGACCGCTTCGCCAATCTGCCCGGATTCACCGGCGCGACGCCCGACATCGTCGACGCGGTGCTGGAGGAAGGCGGCAAGTTCGTTGCCGAGGTGCTGTTCCCGATCAACCAGTCGGGCGACCAGGAAGGCTGCACCCGGCACGCGGACGGCAGCGTCACCACGCCGGCGGGCTTCAAGGAAGCCTATGACAAGCTGGTCGAGAGCGGGTGGTCGACGCTGTCGGCGCCGGAGGAATTCGGCGGTCAGGGGATGCCCCACCTCATCTCGACCGCGTTCCAGGAATATATGATTTCCGCCAACATGGCGTTCGCCATGTACCCCGGGCTGACCCACGGCGCGGTCGCAGCACTGCTCGCCAAGGGGTCGCAGGCGCAGAAGGAAAAATACGTTCCCAAGATGGTGTCGGGCGAATGGGGCGGCACGATGAACCTGACGGAGCCGCAATGCGGCACCGATCTGGGGCTGATCCGCACCCGCGCCGAACCCAATGCCGACGGCAGCTACTCGATCACGGGCACGAAGATCTTCATCTCGTCGGGCGAACATGACCTGACCAGCAACATCATCCACCTCGTGCTCGCCAAGACGCCCGGCGCGCCTGAATCGACCAAGGGGATCAGCCTGTTCGTCGTGCCGAAGTTCATCGTCAACGATGACGGCTCGCTGGGCGAACGCAACGCGGTCACCTGCGGGTCGATCGAGCACAAGATGGGCATCCACGGCAATTCGACCTGCGTGATGAACTATGACGGCGCGAAGGGCTGGCTGGTCGGCGAGGAGATGAAGGGCCTCGCCGCGATGTTCATCATGATGAACGTCGCCCGGCTGGGCGTCGGGCTGCAGGGCCTGGGTGTCGGCGAAACCGCGTACCAGAACGCGGTGCACTATGCGCGCGACCGTCGTCAGGGACGCGCGCTGACCGGCGCGGCGGAGCCCGGCGAAAAGGCCGACACGCTGTTCGTCCACCCCGATGTCCGCCGCGTGCTGATGGAGGCGAAGGCGAGCCTGGAGGGGCTGCGCGCGCTGTGCCTGTGGGGCGCGCTCCAGGTCGACCTTGCGCATATGGCCCCCGACGAGGCGGAGCGGCAGCTTGCCGACGACCTGATCGGCCTGCTGACCCCGGTCATCAAGGGCTATGGCACCGACCTCGGTTACAAGATCGCGACCGATGCCCAGCAAATCTATGGGGGCCATGGCTATATCGCGGAATGGGGCATGGAGCAGTATGTCCGTGATGCCCGTATCGCCATGATCTACGAAGGCACCAATGGCGTGCAGGCGATGGACCTGGTCGGGCGCAAGCTCGCCCAGAATGGCGGTCGCGCCGTGCAGGCGCTGTTCAAGCTGGTGGGCGAGGAAATCGCCGCGGCAAAGGGCGACGACAAGCTCGCCGACTTCGCCACCCGCCTCGAGCGTGCGCTCAACGACCTTCAGGCCGCGACCGGCTGGTTCCTCCAGAACGGGCTCCAGAACCCCAATCAGGTCGGTGCCGGCGCCTACAGCTACATGCATCTGATGGGCATCGTCGCGCTCGGCATGATGTGGCTGCGCATGCTGAAGGCGGCGCACGCCGCGTTGGCCGAAGGGCAGGGCGATGCGAAGTTCATGGAGGGCAAGATCGTGACCGCGCGCTTCTTCGCCGAGCGCATCCTGCCCGAGGCAGGGGCGCATCGCCGCAAGATCGAGGGCGGCAGCGACAGCATCATGGCGCTCGACCCGGAAATGTTCCTGGCCGCGTGACCGCATGCGGGCGGGTGCGGTTTCGCTTGAGCGACCGCGCCCGCCTGACGCATAGGGATGGCGATGCTCGCCCCGATTGCCTTGCAACCGCTCGAGCCGGGGCAACTCGGTGTCATGCGCGTCGATGCGGCGCTGAAATCCATCGTCGCAATCGCGGGCGCGATCGGCATTGAGGTCGCGCTGGCGGACCGTCTGCCGGTATCGGGCCTCGTCGCCGTGCCGGTCCTGGTGCTCGCGATCTGGTCGATCCTGTTTTCCACCCGGCGGCGCTGGTCGCGTTGGGGCTACGCCTTTACCGGCGGGGAACTGCATGTCGCGTCGGGCTGGCTGTTCCGCAGCCACACCATCGTGCCCGTCAGCCGCGTGCAGCATATCGATGTGAGCCAGGGGCCGGTCGAACGCCATTACGCGGTGGCGAGCCTGTCGCTCTACACCGCGGGTTCGGAAAGCAACGTCGTGCACCTGCCCGGCATCGCCCGCGACACCGCCGATGCGATCCGCGATACCATCCGCGAAGCGATCGCGGCGCGGGGATGACTGACCTGACCGTCGACGCCGTGGCCGACGCGGCAGACCCGGCCCGCCGGCTTCACCCCGGAACCGTCCTGCTCCGTATCCTGGCCGCCAGCCCGCGCACGCTGTTGGGGCTTCCGGCGCTGATCCCGTTGATCAACCGTCGCGGCCTGCTGGTCGGGATTGCCGTGCTCGGGCTGATCGGGCTCGTCAGCCTCCTGGTCGCATGGCTTCGCTGGCGCGCGTTCACCTACCGGATCACCGCGGACGAGGTGGTCATCGCCGACGGCATCCTCAACAAGAGCCGACGCTCGATCCCGCTCGAGCGCGTGCAGGACGTCTCGCTCGAGCAGAAGCCGCTCGCCCGGCTGTTCGGGCTGGTCACGGTGCGGATCGAAACCGGCGGTAGCGATGCCGATGAAGCGACGCTCGACAGCGTCGCCACCGCGGAGGCCGAACGGCTGCGCGCCACGATCCGTGCGAGCAGCCTTCGTCGCCGTGTCGCCGCCAGCGACGGTTGCGACGCGCCGCTTGCCGGACCCGATGCCGACGCAGCCGCCGACCACGAACATTCGTTGTTCGCGATGGACCTTCGCCGCGTCCTCACGCTCGGCCTGTTCCGGTTCTCGCTGGTCTGGATCGCGGTGATCTTCGGGATCCTCAACACGCTCGGCGATGCGATCGACTTCGACTACGACCTGATCGACGAGTGGTATCGGGCGGGCAAGCGCGAGGCCGCACATTATCTGAACATCGCGTCGTTCGTGATCGTCGGCGTGCTGGCGATCATGCTCGGCCTGGCCAGCGGCGTCCTCCAGACCCTGCTCGGCGAATTCGGGTTTCGCCTCACCCGGATCGAGCAGCGGCTGCGCCGCGTGCGCGGCCTGTTGACTCGAACCGAGGTCGTCATCGCGATCAACCGTGTCCAGCTCGCCCTGATCCGGCGTGGCGCGATCAGCGGGCTGCTGGGCTGGCGGGCGCTTGAGCTCCAGACACTCGGCGGCAGCAACGACAAGGGCGGGCGCCAGTCGATCGCACCGCTCGCGCGTCCCGATGAAATTGCCCCGATCCTCGCCGCCGCCGTGCTGCCGCCGTTCGAGCCGCTGCCACTGCGCGAGGTTTCGCCGCGCCACATCGTCCGCTCGCTGATCCTGAACGTGCCGGGACCGCTGGTGGCCGTGCTGATCGCGACCATCGTCTTTCCGCCCGCGGTCGCCTTGCTGGTCCTCACCCCGCTGCCGGTCGTCGCGGCGCTGCTCGCGCGGCGTTATCACCGCTATGCGCTTCTCGACGGCTCGCTCCAGGTGACGCGCGGGGTCCTGTCGCGCGAAGCCTGGGTCGTCCCCGACCGCGCGGTTCAGGTCGTGCGCATGCGCCAGGGGCCGTTGCAGCGCCTGCTCGGCATCGCCAGCATCCACATCGATACCGCCGGGGCGGGCAAGATCCGCGCGCCGCGCATCATCGACGTCGACACCGCGATCGCGCGCGACATGGGTGCAGCAATTGCCGCGCGCGCGATCTGGGCGGATCAGTTGGCAGACGCGGGGGCGGAAACCGGCGCGGCCGGCGAGGCGGTAGGGGCGGGCACCACCTGAACCGCCGGCGGCGCGGCATCCTGCGGGCGCTTTCGCCGTACTCCGTCGAGCGGTTTCGGGCCGGTGCTGGCGTCCGGGACCGGCGTCGGGGCGGGGGTGGGCCGCTCCGCCGCCAGCCCGCGTCGCATGCAGTCACGCGGATTGTCGCGCGGAAACTCGGCGCAGTTCCACAGGACACGCTGAAAGCCGCGTTTGCGGTCAAGCAGATAGCTGAACGACATCGTGGCGAGCAGCCTGGGCGACAGCACGCCATCCTTCGCGATCGCCTCGCGCGCCAGTGCCGCGTCGCGCCATCCCAGCAATTTGCAGCTGTCGCGTGGGCCGCAGACGCGCCGCGCATAGTCCGGATATGCCGACGCACCGAGACGCGGATCCAGCGCGACCAGAAAGGTATCGAAGTCCGCAACCGGATCGGGTGCGGACGTAACCGCGCCGCCGGGCACCGCGTCGATCATGTTGGTGCCGGGATCCTCGGCCGTCGCCGACTCTGCGCCCTCATGGCTTGCCGAATAGGGGGCAAGCAGCGCGATACGCGGCTCGACACCGCTCGCATTGCCGCGGAACGCCGCAGGGGTGCCCCACCATCCCGTCCAGCGAAAGAACAGGTGCGTGCCGACAGCGACGATCTTGTCCAGGCTCGCGCTCCAATAGGGCACGACCCAGTCGGTGTGGTAGTGCGTGGCATGCCCGACCCGGCGGTCGACCCGACCGTCGATTGCGGCAGCCGCCAGATCGCGGGCACGACGCCATTGCGCCGGCGCATAGGCGCGGGCGAGCGCGCCATCGCAGGTGAAGGTGAACTGGCACCCGGTCCGCCGGTCCGATCCCTGGAACACCACGCCGCAGATCGATTTGGGAAAGGCGGGGTGGCGCACCCGGTTGAGCACGACCTGCGCGACCGGCCGCTGGCCGTCGGGATCGTCGCCGGCTTCGTACAGCATCGCCGCCGCCAGGCAGTCGATCGCGCGCGAACGGTCCTCCGGGGCACCGCGAAAACGGAACGGCCGCGCGGCGGGGTTGGGTGCGTCAGAAAACGGAACCGACGCATTGAGCGCAACCGCGTCGCGCGGGGCCAGCTCGCGCAGCCGGATCGGCTCGACCGGCGGCACCACCACCTTGGGCATGACCCGGGCCTCGGCCGCGCGCGCAGCCTGCGATGGCGGCCGGGCGGGCGGCACCGCCGTGACGATGACCGCCGGCAGCAAGACCGCGATGCCGCCGACCAGTGCGATCGCGGCGCGCAGCGGCACGGACAGCCCCGCGCTGGGATCGGCACGCATCACGCGATTTCGCCGTCGTCGGCGCGATCGTTCCGGATCAATGTTCGGGCAGGAAGTCGGGCACCGACAGATACCGCTCGCCCGTGTCGTAGTTGAACCCGAGCACGCGCGATCCCGCGGGCAGTTCGGGCAGCTTGCGCGCGATCGCCGCGAGCGTCGCGCCCGACGAGATGCCGACCAGCATCCCCTCCTCACGCGCGGCGCGGCGCGCCATTTCCTTGGCCTCGCCGGCATCGACCTGGATCACGCCGTCGATCGCGGGGGTGTGCAGATTGGCGGGGACGAAGCCGGCGCCGATCCCCTGGATGGGATGCGGCGCGGGCTGACCGCCGGAAATGACCGGCGAGGCGGCGGGTTCGACCGCATAGACCTTGAGCGCCGGCCAATGCGGCTTCAGCGCCTCGGCCACGCCGGTGATATGCCCGCCGGTGCCGACCCCGGTGATGATCGCATCAATCGGCGACTCGGCAAAATCGGCCAGGATCTCATTGGCGGTGGTGCGCACATGCACCGCGATATTGGCCGGGTTTTCGAACTGCTGGGGCATCCACGCGCCCGGCGTCGACTGAACGATCTCGGTTGCGCGCTCGATCGCGCCCTTCATCCCCTTTTCACGCGGAGTCAGGTCGAAGGTCGCGCCATAGGCGAGCATCAGGCGGCGACGCTCGATCGACATGCTCTCGGGCATCACCAGGATCAGGCGATAGCCCTTGACCGCCGCGACCATGGCAAGCCCGACGCCCGTGTTGCCGCTGGTCGGCTCGACGATCGTACCGCCGGGCTTCAGCGCGCCGGCTTCCTCCGCCGCCTCGATCATGGCGAGCGCGATGCGGTCCTTGATCGAGCCGCCGGGGTTCGACCGCTCGGACTTGATCCACACTTCCGCGTCGGGAAACAGGCGGCTCGCCCGGATGTGCGGGGTGTTGCCGATCGTCGCCAGAATCGTGTTCGCCTTCATGCCGGCTTCTCCTTTACGGGGACAAATTCAAATGTTTCGGGCGGACCGAAGGTCCGCGCGCGGCGCAGCTCTGGGAAAATCCGCGCCCAGGCGATCGTCACCAGGACCGCGCCGATCCCGCCGGCCACGACCGCGGCCACCGGTCCGATCAGACCGGCGAGGAAGCCGCTCTCCGCCTCGCCGAGCTCGTTCGATCCCGAAATGAACAGGGTCGACACCGCACCGACGCGCCCGCGCATCTCGTCGGGCGTGTGCAGCTGGATCAGCGACTGGCGGATATAGACGGAAACCATGTCGGCCGCGCCGAGCACAAACAGCGCCGCGAGCGACACCAGGACGGCGGGCGCGACGTCGCTGCCGACTGCGTCGGGTCCGAGCCAGCGTTGCAGCAAAGGACCGGCCGCCCCGAAAATCACCGTCGCAACGCCGAACCCGGCCACCGCCAGCAGCATCTTGCGCCCGACATCCCGACGCAGCGGCCGCCAGGAAAAGACGAGCGCGATCGCGACTGCGCCCGCCGCCGGGGCGGCGCGCAGATGGCCCAGCCCATCGGCCCCGACCATCAGGATATCGCGGGCATAAACCGGGAGCATCGCGGTCGCGCCGCCCAGCAACACCGCGAACAGATCGAGCGAGATGGCACCGAAGACCAGCCGGTTGCGGCGCACATAGTGCAGCCCATCGACCATCTGCGCCCACGGATTGGTCGTGCCCCGGATCGCCGCGCGCGGAACGGCTGAAATCAGCATCAGCATGACGAGGGCCAGCAGGAACAGCCCGCCCGAAATCGCGTAGGGCAGCCAGGGCGCGGCGGCATAGAGATAGCCGCCCATCGCGGGACCGATCACCGAACCCGACTGCCACGCGATCGAACTGAGCGCGATCGCGGTCGGCAGCACCGCCGGTGCGACCAGATTGGGCGACAGCGCCTGCAGCGCCGGCCCGGCAAAGGCACGCGCCACGCCCAGCAGGGCGGCGACGGTGAACAGCGCGCCGAGCGTGATCGTGCCCGACCAGGTCAGCCAGGCGAGGGTGAGCGCGCATCCGGCCTCCAGCGCCACCGCACCCCGCGCCACCCAGCGGCGATCGACCCGGTCGGCGACCCATCCGGCCCATAGCGACAGGACGAGCAGCGGCAGGAATTGAGCGACCCCGATCAGGCCTAACTGAATCGCGGCATCGCGGATCCCCATGGTGCGGCGCGCGATATCGTAGACCTGCCATCCGATCACGACGACCATCGCGACCTGCGCCAGGGTCGTGGCCAGCCGCGCCACCCAGTAGGCGCGGAAGTTGTGGACGCGAAAGGGGTGGGCGACAGCAACCATCTCGCCCGCGCTCTACCGGTATCGCGGGGGCGGCGGCAACCACGCTTTGCTGGGGCCGCGAACAAGCGTGGCTTGTCCGTGCTGGCCCTTCATCCCCCGACCTGTCAGCATGTTGGCAACGAATCGGAGGATTGGATGCGGAAATATCTGCGCGCAGCGGTGGTTTCGGCAGCGGCGCTGGCCCTGTTCGGCTGCTCGCCCGGCGGCGACGGCAATGACGGGCAGGCGACTGCGGTGATCGCACCCGGCTCGGCCGACTGGCAGGCGTTTGTCGACCGGACGATCGAGCGCTGGTTCACGCTCGACCCGGCGTTCGCGGTCTATCAGGGCCGCCATGATTTCGACGGCAAGCTGCCCGACTGGAGCGATGCCGGACTGAAGGCGCGCGCGGACTTCCTGAAGGTGACGATCCGCGAGGCCGGCCGGTTTCGCGATCTGACCCCCCAGCAGCGTTTCGAGCGCGATTACCTGGCCAAGGTGGCGGAAGGCCAGCTGTTCTGGCTGGAGGATGCAGATCAGCCGCATCGCAACCCCGCCTTCTACATCGGCGGGCTCGATCCCAACGTCTATGTCGCGCGCAACTATGCCGATCCGGCGACGCGGCTGCAGGCGCTCACCCGTTTCCTCAAGGGCGTGCCCGGCGCGGTCGAGCAGATCAAGGCGAACCTGAAGCTTCCGTTGCCGGTCAGCTTTGTCGACTATGGGGTGGCCGGTTTCCGCGGTTTTGCCGATTATTATACCGGCGATGCCAAGGCGGCCTTTGCCGAGGTCAAGGACCCGACGCTGCAGCGCGAGTTCGACGCCGCCGCCATGGCCGCGGCGAAGGCAACACGCGGGCTGGGCGACTGGCTCGAGGCCAGCAAGGCCGACGCGACCACTGATTTCGCGCTCGGGCCCGAACGCTTCGCGCGCATGCTGAAGGCGACCGAAGCCGTCGACATCTCGCTCGACGCGCTGGAACGCGTCGGTCGCGCCGACCTGGCCCGCAACCAGGCGATGCTGCGCGCCGAATGCGCCAAGCTCGCGCCGGGCAAATCGATCGCGCAATGCATGGGCGAGATCAACGCGATCAAGCCCGAGGGCGGGCCGGTCGCCGCGGCCCGTCGCCAGATCCCCGAACTGCGCGCCTTCCTGATCGAAAAGGACCTGGTGACCATTCCCGGCACCGAGGAAGCGCTGGTCCGCGAAAGTCCGCCCTATAACCGGCAGAACTCGGCCTATATCGACCCGCCCGGACCCTTCGAGAAGAATATTCCGTCGATCTACTACATCTCGCCGCCCGATCCGTCCTGGTCGCCGGCGGTGCAGGCGGCCTATATTCCCGGCGAGCCCGACCTGCTGTTCACCACAGTGCACGAGGTATTTCCCGGCCACTTCCTGCAATTCCTCCACGCCAACCGCTCGGAATCGCTCTTTGGCCGGCTGTTCGTCGGCTACGCCTTTGCCGAGGGCTGGGCGCATTATACCGAGGAGATGATGTGGGAGGCCGGGCTGCGCGGCACGCCCGAGACGCATATCGGCCAGCTGTCCAACGCGCTGCTGCGCAACTGCCGGTTCCTGTCCGCGATCGGGCTGCACGCGCGCGGCATGACGCAGGCGCAGTCGCAGGCGATGTTCCGCGACGAATGTTTCCAGGACGAAGGTAACGCGCGGCAACAGGCCGCGCGTGGCACCTATGATCCCGCCTATCTCAACTACACGCTCGGCAAGCTGATGATCCGCAAGCTGCGCGCCGACTGGACCGCGAAGAATGGCGGGCGCGAGGCGTGGAAGGGCTTCCACGACCGCTTCCTCAGCTATGGCGGCCCGCCGATCCCGCTGGTCCGTCAGGCAATGATGAACGAGGATACCCCGCGCGCCCTGTTCTGAAAAAGGGCGTCGCCCCGGCCTGCGCCAGGGCGACGCTTCGTCCTCAGCCGTCGAGGAACTCGATCAGGTCCTCGGTCAGGCGGTCGGCATGCGTCGCCGCCAGCCCGTGCGGCGCGCCGTCATATTCGATCAGCGTCGCATCGGTAATCATCGTCGCGGCGACGCGCGCGGTGATGTCGATCGGCACGATGCTGTCGGCGGTACCATGAACGATCAGCGTCGGTACGGTGAACGCCGCCATGTCCGCGCGAAAGTCGGTGGTGCCGAACGCCGCGATGCATTGCAGCGTCGGGTGAAGGCCCGCCATCATCGCCATGTTCCAGTGATGATGCACCGCGCTGTCGCTCAACGCCTCAGGGTTGTTCTCCAGCCCGAAAAAGCCCTTCAGAAAACCCTGCATGAATTCGGCACGATCGGCGCGCACGCCCGCCATCATGCCGTCGAACACCGATTGCGGCGCACCATTGGGATGATCGTCGGTCTGAAGGAGGAAGGGGGTGACCGCGCCGATCAGCCCGGCCTTGACGACCCGCGCACCCTCATGCCGGCTCATATAGCGCGCGATCTCGCCGCCCCCCATCGAAAAGCCGATGATCGCGGCATCCTCCACATCGACCGCGTCGAGCACGTCGGCCAGGTCGTCGGCGAAGGTGTCATAGTCATAGCCGTGCCACGGCTGTTCGGAGCGGCCGAACCCGCGCCGGTCATAGGCGACGACGGTGTAGCCCGCCTCCGCCAGGCCGAGCGCCTGCGCGTCCCAGCTGTCGGCATTGAGCGGCCAGCCATGGACCAGCACGACGGGCGGGCCATCGCCCCACATCTTGACGTACAGCTCGGTCTCGTCGCGGGTTTCGATGAAGGGCATGGGGGTCTCCGGTGGCTAACGGCGCGACGCTAGCCCGACGTGGTGACAATATGGCGTCACCCGGTCGCCCCGCGCGACAGTCTTTTCCCGCTCGCCGGATCGGCTATCATCATCGGTACGAAACGACATTCCGGGGGGAATCGACATGGCGCGTGCACGCGGGGCGTATGCGGGACGGCGGGATCTGCGGCGGCGGCGCATGGTCGTGCTTGGCGGCGCCATCGCGGCGCTCGCCATGGCCCCCGGCGCGCAGGCGGAGACCGCCGACTTCCTCGCGCGCTATCCCGCGCCCAACCGCGACGCGAGTTTCCTCACCCGAATGGCGGTCGACCGGGTCGCGGGTGCGGACGGCGCGCAGCTCGCCTTTGCGATCGAGGAGGCACTGGACCGCGCCGATATCGACGGCACCCGCTATTTCACCGTCATCTCGGGCGCGAGCAGGTATCGCGGCGGCGAGGCGCCCAGCGCGGATGGCGTGATCACCGGCACCGTCGCCACCGATGTCGAGGAGAACGAGGTCAAGCGCAAGGTGCGCAAGTGCGTCGAGCGCGAGGGCGGCACGCGGGAGGGCAAATGCCTGAAGGAGGCGGATGTTGACACGCTGTGCCGTCAGCGAATCGTCGCGGTCGACGTCACGCTGCGGTTGACGCGGGTGTCCGACGATGTCGTCGTCTACCGTACCGCACGTCCCGAGCGGGCCGAGCTGAGCTGGTGTCCGGGCGAACGACCCGAGCGGACGGTCGAGGACATGATCGGCGCGCAGATCGCCAGCCATGCCGCCGCTTTTCGCCACGACATCGCGCCCTATGCGGTGCGCGAAAGCATCCGGTATCGCGAAGGCCGGTCGAAGATGCCGAAAGAGATCGGCCAGCGTTTCCGGGCCGCGGTGCTCGTTTCCGAACGCGACCCTGACGCTGCCTGTGCGGCGTGGCGGGGCATCGATGCCGAGCTGCCCGGCCATCCGTCGATCGCGTTCAATCTTGCGCTCTGTGCCGAAGCGGCGGGGGCGCTGGATGATGCGCTGCGCGCCTATCAGCGCGCCGCCGACATCGATCCGCGCGCCGGCGACATCCGGGCGGGAATCGATCGCGTCACACGCCGCATTGCCTTCGAGGCCGACGCCGACCGCTATCCCGCGCGCTGACGTTCCATAACGCGAGAAGGCGTGACTTCGCAGGGCAGGGCGTCTCGATCATCGCGCGTTTCGTATTGCAGGCGTGGAGCCGCCGACCTGTCCGAGAAGGCGGCACCATCCCAGTTCGACATTCCGGCACATTCAGGCAAGCATATCCTGGAAAGTTTGGGCAGCGGAGGATAGGGGAGCGAGGGCTCACGCCGCCGCGCAATTTCGATTTGGCCGTTCACTCGCTGCGCTGTCGATACTGGCGATCAGCGCCTGCTGGTAACTGAGCATCGCCGCGTGCTTGGGCAACCAGTGCACATTGCGATACGCGATCGCCTGATCGTGAATCGCACGGTTCCGCTCGCTCGATATCATCAGAATTGGCATCCCGTCATGGCGTGAATTACCGCGCACCATCGCAACCAGTTCAAGGCCGTCCATGGTCGGCATGTTGTAATCGGTAGACATTATGTCGAATTCTTGAAGTTCGAGCCAAGCCAGCGCCTGTCGTCCGTTCTCCGCAAACCAGGGTCGAAATATCGGAGAGGGGACAAGGCTCGCGAGAAGATTACGAACGATTTCGCAATCGTCCACAATCAGTACGTTCAACGGCTGCCCGGTCATGGTCGAACCTCTTGTGCGGCGGGGACGGCGCAGCCGACATCGGACGCAACGGCGGCGCGGGCGAGGCGGGCCGCGAGATTGTCGAGGGTCAACCCGCTGACGGCATGGTTGCGGCACGTCGCGTCGACGAGATCGGCGAGGCAGCGTTGTTCCTGGGCGATGCGGTCGATCTGCTGCAGCGTTTCACCATGCGCCGAGACGACCGCTAAATCGTCGCACAGAATTGCGCCCAACGCATCGATCTGCGCACTCAGCGCACGCAGTTCGGAAGCGATGAGGCGATCCCACTCGCGGCGCAGGCGGGAAAGGTCATGCTGCATTTTGCACCACAGGCGCCTGGGTGATAGCGGCCGCCAGATCGGCTGGCGCGACACTGATGAGAGGGCAGGCGCTGGACGCTGCGATGATGGCGTCGGCGACGAGCGCGGTTTCGACTGACTGACCGAAGCATCTCGCGCCCGATCCATGAACCGCGGCCATTCCGGCGCGACCATCACTGCCACCACCCGACAGGATCACGGCTTGGCATTTGCCTGCCGCGGTCTTTGCGATCGAACCTAGCAGCAGGTCTGCAGAGGGACGACAGCCATTTACCGGTTCGCGATCAACCAGGCGTATTGTGCCACCCGGCCAGCGATCGATCACAACATGCCGTGTAGGATCGACCGCGATGTATACGGTGCCCTGTTCGAGCGGTTCGTGATCCGCCGCCAGCTTCACCTTTGGCGCGATCGATCTGGACAGCTTGGCAGCAAAGGGCACGCCGAAGCCTTCGTCGATCGCGAGCATCAGGATGGTCGGCGGGCAGTTCGCGGGGAAGCCGGCGAGCATTTCGGACGCAGCCTCGATGCCGCCCATGCCGCCGACGATCCCGACAAGCGACCCGTCCCAGTGATATGTGCCTGGGCCGGCGGCAGGCCGGGCGGCTTTCTGCGCGCGGCGGGCAGCAAGATTTGTGCTCGCCGCGGTCAGCACGGTCTTGCACAGCTTGCCCACGATCTTTTCAAACTCGTCGGGCGTGGCGCGCGCCGGTTTGGGAAAGCAGTCGACCGCGCCGAGTTCGATCGCACGCAACGAAACGTCAGCGCCTTTTTGCGTAAGGGTGGAGAGCATCACGACCGGTACGGGCCGCGAGGTCATCAATTCTTCCAGAAACTCGATGCCGGTCATGCCGGGCATTTCCACATCCAGGGTCAGCACGTCCGGGCGCAGTTCGGCAATCATATCTCGCGCTTCGTCGGCTCCGTTCGCTGCACCGACCACCACCAGATCCTTGCTGCGCTCAAGCGCGTTCGTGAACAGCGCGCGCATGGTCATTGAATCGTCGACGATAAGTACTTTCTTGGCGGTCATGTGATGTATCCCGAATGGTGATCGTTACTGTTTCTGGCTACGCGGCCTCGGCGATGTCTTGACCCTGCGTGAGTTCGCGCAGGTCGAGCACCATCACCATCCTGTCCTCGATCGCGGCGAGGCCTTCGAGGAACGGCACGACGCTGTCGTTGGTGGTGGCAGGTGGCGGCTGCAGCGCGTCTGGGCCAATGGTGACGATGTCGCTGACCGAGTCCACGATCAGTCCGCGAAACTGGCCCTCCACCTGGGTCACGATGATGACGTGCCGGCTGGTCGGTTCTGACGGATGCCAACCCAGCCGTGCCGCGAGGTCGAACACCGGCAACACCGTGCCGCGCAGATTGACGACGCCAACGACGAAATGCGGCACATGCGGCAGGCGCGTGGTCGGCGTCCATGCACGGATTTCGCGGATGGCCATGATGTCGATGCCGAACACCTGTTGTTCGACTTCGAACGTGATGAGCTGACGGGTCATTTCCTTCTCCCTGCGCAAAGGTGATCAGTGGGCGACTCTGCGAACGGCGGTCGCCAGCTTGGCGGCATCGAAGGGTTTGACGATCCAGCCAGTCGCCCCGGCAGCACGCGCGCGCGCCTTCTTCTCGTCGGAGCTTTCAGTTGTGAGCACGAGGATCGGTCGGCCCTGATGCAGACCCTGGCCGCGCACCCGCTCGATCAGGCCGAATCCGTCGAGATTGGGCATGTTGATGTCGGTGATAACCACATCGTAATCAGCCACCGAAAGCCGGCTCAGCGCATCGATGCCGTCGACGGCCTGATCGACAACAAATCCCTCCGCCGTCAGCGCGTGTTTCAGCAGCGCGCGCATGCTGGCGCTGTCATCGACGGTAAGGATGCGGGTGCAGGTCATGGTCATGTCCGGTCTCGCTTGATCAAAAGAGTTCGACGTCGCCGCTCGATACGTCGTGGCGCGGCATGGGGAGGTGGGCAGGGGCAACGGCTTCGGCGACGACCCGGCAGCGGCTTTGGCCCGATGCAGGGCGAAAATCGACGCGGCGCGCACGCACTCCGCCAAGGTCGGCATGGACGAGCGCGATGCGTTCGCGTTCCAGAAACACTTTGGCGAACTGTGCATTCGCGGTGCCGATCCGCGCCATGCCGCTGTGCATGTTGGCGCCGCCATAAATCCGGGCGCGCAGTCCCGAACGTGTCGCACCATAGGCGAGCATTTCGTTGATCAGCACTTCCATCAGATAGACGCCGTAATGTTCGTCGACCGCCGCCGAAGCCTGCGAAGCCTTGGGCTCGCCAAGCAGGAAATGATTCATGCCGCCGACGCCCGCTTGGGCATCGAAAAGGCAGGTGGCGATGCAGCTGCCAAGCACAGTGGTGAGTTCGACGCGCGCGCTGTCGCTGACGCGTACCTGACCCTGCATGACGGTTAGGCGGGCCATTTTCGGGCAGGATTGGGTGGCGGTCATCAACATGTCAGGCTGCCCTTGCCAGTGCATAATCGGCGATCTGGTGAATCGGGGCGACGACACCCGCAGCACCCAGCGCGATTGCCGCCTTGGGCATGCCGAATACGGTGCAGGTCGCTTCGTCCTGAACGATGGTCTGCGCTCCTGCCCGGGCCATCGCCAGCAGACCCCGTGCCCCGTCGCTTCCCATGCCGGTCAGCAGGATGCCGACCGCATCGGCACCGAGCGTTTCGGCGACCGAGTGGAACAGGACATCGACACTTGGACGATGGCCGCCCACTTTTTCGCCGGGGCGAACACGGGTGTACAGCTGGCTTCCGCTGCGCACCTGAAGGTGGCGTTCATTGCCGCCGGCCAGATAGATGTGTCCGCGCTGCATTGTTACATCGGGCTCCGCGATGACAACGCGGGCTGCGCATTGCGCATCAAGCCGCCGCGCGACCGCTTCGGCAAAATGACCGTTGATGTGCTGGACCACCGCGACCGGCGGGCAGTCCGCGGGGAAGCGGGTAAGCAATTGCTGAAGCGCCTCTACCCCCCCGGTCGACGCACCGATCGCGATCAGTCGCGCGGCACCCCGCGCCGTGCCAAGCGACGGCATGACAGGCGCCGGGGCCTTGGCCTGCCGCGGTGCGTTGCGCACCATTGCGGCGGCACGGATCAGGTCGGCAAGCTTCCCCCCGTCGCTGGTCAACAATTCCCCGGCGCGGCCCTGCGGTTTGGCGTAGCAATCGACCGCCCCGATCGAGAGCGCGCGGGCGGTGGCATCGGCCCCGTCGCGGGTCAGCCCGGACACGATCACGACCGGCGTGGGGCGCAGGCGGATGATCTTTTCCAGGAAGTCGAGCCCGCCCATGCCCGGCATTTCGATGTCGAGCGTCACCACGTCGGGATTCAGCGACCGCATCTGGGCGCGTGCATCGGCGGCATCCACTGCGGTGCCGACCACTTCAATGTCGCTTTCGCGGCGCAGCAACTCGCTCAGCAACGCGCGCATGGTCGGCGAATCATCGACGATCAAAACCCGGATGCTCATCGTGCGGACTTTCGATAGATGGTGGGTCCAATCGGGCTGAGCAGTGCGGTGGCGGGACCCGTCACGCGTTCGCTGTGTCCGATGTAGAGCGTGCCCCCGGGGAGCAGCTGTTCGGCGAAGCGGGCGACGAGCCGTTCCTTGGTCGGTTGATCGAAATAGATCATCACGTTGCGGCAGAAGATGACGTCGAACTGGCGCGACATCGGCCAAGGACCGAGCAGGTTGAGCGTACGGAAGCGCACGACCGCGCGGGCGGCGGCCGATACCGTGGCAAGGCCGTCCCGTTCGTCGAACCACAGCTTGCGCAGGGGTACGGGCACAGCTTCAAGCGATGCTGCGGAATAGGTCGCCTGACGCGCGCTGATGAGGGCGTGGTCGGCAATATCGCTTGCCAGGACGATCAGGTCGCTTTCCGCCATGCGGCGTCCCACGCCGCGGTCCTCCCCCAGCATCGTCGTGACGAGCGACCAGGTTTCTTCACCACTCGAGCAGCCGGCGGACCAGATGCGCACGGGCTGCCCCGCCGACAGCTTGCGCTGCAACGCGGGTCGGACATCGTCATGCAGGTGATCGAAATGATGGCCTTCGCGAAAGAAGAAGGTATGGTTGGTGGTAAGCGCGCAGATCGCCCGCTTGCGCTCGGTCTGGTCGCTTTCGATCCGCTTCACATAATTGGCAAAGGTGCCGCAGCCGGCGTTGCGGACGAGCGGCGCGAGGCGCGAATAGACCAGCATCGCCTTGCCGTTTGGCAGGACGATGCCGACCTCGCCGTGCACGATGTCGCGCACAGCTTCGAAATCGGCGGTGCGATAGACGTCGGGACTGATTCCCGGCATCCGGTCGAGGGCGAGCGCGGCGTTCATGCGGCAGCCCTGAGCGGGCTTGTGACCGCGTTCGACACGAGCGCGTCCACGTCGACGATGAGTGCAACGCGACCATCCCCCAATATGGTCGCGCCGGCCACCCCGTCGACGGGCCGGTAATGGGTGTCGAGGCTCTTGATCACAAACTGGCGCTGGTCGCAGATCGCATCGACCTGAAGCGCGGCCCTTCCGGCGATCTCGGTATCGACGACGATCAATACCGACTGGCACGGATCGGCGACCGCGCCGTTCGCGTTGACCGCCCGGTTAAGCGGAAGGATCGGGATGAACTTACCGCGCACGTCGAGCATCGTTCGATCGGTCCCGAGCCGTTTTACGTCGCCCGGTTCAGGGCGCAGGCTCTCGACCACATGCGCAAGCGGCACGACCAGCGTCTGATCGCCGACCGTGACGATCATCCCGTCGGATATCGCCAGCGTGAGCGGCAAAGCGAGCGTGAAAACGCTGCCCGCGCCGGGAGTCGATTCGATGCTGATTCGACCGCCCAGATCCTTCACATTCTGGCGCACCACATCCATTCCGACGCCGCGGCCGGAGATGTTCGATACGGTCTGCGCAGTCGAGAAGCCGGGCGCGAAGATAAGGTTGTCGATTTCTTCGCTCGACAGTGTGGCGTCCGCAGAAACCAGCCCGCGCTCGACCGCCTTTGCCAGCACGCGTTCGCGATCAATGCCTTTTCCGTCATCACTGACACGGATGACAATGCGACCGCTGCGATGTTCAGCGGACAGGCGCAGCGTCCCCTGGGGTGACTTGCCGGCGGCGACCCGATCCGCCGGGGGTTCGATACCGTGATCGACCGCGTTGCGGATGAGGTGGGTGAGCGGTTCACCGAGCCGTTCAATGACGGTCTTGTCGAGCTCGGTCGCCTCTCCACTCACTTCGAGCGTCACGCGCTTACCGGTCGTTCCTTCGAGTTCGCGCAGCATACGCGGCACGCGGCTGAATACCGATCCGATCGGCTGCGCGCGGATGCCCATTGCGTTTTCCTGGATGTCGCGGGTCAGCCCGTCCAGCATCGCCAGTTCCTCGATCCCGGCCAGTCCGTGACCGGAAAGCCGCTGGGCCATCATGGCCTGCGCGATCACCAGTTCGCCGACGGCATCGATCAGCCGGTCGAGCTTGATCAGGTCGATGCGGATCGACTGGCCGCCTGCCGCCGGTGCCGCTGCGGCGGCCGCGGGGACCGGGGCGGACTTGGTTTCCGGAACGGACGGCGTCGTGGCGACCGCCGGGACTGCAACTTCTGGTCCGGCGATGGCAGCGTCGATCGCGGCCAACGACGCCGCCATCGACACCGTCGATTCGGAGGATTGCTCCGCATGTTGCTGCGCTTCACCGCTGGCGATGGTGATGACGAAATCGTCGCCGAAAAAGTCGAATATCTCCATCACGGCATCGTCGGATACCGTGCCCGGCAGGCTGTATGTCCAGGCGAGGCAGGCAGCGGCACTGCGGTATTGTTCGAGCGCGGGTACGGCGGCGCAGTCTACCGCGGTACAGATCGCACCCAAGCGAACGAGCTCGCGCAGCAGCAGAACCGGCTCCCCGCCATTCTGCATCGCGGCATCAAGTGGTCGGATATGTGCCGAACGGCCGCCGCGTTCCGGCGCGACTTCCGCAGCGATGTCGCCGAGCATGGCGTCAAGGTCGAAGTCGAGATCGGCGACATCGCCCACGGCGGGAACGGGTGTCGAAGCGGCGTGCGTTACCCCTTCTGTGGGCTGTTCAGGAGCTGAACCGCTTTGGGCCGCAGCCAGTTGCTTCAGCAATGCTGCATCATCGGGCGGTCCGTCATTGCCGCGTGCCGAAGCAACATGATCGTTCAGCACGTCGAGCGCGCGCAGCATCAGGTCGACCAGTTCCGGTCCGAGAGTGACGGTTTCGTCGCGCACGTCCGAAAGCAGTGTTTCGAACCCGTGCGTATAGTGCTGAAGCGCCGTGAACCCGAATGCCCCCGCGCCCCCCTTGATCGAATGTACCGCTCGGAAAATCGCGTTGATCGTATCGGCATCGTAGCTGCCGGCACGGCAGGCATCGAGCGCGGTTTCGGCAGCCGCCAGCGCTTCTTCGCATTCAAGGAAGAAGATTGCCTGGATTTCGTCGCTCGTCATGCCGCCGCCCCGAAAAGAAGCGTGTCGAGGCCGGTAACGGACGCAATGTCCCGCAGCGGATCCGACGCGAGGATCGACAAGGCCCGGTTGCCAGCATCCGCGCTTTTCCGCGCGCTGACGAGCAGCTGCAGGCCAGCCTGTCCGATCTGCACGACATGGCTGCCGTCGATCGTGGTCGGGCCGGATGCGAGTGCGGCGATCAGCTCGGGAAGAACTGCGTCGACCGCCGTCGCGTCGCATCGCGCGGGTAGCGCAATGATGTGCATGATCCTGTTCCTTGCCCCCGGCGACCGATCAGAATTCCGACCAGTCCTCGTCATCCACGGGCTTCATCGCGAGGTTGCCCTGCACGACCGGCGCGCGGCGCGGCGTGCGGCTACGGCGGACCGGGGCCGGCATCGCTACCGGCATTTCCTCGACACTGCCCGTGCGGAAGCGGGCGACGAGGCTGGACAGTTCGTCGGCTTCCCCGGCCAGGCTGCGTGCGGCGGCGGTCGATTCTTCAACCATCGCGGCGTTCTGCTGTGTCATCTTGTCCATCTCGCCCACTGCGCCATTTACCTGTTGCAGGTTGGCCGACTGGACTTCGGCGGATTCGGCGATCGCGGTGATCAGCGCGCTGATCGCGCCGACGCGTTCGACGATGCGGTCGAGAAGCGAGCCGGTTTCGCCGACGAGCGTCACGCCGTCGCTGACCTGCTCGCTGCTGGTCATGATCAGGCCCTTGATGTCCTTGGCGGCGTCGGCGGAGCGCTGGGCAAGCGCGCGTACTTCGTTCGCGACCACCGCGAACCCCTTTCCGGCATCACCGGCGCGGGCGGCTTCCACCCCGGCATTGAGCGCGAGAAGGTTCGTCTGGAAGGCGATACCGTCGATCACGTTGATGATCTGGCTGATTTCCTGAGACGATTTCTCGATCGCGCCCATTGCGCTGACTGCGCGCCGCACAACCTGTCCGCCCTCGGTCGCTTCGCGGTGCGCCTGGGCAATCGAGCCGTTGACCTCCGCGGCACTGCGCGCGGTTTCCTGAACCATGCGGGTAACCTGGTTCATGGCCGCCGCGGTTTCCTCAAGGCTTGCCGCCTGCTGTTCGGTCCTGAGCGCTAGATCATCGGACGCGGCGCGGATTTCGGAAGCGCCAGTGTGAACGCTGGATGCCGAGCCTGACACGCGCGCGAGAATGGTCGCAAGTCCTTCCACCGTCTCATTGAAGCTCGTGCGCAAGGTTTCATATTCATTTGCAAATGGGTGATCGATGCGATGGGTCATGTTGCCATCGGCGACCTGGCGCAGACCGGCAGCGAGGTCTTCCACGACCTGACGCTGCTTGCTTTCGGCCTCGGCCTGCGCCTTCGACGCTGCCCGAAACACTTCGATAGCCTGGACCATGGTGCCGATTTCATCCTTGCGGCCGTTTCCTTCGACCGCGACGTCGAAATCGCCCTCTGCCATTCGGCGCATGGCGTCGGCGGTTGCCGATAGCGGGTTCAGCGCATTGCGGATCAGATAAAAGATTCCACCGACCAGCATGGCGACGATCAGGACGCCGAGCACGCTGAGCCACAGGATCGTCGACGCGAGAGTCGCGTGGCTATCCTCGCTCAGGCGAGTCTGGGCCTCGCCAGCCGCGACCACCAGCTTGTCGATCTCTGCACGATGGCTGACATAGTCATCGGTGAGACGCGCATAGCTGGCCTGTGCTCGGTCCATATTGCCGCCGGCGACGGCGGGCAGAAGCCGCTGATTCAGTTCGGTCCAGAATTCTATTGCCTTCGCACCCGATCGATTCAGGATCTGCTCTTTCAGTGCAGGCGGGAGGTCCGATGATTTCCAGTACGCATAGCGATCATTGAATTGCTGCTCGAGCTCGGCCAGGCGCTTTTGTCGGTCGGGAAGCGTCGACGGGTTAGCGACCAGCAGCGTCGCCTCGAGATAGGGTTCGATCACATATTCGGGCGGCGGAAGAATATCCGCGGTCAGGTCACTGACCTGCTGGTTGCGCCGATCCATGTCGCCGCCGAAGCGGATCTTGTCGATCTGCACGCTGGTGAAAATAACGGACACGGCCATTGCGCCCAGTATGACGGCACCCCCGACCTGGCCCTTGCCCTTGATGCTCATGTCTACCTCATCCCTATCCCGGAAACTGTGTCGGGAAGCGTAGGGCGATGGCCGTAACCAGAGCGTTTTGGGGGGCGTACGTAGTTTCCGCAAACTGCGGTTAAGGCAATTCCTGCAGAATATACGGGTTGGCAAGAACCGCCATGCGAACCGCAGCGGACAAAGATTCCGCGCCGATTTTCGCCATCAGACTGGCGCGGTGAACCTCCACCGTGCGCGTGCTGAGCGACAGGCGGTCGGCGATCACCTTGTTGGGCAACCCGTCAACCATAAGGTCGAGTATTCCCAGTTCGCGATCGGTCAGACGGTTGATCCGCTTCATTGCCTCCGCCCTGGCTGCGAGCTTCGCGCGCGTTTCCCAGAGCGACTCAAGTGCCGATTCAATGCAGTCGACCAGGGCGCCCGGATCGATCGGCTTTTCGAGAAAATCGTAAGCGCCCATCTTGATGCACTTTACGACATCGGCGACAGCCGGCCGACTTGTCATCAGGATGGTGGTGAAACGACCTTCCTGACGGTGGATCGCCTCAAGGACATCAAGGCCGCTCATGCCGGGCATCTTCATGTCCAACATGAGCACGCCGCCTGCCAGATCGGGAAGGGCGGCGATGAAATCATTCCCGGCGCGGAAGGGGAACAGCAGCAGGTCCGGAATGCCCGAAAGGACATCCCGCAGCAGATTCCGAATGATATCGTCGTCATCGACGAGGTAGACTGCCCGCATCTTATTCCTGGTTGCTCACGTCAACGCGATTTGCGCCGATCGAACGTGCTATGGCCGGGAGCAACGGGTCAAGCCAAACAAGCGGTCGACCCGCTCGTTGGGCTGGTCCGGCTGCAGATCGCCGGCGTCGTGTTTTAAGGCCTGCGGCAGCGGCGCAACCCAGCCTAGGCGGTGCTGCTCCCGGTGCGGTGCGCGCGCAGATGACGCGGGTCAAAGCCTAGGCCAGCGTCAGCAGCCAGGCGGCGCTGGTCTGATCGATCCGGCTGAACGCTCGCCCGGCGGCAACAAGCGGAAATTTGCTCGGGATGGGCGCCTATGGTCCGTAGGATAAACCTTGGGAGCCGTTTTCACCACATCATGCGGAACGGCGCAGTTCCGATACTCTCAGCTTGACGATGGTGACCCCTACGGGACTCGAACCCGTGTTTTCGCCGTGAAAGGGCGACGTCCTAGACCGCTAGACGAAGGGGCCATGCCTTGGCTGGTCGGGCGCACCTATAAAAATGATCCGCGGCGGTCAAGCGATCCTTTTCGACCGCCTACTCCGCCCATGCCGCATCGTCGAGATGCAGTTCGGCGGCCGGGCGCGCGCCCCAATCGTCGCGCCGCGCACGTCCCGCCACCCAAAGCCGGCGATGGGGCGGGGCGGCCAGCAGCGCCTGGCCGAGCAGCGTGTCGGCGCTGCGAAACGCCACCGCCTTGAGCGTCGCGCCGTCGTCGCCCGACAGGATGGCGCGGACATGGCCGGTGCCGACCACATCCGCCTTCACCACGCGCACCGGGCCCGCGGCGACGCGCGGTGCGGGCCAGCCCATGCCATAGGGCCCACCCTGTTCCAGCGCATCGACCAGCACCGGGTTGACCGCGCGCGGCGCAAGCACGGCGTCGACCAGCAGCGCGCGCCCGATCCCGGCACGCGCAACCGCTTCGCCCAGGCGCGCGTCGAGGAACGCGGTGAGCGCATCGACCTGGTCGGCAGCGATGGTCAGCCCGGCCGCCATCGCGTGGCCACCGCCGGCGATCAGCAGACCGGCTTCCTTCGCGGCCAGAATCGCCGCGCCCAGGTCGACCCCCCAGACGGACCGTCCGGACCCCTTGCCGATGCCCTGTTCGTCGATCGCGATGACGATGGCCGGCCGACCCAGCTTTTCCTTCAGCCGCCCCGCGACGATCCCGATTACGCCGGCATGCCATCCCGGTGCCGCGACGACCGCGACCGCATGTGCCGTTCCGCCCGCCAGCGTCTCGGCGGTCGCCTGCACCTCGCCCTCGATCGTCCGGCGCTCCTGATTGAGCTGGTCGAGCTCGGCGGCGATTCGTCGTGCCTCGTCGGGATCGTCGGTTGTCAGCAACCGCACGCCCAGGTCGGCGCGGCCGACGCGCCCGCCGGCGTTGATCCGCGGGCCCAGCGCGAAGCCCAGGTCGCTGCAGCTCGGTGCGCGCGTCAGGCGGGAAGCTCCGATCAGCGCGTTTATCCCGATATTGCGCCGGGCCGCCATGACCTTCAGCCCCTGTGCGACAAAGGCGCGGTTGAGCCCGCGCAGCGACGCGACGTCGGCCACCGTGCCGAGCGCCACCAGGTCGAGCAGGTCGAGCAGGCGGGGCTCGGCCCGGCCGCCAGCGAACCAGCCGCGCGCGCGCAGCACCCGCAGCAATGCCGCGCCGAGCAGGAACGCGACGCCGACCGCGGCGAGGTGGCCGTGTTCGGCGCCTTCCGCCTCATCCAGCCGGTTCGGGTTAACCACCGCATGCGCGACGGGCAGCGCGGCTGCGCATTTGTGATGATCGACGACGATCACGTCGACTCCGGCGTCGCGCGCCATCTCCAGCGCCTCGAACGCCTGTGCGCCGCAATCGACCGTGACGATCAGGTCCGCGCCCTCGCGCTTCAACCGCACCAGCGCCTCGCCCGAGGGGCCATAGCCCTCCATCAGCCGGTCGGGGATATAGGCGCGCGCCGCCAGCCCCAGGTCGCGCAGCAGGCGGATCAGCAGCGCCGCCGATGTCGCGCCGTCGACGTCGTAATCGCCAAAGATCACGACGTTTTCGTTCGCGGCGACGGCGTCTGCGATCCGTTCGGCCGCGCGGTCCATGTCGCGGAAGATCGACGGGTCGGGCATGAATGCGCGAATGCTGGGCGCACGATGGCGATCGAGATCCTCGCGCGCACAGCCACGCGCCAGCAACAGCTGGGTGACCAGATCGTCGGGCGTGTAATCCGCGCCGCCCGCGTCGTTCGCCAGGCCGCGCCACTGCCAGGGCTGGCCGAGGATCGATTGCCGGATGTTGAGGATCGCTGACATGGCTGCCACCGGGGCTAGGCGATCGCGCGGGCGCGGTCCAGCACGGGGATCATTTGATCCAGCTGCCCTCGCGAAACCATTTGGTGACGATGTATTTGACCCCGCGCGTGACCGCGACCCCTTCGTGGAGCGTCGCTTCGTTGGGGCTGCCGTCTTCGCTCATGTTGTTCCAGGCGACGAGCAGGCCGCGTTCGGGCTTGAAACGCACGCCTAACCGCGGGAACCAGGTCGATCCCCCATCTGACACGTCATTCAGATAGACCATCGCCGTCCAGGTGCGCTGGCCCCCGAACGGCCTCATCGTTTCCCAATAGGGCTCGTTTTCGTTGAAATAGTCGTGGTGGGCGCGGAACTGCTGGCCGGGCGCATATCGCTGGCCCTGGATCGTCTCGCCCTGCCGCGGTTCCATGCCGAGCAGGTCGGCGATCGCCTCGTCGATCGGCTGGACGTCGGGCGACCAGCGGTCGAGGTCGCAGCTGTCGCTCGTCCGGAAATAGGGGTCGTTGCTGGTCGACAACAGCGTCGACTTGCGGCGGCCCGCGTCGATCAGGTCGATCAGCAGCCGGCATTGCGCCGGCGACAGATAGTCGGGGTGGGTGAACATCTGTGCGCCGTCGACAGGCACGCGGCGCATGCCCGGGGTCGCGGCCAGTCGCGCCGCAACCTGCACGCCGATGTCACGGCGCGCCGGCGACGGCGGGCCGGGACGGGCAGGGGCTTTGCGGCGGCGGGACCAGAACATCGTCGCCGACCCTGCACAAAGCCGCCCCCGAAACGCAAGAGGCCCGACGTCGCCGCCGGGCCTCCGCGCTTCGCCATCCGGCGATCGTCACCAGAAGATATCGTACTCGACATCGACGACGCGACCCGACCGGATGTCGATCAGCAACGCGTCATTGTAATAGCGCACCCAACGGTACGGACCAAAGGCCGGCGGCAGGCGATAGTAGAACGGATCGTCGATCCAGTATTGCGGAGCGAACAGCAGCGAGCCGAGCGTCAGGCCGATCGAAAAGCGGCGATAGCCGTAATTCCAGCCGTTCGGCGCGTAATAGCGCGGCAGGCGATAGAGGTTCCGATTGCGGCCGCGCCAGTCGCGCCAGTTGTACCGATTGTCGCCGCGCCAGCCGCGATTCCAGTCGCGCCGGTCATCCCAACCGCGCCGATACCGCTGGTCGTCGCGCCAGTCGCCGAAGCGGCGGCCGTTCCAGTCGCGACGATCGTTACGGAAATCGCGTCGGTCATCCCGGAAATCGCGGCGGTTGTCGCGGAAGTCGCGACGATCATCGCGAACGTCGCGCCGGTCATTGCGGAAATCGCGGAATTCGCGACGGTCGTTGCGAAACTCGCGCCGCTCGCCGGCCAAGTCGCGGCGATCGTCGCGCCGCTCGTTACGGAAGTCGCGACGATCGTCCTGGCGATCCGCGCGGAACGCCTCGCGCGTCACCTCGCCACGACGGAAATCGCGCCGGTCATCCTGACGTTCGCGGGCGAAGTCGCGGCGATCGTCGGCACGATCCTGACGAAAGGCGCGCCGATCTTCGCCGAATTCCCGGCGCTCCTGACGAAATTCGCGGCGCTCGGCTCTCGCTTCGTTTCGCTGCTGACGAAAGGCCGGACGTTCCTCGCCCGCTTCGCGGCGTTCGGCAGCTCGGGGCGCCCCCCCGCGGTCGACGCGCTCGGCACGTTCGGGGCGACCGCCACGCCCGCCACGACCGTCACGATCCTGGGCAGTGGCAGCGATGGGGGTCAGCGCGGTGGCGCCGATCAACAGGCTCAAGAGGATATTTCGCATCGTCACGTCTCCGTGGCACGATCGCCACATACCTGTCGTCTATCCACGCTGCGATGACCCGTTTCTGAATTGCGTTGACAGCAATCAGAAAGGAAAGCTCAAGGCCGCAGGGCCGGTACGCTGCGCGCAGCTTCGCGCGGGTCGATGCCCGGCTGGGCCGGCACCGGGATAGTCTCGTCGCCCCGCGCGATCCGGGCCGCCATCTGGACCGCGTCGACCAGGCGTGGGTAGATGCCGCACCGGCACAGGTTGCCGAGCGCGTCGACGATGTCGGCTTCGGACGGGTCGCGATTGCGCCTCAGCAGGACCGCCGCCGCCATGACGATGCCGGGCAGGCAATAGCCGCATTGCGACACGTTGGCCGCGATCATCGCCTGCTGGACCGGGTGGTCGCGTTCGCGCGACAGGCCCTCGATCGTGGTGACGAACGTCCCCTCGATCGCCGCGATCGTCACCTGGCACGATCGCACCGCCTGGCCGTCGATATCCACGGTGCACGCCCCGCAATCGCCGGTGCCGCAGCCATATTTGGTTCCGGTCAGGTTGGACGCGTCGCGCAGTGCCCAAAGCAGCGGCGTCGCGGGATCGAGCCGGTATTCGACCGGCTGGTTGTTGACGGTGAAACGGGTCATCGCGGTTCCGGATAGCGCAGGATCGGACGGCGAGGAACCCGCGCCAGATCAGTCGCGCCAGCTGCGGTCGATGCGGTCGACCAATCGCACCATCGCGGCGAAATCCGCCGCGCCCGCGCCGCCGGGGATCTGCACCTTGTGCAGGTCGCGCTGATGGATGGCCACGACGTCGGCGGGAACCTCGATCGGCGTGCCCATCGACGCGGTCGCCACCTGGATCTCGCACGCGCGCTGCAGCGACCAGTGCTTGATGAATGCCTCGGGCAGGGTGCGCCCCATCACCAGGATGCCGTGGTTGCGCAGCAGCATCACGCGCTTGTCGCCCAGATGTTCGATCAGCCTTTCGCCCTCCTCGGCGCGCACCGTCACCCCCTCGAAATCATGGTATGCGATCTGGCCAACGAAGTTGCAGGCATAGAAGTTGGTCGGGCGCAGGCCGCCTTCGACCGCGCTCACCGCCATGCCGGCGGTGGTATGGGTGTGCATGATGCAATGCGCGTCGGGCAGGTGGCGGTGGAACAGCGCATGCTGGGTAAAGCCGGCGAGGTTGACCGGGTGCGGATTCAGGTCGAGCTTGTTGCCGTCGATGTCGATCTTGACGAGGTTCGACGCCTTTACCTCGCTGAAGTGCAGGCCAAAGGGATTGATCAGGAACGCGCCGTCCTCGCCCGGCACCTTCAGCGTGATATGGTTGTAGATCATCTCTGACCAGCCGAGCATGTCGAAAATGCGGTAACAGGCCGCGAGCTGCTGGCGCGCATCGCGCTCCGCATCGCTCATCGTCGCGGGCGACTTGATCGCGGTGGCCATGATCTTCTCCATCCGACATTGTTTCGAAGATGCAGTATGGCATACGGGGCGGGGAACGATCAATTGGAGGCAGGGTGATGAGCGAAGCGATGATCCGGGTCGAACGCGATGGCGATGTGCTGGTCATCTCGCTCAATCGTCCGGATCGCCTGAATGCCGCGCCGACGGCGATGTTCGACCAGATCCGCGATGCGCTCGCCGGGCTCGACGGGGCGCGCGCGGTGCTGATCCGGGGGGAGGGGCGGGCGTTCTGCGCGGGCGCCGATGTCGGGGGCGGCGCACTGGGCAGCGACGATCCCGAAGCCGCGACCTTCGCGGCGCTCACCGAACATTACAATCCTACGCTGGCTGCGATCGCCGACCTTGCGGTACCGGTGGTCAGTGCGGTGCGCGGCGCGGCGGCGGGCATCGGCAGCAGCCTCGCGCTCACCGCGGACTTCTGCATCGCCAGCCCGACCGCCTATTTCCTTCAGGCGTTCGTCAATATCGGGCTGGTGCCCGACGGCGGCGCGACTTGGCTGCTGCCGCGTATCGTCGGGCGCGCGCGCGCGATGGAAATGATGATGCTTGGCGAACGGGTGTCGGCCGAACGCGCGCTGGAATGGGGATTGATCCACCGGGTGGTCACCGACGAACGGCTGGATGAGGAGGCGCTGGCGCTGGCGCAGCGGCTTGCGCGCGGCCCGACGGTCGCGCTTGGCCTGATGCGCCGCGCGGTCTGGCGCGCGCTCGACACCGGCCATGCCGAAGCGATGCTGGCGGAGGCCGAGGCGCAGCGCAGAGCGCGGGGCAGCGCGGATTCGGTGGAGGGCGGCATGGCCTTCCTCCAGAAGCGACCGCCCGAATTCAAGGGCCGCTGAAGCCCGGCTTACGCCGCCGGCTTGGCGGCACCTGCGGGCAGGTGGATGCCGCACTCGGTCTTGGCAAAGCCGCGCCACCGTCCAGCGCGGACGTCATCCCCGTCGGTGGAGACCGGGCTGGTGCACGGTGCGCAGCCGATCGAGGGATAGCCCTGTGCCTCGAGCGGATGGCGGGGCAGGTCGTGCGCGACGAAATAGGCGTCGAGGTCCGCCCGATGCCACGTCGCCAGCGGATTGAGCTTCAACCGACCCTGCGCATCGGCGGCGTCGATCTCGAACCGTTCGAGCGCGGCGCGGGTATCCGCCTGAAACGCCTTGCGCCCCGTAATTGTCGCGTCGAAGCCGCCCAGTGCGCGGGTGAGCGGCTGAACCTTGCGCAGGTCGCAACAGCCGTCGGGATCGTAGGACCAGCGTTCGCCGGCCGCGTCACGAGCAGCGAGCGCGGCGGGATCGGGGGTCAGATTGCGAAGGTCGCGCAGCCCAAGCCGGTCTGCGAGCAGATCCCGATACGCCAGCGTCTCCGGAAAATGTTTGCCGGTATCGAGAAACAGGACCGGGATCGCGGGATCGACCGTGGCGACCAGATGCAGCAGCACCGCGGATTCGGCGCCGAAGGATGAAAGCAGCGCGACGTCGCCGAGCATCCGGTTGCCCAGCACCGTCCGCAGCATCGTCGCGGCATCCTCCCCGCGAAACCGGTCGTTCAGGCGCAGCGCATCCGCCGGAATGAAGCGCGGCGCGACATCGATCCGGTCGACCGCTCGGATGTCGAGGTCAGCCATGGCGCAGCTTCCACACCGGCACGCGTTCATCGGCCGCGGCCTGATAAACATGGTCATGCCGCGCAATCGCCGCGGCCAGCGTCGCCTGATCGACCGGAGAGGCGGGCGCGAAACTGTCGAAGCCGCACCGCCGCATCAGCGGGATCTGGTCGACGAGCACGTCGCCCTCGGCGCGCAACTCGCCGCCATAGCCGGCCTCGCGCAGGATGCGTGCCGCCGAATAGCCCCGACCGTCGCGAAAGCTCGGAAAACTGATCTCGACCAACGCCAGCCGGTCGAGAAAGGGAAGGAGCGCGCGGACATCCTCGCCGGCCTCGACCCTGACCGCAGTCGCATTCGACTGACCCAGAAAGGCGTCGAGCGTGACCGCCGGCTCCTCGTGCGGCTCGTCGTCGCGCAGGCGCAACAACTTATCCATAGATCGCTTCCTTGAACGGCTCCATGCCGATCCGACGATAGGTGTCGACGAAACGCTCGCCCGCCTCGCGATGCGCGATGTAGACCTCGGTCGCCTTTTCGACCGCGTCGACGACGCCGTCCTCGGTAAATCCCGGTCCGGTGATGCGGGCGAGGCTGACGTCCTCCGCGCCCGATCCACCGAACGACAGCTGGTAGTTTTCGACGCCTTTCCGGTCGACGCCCAGAATGCCGATATGGCCGGCATGGTGATGGCCGCACGCATTGATGCAGCCGGAGATTTTGAGCTTGAGCTCGCCCAGGTCGCGCTGCCGGTCGAGGTCGGCGAAACGCGTCGCGATCTTCTGCGCGACGGGGATCGAGCGTGCATTGGCGAGGCTGCAATAGTCGAGGCCCGGGCAGGCGATGATGTCGCTGATCAGGTCCAGATTAGCCTCCGCCAGCCCGGCGGCCGCCAGCGCCTGCCAGATCGCGTGCAGGTCCGCCTTGCGCACATGTGGCAGCACGATGTTCTGAGCGTGCGTGACGCGGAGCTCGTCATGGCTGTAGCGCGCGGCAAGGTCGGCCATCACGTCCATCTGGTCGGCACTCGCGTCGCCCGGAATGCCGCCCACCGGCTTGAGCGAGATGTTGACGATCGCATGGCCCGGCTGCTTGTGCGCCTTCACATTCTGGTCGATCCACACCGCAAAATCGGGATCGCTGCGGTCGACCGTGTCGTCGAGACCCTGTTCAAAGGGGGGCGGCGCGAAGAATGCCGCGATGCGATCGAACTCGGCGGCCGGCGGATCGATGCCCAGCGCCTTGACCGCGACGAACTCGGCTTCGACCTGGCGGCGATATTCGTCCGCGCCGATCTCGTGCACCAGGATCTTGATCCGCGCCTTGTAGAGATTGTCGCGGCGCCCATGGCGGTTGTAGACCCGCAGGCAGGCCTCCAGATAGCTCAGCAGGTCGCCGAGCGGCACGAAATCGCGGATTTCCGGCGCGATCATGGGTGTGCGACCCATGCCTCCGCCGACGAAGATCCGCGCACCCATTTCGCCGTCGCGCGCGACGATCTGGATGCCGATATCGTGCAGACGCATCGCCGCGCGATCCTCCGCCGCCGCGATCACCGCGATCTTGAACTTGCGCGGCAGGTAGGTGAACTCGGGATGGAACGTGCTCCACTGCCGGATCAGCTCGGCCCATGGCCGCGGATCGGTCAGCTCGTCCGCGGCCGCACCGGCGAACTGGTCGGACGAGATGTTGCGGATGCAATTGCCGCTGGTCTGGATCGCATGCATCTCGACCGTCGCCAGATCGGCGAGGATGTCGGGCGCGTCGGCCAGCTTGATCCAGTTATACTGCAGGTTCTGGCGCGTAGTGAAATGGCCGTAGCCGCGATCATATTTGCGCGCGACGTGCGCCAGCATCCGCATCTGCCGGCTGTCGAGCGTGCCATAGGGGATGGCGACCCGAAGCATATAGGCGTGCAGCTGCAAATAGAGGCCGTTCATCAGCCGCAGCGGCTTGAACTGGTCCTCGGTCAGCTGTCCCGCGATGCGGCGTTCCACCTGATCGCGGAATTCGGCAACGCGGGCATCGACGATCGCCTGGTCATATTGGTCGTATCGGTACATCGGCTCGGGCCTCTATCTGCGTCGGCGGGTCACGGGTTGTGCGTGACCACGGCAAGCGGGTGGTGCTGGACGATTTCGCCCAGCTCGGCGAAACCGCGCCCGCCGATCTTCACTTCGCGGTGTGCCGCGCGGATGGCCTGAAAAGCCTCGGCGACACCCGGCGCGTCATAGCCCGCTTCGGTCGGATAGCCGACAGTGACGATCACGTCCCACTCGGCCTGGCTTTCGTCGCCACGCTCCAGCAGCGCATAGCTGGTGAACAGGCCGCGTTCGACGCCGATCCGGTCCATCGCGAACCAGTTGGCCTGCAAATAGGCGATCAGATCGGCGCGCAGTCCGGGCTTCGCACGCAGATAGGTCTGCGTGACATGTCGCGTTTCGCGCGCCTCGCCGGGCGCTCGCGCGAGGGCGGAGGCAGGCGCGAACGAGGGTGCCGCGCACGCGAGCGCCAGCACGGCCAGATGCCCGGCGCGCATCAGATCACCCAGCTGCCGGCTTGCGGGTCGGCAGGCTTGAGCGACAGGTCGGCGCGCACCGTCGGCCCGAGCGCGCGGATCCGGTCCTTGATATGCTCGGGACGCGGGCCATCCCCGCCCAGCACGGCATCGATGACATAGGGCACGTTCACGCGCCGCGCGGCTTCCTCCTCGCGCGCGATCGCCTCGCCATGCTCGGCGACATCGATCGCGTCGGCGACGTGGCGCGACCACCCGCTGCCGGTCCACCACACGACATCGCCGGTCTTCAGGTCATTGCCGGTCAGGATCTTCACGCCAGCGCCTCCGCCGCTTTTGCCCATTGCCCCAGTTGATCCTGCGCATCGGCCAGCCGCGCCACCTCGCCGACGACGATGACGGCCGGCGACGCGACGCGCTGGCGCGCGACCATCGCGCCGAGATCGGCGAGCAGGGTGCGCAGCGCGCGGGCATCCGCATGGGTGCCGCGCTCCAGCACCGCGACGGGCATATCGGGGGCAACCCCGTCGGCCATCAGCTTCTCCGCGATCTGTGCAGCCGTGGCGACGCCCATGTAGATGACAAGCGTCCGGCCGTTGCCGGCCAGCCCCGACCAGTCCTGTTCCGACAGCCCCTTGCACTGGCCGGCGACGAAGCTGACCGTGCTCGACCAGTCGCGGTGGGTGAGGGGGAGCATCGCCTGCGCCGCGCAGCCGAGCGCCGCCGATACGCCCGGAATGACCTCGACCGGGATGCCCGCGTCGCGCAGCGCCTCGACCTCCTCGCCGCCGCGGCCGAACACGAACGGATCGCCGCCCTTCAGCCGGACGACGGTCGCGCCGCGGCGGGCGTGCGCCACGAGCAGCGCGTTGATCGCCTCCTGCGGCAGGGTATGGCGCGCGCGCTGCTTGGCCACCGAAATCCGCGCCGCCGCCCGCGGTGCCAGGTCGAGCATGCGCGGGTCGATCAGGCCGTCATGGACGACGACATCCGCGATGCGCAGGGCATCGGCAGCGCGCAGGGTCAGCAGCCCCGGATCGCCGGGGCCGGCCCCGACCAGGATGACCCGGCCGTCGCGGGTAGCGGAGTGCGCCTCTGTCATGCCGTTCGAGATGCGCCGCCGCCGCGCAAGTTGCAATCGATCGATGCTTGGCGTCACCGTAGCAGAACTTTTCCGCGCCGGACGCGGACCAAATCACGCCGGACTGGCGCTGGACGTCACCCGTCGCGCAGACCGATGCCGATCGATGCCCGGGCGAGCTCGGCTTCGGACGACACGACCGGATAGGCGCAGTAATCCGCCGCATAATAGGCGCTCGGCCGATGGTTGCCCGACCAGCCGACGCCGCCGAACGGCGCGGACGAGGATGCGCCGTTGGTGGGGCGGTTCCAGTTGACCACGCCGGCGCGGATGTTCGACCAGAATTGCTCGTACAGCGTCGGCTCCTGGCTGATCAGCGCGGCGGACAGCCCGTAGCGGGTGTTGTTCGCCTCGGCGATCGCCTCGTCGAAGGTCGCGGTACGAAACACCTGCAGCACCGGGCCGAACAGCTCGCCGTCGGGCCGATCGGTCGCATGGGTCATGTCGATGATGCCCGGCGACAGGAATGGCCGCCCCTCGATCAGGCGGTGGAGGTGGCGGATCGGCCGGCCGCCGCGCGTCAGCAGCCCGACAAACGCCTCGGTCAGCTGGTCGGCGGCGTCGTTGTCGATCACCGGGCCCATGAACGGGGCAGGGTCGGCATGGGGTTCGCCGATGATCATCCGCGCCACCAGCTTCTCGATCTCCGCGATCAGCGGATCGGCCAGCCGCTCGTCGACGATCAGCCGCCGGGCGTTGGCGCACCGCTGGCCCGCGGTGGTGAACGCCGACTGCACGACCAGCACAGCCGCGGTGTAGAGGTCCGGGGTGCTCCATACGACGATCGGGTTGTTGCCGCCCATTTCGAGTGCGAGGATCTTTTCGGGATGCTCGGCGAACATCCGGTTGAGCGCGATGCCGGTGCGCGCCGATCCGGTGAACAGCAGCCCGTCGATGTCGGGATGGCCCGCCAGCGCCTTGCCGGCTTCCGGTCCGCCAATCAGCAGGCGGACGCAACCCTCCGGCACGCCCGCCGCGCGATAGCAGTCGACCAGCATCTCGCCGACCGCGGGGGTCTTTTCCGACGGTTTGAACACAACCGCATTGCCTGCGAGCAGCGCGGGCACGATGTGGCCGTTGGGCAGGTGCGCCGGGAAGTTGTAGGGTCCCAGCACCGCCAGCACGCCGTGCGGCTTGTGACGCAGCGCGACCCGGCCGTTCATCGGCGCTTCCATCCGCCGCTGGCCGGTCCGTTCCGAATGCGCGTTGACGGAGATGTCGACCTTGCCGATCACGGTTTCGACTTCGGTGCGCGATTCCCACAACGGCTTGCCGGTTTCGCGGGCGATCAGGTCGGCCATCGCGTCGGCGCGGGCGCGTACGACATTGGCAAAGCGGCGCATCGTCTCGACCCGCACCGTATAGGGGCGTGCGGCCCATTCCGCCCACGCGGCGCGCGCGATCCCCACTTCTGTATCGGCATTTCCGTGGGGCTTGCGCCACAACACCGCGCCGGTGGCGGGCTCGGTCGAAATCAGTTCCTGCGGCATTCAGCATCCTGCGGCCAGTTGCCGGGCTCATGCACCAGATTTGCCGCCGATGCCAGTCACCTGGCGAACGCAGGCACTTACCCGTCCGCCAGTGCCGCGCCCATCGCGCGGATCGCGTCGATCTTGGCGTGGAACGCCGACCAGTCGTCGGCCTGATCGATGCGTGCCCAAATCGCCTCGACCTCCGTGATGTCGAGCGCGCACGGCGCATCGCCATGCCAGTAGCGATCGTTGCGCGCGCTGCGCGGGGCGTGACGCGCCAACAGCGCGCGCACGTCGTCGAATGCCGGGCCGTAGCTGTCGGGAATGTCGCGCGCGAAGCTGTCGAAGAAGAATCGGTCGATCGGCACCTGGCTTTGCGCCAGTGCGGTGTCGAGCGCGCGGGCCAGCGCGTCCCCGTCGTCAGGATCGCCGGGCGTGCGCCCCAGGCGCCACAGCAGCGCGTTGCGTAATGCGGCCCGATATTCGACCTCGAACGCATCGAGCGCCGCGATCAACGGCTCGGCCGCGCTGACGATGCGCAGGCTGACGGCGAGTTGCATCACGTCCCAGTGGATCGCCTCCGCCTGCCGGCCGAAGGCGTACAGGCCGCCATGGTCGAAATAGGCCGCGGTGAACGTCGCGTCCCAGGTCGGGGCGAACCGCCACGGGCCATAGTCGAAGCTTTCGCCGGTGACGTTGATATTGTCCGAATTGAGCACGCCGTGGACGAAGCCCGCCGCCATATACCCCGCCGCCAGCCGCGCGGTCGCGCCGACGACATGGCGGAGCAGGCGCGGGGCGGCATCCGACGGGTCTTCCGCTTCCTCGCCATAAAAGTGGCGCAGGACATAGGCGATCAGACGCCGCATCGCTTCCTCGTCGCGCAGCTGGGCGACACGCTGGAACGTCCCGATCCGGATATGGCCGTGGCTCAGCCTGACCAGCACGCTCGACCGGGTGGGGGAGGGCTCGTCGCGGCGATGCAGCGCCTCGCCGGTCTCGACGAGCGAAAAGCTTTTGGATGTGTCGACCCCCAGCGCTTCGAGCATCTCGGTCGCCAGCACCTCGCGCACGCCGCCCTTGAGCGTCAGCCGGCCGTCGCCGAAGCGGCTCCAGGGTGTCTGGCCCGAACCCTTGGTGCCCAGGTCGAGCAGACGGCCGGTCCCGTCGCGGAGCTGGGCGAACAGGAAACCGCGCCCGTCGCCGATGTCGGGATTGTACACGCGGAACTGGTGGCCGTGATATCGCAGCGCCAGCGGCGCCTCCAGGCTGCCCGGCAGTGGGGTGAACCGCGCGAAATGATCGATCCACGCGCGATCGTCGAGCTGGTCGAGGCCGATCGCGGCGGCGTGGCGGTCGTTGCGGAAACGCAGGATCGCCGCGGGGAACGCCGCCGGTCGCACCGGGTCGTAGAAGCCGTCGCCGAGTTCGAGGATCGCGCGTTCGGGATGAAAGGACACGGGCGCTTGCGGGGGCTTGGACATGCGGCGATATGGGGTGGCATGGCGACGCAACGCAACCACGGTTCGCGACCGACCGACCCGGCCGGGCCCACACCCGCCTGGCAGGACGGTTATTGGTGGTCGAACGACGGTCTGCGGCTGCATTATCGCGACTATGCCGGGCCGGACGATCGCCCGGTGCTGCTGTGCATGCCGGGCCTGACGCGCAACGCCCGTGATTTCGACGGGTTGGCGGCGCGGCTGGCGGGTGACTGGCGGCTGATCGTCGTCGATCTGCGCGGGCGGGGCGAAAGCGCCTATGCGCGCGACCCGATGACCTATGTCCCGCTTACCTATCTGCAGGATCTGGAGGTGCTGCTGCGCCAGCTCGACCTGCCGCGGATCGTGCTCGTCGGAACGTCGCTGGGCGGCATCCTGGCGATGCTGCTGGCGACGGCCGAACGGGGGCGGGTCGTCGGCGCCGTGCTCAACGATGTCGGGCCGGAGATCGACCCGGCGGGCCTCGCGCGCATCCGCGGCTATGTCGGCAAGGGCAGCTGGCACCCGACGTGGATGCATGCCGCGCGCGCGGTGGCGGAGGCGAATGCCGACGCCTATCCCACCTATGAGATCCAGGACTGGCTGGGCATGGCCAAGCGGCTGTACCGGCTCAATTCCAACGGGCGGATCGTGCTCGACTACGACATGCGCATCGCCGAACCGTTCCGGGTGCCGGGCAACGAGGCGGGGCTCAACATGTGGGGGGCGCTCGATGCGCTGGCGGGTGTGCCCGTGCTCGTCCTGCGCGGGGCCTGCTCGGATATTCTCAGTGATGAGGTCGCGCGGCGGATGCGCGATCGACTGCCGCAGGGCGAACTCGTGACGGTTCCGAACACCGGCCATGCCCCGACGCTCGACGAGCCGGCGGCGGTCGCGGCGGTCGACGGGCTGCTCGCGCGGCTGGCCAGCGGCGCGCGTGCCTGAACCCGATGCCGGTCCGCATCCTGCATCTGCATTCGAGCTTCGATCTGGGCGGCAAGGAGGCGCGTGCCGTCCGGCTGATGAACGCCTTTGGCGACCGCGCACGCCACGTCATCGTCTCCGGCGTGCCGGGCGCTTTGGGCGCGCGCGATGCGATCGCGCCGGGCATCGCCTATGAAATCGCGCAGGACCCGCCGCCGCTGACCGGGCGTCCGTCGGTCGCGCGCTATGAGGCGATCGCGCGGTTCATGCGCCGTTTCGACCTGGTGCTGACGTATAACTGGGGCGCGATCGACGGGGTGATGGCGCGCCGGGTGTTCGGCAAGGGGATGCCGCCGGTCATCCATCACGAAGACGGCTTCAACGACGACGAGGCCAATGGCCTCAACCCAATGCGCAACGCCTATCGCCGGCTGGCGCTGGCGGCGGCGCACCGGCTGGTCGTGCCATCGCATACGCTGGCGCGGATCGCGACGCGCACGTGGAAGCAGCCCGCGGCCCGCGTCGCGCGGATCAGCAACGGCATCCCGGTCGACCGCTATGCCACCGCCCGGCCGCGCGCCAACGCCATTCCGGGGTTCAGACGACGGCCGGGAGAAGTCGTCATCGGCGCCATCGCCGGTCTGCGCCCGGTCAAGGACCTTGCACTCCTCGTCCGCGCCACCGGTGGCGTGGTTGGCGCGCGTACCCGGCTGGTCATCGCGGGCGAGGGGCCCGAGCGCGCGGCGATCGTGCAGGCGGCCGAGCTGATGGGGATGGGGGACCAGGTCCACCTGCCCGGATTCCTGCCCGAACCGCACCGCTATATCGGTCTCTTCGACATCTTCGCCTTGTCATCGCGCAGCGAGCAGCAGCCGATTTCGGTGATGGAGGCGATGGCGAGCGGGTTGCCCGTTGTCGCGCCGCCGCTGGGCGACATCCCCGAAATGGTCGCGCCGGAGAACCTGCCCTATATGGGAATCGACCGCCACGAGGTGCATCTGCGCGACCGGCTCCAGGCACTGGCCAACGACGCGTCCGCCCGCGCGCGCATCGGCGCGGCGAACCTCGCACGGGCCCACGCACTGTTCGACGAACAAGCGATGATCGCAGCCTATGGCAAGCTTTATGGCGGGGCGATCGGCGGAATCGACCTGTCGGCATGAGTCGCCCGCGCCTGTCTTTGCAGGAATTGCTCGATTCGTTTTCGTGATGCCGCTATCGTCGCGCCGGTTTTACAGGAGAAGTCGTTGTTCAAGGGCATCAAGCCGATCACCTATCATGGTCGGGAAGTGTGGCCGCTGATCGAGGGGGGCAAGGGGGTTGCCGCCACCAATCACGCGAGTGCGGGGGCATGGGCCGCGGCTGGCGGGATCGGGACTGTATCGGCGGTGAATGCCGACAGCTACGACGCCGACGGCAAGATCATTCCTCAGATATACCGCGCACTTACCCGCCGCGAACGGCATGAGGAGCTGATCGAATACGCCATCGAGGGTGCGGTCCAGCAGGTCCGGCGCGCCTTCGAGATCGCGGGCGGGCGCGGGGCGATCAACATCAACGTGCTGTGGGAAATGGGGGGCGCGCAACGTGTGCTGCACGGCGTGCTCGAACGCACCCGCGGCATGGTTGCGGGCGTCACCTGCGGCGCGGGGATGCCGTACAAATTGTCCGAAATTGCGGCGTCCTATGGCGTCAACTATCTGCCGATCGTCAGTTCCGGGCGCGCCTTCCGGGCGCTGTGGAAGCGCGCTTATTCAAAGGCGTCTGAATGGTTGGCGGCGGTGGTCTATGAGGACCCGTGGCTGGCCGGCGGGCATAACGGGCTGAGCAATGCCGAGGATCCCCGCGCGCCGCAGGATCCCTATCCGCGGGTCAAGTCGCTGCGCGAGACGATGCGCGAGGGCGGCATTTCCGACGATGTTCCGATCGTGATGGCCGGCGGCGTCTGGTATTTGCGCGACTGGTCGAACTGGATCGACAATCCCGAACTGGGCGCGATCGCCTTTCAGTTCGGGACCCGGCCGTTGCTGACGCAGGAAAGCCCGATCCCCGACGCCTGGAAGGCCAGGCTGATGTCGATCGAGGAAGGCGACGTGCTCCTGCACAAATTCTCGCCCACCGGCTTCTATTCCTCCGCAGTGCGCAACCCGTTCCTGCGCAACCTGGAAGCGCGGTCGGAACGGCAGATCCCGTTTTCGACGCAGCAGGCCGGCGATCACACCTTCCAGCTCGACGTGGGCGTGCGCGGCAAGAATTTCTGGGTGACGCGTGGCGACCTGCTCCGCGCGCGCGAATGGCATGGGCTGGGCTTTACCGAAGCGTTGAAGACACCCGACAATACGCTGGTGTTCGTCACGCCCGCCGAAAAGGCGGAAATTCGCAAGGACCAGGCGGACTGCATGGGCTGCCTCAGCCAGTGCGCCTTTTCGTCCTGGGCCGATACCGAAACCAATTCGACCGGCCGGCCGGTCGATCCGCGCAGCTTCTGTATCCAGAAGACGCTTCAGGACATCGCGCATGGCGGCGACACCGAGCAAAATCTGATGTTTGCCGGCCATGCCGCCTATCAGTTCAAGCGCGATCCCTTTTATTCCAACGGCTTCGTGCCGACCGTCAAGCAGCTGGTCGATCGTATCCTGACGGGGGATTGAGCCGATGGCGTGGCGGTTTCCCTGGCGCTTGCTGACCGTCCTGCTCGTGCTGCCCGGCATCGGCGGCGCTGCGGACGCCCAGCGGCGCAAGACGCCGTATTTCGCGTCGATCGCCGCCGACCGGGCGATGATGCGTACCGGGCCGGGGCGCAACTATCCGGCGATATGGCTCTATCGGCGCGACAACCTGCCGATCCGCGTCGTCGACATCTACAAGGACTGGCGCAAGATCGAGGATCCGGACGGCACCCAGGGATGGATGCTGGTCAATCTGTTAAGCAGCCAGCGCACCGGGGTCGTGATCGGCGGCGTGACGCCGATGCGGGCGACGCCCGGCCCCGGTGCAAAGATCAACTGGCGTGCTGCACCGGGCGTGGTCGGCAAGCTCGACGAATGCCGCGCGGGGTGGTGCCTGTTCGACGTGCGCGGCCGGACGGGCTATATCGAGCAGGCAAGCCTGTGGGGGGTCGACCCCGGCGAGGAATTCTGACGCGCGAGACGGCGGATCAGCCCTTGACCCGCTGCCACAATGCTTCCTGGGCATCGAGCCCGAGCGCAGCGAAATCGCCGTCCGCCAGGGCCTCCATCGCGCGGAACCGGTGTTCGAATTTCATGTTGGCCTGGCGCAATGCCGTCTCAGGATCGATCCCCAGATGGCGTCCCCAATTGACCAGCGCGAACATCAGGTCGCCAAACTCCTCGGCGCGCTGATCGTCGCGCGTCGCTTCGTCCAGCTCGGCGATCTCCTCGACCACCTTGGCGCGCGGGCCCTGTGCGTCGGGCCAGTCGAAGCCGACGCGCGCGGCGCGCTTCTGAAGCTTTTCCGCGCGCAGCAGGGCGGGTAGGCCGGCGGCAACACCCGCCAGCGCACTCGGATCGTTCTTCTTTTGTTTACGTTCCTGTGCTTTGATCGTTTCCCAGCCCGGGTTGGTTCCGTCGCCGAAGATGTGCGGGTGGCGGCGTTCCATCTTGTCGCTGATCGCGGCGACCACGTCGGCAAGGTCGAACGCGCCGGCTTCCTCGGCGATGCGGCTGTGAAAGACGACCTGCAGCAACAGGTCGCCCAGTTCGTCCTGGAGGTCCGCCATGTCGTTGCGCTCGATGGCGTCCGCAACCTCATGGGCTTCCTCGATCGTGTAGGGCGCGATCGTCGCGAACGTCTGCGCGAGGTCCCATTCGCAGCCATGCTCGGGATCGCGCAGTCGCGCCATGATGGCGACAAGGCGTTCGATCATGCGCCGACGCTCGCATTGGCGGGGCAAGTTACCCGTGCGACACGAGAGAGGGGCTGGACGGGGCGCGGTGACGATCCCGGGCCTGCCTCAGCGCCATATCGCAAAGTCCGATAATATACATTATGTAAAACGGCGAAGCGCATTCAGTTCGACTCCTCCGCTGACGCCGCGGTGCCGGCGGGTTCGAGGACGAGCACCCCCTGCTCGGTGCGAAAGCTGCCAAGGCGCGACAGGAAGTTCATGCCCAGCAGATCGACGTCGCCGAAATTGGGCGCGACCAGCACGCCAAGGTCCTCGGTCTGGATGGGCCCGACCTCCAGTCGGTCGATCCGCGCGCGCCGTGCCTCCACCGGACCGTTGGCGGTGTCGACGACCGCAACCAGTCCGCTATCATCGATCGCGACTCCCGCGGCCTGCGCGGTTGCCACCGACAAGGACGTGGTCGTCGCGCCGCTGTCGATCAGCATCCGGCGCGCCACGCCGTTGATTCGCACATTGGCCCAGTAATGGCCGTCATCGGATGCCGGAATGCGCAACGCGCCGCCCCGCGTGCGCTGATCGGCAAAGCCAAGCCGCGCCCCGACATCGTTGACGAAGCCGCCAATCTCGCCACGAAACGCGACGAGGATCGCAACCACCGCCGCGATCGCAATCCAGCCCAGCGCCGAACGGAGGACAAGCGACATATTGGGACGACGTGCCGCCAGCGACGCGAGAACCAGCACCAGGAACCCGACGCTGCCGATCAGCCCGATGGCCTGTTGTTCATTCACGGTATCAACTCCATCCCGTCATGGCCGGGCCGGATATGTTCGGGCAGTTCGGCGCAGAGCGTTCGGTAATCCATGCTGTTGTCCATATGGATCAACGCCGCGTGCCGCACGCCAAGCTCGCTTACCCACGCCACGACCTGATCGAGCGTCGGATGCGTTGGGTGCGGTTCGCGACGCAGCGCATCGACGGCCCAGACGTCGATACTGTCGAACACGCGCCGCATGTCGTCGGTCATTCCGCTGAAATCGGTCGAATATCCGATGCGCTTGCCTTCATGGGCAAAGCACAGCCCGGCACTGGTGATCGCGCCGTGCGGCTGATCGACCGTGGTGACGACCAGGTCGCCGATCTCCATCCGGTCGGGCAGCGGATCGAGCGTCGCGACGGGGGGATAGCCGGCGCGGCCGTGAAAGACATAGGCAAAGCGCGCGCGCAGATCCTCGATCGTCGCCGCACGTGCAAAGCAGCGGACGGGCGCGCCCGAGTTGTGGAACAGCTGGCGCAGATCGTCGATGCCATGGACATGATCGGCGTGCGCGTGGGTCCAGATCACCGCGTCGACGCTGGCCACGCGTGCGTCGATCAGCTGCCGGCGCATGTCGGGCCCGGTATCGATGAGCACGCGGGTGCGCCCGGTCGACACGAGGCCAGCGGTCCGCATCCGCCAGTTGCGCGGCTCGTCGGGATCGCACCGTCCCCAGTCGGCGCCGATGCGCGGCACCCCCGACGATGTCCCGCAGCCGAGCAGCCGCAGCTTCACGCCGTGCCGCTTCCGTCGGGCGCCCCTGCCAGCGTCTTGGCGAACAGGCGGTGAAAATTCGCGCGCGTCGCGTCCGCCAGCTGCTCGGCATCTTCGCCGCGCAGCTCGGCCAGAAAGCGGCAGGTGTCGGCCACGAACGCCGGCTCGCCCGGCTTGCCGCGATGGGGCACCGGGGCGAGGAACGGTGCGTCGGTCTCGATCAGCAGCCGGTCGCGAGGCAGCCATTTCGCCGTGTCCTGAAGCGCGCGCGCATTCTTGAACGTCACGATCCCCGAAATCGAGATGTAAAAGCCGAGGTCGAGCGCGATCCGCGCGAATTCCGCGCTGGCGGTGAAGCAGTGGATAACGCCGGGAAAGCCCCCCTTCCCCAGCTCGTCGGTCAGGATTTCGGCGGTGTCGTCCTCCGCATCGCGGGTGTGCACCACGATCGGCAAACCGGTGTGACGGCATGCCGCCAGATGCGCACGGAACGCCGATTTCTGCCGATCGCGGTCGCTATGCTCGTAATAATAATCAAGTCCGCTCTCGCCGATCCCGACCACCCGGGGATGGGCTGCGCGTGCGACCAGCTTCTCGGTGTCGACATGCGGATGCGCGTCGGCTTCATGCGGATGAATGCCGATCGTCGCCCAGACATCGGGCTCGCGCTCGGCGACGCCCAGTATGTCGTCCCACTCATGTTCGCGCGTCGAGATGTTGAGCATCGCGACGACCCCGCGATCGCGCGCGCGGGCCAGCACCTCGCCCTGCTGCTCGACGAGCCCCTTGTAATTGAGGTGGCAATGGCTGTCGGCGAGCTTCACACCGCCTCCGGTTCGGGCAGAACGATGCGCGGGAAGATGGGGGTCGGCGGCGAAAGGCGGAAGCCCGCCGCCTGCTGGCGCACATACCAGTCGCGATCCTCGAGCGCGGCGTGATCGCGCGCCGCCGCACCCAGCTGGTCGAGCAGCCGGCCCGCCGACCCCGGAATGACCGGCAGGATCGCGATGGCAAGCTGGCGGATCGCGCGGACGAGCGTGCCGAGCACCGCGTGCATACGCTCGGGATCGGTCTTGCGCAGCGCCCAGGGTGCTTGCGCATCGATATACTGGTTGCACGCGAATACCGCACGCATCCACGCCTCGATCGCCTGCGACAGTGCCAGATCGGCGAACTGCACCGCAAAGTCGGCGATCGCATCGTTGACCTGGGTCAGCAGTGCGCTGTCGGCCGGGTCGCCCCGCCCCGCGTCGGGCAATGCGCCATCCAGATTCTTGGCGATGAAGCTGAGCGTGCGCTGGGCAAGGTTGCCGAAGCTGTTGGCAAGGTCGGCATTGGCGCGGGTCGCGATCGCCTCGTCGCTAAATGTGCCGTCCTGGCCGAAGCTGATGTCGCGGAGCAGGAAATAGCGCAGCGCATCGACGCCCACCAGTTCGGCGAGCGCGATCGGATCGACCACGTTGCCGGTCGATTTCGACATCTTCTCGCCGCGGTTGAGCAGAAAGCCGTGGCCGTACACCTGGCGCGGCAGCGGCAGCCCTGCCGACATCAGGAACGCCGGCCAGTAAACCGTGTGGAAGCGCACGATATCCTTGCCGATCAGGTGCAGGTCGGCGGGCCAGTAGCGGTCGCCCTGTGGCGCGTCCGGATAACCCGCTCCGGTCAGATAGTTGGTCAGCGCGTCGACCCAGACATACATGACATGCCCCGGACTGCCCGGCACGGGAACGCCCCAGTCAAAACTGGTGCGGCTGACCGACAGGTCGACCAGCCCACCCTCGACGAAGCGCAGGATCTCGTTGCGGCGGCTGTCCGGACGAATGAAATCCGGGTTGGCGGCGTAGAAGTCGAGCAGCGGCTGCTGATATTTCGACAGGCGGAAAAACCACGTCTCCTCGGTCGTCCAGTCGACCGGCGTGCCCTGGGGCGACAGCTTGACGCCCCCTTCCCCTTCGACGAGTTCCTTTTCCTCGTAAAAGGCTTCGTCGCGGACCGAATACCAGCCTTCATAGCGGTCGAGATACAGGTCGCCGGCGTCCGCCATCGCCTGCCAGATCGCCTGGCTCGCGCGGTGATGATCGGGTTCGACGGTGCGGATGAAGCGATCGCACGAAATATCAAGACTGTCGGCCATTTCAATGAAATAGTTAGACATTTCATCGGCCAGCGCACGAACCTCCTTGCCCTGGGCGCGCGCGGTCTGGACCATTTTCAGGCCATGTTCGTCGGTCCCGGTCTGAAACCGCACGTCGCGCCCCGCCTGACGCTGAAAACGCGCGATCGCATCGGCCGCGATCATCTCATAGGCGTGGCCGATATGCGGGCGGCCATTGGGATAGTGGATCGCGGTGGTGATGTAATAGGGGTCGGCCATCGCCTTGCCCTAGTGCATCGTCTCGCCGGGTTGAAGCCCCGTCGGCGCCAGCGTCGCGACTTCGGCGGCCAGCTCGAACACGGTCGTCACCACGTCCTGCGACAGGCCGATCGCGGCGGCTGCGATCGACCGCGTTCGGGCATAAGCGTCGAGCGCGGTCTTGAGCGCCCCTCCGGATCGGCCGCGCGCCTGCTCCGCGATGAAGCTCGGCGTCCGCGTCAGAAAGGCTTCATAGCGCGCTTGCGCCGCCTTGCCCGACAGCGCCCCGGCCAGCCGCACCCGGATCACGCTGTCCGGGTCGCCGGTCCGCGCGATCTCGGCCAGGTCGCGCTCGATTGCCGCCATGTCGAGCCCGGCAAAGGCGAGCGCGCGGCCCGGGGATCCCGCGCCGGCGCGCACCAGCGCGGCGATCTCGGCCTCGCTCGCCTCCGGCACCGCTTCGCGCAGCACCGCCGCCATGTCGTCGTCGCCCAGCGCCGCGAAGCGCAGCAGCCGGCATCGCGACCGGATCGTCGGCAGCAGCCGGCCCGGCGCATGGCTGACCAGGAGGAAAATGGTCCCCGTCGGCGGCTCCTCCAGATTCTTCAGCAGCGCGTTGGCGGCCGGACGCTCGAGGTCGTCGATCGCGTCGATGACGATCACGCGCACGGGCGACAAGGCCGGCTTGGTCGCCAGAACCGGCTGCAGCGCGCGGACCTGATCGATCCGAATGCTGCGTGCGATGTCCTGTTCGGGCTTCTCGGGATCCTTGGGCAGGCGCACCAGCTCGCGATAATCGGGGTGCGACCCCGCCGCGATCAGATCGTCGATATTGGGTAGCGGCGCCGCGCGGGTCAGGATGCGCCGCGCCGCCTCGCGCGCAAAGGCACCCTTCCCCACGCCCTGCGGCCCGGCGATCAGCCATGCGTGATGCGGCTTGCCCCCGGTCATCGCTGCATCGAACGCCGCGATCGCGGCCGCATTGCCGCGCAGTGACGTCATGGCAGCAGGTCGGCGATCATGTCGATGATCGCGGCATGGACGATGTCCGGGGCATCGCCGGCGTCGATCCGGCGCACACGCGCAGGCTCCGCCGCGGCGATCCGGTCGAACCCGGCGGCGACCGCCCGATGAAACCCCGCGTCGCGCTCTGCAAAGCGGTCGATCGCCCCGCCGTCGCGCGCGCGCATCCGCGCCGTGCCGGTCGCCTGATCGACGTGGAGCAGCAGCGTGCGATCGGGCATCAAACCTCCCGACCCAAAGGCATGGAGCGCGAGGATATCGGCGTCGGCAATGCCCTGCGCACCCTGATAAGCGCGCGTGCTGTCGATGTACCGGTCACAGACCACCCAGCGTCCGGCCGCCAGCGCCGGTTGGATCAGCCGTTCGACATGGTCGGCGCGCGCGGCGGCGAACAACAGCGCCTCGCTGCGCCCGCTCCATCGCCCGACATCGCCCTGCATCAACAGCGCGCGGACCGCCTCCGCGCCGGCGCTGCCGCCCGGCTCGCGGGTCAGCACCGCGTCGATGCTGCGCGCGGCGAGCGCGTCGACCAGCAACCGGGCCTGGGTCGACTTGCCCGCCCCCTCCCCGCCTTCCAGCGTGATGAAGCGGCCGTTCAAGCGCCGAACAGCGACTTCAGCCCGGCCCAGGCGCGCCCGAAAAAGCCCGCCTCGCCCACATCGGCCTCGGCCACCAGCGGCAACGACTGCGGTGCCATGCCCGGCGCCTGCACGACCAGCTGCGCGATCTGCTGGCCCTTGCGGATCGGCGCCTTGATCGGGCCGTCATAGACCACCTTGGCGCTCAGCTGCGGCGACAGGCCCGCCGGCAGCGTGACCGCCAGGTCGCGCGGCGCGACCAGCCCCACGGTCGACTCCGCGCCCAGCTGGACATCGGCGCTTTCCACCCGCCGCCCGGCTTTCACGATCGGGCGCGATTTCCACGCACCGAAACCCCATTCCATGAAGCGCACCGATTCCTCGATCCGCTGGTTGAAGCTGTTCAGCCCGGCGAGCACCATCACCAGCCGCCGGCCTTCCTGTTCGGCCGAACCGGTAAAGCCGTATCCGGCCTCTTCGGTATGCCCGGTCTTCAGCCCGTCGGCACCGCGCACGCGGCCCAGCAGGGGATCGCGATTGGCCTGCGTGATTGCATCGCCCTTGCCCAGCGTCTTGCCCCAGGTGAAGCTGTCCTTGCTGTAGAACTGCTTGTAGAGGCCCGGAAAATCCTGGATCGTCCGCGTGGCAAGCCGGGCGAGGTCGCGCGCGGTCACGAACGTCCTGCCCTCGTCGGGCCATCCGTTCGAATTGCCGAACTGGCTGTTGGCCAGGCCCAGTTCCTTCGCGCGCTGGTTCATCAGGTTGACGAACGCTTCCTCGGTTCCGGCAATTCCCTCCGCCAGTACGACGCAGGCGTCGTTGCCCGACAGGACGACGATGCCATAGAGCAGGTTCTCGACGCTGACCCGCTCGCCGGGCGACAGGAACATCGTCGATCCCGCTTCCGGCCCATGCCATTTGCGCCAGGTTTCCGGCCGCACCTCGATCATCTGGTCGAGCTTGATCTCGCCCTTCCTGATCAGGTCGAACGCGACATAGGCGGTCATCATCTTGGCCATCGACGCGGGCGGCATCCGCCGGTCGGCGTCCTTGGCATACAGCACCGCGCCCGAGGACAGGTCCTCCAGATACGCGACCGGGGCCGGGGTCTGGAAGGGCGGCGTCTGCGCGGTGGCAGGCGCCAGGGTAGCGAGCAGCGCGAGCGTGGCGAGCGACAATTTCTTCATGGCAATCGGGAACTCGAATGAAAGTGGACGTCAGGGCGCAGCGACGATCAGCGCGTCCTTGAACCCGCGCGCGACCGCCCGTTCGCGAGCTTTCGCAGCCGCCGCGCGATCAGGCAAGGGCCCGATTCGAACGAGATGCAGCTTGCCCGCCGCGACCACCTCGCCGTCCAGCTCGCGCGCCACGCTGTCGGCCCTTTCGCGGATGGACAGCACGGCAACCCGCACGAAATAGCCGGTCCCCGCGGGAACCGCGACACGCGTCGGTTTCGCCACCGACCGTACGGGCGGGGTCGCCGGCCTGCGGGTCGGCGCGGTGACCGAAGGCGTCGGTGCCGATGCGGCCGGCTGGGCGCGCGCGGCCAGAGTCGCGCGCAGTCCGGCGAGCAAGGCGGGCGGTGAGTCGAGCCGCGCCGCTGCCTTGCCACCTGCCCGCAACGCCGCGCGATCGGCCGCCGAGGCCACCACCTTGCGCAGCCGCACCGCATCGCCAGCCGCGATGCCGAGCGCGTCGGCCAGCGCGGGGGAAATCGACGCGATCCGCCCGCGGTCCGCCGCGCCGGCCTGGACGATCGCCAGCACGTTGTGGCCGTTGGCAAGCGCGGTCACCTCGACCACGTCGCCTGCGGCGAGTGCGGGATGGACGACCCGCATCCCGGCCAGGTCGGACTGCACGCCGACCGGCCCGACCTCGTCATGGCGCGCGGCAGCACCTTCGCCCGAACTGCCGCGCGGTTTGTCCGCCGCGTCTGCGGGATAAAGCGTGGCGGGCGTGTCCTGCGCCGCCGCAGTGGCCGCGCCCAGCGACAGCAGCGCCGCCAACGTCAGGTCAACGCGCGACTTCATCGGCCAGCAACCCCACCGAAAGTGCATAGAAATTGGAGCAGTTATAATCGAGGATGACCCGGTAGTTGCCGGTCAGCAGATACGCGGTCTGCCCCGGTCCGTCGGGCTCCAGCAGGGTCGCCAGCACGTCGTCGGCGGGCCATGCGCCATTTTGCGGTACGATTCCCAGCGCCCGCCATTCCGCCATCGTCCGCCACCGGCTGTGCCGCTCATGCACGCGCGGGCAGCGCGGCGAGACGGTCGCGTTGCCCAGCGCGCCGCGGTCCAGCGTCGCCGGCACGTTCACCGCGACGCCCCAGGGCTGGCCCTTCCGCCAGCCCGCGTCGACGAGGTAATTGCCGATCGACGCGAGCGCGTCGGCTTCGCTGCGCCAGATATCGGCCGTGCCGTCGCCGTCGCCGTCGCGCGCCACGCGCAGGTAGATGGAAGGCAGGAACTGGGGATAGCCGGTTGCCCCGGCCCAGCTGCCCTTCAGCCGTTCGCGCGGGATGCCACGATCGATCAGCTTGAGCGTCGCGATGAATTCGCCCGCGAACAGCTCGCGCCGCCGCCCCTCATAGGCCAGCGTCGCCAGCGCGCGCGGCAGGTCGAAATCGCCGGTATAGCCGCCATAATTGGTCTCATGCCCCCAGATCGCGACCATGATCGATTCGGGCACGCCAGTGTCGCGCTCGATCCCGGCAAGGCGCGCGCGATTGGCCTGATAGGCGACCCGCCCGCGGCTGATCCGCGCCGCATCGACATGCCGCGCGCGATAGGGCGCAAATGCGGGGATCGCCGCGGTCGACCCGCCGCCGGGCTGCGCGCGGTCGAGCTCGATCACGCGCGGGTTGAGCGTCAGCGTGGGGAAGACCGCGTCGGCGGTTGCGCGCGACACCCCGGCGGCGGTCGCCTGCCCGCGCAGTTCCTCCAAGTAGCGCGCGAAGCCCGCATCGTCCTGCGCGGGCGCGGCCGGGCCCAGAACGAGCGCCGCCGCACCGACCGCGGCAAGCGTGAACGGGCGAAATGATGAACGCAGCTTTCTTAACATCCCGATACCCTGCCACAGCCCGCGCGCGCGATGAACCCCCGTTTGGCTCAGGGCGCGACATGCGGCTTGCGCGCGATCCGAAAGCCGATCAAATGGCCACGCCGGGACGGATGGGTGGCCGAGTGGTTTAAGGCAGCGGTCTTGAAAACCGCCGTGGGTGCAAGCTCACCGTGGGTTCGAATCCCACCCCATCCGCCACATTTTGAATCGGGCCGGTTGGCAAAAGGACGGCTGCGCGGAATTACGCCCGGACGTCCTGCTCAAACCTCGCACTCGATATCAATAAAAGCATCCAAGTATCTATAATAAAAGAACAAAGCCCCCTCTTAGCAACCCTTTCAGGCCGGTCGCCTTTTGGTCGAGGCGGCGAAGTTCGGCATTGAACAGGTTTCTGGTTGTTTCGTAGACGCGATCTGCCGATGGGATTGAACCGATAACCGGTTCGTTCAAATGTCAAATGGTGTCGGGGTGTGCGAACACGCCTGAAAAGGGGGAAGCCTGCATGAGCGCCGGTCAGATCATTTGCTTCGGCGAGCTGCTGCTGCGGCTGGCCGCGCCGGGGCGGGAGCTGCTGATGCAGAGCGGCCGTTTCGATGTCGAGGTCGGCGGCGCGGAGGCGAATGTCGCGGTGGCGCTTGCCTGCCTGGGTCATGCCAGTGCGCTGATCAGCATCGTTCCCGACAATGCGCTGGGGCGCGGGGCCGTCGCCGCGGTGCGGTCCCGTGGCGTCGATTGCAGCCGGGTGTCCTTCGGGGACGGACGCATGGGTCTGTATTTCCTGTCGCCGGGCAGCGGCATGCGCCCGTCCGAGGTGATTTACGATCGCACCGCCTCCGCCTTTGCCGATGCGCCCGCCGACGCGTTCGACTGGCCCAGCCTGCTGACCGGTGCGGCGCGGCTGCACGTCTCCGGGATTACCGCGGCGCTGGGGCCGAATGCCGCGCAGGCCGCGATCGACGCCGTGACCTTTGCGCGATCGGCCGGAATCCCGGTTTCGTTCGACTGCAATTATCGGTCAAAGCTTTGGGAACGCTGGACCAGCGATCCGCGCGCCACGCTGTCGACGCTCATTGCCGCGGCCGACATGCTGTTCGGCAATCATCGCGATGTCAGCCTGCTGCTCGACAAGCCATTCGACGGGAATGATCCCGACGGCCGCCGCCGTGCGGCGGAAGCGGCATTCGGCACGTTTCCCGGCCTCAGATACATCGCGTCGACCGCGCGCGAGGTCCAGACCAGCGACCGCCACGCCCTGTCCGCACGGATCGACACGCCCGCGCAAGGCCATGAGACCGACGCGGTCGTGGTCGACGGCATCGTCGACCGGATCGGCGCGGGGGATGCGTTTGCGGCCGGCATCCTGCACGGCCTGCATTGCGGCCAGGACTTGCAGGGCATTGCCGCGTCGGGACTGGCGCTGGCCTGCCTGAAACACACCCTGCCCGGCGATGCGAGCCTGTTCGGGCGCGCCGATATCGCGCTGTTCCATGCGGGCGCGCTGGACGTCCGGCGCTAGGCGCGCGGTCGGGATGCGCGGCGGCCTCGCCCGGATGACGTCATCGCCCGGAAACGCTCAGAAGGACCGCACAAGCCTGAAATTGATCTTCGGCGTGCGATCACTGGTGTCGTAGCGTCGTCCGGTCAGCGGGGCGGCAACTTCAAGGCTTGCCCCGAATTTCGGGGTGATATCCGCCCTGATCCCGCCGCCGGCCGAGGCGAGCGAACCGCTGCCGAAGCCGCTGCGCAGGTTCGTCACCCTGCCGCCGTCGACAAAGGCGTAAAGCTGGGCCCTTCGTGCGATGCCGAATGGGCGGTCGATCGCGTAGCGCAATTCGGCCAGGCCCATCGCGCCCTGGTCGCCGCTGCGTTCCGACCAGTCATATCCGCGCAAGAAACCGGTGCCGCCCAGCCCGATTTCGGCTGCGATGAGCAGGGGTTGCGACGAAAGCTGGGTCAGCGCCGCCAGCCTCACGCTCGCATTGCCGCCAAGGTCGCGCGACCAGTCGGTCCACAGGCTGACCGTGGTGTAGGTCGCATCCGCATCGCGCCGCGACGCCATCGGATCGCCGGCATCGGTCGCGCCGAAAAGGTCGAGGCCCTGCGACACGCTCGCGCTGATGCGCAACCGGCCGCCGGCGATGTCGCGATGGCCATAGATCGTGCCGCGCGCGGTGGCCATGCGATCGTCGCGAACCAGCTGGCCGGCGCGTGACTGCATCAGGTTACGGACACCCAATTCGCCTTCGAACCAAAGGCTTGTCGAGCGACGCCGCCACAGTGGATGAAGAACCGCACCGCCGACATACCAGCTATGGCTGCGGATCCGGAACGGCTCGAGATAGGCACCGGGGCGCGCGCCCGATCCTGTCGCGGTGACCGACAATTCGGTCCCGCTGCGGTTGATGCGCTTTTCATAGCGGATCCGGCCGAACTGCAGCTCGTTCGGCTCGATCGCGGTTCCCGACCAGGTCAGGGTCAGCGAATCGTCGGTGGCCAGCAGCGCATTGAAATCGACGTCGAGCGTCAGCTGTTCGGGGCCGATCGGCCGGGTCCCTTCGTTTGCGAACGTAAGCCGCCCGGCGATCCGGTCACGGACGACGCGCACGATCAAAATCCCTCGCCCGCCCTCGCGCACGAAGCGGCTGCTGCGAATCTGCACCCCGTCGATATCGCCGGCGATCAGCAAACGCCGTTCAAGCGCGCCGACATGCACCGGCGCGTCGCTGATCAGCGGGCTCAGCGCCGCGCGCACCGCCCGGTCCTCGGCACCGTCGAAGCGGATCTCCTCGATCCGGCCCTCGTCGACCTCGATGGTCAGCACGCCATTCTCGATCTGCTGTATGCCGATCCAGGCGGACGCGAACACCAGTCCCCGCGCACGGGCGCGTTCCGCGATGTCGGATGCCAGCCGGGCAAGCGCATCGGGGGTCAGCGTGCGCCCCACCCGCGTCGCCAGCAGGTCGGCGAAATCGGCCGGGGCCAGGCTGCGCAGCCCTTTTAGGGCGATCGCGCCCACCATCACCGCGCGACTTGACGGGGATGCCGCCGTTGCCGGCTGGTCCACATCGACCTGAACGGGCTCGCTTTCGGTGCGGGTGTCGGCCGGCGCGCGCTCCTCGCGCGTGGCGGGCGGCTGTACGCGGTCGAGCGCGTTCTGCCCGAAAGCAGGGGCTCCGAACGGAAGCGCAACGAAAAGGGCGAGCGCCAAGAGGGTGGTGCGGATCGTGGACATGGTCAATCTTCGACGCCGCAATAGCGTGCCAAGCGTTACAACTTCCTCAAGGGATCAGTGCGTTAACCAGGCATGAAAACATCCGCGAAAGCCTCGCCCGATAAATGGCAAACTCCATACAAAGGTTTTGACCATGAATCGGTTCGCTCAGATCGCCGCAATTGCATTCCTGATGTCCGCCAGCCCGGCGGCATTGGCCCAGGGCAACGGCTGGACCATCAGCGAAGCATCCGGGCCGGTGACGATCCAGGACGCGGCCGGCAAGCACGCGGCGAAACGCGGCACGCCGGTCGCCGAAGGTGCCACCGTCGCGACTGGTGCGGGCGGACGCGTCGTGGTGGTGCGCGGCAAGGATTTCATGACCGTCAACGCCAACAGCCGCGTGCGCATCCCGCAAGCGACGGCGCAGCGCGGCGTCGTCGACGTGCTGCAGGACTGGGGCAACGCGATCTTCCAGATCGAGAAGAAGCCCAATCCGCATTTCGGCGTGCGCACCCCCTATCTCGCCGCGGTGGTGAAGGGCACGACCTTCTCCATCACCGTCACCGACCAGGGATCGTCGCTTCAGGTCGTCGAAGGAGCCGTGGAAACCGCGACGAGCGACGGCGGCGCGCGCGAACTGATTCGTCCGGGTGTGGTGGCGATCGTGTCTGCCGCGGACCGGTTTCGACTGACCGTGCAGGGCCGGGATACGCGGACGATCGATTCGCCCCAGCGCAATGCGCCGGGTGCGCAGGCGCCCGCCCCTGCGCCCGCCGATCCCGATGGCACCGCAGAGGCCGACGCCCGCACCGATGGCCAGGTTGCGACCACCACGCCTGCGAGCGTGGATCGCGCCGTCGAAATCGATCAGGTTCAGATGATCACCAGCCCGATCACGGCCACCGCAGCGGATCTCGGGAAGGTGACCAATGGCCTGGTCGGCGGTTCGACCGCGATGCAGATCGCCAGTATCGAGGCAGCGACGATCCGCGCGGTGATTGCCGATGTGCGCGCCCCAACGATTGATGACGGTGTGGCCAACAACCTGGACGGCAACGCCAGCGGCAATAACGGCGGCGACGGCAACGGAAGCGCTGCCGGCAATGACAACGGCAACGCCGGTGGGACCGACAACGGCAATGCTGGCGGCAACGGCAACGGCAACGCAGGCGGGAGCGACAACGGTAACGCTGGTGGCGATGGCAACGGCAACGCCGGCGGGAGCGACAACGGTAACGCTGGTGGCAATGGCAACGGCAACGCCGGCGGGAACGGCAACGGCAACGCCGGTGGCAACGACAATGGCAACGCTGGCGGCAACGGCAATGGCAATGCTGGTGGCAACGACAACGGCAATGCTGGCGGCAACGGCAACGGCAATGCCGGTGGGAACGACAACGGCAACGCTGGCGGCAACGGCAACGGGAACGCCGGTGGGAACGACAATGGCAACGCCGGTGGGAACGACAATGGCAACGCCGGTGGAAACGGCAACGGCAATGCTGGCGGGAACGGCAACGGCAATGCCGGCGGGAACGGCAACGGCAATGCCGGCGGGAACGACAACGGCAATGCTGGCGGCAACGGCAACGCTGGCGGGAACGGCAATGGCAATGCTGGCGGCAACGGCAATGGCAATGCCGGTGGGAACGGCAACGGCAATGCTGGCGGGAACGGCGACGGCAATGCTGGTGGCAATGACAACGGCAATGCCGGTGGGAACGGCAACGGGAACGCCGGTGGCAACGACAATGGCAACGCTGGCGGGAACGGCAACGGTAACGCGGGCGGCAACGGCGACGGCAACGGCAACGGCGGCGGCAAGGGCAAGGACCGGTAACCTCACGCCGTCGCCTTGTTGACGCGCCGTTAGCACCCGGGTGCTACGGTGCGCGCCGAAGGTTGGCACGCACTTGCACGAGAGATTGAACCATCACTGGCGGCTGGCCGCGGCGGCGTTGAGCTGTGCGCTCGCCCTCGCGACCGGTATTCTCGGGTGGGGGGTCGGCGTTGACCGGGTGATCCGGCAACTCAGCTGGCAGCTTCGCGCCCATCCCGCATCGGGCGAGCTTCACATTGTCGAGATTGATGCACGCAGCATCGGGGCGATCGATCGCTGGCCCTGGCCGCGCGGCCAATATGCGCGCGCGGTCGATCGTCTTCACGCGGCTGGCGTAACCAACATAACGTTCGACGTCGATGTCTCCTCGGCCTCCGTACCGGCCGAAGATGCAGCCTTCGCCGCATCGATCGCCCGCGCCGACGGAAAGGTCGTCCTGCCGACCTTCAGCCAGCGGACCGGCAGCAACGCCGACAGCTGGACCGATTCGCTCCCGATCCCCGCCTTTCGGGCGCATGCCGCGCTTGCGGCAGTCACCGTCCAGCCGGACGCGGACGGGCTGGTGCGCCGGATGTTGCTCGGCACGGTGACGGACGGCACGCCGCGCCCTTCCCTTTCCGCCATGATCGCGGGGGTCAACGGGTCGGCCGATACCGATTTTCCGATCGACTTCGCGATCGAGCCGGGATCGATCCCCAGGCATAGTTTCATCGACATTCGTGACGGCCGCTTCGACCCCGCCACCCTTCGCGGCAAAAGTATCGTCATCGGCGCGACCGCGGTCGAGCTGGGCGATCGTTACGCGGTGCCCAGGCATGGCGTCATCCCCGGCGTGGTGATCCAGGCGCTGGCGGCGGAAACGCTTCGCAACGGGCGCCCGCGCGAGGGCGGCTGGCCGCTTCCGCTGCTGATCGGGCTGGGTTTGGGGGTCGCGATCCTCAATGCGCGTTCGCGTCGCACCCTGGCCGTGATGGTTGTCGGCGGCCCGACCGTGCTGGTCGGAGCGGCCTTGCTCGTCGACGCGCGCCTCGACTGGATTTTCCCGCTCGCCCCCGCACTGGTCGCGATCGCCTGTGCCGGGATTGCCACGCTTTGCATGCGCGCCGCCGCCGCCGCACGCCGCCGCAGGCTGCACGATCCTGAGACTGGGCTGCCCAATCGTCATGCGCTGATCGACGCGCTCAAGACCTATCGGGGCGAAGGCGTGCTCACCGCCTATGTCGGCGATTTCGAAAAGATCGCGGCGGGCCTGGGCGGTGCGGCGACGGCAGAGCTGGTCCGGCGCGTTCGCGACCGGGTCGCGCTCGTGTCCCAGGGGGCGACCGTCTATCGTATCGAGGATCGGGTGCTCGCCTGGCGTTGTTACGACCGGACCGACATCGAACAGCGGGTGGCGGCGCTGCGCGCCACGATGCTCAGCCCGATCGATGTCGCCGGGCGCCGCGTCGACGTCACCCTCGCCATCGGTTTTGCCGAGGACGCGGGGGTGGCGCATTTCGATCGTACCGTCGCCCAGGCCGGCCTCGCCGCGGCGCAGGCCTTTGCGCTTGGGACCGGGTGGTACGTCCACCAGTCCCAGGACGACGAGGCGATCGACCGCGAGCTGTCGCTGCTGAGCGAGCTGGACGAGGCGATCGAACGCGGCGAGATCCAGGTCGCCTATCAGCCGAAGCTCGACCTGCGCGAGGGCAGGATCGCGAGTGTCGAGGCGCTGGTTCGCTGGCAGCACCCGGTCCGCGGCTTCCTTCGCCCCGACCTGTTCATCCCGCTCGCCGAGCAGAATGATCGCATCGCGAAGCTGACCCTCCACGTGCTTGCCCAGACGATCGACGACCTGCGCGCCTGGCGCGTTAAGGGCCATGCGATCAACGGTGCGGTCAACATCTCCGCCAAGCTGCTGAGTTCGGAAGAGTTCATCACCGCGTTGCGGGGGCTGATCGAACGCAGCGGAGTCGCGCCCGCCTCGCTCATTTTCGAAGTGACCGAATCGGCGACGATGAACGATCCCGATCGCGCGGTCGCCGCGCTGCAGTCGTTCCGCGCCATGGGCATCGCGATCTCGATGGACGATTACGGCACCGGCCAGTCGACGCTGACCTACCTCAAGCAGCTGCCGCTCAACGAATTGAAGATCGATCGCAGCTTCATCCAGTTCGCCCACCAGAATCGCAGCGACGGGGTGCTCGTCCGCTCGACGATCAACCTCGCGCACGAACTGGGGCTCAAGGTCGTGGCCGAAGGCGTCGAGGACAGCGCGTGCCTCGACTTCCTGAAGTCGATCGGCTGCGACATGGCGCAGGGCTATTTCATCGGCCGGCCGATGCCCGCCGGCGACCTGCTTCAGCGCCTGGCAAGTGACGCAGCCGGAGTGCCCGTCGAACCGGCGGCGGCTGCTGCCCCGCTGGCCCTGAAACGCGCGGGATAACCGTTCCCCGCTCGCGGTCGGCCAGCACGACGACCGAAAAAATCCTCCAGGCGTGATCTTGGTCACATTCGTCCCCGCCGCAACCGTGCAGTTACGGTGTCGGAGCGAACGAGACGACCGGTCTCCATCGAAACCGGATCGCCTCCCTCCTGAATGTCGGGTCGCAGACGCACATTCAGAGGAAGGACACATCATGCAAGGCAAGAACATCGAGGGAATGGCCAACCTGATCCGGCAGGCCAAGGAAGACCCCAAATTCTTCCACAATCTCGTCTGGAAGACCGAAGAGACGCTCGGCTCGGTCGGCTTCCTCTCGCGTGAGGAAAAGGCCGCGATCCTGCGCATCAACCCCGAGGACCTGGTCGTCGGCCTGGCGACCGGGCGTTTCTCGCCCGGCAGCCTGGCGGAGAATTGCGGCGCCAGCTGCGGCGGCAGCTGCGGGGGAAGCTGCGGCGTGAGCTGCGGTGGCAGCTGCGGCGTGAGCTGCGGTGTGAGCTGCGCGACGAGCAGCCTGCGCACCGATCCCGGCAGCCTGGTGATCAACCCGGCCGAAATCGGCGAGCGGGTCCAGGCGGAGATCAACCAGCGGTTCGCCAGCTTCATGCGCTGACCGCCGGCATCCGGGTGTCCGGCGGGCACCCGGATGTCATGACGAGGGACTGAAAAGATGCAGCCGACCGACTATCTGGCAGAATTGACGTCAAGGGGCCTTGAGGTCCGCGACACCGGCGTATGGGCGGCGGTGGGCAGGCCCGACCGCGATTTCGGCTGGAAGCTGCACATCTCGTCGATCCAGGTGGAGGCACCGACGGTGATCGCGCGCATCCTGCCGGTGCTGCGCGCGCACGCCACGCCGTTCAAGATCGCCCGCGATGCACGCATCCTCGGCGAGCTGAACGAGGGGACGTTCGGCGCGACCCAGATCGGAAAGTTCGCGACGATCTATCCCGCGTCCGACACGCTGGCGCTGACGCTGGCCCGAGCGCTCCTGCCCCTGCTTTCCGGCCTGTCGGGGCCCCGGATCGTCACCGACCTGCCGCTCGGCGAAACGCTGTATGCGCGTTTCGGGCAGTTCGACCCGGCATTCACGCGCGACCGGCTCGGCAATCTGGCCGCCGGCTCGGCACCTGCGGGGGCCGAATATCGCGTCCCCTTCGTCGCGCCCGATGGCATTGCCAATCCGTTCGCGGCCTGGCCCACGGCCGGGGGATCGACCTCCGCGCCCTCATCGGCACCCGCCGCGGCAACCGACTCGTCGCTCGCCTCGCGCCTCATCGGTCCCGGCTTCCTCCTGCTCGATTCGCTGAGCGCGCACCCCAAGGGATCGGTGTTCCTCTCTGCGGACATGCGGTCCGCCGAGCAATGCGGCCTGATCGTACTGAAGGAAGGCCGACGCCATTGCATGTCGGACCCCAAGGGACGCGACATGTGGGACCGCTTGACGCATCAGCATGCGCTCGCCGCGTGGCTCAGCGACGATGTCACCATTCCGCGGCACCATATGGTGTTCGAGCGCGACGACAGCCTGTTCCTCGCGATCGATCATGTCGAGGGTCGCGACTTTTCCGATCGACCCGCCCGCCGCTATGATCGCGCCGATATCGCGCATCGCGAACAGCTGATCGGCGACCTGATCGGGCTCGCCGCGACGCTCGGCGACCTGCATCGCCGCGGGGTCGTTCATCGCGACCTGTCGCCCCGCAACGTCCGCGTCGGGGCGGATGGCCGGACCTGGCTCCTCGACCTCGAAATGGCGGCCCCCGTCGGCGAGCGCGACGCGCTGTTCATGCAGGGGACGATGGGCTTCATCTCGCCCGAGCAACAGGCCGGCGGCGCGGCCGCGTTTGCCGACGATCTGTACGCGGTCGGCGCGCTGATCGCCAATGCGATCACCGGGTTCGATCCGCGGCGCATGTCACTGGCGGCGGATGCGGATCTTGCCGGTCGCCTCACGATGCTGAGCGGTGCGCCGTCGGCGCTGATCGCGCTGGCGGTCGATCTGCTCGCCGCCGATCCGGCCGACCGCCCGGCGATTGCCGAGGTCGAGGCCCGCTTGCGCCGGATCGATGCGCGGACGATCGCGATCAGCTCGCGCGCCGACCGCGCCGACGACGCCCTGCTCGACGGTGCGTTGAGCTGGCTGGTCGCGGGCGGTCTGCGCGACGATCGCACGGGATTGCCGCTCTCCCCCGAACTCCAGGCACTGGGCCATGACGCCAGCCTGTCGGTGCCGCAGGCTTATCGGCTGTTCCGCAGCGCGAACCGCGGCGTCGCGGGCGTGCTCTATGGCGCGGCGCGGCTGGTGCGGCTGGGCGCGCGCGCCGCGCAGGTCGGCGATTTCGCCGAACGCGCGGTGGACTGGCTGCTCGCGCATGCGGCGACGCCCGACGATCAGATGCCCGGCCTGCATTTCGGCGAGGCGGGGGTCGCGCTCGCCTTTGTCGAGGCGGTCGACGCCGGCCTCATCGATCGCGGCCGCTGGTTCGAGGCCTATCTGGACCAGGTGTTTTCCGGCCCGCTCGACTGGCCCGATCTGACGCATGGCGCCGCCGGCCAGGGACTGGCGGCGCTCCAGGCCGCGCATGGTGCGCGCCTGCCGGGGTTGGCGCGCTATGCCGACCAGTGCGCGCGCTATCTGATCGATCGTCAGCGCGCCGACGGCAGCTGGGCGTGGCCCGACGGGGTCAGCGGGATGGAGGGCACCGTCTATACCGGGTTCGCACATGGCGTCGCCGGAATCGTCCACTTCCTGGCGGTGCACGCCCGCGCCCGGGGGGACCGCGACGCCATGGCGGCGGCACGGGCCGGTGGGGAATGGCTGGTTCGACAGGCGCGACGCAACGGAGCGCACAGCTGGTGGCCGCGTGCGCAGGACCCCGACGATGCGTGGCACTGGTGGTGCCATGGCGGTCCGGGGATCGCGTTGGCGCTGCTTGCGCTCTACGCGCTCGATCGCGACGCGCGCTGGGCAGACCTTGCCCGCGATGCGCTGGGTGCGCACGCACTCAGCCCCTGTCATCCCAATCTCAGCCAGTGCCACGGCCTTGCCGGCCTGGGCGAGATTTACCTGGAGGCCGCCCGCGTCCTCGACGACCCGCAGTGGCTCGCACGCGCGCGGCGCATTTCCGCGACGCTGATCGGCCTGCAGCGCCGCGACGCGCACGGGATCTCCTGGATGGTCGAGAACCCGCACATCCCCACCGCCGACCTGATGATCGGCAGCGCCGGCGTCGCGCATTTCCTGGCGCGGCTGGCGCGGGCGGACGTCCTTGCCGTCGGCATGCCGCTGGGCGTCGACCTGACGGCGGACCTGAACCTCAAGCCCCAAGCGATGAAGGGAGCGTTGGCATGCAACTGATGACGACCACGGCTCACCCGCGCAGTCTTGCGCCGCGTCCCCCTGCGGATCGCCGGCTGGCCGACGCCCGGCGCGTGTTTCTCAGGCACGATGTCACGACCGCACCGGTCGATGCAGCCCGCGATTTCAGCAGCACTTACTTGATGAAACTCGCCACGTCGCTGCCACTCGCCGACGTCACCGCGATCATCGCGGCGGAGGAGGTTCGCGAAAGCGGCCTGGTGGCTGTCCGCAAGGGGATGATGGTCGAGGCCGGCGACCTCTTTGCGCGCGCGGAGGCGATCGCGTCCGCGCCGGAGGTGTCGATACATGCCCAGATCGCGTCCGCCTCGTTCCAGCTGCCGGCGGAGGCGTATCTCGCCTACCGCACCGGCGATCTTCAGGGCGCGATCAACCGCCTGCTCGCCGCCATCCGCCTGTGCTGCCGTCTCGAGCGCGAATTCGGTCACGACATGGGGTTTCGTTGCCTGCATCTCGTGCGCAACGTTATCCGCACCTACAGCTATTCCGTTCCGGCCCAGGTCACGCTGGATCAGGTGCTGACGCTGCTGCGCGCGGCCGCCGACCCGTGCGCGGAATGGACGCTCGCCATCCCCGTCACGTGGCGGACCCCGGTCGCCCTGACCGATGCCCAGCGCGCCGCGCTGATGGACGAAGCGCTGATGAACCTTGCCATCCCCGAGGTCGATTTGCGCGCGTGCGAAGGGCCTTCGATCGGCCCGGCGGATACCCATCCCGATTTGGTCGCCGGGCTGCACTGGATCCGCGCGTTGATCGCCCTGCGGCGCGGCAACGACGCCGACTTTTCGCGCCACGCCGCGCGCTTCCTGGAAATGGACCGGCCGAGGCTGGCGCACGCCGCCAGGCTGTTGCTCGGCGCGGTCGACGACCAGCTCGGCTCGCGGTCGGCGCGCGCGGATGCGTGACGGCCGTGCCGCACGCCGACGGCATGTCTCCGGCGGAAATCGTCCGGGACCGGGGCGCCGGGGCCGGCTGCCCCCGCAATTTGCGGTTGTTCGGGGTTTGCACTTGCCTTCACCGGCCGCGTTACCGCAGGGTTGCGCGGGGGCGGAGCAGCGTGCCTTGTTCCAAGGCCGGGAGTCCGTGCCGCGTGAGGGCGATATGGGCACCAGCGCGCCAGGCGAGACACCACCGGCGGAGCCCGAGGTCGCCGTTGAGCCGGAATATCGCGCATTCTTGAGCTACAGCCACAGCGACGCGCCGATCGCGCGCGCGATCCATCGCTGGCTGGAAGGGTATCGCGTGCCCCGGCATCTGGTCGGCCGTTCGACCGCGCGTGGAGTCGCGCCGCGCCGCCTGACGCCGATCTTCATGGATCGCAGCGAGCTCGCCGCGTCCGCCAGCCTGAGCGGTGCGGTGGACGAGGCGCTGGCGGCGTCCGCCTGCCTGATCGTGCTCTGCTCGCCGGCCGCGCGCGAATCTGCCTGGGTGGACTTGGAGATCCGGCGATTCCGCCAGCTGCATCCCGATCGCCCCGTCCTCGCCGCGTTGGTCAGGGGAACGCCGCAAACCGCCTTTCCGCCGGGCATCTGCCAGCCGCGGTCGTTTGGCGCCGTCGATGAACCCGCGGCGGCCGACTTCACGCGCCATGGCGACGGCCGTCTCCTCGCCTATCTGAAGCTGGTCGCCGGGGTCATCGGCGTGCCGCTCGACCTGCTGGTTCAGCGGCACGTCCAGCGGCGGCTCCGCCGCGTGGCGATCGCGACGGCGCTGGCCACGCTGTCGGTGCTGGTTCTGGCGGTGGCGCTGATCATGGCCATCCGCGCCCAGCGCGAGGCGGAGCAGCAGCGCGAACAGGCGGAACAGCTGATCGAATTCATGCTGACGGACCTTCGCGGCCGGCTGCGCGGCGTGGGCCGCCTCGACGTGCTCGACGTCGTCAATCGCCGCGCCATGGCCTATTATGCGGCGCAGGGCGACCTGGCCGCACTCCCGACCGGCTCGCTCGAGCGCCGCGCGCGCGTGCTGCACGCGATGGGCGAGGACGAGCAGCGATCGGGCGCGTTCGCCACCGCCGCCGCCAAGTTCGCCGAAGCGCATCAGGCGACCGCCGCGCTGCTCGCCGCCGCGCCCGACGATCCCGAGCGCCTCTATGCGCATGCCCAAAGCGAGTTCTGGCTCGGCTATGTCGCCTTCATGCGCAAGGCGCGCCCGGCGGCGTCGGCGCATTTCGCACGATACAAGGCGCTGGCGTTGCGGCTGGTGGCGGCCGATCGCAACAACCCTGCCTATCGGCGCGAACTTGCCTATGCGCACGGCAATCTCTGTTCGGTGGAGGTCGAGGATCAACGCACCCTCCCCGCCGCCCTGCAAAGCTGCGCCAGTGCGCTGGCGACGATGGCCCGCCTTTCCGCGGCTGCGCCTCACGATACCGCGCTGCGGCTCGATCTCGCCAACCGGCACGCCTGGATGGCGCAGGCGCTGGAGGCGAACGGCCAGATCACGTCGGCGCTGGCGCAGCGCCACCGCCAGATCGCGATCCTCGACCGGCTGGTTGCGGGCGATCCGCGCAACGCCCGCATCCGCCAGGACGCGGCGCTCGCGCGTTTCTCGCTGGCCCAGATCCTTCGCAAGTCCGGCGCGGAAGCGCGCGCGGTCGAAATGGCGGGCACCGCGCATGCGGCAATGGCGGCGCTCCAGCGCTCCGATCCCGCCAATCGCGACTGGAAGACCTGGAACGCCAGAATCGAGCAGCAATTTCCCTCAAATGAAAGGTGACGATGATGTGCACGACCATTCCCACGCACGTTCCGCTCAACACGCGGGCCACGGTGTCCGACGAGGTGAAGGACGTGATCGTCTTCACCGTCGGCCTTGCGGCGGACAATGGCGAGGTGCTGCTGACGCTTCAGCAACAGGATCTGAAGGTACCCGACATCATCGCCATCGAACGCGATTCGATCGTCGAGGTTCGGCTCGAGGGCCGGCAGATCTTCTTTTCGAAGCAGTTCGACGCCGTTACCTTCAAGTCGGACCAGCGTTCGCTTTACGGCGGCATCGAATATCTCGATTATGACGAGAAGCTCGATCGCTATCGGCGCGCGCGCTTCACGGCTCGGTTCAACCGTGGCGGCAAGTTCGATACGCGTCACGGCTTCAACATCAATCTCGACCTCCTGCAGCGGGGGAAGGATCGCAAGAATGTGCGTTTCGTGCCCCTGACGGTCGATCCCGACATCACCAATCCGCCGCCGCGCATGCACAATTTCCGCTGATGGCCAGTCTCATGCGCCTTTCGCTCGCACCATCCTGCCCGGGTCGGCTCTAGATGGATCGGCTCGACCTGCGCCGGATCGTCCGGGTCGCGCGGTCCGGCGATACGCTGCGTGCCTGGCGCATGTTCGAGCAGGCGGCGGGCAGCCATGCCGAAGACGATTACGATCTGTTGAACCTCAGGGGGCGACTGCTGAAGGACCGGGCGGTCGCCGCCCAGGGCGATGATCGTTCGCGCCTGCTGGCGGAATCGCGCGACGCCTACCTTTCCGCTGCCCGGCGTCGTCGCGCGACCTATCCGCTGATCAATGCGGCCGCGATCGAGCGGCTCGCCGGCAATTTCGCGCGTGCGCGCGAGTTCGCCGCCGCCACGATCGCGTTGCTCGACCAGGGCGATCACGAGCCGGACACCGCTTATTGGCTGGCCGCCACCCGGGCGGAGGCCGCGCTGCACACCGGACCGGTCGAGACGGCCGCCGACCTGCTCCGCGACGCGATCGCGCTCGCGCCCGACGCGTGGGAGGATCACGCCTCCACGCTGCGCCAGTTCAGGCTGCTGCTCGGCTGCGTCGGTGCGGACGACCGCTGGCTGGAACAGCTGGCTCCACCCGCCGCGCTTCACTTCAGCGGGTTGATCCACTTTGACCCCACGATCGGCGGATCCGGTCGCGACCTTGCCGATCGGCTCGACCGGCTGCGCTGCGGCTTTGCCTATGGCGCGCTCGCGGCGGGCGCCGACATCGTCATCGCCGAGCTGCTGGTGGATCGCGGTGCCGAACTGCATCTGGTCCTGCCGGCGCGTCCCGACATTTTCCGGCGGCAATCGGTGATGCCGTTCGGCGATCATTGGGGCGAGCGGTATGACCGCCTGCTCGCGCGGAGTGCCTCGGTGGAGGTGGTTGCACAGGGGCAGGACGTGTCGCTCGCGGCCGTCGAGTTCGCGGCGCAGGTCGCGATGGGCTCGGCGATCTGTCAGGCACGCGCGCTCGAAGCGCAGGCGGTCGCGCTCCGTTTGGTCGATCAGGCTGCGGGCGACGCCCAGTCATCGGCGGCGAGCGACCGAGCGTGGGAACGGATGGGACTGCCGCTCATCCGCGTTGCCGCACCCCGATCGAGCGCGCCGGTCGCGACGATTCCGCACGCCGAAATCACGGCAATCGTTGCCGCCCCGCCCGCCCGTGGCACAACCGGAGCTGCCCCCGACATTTTCAGCCGCATCGCGCCCGAAGGCCATCATCGTGCCGCCGATCCTGCCGCCGCCGCCAGGGTCGCGCTCGATGCGCTGGCAAGCGCGCCCGCGCTTCGCCTGGGCCTGACCGCGGGTCCGGTGATCGGCAGCGACGACGCCGCTCGGCTGGTCGAGCTGGCGGGGCTGATCGCGTCGGCGGCCGCGCCGGGCCAGCTGCTTGCCTCGCGCGCGGTCGGGCTGGCGCTGCTGCTGCTCGCGCCCGAGCTGCGCTGCGAATCCGACCAGGAACTGTCGACCGCCTATGGCGAGATGCCTGTCTGGACGGTGGCCGGCGCGGGGCGCGACGCGTAGCGGCGCCGATCAGGCAATCAGTTCGGCGAGCAACCGAGGCGAAACGATGGTCAGCGCACCGCCGGCCCGCTCGACGATGCCGCGACGCTCGAGAACCGCGATGGCGCGCGACGCCGTCTCGCGGGTCGTGTTCGCCGCGACGGCAAGCGAGGTGACCTTCGGCAGGGGCTGGATCCGGCGGGTCTCGCCCGCAAGCCGAAGGATTTCCGCATAGACGCGTCCGACCGCGCTCAACGTCGACCGCGCGGTCATGCGATCGAGCGCGAAGTCGAGCTGGCGCGCGAAGAGCCGTGCCAGCCCGGCGCCGATCTGCTGATGCTCGGTCGCCAGCCGGTCGAGCGAGCGCGACGCGATGGTCAGCGCCTCCACATCGCGCTGGACGATCAGGTCGGCGCGATGCGTCGTCGCGGCGGGATAGGCGCCCATGACCTCGCCCGGACCGTGAAAGGTCAATTGCGACCGCTGGCCGTCCGACCCGATGAACTCGACATTGACCAGCCCGTCGATGATCAGCCAGCACCGGTCGGCGGCGTCGCCCTGGTGCGCGATCACGTCGGACCGGGCATAGGCGACGCGGCTCATCTGGGCCTCGAGCACGGTTGCCAGGTGGGTTTCGCATCCCAGGAACGCCGAAACGGCTGCGATCCGATCAACTCTCGGCACCTCGCTTCCCCCCGGAACTAACCCGCGACGGGCACCCGCCGCCGTCGACCGTGCGCACCCCTATACCATCGCTTTGAACGACACGCGCAACTTTGGATCGACCGGGCGTGACCTTCATCACGACGCGGCCTGCCCGACGCGCCTATGACGATATCGCGACCCGACGGAACCGTCGTCAGGCGGGACCGCACCTTGGCCCGGCCGCTCGCGGCCGGGCCGCCTTTTCGCGGGCGAAAAGGTCGACTCGCGCAAGGTCGTGGATTGGTGACGACGGATTGCCGGGACCTGACGGGCCGGTCGCGCCCGGACCAGTCCCGAAATCGAACGCCAATCGATTGCGCGCGTGAATGAACTTGCCCCCGGGAAGAGGTTTCACCTTGCGTCAAATTAAAATAGCGCCGAAATGGATTAATCGCGCGCGATTATCCGCGGCATGAAGCAAGAAAGAGAAACCATGACAGACGAAACCGCGCTTAACCCAGTCGAGCTCGCGACCGAATTGACGATCGCCTGGCTCGGCAATCAGAACAACCGGATTGCGGCGGAAGAGGTCCCCGCTTTTCTTCGGACCATGCATACGACGCTGACCGGTCTTGCCGGCGCCGCTGATGCCGGTGGCGAGAGCGAAGACTCGGCGGGCTCGATGGAGCACAAGCCTGCGGTGTCGGTCCGCAAGTCTTTGGCATCGCGCGACGCGATCATTTCGATGATCGACGGCAAGCCTTACAAGACGCTGCGCCGTCATCTCTCGACTCACGGCCTGACGCCGGAGGAATACCGTCAGCGGTACAATCTGCGCCCGGATTATCCGATGGTCGCCGAAAGCTATTCGGAACAGCGGCGCGCCATGGCCAAAAAGATCGGGCTCGGATCGCGGGGCCGTCGCCCCAAGGCCGCCGAAACCGACGCGCCGGCGGCACCGACGCGGCGCCGCGCAACCAAGCAGGGTTGACCGGCCGCGCAGCGGGTGCAGGTCGCCCGCTGCGCGCGAAATCGCGCGCTTGCCGCTGACGTCTGGCTCAGCCGAGCGGCGCGTGCGCGATGCGCGGCAATACGTGACGTGCGAACAGGTCGGCTTCGGCGGCGTGCGGATAGCCGGACAGGATGAAGGCATCGATGCCTTCCGCGCGATAGGCGTTCAGCTTGGCGAGGACCTGATCCGGATCGCCGACGATCGCCGCGCCGCAGCCTGAACGCGCCCGGCCGATGCCGGTCCACAGATTGTCCTCGACATAACCGTCGCTGGCGCTGGCGGCTTCGCGGAGCTCCGCCTGGCGCGCGACGCCCGCAGACTGGCTGTCGAGCGAGCGTGCACGGATCGCGGCCCCGGTTTCGGCATCGAGTCGCGACAGCAGCCGGTCGGCCGCGGCGCGCGCCTCGGCCTCGGTCTCCCGCACCACGACATGGACGCGATAGCCGAACTTGAGCGTGCGGCCGTGGCGCGCGGCCCGCTCGCGCAGATCGGCGATGATCGCGCGGACGCCGGCCATCGAATCCGGCCACATCAGATAGACGTCGCACCCCTGCGCGGCGGCTTCGCGCGCGGCGGGTGACAGGCCCCCGAAATAGAGCGGCGGGCATTTCCCGGTCAGCGTGGTGACCCCCGGTGGCGCCAGATCGAGCTTCCAGAAATCGCCGTCGAACTTCAAATGCTCGCCGTTGAGCAATGTGCGCAGGATGTGCATCGCCTCGACCGTGCGCTGGTAGCGCGGCGCGCTGTCCAGCGTCTCGCCCGGGAGGTCGCTGGAGATGATGTTGACGGTCAGCCGCGGCAGCCCGCCGCCGGTCAGCCCGAGCATCCGGTCAAGCGTCGCGATCTGGCGGGCCAGCTGCGGCGGCCAGCTCTCGCCGATCCGGACCGCCATCAGCAAACGGATGCGCCGGGTCAGCGCGGCGATGCCCGCGGCGAATGCGGTGGTGTCGATGCCGAGCGCATAGCCCGACGGCAGCAGGATATTGTCGAAGCCGCCGCTTTCGGCCTGCAGCACGATATCGCGGCAATGTTCCCAGCTCGACTTCAGCCGGGGATCGGAGACCCCCAGAAATTCATAATCATCGTCGCACAGCGCCGAGAACCAGCTGATCTCACACGGCTGTTCGGTTCCGTTCATGGCAGGCGCTCCCCTGTCCCGGCCTGCATCACCGCATACCATTGGTCGCGGGTCCATTCGACCTTGTAGGCGTCGGCCGATGCGCGGATGCGGTCGGGTTGCTGCGATCCGACGATCGGTATGATCCGCGCTGGATGCGCCATCACCCAGGCAAGCGCCGCCGCCGTCACGTCGACGCCATGGGCCGCACCCTGTTCGGCCAGCAGCCCATGCGCGGGATGATCGGGGTCGAGCAGCCGACCGCCGGCGAGCGGCGACCACGCGAGCACCGCCATGTCGCGTGCCATCGCCTGGTCGAGCGTGCCGTCATAGAGCGGCGCGACGCGCAGCGGCGAGAATTCGGGCTGGGTCGTGACGATTGGCAGGTCGAGGAACGCCTGCAGCGCGTCGACCTCCGCGGGGCTGTAATTGGACACGCCGATCGCGCGGACCTTGCCGGCGGCGACCATTGCGGCGAGCGCGTGGGCCACCTCCTGCGGGTGGGTCATGAAATCGCGGCGGTGGATCTGGTAGAGGTCGATCACGTCGATCCCCAGCCGCGCCAGCGAGGCGTCGACGGCTGCCGCCAGATAGGCCGCGCTCGAATCATAGGGGCGCGGCGGGGTGATGCCGCCCTTGGTCGCGATGACCATGCGGTCGCGCAGCGCCGGTGCGTCGGCCAGCACCCGGCCGAACAGCGCCTCCGAAGAGCCGAAGCCCTCCGGCGTGCCATAGCCGTAAATGTCGGCGGTATCGAACAGCGTGATGCCCGCTTCAAGCGCGGCATCGACACGCGCGCGCGCCGCCGCCACGTCGGTGCCGGTGAAGCGCCACATCCCCCACGCGATCGGAGATACGATCAGTTCGCTCTTGCCCAGCGGGCGCGGATCGGGAGAAAGGCGGAGGCTCGTCATGGCGACGATCTTTGGCACAGGGATTTGACGGATGGTAGCTGCGATCCGCTACGGCGTTGTCGGCACGGGCATGATGGGGGTCGAACATCTGCGCAACCTGATGATCCTGCCCGGTGCCGAAATCGTCGCGATCGCGGATCCGGTCGCCGCCTCGCTCGATTGGGCACGCGCCGCATTGGGGGACCGGGCCGCGGGCGTGCGCGCGTTCGACGACGTGGCGTCGTTCGCCACCGCCGCCGATGTCGATGCGATCGTCATCGCCGCGCCCAACCACACGCATCGCGATGTCGTGGCGCGTCTGCTCGACCGCGATGTCGCGATCCTGTGCGAAAAGCCGCTGGCCACCACGATCGCCGACGCGCGCTGGATGGTCGATCAGGCACGGGACCGCGCCCGCCCCTTCTGGACCGCGATGGAATATCGCTTCATGCCGCCGGCGGCCGAGTTCATCGCGCAGGTGCATGCGGGCAAAGTCGGCCAGCTCAGGATGCTGTCGATCCGCGAACATCGCTTTCCCTTTCTGCCAAAGGTCGGCGACTGGAACCGCTTCGCCCGCAACACCGGCGGGACGATGGTCGAGAAATGCTGCCATTTCTTCGACCTGATGCGACTGATCGTGCGGTCGGAGCCGGTGCGCGTCTTCTGTTCGGGCGGCCGTGACGTCAATCATCTTGACGAACGCTATGAAGGCCGCGCCCCCGACATTCTCGACAACAGCTACACCGTCGTGGATTTCGCCAACGGCGTGCGCGCGATGCTCGACCTGTGCATGTTTGCCGAAGGCGCCGAGCATCAGGAGGAGATGTCGGCCACCGGCGATCGCGCCCGCCTCGATGTGCTGATCCCGCCCGGCGACCTCGTGTTCAGCCCGCGCGTCGACTGGCGCGGGCCGAAGGCGGTCGAACGCTGGCATGTCCCCGTCGATGAGGCCGCGATGGCGGCGGGCTCGCACCACGGCGCGACCTTCTATCAGCATCAGGCATTTGCCGCCGCGATCCGGGGCGAAGGTCCGGTACAGGTAACCGCCGAGGACGGGCTGCGCGCGGTGGCGATGGGTGCCGCCGCTGAACTCAGCGCACGCGAACACCGCGTCGTCGCGATGGCGGAGCTGGGCCTTTGAGCCTGAGCGCGCCGATGAACCCGGGCGATCATGTGCTGATCGTCGGTGGCGGCTTTTCGGGCACGCTGCTCGCGATCAACCTGATGCGCCACGATGGGCCGCGCGCGACGCTGGTCGAACGCCGGCCCGGCCAGGTCGCGCGCGGGGTGGCCTACAGCGCCGCCGACGACAGCCACCTGCTCAATGTGCGCGCCGGCAATATGAGCGCCCTGCCCGACGACCCCGGTCACTTCGTCCGCTGGCTGGAGGCCAATGGCGAGGGTGGCGCGACCAGCTTCGTCCGGCGGACCGCCTATGGCCGCTATCTCGCCGCGCTGCTGGCGGAAACGCGCGCGCGCGCCGGTGATCGGCTGCGCGTCGTCAACGGCGACGTCGTCGCGCTCGCCAGCGACGCAACGGGTGTCGAGGCGCGCTTTGACGATGGCACCGCGGCGCGTTTCGAGCGCGCGGTGCTGGCGCTCGGCAACCTGCCGCCGCATGCGCCACCGGGCGTCGATCCCGACAGGCTGCCGCGCGACCAGTATTGCGACGACCCATGGGCCGCCGACATCGCCGAGGGGCTGACCGACGACGATACGGTGCTGCTGCTCGGCACCGGGCTGACCGCCGTCGACGCCGCGCTGCTACTCGACCGGCGCGGGTTTCGCGGGCGCATCGTCGCCATGTCGCGGCGGGGCCTGCGTCCGCGCGCGCACATGATCGGCCAGCCGCCGGTGACCCCCTGGCACGAAAAGCCCGCCCAGCGCCTGTCGGAGCTGTCGCGGCTGGTCCGGGCCGCGGCGGCGGCCCCGGGCAGCGACTGGCGCTGTGCGGTCGACGCGCTGCGCCCGGTGACCCAGCTGATGTGGTCGGGTGCGGATGTCGCGACGCGGCGGCGCTTCCTGCGCCATCTGCGCCCATTCTGGGATGTGCATCGCCACCGGCTGGCACCGGAGATCGCGGAGCGGATCGATCGACTCGTCGCGGCCGGCCGGCTGAGCTTCCGCGCCGGGCGGGTGCGAAGCGCGGTGTCCGACATTTCCGGGCTGGCCATCGAATGGCAACCGCGCGGCGACGAACGAAGCGTGCGCGAGCATGTCCGCCGGATGGTCAACTGCACCGGGCCCCAGGGCGACCTGCTCCGCAGCACCGAGCCGCTGCTGCGCCAGCTGCTCGACAGCGGCCGCATCCGGCCCGACGCCGCGCGGCTGGGGATCGACATCGCCGCCGACACCTGCGTGCTCGGCCGCGACGGGACGCCCGACCCGCGAATCCACGCGATCGGCCCGATGACGCGGGGTGCCTATTGGGAGGTCGTCGCCGTGCCCGACATCCGCGTCCAGACCTGGAACGTCGCGCGTACCCTGTCCAACGCGCATTGGGTCGGCGGCGAGGGACTTTGATCGAACGCACCCGACGCGCGCACCACCGCACGAAATTAGGAATATCATAAGATTGCGGCGTTAGATCGCGTTAACCACGGTTTCAGAGAAGCGGCGCGGTGACCAGAACGGGGAACGCAATCGAGGAGACGTCGCGGGCGCTTGGTGCATTGGTCATCAATTGCGCCGATATCGCCGGCCAGCTTGGCCAGGTTTCCTCCGACATCAGCGAACAGAGCGTCGATCTGGGCGGATTGTCGCGCGTCGTCGACCGGCTGGTCATCAACCAGCAGGCCGCCGATCATGCCGCGGCCCAGACCCGCAAATTGTCCGATCAGGTCCGCAGCAAGCTCGAACAGAACGCCCAGGCAATCGAGGAAGCCACGTCGAGCTTCGGCGAACTCACGACGCTGGTAAGTGGCCTCGGGGCGCACGTCACCGACCTGTCGAACGCGATGAGCGAGGTGCGCTCGGTCTCCGACGTGATCGCGCGGATCGCGACGCAGACCAACCTGCTCGCGCTCAACGCCGCAATCGAGGCGGCGCGCGCCGGGGTCGAGGGCCGCGGATTCGGCGTCGTCGCCGCCGCGGTCAAGGGGCTGGCCAGCGAAACCCGCGAAGCCACCCGCCGCATCGACACGACGATCGACGTGCTGTCGGGTGAAGCATCGCGATTGGTCCAGGAGATCGAGCACGGGATGATGCGCAGCCTGTCGGCCGAACGCGGACTGGCACGCATCCGGGCGAGCATGGTCGATGCCGGCGAGATCATCACCATGGTCGACGGCCAGTCGGCGGAGGTGACCGAGGCGGTCGCGGGCATCGAGGCGAGTGTGGCCGAGGCCAGCCGCGACATCGCCAAATTCGCGGATGCGCTGCGAATCAACGCAGTGAACCTTTCCCGCGCCCGCGCCCGCGTGGACACGCTCGAGGTCGAAGCCAATCTGACGCTCGACCGGCTTGCGATGTCGGGGCTGGAAACGGGCGACACGCCATCGATCGAGCGCGCGAAGGAGGTCGCACGCGAGATCGAGCGGCTTGTCGAGGCCGGCATCGCCCGTGGCGAGGTGAGCGAGGATGCGGTGTTCGACTGCAACTACCGCCTGATCCCTGGGTCGAACCCGCCGCGCTACGATACGGGGTTCAACGATTTCGCCGACCGGCACATCCGGCCGATCCTCGACCGCGAAAGCACCTGGTCGCCGGGCATGATCGGATCGGTCATCAGCGACGTGAACGGCTATCTGCCCACCCACCTGACGCTGCGCTCCCAGCGCCAGGGCAAGGACATCGCCTGGAACATGAAATGGTGCCGCGACCGCCGGATCATGATGGACGACGCCACCCGCCGCGCGATCGAGAGCAGCGCGCCGGCGATGCTCAATTGCTACCGCATGGCGCTGGGCGAGGAGGATTTCCTGCCGCTTAAGACGGTGTTCGTGCCGCTTTGGTTCCGGGGCCGGCGCTGGGGCAATTTCGAATTTGCCTATGTCGATGCCCAGGATGCCCGATCGCTGGCGATCGGTGCGTCGGGTCTGGCCGAAAGTCTGGTGAACGCCGGCGACCAGCTGGTCGAAGCGACCGCCTGATCGCGCGGCTCAGCCCGATTGCGCGGGCCGTCCGCGATCGAGCGCGCCGAACTGCCGCTCATATTCCGACACATCGCCCGCCACGATCAGCCGCGCCTGTTCGACCCACTTGTCGCGGGCCATCCGCCCGGCAAAATTGCCCAGCGCGGCGTCGATCGTCGCGGCACGCTCGGGCGTCAGCGCAGCGAGCACGGCCAACGACGTCACGCCCTCCTCGGCCAGTCGCGCCGCGACCCGTGGCCCGACGCCCTTCAGGATCGTGAGGTCCGATGCAGCGGCGGGTGACGCCGGCGGCGGTTCGGCCTGCACCTGCGGTTTCGGATTTTGCGACGGAACCGGTGCGGCCTGCAGCTGCGGTGCCGGAGCTTCTTGCGGGACCGGTGCGACCGGGGCGGGCTGATCCTCGATATCGGGGCTGCCCGCGTCCAGGCGAAAGCCATGCCCGCTTTCCAGCAGCTCGGCCTCCGCCTCGCGCCGCCGCTGCTTCAGCCGCCGTCCCCGCCAGATGATGTAAAGCGCGACCAGCGCGAACAGCCCGATCAGGACGAAATGGGTGAGCGTGAAAGGCCACATCCGGTCGGCGGCAGCCAGGGGGGTCGAGGGCGGAAGCGATTTGTCCATGGGCGCACTCATATCACCGATGCCGCCGCCGACCAGTGCCGGTCGGTTCAGCCGCGCGCGACTTCGCGCCAGCCGATGTCGCGCCGACAAAAGCCGCCGGGAAAGTCGATGCGGTCCACCGCGCGATAGGCCGCCGTCTGTGCCGCAGCGACGCTCTGCCCCGTGGCGGTGACGTTCAGCACCCGCCCGCCGCTCGCCACCAGCCGGTCGTCGGCCAGCCGCGTGCCGGCGTGAAAGACGCGCGCGCCGGTTGCCTCGGCCGCCTCGATGCCGGCGATCGGCGCGCCGGGCGCCACCTGGCCGGGATAGCCGCTAGCCGCCATCACGACGGTCAGCGCGGCCTCGTCGGCGAAGCGCGCCGGCGCATGGTCGCCCAGCGTGCCCGCATCGGTCGCCAGCATCAGCTCGAGCAGGTCGTCCTCCAGCCGCATCATCAGCACCTGCGTCTCCGGGTCGCCAAAGCGGCAATTATATTCGATCAGCATCGGACCGCCGTCGGTCAGCATCAGCCCGGCATAAAGCACGCCAGAATAAGGCATGCCGTCGCGCCGCAGCGTGTCGATCGTCGGCCGCACGATCTCGTCCAGCGCGCGCTGCATCAGTTCCGGCGTCAGCACCGCGGCTGGGCTGTAGGCGCCCATGCCCCCGGTATTGGGGCCGGTATCGCCCTCGCCCACCCGCTTGTGGTCCTGCGCCGATCCAAAGGGCATCAGGTGCGTCCCGTCGGTCAGCACGAACAGGCTCGCTTCCTCGCCGGTCAGGAACGTCTCGATGACCAGCTCCGCGCCGGGTTCGGCCATCAGCGTGACGATCGCCGTGTCCGCCTCGTCGGGCGTGGTTGCGATGATCACGCCCTTGCCCGCCGCCAGTCCGTCGGCCTTGAGCACCAACGGCAGGGTGAAGCCGGCCAGTGCCCCGCGCGCGGCGTCGGGGGATGCGACGCGTACATAGCGCGCCGTCGGAATGCCGGCGCGCGCGCACAGGTCCTTGGTAAAGCCCTTCGATCCTTCCAGCTGCGCGGCCTCCCGATTGGGGCCGAAGACGCCGATGCGCTCGGCGCGCAGCCGGTCGGCAAGGCCCGCGACCAACGGGGCTTCCGGCCCGATCACCACGAAGGCGATCGCGTGGCGGCCGCAAAAGGCGACGACCGCGTCGTGATCGGCGGGATCGAGCGCGACCCGGGTCGCGTGCGCGGCCATGCCGGGGTTGCCAGGCGCGACATAAAGCGTATCGAGACGCGGCGATTGCGCCAGCTTCCACGCAAGCGCATGTTCCCGCCCGCCCGATCCGATCAGCAGGACGTTCATGCCCGATCCCTTGTTCGACGATTCAGTGACGCGGCTGGTAGCCGAGACGGTGCCGGGCGACAACGCCGCGCCGGAAAGCGTCAGCGAATTGTCGGGCCGGCTGAAACGCACCGTCGAGCGCGAGTTCGGCCAGGTCCGGCTGCGCGGCGAGATTTCCGGCTACAAGCGCGCGGCGTCGGGGCACGTTTATCTGGCGCTCAAGGACGAAGGCGCGGTGATCGATGCGGTGATCTGGCGCGGTGCCGCCGCTGCCATCCCCTTCGCCCCGCAGGACGGGATCGAGGTGATCGCGACGGGCAAGGTCACGACCTATCCGGGCCGGTCCAAATATCAGATCGTGATCGACCGGCTGGAGCTGGCCGGCGAAGGCGCGCTGATGGCGCTGCTCGAAAAGCTCAAGGCACAGCTTGGCGCGGAGGGGCTGTTCGACGCGGCGCGCAAGCGGCCACTGCCCTTTCTGCCGCGCGTCATCGGCGTCGTCACCTCGCCCACCGGGGCGGTCATCCGCGACATCCTGCACCGCCTCGCCGATCGCTGCCCGAGCCATGTGATCGTCTGGCCGGTCCAGGTCCAGGGCGACGGCGCCGCCGCCCAGGTGGCGCGCGCGATCCGCGGCTTCGACGCCCTGCCCGTCGATGGCGTGCCGATGCCGCGCCCCGATCTGCTGATCGTCGCGCGCGGCGGCGGCTCGATCGAGGATCTGTGGGCCTTCAACGAAGAAGTGGTGGTGCGCGCGATCGCCGACTGCACCATCCCGGTCATTTCGGCCGTCGGGCACGAAACCGACACGACGCTTGCCGACTACGCCGCCGATCTGCGTGCGCCGACACCGACCGCGGCTGCGGAGATTGCGGTGCCGGTGCTCGCAGATGTGCGCCATCAGGTGGCGACGCTGGCGCTGCGCAGCGAACGGTGCGCGCGCCGCTATCATGATCGTGCCGCCGAGCGGCTGGCCGCGCTTGCCCGGCTGATCCCGCGGCGCGAGGCGCTGCTCGGCCCGCAGCGCCAGCGCACCGACGACCTGGCGCAGCGTCTCGGGCTCGCGCTCGAGCGCCGGGTGGTGCTGGCGCGGCGCAGCCTCGACCGCGCGGGCGGTGCCCTGCGTCCGGCGATGCTCGACCGGCGGCTCGATGCGGCCCGCGCCGCGCTGCGGCTGGCGGGGGCGCGGCTCGATGCCGGCAATCCCGACAACCTGCTCGCCAAGGGCTATGTCCGCGTGGCCGCGCGCCTCAACGGCCAGGCGGTGACGAGCGCGGCGGATGCGCGCGCGACGGGCGCGCTGACGCTCCATTTCCGCGACGGCGCGATTGATGCCAAGGTTGAGCGCGCGGGATCGAAGCCCTATCCTGACGACAAACCCGAGCAGCAACGCCTGCTCTAGACCAGGAAACAGGCCAGCCATGCTGATGTCGAACACCGCGCGCGCGGCGCGCCTCCACTATCTCGCCAACGGCTATCGGATGCTCAGCGCGGGCGATCATGTGGTCTGCGCGGTCAGCGGCGAGCGCATTCCGCTCGACGCGCTGCGCTACTGGAGCGTCGCGCGCCAGGAACCCTATGCCAGTGCGGAGATCGCCACCGCGCGGCTTGCGGGCGGATGAGGCTGCGCACGGTTGGTGCCTGTGTGATCGCGGCGGTCGTCGTCGCGTCGCCAGTGCTGGCCCGGAATGACGATCGGGCCGTTTCGCTGATGGCCGTGGTCCAGCTCGATCGCCCGTTCGTTCAGGGCGGCATTGCGCGCGGCCGGGTCCCGCGCGGCTGGAGCGGGCTCATGCTCGACGATCGCGCGGTCGGGGTCGCCGGGGACGGAAGCTTCCTGGTCGCGATCGATCGCGATGCCGGGCCGATGGCGACGCTGGCGCTCACCGACGCAGCCGGTGTCCTGCATCGCCAGCAGATCGCGGTCGCCCCGCGCGACTGGCCGATCCAGCGGCTCGACAGGGTAGCGCGCTTTCCCCAGCCGAGCGCCGAGTTCGCCGCCCGGCGTCCCGTCGAGCTGGCCCGCATCGCCGCCGCGCGCGACCGGATGAGCGAGAGCGCGGGCTGGCGACAAGCCTTTGTCTGGCCGGCGAACGGCCGCATTTCGGGGCGGTTCGGATCACAGCGCATCTATCGCGGCGAACCCGGTGCCTATCATTCGGGCGTCGACGTCGCGCGCGCCGCCGGCACGCCGGTTGTCGCGCCCGCCGACGGCGTGGTCACGCTCGCCGCGGACTCGCCCTTCACGCTCGAGGGCTGGCTGCTGATCGTCGATCACGGCATGGGACTGAACAGCGCCTTTCTCCACCTGTCACGCATCGACGTGCGCGAAGGCGACCAAGTGCGTCAGGGTCAGCCGATCGGCGCGATCGGGGCGAGCGGTCGCGCATCGGGGCCGCACCTCCATTGGGGGGTCACCTGGCACGGCGCGCGCATCGATCCGGTCGTGCTGCTTGGCCCGCCCGCGCGCGAAGATGCCGGGAACGCGCAAGAAATCTCGCGTTTCGACGCGCAGAGAACGGGCACCAGCGGAACCGCGCGCGCCGCGGAGGATTGAAGCTGAACATCGAGCCGAACCGGAACATGGGAGCGCCACGCGATGAAACTGACCCTGATCACTCTGATGACCCTGCCCCTGATTGCGGGTTGCGCGATGGATGGCGAAACGGTTGCGACGGCGGATACGGCCGGGCCGATCGCGGTGGCCGATTTGCGCACGGCGACGGGCGGCGACGCGGGCCGGGTGACCGCCACCGCCGCCGCGACGGGGATCGAGGTCCGCGTCGACGCGCGCGGGCTGACGCCCGGCCAGCACGGGATCCATGTCCACACCGTGGGTCGGTGCGACGCACCCGATTTCACGACCGCCGGGGGCCACTGGAACCCGACCGCGCGTCAGCACGGCAGCATGAACCCCGCCGGCCCGCATTCGGGTGACCTGCCCAACCTCACTGTCGATGCCGCCGGCAATGGCCGCGTCGAATTCACGCTGGCGGGCGGTACGATGGACGGTCTGCTCGATGCCGACGGCGGGGCGTTCGTCGTTCATGCCGGCCCCGACGATCTGAAGACCGATCCGTCGGGCAACAGCGGCGGTCGAGTCGCCTGTGGAGTGTTCGCCGCGTCCTGAGCGGCCGCGTTGACAAGCGGGTCGCCGCGCGGAACACTCGCCTCCCCCAGTGGAGGCGAGACCAGGCGATGCCGAAGAAGAACGCGGACGCAAAGAAATCGGGCGAAGGCAAGAAGGGCAGCGCCGCGCAACGTGCGCTCGCTGCGCTCAATCTGCCCAGGGATTTTCCGCTCGGCAAACCGAGCGCGAAGGCGCTCGCCAAGCATCCGGTTCTGGCCGAACTCGCCGCAATCGCACTTGAGGCACTGGCGGGCGAAATCCGTGCGCGTGTGAAGGACAGCTCAACCGCTGCGCCGAAGCGCAAGACCGTGAAGGCGGCGGCAATACCCACCGAAACGCCGGCACCCGCTGCGCCGACGGAGACTGCGGCGAAGCCGGCCGCGCCCAAGCCGGCAGCACCAAAGCCGGCCGCCCCCAAGCCGACGGTCGCAAAGCCGCGCAAACCGGCGGCGGCGCGGCCTGCCGTTCGCAAGCCGCGCACACCCGCCAGCTAGCGGCGGCGGCGTCCTAGCGGCAGCTGACCCGGCCGCGCTCGATCGCGCGCCCGGCAATCGCGCCGCCGGCCGCGCCCAGCACGGTGCCCAGCGTCTCCGATCCGCCCGGTGCGATCAGGTTGCCCAGCACGCCGCCGGCGATACCGCCGACGATCAGCCCGGTCGTGCCATCGGGGCGGCGGCAATAATAACGGCCGTCCTGGCCGCGATAGATGCGCTCATTTTCCGCCAGCCGGCGTTCGCGCGCGCGGCGATCCTCGCGGTAATAGCGCGCCGCGTCATAACCGCCATAGGACGGGTCGGGCCGGTTATAGTCATAGTTGCGATAGTTCGAATAGCCGTCGTCATACTGGTTCAGCCCGGTACAGCCTGCCAGCAGCACAGCCGCCGAAACACCCATCATCATCGCGCGCATCGCCGATCTCCCGTCCATGTTGTTCTCGGACAAGTGAACCGCTGGGGGGTGCGAAAGGTTGCAGCGGGCGTCAGGCCGGCGGCGGCACCAAGCCGATCAGCTTGAGCACGACCGCCTGCGCCAGCATCACCGCCAGCCAATGCGCCGCGTCGGCGACGACGACGCGCGCGCCCTGTCCCCGCGCGGTGTGGCCGACGGCAAGGACGGGCAGGACGAAGCCGATCCAGATGACGAAGGCGGACCCGATCGCCATCGTCCATTCGCCGCCCTTGGGCGGGGCGAGGATCAGTGCGCCCGCCAGGATCGACGCCAGCCAGAACTCCATGACGATCGCGACCAGCAGCAACCGGACGCCGGGACGTGCCCGCACGCTGCCAAGGCGCAGAAAGGCGACGCCGATGATCAGCCCGGCCAGCGTTGCCGCGGCGATCGCGCCGAAATTGAGCAGGATATAGATCACGTCGCGGCCTCGCTTTCCATGCTGGCCTCTTCTACCCGCTGGCGCCGCCCTTTCCCAGCCATGTGCGGATCGTTAGCGTGCGCGCCATGTCGACCCGCTTCGATGCCGTCATTGTCGGCGGCGGTCATAACGGCCTGGTCTGTGCCTTCTACCTCGCGCGGGCGGGGCTGAAGACCTGTGTGCTCGAACGGCGTGAGATATTGGGCGGTGCGGCGGTGACCGAGGAATTTCACCCCGGCTTCCGCAATTCGACCGCGAGCTACACGGTCAGCCTGCTCCAGTCCCGCGTCATCGCCGACATGCGGCTGCACGATCACGGCTATCGCGTCGTCGACCGGCCGATCGCCAATTTCCTGCCGCTGCCCGACGGCCGCTATCTGCTGTCGGGCGGACAGGCCGATACCCGAGCCGAGTTTGCCAAATTCTCGGTCCGCGATGCCGATGCATTGCCTGCTTATGCCGCGGCGCTCGATCGGGTGGCGGACGTGTTGCGCGACCTGGCGCTCACCGCCCCGCCCAATGTCGGCGGCGGCGTCGGCGCGATGCTGGCGGCACTCGGCCAGTCGCGGCGGCTGGCGCGGCTCGATCTTGCCGCCCAGCGCGACCTGCTCGACCTCTTCACGCTCAGCGCGCGCGAATTTCTCGACGGCTGGTTTGATAGCGATCCGGTCAAGGCGCTGTTCGGCTTCGATGCAATCGTCGGCAATTACGCCAGTCCCGACACGCCGGGCACCGCCTATGTCCTGCTTCATCACGTCTTCGGCGAGGTGAACGGGCAAAAGGGCGCGTGGGGCCACGCGATCGGCGGCATGGGTGCGATCACCCAGGCGATGGCGGCGGCATGCCGCGCGGCCGGCGTGACGCTGCGCACCGACGCCCCGGTTGCGCGGGTGCTGGCCGATGGCGGGCGCGTCGCCGGGGTGCGGCTGGAGAGCGGCGAGGAAATCGCGGCAGTGCGCGTCGTCTCCAATGTCGGGCCGAAGCTGCTCTTCAACCGCCTGATCGACCCAAGCGATCTGCCCGCCGATTTCCGCGCGCGCGCCGCGCGGCTGAAGGGCGGATCAGGCACGCTCAGGATGAACGTCGCGCTCTCCGCCCTGCCCCGCTTCACCGCATTGCCCGAGGCCGGGCCGCATCTCGGCGCGGGAATCATCATGGCCCCCAGCCTCGACTACATGGACCGCGCCTGGCAGGACTCGCGGGTTCACGGCTGGTCGCGCGAGCCGGTGGTCGAGATGCTGATCCCCTCGACCCTCGACGACAGCCTTGCCCCATCGGGCGCGCATGTCGCCAGCCTGTTCTGCCAGCATTTCGCCCCCATGCTGCCCGACGGCCGCAGCTGGGACGACGCGCGCGAGGACGCGGCCGACGCCGCGATCGCCACCGTCGAACGCTTCGCCCCCGGCTTCACCGCCAGCATCGTCGCGCGCCAGGTCCACACCCCGCTCGACCTGGAGCGCAAGTTCGGGCTGGTCGACGGCGACATTTTCCACGGCCGCATGTCGCTCGACCAGCTCTGGTCGGCGCGGCCGATGCTGGGCCATGCCGATTATCGAATGCCGCTCAAAGGGCTGTATCTGTGCGGCTCCGGCGCGCATCCCGGCGGCGGCGTCACCGGCGCGCCCGGCCACAATGCCGCGCGGGCCATCGTGCGCGATTGGAAACGCCGGGGATTTGCACGCCGCTGAGCCGCCGCTAAAGCCTGCGCCTATGACCGACGCCCCTCCCCTGCGGCTCTACAACAGCCTGACGCGCCGGCTCGAGACCTTCGAGCCCGTCCACCCCGGCGAGGCGCGCGTCTATAGCTGCGGCCCGACGGTCTATAACTATCCGCATATCGGCAATATGCGCGCCTATGTGTTCGCCGACACGCTGGGGCGCGTGCTGCGCTACAAGGGCTATAAACTCACCCATGTCATCAACATCACCGATGTCGGCCACCTGACCGACGATGCCGATGCGGGCGAGGACAAGCTGGAAAAGGCCGCCGCCCAGCGCGCCCAGTCGATCTGGGACATTGCGCACCATTATACCGAAGCGTTTTGGGCCGACGTGAAGGCGCTCAACATCACCGAGCCTGCGCAGTGGACGATCGCCACCGACTATGTGCCCCGCATGATCGAATTCGCGAAGTCGATCGCCGACAAGCATTGCTACGAGCTGCCGAGCGGCCTCTATTTTGACGTGTCGACCGTCGCCGATTACGGCCGACTCGCGCGCGCCAGCACCGAGGAGGGCGAGAGCCGCATCGACCCGGTCGACGGCAAGCGCAACGCCGCCGACTTCGCGATCTGGCGCAAGACCCCACCGGGCGAGACGCGCCAGATGGAATGGGACTCCCCCTGGGGCAAAGGCGCGCCCGGATGGCACCTGGAATGCAGCGTGATGAGCGAGGAGACGCTCGGCTTCCCGTTCGACATCCACACCGGCGGCATCGACCACCGCGAGATCCACCACCCCAATGAGATCGCCCAGAACCAGGCCTATTGCTGCACCAACGGCCTCGAAGATCCGCGCAATTCCGGCGCGAAGATCTGGATGCACAACAACTTCCTCGTCGAACGCTCGGGCAAGATGTCGAAGTCGTCGGGTGAGTTCCTGCGCCTGCAACTGCTGATCGACCGGGGCTATCACCCGCTCGCCTACCGGCTGATGTGCCTGCAGGCGCATTACAGGAGCGAGCTTGAGTTTTCGTGGGAGGGCCTTGGCGCGGCGCTGACACGGTTGAAGCGGATGGTGATGGGGATCGAGAAGCTCAAGCAGCGTGTTGAGTCTGAGCCAGCCGGTCAGGCCGATATGAGCCTCCATCAGATCGGTGAAGCGATCTCCGACGACCTGAATACGGCGAGGGCGCTGGTGATTGCAGAGTCGATTGCAGCATCGAAGGGCTATGCGGGGGATCGGCTTAAAGCCATCGCTGAATGCGACAAGGTGCTCGGGCTCGACCTAATGGACGTGACCCGCGCCGACCTGCGCATCCGCCCCAAATCCGCCACCATCACCGAAGCCGAAATCGAAGCCGCACTCGCCCGCCGCAAGGAGGCGCGGGCAGCCAAGGACTTCGCCACTTCGGATGCGATCCGCGATGAACTCACGGCAGCGGGGGTGGAAGTGATGGACGGCGACCCGCTCGGCTGGGACTGGAAGCTGGGCGAATAGGCTCCAACCTATCCCTCGTCGCCCCGGCGCAGGCCGGGGTCCACCGGGCGGCGAGTGCTTCGCAACGACCTGAGGGCGGCGCGGGCGGCAAAGTGGACCCCGGCCTTTGCCGGGGTGACGGTTCAGTTGTTGCAGCGTCACTAAAAGGCAGCCGTCGCCCCGGCGGAGGCCGGGGCCTTTGGCAGAAATAGCGCTACTTCTGCATGAGGCCCCGGCCTCCGCCGGGGTGACGCGTGGATCATCAGCGGCCCCTTCCCTTCCCCACCCCACAGCATAAACTGGCTTCCATGAAAGCCGTGCTCCCCGCCATCGCCCGCCCGCTGCTCGAGCCGCATCTCCCTTCCGCCCTCACCCCGCACTGGTTCACCTCGGTCGAGGATGCACAGGCCGCGATCGGCGATGCCGATATCGCCTGGGCCGACGTGCAGTCGTCGGAGGACAGCGCCGCGATCGCCGCCGCGGGCACGAAGCTCAAATGGCTGTTCACGCTGCGCGCGGGCGTCGACGCCTATGACACCGCGCTGCTGAAATCGCGCGGCACGATCGTCACCAACGGCACCGGCATCAACGCCAATGCGGTCGCCGAATATGCGGTCATGGGGATGCTCGCCGCCGCCAAGCGCTATGACGAGGTGGTCCGCATCGCCGACCGCCACGAATGGACGGTTGCCTCACCCGGCACGATCGAGCTGGCCGGCGGGCGCGCGCTGATCATCGGCATGGGGACGATCGGCGGGCTGATCGCGTCACGGCTGCGCGCGTTCGAGATGGAGGTGACCGGCGTCACGCGATCGGGCCGTGACGGCACGCTGACCCCGGACCAGTGGCGCGCGCGGCTCGGCGAATTCGACTGGATCATCCTCGCCGCACCCTCGACCTGCGAGACCAGCGCGATGATCGGCGCGGCCGAGCTGGCGGCGATGAAGCCGACCGCCTGGATCGTCAACATGGCGCGCGGCGACATGATCGATCAGGACGCGCTGATCGCCGCGCTCACCGCCCGCCGGATCGGCGGTGCGTTCCTCGACACGGTCACGCCCGAGCCACTGCCCGCCGACCACCCGCTGTGGACGACGCCCAACGTGCTCCACTCAATGCACCTGTCGGGCCGCGCGCAGACGACGATGTTCCAGCGGGCGGGGGCGTTGTTCCTGGAGAATCTGGGGGCGTTCCTGGCCGGCCGACCGATGCGCAATGTCGTGGATCTCGACGCGGGTTACTGAGCGGACTGCTTCGCGTTTCTCGACTTCGCTCGAAACGAACGGGAAGGAGGAGCACGGTTAAGCTGAAATCTACCCAACCAGAACGTCGTTCGTTTCGAGCGAAGTCGAGAAACGTGCCACCCCCTCCACCCCCTTGCACATTTACCCCGTTAGCGTAAATGCATCCGCCATGACGACACTGGCAGGCATCAAGATCAGGCGGTTTCGCGAGGAACGTGGCATCAGCCGCGCCGCCTTCGGTGCGTGGTATGGCGCGCCGGGCAGCACGGTTCAGGGCTGGGAGGAGGATGGCAAGCGCGCGTCCGCCGCCGCGGTCAACCAGATCGCGGCCAACGGCATCGCCCATCACGCCGACTGGTTCGTGACCGCCCGCATTTCGGAGAATGACATGAGTAGCTGGACCCCCGGCAGCTGGACCGCCGCCGACGCGCGGCAATTGCCCGATTATCCCGACGCGGCCGCATTGAAGGCCGCGACCGACACGCTGTCGAGCTACCCGCCGCTGGTGTTCGCGGGCGAAGCGCGCGAGCTGACCGCGGAACTGGCCAAGGTCGCGGCGGGCAAGGCGTTCCTGCTCCAGGGCGGCGACTGTGCGGAGAGCTTTGCCGAGTTTCACCCCAACAACATCCGCGACACGTTCCGCGTCATCCTCCAGATGGCGGTGGTGCTGACCTTTGCGTCCAAGCTGCCGACGGTGAAGCTCGGTCGCATGGCGGGCCAGTTCGCCAAGCCGCGCTCGGCGCCGACCGAAGTGATCGATGGCGTCGAGCTGCCCAGCTATCGCGGCGACAATGTCAACGACATCGCCTTCACCCCCGAAGCGCGCATCCCCGATCCGCAGCGCATGGTGCAGGGCTATCTCCAGTCCGCCGCCACGCTCAACCTGCTGCGCGCCTTCGCGCAGGGCGGTTATGCCAATCTTCACCAGGTCCATCGTTGGACGCATGATTTCCTCGGCTCCAGCCCCTGGGCCAAGAAATATCGCGACGTCGCCGACCGCATCGGCGAAGCGCTCGACTTCATGGAAGCGTGCGGGATCAGTCCCGACACCGTGCCGCAGCTCAAGGGCACCAGCTTCTACACCAGCCACGAAGCGCTGCTCCTGCCCTATGAGCAGGCGCTGACCCGGCAGGATTCGCTGACCGGCGACTGGTACGACACCTCGGCGCATTTCGTGTGGATCGGCGACCGCACCCGCTTCGAGGGGTCGGCGCATGTCGAATTCCTGCGCGGCATCGGCAACCCGATCGGGATGAAGTGCGGGCCAAGCCTGGAGCCCGACGTGCTGCTGCGCCTGCTCGACACGCTCAATCCCGCGCGGGTGCCGGGCCGCATGACGCTCATCACCCGCTATGGCCATGACAAGATCGAGGACGGGCTGCCCAAGCTGGTGCGCGCGGTGAAGCGCGAGGGGCATCCGGTCGTCTGGAGCTGCGACCCGATGCACGGCAACGTCATCAAGGCCGCCAATGGCTACAAGACGCGGCCCTTCGACCGCATCCTCGCCGAAGTGCGCGGCTTCTTCGCGGTGCACCGCGCCGAAGGGACGATCGCCGGCGGCATCCATGCGGAAATGACCGGCCAGAACGTCACCGAATGCACGGGCGGCGCGGTCGCGGTGACCGAGCAGTCGCTGGCCGATCGCTACCACACCCATTGCGACCCGCGCCTCAACGCCAGCCAGAGCCTGGAACTCGCCTTCCTGCTCGCGGAGATGCTCAACGAGGAAATGCAGGAACGCCGCCGCGCGGCTGCGTAAGCGCCTGCCGCTCCTGTAATGATCGTCACCCCGCGTAGGCCGGGGTCCACCGCCCAGCATGCGAAGCGCTCGACCTTGAGCGGACAGCCTGACAGCCCGGTGGACCCCCGCCTTCGCGGGGGTGACGAAGGAATGTGGGGGCGGACCAAAGCTACTCGTCACCCCGCGTGGGCCGGGCCGGTGGGGCGGGTGGCGCTCCTTTTGCCAGAGACCCCGGCCTTCGCCGGGGTGACGTTTGAAATGCGTCCTGCCTCGCCAATGAGCCGTCGCCCCGGCGGAGGGACCCCCCGCAAAGTAATACTTTGCGGGGAATCCCGGAGGCCGGGGCCTCTGGCCAGTGTCGCGGACCATCTGCCAGCGGCCCCGGCCTTCGCCGGGGCGACGTGAACATCATCTGGCTGTAGGCCCCGCGCCCCGCTACACCCACGCCATGCTCTCCGACATCGCGATCTCGCGCGCCGCCACGCTCCAGCCCATCCACGCGATCGCCGCGCGCGCCGGCATTCCGGAGGCGGCGATCGAGCCCTATGGCCGCCACAAGGCCAAGATCGAGCTTGATCGGCTCCCCGCCGCACAGGGCCGCGCGGGCAGGCTGATCCTCGTCACCGCGATCAACCCCACGCCCGCCGGCGAGGGCAAGACCACCACGTCGGTCGGCCTGGCCGACGCGCTCAACCTGAACGGGCGGCGCACGATGCTGGTGCTGCGCGAACCTTCGCTCGGGCCGTGCTTCGGCACCAAGGGCGGCGCGACCGGCGGCGGCTATGCCCAGGTGGTGCCGATGGAGGACATCAACCTCCATTTCACCGGCGATTTCCACGCGATCACCAGCGCGCACAACCTGCTCGCCGCGATGATCGACAACCATATCCATTGGGGCAACGCGCTCGATATCGATGTGCGCCGCGTGGTGTGGCGGCGCGTCCTCGACATGAACGACCGCGCGCTGCGCGACATCGTCCAGTCGATCGGTGGCACCGCCAACGGCTTCCCGCGCGAAAGCGGCTTCGACATCACCGTGGCGTCCGAAGTCATGGCGATCCTGTGCCTCGCGCGCGATCTCGACGATCTGGAGGCACGGCTGGGGCGCATCGTCGTCGCCTACACGCGCGATCGCCGCCCGGTCACCGCCGCCGACCTGAAGGCGAGCGGCGCGATGGCGGTGCTGCTGGCCCAGGCGATCAAGCCCAACCTGGTCCAGACGCTCGCCGGCAATCCCGCGCTGATCCATGGTGGCCCGTTCGCCAACATCGCGCATGGCTGCAACTCGGTGATCGCGACCCGCGCCGCATTGGGCCTCGCCGATTATGTCGTCACCGAAGCGGGATTCGGGGCGGACCTGGGCGCGGAGAAGTTCTTCGACATCAAATGCCGCCAGGCGGGGCTTACCCCCAGCGCGGCGGTGATCGTCGCGACCGTGCGCGCGCTCAAGATGAACGGCGGCGTGGCCAAGGGCGATCTGGCGCGCGAAGATGTCGACGCGGTGCGGCGCGGATCGGTCAACCTGATCCGCCATCTGGAGAATATCCGCCAGTTCGGCGTTCCTGCCGTGGTCGCGATCAACCATTTCGGCACCGACACCGATGCCGAGCTCGCCGTGCTGAATGAGGTCGCGGCCGCGCACGGCAGTCGCGCGATCCTGTGCCGCCACTGGGCCGAGGGCGGCGCGGGCGCGGTCGAATTGGCCGATGCGGTCGCCGCACTTGCCGACAGGGACGCCGGCCAGTTCGCGCCGCTCTATGACGACGACCTGCCGCTGTTCGCCAAGATCAACACGGTCGCCACCCGCATCTACCGCGCCGAGGAAGCGGTGGCCTCCCCCGCCGTCCACGCCCAGTTGAAACGCTGGGAAAGCGAAGGCCACGGCCGCCTGCCCGTCTGCATGGCCAAGACGCAATACAGCTTCTCGACCGACCCCGCGCTGCTCGGCGCGCCGACCGGCCATGTCGTGACGGTGCGCGAGGTGCGGCTGGCGGCGGGCGCGGGGTTCGTCGTCGCGATCTGCGGCGACCTGATGACGATGCCCGGCCTCCCGCGCACGCCCGCTGCCGAGGCGATCCGGATCGACGCCGATGGCCAGATCGACGGCCTGTTCTGAACCGGCCGCCACGAATTTAGCAGGGTTGCGCAAAGCCGGGCGAGCGCCGGCATGCTAATTCTGACGACGCCCGGCGTAACCGTTTCGGCCGCGCCGGCGAACCCTCGGGCAACGCGCCTGCCAGCAGGAGACCCCTCGATGCCCAGCTTCACCCGATCCTATCGCCCGGCGCTTCTGCTCGCCGCCGCACCGCTTCTCGCCCTTATCGGCACAGCAATGCCCTCGGCGGGCGAACTGACCGTCGATCAGGCGCATCTGGCCCCCTTCGTCGCCCCTGCCCCCGCCACAAGCGCACCGATCAATTACAAGGTCGTCGACGACGTGCTGAACGCGATCGTGGTTGACGAGGGCAGCTCCACGACGGTGCGCTACAGCGCGCTGAAGGGCGACGGCGAACGAGTCATCGACCAGCTCGTTTCGGCGTTCAGCGGTATCGACCCGCGGGGTCTGAACGCCGATGAGCAGCTGGCCTATTGGCTCAACTTTCGCACGCTGCTGCTGATCAAGGCGACCGCCCAGCAGTTTCCGTCGGCCAAGCCCGCCCAGTGGCTCGAACCCGGCAACGCGTTCCTGACCGCCCGCATGGCGAACGTGGCCGGCGTCGACCTCTCGATCGCCGACATCGACGCGATCGTGCTGGCCCGCGCCGCGGGGCACCCCCACATCGTCTACGGCCTTCCGTTGCCGGTACGCGAAGCGCCTGCCTTTCCGCGCCAGGCCTATCGCGGCGCGACGCTCGATGCCGATCTCGCGGCGGCGGCGCGCGGCTTCATCAACCGCTCCGGCGTCGTTCGGACCAAGGCCGACGCCGCGACGATCCCGCGCTTCGTGCTCGATCGCCGCGCGCACCTGGGCGGCGACGACGCCGCGCTGCTCATGCATTTGCGGTCGCTCGCCGACAACAAGCTGGGGGCAAAGCTGGGCGCAGCGACCCGGCTGGCGCCCGACAACCGGCTGACCCTCAATGCCTTCGCCGAGCGCAGCTTCGCGGACCAGGATCTGCACGGCGGGTTCCGCCCGACCGCAGGTGCCGGCGGCGGAGCCGGTTCCTGACGCCAACCGCGGTTCGCGCCGGCGCGCTTGTCCCGCTCGGCACCGCGGTGCTGCTGATCGGCTTCGCGCCGCACTTCGCCTGGGACATCCCGCTGGGCGAACGCCCGGTGCTCGCCTTCACCGCCGCATTCGCGCTCACCGGCCTGTTGTTCGCCGGGTTCATCGCCGTTCTTTCCAGGGAGACGCGGCAAGGCCATCCAACGCCCGCCCGGTCGGTCGCGTTCATCCTGGCGGTCGGGCTGGTCGCGCGCCTGGCCCTGATCCCCAGCGTCCCCATTCTGGAGGACGATTTCTACCGCTATCAATGGGACGGTGCCGTGGTGGCGAACGGGGGCAATCCCTATCGCCACCCGCCCGCCCGGTTCGTGACGTCACCGCTCGCCGAGCGATTGCTGGCGCAGGCGGGTCTGCGTCCGACCCCGCCGCCGCCGGGCCATGAAACGCTGGCGCGCGACGGGCACGACATTCTGTTGCGGATCAACAACCCGCACATCGCGACCATCTATCCCCCGCTCGCCCAGATCGGCTTTGCGCTCGGCCACTGGCTGACGCCCTGGCGGCTGACCGGGTGGAAGATCGTCGTGCTTATCGCCGAACTGGCAACCGCCGGGCTCCTGCTGGGCGCGCTGGCCAGACTGAAGCGGCCGCCGCAATGGCTTGCAATCTATTGGTGGCACCCGCTCGCGCTCAAGGAACTGGCGAACAGCGCGCATATGGATGCGCTGCTGCTGCCCTTCCTCGCCGCCGCGCTGTGGATGCTCGCCGCGGGGCGGACCCGGCGCATGGCCGCCGCGCTCGCCGGTGCGGCGGCGGTCAAGCTGTGGCCGCTGCTCGTCGCGCCGCTGATGCTGCGCCGCGATCGTCGCGCGATCGCGACGGGCATCGCGATCGCCGCCGCTGCCCTGCTCCTCGTCGCCCCGCAACTCGCGGTCGCGACCGACGACTCCGGGCTGGCGCGCTACAGCGCCGACTGGCAGCGCAACGCGCTCGCCTTCCCCGCCGCGGTCGCGCTGCTCCAGGGGTGGGTCGCCGATCCCGGGGCGGCCGTCCGGCTCGCCGTCGCCGCGCTGCTGACCGGCTATGTCGCGCATGTCTGGCTTCGCATCCCGGCTGAGCCGCTGGCGCGCATCCATGCCACCGGCACCGCCATCCTGCTGCTGCTGCTGCTCGGGCCGACCGGCTATCCCTGGTACGCGCTGTGGCTGGTTCCGGTCGCCACCGTCCAGCCGCGCGCCAGCCTGATCGCGCTGATGGCGTGCGCCCCGGCCTATTATCTCGATTTCTGGGTCCAGCTGCGCCCCGATCCGGCTGCATGGTTCTGGTTCGCCCCCGCGCTGTCGGCCGGCCCGGCCTGGCTGCTGCTGGCGCATGAGACACGGGCACGGACGCGGGCCCGCGCGTGACCGTCGTCGTCATCATCCCGGCCCGGGACGAGGCCGCCGCGCTGCCGCATGTGCTGGCCGCCATCCCGCGCTGTGCCGATCATGTCATCGTCGCCGACAATGGCTCGACCGATGGCACCGCTGCCGTGGCGCGCGCGGGCGGTGCCATCGTGGTGACGGAGCCGCGCGCCGGCTATGGCCGCGCCTGCTGCGCCGGCATCGCGCAGGCCGGTCGGCTCGGTGCCGACATCCTCGTCTTCCTCGACGGCGATCACAGCGACTATCCCGAACAAATGGCGCGGCTGATCGACCCGATTCGTGCGGGCGATGCCGACATGGTGATCGGTTCGCGCGTGCGCGGGCGGCGGATGGCGGGCGCGCTGACCCCCCAGCAACGCTGGGGTAACGCGCTTGCCTGCTGGCTGATCGCGCGGATCTGGGGGGTGCGCTACACCGATCTGGGGCCGTTCCGCGCCATCCGCGCCGACGCGCTGCGGCGGCTGGCGATGCGAGAGATGACCTATGGCTGGACGGTCGAGATGCAGATCCGCGCCGCCCAGCACGGCCTGCGCAGCCTTGAGGTGCCGGTCGACTATCGCGTCCGCATCGGCCGGTCGAAAGTGTCGGGAACGCTGCGCGGCGTGGTGCTGGCAAGCTGGCACATCCTGGCGATGATCGCGCGCGCCGCGCTCACGGCGCCGCCAGCGGCACCAGCGCCTGCCAGCGCGCCAGATCCTCGGGCCGGTCCAGATCGTGCAGCGCCGGCAGCATCACCGGGGCCACACCCCGTCGCGCCAGCCGATCCAGCGTTTCCGCCAGCACCCGCGCCGTCCCCCACGCCATGTCGGTGAACAGGTCGGGCGCGGATGCGGGCAGCCCGATCAGATAATAGCCCCCGTCCGCCGCCGGGCCGATCACCGTCCGCCCCCGTGCGACCGCATCCGCCGCATCGTTCAGGTGATCTGCGCCAAGGTCCGGAATGTCCGCGCCGATCAGGACGCAGGGCGGCGCAACCGCGGCCATGCGCCGGCCCAGATCGCCCGCCGCCTGCGCGACCAGCGTGACATCGTCGCCCAGCCATTGCGCGAACTGCTCGGCGGGTGCGCCGGTGAAATGCACCTCGAAACGGTGCCCGCTGTGCCGCATCGTCGCCAGCGTGCGTTCGACCAGCCGCGCGTGCAACGCCGCCGCCGCCTTGGCACCGATCGCGGGGATCAGCCGGGTCTTTGCCTGCCCCGCCTCGGGCCAGCGCGCGAACAGGACGATGCGCGGCGCGCTCATGGCGCGTGCTTCAGGAAATGATGCGCGGCGATCGTGCGCTGCACGACGGTCAGGACGCACAGCACCGCATAGCCGCTCGCCAGCCACGCGAACCCCGCTGGCCACAGGCACATGGCGGCGAAGGTCGCGATCGTCTCCGCCCCCTCGGCAAGGCCGCTATTGTAGAAAAAGCTCTTCTGGCCGTGCGCGGTCGTCTCGATCCCCCGCTGCGCCGCCAGCACGGCAAAGGCGAGGAAGCTGATGCCCGTGACGGTGAAGGTCGCGACCAGCACCAGCGCGGAGGGCAGGTTGGCGGGCGTCGCCAGCCCGAAGCCGACCGGCACCGCGACATAGAAGGCAAAGTCGCAGACGATGTCGAGATAGCCGCCGAAATCACTTTTCGTGGTGGCCCGCGCCACCGCGCCGTCGAGCCCGTCGAGCATCCGGCTGACCAGGATGAGCGCCAGCGCGAGCAGGTAGTGCCGCCACGCAACCGCTGCCGCGCCGCCCAGCCCGACCGCGAGCCCCGCGATGGTCACCATGTTGGCGCTCAGGCCCGCGCGTGCCAGCCCGCGCCCGATCGCGTTGAGCGGCGGATCGATCAGCGGGCGCAGGCGCGCGTCGAACATCGCGCGACCTTAGCCGAAATGGACCAGGCCGATGACCGCGCCGGTCATCGCCGATGCACAATTGCCCGCGATCCACGATCGAAAGCCCAGCGCCGACACCTCGGCGCGCCGCTCCGGGCACAAGGTCGCGATGGTCGACACCAGCAAGCCGATGCTCGCCAGATTGGCGACACCGCACAGCGCATAGGTGACGATCAGCGTGCTGCGCGCGTCGAGCGTATCGACGGGCAGCGCGGCCAGATCGAGATAGGCGACATATTCGTTCAGGATGACCTTGGTCCCCATCAGCCCGCCCGCCGCTCCCGCCTGCTCCCAAGGCACGCCCAGCAGCCACATCACCGGCGCGAACAGCCAGCCCAGCGCGCGGCGCAATGTCACCGGCGCGCCCTCGACCAGCGGCAGCGCGCTCAGCATTTGATCGACCAGGGCGACCAGCGCGAACACCGTGATGATGACCGCGATCACCGCCAGGAACAGCTGCAACCCGTCCATCGTGCCGCGGATCACCGCGTCCAGGCTGCTGTCATAGCGCAGCACCGGCGCGTCCCTGTCCTCCGCCGTATCGCCGCCGCCCGGGACCATCAGCCGCGCGACCAGCAGCGCGGCGGGCAGCGAGATGAGCGAGGCGGCGATCATGTGGCCGACCGCATCGGGCACCGTCTTTGCCAGCGTCTGCGCATAGAGCACCAGGATCGCGCCGGAGATCGTTGCCATCGTCAGCACCATCACCGCGAACAGCTCCGACCGCTGCATCCTGGCGAAATAGCCGCGCAGCACCAGCGGCGATTCGACCACGCCCAAGAACACCGTCGCCCCCGCCCCCAGCCCGACCACGCCGCTGACGCCCAGCGTGCGCTGCAATGCCCAGGACAGCGCGCGCACGATGACGCTCAGGACGCGCCAGTGCCACAGCAGCGCCGACAGCGCGGAAAACACGATGACCAGCGGCAGGATCTGGAACGCGATGATCACCGGTGGCGCGGCCCCCGATGCCAGCTCGAACGGCAACGGCGCCCCGCCCAGATAGCCGAACATGTAGCTCGATCCGACCCGCGTTGCCTGTTCGATCGCGGTGACCGCGCGGTTGGCCAGCCCGATCGCCGCCCACACTGGCGGCACGCGCACGATCACGACGGCGATGACCAGCTGCAGCGCCAGCGCACCTGCCATCCATCGCCAGCCGGGTCGCGCCCGCCGGTCCTCCGACAGTGCCCAGGCGAGGCCGAGCAGCAGCGCGATGCCGATCAGCCCCCGAAACTGCGCCACCCCGTCAAGCATGCGGCCGGCCTATCAGAACTTCCACGCCGCGCCGAACTGGAACTGGCGCGGCGGCCCGGCATTGCGCTGTACGAACGGCGCGCCGCCGCCGAACTGCACCTGGTTGGACGTGCTCGCCGCATTGGCAAAGCCGGAGCGGTTGTTGGCGTTGAACAGGTTGAAGATGTCCGCGCTGAACTCGATCGCGCCGCGCCCGATATCGAGCGCATAGCGCGCGCCGATATCGACCTGCGTCGACCAGGGCAGCCGCCCGCTGTTGCGCCCGACACCCGGATAGCGGTCCGAATTGCCGACAAACGCCTCGCCGAACGACTGGCCGTCACCGTTCAGGTCCTGCGTCCCGAAAATGCCGGCGTCGGGGATGAAATTGACCGGCTGGCCCGACTGGAACAGCCCGGCGGCGGTCAGCGTCAGCCCGTCGACGGGATAGAGCGATCCGAATGCCGAGACGACATGGCGGCGGTCGTTGGCCGACGGGCCGAAATCGGCGGCGAAGTCATTGCTGTTCGACGCGCGGAAATTCAGGTCGTCGGTATCGTTGGTCAGCCGCGACCAGGTGTAGGACAGCCGGAAATCATAGAAATCGCCGCCGCGCACCTTGTTCACCTGAAGGTTGAGCGCCCGATAGGTCGACCGCCCGCCGCTCTCGGTGACGGTGATCTGGCGTGCGCCACCGGGCACCAGCGCCACCGGCCGGCTGGCATCGGCCACAGCCTGGGTGCGCACCAGCCCCAGCTGGCTCGCCAGCGCGATCCGCGCGGCATTGTCGGGCAATGCGCGCAGCCGCGCGATATTGGCCTCGGTCAGCGCCGCCAGATTGGGCGTGAACGGCGCGGGCGCGTTCAGGTCGCGCAGCCGCACCAGATCATAGGAGCGGTTGTAGATCAGATCGACCGCGATCGACAGCTTGGCCGACGCCTGGAACTGATACCCGCCGCTGAGCTGCAGCGCATAGGGATTGTCATAGCCATCCGGGTTCAGGATGCGCGCTTCGTTGATCAGCGCGGTGTCGCGCAGCCCCTGCACCGCTTGCGGCGGCGGACAGGCGCTGACCGTCGCGCAGCCCGGCGACACGGTCAGGTTGCCGTCAAAGGTCAGCGCGGCCAGATCGACGCCGCTGCGGATGATCCCGCGCTGCTGCAACTGGCCAAGCTGGGCGCGCAGCGCGGCGGCGGTCGTGTTGCGCTGAAGCGCGTCGGAAATGATCGTGTAGGGGATTTTGCCGGTGAACAGTCCCGCCCCGAAACGCAGCGCCGATCGCGCATCGAGCTTGTAATTGAGCGCCAGGCGCGGCGCGACATTGTCGAAATCCGCGCCGCCCCCGCCCTGTTCGGTCAGGCTGTCATAGTCCCAGCGCAGTCCCAGCGTCGCGGTCAGCTTCGGCCCGATCTGCCATTCATCCTCGACATAGGCGGCGAACAGCGTCTGGCCGGTGCCAAAGGTCTGTGGCCGCAATTCGACCGAATAGTCGATGACGCGCGGGTTAAGGGTGAGCACGTCGGCGGCCGCCAGGTCGAGGCCCAGCCCGCGCGCGTTGAGCGTGGCGATCTGCGCGGGGGTCAGCTCGACGGTGAAATTGCCGTCGACATTGCCGCCGCCCAGCAGCGCGAAGTCCGAATGGATGACGTCGATCCCCGCCGACACCCGGTGGTCGCCCAACCGGCGCTGCAGGCGATGGCGCGTCTGCCACGTTTCCTCCAGGTCGTCGAAGACGAAACCGGGGTGCCCGACCACGCCGATGGTCAGCCCGCTCTGGTCGCGGATCGCCACCTGCGGCCCCGCGCCATTGACCGGCCGGCCATAGTCCCAGCGAAAGCGACTATATTGCAGCGCGCCGTCATAGCTCCACACGTCGCCCGCATAGGCCGCCGACAGCGCGACCAGCGTCGAATTGCGCTCCTCGCTCGATCCCGCCGAGGGAAAGGTGACGTTGCCGCCGCCCAGCGATCCCCCCGGCCGCTCGATCGACACGCGACCGAAATTCCCCCGCAGCGCGACGTTCCAGTCCTCGGTCAGCCGGTGGTCGATGCGGAAAGAGCCGAGAAGGAAGCGGTTGTTCCCGGTGACGTTGCCGACCGTGCCCAGTACCGGCGCATCGACGATATTGGTGTTGCTGTCGCGGGTATATTCGAAATTGACGTAGAAGAAGGTCCGGTCGCGCTGCAGCGCGCCGCCGATCGCACCGCCGCCCTGATAGCGTTCGAAGCTCTCGCCCACCGGATTGCCCGTCAGGTCGCGGCGCGGAAAGGCCGACCGCGCGTCGAGCGGCCTACCGGGACGCACGAGCAGATAGGTCTCGCCGTGCAGGTCGTTGCTGCCAGATGGCGAGGTATAGTTCACCACGCCATTGGCGGTGCGCCCGTATGCGACCGAATAGCTGTTGGCCAGCACGGTCACCTCGCGAGTGAAGCCCAGCGGCACCGGGAATTTCGGCCCGCCCAGGAAATTCTCGTTATTGTCGAGCCCGTCGATCAGGTAATTGGTGAACAGGCCATTGGCGCCGTTGATTGAGATCACCGGGGCTTCGGGAAAAAAGCCCGTCGACGGCACGACATTGGGCAGCCGCACCAGCGCGGTGATCACGTCGCGCCCCTCGATCGGCAGTGCGCGCAGCGTTTCCTCGGGCAACGTGCCCGCGATCTCGGCATTGACGGTGTTGATGTTGGTGACCGCGCGGCGGCCGGTGACGATCACGTCCCCCTCCCCCGGACCGACCGCCAGCGTGACCGCGCGGATGTCGCCCGAACGCAGTTCGACCCCGTCGACCGCGATCGGACCGTGGTCGTCGCCCGCCGCGACCGTGACCCGATAGCGTCCGGCGGTGGTGATGCCGTCGATGCGCGCGCGGCCATTGGCATCGGTGGTGACCACCCGCGACTGGCCGATATCGGGATTTTCCACCGTCACCTGTGCGCCCGCGACGGGTGCGCCGCCATCGTCGCGCAGCACCGTGATCTGGATGCCCGCCTGTTGCGCGATCGCGGTGGCGGGGGTCGCGACGCCGATGCACGCCGCGATCATCAGTCCGCGCCGGTAGCTGTTGTGTTTCAACATGTCCCCCTTCTTCCCATTTCGATCGATCCGCCCCGCCGGTCATCCGGCCTTTCGCGTCAGAACCGGCACGGCTGACCCCGCCTGACGAGGTGGAGGTCGGCAAAGGCGGCCTCGGCCGTCGCCCCGGTATTGTCGGTATCCGTCGCCACCGCGATCAGCGCGATCCGGCCCATGTCGGTGCCGAACGCGCGCTTCAGGTCGGCGGCGACGTCGCGCCGCTCGCTGACCCATTGCCCCGCGCGCAGATTGCCCGACTGGAGCACGAACATGCGCGCGCGGTCGGTATAGGCATTGGGCACCACCGTTCCGACCGGGGCCTTGTTGTCCCAGACATAGTTGAGCGCCCCGTCGGGCAGCAGCTTGCCGAAGCGCGCGCGGCCGATCGCCAGCTTCATCCGCGTGCCCGCCGACATCGCGTCGCGCGGCAGGTCGATGCCGACGAAGATCCGCGCCGCCTGATCATCGCCCTTCCGGCTGCGGATGTCGGCGGCCTCGATCACGCCCGCCACGCGCCAGCGCCAGCACAGGACCGGCGTCGCGTCGAGCGCGAAGTCGACCTCGCGCGCGAACAGCGCCTGGCTGCGCACCGCGCGCGCGGCGATGGCCGCGATGCCGCGCTCACGCACCAGCCGATACTCGGTCTTCGGTACCCGCTTGTCGATCGCCACGACCGACCAGCCCGCGCTGCCCATGTCGAACCGGCCGAAATCGTCCGCATCGGTCGCCGGCCCTGCGCCGGCCGCGACCGCGCCCAGCATGAGGATCGCGAGCGACGGTCGGCGTAGACGGGAACGGATAGTTGCGATGCGCAAGGAAGGTCTTTCCGATGGAAGCCGGACGCGGGGCAGCTACGGCGCGGCGCGACTGATGGACGCGGCCGCGCTCAGCCCGCCTTGTTCAGCCGCCAGTCGTAATCGAGATAGCTGATGCTCAGCTTGCCGGCCTTGGCCTGCGCGGTCGCGGCGGGGCTCAGCCCGAGCCGGTCGCCATAAAGCGCCAGGAACGCCGGCAGGCTGCGCGCGCCGCGCCAGCCCTTCTCGAAATCGCCGCGATACCATTTGAAGATGCTCGACACCGCGACCCCGTTGCCCTGCACGCGGTTGCGAGTCCGGTCGCCCAGAAAGGCGCGCGTCGCCGCCTCCAGCTGCGCGTTGAGCGTCGCGCCGCGATAGGCGGAGGTCGCCAGCGCCGGACAGCCGATGCTCGCGCAATTGACCGCAAAGTGGATGCGCGGATCGTTGTAACGCCCGCTGCCGCGGATCATGTCGTGCTCGATATTGTCCAGCGTGACCATCTTGCCGAACAGACTGACGACGGGCTTCGACCACGGGCCCTGGATCAGGCTGCCCAGATCGCGGATCGACGCGATGCCCGGATAGCCGGTCAGCACCAGATCGACCGTCGCGGCGTTATAGACGTTGATCAGGAAAGCGAGCTGATCGGGCTTGGACCAGCCGTCAAAGGTCGCGCGGCTGACCTTCGCCGCCGAGGCCAGATAGCCTTTCAGCGCGGCGCGGTCGCGCGCCATGCCGTCATAGCGGACCTGCGACGACGCGCCGCCGCGGACGACGACCACGTGCCGCTTCACCAGCGCGTCCCATCCGCCATGGTCGAACCCCTGCGCCTGCGCGGCGGCGGGCGCGAACAGCATCAACAGGACCAACAGCAACCGGCGCATCGTCGTCATCCTCTCATCCAGCCATGATAGCGTTCCAGCCAGCGCAGCACGCCCTGCGGTGCGTGCGCGCGCTTCCATTCCCCCGCGACATATTTGTTGGCCTCGGCCATCGTCGGATAGCTGTGGATCGTGCCGAGCAGCTTGTTGAGGCCGATGCCGTGCTTCATCGCCAGCACATATTCGGCGATGATCTCGCCGGCATGGTCGCCGACGATGGTCACGCCGAGGATCCGGTCCTTGCCCGGCGGGGTCAGCACCTTGACGAAGCCGTGCGTCGCCCCGTCGGCGATCGCACGGTCCAGTTCGTGCAGCTCGAACCGGGTGACCTCGTGCGCCACGCCCTTTTCGTGTGCATCGCTCTCGCTCAAGCCGACGCGTGCGACTTCGGGGTCGGTAAAGGTCACCCACGGAATGACCCGGTAATCCGCCTTGTAGCGGCGGAACTGGCCGAACAGCGAATTGACCGCCGCATACCAGGCCTGATGCGCGGCGACATGGGTGAACTGGTACGGCCCGGCGACATCGCCGGCGGCGTAGATGTTGGGATAGAGCGTCTGGAGATATTCGTTGGTGATCACGGTCCGCCCGGTCTCGATCCCCAGCGCCTCCAGGCCATAGCCGGTCAGCCGGGCGACGCGCCCGACCGCGACGATCAACTGGTCGAACGTGATTTCCTCGGTCGCGCCGTCGCGCTCGACGATCAGCCATTGCGTGCCGTCGCCGCGCCGCTCGCACCGGACCGCCCGGCTGCCGGTGCGGACATCGACGCCCTCGGCCCGGAACCGCGTTTCGACCAGTTCCGACACGTCGGGGTCCTCGCGCGTCATCAGCCGCGGGGCCATCTCCACCTGCGTCACCTGTGCGCCCAGCCGCGCGAAGCTCTGGGTCAGCTCGCATCCGATCGGCCCGCCGCCGAGCACGACGATCCGCGCCGGCATCTCGCTGAGTTCGGCGAAACGGTCCCACATCGTGTCGCTGGTGACGTAGCTCACGTCTTCCAGCCCCGGGATCGGCGGGACGAACGGGGTGCCGCCGGTCGCGATGACGATGCCGCGCGTGGTCAGCCGTTCCTCGCCGCCGTCGTTGCGCTTGATCGCGACGGTCCAGGGACCGACGATCGTCGCATAGCCCTGGATCACCTCGACCCCTAGCCCGGTATAGCGTTCGACGCTGTCGTGCGGCTCGATGTCGCGGATCACCTGCTGGATGCGCGCCATCACCGCGGGAAAGGGGACGATCGGCGGCGTGTCGGTCAGGCCGTAATGGCTGGCGCTACGCATCTGGTGCGCGGTCTTGGCGCTGCGGATCAGCGCCTTTGACGGCACGCAGCCATAATTGAGGCAGTCGCCGCCCATCTTGTGCGCCTCGACCAGCGTCACCTTCGCCTTCACCGCCGCGGCGATATAGGCGGAGACGAGCCCGCCCGCCCCCGCGCCGATCACCACCAGATTGCGGTCGAACCGTCGCGGGCGTTGCCATTTGGCATAGACCTGCCGCGCCTTGATCCAACCGACCACGCCGCGCGCGATCCACGGAAAGATGCCCAGCGCGACGAACGACGCGATCAACCCCGGCGACGCGATCCCCGCGAGCGACTCGATGGCGGCCAGCTGGGTGCCGGCATTCACGAACACCGCCGTGCCCGCGAACATCCCGGCCTGGCTGACCAGATAGAAGGTCCCGACCCGGATCGTGGTCAGGCCCATCAGCAGGTTGACTAGGAAGAACGGGAATGCCGGCACCAGCCGCAGCGTGAACAGATAGAATGCCCCGTCGCGCGCCACGCCCGCATCGATGGCGCGCAGCCGGTCGCCGAAGCGCGCGCGCACCAGGTCGCGGAACAGGTAGCGCGACGCGAGGAAGGCGAGCGTGGCACCGATCGACGATGCGAACGAGACGATGACCGTGCCGAGCACGAGTCCGAACAGCGCGCCAGCCGCCAGCGTCAGGATCGCCGCGCCCGGCAGCGACGCGCCGGTCACCGCGACATAGACCAGGAAAAAGACCGCGATCACGGTCAGCGGCGACCGCTCGTAATAGCCCGCAAACTCCGACTGGCTGCGTTTCAGGCTTTCGAGAGTCAGCAAGCTGCCGATATCGAAGTAGAAAAACGCGACGACCAGTACGCCGATCAGTCCCAGGATCGCGATTCTTCTGATCAACGCCCTCTCCTCAAATCAACGCAAGAATTTGAAAAATACCCGTGCCGATACGATGGAACCTTCGGCCCTGTTCCTTTTACGGTGTAAGCGGTGTCCAGCGGATTGGCCAACACAAAGTATATCTTCGACCGTTGTAACCTTCTGCGTAAGGGAGTCGAACCACATTGTTCGCCCTTTTGTTCGTTGAGCGGGATCGTCAGCAGTTCGTCCGGTCCCGTCAAGGCATCGGGCGTGTCGGGCGGGCGACAAATTGGGGGCGTGCGTGCAATCGATCTACTGGGTGGTGACCTTCGCCTGCCATCGGCGCTGCCGGCACTGCTATGACGACCGCTTCCGCCCCTATGTTCGCGGCGCGCTCGATGCGGTCTTGGCGCAGGGCGAGCGGGCGATTCCCCGCATTCTCGCCAATCTGCCCGACGACATGCGCTGGCGTGACGCGGGCGGACGCTGGCACCCGACCCAGCTCGTCCTTGCCGGCGGCGAGCTGCTGATCGACGGGGTGCGCCAGCGGCTGTTCCACCCCCTCCTCGCCGGGATCGCGGATCGCTGGGGCGCGGCACGTCCGCGCATCTCGGTCCAGACGACGGGCGACATCCTGACCGACGACCTGCTTGCGGACATGCTGGCGCGCGGGGTCGACACGGTCGCGGTTGCCAGCATCGACGATCACCACGCGGGCCATGCAGGTCAGGCAAAGTTCCGCCTGATGGACCGGCTGCGCGCGATGATGACGCATCACGGCATGGTCGAAATCACGCCCGGCGACCCGCGCCCGGTGCCGCGCGCCACGCCAACCTTCCTCTTCTTCGGGGCGCAACCCGACCTGTGGATCGGTGAGATCTGGCCGCGCGGCCGGGCATGGCTGAACGGCCTGTCCACGGCGGACTATACGACAAACTTCTGCGCGCGCTGGTCGGGGGGCAAGGGCTTCCTCGACATCGGTCGCGCGGGATCGGAAGTGGCGATCGAACCCGACGGCTCGCTCTATCCCTGCTGTCTCAAGACCGCCGCGCCGCTCGGCAATCTGACCGAGGAGCGGTTGCTCGACATTCTCGCCGACCTGCGCGACGAAGCTGCGCTCCAGTCGATCAATCGCGGCGATCCCGAGGGGATGGGGCTGGCGTCGGGATGGTCGCGCGACGACTTCCGCGCACGCGCCGCGACGGCGGATCCTTTGGGGCGCGCGTTTGCCAACCCCTGTATCGGGTGCGACCGCTATTTCGCCGAGCGGCTTGGCCCCGTGCTCGCCGAGCGGCGCCGCCAGCGACTGGCGCGACGTGGCCCGCCCGACCTCGCGGTCGAGCGACCAGTCCCGATTGCGTGAGGGCCGAAGGCCGGGGCGGCACCGCGCATGGCGCGGCGGCCGCTTCCCGCCTTACTTCTTGCCGAGCGAGAGCCCGCCGAACCGCTTGTTGAAGCGCGCGACCTGGCCACCCGAATCGAGCAGGCGCTGGTTGCCGCCGGTCCACGCCGGATGCGCCAGCGGGTCGATGTCGAGCTGCATCGTGTCGCCTTCCTTGCCCCAGGTGGAGCGCGTTTCGAACACGGTGCCGTCGGTCATCTGCACCTTGATCATGTGATAATCGGGGTGGGTATCTTTCTTCACGTCGTCATGCTCCGTCAGTGGCTGGTTTCCGACCAGCCGGACAAGGAAGGCGGCGCACTACACGCCGACTTTGCGAATTGCAACCACGCGGGGTTGCAGAACACCAAGAAAGACTGTCACCCCGGGCTTGACCCGGGATGACGGAAGGTTCTGGTCCCACGATGACGGCGTGTGCTCGATTAGCCAGAATTTCACGCCGACGGCGCGTCGGCGATCATTGCGGTGAACGCGGCGCTGGCGGCGAGCTGATCGCCGAGCAGCGCCCGGCCCTCGAACTTGCACACCGTGGCGCGTTTCTGGACAAAGGCGACGTCGAGGGTCAGCAGCACGCCCGGCTCGACGGGCTTGCGGAACTTGGCCTGCTCGATCGCCATGAAGTAGACGAGCTTGCCCGAACCGGCGAGGCCCAGGCTCTCGACCGCCAGGATGCCGGCCGCCTGCGCCAGCGCCTCGACGATCAGCACGCCGGGCATGATCGGCCGGTCGGGGAAATGCCCCTGGAAAAATCCCTCGTTGATCGTCACCGCCTTGGTCGCGCGGATCGACCGGTCGAGGATGAGGTCCTCGACCCGGTCGACCAGCAGCATCGGGTAGCGATGCGGCAACGCCGCCATCACCCGCCGGATATCGAGCGGGCCGATGGCGGTCGGGGTATCGGCCGCGTCGCTCACCGACCCTCGGGCCGCGGCGTCGCCGGTGCCGGGGTGCCGGCGGGCGCGGTGCCGGCGGCGGGACGCTGCGGCGGCGGCGGCGCGGTCACGCTGACGCTCGCGAGCTGCTGGTTGAGTGTCGTCAGCACGCCGTCGGTGATGTCGACGGTCGGTGCGGAAAACAGCACGCTGCCGCGATCGACCGCAATCTGCGCGCCGCGCTGCTGCGCGACCTGCTGGACGATCGGCAGCATCTTCTCGACGATCTGCTGGCGGACATAGGCGGCGTTGCGCTGGACGGTGTTTTCCTGCTCGGCGACCTGGCGCTGCGCGGACTGCTGGCGCGTCTGGAACGCCTGGACACGCTGCTGGAGCGCGGCGTCCGGATTGCCCTTGGCGGCGTCGATCGCGGTCTGAAGCTGCTGCTGCTCGGTCTGCAGCGGCGTGCTCAGCTGCTGCGCGAGCTGCTGGAGCGAGGTCACCTGGCCCTGGAGCTGGGTGTTGGCGGCGCGGCACGCGGTGCAGTCGCGCAGCACGCGCTCGCTGTCGACCACGGCGACGGTGGCCGCGGGAATCCGCTGGGCCATCGCCGGCGTGGCGGCAAGCGCGGCGAACGACGCCGCGGCAACAAGAGAAGTCTTGGCAATACGCATTAGAATGCAGTCCCTACGTTGAAAGTGAAGAGCTTGGGGTCATCGCCCTCGACCGAGAGGATGTCCTTGGCAAGGTCGAGCCGGAGCGGCCCGAACGGTGAGTTCCAGTTGACGCCGACGCCCACCGAGACGCGTGGCCGCGGGGAATCCCCCAGGAAACGCTCGATGAACTGGAGCTGCGGCGCGTTGGCGTTGCCGGCCGCGTCGGTCGCCGCGGTCGTGGACGAGAAGGTGCCGTCGGCATTGCGGCCGATAAACAGCGGTGCGCCGTTCGGATCGGTCGCCTGCGGCGCCTGGAGGATCGGGCGGGTCACGCCGAACAGCGCGCCGACCTGCACGAAGACCGAAGGACGCAGCCCGAGCTCGGCCACGCTGGCACCCAGTGGCGGCTCCAGCTCGATCTTGCCGAGATAATAGGCGCGACCGCCGAGCGGATCGTCGGTCCGGTCGCGACGTCCGGTCAACAGCTCCTGGACGCCCGTCTGCGGATCGATGCCGGAGAAGAACAGGCGCTGGACGCGCGGCCCGACGCCGCGGATCTGGAAGCCGCGGAACTGCGGTTCGCCCAGATAGAAGCGGTCGATGATCCGGACCGGATCGATGCCTTCGCCCGGACTATCCTGCAACGACTTGATATATCCGCCCTCGGCCCCGACCGAGAGCACCCAGCCGCGCCCGAACGACCAGTATTTGTCGAAATCGACCCGGCCGCGCAGATAGCGGACATCGCCGCCCAGGCCGGCGAAATCGCCGGACAGCGACAGCTGCTGCCCCCGCGTCGGGCGAAGGCGGCTGTTCAGGTTGCTGAAGATCAGCGCCAGCGTGATGCTCGACGTCAGCCGGTTGCCGATCTGGTCGCACAGGAATCGCCCGGCGCGCAGCGGGTCGCACACCCCGTTGGTGAAGAACAGGTCCTCGTCCAGCGTCACGTCGTCCTGCTGCAGCGTGTAGCGGCCCGACAGCTGCCAGAACTCGGTCAACGGCACGCCGCTGACGATCGAGAAGCCGGTCGACACCTGCGAGAACGTGGTGTTGCGATCGTTGTTGATGAAGTTGAACGAATTGAAGTCGCGGCGGAAGATCGTGCCGCCGAGCAGGATGGGCTTGTCGAACAGGAAAGGTTCGGTGAAGCCGACCTCGGCCGATTTCTGGAACGAGGAATAGCTGACCTCGGCGCGCAGGTCCTGGCCGCGCCCGCGGAAATTGCGCTGGCGGATCGCGCCCTGGAGGATGAACCGCTCCAGGCTCGAGAAACCTGCCGACAGCGACAATTCGCCCGTCGACCGTTCCTCGACGTTGGCGGCGAGGACGACGCGGTCCGGGGCCGACCCTTCCTTGCGCTCGATCTCGAACTTGTCCTGGAAATAGCCGAGCGAGTTGATGCGGTCCTGTGAACGCTTGACCAGGAACGTGTTGAACGCGTCGCCTTCCGCCACCCGCATCTCGCGGCGGATGACCTTGTCCTGGGTCAAGGTGTTGCCGGTGATGTCGATACGCTCGACATAGGTCCGGTTGGCCTCCGCGAGCTGGAAGGACAGCGTCATCGTCAGCGCTTCGCGGTCGCGCTTATATTCGGGCCGGACGTCGGCATAGGCATAGCCGAACAGGCCGGCATATTCGCTCAGCTGGTCGAGCGAATCCTCGACCAGCTTGGCGTTGTACCAGTCGCCCTGTTTGATCGGCAGCGTCTTGGCGAGCGCCTCGTCGTCGAAATCGCGGATCGCGCTGTCGACGGTGACCTCGCCGAACTTGTAGCGCGGGCCTTCCTCGACGACATAGGTGATGATGAAATCTTCCTTGTCCGGGGTCAGCTCGGCGACCGCGGAAATCACGCGGAAATCGGCATAGCCCTCGGTCAGGTAGAACTGGCGCAGCTTCTGCTGGTCATAGGCCAGCCGGTCCTGGTCGTAGCTGGTGTTCGAGCTGAACAGGCGGAACCAGCGCGACTGCTTGGTCGCCATCTCGCCGCGCAGCGTGTCGTCGTCATATTTCTCGTTGCCGAGGATATTGATCTGGCGAACCTTCGACTTGGGGCCCTCGTTGATCTCGAAGATCACGTCGACGCGGTTCTGGTCGAGCGACACCATCTGCGGCTCGACCGACGCGGCGAAGCGGCCCTGGCGGCGATAGAGCTCGATGATGCGCGCAACGTCGCTCCGCACGCCGCTGCGCGTGAAGATCTGGCGCGGGGCGAGCTTGATCTCGGGCAGGATCTTGTCGTTCTTCAGCCGCTTGTTGCCTTCCAGCACGACGCGGTTGATGATCGGGTTTTCGCGCGTGCGGATGATCAGGTCGCCCGTCTCGACGCCCTCGATCGACACGTCGGCCAGCAGGTCGCTGGCATAAAGGTCCTTGATCGCCTGGTCGACCGTCTCGCTGGTATAGGGCTCGCCGACGCGCAGCTTGGTATAGGACAGCACCGTCTCGGGCTCGATGCGCAGAGACCCTTCGACGCGCAGCGAACGGATCGTGCGCACCTGGGGCGAGGTCGCGGGCGCGGCGGCCTGTGGCGGCTCGGGGGCGGTCGTGGTGGGTGCCGGCGCGGGGGCCGGTGCGGTCTGGGCCAGCGCGTCGCCCGACAGCGGGACGCCCGCCAACATGCTGCCGGCAAGCAGCATCGCGGTCGACGCCGTATATTTGGAAACCGTCTTCGCTCTCACCATAAACCTCAAAACCGGAAAAACCGCCCGCGCTTGTCGCGCACGCCCTGCACCAACCGCTTTAGCCGATCAACCCGGCCAGGTTCCGCCACACCCCGAACGATCCCAGATCGTTGACCGTGACGAGCACCATCAACGCCAGCAGCGCCGCCAGCCCGCCGCGAAACGCCCATTCCATGACCTGCGGCTCCACCGGCCGCCGCCGTACGCCCTCCAACGCGTAGAACAGCAGATGGCCGCCATCCAGCATCGGGACTGGCAACAGGTTGATGAATCCCAGATTAATCGAAACCAGCGCAACCAGGAACAGGAAGTCCGGCAGGCCGAGCGCCAGCTGCTCGCCCGATGCGCGCGCGATGCTCAACGGCCCGCCCAGTTCCTTGACCGAACGGCGTCCGGTGATCACCTGGCCCAGCGTGTCGACCATCATCGTCACGATCGATCCGCATCGGCGCAGCGCCACTGCCGGCGCCTCGACCAGGCTGACCGGCCGGGCCACCGCGGTGCCGCGCTCCACGCCCAGCTGGCCGATGCGATAGACGTTGCCGAAGCGGTCCTGCTGCGTTTCCACGCCGATCTTCGCCGACAGGCGAAGCGGCGCGCCCGCGCGGACCACATCGATGCCGACCGTCTCAGCCGGACGGATTTTGACGAAGCGGGCGATCTCGTCGAACGTCTCGACCGGGCGACCCGCGAGCGCGACGATCCGGTCGCCCGATCGCAGCCCCGCCTGTGCCGCGGCGCTGCCCGCCACCACGCGTTCGATCACTGGCGGCGTGCGCGCCTCGCCATAGGCCAGCGCAAAACCCATCAGGATCAGGATCGCGGCGACGAAATTGATCGCCGGGCCCGCGGCAACGATGATCGCGCGCTGCCACAGCGGCTTGGCCTGAAAGGTCTGGGCACGCTCGGCGGGGGGCAGCGCCAGCCACTCCGGGTCGGGCTGGCTGGCGGGGTTCATGTCGCCGGCAAAGCGGACATAGCCGCCGAGCGGCAGCCAGCCGAAACGCCAGCGCGTGCCGCGCCGGTCGGTGAAGCCGGCGACTTCATGGCCGAAACCGATCGCGAACACCTCCGCCTTCACGCCAAAGGCGCGGCCCGCCAGATAATGGCCCAGCTCGTGCACGAAGACGAGCGGCCCGATCACGAGCACGAATGCGACCGCGTACAACAGGAACCCCGGCGCTTCGGTCAATGCACGCAATCCTTTACTCGTTCCCGCGCGACCCGGCGCGCTTCCGCATCGACACCCAGCACGGCTTCGAGCGTCAGCGGGTCCTCCGGATCATAGCCCGCCAGGGTATCCTCGACGATTGCGGCAATTTCGAGGAAGCCGATCCGGCGATCGAGGAACGCGGCGACCGCGACCTCGTTGGCGGCGTTCAGGATCGCCGGCTTGGCCCCGCCGGCGATCAACGCGGCGCGGGTGAGGCGCAGCGCCGGGAAGCGGTCCGCGTCGGGTGCCTCGAAATCGAGCCGCCCCACCGCGACCAGGTCGAGCGGCGGCATCGGCGTCGCCATCCGGTCGGGCCAGGCGAGCGTGTGCGCGATCGGCACGCGCATGTCTGATGGGCCGAGCTGCGCCAGCATCGACCCGTCGACATATTCGACCATCGAATGGATGACCGACTGGCGGTGCAGCACGATCTCGATCTGCGCCTGCGCGACGGGAAACAGCCGCGCCGCCTCGATCAGTTCGAGCCCCTTGTTCATCAGCGTCGCCGAATCGACCGAGATCTTGGCCCCCATCGACCAGTTGGGGTGCGCCACCGCCTGTTCGGGCGTCACCTGCGCCATCTGGTCGCGCGTGAAATCGCGGAACGGCCCGCCGCTCGCGGTCAGAATGACGCGGCGGATCCGCTCGGGCCGGGCGAAGTCGAAGCACTGGAAGATGGCGTTATGCTCCGAATCGGCAGGCAGCAGCGTCGCGCCCGACCGCGCGGCGGCGGCCAGGATGACGTCGCCCGCCGACACCAGCGGCTCCTTGTTGGCAAGGACGACGGTGCTCCCCTGCTCGATCGCGGCCATGATCGGGCTGAGCCCGGCACAGCCGACGATTGCGCCCATCGTCCAGTCGACCGGCATCCGCGCGGCTTCGCACACCGCCTCGGGTCCGCCGCCGGCCGCGATGCCGGTGCCCGCCAGCGCCTCCCGCAGCGCCGGCAGGCAGCTTGCGTCCGCCACCGCCGCAAAGGCCGCGCGGGTGCGGATCGCCGCCGTCGCCAGCCGCTCGACATCGCAATTGGCGGTCAGCGCGACGACGCGGAAGCGTTCCGGCTCGCGCTCGATCAGGTCGAGCGTCGAGGTGCCGATCGAGCCGGTCGCGCCCAGGATGGTAACGGTTTTCATGACAGGAGCCCTGAAATCAATTCTGGCGTGACGACGAACAGCGCGGCGAGCGGCGCGACGGGGACCAGCCCGTCGAGCCGGTCGAGCACGCCGCCATGGCCGGGCAGCAGCGTGCCCGAATCCTTGACGCCGGCCCGCCGCTTGAGCGCGCTTTCATACAGGTCGCCGGCCTGGGCGACGACGGCGAGCAGCGGCGTCGCGGCGGCGAGGCGGACGGGCAGCCCGAAGCCGTGCATCACCGCGCCGAATGCCCCGGCGGCGATGACGCCCCCGCCCAGCCCGGCCCAGGTCTTGTTGGGGCTGATCGCCGGGGCCAGGCGCGGTCCGCCGATCGCGCGCCCGGCGAAATAGGCACCGATGTCACAGGCCCACACCAGCGCGAGTGCCCAGAAGACCAGCAGCACGCCGTCGATGCGGTCGCGCAGCATCAGCAGCGCCAGCGCAGGCAGCCCGGTATAGGCGACGCCGAACGCCAGCCGCGCACGCCGCGTCACGATGACGACGAAGAATGCCGCCCCCGCGATCAGCCCCAGCGCGAAGAAGCCCGGGCCCGCCGCCCACGGGCACATGATCGCCAGCGGCACCGACAGCGCGAACTGCGCGAGCCGCGTCGTCGTCGCGCTGGCACCCGTCAGCCCACCCCATTCCGCGAGCATCAGCAGGCTGGCGATGACCACCAGCAGCCAGAAGGCCCAGGTGCCGAGCAGCAACGCCGCGCCCGCCGCCGCGATCAGCAGCATGCCGACGAGCGCGCGGACGGGAAGGTCGGACCGGCGGGGCGACGGCGCTTGCGACGTCACAGACCACCGAAACGCCGCTGACGCCCCGCGAAGATATCGAGCGCCTGGGCCAGCGTCGCGCCGTCGAAATCGGGCCACAGCGTGTCGACGAACACCAGCTCGGCATAGGCCGCCTGCCACAGCAGGAAATTGGACAGGCGTTGCTCGCCCGACGTGCGGATCAACAGGTCGAGCGGCGGCAGGTCGCGCGTCGTCAGTGCCGCCTCGAACGCCGCTTCGTCGATGCTGTCGGGGTCGATCTCGCCCGCCTGCGCCCGGGTCGCCAGCGCGCGTGCGGCCGCGACGATCTCGGCCTGCGCGCCGTAATTGAGCGCGATCACCAGCGTCTGGTCCTCGAACGCGGCGGTTCGCGCGACCGCATCGTCGATCATCGCGACGATGTCGTCGGACAGCACGTGATAATCGCCGATGACGCGTAGCCGCACGCCCTCGCGCACCAGTTCGTTCAGCTCGCTGCGCAGGAAATGGCGCAGCAATCCCATCAGGTCGCTGACCTCTTCGGCGGGACGCCGCCAGTTCTCCGAAGAAAAGGCATAGAGCGTGAGCGCCTCGATGCCCAGTTCGCGCGCGGCGCGCACCACGCGGCGCACCGCCTCCACGCCCTGCTTGTGCCCGGCGATGCGGGGCAGCCGCCGCGCCTTCGCCCAGCGGCCATTGCCGTCCATGATGATCGCGACATGACGCGCGGGTGCGCCCGCATCGGGCGACGGCACCGCATGGGCGGGAACCGCGGTCACTTGCCCAGGATTTCCTTTTCCTTGGCGGCGGCGGCGGCATCGAGATCGGCGATCGTCGCGTCGGTCAGCTTCTGGACTTCGGTTTCCATCCGCTTGCGCTCGTCCTCGCTGATCAGGCCCTTTTTCTCGTCCGCCTTCAGGCTGTCCATCCCGTCGCGGCGCACGTTGCGCGCGGCGATGCGTGCCTTTTCGGCATATTGGCCGGCCAGCTTGGCCAGCTCCTTGCGCCGTTCCTCGGTCAGGTCGGGGATCGGCAGGCGCAGCGTGGTGCCGTCGACGATCGGGTTGAGGCCCAGCCCCGCCGACCGGATCGCCTTGTCGACCGGGCCGACATTCGACTTGTCCCACACCTGCACCGACAACAGCCGGGGTTCGGGGGCGGAGACGGTGGCAACCTGGTTGAGCGGCATGTGCGAGCCATAGACCTCGACCGTCACCGGATCGAGCAGCGAGGTCGACGCGCGCCCGGTCCGCAATCCGCCCAGGTCGTGCTTCAGCGACTCGACGGCGCCGGCCATGCGGCGTTCCAGATCGGCCTTGTCATATGCGGCCATCGGCGGCTCCTCTTCTTGTTCTTGCTCAGTTCGGATTGTTCTGGACGATCGTCGACGTGCCCTCGCCACGCAGCACGGCGGCCAGATTGCCCTCCGCGCGGATGTTGAATACGACGATCGGAATGTCGTTGTCGCGGCACAGCGCGACCGCGCTTGCGTCCATCACCTTCAGGTCGTCGGCCAGCACGCGGCTGAAGCTCAGCGTGTCGTACCGCTTGGCGGTCGGCACCTTCTTGGGATCGGCGTCATAGACGCCATCGACGCTGGTGCCCTTGAACAGCGCATCGCACTTCATCTCGGCCGCGCGCAGCGCCGCGCCGGTATCGGTGGTGAAGAACGGGTTGCCGGTGCCGGCGGCAAAGATCACCACCCGCCCCTTCTCCAGATGGCGCTCGGCCCGCCGCCGGATATAGGGCTCGCATACCGAGGCCATCGGGATCGCCGACTGGACCCGGGTGTCGACGCCCAGCTTTTCCAGCGCGTTCTGCACCGCGAGCGCGTTCATGACGGTCGCCAGCATGCCCATATAGTCGGCGCTCGCCCGGTCGAAGCCCTTGGCCGCACCGGCGAGCCCGCGAAAGATGTTGCCGCCGCCGACAACCAGGCACAGCTCATGCCCGGCTTCGCGCGCGGCCTTCACCTCGCGCGCGACGCGGTCGCAGGTGGCAGGGTCGATGCCGAACTGGCCGGAGCCCATCAGGACTTCGCCCGACAGTTTCAGGAGGATGCGCTGGAAACGGGGCTGGGTCATGGTTCCGAACTGGCTGGCCGAAGCGGCTTTGGGTCAAAAGGAAGCGGCGCGGACCTTAGAGGTGCCGCGCCGCCATGCCAAGCGAGCAATCGCCGCACATGTCGCGCGGCGATCCCGTACGGGCTCAATCCTTCTTGAGGCCCGCGGTCGCCGCCACTTCGGCCGCGAAATCGCTTTCTTCCTTCTCGATACCCTCGCCCAGCTGGTAGCGGACATAGCCGGTCAGCGCGATCGCGGTGCCCGCATCCTTCGCGGCCTTGGCCACCACGTCGGCGACCGGGGTCTTGCCGTCCATGACGATCGGCTGGCTCAGCAGCGCGTTTTCCTTGGCGAACTTCTTGATCGCGCCGTCGACCATCTTCGCGATGATGTCGGCGGGCTTGCCGCTTTCTGCGGCCTTTTCGGTCGCGATCTGGCGCTCACGCTCGATCACGTCCTGGTCGAGGCCCGTCTCGTCGAGCGCCAGCGGGAACGCGGCCGCGATGTGCATCGCGATCTGCTTGCCCAGCGGCTCGAGCACGTCGACGCCCGCGTCGCTTTCCAGCGCGACGAGCACGCCGATCTTGCCCAGGCCCGGCGCGGCGGCATTGTGGACATAGGGGATGACCGCACCCTGGCCGACCGAGATCCGCGCCGCGCGGCGCAGCACCTGATTCTCGCCGATCGTCGCGATGTTGGCGGTCAGCACTTCGTCAACGGTCGCGCCCGATTCCATCTTCGCGGCACGCAGCGCGTCGAGGTCGTCGCCCTGGTCGAGCGCGATCGACGTGACTTCGCGGACGAAGCTCTGGAAAATCTCGTTCTTGGCGACGAAGTCGGTCTGGCTGTTGACCTCGACCGCGACACCCTTGGTGCCCGCCACCGCGATGCCGACCAGGCCCTCGGCCGCGGTGCGGCTCGACTTCTTGGCGGCGGCGGCCAGTCCCTTGGTGCGCAGCCAGTCGACGGCGGCTTCCATGTCGCCGCCCGTTTCGGCCAGCGCCTTCTTGCAATCCATCATGCCAGCGCCCGAACGCTCGCGCAGTTCCTTGACGGCAGCGGCGGTGATCTCGGCCATGTTCGTTTCCTTCGGTTCGGGCCGTCGCATGTGCGCGATCGGCTCGCAAATAGGGTTTCCAGTCACGACGATGCGCCGCCCTTCCGATGAAGCGCGGCGACCGCCTTGCCATCCAATGCCCGCCAGAACCGGGCCGGATGCGACAGGGCGGCGGTTAGGGCCGCCCCGTTACACAAAAAAGACGGCGTTACGCCTCGACCTGCGGTTCGCCTTCCACGGCGACGTCGGCATCGGCCTCAACCGCAAGCGCTTCCTCCGCCGGCGGCTCGTCCATCGCGCCCAGGTCCATGCCAAAGCTCGCCTGGCGCTCCTGGCCGCCGCGGGTCGCGGCGATCGCCACGGCTTCGCAATACAGGCGGATGGCGCGGCTCGCGTCGTCATTGGCGGGCACCGGGAACGCGATGCCGTCCGGCGACACGTTCGAATCGAGGATCGCGACGACCGGGATGCCCAGCGTGTTGGCTTCCTTGATCGCCAGCTCTTCCTTGTTCGCGTCGATCACGAACATGATGTCGGGAATGCCGCCCATGTCGCGAATGCCGCCCAGGCTGAGTTCCAGCTTGTCGCGCTCGCGGGTGAGCTGCAGCACTTCCTTCTTGGTCAGGCCGTGCGTGTCGCCCGACAGCTGCTCCTCGAGCGACTTCAGGCGGCGGATCGACTGGCTGATCGTCTTCCAGTTGGTGAGCATGCCGCCCAGCCAGCGATGGTTGACGAAATGCTGGCCCGAACGGCGCGCGGCGTCGGCGATCGGCTCCTGCGCCTGGCGCTTGGTGCCGACGAACAGCACCTTGCCGCCCGCGGCGACGCTGGCGCTGACGAATTCGAGCGCGCGCGCGAAGAGCGGCACGGTCTGGCTGAGGTCGAGGATGTGGACGCCGTTGCGGTCGCCAAAGATGTAGGGCTTCATCTTCGGGTTCCAGCGATGCGTCTGGTGGCCGAAATGCGCGCCCGATTCGAGCAATTGCTGCATGGTGACGACAGGTGCCGCCATAGGGATAACTCCTTCCGGTTGGTCCTCTGGGAAGCGAATATCCAGGCACGCCCGGACACCGGCTTATGTGCTTCCCATGTGGAATGAGCGGCGCGCTTACCCGCCCGCCGCCCGAAAATCAACGTCGAAAAATCAGCGATTGACAGTTGGAACATTTATCGAACATAGACGTTCCACGGAACATAGAACGAACATCATCGATCGCGAGGCGGATATGACCGGGTTTCTGAGCACGCTTCTGTTCTTCGTCGCCGGGCTGGTGTCGCTCGGCATCATCGCCGCCACGGTGTGGCCCGCGCGTCGGCGGATCATCGCGCTGCTGCGTGAAGGCACCGCGATCGCGCCCGTCGATACGCGGACGCCGGGCCGTGTAGTTCAGGTCAGCTTCACGCCGGCCCCGCGTCCGGCGATGCTGCCGGTGGCGGCGCTGCGCGCAGCCGCCTGACCCGGCCATAGCCGCGGATGCTGAACGGGATCGACAACAGATAGGCGAGGCAGATCACGGTCAGCGACTGCCACGGCGCGGTCAGCATCGTGGCGACGACCAGCACCGCAAGCGCGATCGCCTCGAACCGGATGTTCTGGCGCAGCCGGAGCGACGACCAGGAGAAGGTGGCGAGGCTCGACACCATCAGGAATGCGATGAAGGCGACCCACAGCGCCACCAACCACGGCGTGCGGAACGTGGCGTCGCCCGACCAGATCCACAGATAAAGCGGCAGCATCGCCAGTCCTGCGCCTGCGGGCGCGGGGACGCCGGTCAGGAAGCCGGCGGATTTGTGCGGCTGGTCCTTCAGGTCGATCGCGGCGTTAAAGCGCGCGAGCCGCAGGGCGCAGAACACCGCATAGATCAGCGCGCACATCCAGCCGAAGCGCGGCAATTCGACCATCGCCCACAGATACATGATCAAGGCGGGCGACACCCCGAACGAAATCGCGTCGGACAGGCTGTCCAGCTCGGCCCCGAACCGGCTTTCGCCGCGCATCATTCGCGCCACCCGGCCGTCGAGCCCATCGAGCACGCCGGCCACCAGGATCATCAGCACCGCGCGTTCCCACTCGCCGCCGATCGCGAAGCGGATGCCGGTCAGCCCCGAACACAGCGCGAGCGCGGTGACCGCGTTGGGGGCGAGCGTGCGCAGCGGGATGCCCCGGGCGGGGCGCGGTCGGCGCATCAGGGCCGGGCTATTGCGCGAGGCCGCGCGCGGGCGGCAGCGCCGGGCGACCGATCACGGTTTCGCCCGCCACCGCGCGCTGGCCCAGCGCGACCTGCGGGGTGAAGCCTTCGGGCAGGAACACGTCGACCCGGCTGCCGAAGCGGATCAGGCCGATGCGCTGGCCGCCGACAACGATGTCGCCGGGCTTGACGAAGCCGACGATGCGCCGCGCGAGCAGCCCGGCGATCTGGGTGAAGCCGACACGCACGCCGTCGCGGCCTTCGACCACGATGTGCTGGCGCTCATTCTCCTCGCTCGCCTTGTCGAGATCGGCGTTGAGGAACTTGCCGGAGATGTAGACGACCTCGCGCACCGTGCCGCTGATCGGGGTGCGATTGATGTGGACGTCGAACACGCTCATGAAAATCGATACGCGCACCAGCGGCGCCTCGCCCAGTCCGCGCGGGCCGCGCAGCTCGGGCGGCAGCGCGACGCGCTCGATCATCGTCACCAGCCCGTCGGCGGGCGAGACGATCAGCCCCTCGCCCTGCGGCGTGACGCGTACCGGATCGCGGAAAAACGCCGCGACCCAAAGGGTGAAGATGATCAGGGGCCAGGTCAGCGCGGGCAGGAACAGCCACGCGACGAATGCCACCCCCAGCGACAAGGCGATGTACCGGTGCCCTTCCGGGTGCACGCCCGGCCAGCGCCACTTCACGGTCGTCGTGACGACCGGCGGCTTTTCTAGCGATCCCATGCACCAAGCCTAGCTGTGTGTTCGCGGCAACACAATCACTCATGCCGAAACCCGGGCAAAGCGCGCCGCGCGCCCTGCCGCGTCTGCGAACTCTTGCTGTCGCGGACCGGCGAGGCGGTTGATCCCGGCCGGGCTTGCCCCTAGACGCTGGCGCAATCCCATTCACCTTCCCCAGGAAAGCAAGCATCGATGGCGAAGATCAAGGTCACTAATCCGGTTGTCGAAATCGATGGCGACGAGATGACCCGGATCATCTGGCAGTGGATTCGCGAGCGGCTGATCCTGCCCTATCTCGACATCCAGCTCGACTATTACGACCTCGGCATCGAGAAGCGCGACGAGACCGACGACCGCATCACCGTCGAAAGCGCGCGCGCCATCCAGAAATATGGCGTCGGCGTGAAGTGCGCGACGATCACCCCCGACGAGCAGCGCGTCGAGGAATTCGGCCTCAAGAAGATGTGGAAGTCGCCCAACGGCACGATCCGCAACATCCTGGGCGGCGTGGTGTTTCGCGAGCCGATCGTGATCAGCAACATTCCGCGCCTGATCCCCGGCTGGACCAAGCCGATCGTCGTCGGCCGTCACGCGTTCGGCGACCAGTATCGCGCGACCGACTTCCGCGTCCCCGGACCCGGCAAGCTGCGCATGGTGTTCGAGGGCGACGACGGCACCGTGATCGACGAGGAGGTGTTCCAGTATCCCTCCTCCGGCGTCGCTATGGCGATGTACAATCTCGACGATTCGATCCGCGATTTCGCCCGCGCGTCGATGCATTACGGGCTGGGCCGCGGCTGGCCGGTCTATCTGTCGACCAAGAACACGATCCTCAAGGCGTATGACGGCCGCTTCAAGGACATCTTCGCCGAAGTGTTCGAGACCGAGTTCGAGGCGAAGTTCAAGGAAGCCGGCATCGAATATCAGCATCGCCTGATCGACGACATGGTCGCCAGCGCGCTGAAATGGCACGGCGAATTCGTCTGGGCCTGCAAGAATTACGATGGCGACGTCCAGTCGGATCAGGTCGCGCAGGGCTTTGGTTCGCTCGGCCTGATGACCTCGGTCCTGCTCACCCCCGATGGCAAGACCGTCGAGGCGGAGGCCGCGCACGGCACCGTCACCCGCCATTATCGCCAGCATCAGCAGGGCAAGGCGACGTCGACCAACCCGATCGCGTCGATCTTCGCCTGGACCGGCGGCCTCAAATATCGCGGCAAGTTCGACGGCACGCCCGAAGTCACGCGCTTTGCCGAGACGCTCGAGCGCGTCTGCATCGAAACCGTGGAAAAGGGCGCGATGACCAAGGATCTCGCGATCCTGATCGGTCCCGATCAGCCCTGGATGACCACCGAACAGTTCTTCGAGGCGGTGCGCGTCAACCTCGAACAGGAAATGGGCAGCATCATCGGGTGAGGTCCGCCGGGTGGCCGCGCGCCATCCGGATCGAACGGCGCGATGTCGCGGCAGCCTGTCGTCGGGCGCGCGCGTCCGTCCTTGCGTGATCACGCGGCTGTGCGCGGGCGCTGCGGTTGCCGTGCGCGCATTCGACCGCCATCATGGCGGCACGAACCAACCGAAAGTCGCTGATGTTCAACCTGCAGAACCCGGCACTCAGCGACGCGCTCGTCATTCTCGGCGCGGCGGGGCTGATCATCCCGGCCTTTGCGCGATTCCGGATCAGCCCGGTGATCGGGTTCATCCTGGTCGGCATGCTTGCCGGTCCCGGCGGGCTCGGCACGCTCGTCGACCGTTATCCGTGGCTCTATCATATCACCATCACCGACGGCGAGGCGATCGAGCCCTATGCCGAATTCGGCATCATTCTGCTGCTCTTCTCGATTGGGCTCGAACTGTCGTTCAAGCGACTGTGGGCGATGCGCACGCAGGTGTTCGGGCTGGGCGCCGCCGAACTGCTCGGCTCGGGCGTGCTGCTTGCGATCGCGCTCAACCTGATGGGCCAGGCATGGGCGGGCGCGTTTGGGCTGGGGATCGCGCTCGCCCTGTCGTCGACCGCGCTGGTGCTGCCGATCGCCGGGACGGAGCGCCCCGCGGGTCGCGCCGCCTTTGCCATGCTGCTGTTCGAGGATCTGGCGCTCGTCCCGATCATCTTCATGCTGGCGGCGACCGGACCGATGGCCAGCGCGGCCGGCTGGCTGGGCTTGGCCAATGTGTTCGGGGTCGGCGCGCTGACCGTCGCCGGGCTGTTCATCGGCGGCCGGCTGCTGCTGCCGCGCCTGTTCGCCCAGGCCGCGCGGACCAAGAGCCCCGAACTGTTCCTCGCCGCCAGCCTGCTCGTCGTCATCGTCGCCAGCCTCGCGACCGGGGCAACCGGCCTGTCGCCGATCGTCGGCGCGCTGCTCGCGGGGCTGCTGATCGCGGAAACGCCCTATCACAGCGAGGTCGAGGTGATCACCGCGCCCTTCAAGGGCCTGGCGCTCGGCGTCTTCCTGATCACGATCGGGATGCAGCTCGACCTGCGATTGATCCTGGCCGACTGGATGGCGCTGCTCGCCGCGATCGTCGGCGTCATGCTGGTCAAGACGCTGGTCACCGCGACCTTGCTGCGCCTGTCCGGGGCGCGGCGCGCGACGGCGGCGGAAACCGGGCTGATGATGGCCAGCCCGTCGGAAACGACGCTGATCGTGCTCGGCGTGGCGAGCGCGGCGGGGCTGATCCTGCCGTCGACCGCCGCCTTCTGGACGACGGTAACCGCGATCGGGCTGACGATCACCCCGTTGCTCGCCGCTGCCGGCCGTGTGGTCGCGCGCGCGATCGAGAACCGCTCGGGCGAGCTCCCGCCCGAGGCCGATGTCGGCATGGCGGGGCCGGGCAGCGTCATCATCGGCTTCGGTCGTGTCGGCCGCACCGTCGCCGACATGCTGCGCGTCCATGGCAAGACCTTTGTCGCGGTCGATGCCGACATTGATACGGTCAACGACGCCCGCCGCGCGGGCTATCCGATGATTTTCGGCGACGTGTCGCGGCCCGAACTGGTCGATCGTCTCAATCTCGGCCGTGCCGATGCGCTCATCCTGACGATGGACGATCCGGTGCTGACCGCGCGGCTGGCGCGGCGCGTGCGCGGCTGGGTCCCCCATCTGCCGATCATCGCGCGCGCGCGTGATGCCGCGCATGCCGCCGAGCTCTATCGCGCTGGCGTCACCGATGCGGTGCCGGAAACGCTGGAAAGCTCGCTCCAGCTGTCCGAAACCGTGCTGACCGACCTGGGCGTCGCGGTCGGCCCGGTCATCGCCAGCATCCACGAAAAGCGCGACGAGATGCGACAGGCGATCAAGGAAGCGTCCGAACTGCAGCGCGAACCGCGCCTGCGCCGCACCCGGCTGGGCGAGATGCCCGATGCCGGCGCGAAACCCGAAGCGCCGGGCTAGCGGCGGCGGATCGTGACGCGCAGGCCGCCGTCGCCGCGCAATTCGCGCACGCTTTGCGGCGGCAGGTCGACCTGCCCCCCAATGGTCACCGTCTGCCTTACGGCGGGGCAGCTCGTTCCCGGACGTGTCCAGGTGACATCCACCTGAATCCGGTCCTTGGACTCGCCGAACACGAGGTTGCGCACCATCACGCGCAACGACTTCTGCGTCTGTGCATCCCGCCCGGCGGCCTCGCCCCCACACGCACGGTCGGCCTCGCGAAGCTCGGACGAATAGCTCGCGGGCGTCCGTCCCGTAACAAAAAGCGTGCCCGACCATAGCGGCGCGTCGCCGCCGCGCACGTCGATCTCGACCTCATAGGGCGCGATCTCGCGCGCGCCGGGCGAGATCGACTCAATCCGGACCGGCGGCGGTGAAGACTGCGCCGGTACGGCGGCGGCAAACTGAATGGATATGGCGAGCAGGGTGGCAATCATCGCATCGGCTCCTTTGAAACCCCGGGCCTATCCGCGCAGTGTCAACGTCTCGTGAATCGTTCAGGCCGCCGCCTTCACCTCGCCCAGCGCGGCGCGGATCGCGTCGATGGCATCGGCCGCGCGCGCACCGTCGGGGCCGCCGCCCTGCGCCATGTCGGGACGGCCGCCGCCGCCCTGCCCGCCCAGCACCGCCACGGCCCCGCGCACCAGTTCGACCGCGCTCACCCGCGCGACCAGGTCGTCGGTCACACCGACCGCGATCGATGCGCGACCGTCGTTCAGCGTGATCATTGCGATCACCGCCGAACCCAGCCGCTGCTTGGCCTCGTCGATCGCGCCGCGCAGCGCCTTGGGGTCGAGCCCGTCGACCACCTGGCCCAGGAACGGCGTGCCGGCGATGTCCTCGGCACCGGCGGGCGCGGCAGCCGCGCCGCCGCCCGCGCCACCGCCCAGGGCGAGCGCCTTCTTCGCCTCGGCCAGCTCGCGCTCCAGCCGCCGGCGTTCCTCGACCAGCGCGACGACGCGCGCCGGCACCTCGTCGGGCGCGGCCTTCAGCACGCTTGCCGCCTCGCGCAGCCGGTCCTCGCGTGCGGTCAGCCACTGGCGCGCCGCCTCGCCGGTCAGCGCCTCGATGCGCCGCACCCCGCTCGACACCGCGCTTTCGCCGATGATCTTGAACAGCGCGATGTCGCCCAGCGCGTTGACATGCGTCCCGCCGCACAGCTCGACCGAATAGCTCGCATCGGTGCCGCGTCCCATCGACAGCACGCGCACCTCGTCGCCATATTTCTCGCCGAACAGCGCCAGCGCGCCCGCCGCCACCGCGTCGTCGGGGGTCATCAGCCGCGTCGTCACCGCGTCGTTGCCCCGGATCTGGGCGTTCACCTCCGCCTCGATCGCCGCAATGTCGTCCGCGCTCAGCGCGGTCGGTTGCGAAAAGTCGAAGCGCAGCCGGTCGGGCGCGACCAGGCTGCCCTTCTGCGTCACATGCCCGCCCAGCCGGTGGCGCAGCGCCGCATGCAGCAGGTGGGTCGCCGAATGATTGGCGCGCAGCCGCGCGCGGCGATCGGCGTCGATCGCCAGATGCACCGTATCGCCGACCGCGATCTCGCCGCTGTCGATCCGGGCATGATGCGCGTGCAGCCGGCCCAGCGGCTTCGACGTGTCCTCGACAACCGCGGACAGGCCCCGGTCGTTGCCGATCGTGCCAGCGTCGCCCATCTGACCGCCGCTTTCGCCGTAAAAGGGCGTCTGGTTGGTGACGATCGTCACCGCCTCCCCCGCCCCCGCCCGCTCGACGCGCACGCCGTCGCGGACCAGCGCCACCACCTGGCCCTCGCCCGCATCCGCGGTGTAGCCGATGAACTCGCTCGACCCGACCTCGTCGGCGATGTCGAACCAAACCTCGTCGCTCGCCTTCGCGCCCGATCCCTTCCAGGCGGCGCGCGCGGCGCGCTTCTGCTCGGCCATCGCGGCATCGAACCCGGCGCGGTCGACGCTGATCGACGCCGCACGCAACGCATCTTCGGTCAGGTCATAGGGAAAGCCGTAGGTGTCATAGAGCTTGAACGCGGTCTCGCCAGGCAGCGTGTCGCCCGCACCCAGTCCGCGCGTCGCATCGTCCAGCAGCCGCAGGCCGTTGGTCAGCGTCTGGCGGAACCGCGTTTCTTCCTGCAACAGCGTCGCCTCGATCAGCGGCTGGGCGCGCAGCAGCTCGGGATAGGCGCCGCCCATCTCCGCCACCAGCGCGGGCACCAGCCGGTGCATCAGCGGGTCCTTGGCACCAATCAGGTGCGCGTGGCGCATCGCCCGGCGCATGATCCGGCGCAGCACATAGCCGCGCCCTTCATTGGCGGGCAGCACCCCGTCGGCGACCAGGAACCCCGACGCGCGCAGATGGTCGGCGATCACCCGGTGGCTGGCGCGGTGCGCGCCGTCGATCGCCGCGCCCGACAGCGCGCCCGATTCGTCGATCAGCGCGCGGAACGTGTCGGTGTCGTAATTGTCGTGCACCCCCTGCAGCACCGCGGCGATGCGCTCCAGCCCCATGCCGGTGTCGATCGACGGGCGCGGCAGGTCGCCGACGATCTCGTTCGCCGCCTGGACATATTGCATGAAGACCAGGTTCCACACCTCGACAAAGCGATCGCCGTCCTCGTCCGGGCTGCCGGGCGGCCCCCCGGGGATGTGATCGCCATGGTCGAAGAAGATTTCCGAGCATGGGCCGCACGGGCCATCGTCGCCCATCGCCCAGAAATTGTCCTTGGTCGCGATGCGGATGATGCGGTCGTCGGGCAATCCCGCGATCTTCTTCCACAGATCGAACGCCTGGTCGTCGGTATGATAGACGGTGACGGTCAGCCGGTCCTTCGCGATCCCCCATTCGCGGGTGATCAGGTTCCACGCGAGCTCGATCGCGCGATCCTTGAAATAGTCGCCGAACGAAAAATTGCCGAGCATCTCGAACAATGTGTGGTGGCGCGCGGTATAGCCGACATTGTCGAGGTCGTTGTGCTTGCCGCCGGCGCGCACGCATTTCTGGCTGCTCACCGCAGTCGAATAAGGCCGGCTTTCCAGCCCGGTGAAGACGTTCTTGAACGGCACCATGCCCGCGTTCACGAACATGAGCGTCGGGTCATTGTGCGGGACCAGCGGTGCGCTCGGCACGCGGGCATGCCCCTCCCGCTCGAAATAGTCGAGGAACGTGCGGCGGATGTCGTTGGTCGATGTCATGCCCGCTGATCTAGGCGGTGGCGCGTCACACCTCAAGCGACAGAAATGCCGCCTTCGTTACGCCCCGTCCCGACGGAGCGGCGCGCCGGGGGTTGCCATTCGCGCCCCGGGGCGGCACCCCTTGAACTGACAGGGCCGCAACGCGCCACGCATGATTGACCAGAGGAACGACGACGCATGGCCAAGCGGCTGACCTATTACATCCTGATCGCGCTGGTGCTCGGGCTGATCGTCGGCTGGGGGCTGAATGCGGCGATCGACGACGGCGGCGGCGCGGGCACCGCGCAGCTCAAGGAGATTGCCGGCTATCTGTCGATCATCACCACGGTGTTCCTGCGCCTGATCAAGATGATCATCGCGCCGCTCGTCTTCTCCACGCTGGTGGTCGGCATCGCACATATGGGCGACAGCTCGACTCTGGGCCGCGTCGGCTTCCGCTCGCTCGCCTGGTTCGTGTGCGCCAGCCTCATCTCGCTGTCGCTGGGCCTGGTCCTCGTCAACCTGCTCCAGCCGGGCGTCGGGCTCAACCTGCCGCTGCCCCCCACCGATGCCGCATCGGGGGTCGCCCAGGCGGGCTTCAACCTCAAGGATTTCGTCGCGCACCTCGTCCCCGCCTCGATGATCGAGGCGATGGCGAGCAACGAGATCCTTCAGATCGTCGTCTTCTCGGTGTTCGTCGGCGTGGCACTCACCGCGGTGGGCGAGAAAGGCGCGCCGCTCGTCCGCGCGCTCGAGGGGCTGGTCGCAGTGATGCTCCAGATCACCGACTATGTGATGCGTTTCGCCCCCTTCGCGGTGTTCGCCGCGGTCGCGGGCACGCTGGCGGAGCGCGGCCCGGGCGTGATCGGCGACCTCGCCTATTTCATGGCCAGCTTCTATATCGGCCTCATCCTGCTGTGGACGATCCTGCTCGGCGTGGCCTTCGCGATCATCGGCCCGCGCGTCGGCCAGCTGATCCGCTATCTGCGCGATCCGATCCTGCTCGGTTTCTCGACCGCCTCGTCGGAGGCCGCGTATCCGCGCACGCTGGAGGCGCTCGACCGCTTCGGGGTGCCGCCGCGCATCGCCAGCTTCGTGCTGCCGCTCGGCTATTCGTTCAATCTCGACGGGTCGATGATGTACATGACCTTCGCGTCGATCTTCATCGCCCAGGCCTATGGCATCGACTTGAGCTGGGGCCAGATGATCACGATGCTGCTGGTGCTGATGATCACGTCAAAGGGCGTGGCGGGCGTCCCGCGCGCCAGCCTGGTGGTCATCTCCGCGACGCTCGCGCTGTTCGACATTCCCGAAGCCGGCCTGCTCCTGATCCTCGCGGTCGATCACTTCCTCGACATGGGGCGCACCGCGACCAACGTCATCGGCAACGCGATCGCCGCCAGCGTCATCGCCAAGTGGGAGGGCGGGCTGGACGCACCCGAATCGCCGACGATCGAGCCGCTGCCGACCCCGCACGGACAACCCCGCCCCGACGCCCCCGACAGCTTCCGCCAGATCGGCGGCTGACCCAGGCTCGCCCGCTTTCTGGGCGGGATCTGGATCGTGACTGCCCGCTTGGCCGGCATTCCCACGCGCGCGCGGTTTGCGTGTCGCCCGCGCCGCCGTGCAGGGGGCATCGGAGGGCGCGCAAAGGCCGCCGGGAAACCGCGAGACGCTGCCGACCCTAAAGCCTGATGACGTTAGATCGACCCGCCTCTCTAGCGACTTCCTCGTCACTCCAGCCTTGTGCCGGGGGCCACGGGGCGACACGTCACAACCGTCGGGACTGCGCGGCTCGCTGGACCCCGCACAAGGCCGGGGTGACGAACGTTGATTCCGAGCAAAGTCATCTTGCTCTAAAGCCCCGCCACGACACGCGAGCTTCGGTAAAATGCACTCAGGTGGAGTGCCTTAACCCCTCACGCATAGGCATAGGGGCCGCCGCGTGCCAGTGCCGCCTGATAGGCCGGGCGGGCGTGGATCGTGTCCAGCCACGCAATCGTCGCCGGGCGCGACGCGTCGAGCCCGGCACGGCTGCGCGCCGCCTCGAGCGGAAAACTCATCATCACGTCGGCGGCGGTGAACTGGTCGCCGGCAAAATAGGGCCGCGCCGCCAGCTCGGTCTCGACATAGTCGAGATGGACGTCGATCATCGGCTGGATACGCTTCATCGCCGGCTTGCCCATCAGCGGCACCCGGCTCAGCACCAGCTTGACCAGCAGCGGCGGCATCAGCGACCCCTCCGCATAATGCAGGAAATAGCGGTAGCGCAGCGCGGAGTCGCGATGCGCGGGCGCGCCCAGCCGGCCATCGGCGCGGTCGACCAGATATTCGACGATCGAGCCGGTTTCCGCGACCACCGTGTCGCCGTCCTGGATGACCGGCGACTTGCCCAGCGGGTGGACCCGGCGCAGCGCGGGCGGTGCCAGCATCGTCGCGGCATCGCGTGCATAACGCTGCACCTCATAGGGCAGCCCGAGCTCCTCGAGCAGCCAGAGCACGCGCTGCGAGCGCGAATTTTCGAGGTGATGGACGACGATGGTCATGGCGTTCCCCGGTGATGACGGCCCCGACCTGCTAACCGGGTTCGCCCCAAAGCGAAAGGACAGCCGGAAATGCCGACTGTCCTTTGCTGACCCCAGCGTCGCGTGCGCCCGTCCCTTCACGGCCGGGCGCGCGTGATCAGGCGTCTTCCATCTCGTCTTCGGGTCCGCCGACCATCAATTCCTCGGCGACCTTGTCGGTACGCGCGCGGATCGCGGCTTCCAGCCGGGCACAGACCTCGGCATTCTCCTTGAGGAAATTCTTGGCGTTCTCGCGTCCCTGGCCGATGCGGATGCTGTCATAGCTGAACCATGCGCCCGATTTCTCGACCAGCCCGGCCTTGACGCCCAGGTCGAGGATCTCGCCGATCTTCGACACGCCCTCGCCATACATGATGTCGAACTCGACCTGCTTGAACGGCGGCGCCACCTTGTTCTTGACCACCTTCACCCGCGTCGTGTTGCCGATGATCTCGTCGCGATCCTTGATCTGGCCGGTGCGGCGGATGTCGAGCCGGACCGAGGCGTAGAATTTGAGCGCATTGCCCCCCGTCGTTGTCTCGGGATTGCCGTACATCACGCCGATCTTCATGCGCAGCTGATTGATGAAGATGACGATGCAGCGCGATCGGCTGATCGATCCGGTCAGCTTGCGCAGCGACTGCGACATCAGCCGCGCCTGCAGCCCGACATGGCTGTCGCCCATCTCGCCCTCGATTTCCGCACGCGGCACCAGCGCCGCGACCGAATCGACGACCAGCACGTCGATCGCGTTCGATCGCACCAGCGTGTCGGTGATCTCCAGCGCCTGTTCGCCGGTATCGGGCTGCGAGACGATCAGCTCGTCGATATTGACGCCCAGTTTCTTGGCATAGACCGGGTCGAGCGCGTGCTCGGCATCGACGAACGCGGCGGTACCGCCCATCTTTTGCGCTTCGGCGATCACGTGCAGCGCCAGCGTCGTCTTGCCCGAGCTTTCCGGACCATACACCTCGACCACGCGCCCGCGCGGCAGCCCGCCGATGCCGAGCGCGATGTCGAGCCCGAGCGAGCCGGTTGAGATCGCCTCGATCTCGATCTTCTCCCGGCTGCCCAGCTTCATCGCCGAACCCTTGCCGAACGCGCGGTCGATCTGGGCGAGCGCGGCGTCGAGCGCCTTCTGCCTGTCGTTGGAGACTGCCATCTTGCTATCAATCACCTTGAGCTGAGCCGCCATGCGGAGCCTCCGTCGCTAGAGCAAGCGCGCGAAACGTTCAATGCGCTGGCGACGTTGTATATGCTTTGTTCCGTGAGAACAAGTGGGGAACTTATGGTCTTCGCGATCCCCCCGGCGATGCGCCGAATTCAGCTTCCGGCGGTCATGTTCTCGGTCAGGCGATCGAACGCCGCGCCGACCGCGTCGAGCGTGAACGGCTTGGCCAGCACCGGGTGCCGGCCGCCGCCGATCATTTCGCCGCTGCCGCCCGTCGAGACGATGAACGGGATGCCCGCGCGGGTCAGCCGCTCGGCCACGGGCGTACTATGCTCGCCGCCGCGCAGATGGAGGTCGAGGATTGCCGCGTCGATGTCGCCCGCATCGATCCGCGCGATCGCGTCCTCGACGGTGTCGGCCACGCCGGCGACCTGCTTGCCGAGCACGTCGATGAAATCCTCGAGCATCATGGCGATGAGCGGCTCATCCTCCACGATCAATATGCGCTCCAGTTTCGTCATCTTCCCGCCTTCTCCACCGCGGGCGATGCCCGATCTGTTCTAGCTGCCGCGCAACACGTCGCGTGCCGCCTCGCCAAGCTGTTGTACCGAAAAGGGTTTCGGCAGAAACGTTACGTTGTCAAGGTCGATCGAACGCCGCAGCTGCTCCTCCGCATAACCCGACATGAACAGGATCGGCAGGTCGGGATATCGCTCACGCACATGCCGGGCCATCGTCGGCCCGTCCATCGACGGCATTACCACATCGGAGATCAAAAGGTCCGGGCGCGGACATGTTTCCAGCAATTCGAGCGCAGCCTCGCCATTTTCGGCGACCAGTACGGTATAGCCCTGTCGGCCCAGGCCGCGCTGCGCGACGACACGCACCATGCTGTCGTCCTCGACCAGCAGGATCGTCTCGGTGCCCCACATGTCGGCGGCCTTTTCGCGGCCGCGCACGGCGGCGCTGATCTTGCCCGGCGTGTCGGCGGCGTGGACGGGCAGATAAATGGTGAAGGCGGAACCCTCGCCCGGCACCGATTCGGCAAAGATGTAGCCGCCCGACTGCTTGACGATGCCATAGACCGTCGACAGCCCCAGTCCGGTGCCCTTGCCGACCTCCTTGGTCGTAAAGAACGGCTCGAAGATCTTGGGCATCACGTCGGGGGGGATGCCGGTGCCGGTGTCGGAGATGCGCAGCGCCGTATAGTCGCCGATCGGCAGGACATCCTCGTCCATCGCGCGCACCTGCGATGCGGGCACGCCCATCGTTTCGATGGTCAGCGTGCCCCCGCCCTGCGGGTTCTTCGCCAGCATAGCGTCGCGCGCATTGACCGCCAGGTTGACGACCACCTGCTCCAGCTGGCCCGGGTCGGCGCGCACCAGGCCCAGGTTGCGGCCGTGCTGGACGACCATGTCGACCGTCTCGCCCAGCAGCCGCTTGAGCAGGTTCGACACCTCCGAAATGATGTCGGGCAGCTGCAACACCTGCGGGCGCAGCGTCTGCTGGCGCGAAAAGGCGAGCAGCTGGCGGGTCAGGCTCGCGGCACGGTTGGAATTGGCGCGGATCTGCTGGATGTCGTCATAGTCGCTGTCGCCCGGCGTGTGGCGCATCAGCATCAGGTCGCAATGGCCGATGATCGCGGTCAGGATGTTGTTGAAATCGTGCGCGATGCCCCCGGCGAGCTGGCCGATGCCCTGCATCTTGTTGGCCTGGGCGATCTGGCGCTTGAGCGTCGATTCCTCGCCGCTGTCGCGGACCGCGAGCACCACCGCCGCATCGCCCAGCCCGCGCGCCCCCGCCAGCATCACCGCCACCGGATCGTCGGGCCGGTCCTTCAGCCGCACCGCCATGTCGGTGGAATAGGCCGCCCCGTTGGCAAAGCGCCGCACCGCGTCGGACAATGCCGCCTTGTCGTCGCGCACGACCAGGTCGCTGGGGTACAGGGGCGGCGCGTCGGGGTTGATCGACGCGACCCGCATGAACCCCTCGTTCATGTGGACGAAGCGCCCATCGCGGTCGATCAGCGCGATCGCGATCGGCAGCATCGCGATCAGCGATCGCAGCTGCCCGACCGCCGCCGATCCGCTGGCGGGCACCGTCGGGCCGGGCTCCTCGTCGTCCAGGATGGCGACCGGCATCGGCATGTTGTCGCCCTCGAGCAGCGGCAGCTGCACGACGCGCAGCGGGTTGCCCTCCATCCCCTCGCGCTCGAACCGCACCAGCCCGCGCGAATCGGCGGTCAGGAACCGGGCGAAGTCGCGGCCTTCGGCGGATGTCTCGGCACTTCCCGTCGCGCGTGTCCCGAACACGCGGTTGGCGGCGCGGATCCGGCCATTGGGCTCGATCAGCACGACCATGATGCCCGCCGCGCCCAGGCGATCGCCCATCGGCCCGCTGACAAGGGCGGCGAACTGGCTGGCCAGGTCGGCGGCGGCGGTGCCGACGAAGCGCCACACCAGCGCATGGTCGCCCGCGCGGAACAGGCTGACCTGGAACCGGCGCCCCTCGCGCTCGATCGCGACGGGTTCGGCCACCCCGTCGCGCCACGCGGTCCGCACCGCTTCGCGCAGCGCCGCGCGCCCTTCCCCGTCGACGGGCAGCTCGGGCGGGGCGGCATAGCTGTCGAACAGGTCGGCGAAGCGGGGATTGGCGCAAACGAGCGTGCCGCTGCGGTCGGTCACGGCAATGGCGTGGTCGCTCGCGTCGGCGATGGTGCGGACGATCGACCAGTCGGTGATCGCGGTCGGCGCGGCGGGCGTGCGGCGGGCATGGTTGGCGATGGCCAGCGCGATCGCACCGACACAGACGCCGGCCGCGCCGAAACCGGCCGCGATCAACGGGTTGCGCAGCGCGAACAGGACGATCGCCGCCGCCAGCAGCGCACCGATCAGCGCGATCAGCCACGCACCGCGCGACGATATCGGGGGGGAAGGTTCGGGAAGCGATGCCATGATACCGGACGCTTGTCTTGCGCCCGGCATCGCGGGTCAAGCGGCTTCACCCCGCCCGGATCACCGCTGATCCGATCGGGGTGGGCCGATCTCGCGGGCTACCAGATCCGCACGCGCTGCGCGGGCGCGAGGTACAGCTTGTTCGCCGCCGCGGGCTTGTACGCGTCATACCACGGCTCCAGGTTGCGCACGACCGCAACCCGCTGTTCCGACGGCGAATGCGGATCGGTCAGCAGCCGCTGCGCGAGATTCTGCTCGCGATAGTTGCGCCGCCAGATCTGCGCCCAGCCCAGGTAGAAACGCTGGTCGCCGGTGAAGCCGTCGATCACCGGCGCGGGCTTGCCGCCCAGCGACGCCTGGTACGCCTGATACGCCACCGTCAGTCCCGCCAGGTCGGCGATGTTCTCGCCCAGCGTCAACTTGCCCTGCACCCGCTTGCCGGGAAGCGGCTCATAGGCGTCATACTGCTTGACCAGCTGATCGGTCAGCGCGGTGAAGCGCGCGACGTCCTGCTCGGTCCACCAGTCGGTCAGCGCGCCGTTGGGATCGTATTTGCGGCCCTGGTCGTCGAAGTGATGGCTGATCTCGTGTCCGATCACCGCGCCGATGCCGCCGTAATTGACCGCGGGGTCCGCGTCGGGGTCGAAAAAGGGCGGCTGCAGGATCGCGGCCGGGAACACGATCTCGTTCATCACCGGATTGGCATAGGCGTTGACCGTCATGGGGGTCATGAACCATTCCCATTTGTAGATCGTCTGGCCCAGCTTCTGGATGTTGTAGTCATATTCCCACTGGTTGGCGCGCAGCGCGTTGCCGAACGCGTCGCCCGCGACGATCTTCAGCCCCGACATGTCGCGCCACTTGTCGGGATAGCCGATCTTGGGGGTGAAGGCGGCGAGCTTCTGGCGCGCCTTGACCTTGGTTTCCGGCGCCATCCACTCGAGCGCGTCGATGCGCTTGCCCATCGCCTCGGTCACGTTCTTGACCAGCTGGTCCGCCGCCGCCTTGGTCGACGCCGGGAAATAACGCGCGACATAGACCTGGCTGACCTCGTCGCTCAGCGCGCCGGTGGCGAAATCGACCGCGCGCTTCCACCGTTCCTCCTGCTGCGGCGTGCCCGACAGGGTGGTGCCATAGAAGTTGAATGCTTCCGCATCGAACGCGCTCGGCAGCACCGCGGCGAAATTGTCGAGCGACCGGACGATCAGCTGGTCCTGCAGCACCGTTACCGGCGCCTCCGAAATCGCCTTGGCGATGCCGGCGACCGCGCTCGGCTGGGCGACGATGACGCTGTCGACATTGGTGCCCGCGGCCTTCAGATAGGTCGGGAAGTCGAAGCCCGGGGCCAGCTTGGCCAGCTCGGCCAGCGAAAGCTTGTTGTACGTCTTGTCGGCGTCGCGGCTCTCGATCCGGGTCCAGTGCGCGGTCGCGATCTTCGTCTCGTGGTCCAGGATCGCCTTGGCGCGTGCGGCGGCGTTGGCCTCGCCCGCCAGCGTCAGCACCTTGGTCAGGTGCGCCAGATACGCATTGCGCGTCTCGACCAGCTTGGCGTCGGTCGACAGGTAATAATCGCGGTCGGGCATCCCCAGGCCCGACTGGCCCAGATTGGCGGCATAGATGTCGGGCTGCTTGTCGTCGGGGCCGACATAGCCGCTGAATGGCCCGCCCGCGCCGTTGCGCTGCGCTTCGGCGACCAGCGCGGCATAGCCCGCCTTGTTGTCCTTCAGCGCCTTGATCTTGTCGAGCCACGGCTTGATCGGGGCCAGCCCCTTGGCATCGATCGCCGCGCGGTCGAGGAAACCGGCATAGGCCATGCCGATCCGTGAATTGGCGTCGCCCTTGCTCTCCTCGAGGATCGCGCGCGTGCGCGTCTTCGACAGCTCGTCGAGCACGGTGAACATGCCGTAATTGGACTTGTCGGCGGGGATCGGCGTGTTCTTCGCCCAGTTGCCGTTGGCATAGGCATAGAAGTCGTCACCGGGCGCGACGCTGCGGTCCATGCCGGCAGCATCGAATCCGAAGGTGCCGATTTCGGCGGCGGGTGCGCCCGGCGCGACCGGGGCGGGCGCCGCCGCACCCAGCGTCGTCACGCCCCCGGTGCTGCAGCCCGCGACCAGCGCGGCAGTGGAGGCAAGCGCGAGCAACGAACAGGTGAAACGCATGGATTGGCATCCCCATCTGGTTTGAATGCCGCTGTCTTAGCCCACTGATACGCTCAGTCAATCGCGCCGGGGGGCCTGCCGCCGGCTGCGCCGCCACTTGCGGACGATCCACCACCGCCAGCCGAGCACCGCCAGCCCGTAGCCGACGATCGCCCCGCCCAGCGCCAGCGCGACCAGCCCCGTCGCGGTCGCCGGCCCCGCCTCGACCAGCAGCCAGTCGAGAAAGCTCGCATCCGCCGCCATGCTGGTCGAGATCGGATTGCCCGGCACCTGCGCGTCGAGGCGCAGGATCCAGCGGCCGACCCAGTAGGCCGCGACCCAGATCGGCGGCGTGGTCAGCGGATTGGTCAGGAACGTCGTCGCCGCGGCGACCGGAATGTTGGCGCGGAACGGAAAGGCGAACAGCGCCGAGATCGGCGTCTGCGCCACCGGCACCAGGATGCCGACGATCACGCCCAGTGCCACGCCGCGCGGGACCGACCGGCGGGTGAAGCGCCACAGGACGGGCGCGAGCACGCGATGCGACACCGGGCGCAGCCAGCGCACCGCCTCGATCTGTTCGCGGGTGGGCAGCAGCGATTTCAGCCGGGCGAACCAGCCCGGCCGCGCGGGCGCGGTCATCGGCTCAACCCCGGTCGCGGAGCAGCCGCTGCTGCTCGCGCTTCCAGTCGCGTTCCTTGATCGCGTCGCGCTTGTCGTGCGCCTTCTTGCCCTTGGCGAGCGCCAGCTCGACCTTGGCGCGCCCTTGGCTGTTGAAATAGATCGACAGCGGAACGAGCGTCATCCCCTCGCGCGCGACCGCGCCGTGCAGCTTGTTGATCTCGCGCTCGTGGAGGAGCAATTTGCGCGGCCGGCGCGGCTCATGGTTGAACCGGTTGCCATGGCTGAACTCCGGGATGTTGGAATTGACCAGCCACACCTGCTCGTCGTTCACCTCGGCATAGGATTCGGCGATCGATCCGCTCCCGAAGCGCAGCGACTTCACCTCGGTTCCGGTCAGCGCGATGCCGGCCTCATAGACCGTCTCGATCGCATAATCGAACCGCGCGCGCCGGTTCTCGGCGACGGTCTTGACCTTGTCGAACGTGGCGGGACGCGGGCGAGCCATGGGAGGCGCGACATAGGCGCTGCCGCAGCGGATTGAAAGCGGGGTTATGCGCGGCCTCGCACCCACCCCGGCTATTTCAGACCAACTTCCTCGCCGATCTGGAAGAAGCCTCTCCGTTCGTTTCGAGCGAAGTCGAGAAACGCACGCTCGCTCGGAAACGTGTCTCGACTTCGCTCGACACGAACGGGTCTCTCGGGGGGGCTATTGGGGGCCTAGACCAGCCCCGCCAGCACCAGCGCCGCGTCCACCGCCGCGCGGCTCGCCTCGCCCGGCTCGGTCATCGGCAGGCGCAGCTCGGTCGGAAAGCCCGGACGCACGCGGCCGAGCGCATATTTGACCGGGCCGGGCGACGCGTCGCTGAACAGCGCGGTGTGCAGCGCGAACAGCCGGTCGTGCAGCGTCAGCGCCTGGGCATAATTGCCCGCCTGGCACGCGGTCTGGAATGCCGCGCACATCGCGGGCGCGACATTGGCAGTGACGGAGATGCACCCCACCCCGCCCATCGCGTTGAACGCGAGCGCCATGTCGTCATTGCCCGACAACTGGCAGAATTCCGGCCCGCACGCCGCACGCTGCGCTGAAACACGCGCGATCGCCCCGGTCGCGTCCTTGATCCCGACGATGCTGGGAAAGCTGTGCGCCAGCTGCGCGATCGTCTCGACCGCGAAATCGGTCACCGTCCGCCCGGGGACGTTGTAAAGCACGATCGGCAGGTCGCATGCCGCGACGATCGCCTCGAAATGCCGGAAAATCCCTTCCTGGTTGGGGCGGTTGTAATAAGGCGGCACCATCAGCGCCGCGTCCGCCCCCGCCTCGCGCGCCGCCAGGATGTTGCCGATCGCCACGCGCGTGTCGTTCGATCCCGCGCCCGCGATCACGGGCACCCGGCCGGCGGCTTGATCAACGCAGACGCGCACGATGTGGAAATGCTCCGCCATCGTCAGCGTCGCCGCCTCGCCCGTGGTGCCGCACGGCACCAGCGCCGACGACCCGCTTTCGATCTGCCAGTCGACCAGGTCGCGATAGCCGGGCTCGTCGAACGCGCCGTCGCGGAAGGGCGTGACCAACGCCGGGATCGAGCCGGTGAACATGGGGGCGATCAAACTCCGAACAAAAGCGGAAAAGAGGGCTGGCAGATAGTCGGAGATGACGTATCATGTCCAGTATGGTGGCGTTGGTGATCAAGGGCGGCATCGTGGCCGCAGGCATTTCGGGGCTCGCGCTCAGCGGGCAGGCGATGGAGCGCGCGGTCGCCCCGGTGGTGGCACCGATCGCCACCGGGATGCAGGAGCTGCTGCTGCCCCCGCAAATGGTGCCGGCGCCGGTCCCCGCCGCCAGCCGTGAGGTCGTCCAGCCGATCGCGAGCGACCCGATCGCCGCGCCGATCGGGGAGTGGAAGCGGCTTCAGCAATCCGACAACTGGCCGTTCAGCGACTATGCCAATTTCCTGCTCGCGCACCCCGGCTGGCCGGGCGAGCGCAGCCGGCGTGCCGCGGCGGAGACGATCCTGGGCTCGGGGGCGGAAATGCCCCAGCTCGTCACGCGCTTCTTTGAACGCTTTCCGCCGCTGACCGCAGCCGGGCATCTGCGCTACGCCGAAGCCTTGCAGGCCGGCGGGCGCAGCGATGCCGCGCGCGATCAGGCACGACAGGCGTGGCGATTGGGCGTGCTGCGCACGGCGGACGAGGCGCGGCTGATCGGCGGCTTTGCCGGCGCGATCGGACCCGCCGACCACGACGCCCGCATGGATGCGCTGCTGTGGCAGGGCGCGACCAGCGCCGGGCAGCGTCAGCTTGCCCTCACCTCGCCCGCACGCCGCGCCACCTTTGCCGCGCGGCTCGCCTTCCGTACCAACGCCGCCGATGCCGCGGTGCTGGGCGATGCCGTCGACAATGCCGGGCGCAATGAGGCGGGTTATATCGCGGATCGCGCGACCTGGCTGCGCAACGCCGGCCAGAGCGCGGCGGCGCGCGCCTATCTTGCGCAGCCGCGCCGCCTGACCGCGCTGCCCGGCAATATCGAGAAATGGTACGAGGTCCTGCTGACCCAGGCGCGCGCGGCGGCGGCCGATCGGCAATACACGGTTGCCTACGACATTGCGCGCCAGGTCGACGACGCCTTCGCCGCCGGCACCGATGTCAGCGCCCAGTCGCTGGGCGTGCGCGACGACTATACCAGCCTGGTCTGGCTGGCCGGGCAGACCGCGATGAAATCGCTTGGCCGGCCAAATGACGCGATCGGCATGTTCGCGCGCTATGCCGGCGGTTCGCGCACGCCGCAAACGCGGTCAAAGGGCTTTTACTGGGCCGGGCGCGCGGCCGAGGCGGCGGGCGATCGCGCCACCGCGAATGGCTATTACGCCCAGGCGGCGGCCTATTCCGATCTCTTTTACGGCCAGCTCGCTGCCGAACGCACCGGCATGCCGCTCAAGGCGCCGCCGCCCAGCAGCACGGCGGGCATCGACGCGGCGACGCGGACCGCGTTCCTCAATCGGGAAATCGTGCGCGCCACCGAATATCTCGGGCGCACCGGCAACCGCCAGGACCAGAGCCTGTTCGTCCGCCAGATCGCGCAGGATGCAACCACGCCCGCCGATCATGCGCTCGCCGCCGAATTTGCCCGGCGCATCGACCGGCTCGACCTGGGCGTGATGGTCGGGCGTTCCGCCCAGCTGAACGGGCTCGCCGCGCACAGCGCCGCCGGTTTCCCGTCGGTCAAGCTGCCCGACAGCCAGCGCGATTATTTCACGATCATCCACGCCATTGCGCGTCAGGAAAGCCAGTTCGACCGCGCCGCCGTCAGCCGCGCCGGTGCCCGGGGCCTGATGCAGCTGATGCCCGGCACTGCGCGTGAGACCGCGGGCAAGCTGGGGCTCGGCTATGATGTCGGCGCGCTGACCAGCAACCCCGACTATAATATCCAGCTCGGCTCCAGCTATATCCAGCGGATGCTGGATTATTACGGCGGCAGCTACCCGCTCGCCGTCGCCGCGTACAACGCCGGGCCGGGTAACGTGAACAAATGGATCAAGGCGAACGGCGATCCGCGCATGCCCGGCGTCGACATGATCGACTGGATCGAGGCAATTCCGATTTTCGAAACGCGCAACTATGTCCAGCGCGTGCTGGAAAACGCGGTCGTCTACGACCTGATGCACCCGGCGTACGCGCGGTCGCGCGGGACCGCGCAACTGTCCTGGTACCTCGGCAAGCAGCGTCCGGGCTGAGCTTGATCGACATTCAGGTCTATACCCCCGACCGTTTCGACGATGTCGAGGCGCTGTGGCGACAGGTGTTCCCCGACGATCCGCCCTACAGTGCGGCTGCGCCCGTTATCGCGGCGAAGGCCGGCGTGCATCCCGAGCTGTTCCTGATCGCGGTGGTCGACGGGCATCTCGCCGGCACCGTGCTGGCGGGCTGGGACGGGCATCGCGGCTGGCTCTACAAGCTCGCCGTCGCCCCCGCACATCGCGGCCGGGGCATCGGCGCGGCCCTGGTCCGCGCAGCGGAGGCGAGGCTGGCGTCGCTCGGCTGCGCCAAGGTCAATCTTCAGGTGCGCGCCGGCAATCCCGCCGCCGGCTTCTGGCAACGGCTGGGCTATGGCGAGGAGCCGCGGATCAGCTTCGGCAAGCGGATCGCATGAGCGACGCGCCGCCCAACTATATCACGCCGGCGGGCTATGCACGGCTCAAGGCCGAATATGACACGCTGTTGGCCACCGAACGCCCGCAGCTGGTCGAGACCATTTCCTGGGCGGCGGGCAATGGCGACCGCTCGGAGAATGGCGACTATATCTATGGGCGAAAGCGCCTGCGCGAGATCGATCGGCGGCTGGGCTGGCTCGCCCGCCGGATGAAGGCGGCGCGCGTCGTCGATCCGGCACAGCAGCCCGACCGCACCCGCGTCTGGTTCGGCGCAACCGTGACCATCGCGGACGAGGACGACGCCCGCCGCGTCCTCACGCTCGTCGGCGATGACGAGGCCGACACGAGCGCCGGCCAGGTCGGCTGGAACGCGCCGATCGCGCGCGCGCTGCGCGGTGCCGCGGTGGGCGACCTGCGCCGCGTCACCCTGCCCGCGGGCGAGCGCGAATATGAGGTGATCGACATCCGCTATCCCTGAGCCGCCGGGCGACCGCGCGCTCGGCTGGCCGTGCCAAAGCATCGGCGGACGTGGCCGTGCGCTGCTTGTGCTTTGCGCGCCCTGCCCTACAGCGGACGGGATGGAACAGGGCACACGCAACGGCACGACCCCGGGCGGCAACATCGTGTTGCTGATCGACGCGGACAACGCATCGCCCGCCTATATCGACCCGGTGCTCAATGTCCTGGCGGAACTGGGCACCGTCAACATCCGGCGCGTCTATGGCAACTGGAGCAAGGCCGCGCTCAAGGGCTGGGCCGCACTCACCCTGCGCCACGGGCTCGAACCCTTCCAGCAGTTCGACGTGACGAAGGGCAAGAACGCGACCGACATGCGCATGACGATCGATGCGATGGACCTGTTGTGGCGCGGCCGGGTAACCGGCTTCGGCATCATGTCGTCGGACAGCGACTTCATGCCGCTGGCGCTGCGCATCAAGCAGGAAGGGCTGCCGGTCTACGGCTTCGGCAGCGCGCAGACGCCTGAAGGCTTTCGCGAGGCATGCACCCGCTTCATCGACGTGTCCGCGCTCATCGACAACGCCGCGCCCGCCGTCCCCGGGACGGCCGCGCCCGCCCCGGTCGAAGGCGCGAAGGCGCAGCCGACGCCGATCGATGCCGAACTGGTGAAGCTGATCGTCGATGCCTATAATGCGGCCCGGCGTGACGAGCGCGGTTTCGCCAGCCTGTCCGAAGTCGGCCAGCGCGCGGGCAATCGCTCCAGCTTCGACACCCGCAATTACGGCTATGCGCGGCTATCCGACCTGATCGAAGCCGTCCCCAATTTCCAGACCGAGCGGCGCGAGGGGGGCCGCGTGTTCGTGAAGAGAGTAAGGTGATGGCGTCAACACAGCTGATTTACGTGTCCGGCAGGGTTCAGGGGATCGGCTTTCGCGACTGGACGGTGCGCACCGCCAAGCGGCTGGGCCTGATCGGCTGGGTCCGCAACCTGCGCGACGGGCGGGTCGAGATCCTGGCGTCGGGCGAGGATGCGGCGCTGGCGGCGCTGGTCGACGCCTGCCGCACCGGCCCGGCGAGTGCGGAGGTCGACAATGTCGAAACCGCGCCGGGCGAGCTCAACGGGGCAAAGGGATTCACCAAACGCTTCACTGCGTGAGTTCCGCTCGCGCTCTGGCGCGGCGGGGCCGAATGCTGCTAGCCCGTGGCCATGCGCACCGGGGAAATCGTCACCATTGCCGTCTATTTCGCGCTGATGCTGGGCATCGGCGTCTATGCATGGCGCAAATCGACGTCGGACATCGACGGCTATATGCTGGGCGGGCGCTCGCTCGGCCCGGCGGTGACCGCGCTGTCGGCGGGGGCCTCCGACATGTCGGGCTGGCTGATGCTGGGCTTGCCCGGCGCGATGTTCGCGACCGGCCTGTCGGCGACGTGGATCGCGGTCGGACTGACGGTCGGCGCCTATCTCAACTGGCGGATCGTCGCGCCGCGGCTGCGCGCCCAGACGGTCAGCGTCGGTGATGCGCTGACCATCCCCGATTTCCTCGGCAAGCGGTTCGGCGCGGGTGGCGATCCGCTGCGCGTGATCGCGTCGGCGGTCATCATCCTGTTCTTCACCGTCTATACCGCCTCGGGGCTGGTCGCCGGCGGCAAGCTGTTCGAAAGCGCGTTTGGCCAGCCCTATGCGTTCGGCGTGTGGCTGACCGCGGGCGTCGTCGTCGCCTACACGCTGTTCGGCGGCTTCCTGGCGGTGAGCCTGACCGATTTCGTCCAGGGCATCATCATGTTCGTCGCCATGATCCTGGTGCCCGTCGTCGCGCTCGACCTGGCCGGCGGCTGGGACGCCTCGGTCGCCGCCGTCCGCTCGGTCGACCCCGCCCGGCTCGACCTGTTCCGCGATGCGAGCCTGCTGGGCGTGATCTCGGCGCTCGCGTGGGGGCTCGGCTATTTCGGTCAGCCGCACATCATCGTGCGCTTCATGGCGATCCGCTCGGTCGACGACCTGCCCGTCGCGCGGCGCATCGGCATGGGCTGGATGATCGTCAGCCTGATCGGTGCGCTCGGCGTCGGCTTTGCGGGCCTCGCCTATGCGACGCGCAACGGCATCGCGGTCGCCGATCCCGAAACCATCTTCATCCTGTTGTCGCGGCTGTTGTTCAGTTCGTGGATCGCCGGGTTCCTGCTCGCGGCTATCCTCGCGGCGATCATGTCGACCATCTCGTCGCAGCTGCTCGTCGTCTCCAGCTCGATTACCGAGGATTATTACCGCCGCTTCCTGCGCCGCGACGCGAGCCAGCGCGAACTGGTTCGCGCCGGTCGCCTGTCGGTGCTTGCCGTCGCGCTCGTCGCCATCGCGCTGGCGATCGACCCGTCGAGCTCGGTGCTCGACATCGTCGCCAACGCCTGGGCGGGTTTCGGTGCGGCATTCGGCCCCGCGATCCTGCTCAGCCTGACCTGGCCCCGGATGACGCGCAACGGCGCGCTCGCCGGCATCGTCGTCGGCGCGCTCGTCGTGATCGGCTGGATCGCGCTCGGGTGGAGCGGCTGGCTCTATGAAATCGTGCCCGGCTTCGTCGCCAGCACGGTCGCGATCCTGCTCGTCAGCCGGGCCGGAATCGCGTCGCCAGTGGAACGATCCCGGTCATCGGCCATTCCTGCCACCGATTGAACGGGATTTCGGGAGGAAACGACATGATGCGCAAATGGCTGTTCGCCGCGGGGATCGCGCCGGCCGCATTGCTGGCCGCCAATCTCGACGACGGCACCGCCCGCGCCCAGCGCCAGCAGGATCTGCCGCTGCGCGTCGCCCCGATCAGCGCGCAGGAGCGCCAGCAGGGCGAACAGGCCAGCGCCCAGCTGATCGCGCAGTTCGGCGGCAGCTATGATGGACCCCAGGCGCGCTATGTCGAAACCATCGCGCGTCGCGTTGCAGTCGAAAGCGGCCTCTCCGCCGATCCGCGCCAGTTCACCGTGACTCTGCTCGACAGCCCGATCGACAACGCCTTCGCCACGCCCGGCGGCTATGTCTACGTCACCCGCGGCCTGATGGCGCTGATGAACGACGAGGCCGAGCTCGCCGCCGTGCTCGGCCATGAGGTCGGCCATGTCGCCGCCCGCCACGGCCAGCGCCGGCAGCAGCGCGCCACGCGCAACACGATCCTCGGCGTGCTGGGCCAGATGGTGACGGGCGCGGTGCTCGGCGATTCGACGATCGGCAACCTCGCCACCCGCGCGGTCGGCGCCGGCGCGCAACTCGACACGCTCGGCTATTCGCGCAGCCAGGAAACCGAATCCGACCGGCTTGCCGTGCGCTACCTCGCCGGCGCGGACTATGACACCGATTCGCTCGCCTCGATGCTCGGCAGCCTGTCGGCGCAATCGACCCTCAACCAGCGCATAGCCGGCAATGTCCGCTCGGCACCCGCCTGGGCGAGCACGCACCCCGATCCCCAGTCGCGCGTTCGCGCCGCGCTTGCCGACGCCGCACGTGTCGGCGGCACCACCCTGCCGCGCAACCGCGATGCCTATCTGAACGCGATCGATGGCATGGTCTATGGCGACAATCCCAAGCAGGGGATCATTCAGGGCCGCGAGTTCCTTCACCCCGTCTTCCGCATCGGCTTCACCGTCCCCCAGGGCTATCAGATGCAGAACGGCAGCTGGTCGGTGACGATCACCGGCCAGCAGGGCCAGGCCGAGTTCACCACCGCGCCCTATTCGGGCGATCTCGACGGCTATGTCCGCGCGGTCATGCAGTCGCTGGGGGGCGGCAACGCGCGCCTGCCCGACGTCCGCGTCGCGCGCACCACCGTCAACGGCATTCCCGCCGCCTATGCGACGATCCGCGCATCGAGCGGCCGCACGCCCGTCGACGCGACCGTTTTCGCCTATGCGACCGGCCAGCGTCAGGCCTTCCACTTCACGCTCATCACCCCCGCCGGGCGGGGGCTGGGCGCGCTCGAATCGCTGGTCGGCTCGTTCCGCACGCTCACCCCGGCGCAGGCGGCACAGGTCCGCGCCAAATATCTGCGCGTCGTCACCGTTCGGCGCGGCGACACCGTCCAGTCGCTCGCCGGCCGGATGGTGTTCGACGACAATCGCCTCGAACGCTTCCTGGTGCTCAACGGGCTGCAGGCCAACGCCGCGCTGACGCCGGGCCAGCGGGTCAAGATCGTGACTTATTGACCCGGACGCGGTACCTTCACCGCATGAACGCACATGTTCAATTCGAGAAGCGACTGCCGGTCAAGCTGACCTGCTCCGCATTCCTGACGTTGAAGCGTTCGGGCGCCTTCGCTGCGTATGAAAAGTCCGAACTTCTGGACGGCGAAATTAGCGGCGTGCCTCGACAGGAACCCGACGAACCCGAATCGGATGCATCCGTTCCAATCAAGCTGCGGGTGGAAGATTACGGGCTGCTTCAACGATCGCACGAATTGGAACCCTATGGCCGAACCGAACTCATCGACGGCGATATCTATGCGATGAGCCCGCAATATCGGCCGCACGGTTATGCCAAGGATGAGCTCGCATATCGAATGCGTCGAGCGTTGGAGAAATTGGCGCTCGACGTACATGTAGCGACGGACCAATCGATAACCCTGTCGGCCCATAGCGAACCGCAGCCCGACATCATTTTGACCACCGAGCCACGGGGCGAGGGGCCGATTCCCGGCGGTACCGTCCGGCTGATCGTGGAAGTCTCCGACATGACGGTCCGGTTCGACCTTGATGCGAAAGCCGGGGTCTATGCCATGGCCGGCGTTGCCGAATATTGGGTTGTCGATGTCAACGCGCGGATCATTTACCGGATGACCACGCCCACCGGCGAAACCTATGGCGTCACCACCACCCATCCCTTCGGCGACGCAATAGAAGCCTCGACGATCGCCGGGCTGAGGATCGACACCTCAGCCCTTTGATCGCGCGCGCGGGTCAGCGCGTCAGTTTCTTGTACGCCAGCGCGGTCGGGCGATCGGCGGCGTCGCCCAGGCGGCGGCGCTTGTCCTCTTCATACGCCTCGAAATTGCCCTCGAACCATTCGACATGGCTGTTGCCCTCGAACGCCAGGATGTGGGTCGCCAGCCGGTCGAGGAAGAAGCGGTCGTGGCTGATCACCACCGCGCAGCCCGCGAAATTCTCGATCGCTTCCTCCAGCGCGCCCAGCGTCTCGACGTCCAGGTCGTTGGTCGGTTCGTCGAGCAGCAGGACGTTCCCGCCCTTTTTCAGCATCTTGGCGATGTTCACGCGGTTGCGCTCGCCGCCGGACAGCTTGCCGACATTCTTCTGCTGGTCCTGGCCCTTGAAGTTGAACGCGCCGACATAGGCGCGCGTCGACTGGTCGTGCCCGTTGACCTTCATATAGTCGAGCCCGTCCGAAATCTCTTCCCAGACATTCTTGGCGGGGTCGAGATGGTCGCGGCTCTGGTCGACATAGCCCAGCCGCACCGTGCTGCCGATCTCGATCGTGCCGGTGTCGGGCTGTTCCTGGCCGGTGATCAGCTTGAACAGCGTCGATTTGCCCGCGCCGTTCGGCCCGATCACGCCCACGATCCCGCCGGCGGGCAGCGTGAAGGACAGGTTTTCGAACAGCAGCTTGTCGCCATAGGCTTTCGAGATGTTCTCGACCTCGATAACCTTGCCGCCCAGCCGCTCGGGCACCTGGATGACGATCTGCGCCTTGCCGGGCGTGCGGTTCTGCTGCGCCTCGACCAGCTGGTCGAACTTGGCGATACGCGCCTTGGACTTGGTCTGGCGGCCCTTGGGGCCCTGGCGAATCCACTCCAGCTCGTCGCGGATCGCCTTTTGCCGACCCGATTCCTCGCGCTCTTCCTGCTCCAGGCGCTTGGCCTTCTTTTCCAGATAGGTCGAATAATTGCCCTCATAGGGGAAATATTTGCCGCGATCGATTTCCAGGATCCAGCCCACGACGTTGTCGAGGAAATAGCGGTCGTGGGTGATCATCAGCACCGCGCCCGGATATTCCTTCAGGTGGTGCTCCAGCCAGTTGACGCTTTCGGCATCCAGGTGGTTGGTCGGTTCGTCGAGCAGCAGGATCGACGGCTTCTGGATCAGCAGCCGGGTCAGCGCGACGCGGCGCTTCTCGCCGCCCGACAGGTTTTCGACCGACCAGTCGCCGGGCGGACAGCGCAGCGCCTCCATCGCGACTTCGAGCTGGTTGTCGAGCGTCCAGCCGTCGACCGCATCTATCCTCGCCTGAAGGTCGCCCATCTCCTCCATCAGCGCGTCGAAATCGGTATCTTCCTGGGGATCGCCCATCTCCGCCGAAATCGCGTTGAAACGCTCGACCAGGTCGGCCGTCTCGCGCGCGCCGTCCTTGACGTTCTCCAGCACCGTCTTGCTCGGGTCCAGCTGCGGCTCCTGCTCCAGATAGCCGACGGTGATGTTCTCGCCCGGCCAGGCTTCCCCGGTGAACTCCTTGTCGACGCCAGCCATGATCTTCATCAGCGTCGACTTGCCCGCGCCGTTGGGGCCGACGATGCCGATCTTCGCACCCTGATAGAATTGCAGGTTGATGTTGTTCAGCACCGGCTTGGGCGCACCGGGGAACGTCTTGGTCATGTCCTTCATCACGAAGGCGTATTGCGCGGCCATTGCCGTGAACCTCTTGCCAGGAAAGGGATGGAAAGTCGCGCGGGGACATAGCGACGCGCATGGCCGAACGCAAACCATGGGTGGCGCGCTTGCGCTTGAAATCCACGTGCGGGGTTGCCCCCCGGCGATTTGCCGGTAGCAGTCTCTTTCCATGAACCGATATGCCCTGTGCGCGGCTGCTGCCGCCCTCGCCCTGCCCTTTCCCGCCGCCGCGCAGTCGGCCGCCGATGCCGCCGACCCCGTCGTCGCATTGCGCGACGCCGCGCTCCGGGACGATGTCGCCTATTCGATCGTCGAAGGGCTGACGACCGAGGTCGGCGCCCGCCTGGCTGGCACCGAAGCGGAGAAGCGCGCGCGCGACTGGGCGGTCGTCCGCCTCAACCAGCTCGGCTTCCGCAACGTGCGGGTCGAGCCCTTCGACATGGCGGTGTGGGTGCGCGGCGAGGAACGCGCCGAAGTGATTGCGCCCTTCCCGCAGCGGCTCGCGGTTACCGCGCTCGGCAATTCGGGCGCGACGCCCGCCGCCGGGCTGACCGCCGAAGTCGTCTATTTCCCCACGCTCGCCGATCTCCAGGCCGCGCCCGACGGCAGCCTGAAGGGCAAGATCGCCTTTGTCAGCCATGCGATGAAAGCGACGCAGGACGGCTCGCACTACGGCCCGGTTGGCCAGGTCCGCCGCGCCGGCCCGGCGATCGCCGCGCGCAAGGGTGCGGCCGCGATCCTGATCCGCGCGATAGGCACCGATTATCATCGCAATCCGCACACGGGCGGCACCAGTTTCCCCAAGGGCGTGACGCCGATTCCCGCGGGTGCGCTGTCGCTCCCCGATGCCGATCAGCTCGAGCGCATCTTCAGCCGCGGCAAGCCCGTGTCGCTCAAGCTGGTGATGACGCCGCGCCAGACGGGGACGCATCAATCCGGCAACGTCATTGCCGAGGTGCCGGGCAGCGACCCGCAAGCGGGCATGGTGCTCGTCGCCTGCCACCTCGACAGCTGGGATCTGGCGACCGGCGCGTTCGACGACGCGGCGGGCTGCGGCATCGTCGCGGCGGCGGCCAAGCGGGTGATGGACGCCGGCCAGCCGCGCCGCACCATCCGCGTGCTGTGGGCCGGCGCGGAGGAAGTCGGGCTGTTCGGCGGCGCGGCCTATGGTGCCGCGCACAAGGACGAACGCCATGACCTTGCCGCGGAATCGGACTTCGGGGCCGATCGCATCTACCGTTTCGACGTCAACCTGCCCGCGGGTGCCGAAGCGATCGGCACCCGGCTCGGCCAGCTGCTCGCGCCGCTCGGGATCATCCGGGGCAATGAGGTCGCGGGCGACGGCGCGGATATTCAGGCGATCCTGAAAACCGGCGTGCCCGCGGTCGATCTGGCCCAGGACGGCACACGCTATTTCGACCTCCACCACACCCCCGACGACACGCTGGACAAGATCGACCCCGATCAGCTGCGCCAGAACGTGGCGGCATGGACGACGGTGATTGCGGTAGCGGCGAATGCGCCCGAGGATATCGGGCGGGTGACGCCGCGCCCCTGACGCGACTCCGGCGTGGATGCGGGGCGGTCGTTCATCCCATTTCAGATTACGGGAATATGAATTACCGATTGACGCGATGCGAAGTCCCGCTAATGGGGCAGCTTCGCACCGGCGTTCGGGTCGGACGCGAAACTGATATTGCTTGGGAGCAACCGAATGAAGAAGATCGTTCTTGTCGCTGCTGCCGCCGGCCTGATGTCCCTGGCGGCGTGCAACTCCGAAACGCCGGCGGAAAACGCTGCCGAAGCGACCGCGGAAAACCTGGACGCGATGGCTGAAAACTTCGACGCGATGGCCGACGGCGCCACCAACGACGCCGCGATGGCGCTCGAGAACGCCGCCGACGCGACCGAGAATGCCGCCGACGCGATGGAAGCGACCGCCGAAAACGCGGCGATGTAATCGCTTTCGCCCCCGCCCCGGCGGGTGGCGGATCGCAACTGCACGAAAGGGCGTCCCGACCGGTTCGGGGCGCCCTTTTTGTCGTCGGATCGACGCGGCGGTGCGGCGTGTTGGTCGGGGAGACAGGATTCGAACCTGCGACATCCTGCTCCCAAAGCAGGCGCGCTACCGGACTGCGCCACTCCCCGACCGGAGCCGCGCTCTAGCCGTTCGGCGGACGAAAAGGCAAATCTTTCCTGCGGCGCGATCGGCGCAGCGCCGCGCCGCGTGGTGGGCCCGGCAGGATTCGAACCCGCAACCTAGCCGTTATGAGCGGCCGGCTCTACCATTGAGCTACAGGCCCCCTGTCGCTGCCCGGCCCACCTAGCGGAGGCGGGCGGAACCCGGCAAGTCCTTTGCATTCCCCACCAGCTGCGCGATCAGCTCGGCCTCGCCGATCGCCCGCACGCCCAGCCGGTCGAGCAGCGCCAGCATCGCGTCCCACCACGCGTCGAACCGCTTCAGGTCGCCGGCATTGCGGACATAGGGGGTGTGGCCGGGCACCAGCGACGGCGAATGGAACGAGAAGTTGAGCAGGCCCGCCGGCGCGTCCGCCACCGCGCGCTGCACCGCCTCGCGCGCGTCGGCGATCGGCATCGCCTCGGGGCTGAGCGACACGCGCGACAGCAGGCCCAGCCGCGCGGCGATCGATCGCGCGCCCGGCCAGCCGACGATCCTGCGGTATCGCGCCGCCCCGTGCCGCCGCCACCGCCCGATATAGACCGTCGACAGCGGCAGCTCGACCAGCGGATGGTCGGCCAGCGGCCGGCGCGGCTCGGTCGGTCGGTCGGAAAAGTCGGGGCCCCCCAACTTGCGATAATCGAACCCGGGGCGCTCCGACGTGTCGATCAGATAGCCGTGCTCGGCCAGCAACCGCATCGTGTCCGGCCCCAGCCCGTAGCGCCCGGCGCGGAACATGCGCGGCGGCGCGCCGAAGCTCAGGGTGATGCGGTCGGTCAGCGCCGCCAGCTTGGCGCGCTGCAGCGCGACGGGCAGGTTGCCGAGAAAGCTGTTGCGCGCCGTCACCGCTTCCTCGAACGGCGGATTGACCCAGGGGTGAAGCTGCGCGCCGATCGCCGATCCGCCCGGCGTGATCAGGCCGCGCAGCGTGTCGACCGCGTGCGGATCAGCGGCGACCGGATAGTCGACCAGCAGGATGATCGGGACGCCCGCCGCCGCGAAGCGTGCGTGCGCGGCGGGCAGCGCGGCGATCGCGGTGGTCGCGGTCGCGCTGCGGCTGAACGGTGCGTGCCAGTCGAACTCCTCCTCGGTGTCGACGGTGACCGCGAAGCGCCACCCCAGCTCGTCGGGCCACAGCGACGACGGTCGCGCGCGCGCCTGCCCCGGCGCGGCGGCGGGAGGCGGCGGCGACGCCATCGTCAGGAACGGATGACCTTCTCCATGTCGGGATCATCGGCGGCGGGCAGGCGCAAGGTCAAGCGATCCGCGTCGATCGCCAGCGCCCCGCCCAGCTCGCGGGCGAGGTTGGTGACCAGCCGCATCGAAAATCCGGTGCTGACCAGGCCCTCGTCCTCCAGGTCGATCGTCGCGCGCGCCTCCCCGGTACTGAGCCGCAGCTCGCGCGGACAATCGATCGCGACCACCACTTCGCGGTCGCCGTCGCGCACCAGCCGGATCGCGATGCGCTCGCCCGCCTCCGTCACCGCGACCACCGTCGCGATCAGCCGCGCGAGCAGCCGCTCGACCGCCCGCCGGTCGCCGCGCACCGCCGCGTCGGTTTCGGGCATGACGATCTCGGCGGCGCGCAGCGCGATCAGCTGGCTCAGGTCGCGGACGATGCCCGCAAGCACCGGCTGCATCGCGACGCGGCCGGGCCGCAGGTCGAGCGCATGCGCGTCCATCCGCGCGGCCAGGTCGATATCGTCGATGATCGCCAGCAATTCGCGGGCATTGGCCCGGATCGTCTGGGCGCGCTCGCGATAGATCGGCGGCACCGGCCCCAGGATCTCGCCCGCGATCATCTCGGCAAAGCCCGAAATCGCCCCGATCGGCGTGCGCAGCTCGTGGACCAGCTCGCGCAGCGTCTCCATCCGCCGCGAATCGCCCGATCGCCGCGCATGATCGGCGCGCTCGTCGGCGCGCGGCCGGCGCGCGGTGCCGCGATAGCCGGTGAAGCGTCCCGATTGCCGCTCGAACACGGGGACGCCCGAAATCAGCCAGTCGCCCGCATCCGCGGTCCGGCCGGCGATCTGCAGCCGCGCATCGTCGAACCCGGCCCGGCGCTGCACCGCACCGGCGGCGACGCCGTCGACCCCGGTGCCGTTGGCGGGTGCGGGATGATGCAGCGACAGGCCGATCAGCATCGCCCGCTCGATCCCGTCGGCCCAGCGGATGACACCGTTGGCGTCGGCCTCGAACCGGAACGTGCCCGGCGGCGGGGCGGCGGCGGCCGCCGGGGTCGCAGGCGCCGGATCGGCGACCACCGGCTCGCCCGCATCGCGCGCACGCGCGCGCCGCTGGTGATAGGCGTCGATCCGCGCGACGATGTCGGCGATCCGGAACGGGCCGGCCGCGCGCGCCTCGCCCGTGCCGGGCGCGGCCTCGGCCTGCTCGCGCGCGGACGCTTCTGCCGCGGGTGCCTGCGCGACAAAGGGCAGGCCGCGTGCGATCGATCCGATCGTTGCAAAGGACGACAGCGTGGCCGGGGGTGGCGCGGGCGCGGCGGCAACCGCTTCCGCACCGGGATCGTCGATGCCGTCACGGTCGTCCGACAGCACGAAATCGGTGGCCCCGAACGCTTCGAGCGCCCGGCCGACCGCGGCGGGCAGGTCGGTGCGATGGCGCAGCACCGCGCGCCCGACCGGCGACAGATGCGGCAGCAGGTCCAGCCAGTCCGCCGCGTCGAGCGTGACCGCGCGCAGCACCGGCGTCGACACGGTGGCGACATCGGCGGCGAACAATCGGACCAGCGGGGCGGGCGGGCGGGCAAGCTGGAGCATGCGACCGCCCGCGGCCCGAACCGATTCGGGCATTTCGCGATGCAGGTCGTGCAACAGGCCCAGCGTCCCGTCATCGAGCGGCGCACGGCCCCGTGCGATCAGATCGACGAGCTGGCGCCACGCGGTTTCGCGCGCGAGCGAATGGCTCAGATCGGTCGCGAGAACGGTGGCGAAAGTGTCGTCGAAGCGCACGCTTGGAGCCCGGAGCCGCGCCGTTGATTCGGGGCGTGACGAATCCTTAACGACGCCGGTCCGATGACGGAACCACTCATTTTTGGCACGTCGCATAGTGGGACAATTGCGTTGGCGCGCAATTATCTTATAGGAACGGCATCCCCCGCTGTTCGACGATTTCGGAGTTACGACACATGGCCTTCGACCGGATCGACCGCCAGATCATGGCCCTGTTGCAGGACGATGGCCGGATGACGAACGTCGATCTGGCCGAACGGGTTGGGCTCACCGCCCCGCCCTGCCTGCGCCGCGTGCGCGCGCTGGAAGAGGCGGGCGCGATCAAGGGCTATCACGCCGCGCTCGATCCCACCCAGCTCGGCTATTCGATCACCGTGTTCGCAATGGTCAGCCTGAAAAGCCAGGCGGAGGCCGATCTGGCGGCGTTCGAAGCGCATGTCGGCCAGATCCCCGAGGTCCGGGAATGCCACATGCTCAACGGCGAGATCGATTTCATCCTGAAGATCGTCGCGACCGACCTGCGCAGCTTCCAGGAAATGCTGACCACCCAGCTGCTGACCGCGGACAATGTCGCCAGCGTCAAGACGTCGCTGACCATCCGCACGGCCAAGCAGCTGCCGGGGATTCCGGTCTAGACTGCCCGGCGGAACGATCACCGGCCGGGGAACATGGGTTCCGCCGGCCGGTCGTTTACGTTGGGCTCAGGATGCGGCCGCCGGCGCCGGCGCGGCCGCGCGGGTATCCGCATAGAGCGTCCAGAATGCTGCAAGCTCCTTGCGCAGCGGGTCGCTGACCCCCGCCAGGATCTGCTTCGCCTCGGCCTGCTGGCCCGACTGGGCGAGCGCGGCGCCCAGGCTCACCGTCGCGGCCGCCGTGTTCACCCCGCCCTTCTGGAGCGCGGCGCGATACAGCGGCACCGCCTTGGCGAACTGCTTGGTGCCCAGATAGGAATTGGCCGCCAGCAGCGCGAGCTTGCCGTCCTTGGCCGCCATCGCCTCCTTCTCCAGCGTGGCGAGCGATCCCTCGCGCGAAATCGCCTGCTTGGCGGCGGTGTAGAGCCCGTTCAGGTTGCTCGACGCCGGGACCTTGCCCGACGCGCGACCCTCGTCGATCACCGCGACCGTCTCATAGCGCAGACCCGCGTTGTTGGCGGCGTCGGCATAGAGGATATAGTCGTTCTGGTCGGCGAGCGCGTTGGTCGCGCGCATCAGGCGATACAGCTCGATCCGGCCCTCGCGGTCGAGATCGTCGACCCCGCGCGAGCCGCTGGTGCGATAGATGTTGATCGCGGTGCGCCAGTTTTCGGCGGTGGGATAGGCGCGGACCAGCCGCCGCAGCCATTCGGCGAGCTGCGCTTCGTCCTTCGCCGCCTGCAGCTTGCTCGCGGCATAGCGATACCATTGTTCGGGGGCCTTGGCCGCGCCGCCGGCCTCGCGCTCGGCGATCGCGCGCTCCAGGTCGGCGATCCCGCCGTTCAGGTCCCCGCTGTCGACCTTTGCGCCTGCGATGCGCAGGTTCAGGTCGGGATCCTGGAAACCCAGCTCGCGCGCCTTGATCAGATAGGGCAGCGCCTGTGCGGGCTGCTTGCCCTCCAGCGTCGTGACCCCGCGGACATAGTTGAAACGGGCAAGGTCGGTCGCCGGCGTCTTGGGGCTGGCGATCAGCGTGTCGAGCGCGCGCACCATGCCGGGCGTGTCGTTCTTCTTGTTGGCGATCTGCAGGCGCAGCTGCGCGGCGAAGTATTTTTCGTCTTCGCTCTTCATCACCGCCTCCGCGGCGGCGAGCTGCGTCTCGGCGGTGGCGATGTCGCCCGCCTTGGCGGCGGTGTCGCCGGCGACGATCGCGTCACGGAATTCCTTGCTGATCTCGACCTTGGGCGCTTCTTCCTTTTTCTTTTTCTGCGCTTCGGCGGGCGCGGTCGCGACGACGGAAGCCGCACCGAGCACCAGGGCCGACGCGATCGCGGCTGACGAAAGCAACTTCATTTTCGATATCTCCAGTTCCTGCATGCGGTCACCCGTTGACGCCGCTGTAATTCGCGCAACGGGGGCTTTCAAGCGATCGACGCTCGCACCGCCTTTCGGTTCCCACCACTGAACCGTGGTTGAATGACCGGACGCCGGATTGGCGGGGCAACCCTGACCCCTTGGCCGTTTTGACCGGCGCACCCGCACCCGCTAGCTGCGGCGGCATGATCGCCATTCTGTCCCCTGCCAAGACGCTCGACTATTCCGGGCCGCTCCCCGACCGGCCGGCCTCCACGCCCCGCTTCGCGGAGGATGCGGCGACGATCGCGCGCGGTGCCGCCCGCCTCTCGGTCGCCCGGCTGTCGAAGCTGATGCACATTTCCGACAAGCTGGCCGCGCTCAACGCCGGTCGCTTTCGCGGCTTTGACGACGCGCCTTCGCGCCCGGCACTGTTCGCCTTTGCCGGCGACGTCTATCGCGGGTTCGAGGCCGCGAGCCTCGAGCCGGAAGCGATCGCCTTCGCCCAGGATCATGTCCGCATCCTGTCCGGCCTCTACGGCCTGCTGCGCCCGCTGGACGCGATGCGGCCCTATCGCCTCGAAATGGGCACGCGCTGGGCACCCGGCAGGGCCAGGGATCTCTATGCCTATTGGCAGGACCGCATCGCGCGGGAAATCGCCGCGGACGCCGACGCGGCGGGTACCGACACGATCCTCAACCTCGCCAGCCAGGAATATTGGGGCGCCGTCGCCGGCAGGCTCCCCGCCCGCCTGCGCGTGATCGAGGTCGATTTCCGCCGCGCCACCCCGGACGGCCCGCAGTTCGTCAGCTTCGACGCCAAGCGCGCGCGCGGCATGATGGCGCGCTGGATGTGCGAGCATCGCGTCACCGATGTCGACGCGATGCGCGGATTCGACAGCGACGGCTATCGCTTCGACACCGCCGCCAGCACCGACGATGCGTGGCGCTTCGTGCGCGGGGCCGGCGCATGACCGGCAGCGCGGTGGTGATCGGCGCGTCGGGCGGGATCGGCGGTGCCTTTGCCGACGCGATCGAGGCCGAGGGGACGTTCGCCCGCGTCTGGCGCTTCGCCCGCAGCTTCGACGGCGATCGCCACCTCGACCTGACCGACGAGGCGAGCATCGCCGCCGCCGCGGCCCGCGTCGCCACCGGGCCCGCGCCGACGCTGGTGTTCGTCGCGACCGGCATCCTCCACGACGATGCGCGCGGCCCGGAAAAGGCGCTGCGCGATCTCGACGGCGACTGGCTGGCGCGGGTCTACGCGATCAATGCGATCGGCCCCGCGCTGGTCGCCAAGTATTTCCTCCCGCTGCTCCCGCGCGAGGGCAAGCCGGTGTTCGCCGCCCTCTCCGCGCGCGTCGGCAGCATCGCCGACAACCGGCTCGGCGGCTGGCACGGCTATCGCGCGTCGAAGGCCGCGCTCAACATGCTGATCCGCAATTTCGCGATCGAATCGAAGCGGCGCAGCGACCGTTCGATCGTCGTCGCGCTCCATCCCGGCACCGTCGACACCGCGCTCAGCCGGCCGTTCCAGGGCAATGTCGCGCCGGGCAAGCTGTTCGATGCGGAGCGCGCCGCGCTGCAACTGCTCGACGTGATCGAGGGGCTCAAACCCCAGGACAGCGGCAAGCTCTTCGCCTGGGACGGCGAGGAAGTCCCGTTCTGACGAGGCGTCGCCCCGGCGGAGGCCGGGGCCTCTGGCAGAAAGAAGAGCTCTACTGGCCAGCGGCCCCGGCCTCCGCCGGGGCGACGGCTTCTCACGCGCACGCGCGCACGCGCGAGACTTGGCAGTCACGTCGCCAGGGTCTAAGACCGACCCAGAACTGACACACTCTTCCGAAAGCGCCAGCATTTGACCGACGAGACGCTCCTCGCCGACCCCTCCGACATCACGCCCATCTCGATCGTCGACGAAATGCGGTCGAGCTATCTCGACTATGCGATGTCGGTCATCGTCGCGCGCGCGCTGCCCGATGTCCGCGACGGGCTGAAACCCGTGCACCGCCGCATCCTCTATTCGGCCTATGAAAGCGGCTATGTCGCGGGCAAGCCGTATCGCAAATCGGCGCGCATCGTCGGCGACGTGATGGGTAAATACCACCCGCACGGCGACAGCTCGATCTACGAGGCGCTGGCCCGCATGGCCCAGGACTGGTCGATGCGCGTCCCGCTGATCGACGGCCAGGGGAATTTCGGGTCGATGGACCCCGACCGGCCCGCCGCGATGCGCTACACCGAATCGCGCCTCGCCCGGATCGCCAACGCGCTGCTCGACGATCTCGACAAGGATACGGTCGACTTCGTCCCCAATTATGACGGGTCGGAGAGCGAGCCGTCGGTCCTGCCCGCGCGCTTTCCCAACCTGCTCGTCAACGGCGCCGGCGGCATCGCGGTCGGCATGGCGACCAACATTCCGCCGCACAATCTGGGCGAGGTGATCGACGCGTGCCTGGCGCATATCCAGCGGATGCTCGACGGCGACGGCCCGATCTCGCTCGAGGAGCTGATGGAGATCGTGCCCGGCCCCGACTTTCCGACCGGTGCGGTGATCCTCGGTCGCTCGGGCTGCCGTTCGGCCTATGAAACCGGGCGCGGCTCGATCATCGTGCGCTCGCGCCACATCACCGAGACGCGCGGCGAGCGCCGTTCGATCGTGCTCACCGAAATCCCGTTCCAGACCGGCAAGTCGGGCCTCGTCGAAAAGATCGCCGAGGCCGCCAAGGACAAGCGGATCGAGGGCGTCAGCGACATCCGCGACGAATCGAACCGCGAGGGCGTCCGCATCGTCATCGACCTCAAGCGCGACGCGACCCCCGACGTCGTGCTCAACCAGCTGTGGCGGCACACGCCCGCCCAGTCGAGCTTCCCCGCCAACATGCTGGCGATCCGCGGCGGCCGGCCTGAGCTGCTCAACCTGCGCGACATCATCGAGGCGTTCGTCAAGTTCCGCGAGGAGGTCATCACCCGCCGCTCGAAGTTCGAGCTCGCGAAAGCGCGCGAGCGGGCGCATCTGTTGCTCGGCCTCGTCATCGCGGTCACCAATCTCGACGAGGTGGTCAGGATCATCCGCGGCTCCGCCTCGCCGGTGGAGGCACGCACGAAGCTGCTGATGCGCGAATGGCCGGTGGCGGAAATCGCGCCCTATATCCGCCTGGTCGAGGCGGTCGAGCATGAGGTCGAGGGCGACGTCTACCGCCTCTCCGATGCCCAGGTCCGCGCCATCCTCGACCTGCGCCTTCACCGGCTGACCGCGCTCGGCCGCGACGAGATCGGCGACGAACTGAAGACGCTGGCCGAATCGATCGCCGAGCTGCTCGAGATCCTCGCCAACCGTGCCCGCCTCTATGCGGTGCTCACCGACGAGCTGCGCGCGGTGCGCGATCAGTACGCCACCCCCCGCCGCACCGAGATTGCCGCCGCTGCCGACGGGATCGAGGACGAGGATCTGATCGAGCGCGAGGAGATGGTCGTCACCGTCACGCTCGAAGGCTATATCAAGCGCACCCCGCTCGACACCTTCCGCGCCCAGGCGCGCGGGGGCAAGGGCCGCGCCGGCATGGCGACCAAGGACGAGGACGCGGTCACCAACCTGTTCGTCACCTCGACGCACACCCCCGTCCTGTTCTTCTCGACGCTGGGCAAGGTCTATCGGATGAAGGTGTGGAAGCTGCCCGAGGGCGGCCCGGCCACGCGCGGACGGCCGATGATCAACCTGCTGCCGCTCGCCAATGGCGAGACGATTTCGACCGTGCTGCCGCTGCCCGAGGACGAGGCGGAGTGGGGCAAGCTCCACGTCATGTTCGCCACCGCCCGGGGCTCGGTGCGGCGCAATTCGATGGACGCGTTCACCAACGTGCCCTCGAACGGCAAGATCGCGATGAAGTTCGAGGGCGACGACGCCGACGACCGCCTGATCGGCGTCGCGTTGCTCGACGAGAATGACGACGTGCTGCTCGCATCGCGCGACGGCAAGGCGATCCGCTTCCCCGGCGACGATGTCCGCGCGTTCCAGAGCCGCGCGTCGACCGGCGTGCGCGGCATGACGCTCCGCGACGGAGACGAGGTCATTTCGCTGTCGATCCTCCACCGCTCGGGCGCGAGCGCGGAGGAGCGCGAGGAGTATCTGCGTTTCGCCCCGTGGAAGGGCGAGCGCGAGGGCGAATGCGCGCTCGCCCCCGACCGCTTCGCCGCGATGGTCGAGCGCGAGCAGTTCATCCTGACCGTCTGCGCCAATGGCTATGGCAAGCTGAGCTCGGCCTATGAATATCGCCGCACCGGGCGCGGGGGCCAGGGGATCGTCAACATCGACAACATCGCCCGCAACGGCCGCGTCGTCGCCAGCTTCCCCGCGCGCGTCGCCGACCAGCTGATGCTCGTCACCGATCAGGCCAAGCTGATCCGCATCCCGCTCGCGTCGCTGCGCGTCATCGGCCGCGGCACCGCCGGCGTGCGCCTCTTCGACGTCGCGCCCGGCGAGCATGTCGTCGGCGTCGCCCGCATCGACGAGGATCAGGAGCCCGAGAACGAGGCCGAGGCGATGGTCGCCCAGGACGTCGCGATCGACACCGATCCCGCCAAGTCGGTCCAGGTCGACGACGGCACCGGGACGGAAGATCCGGCGGACGAGGAAGAGGCGGAGTAGAGCCCCTCCCGTTGAGCTGCGCTCGCCTTCGGCTCAGGGGAGGGGTTGGGGTGGGGCCTGTCCACCGCGCACGACATCACGCCGCATTGCTACCCGGTGGTTTCGAGCAAACCGCTGCTTGTTTCCCGTCACTCCCCGCTGGTTCGAGCGGACCCTCGTTTGTTTCGCACCAAACCCCGCTCGTTTCGAGCGAAGTCGAGAAACGCGAATGGCACGCGCACCGAGACGTTTCTCGACTGCGCTCGAAACGAACGGAACACGAGAAATAGGCGTAGGCCGCCCCATAGCCCCCTTCCGGAACCGGGCCGCCCCGACCCCCCCCTCCCGCTTCCGGGACGCGCCACCCCGAATCCACCCCTCCCGCTTGCGGGAGGGGCCGGGGGTGGGCATGACCGCGCGATGACCCACCCCGCCACCGCCTACAAGATCCTGACTGCCGACCAGATGGCGGCACTGCGCGAAGACCGCTTCGACGGCGCGCCGGTCGACCTCGCCGACGGCTACATCCACCTCTCCACCGCAGATCAGGTGACCGAGACGGTGGACCGGCATTTCGCCGGCCAGTCCGACCTCTGGATCGCCGCGGTCGACCTGGTGCCCCTGGGCGACGCCATCCGCTGGGAAGCCTCGCGCGGCGGCGCCCTGTTCCCGCATCTCTACGGCCGCCTGACCATGGCCAGCATCACCGTCCACGCCCCGCTCAGCCGGGATGGCGACGGCACGGTCCAGCTTCCCGGATGAGCCCGGGATTGATCACCAGATAACGTCCGTAGGCACCGCTCATCCTGAGCGTCTGAGTCAGAAAGCGCATGTTGATCGCTGCGCGGCAGGACTCTTCCCGTCACCCCGGGCTTGAACCGGGGTCCCGCTTTCTCGCGCGCCGGATCAGGCAGCGGCCCCCGGCTCAAGGCCGGGGCGACGAGGGAAAGATGGCCGACCTTTGTGAAAGTTTCCGTTATCGCTCATTCTGAGGTGCGACTGAGCGAATGCGAAGGCGCGTATCGAGGGACGAGAATTCTCATGCGCCCTTCAGCGGAGAGGGTGCGGGGCCTGTCCGCAAGCACAACGAAAACGATCTGCTCGCCAACCGAGCCGATCGGGACCAAGCCGGAGGTGCGAAATCCTCCCGCTTGACATGCACGTCAATTTCCGACATTTCTGTTTTCACAGAAATCGGAGAAGACAGTGTCGTTGTTCGACCATCCCGATGCCAAGGCGTTCATCCTCCATTGGGGGGAGATGGGCGTGCACTGGGGGGTCAACCGCTCGGTCGCCCAGGTCCATGCCCTGCTCTATCTTTCCGCGTTACCGATCACGGCCGAGGACATCTGTGACACGCTGGGGCTTGCGCGCTCCAACGTTTCGACGGCGCTCAAGGAGCTTCAGAGCTATTCGATCATCCGCCGCGTCCATGTGGAGGGCGATCGTCGCGATCATTTCGTCGCGGAAACCGATCTGTGGGAAATGCTGATGCGGATTAGCAGCGAGCGCAAACGGCGCGAGATCGATCCGACGATCCAGCTGCTCGCTGAACTCTCGGCCCGGCTCGGGGAGGACAAGACCGCCCCGCCGCACCTGCGCGAGCGGGTGATGCGGATGCACGAATTCATCGGCACCCTGTCGGGCTGGTATGATCAGGTCCGCGGCCTGCCCAAGCCGACGCTGGTCGCTCTCATGAAAATGGGCGCCCGCGTCGCGCGGTTCATTCCCGGCAGCAAGGGCTAGCGCGACGCGGAATGACGCACAGCCATATCTCGTATTTTCGGTGATTACAGAAACAACGGTAATGGAGATAAATCATGGACGTCGAGCCGCCAACGCCGCCACATGAACATGCCATCGGGCGCGTCCTGGTCGCTTTCGCCGTCGCCGCTGCCTTCCTTTTGGGCGTCTATGTCCTGGTCCAGGCGGTTCAGCCGGGGTTCGGCGTCGTCAGCTTCACCTTTCTTCTCATCCTGCCGGCGGCGGTGACGTCGTTCATCTGCTATGTCGGTGATCCGCTGAACACGCGCCCGCGCAAATATTATCACAGCGTCCCGCTGATCCTGATGGGACTGGTGGTGCTCGCGAGCATCTTCATCCTCCACGAAGGCACCATCTGCATCCTGATGCTCTCGCCATTATGGATGACCAGCAGCTTTGTCGGGGCGACTGCGACGCGCATGTACCGTCATCGCCATCGGCACGGTGATGCCCGAACCTACTCGGTCGCCATGCTGGCGCTGCCTTTGGTCGCAATGCAGGTCGAGCCATATATTCCTCTTCCGCAGACCGAGCGCGCGGTAACCCGGTCGATCGTCGTCTCGGCGACGCCGGCGCAGATCTGGCCCTTGCTGGAGGGCATTCCCGACGTCCGCCCCGATGAAGGCGGCTGGAATCTGTCGCAGGACGTGATCGGCATTCCGCGTCCGGTCGGCGCGCAACTGCTCGGGGCCGGTGTCGGTGCGCAGCGCATCGCGCGGTGGGAAAACCAGATCAGGTTTCGTGAGATCGTGACCGAATGGCAGCCGGGCCGTCGCCTGTCGTGGCGTTTCGTGTTCGACGATTTGAACGGCTGGGCCTTCACCGACCGTCATCTGATGCCGAAAAGCCCCTATTTTCGGATCACCACTGGCGGCTATCGCCTCGACCCGGTGGCACCCGGACGGACGCGCGTGACGCTGACCACCCGCTACTGGATGCAGACCGCGGTCAACGATTATTCCAGCTTCTGGGGTGAATTCCTGCTCGGCGATGTCGAGAATAATCTGCTCGCGCTGGTCAAGCAGCGCGCCGAAGGCAAGGCCCCGGACTGACGCGGCCCTGCCCTGCCCTTTCCTACACGCGTGCGGGTCGCTATTGCCGGTCGCTCGTCCCTGACCGGGTGGCGCGCATCGCGGGGGCAGTCCGAAACCTGCCGGGTGGGAGATCGCGACGACGCATCCCACCCGGACGCGCTTCGGCCCCATCGAAGCGACCCCCACAGTGTCAACCTAGTGTCAACTTCCACCCGAAACGAACGCATGACCCACACCCACGACATCCACATCATCGGCGGCGGCCTCGCCGGGTCGGAGGCGGCTTGGCAGCTCGCCAGCGCGGGGCTCAAGGTCCGGCTGTCGGAAATGCGCGGTTCGGGGGAGATGACGCCGGCGCACCAGAGCGACCGGCTCGCCGAACTCGTCTGCTCGAACAGCTTCCGCTCCGACGATGCGGAGCGCAACGCGGTCGGGCTGCTCCATGCGGAGATGCGCGCGCTCGGTTCGCTCATCATGGCGATGGGCGACGCGCACAAGGTGCCGGCCGGCTCGGCGCTCGCGGTCGATCGCGACGGCTTTGCCGATGCGGTGACGGCGGCGCTGGCCCAACATCCCAACATCACGGTGGTGCGCGAACGCGTCGATGCGCTGCCACACGGCCCCGCGATCGTCGCCACCGGCCCCCTCACCGCCCCCGCGCTCGCCGATGCGATCGGTGCTGAGACGGGCAAGGACTCGCTCGCCTTCTTCGACGCGATCGCGCCGATCGTCCATTTCGACACGATCGACATGGATACCGCCTGGTTCCAGTCGCGCTGGAACAAGGGCGAGGGGCGCGATTACATCAACTGCCCGATGAACCAGGACCAGTATCGCGCCTTTCACCAGGCGCTGCTCGACGGCGAGAAGACCGAGTTCCGCGAGTGGGAGGATGTCCCCTATTTCGAGGGCTGCATGCCGATCGAGGTGATGGCCGAGCGCGGGCTCGACACGCTGCGCTACGGCCCGATGAAGCCGGTCGGGCTCGACGATCCGCGCACCGGGCGCTGGCCGCACGCCGTCGTCCAGCTGCGCCAGGACAATGCGACCGGCACGCTGTGGAACATGGTCGGTTTTCAGACCAAGCTCAAATATGCCGAACAGGTGCGCATCTTCCGCACCATTCCGGGACTCGAGCAGGCGGAGTTCGCACGGCTGGGCGGGTTGCACCGCAACACCTTCATCCGCTCGCCCGAACTGCTCGATCCGACGCTGCGGCTGAAATCGCGGCCCAACGTCCGCTTCGCCGGCCAGATCACGGGGTGCGAGGGCTATGTCGAAAGCGCGGCGATCGGCCTGATTGCCGGGCGCTTCGCCGCCGCCGAGCTGAAGGGCGAGGTCTTGACGCCGCCGCCCGTCGAAACCGCGCTGGGCGCGCTGCTCGGCCACATCACCGGCGGCGCGGCGGTCGAAAGCTACCAGCCGATGAACGTCAATTTCGGGCTGATGCCGCCGATCACGGTGCGCAGCAAGAAGGCCGATCGCAAGCTGCTCTACACCGCCCGCGCCCGCGACGCGTTCAGCGCCTGGGCCGCAGCGTGAAGCTCACTCGCCGTCGGCGTCCGTAGCCGCTGCGGGCGGGCACGCGCAGCGCGCCGCCGCCGGCTTGCGCTTGACCGCGGTGGTGGCGAACTCCGCCCGGCTCATCGCGCCGTCGCGGTTGGCGTCGGCCTTCGCAAAGCGTTCGGTCGTCTTGACCGCCCATTCCTCGAAGCTCAGCCGCCCGTCGCCATTGACGTCCAGCCGCGCGAACGCCTTGCGCCGGCTGGCGAGATATTCGGCGCGCGTGATCGCCTCGTCACGGTCCTTGTCATAGCGCTTGAAGCGCCGCTCCTCGCGCGATGCGGCCGGCGCGGCGGGGACGCTCTCGGGCATCGGCGCAACGGGTGCCTCCGCCGCTGCCGGGGCCGGCGGTGGCGGCAGCGCCGGGGTCTGGCTGTTCGCGCCGCTGAAGAACAACAGCCCCCCGCCAATGCCCAGCAGGACGAGCGCGCCGATACCCGCGATCCAGCGTAGCATTGGCGTCCCCTCTCCCGATCGTGACCGCTTGGCGTCACTGTGGCGCGACGATCGCGTGGCGGCAATCGGCTTTATCGCCCTGACATGCGATGCCACAACAGCCGCGCGACCCTTCGCGGCGCGCCGTGCGGCACCGGTTGGTCGTGCGGCACCGCCAGGTCCATGCGCGCCCGCAGCGCCAGCGCGCCCAGCCCGCGCAGCGGCGCTGGCCAGGGTCGGGCAAACGCCTCGTCCAGCTCGGCGCGCGCCAGGGCGGCCGCGCTGGCGCGCTGGGCGGGATCTGTCGTGTGCCGGGACAGGTCGGCAAGCGCCCATCCCCGCCCGCCCGCCGCGGTCGGAGCGCGCGCCTCCGCCCCCGCCAGCCGCGCCGCGCAGTCGAACAGGACCGCGCCCCGCTTCTCGGCATAGGCGGACAGCGTGACGTCATCGAGCACGGGGGCATCGAGCAGCGTCTCCCACCCCTCGATCATCCCCGCCATGTTGCCGCCCGGCACGCCGCGTGCGACGCAGGCTGCGGCCAGCGCCTGCAGCACGGGCTGTGCGGGCGGCGGCGCGGAGTCGAGCTTGCTGATGGCGTCATGCCACCAGGTCAGCCGCATCTGCGCCAGCATCGGTTCGCCCTTGCCGCGCAGGACCGCGGCCAGTGTGTCATCGAGGTCCAGCAACGCCGCGAAACCCGCCCGCGCCGCCGACGGTGCATAGGCGAGCACGATCGCGCGCTCCGGATCGCGCCCCGCAAAGCTTTCCTCGGGATTAACCACGCGTCTTCAACCGTACTTATCCATTGGCGTGCCACAGAAGGTCGTTGAACCGGGAATTGGATTAGGCACAGGAATGAAAAAGCGCGCTATTGCAAGCACGGATGCGTCGCGCCCCTTCCTCGTCAGGCTGGCGCGCGACACGCGCGGCAACACCATGGCGATCATGGCGGCGGCGATCTTTCCGATGGCCGGCATGATCGGTGGCGGGCTCGACCTCAGCCGCCTCTACCTCGTCAAGACGCGGCTTCAGCATGCCTGCGACGCCGGTGCGCTGGCGGGGCGCAAGGCGATGGGCGGCGGCCTGTGGACCCAGAGCAACAACATGCCGAACGGGGTCGCCCAGCGCTTCTTCTCGTCGAACATCGGCACCAGCGCCTATGGCGCGTCGAACATCGCGGCGACTTATACTGAATCGGCAGGCAAGGTAACGGGCGTCGCCACCGCCCAGGTGCCGATGACGCTCATGCGCGTCTTCGGCAGCGAACAGCGCTCGCTGTCGGTCAGCTGCGACGCCGAAATGCGTCTGCCGAACACCGATGTGATGTTCGTGCTCGACGTCACCGGGTCGATGGACTCGACGCTCCCCGGCGACAGCGAAAGCAAGCTGACCGGGCTGAAGGTCGCAGTGAAGTGCTTCTATGAGACGCTGGCGCGACTCAACACTGCCGCCGCCTGCGTCGCGGGCGACCCGAGCGGCGGCACGGGCGGGGAAACACAGATCCGGTTCGGCTTTGTCCCCTATTCGACGAACGCCAATGTCGGAAAGCTGCTCCGGCCGGAGTGGCTGGTCGACCGCTGGACCTACCAATCGCGCGAGCGGGTGAACGTTGGCGGGATGCCTGGCGGCTATGTCGACGGAACCAAGGGCAATTGGAGCAACTGGTCCAACAACCAGAGCACCACCACCGCCACCAGGGAATTGTGCGATGCATTCCTTAACCCGGCGGTGCGGGACGAGCCACGGAACAATAACTGGGGCGCCGGCTTCGAGGATTCCGAAGCCAACCTGCCTGTCGGCACCTTCAAATCAAAGCGGCAATGGCGCGACCGCGAGTATCAATTCGTCTCCTACGCGGTGGGCAACAACGGGTGCAAATACCGCACGCGCACACGCAGCTATGACCGTACGTTCACGCTGACAGAGGTTCCGGTCGGCACGCCGTCGTCGGTCACGTTGAACGCATGGATGTACAAGCCGGTCGAGTTCGACGTGTCGGGGCTGAAAAACGGCACCGGGTGGAACGACTCTATCACGTTGCCGCTCAGCACAAGCGCGATCAGCTGGGCAGGGTGTATCGAGGAACGCGACACGGTGCGCGCGACGAGCTATTATCCGATCGATCCAAACGCGCTCGACCTCGATATCGATCGTGTTCCAGAGCTGACCAGCCCCTCGACTCGGTGGCGTCCGGCGCTTCCCGTGACTTATCAGCGCAAGGAAAACTACGACAACACAAGCGCGCGGTCGCTGAATGAAATCCGCAGCTTCAACAATTTCAGCGCGGGGAGTTTCGCCTGCAGCACGCCCGCGACCCGGTTGACTGAATGGACGACGGCATCGGCATTTGAGGGCTATGTCGATTCGCTGACGGCGGGCGGCAATACCTATCACGACATCGGGCTGATCTGGGGCGGACGACTGATGTCGCCGACCGGCCTGTTCGCCGACGACAACCGCTTCACGCCCGAAGGCGGTGAAATCGAACGGCACCTGGTGTTCATGACCGACGGCGACGCGTGCACCTCGGTGGCCAATTACCAGGCCTATGGTCTGTCCTGGTACGATCGCCGCCAGACCGATCCGGCCGTCGAGCCGACCGAAGGCTGCAGCACTACCGGCACGCTGACCCAGCAGGTCAACGCGCGCACCCAGGCAATCTGTTCGGCGATCAAGAACAAGAACATCACGCTGTGGGTGATCTGGTTCGGGACGTCGAACCCGACGATCGAGGGCCAGATGACGAGCTGCGCCAGCCCGAGCCGCTTCTTCAGCGCGCGTAATTCGACGCAGCTCCAGCAGACGTTCAACGACATCGCCAACCAGATCTCGCAGCTGAGGCTGACGCAATGACGTGGTCCGATCGCCTCGGCACAGCGCTGGTCCGCGACGAGCGGGGAACGACGCTGGTCGAATTCGCGATGATCGCACCGGTGATGACCGTGCTGCTGCTCGGCGGCATGGACATTGCGCACACGCTGTACATGACGTCGATGACGCAGGGGATCGTCCAGAAGACCGCGCGCGACGGGACGCTTGAGGGCGGCCAGCTCGATGCGCGGCAAACCGTGCTCGACGGGCTGGTCCGCACCGAAATCGGCAAGCTCAACAACCGGGCGGTCGTGCAAATCTCGCGTCAATTCTTCACGACCTACGAGCAGGCACAGCGTCGCTACGAGCCCTTCACCGACATGCCCGAGGGCGGTGCCAACGGGCGCTATACCTATGGCGAGGTATTCACCGACTCGAACGGCGACGGTGAGTGGAATACCGGCGAACCCTATGAAGACACGTTGTCGGAGCCGAATGGGGCCTGCAACAATGGCGAGGCCTATACCGACGAGAATAGCAACGGCACTTGGGAAGCCAATCTGGGCCGCGACGGCCAGGGCGGCGCCAAGGACGCCGTGATCTACAGCGTCAGGGTCACCTATCCGTCGGTATTTCCATTCTACGCCTTTGTCGGTGGATCGGAATCGAAGACCGTGACCGCCACGACGGTGCTGCGCAACCAGCCCTATGGTGACCAGGAAGCCTTCGCCACCCCGCAGACGAGATATTGCACATGAGCCGCGCTGTCATGTTCCGTCGGCTGTCGACGCTGCGCCGCGACCGGAGCGGCGTGGCGCTGATCGAGTTCGCCTATACTCTGCCCTTCATGCTGCTGCTGTCGCTGAGCGGCGCGGAGCTGACCAACTACATCACGACGCGGATGCGGGTGAGCCAGCTCGCCCTTCAGGTCGTCGACAATGCCGCGCGGATCGGCCGCGGCACGCAGCTCCAGGCCAAGCAGATCAACGAGGGCGACATCAACGATCTATTCATTGGCGCGGCTCTGCAGTCGGGCACGCTCGACATCGCGAATAATGGCCGCATCATCCTGTCCAGCCTGGAGAACGATCCCGCCAATGCGGGCAAATACCGCATCCGCTGGCAACGCTGCACCGGTGCCAAGGTCGAGCATGCCTCGACCTTCGGTGACGAGGGCGACGCCAACCTCGACGGAATTGGACCCATCGGCCGACAGGCGACCGTGACGGACAACAACGCAACGATGTTCGTGCAGATCTTTTACGAATATCAGCCGCTGATCGAGACGGAATTCGCGCCGGATTCGCTGATGATGGAATATGCGGCGATGATGGTTCGCGACCGCCGCGACCTGTCCCAGGTCTATCCGGTTTCCGGCCTCACGCCGTCGACCTGCTGACGCTTCGACCGGATGACTGGGGCGAGGCGGGGCGACACCGCCGCCCCGCCTTCTCCGAACACGTCAACCGGATCAGCGATAGGTCACCTTCTTCACCGCCGCGACCACGCGGTCGGCGCTGACCAGCGCCAGCTTTTCCAGATTGGCGGCATAGGGTAGCGGCACGTCCTCGTTCGTCACGCGCAGCACCGGGGCGTCGAGATCGTCGAAGCCCTGTTCCATCGCCACCGCGGCAAGCTCGGACGCGATCGAGCAGGTCGGCCAGCCTTCCTCGACCACGACCATGCGGTTGGTCTTCCTCAGGCTGTCGAGCACCGTCTGCGTGTCGAGCGGGCGCAGCGTGCGCAGGTCGATGACTTCGGCGTCAATCCCCTCGCCCGCCAGCTTCTCCGCGGCTTCGAGCGCGAGGCCGACGCCGATCGAGTAGCTGACGATCGTGACATCCTTGCCCGCGCGCATGATCCGCGCCTTGCCGATCGGCAGGACATAATCGTCGATGTTGGGCACTTCGAAGCTGCGGCCGTAGAGCAGCTCGTTTTCCAGGAAAACGACCGGATCGTCGGTGCGGATCGCCGCCTTCATCAGCCCCTTGGCATCGGCGGCGTCATAAGGCGCGATCACGATCAGGCCAGGAACGCTGGCATACCACGGCCCGTAATTCTGGCTGTGCTGCGCAGCCACCCGGCTCGCCGCGCCATTGGGGCCGCGGAACACGATCGGGCAGCGCATCTGGCCACCCGACATGTAATTGGTCTTGGCCGCCGAATTGATGATGTGGTCGATCGCCTGCATCGCGAAGTTGAAGGTCATGAACTCGACGATCGGGCGCAGGCCGCCCATCGCCGCGCCGGTGCCGACGCCGGCAAAACCATATTCGGTGATCGGCGTGTCGATCACCCGCTTTGGCCCGAATTCGTCGAGCAGGCCCTGGGTCACCTTGTACGCGCCCTGATATTCGGCGACTTCCTCACCCATCACGAACACGCGCGGGTCGGCACGCATCTCCTCGGCCATCGCATCGCGCAGCGCCTCGCGCACGGTCTGCTTGACCATTTCGGTGCCGGTGGGGACCTCCGGGTCGGGCGTGCGCGCGGTCGATTTGAGCGGCTCGGGCGTGCGTGCGCCGTTCTCGCCCGCCCCTTCCGTCGCCCCGGCGGAGGCCGGGGCCGCTGGCTGTTGCGCGCCGTCCCCATCGGCCCCGGCCTGCGCCGGGGCGACGGGAGCGGCATCCTCGCCCTCGCCCGCCATCGTCGCGATCACCGCGCCGACCTTCACCCCGTCGGTGCCCTCGGCAACGAGGATTTGCGCGATCGTGCCTTCGTCGACCGCTTCGAATTCCATCGTCGCCTTGTCGGTCTCGATCTCGGCCAGGATGTCGCCCGACTTGACCGTGTCGCCTTCCTTGACCAGCCACTTGGCCAGCGTGCCTTCTTCCATCGTGGGCGACAGCGCCGGCATCTTCAGTTCGATCGCCATCTTAATAGGTCTCCACCAGCACATCGGTGTACAATTCGGCCGCATCCGGCTCGGGCGTGGTTTCGGCGAAGTCAGCGGCGTCGTTCACCACCTTGCGGATCTCCGCCTCGATCGCCTTCAGCTCGTCTTCCTTGACGCCGATCGCTTCCAGCTCGCGCTTGCACTGTTCGATCGGGTCGGATTTTTCGCGCACCGACTGCACTTCGTCGCGCGAGCGGTATTTGGCCGGATCGGACATCGAATGGCCGCGATAGCGATAGGTCTTCATCTCCAGGATGATCGGCCCCTTGCCCGCGCGGACCCAGGCGAGCGCGGTCTCGGCAGCACCGCGCGCGGCCAGCACGTCCATGCCGTCGACCTGGAGTCCCGGCACGCGAAAGCTCTCGCCACGGCGATAGAGCTGGTCCTCGGCCGACGCGCGATTGACGCTGGTGCCCATCGCATACTGGTTGTTTTCAATGACGAAGATGATCGGCAGCTTCCACAGCTCGGCCATGTTCAGGCTTTCGTACACCTGACCCTGATTGGCCGCGCCGTCGCCGAAATAGGCAAGGCACACGCCACCGTCGTCGTTGTACTTGTGGCTGAACGCCAGGCCCGCGCCCAGCGACACCTGCGCGCCGACGATGCCGTGGCCGCCATAGAATTTATGCTCGACGCTGAACATGTGCATCGAGCCGCCCTTGCCCTTCGAAATGCCCGCCTGGCGCCCGGTCAGTTCGGCCATCACGTCGCGCGGCGGAATGCCGCACAACAGCATATGGCCGTGGTCGCGATAGCCGGTGATGACGCTATCCTTGTCGGTCAGCGCCGATTGCAGGCCGACCGCGACCGCCTCCTGGCCGATATAGAGGTGGCAGAAGCCGCCGATCAGGCCGAGCCCGTAAAGCTGACCGGCCTTTTCCTCGAACCGGCGGATGAGCAGCATCTGCTTGTAGAAGTCGAGCAGCTGGTCCTTGCTCGCCTCGAACCGCACCGGTTCGTCGGGGCGCTCGCGATTGGGGATGGCGGGTTCACTTTTCGCGCGCTGCGCCGGTGCCTTGGCCACGTGTCGAGGGTCCTCGTTCCTGGGGAAGGGAAAGATGTGCCCGCCTATAAGCGCGAAGCGCGGCCGCGTGCAATGTTCACGCAAACGTCACCCTCGCCGCATCGCGATCCATTCGTATGCGACGCGATCCGGACCGCCGCAGCGCGGCTATTCGAGCGGGATGATGACTTCGTTGGGATGCACGACGTTCAGCTTGGTGCGAACCAGCTCGTCGACCATGTCGGGATCGGCGCGCTTCTGGTCGAGCAGGCGGACGCGATTGCGAAGTTCGGCGCGGGCCTGTTGCAGCTCGGCAAACTGCGCGGCCTTGACCTCGCGCTGGCGGACATAGTCGCCATAGCGCAACACGCCATTGGGCCCGAGCACCGCATAATAGCCGAAGAACAGCATGAAGATCATCGACAGCGCGGGCACGCCGGCCCGGCTGACCAGGGATCGAATATTTGCTGATCGTGCCATGTCCCGTCATTACGCAAGCCGCGCCCGCGATCAACAGCTTTTGGTAACCATGACGCGATGCGCCCGCGCTTCGAGCGCAGAGGCTGCACCCTTGAGCGGATCTGCGGCTTGGCCAATGGCCCGCGCGCAATCGACAAGGGGCCACCGCAACCGACCGCCCGGCCAAACGTTACGGCTTCAGCTATTTTGGGGGGATGTCGTGGACGAGCAGAAAACCGGCAAATCACCCGTCGCCCGAAACGCGTTGGTCGCGGGCGACGCGGCGAAGGACGATTCCGGCCTGTCGGAAGCCGAGCAGGAAAAGATCGATGATCAGGCCCCGCTGCGTTCCCCTGCCCTGTTCGCGTCGATCAGCCAGGCGGGCGACGAGGAGATGCGACGGCCGTCCGGATCGCTGTTCTGGTCGGGCCTGGCGGCAGGCGTCGCGATTTTCGCATCGGTGATCGCGGAGGGCGCGCTGCATGAGAAGCTGCCCGAAATGGTCGGGCGCGAGGCGATCGCGGATCTCGGCTATTCGGTCGGCTTCCTGATCGTGATCCTGGGGCGAATGCAGCTGTTCACCGAACAGACGGTCGTTCCCGTCCTGTCGGTCGCGCGTCGCCCCACGCGATCCAACCTCGCGCGGCTCGGGCGGCTGTGGGCGATCGTGTTCGGGGCCAACATGATCGGGGCCTTCGCCGTCGCCGGGGTGGCAGCGGCCGGCGGGCTGGCCGCCCCGCCGCTGCAACAGGCGATGGTCGAGATTTCGATGAGCCTGCTGGGCAAGTCGCCGGGCGACGTGCTGCTGCAGGGGATACCCGCGGGCTTTCTGATCGCTTCGATCGCCTGGCTGCTGGCGAGCACCAAGAGTGACCATTTCGCGCTCGTGCTCGTCATCACCTATGTGATCGCACTTGGCGGGTTCAGCCACGTCGTCGCCGGCGCGGCGGAGGCGTTCCTGCTCGCCTGGTCGGGCGAGGCGACCTTCGTCTGGGCGGTCCGCGACTTCATCCTGCCCGCCCTTGCCGGCAACATCATCGGCGGGACCGGCCTATTCGCGCTTTTCGCCTACGCCCAGGTCCGACGGGAGCTTTAGCCGCTCAGCCGCTCAGCCCAGGCCGCACCGCTGAGCGACTTTGCCGAGGTTCTTGGCGGCCCGGAAGTCTGCAAAGCCGAAAACAGGCTGGCGGGTGGTTGGTCTGGGGGGCCTGCGCCCCCTTCACTCTACGGCCATTGACCCCGGCGCCTCGCTCGCGGTCCGAGCGGCCGACGCAGCGCCGCCTCGACCGGCGCCTCGTGACGCGAGTACCGAGCCAATGACCGCCAGGATTGCGTAAATCGCCGTGATTGCCAGCATCGTCGCGGACAACTCCGCCTCCCCCGACGCCGTCTGCAGCACCAGCGTGGCGACCGGGCCGAGCGCGCAGATCGCGCCGGCCACAAGGGGCGACGTCAGCGCCACTCCGGCCTGTGCCAGATAGATCGGGCCGATGAGGATCGCGAGAAAGATAACCGCCTGTCCCCCCATCTCGATTGCGGACATGCCGTTGAACGGCTGGGGGAGCGTCGCGGCAACCGATCCGGCGATCACCGCGACCAACAAAAAGCGGGAGCCCACGATGGCGAGCGGCGACACGCCAAGATGATTGAAGCGCTTGGCGTAAATGGTTTCAGCGGCGATGGCAGTCCCGGCCATCGCGGCGAGCGACACACCGATCGCCCCGATGGTCAAGGCAAGCTCCAATACACAGCAGGCCAGGCCCCAATGCATAGCCCGCTCGGCGTTACCCGGCCGTCGCTCGCCTTGGCTGGTCAGGCCGAGCGCACCCAGCGCCATGACGGCGACCGGCGCAATTCCGCTGAACGCCAGGTTCACTGCGGCCGGTTCCACCAAGCGCAGTGCCTGGAAATAGCTTAGCCAGGCCATCGCCGTTGTCAGGTTGAGGAGCAACACGGTCCGCCAGCCACGGATCAGCAACCGAAGCTGATCCGGGCTGAACACCAGCAACGCCGCCCCGAACACCAGTGCGGCGGTCCCGAAAGCGAGCGCGGCTACTTCGAACAAGCCAAGCTGACCGAAAAGATGGCCGAGATAAACATCACGAACCGCTTGTGACGCGACGAAGCCGATCAGGCTGGCGATCCCGAGCGAGGACGCCATCCCCTTTTCAGTGCTGCGCATACTTCCCCCGTTGGACGATGTGACGCGCTCTTGCTGGCAGCATTGCCCGCAATGACATCCCGTTCCTTGCGCCCGAAGCAGGCGCGCGGTGCATTGGCCGCAACAACCGGGACGCGCCGCCACCCGCCCCATGCCAATGACATGTCCGAAAGGAGACACAGATGTCGTTTCGGATCGAGGGACTCGCCCCGGCGCAGTTTGCGCCACTCTTTGCCAAGAGCGACGCGGCGCTCGCACGCGGCGGCATTGTGGCGGCTTACGCGGACAATGACGATTATCCCTGCCGCATATCCCTCGCCGGCGCGGCAAGGGGCGATCGGCTGCTGCTGCTCAATTTCGAGCACCAGCCGGCATTGTCACCCTATCGCTCGGCCCACGCCATCTATGTCGCCAGTGGCTCGCGAGCGGCGGCGCAGTTCGTGGATACCATCCCCCCGGTGATCGCCGCACGGCTGCTGTCGATCCGCGCGTTCGACACGAGCGGGATGATGGTCGACGCCGACGTCATCGACGGCACGCGCGCGGTCGATCTGATCGAGCGCCAGTTCGCGGATCCCTGTGCCGCCTATCTGCATATCCATTTCGCCAAGCGGGGATGCTTCGCCGCCCGGGTCACCCGCGCAACTTGAGGTCGGAGGCCCTTTGCACCTTATCCTACACCGCACTACCATGCCAACCGCCCCGCATGGCGCGGTTCGCATCTTCTCCCGTCACCCCTGCATCATCGTCCCGCCGCACCCATCCGCGCGAGACCTTGCACAGCCCGCAACTTCCGCAACTTCGACGGATTTGCGAGGGTTTGCCGAGACGGTGGCGGCTCAGCGTCAGCCCGTCACCCGCGCAGCACGCTCCGCCCGGCATAGACGCCGGCATCGCCCAGCTCTTCCTCGATGCGGATCAGCTGGTTGTACTTGGCAAGCCGGTCGGAGCGCGCGAGGCTGCCTGTCTTGATCTGCCCGCAATTGGTGGCGACCGCCAGGTCGGCGATCGTCGCATCCTCGGTCTCGCCCGAACGATGCGACATCACCGCAGTGTAGGACGACCGCGTCGCCAGGCTGACCGCTGCCAGCGTCTCGGTCAGCGTGCCGATCTGGTTGACCTTGACCAGCAGCGAATTGGCCAGGCCCTTGTCGATGCCCATCGCCAGCCGCTTGGGATTGGTGACGAACAGATCGTCGCCGACCAGCTGGACCTTGTTGCCGATCTTGTCGGTCAGCGCCTTCCAGCCCTCGAAATCATCCTCGCCCATCCCGTCCTCGATCGACAGGATCGGATAACGCGCCGCCAGATCGGCCAGGTAATCGGCCATTTCGTGCGGGGTCAGCGACTTGCCCTCGCCGACCATCTCGTACTTGCCGTTCTTGAAAAACTCGGTCGCCGCGCAGTCGAGCGCCAGCATGACGTCGTCGCCGGGCGTGTAGCCCGCCGCTTCGATGCTCGCCATGATGAAGTCGAGCGCGTCGGTGGTGCTCGCCAGGTTGGGGGCGAAGCCGCCCTCGTCGCCGACCGCGGTCGCCAGCCCCTTGTCATGCAGCTTCTTCTTGAGCGTGTGGAAAATCTCCGCGCCGCACCGCACCGCCTCGGCCAGGCTGGGCGCGCCGACCGGCATCACCATGAATTCCTGGAAGTCGATCGGATTGTCGGCATGTTCGCCGCCATTGATGATGTTCATCATCGGCACCGGCAGGACATGCGCCGACACCCCGCCGACATAGCGATAGAGCGGCAGGCCGCGCGCATCCGCCGCCGCCTTTGCCACAGCCAGGCTGACGCCCAGGATCGCGTTGGCGCCCAGCCGGCCCTTGTTCTCCGTGCCGTCCGCCTCGATCATCGCCATGTCGATGTCGCTCTGGTCCTCGGCGTCCATGCCCAGCACTGCTTCCGCAAGGTCGGCATTCACTGCCTCGACCGCCGCCAGCACGCCCTTGCCCAGGTACCGGCTCTTGTCGCCGTCGCGCCGCTCGACGGCCTCATGCGCGCCGGTCGACGCGCCGGAGGGGACCGCGGCGCGGCCGAAGCTGCCGTCCTCCAGCATCACATCGACCTCCACCGTCGGGTTGCCGCGGCTGTCCAGAATCTGGCGCGCGTGGATGTCGATGATTGCGGTCATGGAATGATCTCCCTAGGTATTGGCCGTGGACGGACGGGCCACCCGGCGCTGCCTGTATCGGCTGTCGCGGAGCGGAGCAATTGCCGCCGTGCCGGACGGAACCCCCGCCTTCGGACGATGTTGTCTGAAACGAGCGCGAATTTATTCTTTTGAGGGAAACCCAAGTCATGGCCAATCAGAACGCCCCCGAGGAAACCCCCGCCGTCCCCCTGCCCGTCACGCCGGCCTTCGATGATGCCGCGCTGGCGACGCCCCCGGCCGAGCCGACCATCGACCCGCTGGCCGCGGATACCGCCGGTGGCGACATGGCGATGGCCGACGCGGGCACGAGCGACGGCACCCGCACCAGCAAGGCGCGCGAGGCCGTGCGCGAGCAGGCGGAGAAACTCACCGGCAAGGCGACCGAGCAGGCCCGGGGGTTTGCCGCGCAGGGCAAGGAACGCGCGACCGGCGTGCTCGATGAACTGGCGCGGATGATCGACGATGCGGCCGGCACCGTCGATGAGCGCGTCGGCGAACAATATGGGCGGTATGCCCGCTCCGCCGCCGGTGCGGTGTCCGGCTTTGCCGAAAATCTGCGCGGCAAGGAGGTCGACGAGATCGTCGACGATGTGCGCGAATTCGTGCGCAAGAGCCCGGCGGTCGCAATCGGCACCGCCGCTGCGGTCGGATTCGTTCTCGCGCGCATCCTGCGCTCGGGGTTCGACGGCGAGGACGGTCGCCGCGACGCCTGAACGAGATCGCCGACAGGGGGCAGGGACCGTGGACGAACCAGACGATGCGGCAGGCATCGGAACGTTGATCTCGAGACTGTTGCACGACGCACGCGCCTATGCGCGAGCGGAAGGCGATTATTACCGCGCGCTTGCCGCCGAGCGCGCAACCCATGCGGGGATTGCGGCAGGACTGGCGGCGGCGGCCCTGTTCCTTTTGATGGCGGTGGTGACGGCCACGCTGGTCGGGGTGCTGCTGCTGCTCGCCCAGATGGTCGGGCTGGCGTGGGCGACGCTGATCGTACTCGTCGTCGGGCTTGTCATTGTCGCGCTGCTGGGTCGTGCGGCCATCCAGCGCGCGCGGCGGGTCACTTTGCCTACCAAGGAAATTACATGACCGCCCCAACGAACCCCCGCGCCGCACGGCTCGCCGCCGATCTGGCGCGCCAGCGGATGAATGCGACGATCACGGAACTCAGGGGGCGGGTGGCGCCTGCCCGCCTTCGGGACGACGCGGTCGCCGGCCTGCGCGCACGGGCGGAGGCGACTGCGGAACACGGGCTGGCGGCAATGAAGCGCCAGCCGGGGCTGACCGCTGCGGGGTTTGTCGCAACGGTGGTGATCATCGCGCGGCGACCGCTGATCGCGGCGGCCCGCAACTGGTGGGAGCGACGGCGCAACAGCGGCGTTGATCGCTTTCCACCCGAATCCAACGACGACATCCTGAAAGGAACCGAGCGATGACAGAGGAAGTGAACGCCACCGGCGATACCCGGACCCCGCGCACCGAGCGGATCAAGGAGGCGGTCGGTACGATCAAGGAACGTGCCGGCGGGGCCTATTCGCAAAGCCGCGCGCGGGCGGGCGATGTCGCGCAACGCGCTGGCGAAAGCGTCGAGAATGCGCCGATGGCGGTACTGGTCGGTGGATTGGCGGTCGGTGCGCTCGTCGGCGCGCTGCTGCCGCGCAGCGAGCGCGAGCGCCAGGCGCTGGCCCCGGTGGGCAAGCGAATCGCGGGAACGACCGCGGCCGCGCTGGCGGCGGCGCGCGATGCGGGACGCGAGCAGCTCAACGAACTCGCCCCCAAGGATGCGATTCGCAACAAGCTGTCGGACGCGATCGGCCAGGTCGTGACGGCCGCAAAGGAAAGCGGTCGCGAAGCCGCGAAGGCGGGCGGCACCTCCCAGCCCTGATTTTAGCGCAGCTCGCGACGCGGCTTCGGCGCGACGCGCTCTTGAGCCGCGCGCCGATCCCGCTATTCCCTCACGCAAACGCGGCGCGATTCCGGTCGCGCCGCCATCCACCCGGCATGTTGGAGTAGCGGTTTTGAGCAAGATGCATCTGGTCTTCGGCGGTCGGGTCACCAATCCGATGACGCTCGATTTCGCCGACCTTTCGGCGATCGAGGTGGTCGGCTTCTATCCCGACTATGCCAGCGCCGAGAAGGCGTGGCGCGCCGCCGCGCAACGCACCGTCGACGACGCCGAGATGAAATATGTCGTCGTCCACCTTCACCGGCTGCTCGAGCCCGATCAGGGTCCGCCCGCCGCCTGATCCGCCGGTCGCGAAAACGGGTCAGCTTGGGCGGCGCCGGCGCGGGAGGAGCGGAAACGCGAGGATCATGCCGAGCAGGAACCCGCCGATATGCGCGGCACCCGCGATCGGAAAGCCGGCCGCGGTGCTGACGAGCGCGACGACGATGTTGAGAACGATCCAGCCGCCGGCGATCCAGGCGATGTCGACGACGCGTCCGGGGATCGGCCCGATTGCCCGCGCCTTCCGGCGGCTGAAGAACATCGCATAGCTGCCGAGGACGGCGGAAACCGCCCCGCTCGCGCCGACCATCGGCGACATCGATGCCGGATCGAGCGCCCATTGCGCCGCCGCCGCAGCATAGGCGCCCAGCAGGTAGATGAGCGCGACGCATGCCGGCCCCAGTAGCCGTTCGACCAGCCGCCCGGTCTGGGCCAGCATCAGCATGTTGAAGCCAAGATGCACCGGACCGGCATGGACCAGCGTCGCGCTGAGCGGGGTCAGCCATGCCGGCACCACCGCCAGATAAGGCGGCATGACGATCAGGCCGCTCACCCGCGCCGGGATGACGCCGCCGGCCGCGATCGCAAGATTTTCGTTGCCGGAGAAGGTCAGCGCGAGGCTGACCGCGCAGGTGACCGCGACGATCACCCACGTCATCACGGCCATGCGCTCTCGGATCAGATGAACTCGATCTTCGAAATGAGATAGTAGCGATCGCCCGACGGCACGGTGACCTCGACCTCGTCGTCGACGCGACGGCCGATCAGCGCACGGCCAAGCGGCGAGTTGTAGCTGATCTTGCCCGCGGTCGCATCCGCCTCGGCCTGTCCAACGATCTGATAGGTGACGGGCTTTTCGTCCTCGTCGATCAGCGTCACGGTCGCGCCGAACACGATCTTGTCACCCGACAGGTCACGCGGATCGATCACCTGTGCGCGGCTCAGCTTGTCCTCGATATCCGAGATCGACGCTTCGATCTGGCCCTGACGCTCCTTGGCCGCATGATATTCGGCGTTTTCCGACAGGTCGCCATGCGCGCGCGCTTCCTCGATTGCATCGACGATCAACGGACGCTCGGCACGCAGCCGCTTCAGCTCCGCGCTCAGCTTTTCATAGCCCTCGGCCAGCATCGGCAGCTTTTCGACGGTCGCCATTTATGTATCCCTCACTGAACAAGCCCCGATCAAGCGGACCCGGTGGAGAGGCCCGCCCGCACATCAACTCCGATTTGATGGGATCAATGCTGCGACGGCGAATAATAGGATTGAAGCGGCCGCACTTCAAGGGACTGCCGCGAAAGCGCCACAATCGCACGCGCCGCCGCGACGCTGGCAGGCGCGGTGGTGAAATAGGGCACTTTCTGGGCCAGTGCCGAGCGGCGGATCGATGCCGAGTCCTTCAGCGACTGCCAGCCTTCGGTGGTGTTGAAGATCAGCGCCACGTCGCGGTCGAGGATGCGATCGACGATATGCGGGCGACCCTGTGCCACCTTGTTGACGCGTTCGACCGCGATTCCCTGTGCCGCGAGGAAGTCGGCGGTGCCCGACGTGGCGATGATCGTGAAGCCGTGATCGGCGAGCAGCCGCACGCCCGGAAGGATCACGTCCTTGTCGCTGTTCTTGACGCTGACGAACAGCGTCCCCGACTGCGGCAGCGTGACGCCCGCGCCGAGCTGCGCCTTGGCAAACGCGGTCGCAAAGTCGCGGTCGATCCCCATCACCTCGCCCGTCGACTTCATCTCGGGGCTCAGCACCGGATCGATGCCGGGGAAGCGGCCCCAGGGGAACACCGCTTCCTTGACCGCGATATGATCGATGTGCCGGTCGATCGGCGGCAGGTCGCGCAGCTTTTCGCCCGCCATCACGCGGCTGGCATATTTGGCGATGGGTGCGCCGATCGCCTTGGCGACAAAGGGCACCGTGCGGCTGGCGCGCGGATTGACCTCGATCAGATAGACCTCGCCGTCCTTGACCGCGAACTGGATGTTCATCAGCCCGCGGACCGAGAGTGCGCGGGCGAGCGCATCGGCCTGGCGCTCGATCTCCGCGACGATTTGGGGCGAAAGGCTGTGCGGCGGAATCGAGCAGGCGCTGTCGCCCGAATGGACGCCGGCTTCCTCGATATGCTGGAGCACGCCGGCGACGACGACATCGTCGCCGTCGCAGATCGCATCGACATCGACCTCGATCGCGTCGCGCAGATACTGGTCGATCAGCACGGGTGAGTCGCCGGACACCTGAACCGCGGTCTGGATATAGTCGTCGAGCTGCTGCTGGCCGTCGACGATCTCCATCGCGCGGCCGCCTAGCACATAGCTGGGGCGCATCAGCACCGGATAGCCGATGCGGTTGGCGACGGCGACCGCCTCGTCACGGCTGCGCGCAATGCCGTTGGCGGGCTGCTTCAGGCCCAGCTTGGCGACCAGTGCTGCAAACCGCTCGCGATCCTCGGCCAGATCGATCGCATCGGGGCTGGTGCCCAGGATGGGAATGCCGGCATCCTCCAGCGCCTGGGCGAGATTGAGCGGCGTCTGGCCGCCAAACTGGACGATGACGCCGACCAGCGTGCCGTTCGATTGCTCGACATTGAGGATTTCGAGCACGTCCTCCGCGGTCAGCGGCTCGAAATAAAGCCGGTCGGAGGTGTCATAGTCGGTGCTGACCGTTTCCGGGTTGCAGTTGACCATGATCGTCTCATACCCCGCTTCTGCCAGGGCGAAGCAGGCGTGGCAGCAGCAATAGTCGAACTCGATCCCCTGCCCGATCCGGTTCGGCCCGCCGCCCAGGATGACGATCTTGCGCGCGTCCGACGGCATCGCCTCATTCTCGGGCGCGCCAAAGCTCGGCGCCTCGTAGGTCGAATACATATAGGGCGTCTTCGCGTCGAACTCCGCCGCGCAGGTGTCGATCCGCTTGAAGACCGGGCGCACGCCCAGCCGGTGGCGTAGTGCGCGCACCTCGCGCTCGGTGATGCCGCCGGTCATCGCCACGACCGCGTCGCGCACCAGCCCCGATCCGCGCGCGATGCCGCGCGCCATGCCGCCGCGCAGATTGGCGGACTTGAGCGCGAGATAGGCGAGCCGCTTGTCGCTGAAGCCCATCCCCTTCAACCGCCGCATGCCCGCCGCATCGCGTGGCAGGCCGTTGGCGATTACCTCCGCCTCGGCCTCGACGATCTCCTTCATCCGCTCAAGAAACCAGGGATCATATTTCGCGATCGCGTGGACCTCTTCGACGGTGAAGCCCTCGCGCAGCGCCTGTGCCGCCACGAGCAGGCGGTCGGGCGTCGCCTGCGAAAGCGCCGCCTCGATCTCGGCGCGCGGCGCGCCGACCAGCCGGTCGACATCGTTGAAGCCCGACAGGCCGGTTTCCAGCCCGCGCAGCGCCTTCTGCATCGATTCATGGATCGACCGGCCGATCGCCATCACTTCGCCGACCGACTTCATCGCGGTGGAGAGCAGCGGTTCGGCACCCTTGAACTTCTCGAAGGCGAAGCGCGGGATCTTGGTGACGACATAGTCGATCGTCGGTTCGAACGACGCGGGCGTGACGCCGGTGATGTCGTTGGTGATCTCGTCCAGCGTGTAGCCGACCGCCAGCTTGGCGGCGACCTTGGCGATCGGAAAGCCCGTCGCCTTCGACGCCAGCGCCGATGACCGGCTGACGCGCGGGTTCATCTCGATGACGATCAGCCGGCCGTCCTTCGGGTTGACCGCGAACTGGACGTTCGATCCGCCGGTTTCCACACCGATCTCGCGCAGCACCGCGATGCTGGCGTTGCGCATGATCTGATATTCCTTGTCGGTCAGCGTCAGCGCGGGCGCGACGGTGATCGAATCGCCGGTGTGGACGCCCATCGGATCGACATTCTCGATCGAGCAGATGATGATGCAGTTGTCGTTCCGGTCGCGGACGACCTCCATCTCATATTCCTTCCACCCGAGCAGCGATTCCTCGATCAGCACTTCGGTGGTCGGTGATGCATCCAGCCCGCCGGTGACGATCTGGATGAACTCCTCGCGATTATAGGCGACGCCGCCGCCGGTGCCGCCGAGCGTGAAGCTGGGCCGGATGATCGCGGGCAACCCGGTGTGGTCGAGCGCGGCCAGCGCCTCGTCGACCGTATGCGCGATCGCCGAGCGCGCGGATTCGAGCCCGATCCGGTCCATCGCGTTGCGGAACTTGATCCGGTCCTCGGCTTTGTCGATCGCCTCCGCATCCGCGCCGATCATCTGCACGCCGTATTTCGCCAATGTGCCGTCGTTGAACAGCGCGAGCGCGGTGTTGAGCGCGGTCTGGCCGCCCATCGTCGGCAACACCGCGTCGGGGCGCTCCTTCTCGATGATCTTGGCGACAATTCCGGGCGTGATCGGCTCGACATAGGTCGCGTCCGCCAGCTCGGGATCGGTCATGATCGTCGCCGGGTTGGAGTTGACCAGGACGATGCGATAGCCCTCCTCCTTCAGCGCCTTGATCGCCTGCGTGCCCGAATAATCGAACTCGCACGCCTGGCCGATGACGATCGGCCCCGCGCCGATCACGAGGATGGAGGAGATGTCGGTGCGCTTGGGCATTACAGGTGCTTTCGAGCGAGTTCGGCCAATTGCTCAATGGCTTCTTTGCTGAGGCGCAGCGTCTGAGAGACTTTTCCAGGCATCATGCGGTCGTCGGATCCAAATGTGTTGATCTGAACGAACTTCTCGCCATCCTGCCCCTGAATTGAAAAGCCGCCCTTTGTCTCGGTGTGGCGGGCGTGAGCTTTGAGCTCAAGCTCCTCAAACGATCTAATTATTGCCATTACTTCGCTCCAAGCATCCCCACAAACCGCTCGAACAGATAGAAGCTGTCCTGCGGCCCCGGGCTGGCTTCCGGGTGATATTGCACGCTGAATGCCGGGCGGTCGGTGAGTTCGAGGCCGCAGTTGCTGCCGTCGAACAGCGACACATGCGTTTCGCGGGCGTTGGCGGGCAGGCTGTCACGTTCGACCGCGAAGCCGTGGTTCATGCTGGTGATCTCGACCACACCGTCGTCCAGCCGCTTGACCGGATGATTGGCGCCGCGATGGCCCTGGAACATCTTGGTCGTGCGCGCGCCTGCCGCGAGGGCGAGGAGCTGGTGGCCGAGGCAGATGCCGAAGACCGGCAGCTTGTCGTCGAGCAGCCGCTTGATCGGCGCGAGCGCATATTCGCCCGTCGCCGCGGGATCGCCGGGGCCGTTGGAGAGGAATACGCCGTCGGGCTTCAGCGCCATGATCTGGTCATAGGTCGCATCGGCCGGCAGCACGCTCACCTTCGCGCCGGCGCGGACCAGGTTGCGGTAGATGTTGCGCTTGGCGCCGTAATCGATGGCAACGACGTGGGGGCGTTTCTCGACTTCGCTCGAAACGAACGGTGGAGATAAACGTGAGTCTTCAGGAGCGGAGACGGCTGCTTCCCCGTTGGTTTCGAGCGAAGTCGAGAAACCCGCCTCACCCTCGTACCCGAACCCCAGCCGCCACACGCCGCCGTCCCACGTCCCGTGCGTTTCGCGCGTCACCGACTTGGCGAGGTCCATGCCTTCCAGCCCCGGCCAGGCGCGGGCGCGGTCCAACAGGGCGGGAATGTCGAAGTCGCCGTTCGCCGAATGCGCGATCACGCCATTGGGCGCGCCGCCCGTGCGGATTCGCCGGGTCAGCGCGCGGGTATCGACGCCGGACAGGCCGATGCGATCATGCTTGCGCATCCAGTCGTCCAGCCGCTCGACGCTGCGGAAATTGCTGGGGTCGGTCACGTCCTGGCGCACGATCATGCCGAGCGCATGGGGGTCGTCGGCTTCGATATCCTCAGGGTTCGCGCCGACATTGCCGATATGCGGGAAGGTGAAGGTGATGAGCTGACCCGCGAAGCTCGGGTCGGTCATGATCTCCTGATAACCGGTCATCGCGGTGTGAAAGCACACCTCGCCCACCGCCGATCCCTCCGCGCCGAAGCCCCGGCCCCAGACCACATCGCCAGTGGCGAGGACGAGCACGCCCGTCGCTCCTTCGGGCGCAGGCAGGGGCTTGGCTTCGGCCATGGGGGTGGTCGCTCCTCGTACGGGGTCCGGCAATGTCGCTAAGGCTCGCCCGCTAGACCCCTGCCCTTTGCGCGTCAACCGCGCTAACAGGATTGGCGAAGATTCATTTTCCGAAAGAAGCCGAATGATCCGAGACGACCTGAAGACCGCGCTCGTCACTGCAATGAAAGCGGGCGAGAAGGAGACGACCGCGACGCTGCGCCTCATCCAGTCGTCGATCAAGAATCGCGACATCGAACTGCGCACCGGCAGCGCGCCCGTGGACGACGACGCGCTGGTCGTCGAGGTGCTGCAGAAGATGGTCAAGCAGCGCCGCGAATCGATCGAGATGTATGAAAAGGGCGGTAGGCCCGAGCTGGCGGCGGCCGAGCAGGCGGAAGTGACGGTGATCGAACGCTTCCTGCCCCAGCAGATGAGCGAGGCGGAGACCGCCGCAGCGATCGAGGCGATCAAGGCGGAACTTGGCGCGACCTCGATGAAGGACATGGGCCGGGTGATGGCCGAGCTGAAGGCACGCCACGCGACCACGCTCGACATGAGCAAGGCGAGTGCCGCGGTGAAGGCGGCGTTGGGCTGAGGGGCCAATGGGCCTGTGGCGCAGATATCTGGCGTGGCGGTTGCGGAACATATCGGTCCTCGACTGCGACGCGGACGGGTTCGGCGTGACCCGGCGCGGCGTCCGGGTGGGCGCGAGCTGGCAGGCCGTCGAGCGCGTCGCGGCGTTCAAACGTGATCTGGGGACGGTCGATCTGATCTGCATCGCGCTGTTCACTGACGGGCAGGTCATCGAGGTCGAGGGGGAGATGCCCGGCTATCCTCAGTTCGATGCGACGATGCACACCGCCTTGGCGATCACGCCCGAATGGAAGCTGGCGGTGATGTTCCCGGCGTTCGCTGCCAATCCGCAGACGATCTTCGAGCGGCGTCAGACGGCATGACCCTCACCCCCGCCTTTCTCGACGAGCTGCGCGCGCGTACCACGCTGTCCGCGCTGATCGGGCGCACGGTGAAGGTCCAGCGCGCGGGGCGCGAGTACAAGGCGTGCTGTCCCTTCCATAACGAGAAGACGCCGAGCTTCACGATCAACGACGACAAGGGATTCTATCACTGCTTCGGCTGCGGGGCGCATGGCGATGCGATCCGATGGATGACCGATCAGCGCGGGCTGCCCTTCATGGATGCGGTCAAGGAACTGGCGGCGATGGCGGGCATGGAGGTGCCCGCGCCCGACAAGCGGTCCGCCGAACGCGCCGAAAAGGCCAAGGGGCTGCACGAAGCCTGTGCCGATGCCGCGCGCTGGTTCACCGAACAGCTCGACGGGGTGGCGGGGGCGGAGGCGCGCGCGCTGCTGCAGCGCCGCGGCATTCGGCCGGAAACCGCGCGCACATTCGGCCTGGGTTTCGCGCCCGATAGCCGGCGGGGGCTGCGCGATGCGCTCAAGGACTATGGCGACGCGCTGCTGATCGAGGCGGGGTTGCTGATCCAGGTCGAGGGCAAGGAACCCTATGACCGCTTCAGGGGCCGGCTGATGATCCCGATCCGCGACCCGCGCGGGCGGGTGATCGCATTCGGGGGCCGGATCATCGGGGATGGCGAGCCCAAATATCTGAACTCGCCGGAGACGCCGCTGTTCGACAAGGGGCGTCAGCTCTACAATCTCGACCGCGCCGCCGCCGCCTCGCGCAAGGCGGGGCGCGTGATCGCGGTCGAAGGCTATATGGACGTGATCGCGCTCGCCCAGGCGGGGTTCGACGAAGCGGTCGCGCCGCTCGGCACCGCGATGACCGAGGAGCAGCTGCAGCGGCTGTGGCGGCTCGCCGACGTGCCGCTGCTGTGCCTAGACGGCGACGCGGCGGGACAGAAGGCCGCGATCCGTGCCGCGCACCGCGCGCTGCCGGTGCTGCCCGCCGGACGCAGCCTGGCTTTCGTCACCCTGCCCCCGGGCCAGGACCCCGATGACGTCGTGCGCACGGCCGGGGCGGCGGCGTTCGAGGCGCTGCTGGCCACGCCCCAGCCGCTGGTCGACCGGCTGTGGGCGCATGAATTCGCCGCCGAGCCGCTGACCACGCCCGAGGCGCGCGCCGGGCTGAAGCGACGATTGGCCGAGCTGGCGAGCACGATCGGCGATCCGATGGTGCGCGACGAATATGCGCACGAATTTCGCGAGCGCGCCCGCGCCGCGTTCGCGCCACCGCCGCGCGCGCCCTTCACGCCCCGCGCACCGGGCAAGCCGGGTGGACGGCGCGGCCAGAAATGGAGCGGCTGGGCACCCCCCGACCCCCCGCCTTCGCCCGCCGCGCACGCGGTTCAGGCGGGCGGGCTCGACCCGGTGCTGGCAAAGGCGGTGCTCGCCGGGCTGATCCGGCACCCGGCCGAGATCGCCCGGCACCTGGAGGTGCTGTCATCGTTGCGCATCGCCAACGGTGCGCTCGGGCGGCTGTTCGAGGCGGTGATCGATCTGGCGGTCGAGGATCAGGCGCTTGATAGCGACGGCGTGCGCACCATATTGGCTCGGTCGGGCTTCGATCAGATGGCGGCGGAGTTGCTTCGGGCTGATTCGCTCCCCTTTTCGTTCACACGGAATGCGGCGGACGATCGCGTGCGCGCGGTCGCCGATCTGGGCGAGGCGATTGCGGTGCTGGCGGCGCGTCCCCGGGTGGATGCGGCACTGGCACGCGCGACGGCGGAAATGCAGGCCGATTTCGACGAAGCGGCATTCGCGCGCCAGGTCGCGCTGGTGAAGGAACGCCAGGCGCTGGACGCGCGTCTTGCAAATCTGGTGCTGGCGGACAAAGACGGTTCGCGACTCGACGATTAAAATTGCACGCGCCTCGATCGAGGCGGCTGAATGCGAAGGGCAATTGATGGCGAAGACGAATGGTGGCGGCGACGAAACGATGGAAGTGGGTGACGCGCCGCTGATCGACCTGAACGAGGGATCGATCAAGAAGCTGGTCGCGCGCGCCAAGAAGCGCGGCTACATCACCGTCGACCAGTTGAACGAGATGCTGCCGCAGGACCAGATGACGTCCGAGCAGATCGAGGACATCATGTCCGCGCTCAACGACATGGGCGTCAACGTCGTCGAGAACGAGGACGCCGGCGAGGATGCCGAGCCCGACGAGGACGGTGCCGACGAGATCGAGGCATCCGAAGGTCAGGACGACGCCGCGCCTGCATTCGAGACGACCAAGAAAAAGGAAACGATGGACCGCACCGATGATCCGGTGCGGATGTACCTGCGCGAGATGGGCGCGGTCGAACTGCTCAGCCGCGAGGGCGAGATTGCGATCGCCAAGCGCATCGAGGCCGGGCGCGACACGATGATCCTGGGGCTCTGCGAGAGCCCGATCACGTTCAACGCGATCATCAACTGGTCGAACGCGCTCAACGAAGGCACGATGCAGCTGCGCGAGATCCTCGATCTCGACGCGATGCTGTCGAAGGATCCCGCGCCCGAGAGCCTGAGCGACGACGACGATGGCGGCGACGGCGAGATTTCCGAGAAGAACGCCGGCCCGACCTTCAAGGAAGAGGAAGAGCCCGAGGAAGCGTCGGCCGACGACGACGACGAGGAATCGATGACCGAGCGGCGCACGCCGCGCCCGTCCGACGACGAGGAGGAGGACAATACCCTCAGCCTCGCGCAGATGGAGGAGCAGCTGAAGCCGCAGGCGCTCGAGAAGTTCGCCAACATCACGTCGGTCTACAAGAAGTTCGCCAAGGTGCAGGCGGCGCGGATCGAATCGATGTCGGCGGGCAACGAGTTTCCGGGTGCCGAAGAACGCAAATACCAGAAGCTGCGCGAGGAGCTGACTGCCGAGGTCGAAAGCGTCCAGTTCCACCAGGCCAAGATCGAATATCTGGTCGACCAGCTCTACAGCTACAACCGTCGCCTGACCGCGCTGGGCGGCCAGATGCTGCGCCTCGCCGAGCGGCACAAGGTCAATCGCAAGTCTTTCCTCGACAGCTATGTCGACCATGAGCTCGACGAAAACTGGCTGCAGTCGGTCCAGGGCATCGACAAGAAGTGGAAGGCGTTCGCGGAGAACGAGGCGGATGCCGTCGACCGGATCCGCACCGAAATCGCCGAGATCGCGCAGGCGACGGGCATGTCGCTCGCCGAGTTCCGCCGCATCGTCAACATGGTGCAGAAGGGCGAGCGCGAGGCACGGATCGCGAAGAAGGAGATGGTCGAGGCGAACCTGCGCCTCGTCATCTCGATCGCCAAGAAATACACCAATCGCGGGCTGCAGTTCCTGGATCTGATCCAGGAGGGCAATATTGGTCTGATGAAGGCGGTCGACAAATTCGAATATCGCCGCGGCTACAAGTTCAGCACCTATGCGACCTGGTGGATCCGTCAGGCGATCACCCGCTCGATCGCCGACCAGGCGCGCACGATCCGTATCCCGGTCCACATGATCGAGACGATCAACAAGCTGGTTCGGACCAGTCGCCAGTTCCTGCACGAGCAGGGCCGCGAGCCGACGCCCGAGGAAATGGCCGAGCGGCTGTCGATGCCGCTGGAGAAGGTCCGCAAGGTGATGAAGATCGCCAAGGAACCGATTAGCCTCGAAACGCCGATTGGCGACGAGGAGGATTCGCATCTCGGCGACTTCATCGAGGACAAGAACGCGATCATTCCGGTCGATGCGGCGATCCAGGCCAATCTGAAGGAAACCGTGACGCGGGTGCTCGCCAGCCTCACCCCGCGCGAGGAGCGCGTGCTGCGCATGCGGTTCGGCATCGGCATGAACACCGATCACACGCTCGAGGAGGTCGGGCAGCAATTCTCGGTCACGCGCGAGCGCATTCGCCAGATCGAGGCGAAGGCGTTGCGGAAGCTCAAGCACCCGAGCCGCAGCCGCAAGATGCGCAGCTTCCTCGACCAATAGCGTCGCTGGTCGGTCCGCGACGCGCTTGAACGCCCCGGGCGCTGGATGCGGCGCCCGGGGCGTTGACGTTGGACCGGATGGCCCGACGTCAGGGTTTCCGGAAGAAGGAGGGACCGGGGTTCCTTCCGGAAAGCGGGGATCAGGCGCTGTGGCGCCGGCCCCTTTTGCGCCACCTGGGCTTGCGATCGCGCTACGCCATGCGCGGGCGCCGATCGCGTATTCCGCGCGATGATCCGCTCCGTTCCGGACCAAATAACGTGATCAATCTCGCCGGTTTCGACCGATCGCGCGACGCGCGGCTGTGAATTACGCATTTGTGGTCCCCGCACGACCGAACGGGGGGCGGCATGGGATTTGAATCGGCGATCGAATCAACGGCGGGATCGGGCTTCGCGGACGCGCAGGTAACGGCGTCGCAACTGGTCCGGCAATTCGGCATATGGCAGGAGCGCGCGGGGCGCGCGCCGGTCTTCATCCATCACCGCGGGCGTGCCAAGCTGGTGCTGGCCAGCATGGAACAGGTCCGGCAGTGGCAAGCGATCGGCCGGTCGCCCGGACCGGGTCTGCCGTCGGTGGAGGCATTGCTCAACGGCTTTGCGACGCCGTTGCTACTTCTCGATCATATGGGCGCGATCGTGGCAAAGAATGCGGCGGCGGTATCGTGGATGGCCCCCGCCGACGCCTGGCTCGCGCCGTTGCAGGCGACGATCGCCGATGTGGCGCGCCACCGCATCGCCGAGCGGGTCGTCGTGCGTGGCGGTGCGGACGGGAACGGCACGTTCGAAATCGCGCTCCAGCCCTGGCTCGACCATGTGCTGGTCCGCATCGACAATGCGTCGCTCGGCCAACAACTGCAGGATCGCATCAGCGCGCTCGACGCCATGCAGCGTGCGATCGACCAGGTCGCGCCGGATGTCGCGTCCGCGCTCCTCACCCCGCGCGGCTATCTGTCGGTCCCTTCACCTGCGCTTGCCGCGATGACTGGGATCGCGCTGGCCGCGACGATCGACATGCGGTTTGTCAGCCTGATCGACATCGCCAGTCGCGTCACCGTCGGCGACCTGATCGACGAAACGTTTCGGACCGGCACCCCGGCACGCGCCGAAGCCTATCTGCGGGTCAATCGCGCCGACCCGATCGCGGTTTCGATCGGGCTCGCCCCGATCCGTGAGGCGGCCGCGATCACCGCGTTGCAGGTCGTGATCGCGCGTCAGTCGCCACCCGCGCTTATCCACAGCTAAGCAGGGGTTAACGGGCAATACACCGCGTCTTTACGCCCTTTGGTTTACCGAGTTTCGGCAAGCCCGTCGGTGCGGCGGTTTGCCGGACCGGACGAACGAATTTGGGGGTATGGGTGGAGCGCGCAGAAAGCGTAGTATCAGGCGCGTCTTGGGAAGCCCTTACCGCTTTGGCGGCGGCAGAGGGCAGCGGTCGTCACCGCGCCTTCAAGCGGCTCGTCGCGGGCGCGCCGGTCCTGCGCGACCTGGCCGACGCTATCCACCTGATCTGCATCCTCCACGGTCAGTTTCCGGGCGTCATCGATCTGGTCGCATCGCATTCGGGCATTCCCGCCGATCATCCGTGGGTCCAGAATGCACGCGCGGGCTTCGCGTTCGAGCGGGCCTATCTCGTCCGCATCGCGGTTGCCGCCGGGCCGATGCCCAGCACGCCGGGGCAGGCGGAATCCGAAGCGACCGTCATCGCCCAGCGCCACGCCGTCGAGATGCTCGGCCGATCGGACCGCACGGGTTGCGCCCTGGGGGCGGCGGCGGCGCTCGTCCTTGACTGGGCGGAGATCCGGGGCCTGCTCGACACGACGGCGGACCGGCTGGGGCTGATCGACCCGCCGGGCACCATGCTGCCGGCGTCGACCGCGACTGCCGCGGTGGTGAGCGAACTCGTCACGCGCCCCGCGATCGAACGCGCGGTGTTGTTCGGTGCGCAGCAGCTCCTGCTCCAGCATCAGGGCCTGTGGACCTTGCTCGAGGCCCGGGCCGAGGCGCGCGGCCGGAGCTGAAACCGCGGCGCACGCGGATCATCGCTTGCGCATTGCCACCTCCGACCGGTATCGGCTTCGAACAATCGGTACGGAGATCGAGGATGTCGATGCGGTTCGAGGGCACGTCCAGCTATGTCGCAACCGAGGATTTGAAGGTTGCGGTCAACGCCGCGGTGACGCTGCGCCGCCCGCTGCTGGTCAAGGGCGAACCCGGCACGGGCAAGACGGTGCTCGCGCACGAAATCGCCCGCGCGGTCGGCGCGCCGCTGATCGAATGGAATGTCAAATCGACCACCAAGGCGCAGCAGGGCCTTTACGAATATGACGCGGTCGCCCGCCTGCGCGACGGCCAGCTCGGCGACGCGCGCGTCCATGACATCGCCAACTATATCCGGCGCGGCAAGCTGTGGGAGGCGTTCACTTCCCCCACCCTGCCCGTGCTGCTGATCGACGAGATCGACAAGGCGGACATCGAATTTCCCAACGACCTCCTCCAGGAGCTCGATCGCATGGAATTCCATGTCTACGAGACCCGAGAGACGGTGAAGGCGGTCGAGCGCCCGATCGTCGTGATTACCAGCAACAACGAAAAGGAATTGCCCGACGCATTCCTTCGCCGCTGCTTCTTCCACTATATCAAGTTTCCCGACCGCGACACGATGCAGGCGATCATCGACGTTCATTTCCCGGGCATCCAGAAGATCCTGGTCGGCAAGGCAATGGACATTTTCTACGAGGTCCGCGAGGTGCCGGGGCTCAAGAAGAAGCCGTCGACCAGCGAACTGCTCGATTGGCTCAAGCTGCTGCTGCACGAGGACATGCCGCTCGACGTCCTCCAGTCGCGCGACCCGACCAAGGCGATCCCGCCGCTGCACGGCGCGCTGCTCAAGAACGAGCAGGACGTGATGCTGTTCGAGCGGCTTGCCTTCATGGCGCGGCGCCAGGCGCCCAAGGCCTGACGCGTGCCGCTTTATGAGATCGACGGCAAGCGCCCGGTCGTTCCCACCGATGCATGGGTGGCGCCCAGCGCGGACCTGATCGGCGAGGTCGTGCTGGGTGCGGGGGCGAGCGTGTGGTTCGGTGCGGTCATCCGCGCGGACAATACCGCCATCGTCGTCGGCGAACGCAGCAATGTGCAGGAAGGCGCGATGCTGCATTCCGACCCCGGCGCGCCGGCCACGGTCGGCGCGGAGTGCACGATCGGCCACCACGCCATCCTGCACGGCTGCACCATCGGGGACCGCGTGCTCATCGGCATGGGCGCGATCGTGCTCAATCATGCCATCATCCCGGACGACTGCATCGTCGGCGCGGGCGCGCTGGTCACCGAGGGCAAGACGTTCGAGCCGGGCAGCCTGATCGTCGGCAGCCCCGCCCGTGCCATCCGCACGCTGGACGACGGGGCACGCGCGATGCTGCGCCTTTCCGCGCAGCATTATGCGCACCGCAGCGCCAGCTACGCCCGCACGTTGAAGCGAGTCGACTGACGGGCGACGCCGGACATCGTGCTTTCCGTAGCGAACTGGACAGCTATTCCGGTTGCGCTATGAAACGGGGATGGCCCTTCCCCCGCTCTTCGATCGCCTCCGGCTTCCCGTCATCGGCTCGCCGCTGTTCATCATCTCGGTTCCCGAGCTCGTCATCGCGCAGTGCAAGGCGGGGATCGTCGGGTCCTTTCCGGCGCTGAACGCCCGTCCGCAATCGCTGCTGGACGAATGGCTGCACCAGATCACCGAGGAACTGGCGGCCTGGAACCGGGACAATCCGGACCGCCCCGCCGCCCCCTTTGCGGTCAACCAGATCGTCCACAAATCGAACGACCGGCTCGAAGCGGACCTGATGACCTGCGCCAAGTGGCAGGTGCCGATCGTGATCACCTCGCTCGGCGCGCGCGAAGAGTTGAACACCGCCGTCCACGGCTGGGGCGGCATCACGCTCCACGACGTGATCAACGACCGCTTTGCCCGCAAGGCGGTCGAAAAGGGTGCGGACGGCCTCATCCTCGTCTGCGCGGGTGCGGGCGGTCACGCCGGCCTGCTCAACCCGTTCGCCTTCACCCAGGAGGTTCGCGGCTGGTTCGACGGACCGATCGCCCTATCGGGCGCGATCGCCAATGGTGGCGCGGTGCTGGCCGCGCAGGCGGCGGGTGCCGACCTCGCCTATATCGGGTCGCCGTTCATCGCGACGGTCGAGGCGAATGCCGACGCCGCGTACAAGAATGCGATCGTCGCGGGCGGGGCGAGCGACATCGTCTACACCAATCTGTTCACCGGCGTGCACGGCAATTATCTGCGCGGATCGATCGAGGCCGCAGGGCTCGACCCGGACAATCTGCCGGAGAGCGATCCGAGTGCGATGAACTTCGGATCGGGCGGCAACCAGAAGGTCAAGGCGTGGCGCGACATCTGGGGGTCGGGCCAGGGAATCGGCGCGGTCACCGCGGTCGAATCGGTGGCGGATCGTGTCGACCGACTGGCCAGCGAATACCAGGCGGCGCGCACCCGGCTCCAGATCGGCGGCTGACCCCGCCGGCACGCCGCGCGATCAGATCGCGCGCCGCAACCTTTCCATCATGGCCCGTGCCGGGCTGCCCGCGACCGCGGGTTCGGCCTGTGCGACGTCGAGCCGGGCGACGCGACGATGCAGCTCCGCGCTGGCCGCGATCAGGTCGCGCGCCACACTGGGCATGCGCTCGACGACGCTCATATCGCTTGTGGGGGCCTCACCCAGCCGCCGCGAGGGGTCCATCGCATCACGGCGGGGGATTTCGCCGGCCATGACCGCCCGCTGGGTCAGCAGCCAGGCGATAACGTGCATCAGCCGCGTCGTCACCTTGAGCGACTCGCATGAAAAGGCAACCTTGGTCAGCGGATCGAGCGTATCGCGCTGGCCCCGCCCGACCTCGTCGAAATAGCCGCGCGCTTCGTCCGCAAGAAGCATCGCTTCGACATACAGCGCGTCGATCAGCCTGGGTTCGAGGCGGGCCGGATAGGGGCTTTCGTCCATCGCGCATGATTGCCACAGCTTGCCGTTCGCCGGAACATTCGTTTTTGCGGCCGGATCAACAAGCTGTGCATAACTGGAGCGCCTCGCGGGCCGCCGGGTTCAGGCAATGATATCCGGCAGCAGCCAGTCCTCGATCAGCGCGATTTCGTCCTTCAGGCGAAGCTTGCGCTTTTTCAGCCGCGCGAGCTGGAGCTGGTCCTGGGAGCCAGCGGCCCGCAGCGCCTCGATTGCCGCGTCGAGGTCACGATGCTCGACCCGAAGGATTTCAAGACGTTGGCGAAGTTCCGTATCGTCCAATGATCGAACCTCCACGACGTCCGCGCCCCCGCCCCTGCTGCCACCGGTGCCCGCATCGGCGCCGAAACACCGGCAGTCGCCACGCGCCGCAGCAAATTCCGCTCCGCCCATCGAATAGCGGCAAAGTGGTGGGCGACAAACCCGCCCGTTCATGATTTACTTGCCGACCCTCATCCCCAAAACGAAGGAGGAAAAGGCCAATGCAGGACGCCCATTTCGAGGCTTTGCAGAGCAAGCACGCCACACTCGACCGTCGGATTCAGGACGAATCGCTCCGTCCGCTGCCCGACCAGGCGGTGTTGCGCGATCTGAAGCGCCGCAAGCTCCGCGTCAAGGAAGAGATGACCGCCGGCTGAGCCACACCCACACCGGGCGGGCCGCAAACGCGCTCGCCCGGACATTTCTCAAATCGAGCGGTTTGCATCGCTCGCTCGCTAAGCGCCGGATCCACGATGAGCGGCGGATCTCACGGTCGCGCGACGTCGCTCAGCCGTGTGCGACGCCTGCTTCGCCATAGGCCGACCCGCGCGCCGGACGCGACGACTGACGCCGCGCGAGGCTGGGATCGACCGGGCGATCGAACGAAATTCCGATGCGGCCGTCGGTCGACCACGCGATCGTCCCCGAGACGAGGCCAAGCCCGCGCAGATCGATTTCAACGGGCGTACCCGCGATCAGCGGCGCGGCATAATCGGCCATGATCCCGCCGGTCGAAAGATTGCGGACCCGGGTCGTGACCGCGCGCCCGCCCTCGACCCGCAACTTCGCGCTGAGCGAAGCGGTCTCGCGCGGCGCCGATCGCACCTGGCGACTGGAGGCCGCTGCCTCACTCCTTGCGCGCGTCTTGTCCTGTTCCATCGCCTGCTCTGCCTGCCGAGACTAGTCCGCGGATATCTACCACAAACGCATCAAGCGGTTAAACGACTATTCGTCGCGCGAGATTTTCTCGTTGCGTTCATGGCGCTCCTGCGCTTCGACCGTCATCGTTGCGATCGGACGGGCCTCCAGCCTGGCCAGCGAGATCGGCTCGCCGGTCACTTCGCAATAGCCATATTCGCCGTCGTCGATGCGACGCAGCGCCGCGTCGATCTTTGAGATCAGCTTGCGCTGGCGGTCGCGGGTGCGCAGTTCGATCGACCAGTCGGTCTCGCTCGACGCGCGATCGGTCAGGTCGGCCTCGCGCAGCGGCTCCGACTGGAGCTGCGACAGGGTACCCTGCGCCTCGCGGTGAATGGCGTCCTTCCAGTCCAGCAGCTTCTGCCGGAAATAGTCGAGTTGCCGGGGGTTCATGAACGGCTCGTCGGCGCTGGGCCGATACCCCTGCGCCGCCGCGTCATTCGCCGGCGCATGATCCCGTTCAGATTGCTGCATATGATCCAAAGCCGTCGCCATCCCACTCTCCGTCCCGGTTCCCCGCCAACCCGAGCCGGCGGACACCGCCTTTCCACGCCGCGGCCTATAGAGCGGCGCAAAGCACACCACAAGCGAGCAATTTCGGCACGTTGATCGTTATCGACCCGTGCCGACGCGGCGGACATGGCGATGTCGGCACGGTCGTGTTCCCGTGGGCAGGAGACGACGCGATCGGTTCGTCGGTTACTTTCTGTCAGGCGCCACGGTCAGGGAGGCATGGGTCCCTGGGTATGCGCTTCCCTCCCATTAGCCTTGCCGACGCTGCGCCCCTCACTCCCGCGCTTCGCGTAACGCGTCCAACTCGGCTAGCCTGACGGGGTCATCGGCTGCCAACGCCTCCTCAAGGTAGAAATTGTGCGCAATGTTCTGCACCACCTCTTTGGCTTCGCCGCTATACTCTTCGCTGATCACCGCAAAGGCGTCGACTAATTCCCGAAGAAACCCCTTATCAAGCTCCTAGAGCTGTCCGGCTAGGACCTCCATCATTTGAACGGCCGTATCGAGATTGAGCTCGCCCTCATCGGTCAGTTCAAGAAATACGACATAATCTGCAATGATATGCGCAACTTGCTTCGCGATCATGGTTCTACCACCCTCACCCTTACATTCGTGACTTTCATTCTCCTAACCAGCTCAATCTTTCACGCCTTTCCGGACACCCGAGTCTCTTTCACCGAGCCAATATCCTGCGCGGCGCGTGATGTTTGAATTTTGGTTTGGCCTATCCCCGGCGGCTATCGCCTTATCGATGACGCTGCCGATGCTGCGACTGGCAGTGGAAATTTCGGGAATGTGGTGCCCCGGGAGAGACTCGAACTCCCGACCTGCGGTTTAGGAAACCGTTGCTCTGTCCTGCTGAGCTACCGGGGCGGCGGGTCGCAGGTATCGCGTGCACCCGGTCGGGTCAATTCAGCGTGTCGGGGGCGGCGACGGGGATGATCAGCGGCGCGACGGGCACGCCTTCGTCGATCAGCGCGCGAGCCTGTTCGACGGTCGTCTGGCCATGGATCGGCGCTTCGGGTTCGTCGCCCAGATGCATCGCGCGCGCCTTGTCTGCAAATGACCGGCCGACCCATTGCGAGCGTTCGAGCAGCGCGGCCTGCGCCCTGGCGACCATGGCCAGCGCCAGCTTGGCCGCCTGGTCTTCGGTGGTCGGCACCGCGGAACCGGAAGCCCCGGTTACCGCCGGAACCGACGCCGGCATTGCCTCTTTGCGGCGGTTCCCCTTGGCGGCGACATTGGGCGCCATCACCGCCTTGGCGATGCGGTCGTCGCCGCAGATCGGGCAGGACAGCAGGCCCTCGGCGCGCTGCGCCTCATAGCTCGCGCTCGATCCGAACCAGGCTTCGAACACGTGCGCGTTGCCGCACCGCAGATCGAAGACGATCATGACACCTGCACCACGGGCGGGATGGTCCGGCGATGCCGGAGTGCCGGCACGCGGGCACGAACCTCTTCCAGCCGCGCGAGGTCGATGTCGGCGTAGCCGATGCCGGATTCTTCCCCCATGTCGAGCAGCACTTCGCCCCAGGGATCGATGACCAGCGAGTGTCCATAGGTGGCGCGGCCATCGGCATGGACACCGGTCTGGGCGGCAGCGACGACGAAGCACCCTGCCTCGATCGCACGCGCGCGCAGCAGGACATGCCAGTGCGCCGCCCCAGTCGGCCGGGTGAATGCCGCCGGCACCGCGATGATCTGCGCGCCCGCGTCGCTGAGCGCCCGGTAGAGGTCGGGAAAGCGCAGGTCGTAGCAGATGGTCGGCGCCAGCAGGCCGAGCGGCGTTGCCACCACGGTCGCCCCCTCCCCCGCGGCATAGACCGCGGATTCGCGCCAGCTTTCCCCGGTCGGCAGGTCGACGTCGAACAGGTGCAGCTTGTCATAGCGCGCGCGGATCGATCCCGTCGCGTCGATCACGAACGCGCGATTGGCGAAGCGTCCGTCTGCGCGCAGGAGCGCGAGCGAGCCGAGATGTACCCAGATACCGTGCGTTGCCGCCGCCGCGCGCACCGCCGCGAGCGTCGCGTCCGCTTCCTCCGCGACGATGCTGGCCGACGCGCGCGCGCGGTCCCGGTCGATCAGGTTGGACATTTCCGGCGTGAACAACAGGGTCGCGCCGTTGGCGGCGGCCTCTGCGACCGCGGCAGCGAGCGCATGCGCGTTGGCGGCGGGATCGATCCCGCTGGTCAGCTGGGCCAGCGCAATCTTCATTGCGCGAGCAGTTCGTCCAGCTGGCCGCGCCGGTCGAGTGCGGCGAGGTCGTCCGAGCCGCCGATGTGACGGCCGTCGATGAAGATCTGCGGCACGGTTGTCCGCCCGCCGGCGCGGTCGACCATCTCGGCGCGACGCGGGCCGCCCATCGTCAGGTCGATCTCGTCATAGCTCGCGCCCTTGTCGCCGAGCAGCTTCTTCGCCCTACTGCAATAGGGGCAGAATGCCTTGGTATAGATTTCGATGTGCGCCATCCGCCAAGAGTTGTGGTGCCGCACCCCGCTTGTCAATCGCCGACCTCTGCGTCGCGGAGCACGCGCGCCCAGCACAGCACCTGGACGCGCGCGGCACCCGCCCGCTTGAGCGCATGGACACAACCGTCGGCCGTCGCGCCGGTCGTGTAGACATCGTCGATCAGCACGATGTCGCGGCCCCGGACCGTCGCCCGCGCCGCCGCCGGGACCGCAAACGCCCCGGCCAGCGTCCGCGCGCGCTGCCCTGGTCCCATTCCGCGCAACGCCCGGGTGGATCGCGTGCGGACCAGTGCCGCGGGCGCGACGCTCAGCCCGGTCGATTGGGCGAGCGCGCGCGCGATCAGCAGCGACTGGTTGAATCCCCGCGACCACAGCCGCCAGCGATGCAGCGGCACCGGCACCAGCAGCGGGCCATGTTCGGTCGACCGATCGAGATGGCGGGCCATCAGCCGCGCCATCGTCACCGCCACGCCCAGCCGGCGACCATATTTGAGCTTGAGCGCGAGGATGCTCGCCACCCGCCCATAGGCGACCGCAGCGGTCACGCCGTCATGTGCGGGCGGGTGCGACAGGCACGCCGCGCAACGGGCAGCGTCGCCACGGTCGAAGGCAAAGGGGGTGCCGCAGCCCGCGCATGCAGGTGCGCCGGGAAACGCAAGGTCACGCCAGCAGGCCGCGCACAGCCGGTGATCCGCCTCGACCACCTCCCCGCAGCCGGGACAGCGCGGCGGCAGCGCGAGGTTGACCAGGCGGTGGAGCGGACGGGCGAGGATGCGGGCGCGAACCAACATCCCCGCTTGTCGCCCGCGGCCGGCAACGGCACAAGCGCCGGCATGGACCAGGCGGAAATCTTCGACCGGCGCGCACGACGCCTGCGACGCGACCGTGCGGCAACGGCGACGCCGGGTGGGGATTTTCTGCGCGCGCAGATGATCGAGGGAATTGTCGACCGGCTCGACGCGGTCGCCCGGCGTTTCACCGACATTCTCGATCTCGGTTGCGGCGCGGCGGACTTCGACCTGCCGGGCACGCGCATCGTCCGCTGCGACGCGGGGTTCGGATTTGCCCGACGCGCAAGCGGTCCCGCGGTTCAGGCGGATGAGGATCGCCTGCCCTTTGCGGATGCGAGCTTCGACCTTGTGGTCAGCCTGGGCGTGCTCGACAGCGTCAACGACCTGCCCGGTGCGCTCGCGCTGATCCGCCGCGTGCTGCGACCCGACGGGCTGTTCCTGGGCGCGTTCACCGGCGCGGGATCGCTGCCCGCATTGCGCGCCGCGCTGCGCGCCGCCGAACCCGATCGCCCGGCGCCGCGCCTACATCCGCAGGTCGAGGTGCGCGCGGCGGGCGACTTGCTGATGCGCGCGGGCTTTGCGCTGCCGGTCGCCGATGTCGAGCCGCTGGCGGTGCGCTATCGCGACCTCGGCCGCTTGCTCGACGATCTGCGCGCGATGGCCGCGACCAACATCCTGCGCGATCGGCGCGCGCTGGCGCCAGCCGCGTTGGCCCGCGCCGCAGCCGCCTTTGCCCAGGCGGCCGACGCGGACGGGCGGACGACCGAAACCTTCAACCTCGTCTATCTGACCGGCTGGGCACCCGATCCCTCGCAACCGCGTCCGGCGCGCCGGGGCAGCGCGTCGCGCTCGCTCGCCGATGCGCTGCGCCCGCCCGGAGCACCGACCGAATGAACCCGATCTATGCCGCTATGCCGACGACCGTGTTCGAGGCGATGTCCGCCCGCGCGCGTGCCGCCGGCGCGATCAATTTGGGCCAGGGCTTTCCCGACGGAAACGGGCCGGACGCGGTGCGCGCCGCCGCCGCACGCGCGCTCGACCACCGGTCGAACCAGTATCCGCCGATGGCCGGCATCCCCGAACTGCGCCAGGCAGTCGCCGACTTCTATCGCGACACGCAACAGCTCGACCTCGACCCCGGCGAAGTCATCGTTACCTCGGGGGCGACCGAGGCGCTGGCGGCGGCGCTGCTCGCGCTGATCGCGCCGGGCGACGAGGTGCTGATGTACCAGCCGCTCTACGATGCCTACCTGCCGCTGGTGCGGCGCGCCGGCGGTGTCGCACGGCTGGTGCGGCTGACGCCCCCCGACTGGCGGATCGACCCTGCCGCCCTGGCCGCTGCCGCCGGGCCGCGCACGCGGCTCCTGCTGCTCAACAACCCTCTCAATCCGTCCGGATCAATGCTGGGGACAGACGCGCTGGCGGCGATTGCGCGCTTCTGTGTCGAACGCGACGTCGTCGCGATCTGCGACGAGGTTTGGGAGCAGGTGGTGTTCGACGGTGCGGTGCATGTTCCGCTGATGGCGCTGCCGGGGATGCGCGACCGGACGGTCAAGATCGGATCGGCGGGCAAGATGTTCGCACTCACGGGCTGGAAGGTCGGATGGATGTGCGCGGCGCCGCCGATCGCATCCGTGCTGGCCAAGGCGCATCAGTTCCTGACCTTCACCACCCCGCCCAACCTGCAATATGCGGTGGCGGAGGGGCTGGCGACGCAGCGCGACTGGATCAGCGCCCAGAGCGCGGCGTTCGAGCGATCGCGCGACCGGCTCGCCGGCGGGCTGAACGCGATCGGGCTTGCCACCGTGCCGAGCGCAGCAACCTATTTCCTGTCGGTCGATCTCGAACGATCGGGGATCGCGATCGACGATGTGGCCTTCTGCGACTGGATCATCGACCATGCCGGGGTCGCCGCCATCCCGATTTCCGCCTTCTATTCCGAGGATCCGGTGCGGCACCTGGTGCGATTCTGCTTTGCCAAGGTCGACGCGACGCTGGATGAAGCGGTCGCGCGGCTTGGCCGCGCCGTGCCCGCACTGAAGGCTACAGCCGGCTGAGCACGCCCCGCTCGGTGATGTAACCGGCCACGAGCCGCGCCGGCGTGACGTCAAACGCGGGGTTATACGCCGGTGAATCGGTCACCCGCACCGTCGCCATGCCATCGCCCGTCGGGCCGGTCAGCAGGCGCAGTTCGTCGGGATCGCGGTCCTCGATCGGGATCGATGCGCCATCAGCGGTGACGGGATCGAACGTCGTGTAGGGAAGCGCGACATAGAAGGGTACCGCGTTGTCCGCCGCCGCCAGCGCCTTCAGATAGGTGCCGATCTTGTTGCAGACATCGCCATTGGCGGTGACCCGGTCGGTGCCGACGATCACCGCGTCGACCTGACCCCGCGCCATCAGCAGCCCGCCGGCATTGTCGGCGATGACGGTATGCGGCACGCCATGATTGGCAAGCTCGAACGCGGTCAGCAGCGCCCCCTGATTGCGCGGCCGGGTCTCGTCGACCCACACGTGCAGCGCGATGCCGGCATCATGCGCGAGATAGATCGGTGCGGTCGCGGTGCCGTAGTCGACGGTCGCGAGCCACCCGGCGTTGCAATGCGTCAGGAGGTTGAGCGGCGCACCGCCCTTCGCCACCGCCAGCTCGCGCAGCAGCGCCTGGCCATGCTCGCCGATCGCGCGGCACAGCGCGACATCCTCGTCACAGATCGCGTCGGCGCGTGCGAAGGCGGCGGCCGCACGATCGGCAGGGTCGAGCGGCGCGACAGCCTCGCGCACCCGATCGAGGGCCCAGCGCAGATTGACCGCGGTCGGCCGCGTCTCGACCAGCATTGCATAGGCAGCGGCGAGCCCGTCGTCGCTCGCGTCGACCGCAAGCGCCATGGCGAGGCCATAGGCGGCGGTCGCCCCGATCATCGGCGCGCCGCGCGTCCACATCTCGCGGATCGCCCGCGCGGCGGTGTCGGCGTCGCGCAGCTCCACCCAGCGAATTTCCCAGGGCAGCAGCCGCTGGTCGAGGATGCGCGCGCCGCGCCCATCGGCGGTACGCTGGATCGACCGGGTCGCTTCGCCGGCGAGAATCATGTCGCGAGTACCTCGTCCAGGCTGGTGATATCGGCGTCGGTGCCGCCCTCGCGGTCGATCCGCAACGCCGAGAGCCCGGCGGCGCGTGCGGCGTCGATCTCCGCGGCAATGTCGGAAATGAACAGGATATCGGACGGATGGGCATCGATCGCGCGGGCGATCGCTGCATAGGAGGCCGCGTCGCGCTTGGCCCCGATCCGGGTGTCGAAATGACCGGCGAGAAAGGGCGTCAGGTCGCCCGCGACGCTGTGCGCGAACAACAGCCGCTGGGCTTCCTCCGACCCGGAGGAATAGATGAATATGCGCCGACCCTGCGCCTGCCAGCGGGCAAGCGCGCGCGGCGTATCGGGGTAGACATGCCCCGACAGACTGCCATCGGCATAACCCTCGGCCCAGATCATTCCCTGCAGCGTCTTGAGCGGGGTCGCCTTGCGATCCTCGTCGATCCACTGGATCAGAGTGGCGACCGGATCCCCCGGTGCCACCGCGGCGACCTCCGCCAGGATCGGTGCGCACCGCGCGGCATTGGCGGCGACGAACGCGCGAAGGCGCGCGCGGGCATAGGGGAACAGCGTCTCGGCGACGAACGCGATGCTGCTCGTCGTGCCCTCGATATCGAGCAGGATGGGCCCGGCGCTCGGCATGAAGGGCAGCGTCAGGCCGCGGCCGGCTCGTGGCGGGGAAAGCGCGACGCAATCGGATCGCCGGTGAATTTCGCCACCCAGCCGTCGGGATTGGTGAAGAGACGTATCGCGGTAAAGCGCGGCGCGGGCCCCATGTCGAACCAGTGGCGCATCCCCGCGGGCACCGAAACCAAATCGCCAGCGGTGCACAGCAGCGCATGAACGCGATCGTCGGTGCGCAGGCAGAACAGCCCCTCGCCCGCGACGAAGAAACGCACTTCGTCCTCGGCATGCCGGTGCTCGTCCAGAAACTTGGCACGCAGCGCGACCCGATCGGGATGGTCGGGGGTCAGCGCGACGATGTCGACCGATCGATAGCCGCCCTGTGCCTTGAGCCGGTCGATCTCGGGTGCGTAGGCGGCGAGGATGGCATCCGCCGGCATGTCTGCGACGTCGCGCAACGGCCATTGCTCGAACCGCACGCCGATCCCGGCCAGATCTTCGGCAATCCGGACCGGATCGACCGTCTCGACGATCAGTGCGCCATCGACGGCACCGCGAATGGTCAGGCGCGTCATGATCCTTGCGCCTCCCGCGTTACATGCCACTGGCGTTCGGCAAGCTCCGCGGCGACCAGCCACTCGACGGCCTCGCTCACCCGCTCAGCCTCGGCGACGTCGACGCCCCAGGCATAGGCCCCATGGCCGCGGATCAGGAACACGGGCGCGCGTTCCGATCCGTACAGCCGGGGGCGGATCGCCGCGTCGATCACCGCCATGTCCTGGCTGTTGTCGACGATCGGGACGATCCGTCGCGTCGCGTGGGTATCGACGCCCGGAAAGGCTTTCAGCATCTCATGCCCCTCGATCACCCACTCTTCCGAGTCGACGGCGCGCGACAGCGCGACCGCTGACGGCGAGTGCCAGTGAAGGATCGCCCCTGCGTGCTGGAAATGCTCGTAGAGCATGAGGTGCAGCGCGGCCTCTGCCGAGGGTCGTCCCGCCTCCAGCGCCACGCCCTCGGGCGACAGCGCCATGAAATCCGCGCGGGTTAGCCGCCCCTTGTGCCGCCCCGATCGCGTAACCAGCACATTGCCGTCGGCCAGCCGCGCCGAATAATTACCCGACGTCGCCGCCGCCAAGCCGCGCGCATCCAGCCGTGCCCCGGCAGCGATCAGCATATCGACGACCAGCGCCGTGGGATCGCCATGGACGGGCGGCGGGGAAATGGGGGCGATATGCATCGTCACAGTTTAACCAATTCGCACGATATGGCCATCGGGTTGCAGGCAGATGAGCCGGTGCGATCAGCCGCGTCCGCCGGTCATCCGCTGGAGCACCCCGTCGCGAAGCAGGAAGCCGTGACGCAGCGCGGCAACGATGTGGCCCGCAGCCAGGATGGCAATGGCGATCCCCAGCACTTCATGCCCCTCGTGCATCAGGTCGGCCAGCGCGCTTTCCCGCTCGATCGGGAGTTTCGGCACCGTGACCAAGCCGAACCAGGACAGCGGATATTTGCCCGCCGAACTCATCGCATAACCCGTAAACGGCACCAGGATCATCAGCGCATAGAGCACGCCGTGCATGATCGCGGCGAGACGCCGTTCGTTGCGGCCGGTATGTGCGGGCAGCGGCGGCGGCGGATTGGCGATGCGCCAGCCGAGGCGCAGCAACGAAAGCACCAGCACGGTCAGACCGATCGACTTGTGCAGCGGGAACGGGCTGCTTCCCACCGCTTCCTCGATCGCGTCACCCAGCAGACCGATTGCGACATTGGCGATGATCAGGATGGCGATCACCCAATGCAGCGTACGCGCAATTGCGTTGTATCTGAGGGCCCCGCCCAGATCGCTCGTCACGCCCGTCTCCTCGTCCCAGTGCCGTCACGCCGGTGTCAGGCGCAATCGGCGCCCCGCCCGTTGCCGGGCGAGGCGCCCGTCGCTTATTTCAGCGTCTTGAGATAAGCGATGATCGCCTTGCGCTTCGCCGGGTCGGGCTGGCCGGGATAGGCCATCTTGGTCCCCTTAACATAGGCCTGCGGCTTGGTCAGGTAGGTGTCGAGTGCAGCTTCGGTCCACACGCCACCCTTGGCCTTCATCGCCGGGGAATAGGTGTAACCGGGATAGGTGCCGACCTTGCGGCCGACGATCTGGTGCAGGCTCGGCCCGATCTTGTTCGTCTTGGGCGTCACCGCATGGCAGACGGAGCAGGGTGCGAACGCGGCCTTGTTCGGCGCGCCCTGGCCCGACGCCTGCGACGCGATCGCCGTCAGCCCGATCACGACTGCTGCACTCAAACTCGTCTTCACGACCTTCAGCATCTTGAACCACTCCTTGCGCTTCTCGTGGGCATCCACTGCCGCCGATTAGCCTGTTGCGGGGCGGGCAGACAAGGTGGTCCGGAAGGCCAGGTGCCGATATTGCTGCGGCATGTGCCCTGGCCGCCCCGATTGCCTTCAGGCGCGCATGATTTCGGGCAGTGCGGCGGCGTATCGCTGTACGTCCTCGATCCGGCCGGTGCTCACGCGCGACCATTGCGTCCATTTGCCGTAACTGCCGCGAATCATCACGCTGCGCGCGGCCATCGCCTTTTGCACGGCATTCGCGTCGGGCACCTTCACGAACACGAAATTGGTCTGGCTGGGGAGCGCGGTGAGCCCCGCTGCCTTGACCGCATCCATGATCATGCCGCGCCCCTCGACGATCCGCGCCTTCGAATAATTGAGGAACGCGATATCGCCATAGGAACCGATCGCCGCCGCCAGCCCGGCGCTGTTGCCGCCGAAGCTCATCAGGTGCTCGCTCACCCGCTTCGCAACCTCCGGCCGCGCCAGCGCATAACCGACGCGCAGGCCCGCCATGCCGTAGATCTTCGAGAAGGTCCGGCAGACGACGACATTCTCGCCCGCCTTGACGAGATCGGCGACCGAATTGTGCTCGGGCCGGTCGGTCAGCTCGTTATAGGCTTCGTCGACCAGCACGGTCGCCTTCGGCCCGACCTTGCGGACAAAGGCGCGGACCTGGTCGCCGTCGATCAGCATGCCGGTCGGGTTGTTGGGATTGCACAGATGGACGAGCGCGATGTCCGGCGTGACCGCTGCCGCCATCGCGTCGAGGTCGACGCCCATGTCGGCGGCGAGTGGAACGCGCAGCACCTTAGCGCCCTGGCGCTCGGCATATTGGACCGTCGTGTCCCAGAACAGGTCCGCACCCAGGATCGCGCCCTTGTCCCTGTATGCGAGCGCGATGGCGGAAAGCACTTCGGTCGATCCGTTGCCGATGACGACATGATCGCGCGACACCGCGAATCGCTCGGCGATCATGTCGGTCAGGCGACGCAGCCCACCGTCGGAATAATAGCACCCCTTCCCCGCCGCGTCGGCCATGGCGCGGATCGCGCTGGGCGCCGGGCCGAACGGATTTTCGTTGCGCGACAGCAGCGCGACGCCGGGCGCGGGACCGAACACCGGCGGTTCGGCCGACGGAAAGGCATAGGCGCTGCGCGTGGCGGCGATCGCCCCACCCCCGGCGACGGCGGCGGCGCCCAGCCAGGCGCGTCTGGAAAGCTCGATCGACATGGCGGTTTCTCCCCTTGGTTGCAGTCTCAATCTCTCATCCGATGATCCCGTTGCGGATCATCACGACGCCCACGAACAACAGGTAGATGCCAAAGGCGCGACGGAGCAGCGCCGGGCTCAACCGATGCGCCGCCGCCACCCCCCAGGGTGCCGTGACGATCGACATCGATGTGACGATCAGCGCGCTCGGCACGTTGACGAAGCCGAGCGATCCCCAGGGCAGATCGGGCACGCCGAGGCCGATCGCGACGAAGCCGATCATGCCGGGCAGCGCGATGATCACGCCGATCCCCGATGCGGTCGCGACCGCACGGTGGATCGACTTGCCGCACAATGTCATCACGATGATCGCGATCGTGCCGCCGCCGATGCCGAGCAGCGACGAAAAAGCGCCCAGCCCGCCGGCAATCCCGGCGCGGGTCAGGCCGCCGGGCATGTCCGTCGCCAGGTGCCGGTCGGCCAGCAGCGGGAACAGGAAATGCAGCGACATCAGCGCCACGCCCGCGCCGAAGATCAATGCCAGCCCATCGCTGCTCAACCGCGCGGCGAGCACGACGCCGATGCCGACACCCAGCACGATCCATGGCGCCCACGCCCTGAGCACATCGAAGTCGACGGCACCGCGGCGCGCGTGCGCCTGAACCGAGCGCAGCGAAGTCGTGACGATCGTCGCCAGCGACGTGCCGATCGCGACGTGCGCCAGCTCGGCCGGATTGCCGCCGAGCAGCGGCAGCAGCACGAAGAGCGCGGGCACTACGACGAACCCGCCCCCTATTCCGAACAGCCCGCCCGCAAAGCCGGCGAACAGCCCCGCGGCGAGCATCGCCAGCAGCGGCAGCAGCCAGTGCACGGCGCCCGCCGCGCTCAATGGCCTTCGGAGGGCGCGGCCGCCCTCGCATCCGGTGCGGCGGCGGCCTCGGCGGCGCGCAGCACGCGCAGCAAGTTGCCCGACCAGATCTTGGCGATGTCGCGCTCGCTATAGCCGGCCTTCAGCAGCGCGTCGGTGATCCGGGGCAATGCGGTGATGTCGCGCATTCCGACCGTGCCGCCGCCGCCGTCCCAGTCGAGCCCGATCCCGACATGGTCGGGGCCAACGACCTTGAGCGCATGGAGCAGGTGCGCCATGAAATCCTCGAACGTCGCCGGATCGGTTTCGGGATACAGGCGATCGATCTCGCGCCGCTTGGCCAGCATCGCCTCGCGCTGCGCGGCGGTCATCGCGCCCGCCGGCCGATCGGCATTCAGCGCGCGGAGCGCCTGTTCGCGCGCCGGGTTGGGCTTGAGCGCGCGCAGATAGCCGCCATAGGCGTTCATCTGGATGACGCCGCCCTTCGCCGCAAGCGCGCGCAGCCGGGCGTCGTCGACATTGCGCGGGTGGTCATAGATCGCCTTGCACCCCGAATGGGTGAGCACCAGCGGCGTCTTGGACAGCGCCAGCGCGTCGTCGAGCGCCGCATCCGAACTGTGCGACAGGTCGGGGACGATGCCCAGCCGGTTCATTTCGACCAGCAGGTCGCGTCCCAGCGGGCTCAGCCCCTGCCAGCGCGGCGTCTTCGACGGGTCGGTCGAACTGTCGGCGAACTGGTTGTGCGCAAAGTGGGTAAAGCCGATCATCCGCACGCCCATGCGATGAAAGAGCGTGATCAGCCCGATATCCTCGCCCAGCGGATAGGCGTTTTCCATCGACAGATAGACGATGCGCTTGCCCGTCGCAGCGATGCGGGCGGCGTCCGCGGCGGTCAGCGCCAATTCGAACTGGTCGGGCGCGGCGGCGATCATCTTGTGGATGGACACGCCGCGCATCACCGCGAAATCGCGCGCCGCACGATAACCTGCGGGATCGAGCGGTCCCTGCGCCGTGTAGATCGCCCACATGCCGCCATCGAGCCCGCCGGCCTTCATCCGGGGCAGGTCGACCTGGGTATAGTCTTGCGCGGCGTCGTGACGCTCGAGGATCGACCAACCGGGCAAGTCGAGCGACGCCGGGGTGTCGAGGTGCGAATCGAGCGTGATCAGCCGGTCATGAAGGCGCTGGGTCGCCGCAGGGACGGCCGGCACATCCTGCGCCACGGACGGTCCCGTCGCCACGGCGAGCAGCGCCGCGCCGAGCAGGTAGCCCATCGCGCGCGACCGGCGCGACGATTTTTTGGAAGATGTGAACGGACCGGCATTGTTCATCGACACGGAAAGCCCCCGCTTTTGCGATCGCTGTTCGGGCCTCCCCCGGTCGTTCGCGTTCAGACGCGCGCGCCGGTTTCCGGCTGTCAGCGCAACTGGGCGACCTGGATCGACACCCGCACGGGCAATGTCGTTACCAGCGCACGGGCCACGACGACACAACCCGCAACCACCAAGCTAGCGTCGCGAACGAAAGAAATGCAAGCAGCTTCGTGCCGTCCCGTCATGAACATGAAAAGGGCCGCGCAATCCGGGCGATCGCGCGACCCTTGATCCGGTGGATCTGTGACGAGGCCTAGAGCGCGCCCTGCAGCCACGCCTTGAGCGCGCTTTTCGGCTCGGCACCGACCTTGACCGCGCTCGGTTCGCCGTTCTTGAACAGGATCATCGTCGGGATCCCGCGCACGCCGTAGCGCCCGGGCGCGTCGGGATTGTCGTCGATGTTGAGCTTGGCGATCGTCACCTGCTCGCCCAGCTCGTCGGAAATTTCCTCCAGCGACGGGCCGATGATCTTGCACGGGCCGCACCATTCCGCCCAGAAATCGACGAGCACGGGCTTTTCGGCTTCGAGCACGTCGCTCTGGAAGCTGGCATCGGTCACGGCTTTGGTCGCCATATTCTGTCTCCTTGACTGTGCCCAACAATCTAGGCGGTGCGCCCGCGCGCCTCAAGCGCCGCCGCTCAACCTTAACTGCGCGGGGTCATAGCCGGGCTTGTGCCGAGCCAGCAGCGCAGCGGGCAGCGTGTGCAGGACGGGTCCGGACGTGTAGAGCAACGACGCCTCGATCGTGCGGCCGGGAAAGATCACCGCGAGTGCGGCGGCATAGGAGGCCATCTGGCGCAGATGATATTCGGGCACGTCGGCCAGGGTCGCCGGTGCGATGCGCCCGGTCTTGAAATCAACGACCTGCACCCGATCCTCCTCGACGCGCAACCGATCGACCGTACCGGAAATGACGAGGCCGTCGACGACCGCCGCGATCGGCGCCTCGGCGAGGGCGTCGATGCCGAACAGGCCGGCGAAGCGCGGGTCGTCGATTACCCTGAGTGCGTCATCGGCCAGCGCGGTCACCAGCGTCACGTCAGACGCCCCGGCGGCCTGCATCAGCCAGCGCAACGCCGCATCGCGGCGCGCGGCGGGTGAAACGGCGGGCAGCCGCTCGAACAGCCGATGGAGCAGCTGACCGCGAACCGCCGCCGCGCGCGCTTTCGGCGGAAGCGGGGGGTCGGCGATCGCGTCGTCGCCGATTGCCGAGGGCGCGAGCGGACGGGGCGGACGCGCTTCGGCGGGCGCGGGCGCGCGCAGCCAGTCGGGCAGATCGACCGCGTCATGCTGCGGTGGCCGCTCGGCCCGTGCAGCGCCCCCGCCAGCAGGCGTCACGCCGACCCCGGTAAAGTCCCGATCACCGCCGGCATCGGCTTCGGCGACGCCGAGTCGGTCGAAAGCGCGGGCGGCGGCGGCATACCAGCTTTGTTCAGGCGGGCTGCCATTCGCCTTGGGTCCTAGCGCACCGCCGATCACCAGCCAGCGTTCGGCGCGCGTCGCGGCCACGTAGAACAGCCGCCAATGCTCCTCCATCTCGCGCGCGTCGCTCGCATCGAGCAAAGTCTCCAGCGCGGCGCTGCGTTCGTCACGACGCGGCCGGATCAGGGGCAGCGCCGGTTCGCGATCGCCGAACACCGGCCAGTCGAGCAGGTCGCGCCGGTTGCGCGTCGGGTCGACCGTCGCATCGGCCAGGATGACCAGCGGCGCCTGCAGCCCCTTGGCACCGTGTGCGGTCATCACGCGGACCGCGCTCGCCGCCTGCGACGGGTCGCGCTTGATGTCGACATCGCCGCGATCGAACCAGTCGATGAAGCGTTGCAGCGACGGCGTCGCCAGCCGCTCGAAACCCAGCGCCGCGGTCAGCAGTTCCTCGATCGGGTCGCGCGCCTCCGCACCGAGCCGCCGGATCAGCTTGCGCCGCCCGTCGAGCGCGCCGCTCAGCAGGTCCTCCAGAAAACGATAGGGCGTGGTGAAATCGGCCTGCGCCAGCATCGCATAGAGCGGCGCCAGCCGGTCGTCCGGCTGCGTCGCGCGCAGGTGACGCCACAGGCTGCCGCGCTCGCGCACCGCGGCGGCCATCAGCTCGTCCTGGCTCCACCCGATCAGCGGCGAGACGAGCAGGCTGGCGAGCGACAGGTCGTCGTCGGGCTGGAGTGCGAAGCGGATCGCGGCGAGCAGATCCTGGACCGCCAGCGGTGCGTTGAGGCGCAGCCGGTCGACACCGGCCACCGGCACCCCGGCGGCATAGAGGCGGGCGACGATCAGCGCCGCCAGCTCGCCGCGCCGCTTGACCAGGATCATCACCTCCCCCGGCGTGATCCGACCCTGATCGATCCACGCGGCGACCTCGGTCGCGATCCGGGTCGCCATGCCGCGCGCGGCATCGTCGGCCCAGCCCTCGGCATCCTCGTCGCTGCCGCCTTCGATCACCGGTGCCCACAGGGTCACCCGCCCCGGCCCCGGCACGTTGCTGCCATGCGGCTCGACCGTGCTGTGCGCGCCCAGCGCATCGTCGGGCAGCTCCGCGATCGCGGCATCGACAAAGGTCAGGATTGGCTCGGTCGACCGGAAGCTGTCGGTGAGCGAAAGCGTCGTGAACGGCTGATCGGGTCCGGCGAGCCGTTCGAACATCCGGTGCGCGAGCGCGAAATTATAGGGGTCTGTGCCCTGAAAGCCGAAAATCGCCTGTTTATAGTCGCCGACGGTGAACAGCGTGCGCAGCCGGTCGCCTTTCGCGCCTTCACCGGCAAAGAACTCGTCGGCGATGCGGCGGACGATTTCCCATTGCGGCCAGTTGGTGTCCTGGGCCTCGTCGATCAGGATATGCTCGGTCACCTGGTCGAGCTTGTAGCGCACCCAGTCGCCGATGCCGGGCAGCGCGAGGAGCCTGGCGGTCTCGCGGATCAGGTCATTGAAATCGACCGCGCCGATGCGCCGCTTCGACGCCGCATAGGTTTCGGCATAAGCGCGTCCAGCGGTCAGCCCCTGCGCAAGCAGGTCCGCAAAGCCGGCACGGGCGCGCAGCCCGACCAGCTCGCCGCACCAGCCGTGAAAGCGCGTCGCCAGATCGGCATAGTCGGCGACCGGCGGCGCCTGCCCTTTGGCGAACGATCGGAGGTCCCCGTCCGCCTTTGCCCAGACAAGGTGCAGTTCGCCCAGTCCCGCGGCGCGCCCGCCCGGATCGCGGCTGAGCCATTGCGCGATCGCATCCGCCCGCGCCAGGCCGTTCTTGGTCCCCCACCCCGCGTTCATCGCCGCGACGGCGCGCAGCCCGGCAATGTCGCACGCGTCATCCGCGCACGCCGCAGCGATCGCCGCCTCGACATCGCCAGGGGGCAGATCGAGACAGTCGCGGACGAAGGGCTGAATCAATCCGGGCAGCCGCGCCATCGCGTCGGGGCGGGCGGCACAGGCGCGCAGAAAGGCCTCCGCCCGCCCCTCGCCCATGCGCAGGCTGAGCGCCCGTACCGCATCGAGCACGTCGGAACCGTGCAGCGATTCCTGCGCAACCAGCAGTTCCGCCAGCGCCTCGCGCGCCAGCACCTGTTCCTCACGCCCCTCAAGCGGGCGGAAGCCGGGAAGCAGGCCGGCCTCGAGCGGAAACGCGGCGAGCAGGCTCTGGCAAAAGCTGTGGATCGTCTGAATGCGGATGCCGCCGCCGGGCGCGTCGAGCACCCGCGCGAAGAGCGTGCGCGCGCGCGCCACCACAGCGGGATCGAGATGATTCTCGCCAAGCGCAAACAGCTCCTTGCGCAGATCGGGCTCGGGCATCCGCACCCAGCGCGCGAGCCGGCCATTGATCCGTCCGGCCATCTCGCTCGCACCCGCCTTCGTAAAGGTGAGGCACAAGACCGCAGCGGGGTCGACTCCGCGCAGCAACAGGCGATAGACGCGCGCGGTCAGCACCTGCGTCTTGCCGGTCCCCGCCGACGCCGACAGCCAGACATGGCCTTCCGGGTCGCTCGCGCGCGCCTGATCGCCCTTCAGCCTGGGCAGGAGGCTGCCGGCCTTACTCACGGCCCCACCATTCGTCGCGGCGCATCAGCTGGTCATAGTCGCCATAGGGCGCGTAGAGCGGGTTTAGCTTGGCGGTGAAGGGCGCGTCGCCGGTGAGCCATGCTGCGGTGGCCTCGATGAAATTGTGCGCAGCAATTTCGACAAAGCGGTTGGCAGGTATTGGATCCTTCCTCTTGGGATCGACGGGTGAGGCGACGAAGCCGAAACCGCCCTGGCGGTTGCGCGCCAGCGACCAGTATTCGAACGCGGTCGCGGTGCCCTGGATCCCCTCGAACCCGCCGCGCTCGGCGATCAGTCCGAGCAGTCCCAGCTGCAGGCTGAACCCCTCACGCACCGCGCGTGTCGAGGGCGGCTGGCCGGACTTGTAGTCCACGATCGCCAGCGTTCCGTCCGCATTGCGGTCGATCCGGTCATATTTGCCCTTGAGCGTGACGCCGGCGATCTCGATCCGCCCCTCCCGCTCGACATCGATCAGCTGCCTGCCGCCCGCGCGCAACTCGACCAGCTGGCTCGCAATCCAGTCGACCGCCTCCATCAGCCGCGGCTGCCACAGCGCGCGCATCAACGGGTGGGTGCGATCATCGCGCATCAGCGCCAGCGCGTGATCGGCCAGCCGCTCGGGGCGATCGCGATCCTCCCGCGCCCAGCGTTCAAACACGGCGTGGATCGCGGTGCCGCGCCATGCCGCACTCGCGTCCGCATCGACCGGGTCGAGGGGGGTCAGCTTGAGCATTCGCCGCGCATAGAAGGCGAAGGGGTCGGCCTTGAGCCGGTCGACCTCCGTCACCGAAATGATGCGCGGCCGCGCAGCGACGGGCGGACGGGGCGCGGGCTGCGCCGACGGCGCGTGCTCGCGCGGATTGTCGATGTCGGCGCACCACCGCGCCAGGTCATCGGCGGCGTGCAGCTGCTCGCCCGCCAGCGCCTGCAGGCGCAGCCAGAAGCGCGAAGCGATCGTCGGCGCGCTCGCGTCGCGCTCGGCCCGCGTCATCAACACGTCGCGCGCGCCCATTGCCCCGGCCAGATCATGCGCCGACAGCCCGATCCGCCGTTCAAGCCCCGGCAGGCCGAGTTCGCTGCGGATGCGCGGCGCCAGCCACGGGTCGGGGGCGGGCAATCCCGGCCAGACGCCCTCGTTCAATCCGCCCAGTACCATCAGGTCGGCGGTCTGCAGCCGCGCCTCCAGCAAGCCGTAGATGGCCAGGCGCGGATGCCCGCCCTGTGGCGGCCGGATCGCAATTTCATCCATCAGCGTGCGCAGCATCACGGGCAATGCCGCCGGAGCGATCCGGGCCGGGCCGTGCGCCGCGTTTGCCTCCAGCCCCGCGAGCAGGTCCGCCGCCGCCCGCCCCCCCTGTCGCGCCCAGGCGGCTTCGCCGGCCAACGCATCCGCCGACTCGCGCAGCACCGCGACCAGATCGACGAGCGGTGCGGCATCGCGGCCGAAGATCGCGGCGATCGGCCGTAGCAACGCCTGGGCATGCTTCCAGAACGCGATGGCGGGTCGACGACGATGCGCATCCGCGGCGTCGGGATCGGACAAATGCCGCGCGATGCCCTCAAGTCCCGCCGCCGGACGTGGCCCGCGCAGCGCCAGGTCGAGCGACCGCACGCCGTCCAACCATTCGATGCGCGCATCGCCCGATCGCACCAGCGGATGCTTGAGCAGCGCGAGCAAGGGCACCGGCGCGAATCCGGCGGCGGCGGCTTCCGCGATGGCGAGCAGCAAGGTGCCGGGCGCAAGCGTCGACAACGGCGCGCCCGCGCTGTCGTCGATCGCGATCCCCCAGCGGCGGCAATGCGCGGCGACGCGGATGGCGAGTGCGCGGTCCGGGGTCACCAGCGCGGCGGTCCGCCCCGGCGCCTCGAGCGCCTCGCGCAGCGCGATCGCGATCGCCTGCGCTTCCTCGGCGGGGGTCGCGACGGCGAGCATCGCGACGCCGGTCAACCGACGCTCGCGCGCCGGTACCTCGTTCCAGCCATAAGTGAACTGCGCGGGTGCCAGAGCGGTGGCGATCGCCTTGCCGCGCGCGGGTGCGGCATCATGGTCGCTGCCGTGCCGCCACGCCATCACCTCGCCGCGCGCCACCCCCATGCGATCGAGAAGGAGCTTCAGGTGAAACTGCGGGTGCGTTTCAATCGATGGCGGGCGCTTCCCGGTCACGGCGTCACGCGGGTACGGCCCGAGCGCATCCCACTGGTCGTCGGGCATGTCGGTCGCGACGCCCGGCAACACCACCAGCCCCTGCGGGAGTTCGGCGACGCGGCGGAGCAGCCGCGCGACGCTGGGGGCCGCGCTCGTCACGCCGGCGGCGCAGATGAAGCCCGCGGATGTCCCCGCGCGCCATCGGTCCGCAGCACGACGCATCAGCCGCGACCGTCGTTCGGCGAGGTCGATGCACCCCAGCCGCGCAAGCTCCGCCGGCCAGCGATCGAGCAGGATGCGAAACACCTCCAGCGCCCGCTGCCAATGCTCGGACGGCTGCTCCGCAAGCTCGAGCGCGGCGAGCGCGCGCGGCGTGACATCCTCGACCAGCAACTGGTCCAGGGTACGCGCAAGGTCGCCCGCCAGCCGCAGCGCCTCCGCGGCATCGACCGGTGCACCGGCTGCTGCGCGCTCGGCCTCGATCAGGCGCGACAGGATCAATCGGCGCGCGAGTGGATCGACCGCCGGCGGTACCGGGTCGGCGGCATCCGCGGGATCGAACATCGCGCCGGCGGCCTCGTCCAGCTCCGGATCGCCGATCGCAACGATGCGCGGCAGCAGCAGCCCGCTTCCGCTCGCGCGGACGAACGCATCCGTGATCGCCCGGCGGGCGCGATGGTTGGGAACCAGGATGGTGCCGCGGGCCAGGGCGAGTGGCTCGCCGCCATGCTGGCGGATCAACCCTGTCGCGAGCGCGTCGGCGAACGCGCGATGAACCGGGATGGTGTAGACGCGCAGGTGGGCGCGATCAGGCATCCGCGAGCAAGGCTTCGGTTTCGACGATTGCGCGCGGCGTGCCGACGTCGAACCACAATCCCTGATGCGGCAGGCCCCAGGCACGCCCGGCCTCAATCGCGCGCTGCCAGAACAGGTTGGTCGAAAACGGTCCCTCCGGCCAGTCCGCGATCACGCGCGGCGACAGGATCTGGACGCCGGTGAAGACGAACGGCGCGACACGTCCTGGCGCGCGGCGCCCCGTGATCCGGCCGAAGCTGTCGAGATGGAAATCGCCGCGCCCGCCATGGCTGTTGGCGCGAGCCAGCGGCACCATCAGCAGCAACGCGTCCATGCGGGCATCGTCCCAGTGCTGGGCCAGCAGCCGGATCGCGTCGATCGGCCCGTCGATCCACAGATTGTCGCTGTTGACGCACAGGAACGGGCGATCGCCGAGCAGCGCGCGCGCTTGAACCAGCCCGCCCCCGGTTTCCATCAGCTGCCGCCGCTCGTCCGAGATGACGATATCGATGCCCTTCACCCGGTGGTGCAGATGCGCTTCGAGCGTGTCGGCGAGATAATGGACGTTGACGACCGCCCTGCGCACGCCAGCCGCGCGCAGGCGGTCGAACACATGATCGATCAGCGCGCGACCGCCCACTTCGACCAGCGGCTTGGGGCGGGTCGCGGTGAGCGGGCGCATCCGCTTGCCCAGGCCCGCCGCCATCACCATCGCGATTTCAGGCACTGGCGCGTCCGGATTGGGGCGCAGCGCCAGCGTGTGCGCGGTCGTCATTCGCCGGCGATCACGATCGGGTCGCCGCGCCGGGCCGCGGGGATATTGGCATCGAACCAGGCGCGCACCGGTGCCAGTGCCGGATGCGCCAGATCGCGTTCCAGATAACGCCAGACGCGTGGGCAAAGCCCGGGATAACGCGGCTTGCCGTCACGTTTCCACAGCCGCGTGAAGATGCCGATGATCTTCGCATTCCGCTGCGCGCCCAGCACATGATAGGCGGCGTCGAACCCTTCACCCGCGCCCGTCGTGCGCCGATAGCGGTCGAGCATCTGCGCCTCGAGCTCGGGGGCGACGTCACGCCGCGCGTCCTGAAGCAGCGAGACGAGGTCATAAGCGGCGTGGCCGGTCAGCGCGTCCTGGAAATCGAGCAGGCCCAGCGTCTCGCGACCCTCGATCAGCATGATGTTCTCGGCATGATAGTCGCGCAGCACCGTGACCGGCGGCGCGGGCTCGACATGATCGAGCACCGCGTCCCACGCGGCGCGATAGGCCACGACATCGGGTTCGATCCCCACCGCCGGACAATACCATTCGGTGAGCAGCCCGGCCTCGCGCTGATATTCGGCACGATCATAGCCGCGCAACGGTGCCGCATCCTCGCGATGGAGCCGTACCAGCAGGTCGACCGCCTCGCCATAGAGCCGAAGCTCGCTCTCCGGCGCTGCATCGACGGTCTCGCGCATGCGGGCGTCGCCGAAATCCTCGATCAGCACCAGGCCGGCGACCGCGTCCTCGCCCAGGATCGCCGGCGCGGCGAACCCGCGATCGCCCAGCCAGCGCGCGATGGCCAGGAACGGGCGCGCGTCCTCATGCGGCGGCGGCGCATCCATCAGCACCGCGGAGCGCCCCGGCGCGACTGCGCGGAAATAGCGGCGAAACGACGCGTCGCCCGCCAGCGGCAGCAATTCGGCATCGCCCCAGCCGTTTGCCGCCAGAAATTCGGCGGCGGCGGGGGGTGGATTCATATCAGCGACCATCGCTGCCTCCATGCCTCCGGCACCATCGCTGTCAAGCGCCGCACGCCATCGCTTTCGATCAACAGGGTCAGCCGCAGGGCGTCCACCCAGGTCAGCTCGGGCAGGCGTTCGGGCCATTCGACGACCAGCAGCGAATCGTGGCGTGCCTCCCACAAGCCGAGCTCGACCGCTTCCTCTGCGTCCTCGATCCGGTACAGGTCGACATGCAGCACCGGAAACTGCACCTCGGGCGGCGCATAGGGCTGGACGATGGCGTAGCTCGGCGACGGTGCCTCGCCCTCTAGCCCGAGTTCGTTCAGCAGGCCGCGCGCGATGCTGGTCTTGCCCGCGCCCAGCGGTCCGCTGAGCGTGACGACGTCGCCCGGACGCGCGACGCGCGCGATCCGCGCGCCAAGCGCCAGCGAGTCCTCGATCGACCAGAGCAGGTTGGCGCTCATTTTCGCGGCAGCGTGGCGGTCAGGATGGTGCCGTGGCCCAGCTCGGACACCAGCGACAATTCCCCGCCATGAACTTCGATGAATTGCTTCGCGAGCGGCAGGTCGAGCCCGAGATGGCGATCGCCGGGCCGCGCCACCGCGGGCTGTGCGAAGCGATCGAATGCACGCGCCTGCGCGCTCGGGCTCATCCCCGCCCCGTCGTCGGACACGACCACGCGCGCGGCTTCACGCGTCCCGTCGACGTGCAGCAGCACGCGATTGCCCTCGTCCAGCGTGCAGAGCGCGTGGCGCAGCATATGCTCGATCGCCTGGCGCAGACGGCGCGGATCGCCCTGCACCGTGCCTGACGACCGCTGGACGTCGACGGCAAGTTCGATCCCGCGCTCCCGGGCCAGAGACACCAGATGCTCGGCCGCGGCGCGTGCGGTCGCATCCAGATCGACCGGCTGGACATCGAGCGCCGCCGCTTCGGTCGCAGTCAGGTCGAGCACATCGTCGACCAGGCCACCCAGGCGTTCGACCGATTCCAAAATGGCGCCGACATAGCTGCTCCCGGACTCGCTCAATTCGCCTGCATATCCGGCGTGCAGCATCTCCGCGAAACCCTTGATCGACGTGAGCGGGGTGCGCAGCTCATAGCTCATGTTCGCGACGAACGCGGTCTTCACCCGGTCCGCCGCCTCCAGCGCATCGTTGCGGTCGCGCAGCGCCTGTTCGATGCGCCGGCTGTCGGAAATGTCGATCATGGTCAGCAATGCGTTGCCGTCGGGCAGCGGCACGGCACCGAATTCATAGTGCCGGCCATCGGCAAAGGCGACGCGGCCGCCGCGCTGCTGGCGCTCGTTGGCGGCGGAGCGGACAAGGTCGGGGATCAGCGACGAGCGCGCCGGATTGGCGAGACGCGGCGCCACTTCCTCCGCCAACAGATCGACGCGGGGATGCGTGCTGAGGAAACTCTCCTCGAGCGCCCAGACCTGCCGGAACTTGGCGTTCCAGATCTGCAACCGGCCATCGGCGGAAAACACGCCCAGCGCCTCGAACAGATTGTCGAAGGTCGCGGTGCGCACCCGCAGCAGCGTGTCGCGCGCGCTCGCCAGCTGGACCTGTTCGGTGCGATCCTCGAAGATCATCAGCAAGCCGCCTTCGGGCAGCGGCTGCGCCACGACGCGCAAATGGACCGAACCCGGCAGGTGCCAATTTTCCTCGATTTCGTCCTGCGTCGCGTGGAACCATGCGCGGCGCTCGGCTTTCCAGCCCGGAAAGTCGCGGACTTCGGGCAGGCGGTTGGCCTCGCGCATCCGCTCCAGCACCCGGTCGAACTCCGGCCGGTCGGCGAGCCATTCGGGCCGCATCGCAAAGATGCGCTGGAAGGGCTGATTGCAGAAGACGAGCGTGCGGTCGGCACCGAACTGGGCGACCGCGGACGACAGCCGGTCGAGCATCGACCGCTGCGCATCGGCAAAACGCTTGATCCCCGCGCGCGCCTGTTCGAGCTCCTCGATATCGATCGCGTAGCCGGCGGTGCCGCCGTCGGGCATGGGCACGTCGTGAAAGCGCAGCATCCGGCGTGCCCCGCCGATCGTCGCGGGCAGCGCGGTCACCTGCGCGCGGCCGCTGTCGCGCGCTTCGGCCGCGTTGACGATCGGACCCAGATGTCCGGCGGTTTCGACCAGCTCGACCTGGCGCGCGATGACCCCGGCCGCGTCGGACATTTCGACCGCCTGGACATAGGCGCTGTTGACCATCGCGAGCCTGAGGTCGGGGCCGCGATACCACATCGGCATCGGCGCGGCTTCGATCAGCCCGGTCAGCGATTCGAACGCGGCACGCAGCCGGTCGGCCTCACTTTCGGCGCGGTCGAGCTCGGTCTGGATGTCGGTTGCGTCAAAGAACCAGACGATGACGGTGCCGGCCGGTCCCAGCGTTTCGGGCGCGCGATCGCCGATCGCGATCAACCGCCGTGCCGAACCCGGCGGGCGCAGCGCGAGCCGAAACGGCCGCGCGGCGCTTTGCGCCTCGATAATCGCCGCCACCAGCCGCGCACCGTCGGGAAACTCGGTTTCAGCGACCACGCCCGGTTCGTTGCGCAATTCCTCAAGCCGCTCCGGCGCACGGCCGAAGCCCAGCCGGTCGACGAGCGCGAGGGGCAAGGATACGCGCTGATCCGGATCGACGCGCATCGCCATCGCCGGCGAATGGCCGATCAGGGCGTGCGCGCGCTCGGCCTCGGCACGCTGAACCCGCGCGATGCGCGCGCCCTGGACGCTCCGGTAGAAGGCATAGCCCGCCAGCGCGACAAGGATCGCCAGGACCGCGCCGAGGACAAGGAGCGCAATCGGCTCAGCTATCGTCATTGAGGATGGGCCAGACACGCACGCATGGCCAACGGGTAGCCATCACTGCGCCCAAGCGAAACCCCCTTGATGCCGCGGGGCACCAAGGGGGCTGAAGCCACGCTGAGCGACCCGCCCGCTTGCGCGAGCGGATCACGTCAGCTTTCGCGAGCCGCGATCAGAACCGCGCCTGCGCGCCGATGAACGCGACGCGACCAATGCCGCTGACCGGATAGGCCGAGCTCGACAGATAGGGACGCGCATCGGTCAGGTTGTTGACACCGGCGTTGAGCGAGAACGACTCCGTCACGTCGTAATTGACCGCGACGTTATGGACGAAATACTCCCGCGCCAGACCCGCCGGACCGAATTCCCGGTCCACCCGTTCGATCTGCACAGCCGACGCCACGGCTTGCTCGCCGATATACTGGACGGTGTAATTGAAGCCGAGGCCCTTATAGCCATAGGTGAACGTGCCGAGCCCCGACCATTCCGGCGCGCCCGTTTCGCGCAGGCCCGGATTGACCAGCGTGGTGTCAATCGGATCGAAGAAACGATCGACCTTTTCGGTCCAGTTGCCGCTGACCCGCAAACCGAAATCATGGTCGCCGATGTCGAATTGATAGGCGGCGGTGAAGTCGATGCCCGAAGTCTCGATGCGTCCGAAGTTGATTTGGGTCTGGCGCAGGAAATTAAAGCCGAACGTCGTCGGCCCCGATCCGGGACCATTGCGACTGATCAGATCGCAGAACTGGTTCGGAAAGGTCGTGTTGTCATAGCACGTATTAACGATGTCCTGCGATGTCACCGCGGCGATCGCATCCTCGATTTCGATCGAGTAATAGTCCGCGGTCAGCGTCAGCCCGGGGATGAACCGTGGCTGGATCACGCCGCCCACCGTCCAGGTGGTTGCGGTTTCCTCGGACAGGTTGGGGTTGCCGCCACTCGTGCCCGAAAAGCGCGCGGTCAGCGGATCGCTGTAGCTTGCAATAAAGCTCGCGGCATTGGGGATGTTGAGCGCGGTTGCCGCGGCGATACAGTTGGCAAGGCGGTTCGGTGTCGCGTTCTGGTTGAGCACATCGCACGGATCCGAAGGACGGAACGTCGCGCCCTGCGCGGGTTCAAACAGTTCCGCGATGTTCGGGGCACGGATTGCGCGCGCATACGTGCCACGGAACCGGATATCCTGGACCGGCGCCCACACGCCGTTGACGTTCCAGGTGAACGCGCCACCGACCGTGGAGTAATCGGCATAGCGCCCGGCGGCGCCGAGCGTCAGCTCGTAGAAAAAGGGCGTGTCCTTGAGGATCGGCAGCGAGATTTCGCCGAACACTTCCTTCACGTCGAACGACCCGCCGGTATTGAACGTGCGGGTCTGTGCGTCGAAAACCAGCTGCTGGTTGTCCGAGACGTCGCCGATGAAGGTGCCGGCGGGACCGGCGGGCGACCCTTCCGGCAGCAGGCCAAGCTCGAGATCGCTGAACCGCGAACTCGAACGCTCCTCGCGATATTCGCCGCCGACCGCGAATTTGACCGCGCCGCCGGGCAGATTGAAGAACCCGCCGGTATCGCCCGTGATGATCCCGTTGACGACGAACTGCTGGAGCACGAACCGATTGGTGGTCGGCGTCGTAATGAACGCGACCGCTTCGGGGCTCAGCGAGTTTTCCCCCGCCAGGATGTTGCCCGGGCGGCACTGGCCGTCACCGGGGCGGAAGGTGAAGAAGCCGGGCGCGATCACGGGAAACACTTCGCTGCCCGGATGCGGCACGGAGCTGATGTCCGAACGGCAGATCGGCTGCCCATTGGGACCAGTGACCACGTCGATCGATGCGAACAGGCGGTCATAACGCACGCGGTTGGACTGGGTGACCGAACTCTCGGTCCGGCCGTAATTGCCCGAAACCTCATAGTTCAAATGGCTGTCGATCGCGCCGCGCACGCCGCCGACGATGCGATAGGTATCGCGATTGGCCTCCTGCGTGTTCGGACCGAGATCGAGGAAGTCGCGGCTGATCCGCAGACCGCCCGCGTCATCCGCATCGGCCTGAAGCACATCCGGGATGAAGGGGTTGTCGGGGAAGATCAGCAGGCTGTCATAGAAGGTGTTGTAATTGTTGCGCGACAGCGTGTTGTTGCGGGCATATTTCGCGTCGACGAAGACTTCTGCGGCGGGCGAAAATTCGTAGTTGGCGCGCAGATTGGCATAGATGCGCTCGCTCCGGGGAATGAGCGACGTCTGGTTCGTCCGCTCCACCGCGCCATCGCCGCCGAACTGGTTCTGGCTGGTCGAAATGACGCCGTCCTCGAAAATCTTGACGCCGCCACCCGGCGTCGAGATGTAGCAGCCGCCGCCGCCGAAGCCCGTCAGGCCGATATAGCTTTCTTCGCAGTCGTTGACGCCGTTATTGTTGATGTCCGCGTTGAAGAACCCAAAATCATTGCGGAAGATCAACCCCGAGCCGGAGCTGATCGCGAACCGGGGATCGGCACCGATCACGAACAGTGGCGCGTTGGCCGCACGGTCGATCAGGGCCTGTTCGGCCGCGGTCGGCGTCCGCCCAGGGAAGAAGGTCGAGAATTGCTGGGCGGTCGGAATCGCGAAACCGATCGGGAAACGGCCGGCAGCGTTCGAGAACCGCTGGGCGAAGTTCGGCGTTGCGGCCGCGCTGATGTCCCCGCGCTGGAAACGGCGCAGCGGATTGGCGTAGGTGGTGCTGTTGTTGCCACGTCCGTTGTCACGCGTGAACGGACGATCGCCCAGCAGCACTTCCTGATCATTGGTGTAGCCTGCGGACAAGGTGATGTTGCCGCGGCCGCCGCCGAAGTTGCGCCCGTAAGTCCCATCGATCGATTGCGACGAGCCATTGCCCGACGTCGCAATGCTCGACCGGCCATTGAGCTGAAAACCCTCGAAATCCTTGCGCAGGATATAGTTGACCACGCCGGTAACGGCGTCGGCACCATAGACGGCCGACGCGCCGCCCGTCAGCACTTCGACGCTCTGGATCAGCGCGGTCGGAATGGTCGACACGTCGACCGTCTGCGCGCCCGCAACGCCCGACACGTGGCGATACCCATCGACCAGAACCAGCGTGCGGTTGGATCCGAGCTGGCGGAGATTGAGGGTTGCCTGGCCAATACCGACATCCGCATCGCCGCGTTCGATCGAGTCCGCCACCGTCGTGGACGCCAAAAGGGCCGGAATCTGGCGAAGCGCCTGGCTCGCGTCAGTCGCACCGGTCGCCAAAATGTCAGCCGACGACACGGCGCTTACCGGCGCGGGTCCGGTGGCATTCGGATCGCGAGTCAGGCGCGATCCGGTGACGACGATGTCTTCTCCGCTCGCTTCCGCTTGACCGGTGGGCGCATCGACCGGCGCCGAATCCTGGGCGAACGCCGCCGTCGACAGGACAAGCGAAAGGCCGCTGCCGATCATCAGACCAGCGCGCCCGGCAATGTGATTGAAACGCATTAGGAAATCCCCGCTTAACAATAAGTTGCCTGTCATCAGGATCAGGCGACCAGCCGGGGCTCCTCCAACCCCGGACTTATTGCGCGGGTCGAGCCTATCCAGGCTCGTCCGCCGCGCAAGTTGTGCAGCGCGGAAATGATGCCTCAGGATCAGCCAATGTCAACTTAGTGTTACGAAAAAACCGGCTCCGGCGTAATGTTGTGACAAAAATGGTGCGCAAAGGCAGCGGCCGGTCACGGCAAGGCATCGCAAGCCCGTTCGCCGCAGACAAAAAGAGAGCGCCGCGAACGGCGCTCTCCCGAAACATCACTGGCAACAAATCCCGATCAATAGCGGTAATGATCCGGCTTGAACGGGCCCTCGACCGGCACGCCGATGTAGCTCGCCTGCTTCTCGGTCAGCTTGGACAGCTTGACGCCCAGCTTTTCGAGGTGGAGCGCGGCGACCTTCTCATCGAGATGCTTGGGCAGGACGTACACCTCGTTCTGGTATGCGCTGGTGTTGGTCCACAGCTCGATCTGCGCCAGCACTTGGTTGGTGAAGCTCGACGACATGACGAAGCTGGGATGACCCGTCGCATTGCCCAGATTGACCAGGCGGCCCTTGGACAGAACGATGATCTTCTTGCCGTCGGGGAACTCGACCTCGTCGACCTGCGGCTTGATCTCGGTCCACTTGTAGTTGTTGAGCGCCGCGATCTGGATCTCGCTGTCGAAATGGCCGATGTTGCACACGATCGCCATGTTCTTCATGTCGCGCATGTGATCGAGCGTGATGACGTCGGCATTGCCCGTCGCGGTCACGAAGATGTCGGCGCGCTTGGCCGCTTCCTCCATCGTCACGACCTCATAGCCCTCCATCGCCGCCTGCAGCGCGCAGATCGGATCGACTTCGGTGACGATGACGCGCGCGCCGCCGTTGCGCAGCGACGCGGCCGAACCCTTGCCGACATCTCCGAAGCCGGCGACGACCGCGACCTTGCCGGCGAGCATCACGTCGGTCGCGCGGCGGATCGCATCGACCAGCGATTCCTTGCAGCCATAAAGATTGTCGAACTTCGACTTGGTCACGCTGTCGTTGACGTTGATCGCCGGGAAGGGAAGCTTGCCCTTCTTGGCGAGTTCATACAGGCGGTGGACACCGGTGGTGGTCTCTTCCGACACGCCCTTGATGCTCTGGACGGTCTTGGTGAGGTAGCCCGGACGCTCGGCCAGGAAACGCTTGAGCGTGGCGACGAAGATTTCCTCTTCCTCGTTGCCGGGCACGAACAGTTCCTCGCCCGCTTCGACCCGCGCGCCCCACAGCGCGAACATCGTCGCGTCGCCGCCATCGTCAAGGATCATGTTGCAGGTCGTGTCCTGGCCCCAGTCGAAGATGCGCACGACATAGTCCCAATATTCCTCCAGCGTCTCGCCCTTGACGGCGAACACCGGAATGCCGCGCGCGGCGATCGCGGCAGCCGCGTGGTCCTGCGTCGAATAGATGTTGCACGACGCCCAGCGGATTTCGGCGCCCAGCTCGATCAGCGTCTCGATCAGCACCGCGGTCTGGATCGTCATGTGCAGCGACCCGGTGATGCGCGCGCCCTTCAGCGGCTTGGTCGCGCCGAATTCGTCGCGCAGCGCCATCAGGCCGGGCATTTCGGTCTCGGCGATCTCGATCTCCTTGCGGCCGAAAGCGGCAAGTTCGATGTCCTTGATCACATAATCCTGGGCGGGGGCGAGCGTCGCGGTGGCCACGTCAAATCTCCTGGGCAAGTTGGGTGCCGTCGCGGGCGATGCGCCCGCGCGATCCTGCCCGCGCCTTTACCGGCAAGCCCGGTGCAACGCAAATGCTATATAAAGATATCTTTATATGCGGTCCTGAAGCGATCAGGCGCGCCCGGCGCTGCTCGCCAGCAGCCGGGGATCGATGCCCGCGCCCGAAAATGCCCGCTCCCAACGCGACCGGGCCGGGATGTCATAGAGCAGCGCCAGCTCGCCGGGCGTGCTGAACCAGCCGTGTCGGGTCATTTCGCCGTCCAGCTGCCCCTCGCCCCACCCTGCATAGCCCAGCGCGACCAGCCAGCGCGACGGCCCGGTGCCCTCCGCAATGGCGCGCAGCACGTCGATCGTGCCCGACAGGTTCCAGCGCCCGGCGACCTCGATCGTGTCCTGTCCGCCCCAGTCGGTCGAATGGAGCACGAAACCGCGCATCGGCTCGACGGGGCCGCCGGCATGAACCGGGGCATCGGGCGCATCGCCGGGCGCGATATCGAACTGACCCAGCAGCTCGTGCAGCCCCAGCCCCTCGATCTCGCTGCCGATGCCGATGCCGAGCGCGCCATTTTCATCATGCGCGCACATCGCGATGACCGAACGCTCGAAACGCGGATCGCCGATCCCGGGCATCGCAAGCAGGAACTGGCCGGTCAGGAACGCAGGCGTCGACATGGTTTACAGCATAACGTCGATCGCCGCCCGCGACCATGCTTGAAAACCGGCGCGTTCGGCACAACTAGGCGCTGCAGGCGTTGATGTTGATGCACGCCACCGAGGGAGAATGACATGACGATCCAAGTGGGCGACCGCCTGCCCAAGACCACGCTGATCCGCGTGACTGACCAGGGCCCCGACGCGACCGACAGCGAGAGCTACTTCGCGGGCCGCCGCGTAGCGCTGTTTTCGGTGCCGGGTGCCTTTACGCCGACCTGCTCGGCCAAGCACCTGCCCGGGTTCGTCGAGCATGCCGACGCCATCCTGGCCAAGGGGATCGACGAAATCGCCTGCACCGCCGTCAACGACGCCTTTGTCATGGCGGCGTGGGGCAAGGCGTCGGGCGTCAACGACAAGGTGACGATGCTGGCCGACGGCAATGGCGAATTCGCCGTCGCCACCGGGCTCAGCATGGACGGCAGCAAGTTCGGCATGGGCACACGCGGCCAGCGTTACACGATGGTGGTCAATGACGGCGTCGTCGAGCATCTGTTCGTCGAGACACCAGGCGAATTCAAGGTCAGCAGCGCCGAATATCTGCTCGACCGGTTGTGAGCCCTCCCGGCCCCGGCGGCGCCGATGCGCGTCCGGGGCCGGCTGACTTGCCAGCGTAACGACACCGTCCTAACCACGGTCGATGACTCAAGCAGCTGCAATCGTCGCGGAGCTCGACCGGCTCTATCGCGCCTCCGTGTCCCGCCTCCAGGAGGCACTTGAACGCTATCTGGCGGACCGCACCCCGCCGCCGGTCGCGATGCGCGGCGATGGCAGCTTCGCCTATCCCGAGATCCGGCTGCGCTATGCCGGCGGGCCGGACCGGCCCGCACCGCTCCGGTCGTTCGGACGGCTGGTCACCGCGGGCGAATATCGCATCAGCGTGACCAAGCCCGCCATTTTCGCCGACTATCTGACCGAACAGCTCGAACTGCTGATCGAGGATTATGATGTCGTGGTCGACGCGGTGCCGGGGCGGCAGGAAATCCCGTTTCCCTATGTGCTCGATCCCGGCCATGCGCTGAGCCTCGACGAGGTCTCCGCCTCCGAGCTGGCGCGCCATTTCCCGGCGACCGAGCTCGCCCATATCGGCGACGAGATCGCGGATGGCGTCTGGTCCGATCATGAAGGCGTGCGGCCGCTCGCGCTGTTCGACGGCCTGCGCACCGACTTCTCGCTCGCGCGCCTGCGCCATTACACCGGCACCCCGCCCGAGCACGTCCAGCGTTACGTGCTGTTTACCAACTATCACCGCTATGTCGACGAATTCGTCCGCTGGGGGTGCCAGCAGCTCGAGGGCGACGGGCCGTACACCGCGCTGTCGGGCGCGGGCGGCGTCGTCATCCGCGCGGGCGACGATCCCGAACGGCTGGTGACCGACAGCGCATGGCGGCGGCACCAGATGCCCGCCTATCACCTCATCGCGCCCAATCGCGCGGGCATCACGCTGGTCAATATCGGTGTGGGCCCAAGCAACGCGAAGACGATCTGCGATCACCTGGCGGTGATGCGGCCCGAGGCGTGGCTGATGATCGGCCATTGCGGCGGCCTGCGCCCTAGCCAGCGGATCGGCGATTATGTGCTCGCGCACGCCTATCTGCGCGACGATCACGTGCTCGACGACGTGCTGCCCCCGGAAATCCCGGTGCCCGCGATCGCCGAAGTGCAACAGGCGCTGGCCCGCGCGGCGGAAACGGTGAGCGGCCAGTCGGGCGAGGAGCTGAAGCGGCGGCTGCGCACCGGCACGATCGTCACCACCGACGATCGCAACTGGGAGCTGCGCTATTCGCAGTCGGCGCTACGCTTTTCCCTGAGCCGCGCGGTCGGGATCGACATGGAGTCCGCGACGATCGCCGCCCAGGGCTATCGTTTCCGCGTGCCCTACGGCACATTGCTGTGCGTTTCGGACAAGCCGCTGCACGGCGAATTGAAGCTGCCTGGGCAGGCCAACAAATTCTACGAACGCGCGATCAACGAACATATGCGCATCGGCATCGCCACCGTCGAGGAATTGATCCGCGAAGGCCCCCGCCTCCACAGCCGCAAGCTCCGCGCGTTCAACGAGCCGCCGTTTCGGTGAGTTGAGGGGCGTGTGTGTCCTTCGATACGCGCCTTCGGCTTCGCTCAGTCGCTACTCGGTATGAGCGGTTGGGCGTAAGACAATTCTCGGTTGCCCATCTTTATCCGCTCATCCTGAGTAGGGGCTGAGCCTGGCGAAGACCCGTATCGAAGGACCCACGCAACATGCGTCGCCCCGGCGCAGGCCGGGGCCGCTCACCGTCGGAGCACCCCCTTAGCCACCGGCCCCGGCCTACGCCGGGGCGACGGACCTTACCACCCGGTCGGCTTCCCCTTGTTCTGCTCGTCCAGCCACGCCTTCAGCGGCGCGAAATACTCGACCATCGCCTTGCCCGACATTTCCCGGCTCCCGGTGAACGCCTCGAGCGCGTCCGGCCAGGGCTTTGACTTGCCGAGTTCCAGCATCGCGTTCAGCTTCGCGCCGACTTCCTTGTTGCCATAGAAGGAACAGCGGTGGAGCGGGCCCTGCCAGCCCGCCTGGTCGCACGCCGCCTTGTAGAACTGGAACTGCAGCAGCCGCGCCAGGAAGTAGCGGGTATAGGGCACGTGCGCCGGGATGTGATATTTCGCACCCGCGTCAAACCGCGTCTCGTCGCGCGCGACCGGCGGGGCGACGCCCTGATATTGCAGGCGCAGCGCATCCCACGCGCCCTGATAGCCGGTTGCCGGGATCTGTCCCGCGAACACGCCCCAGCGCCATTTATCGATCAGCAGCCCGAACGGCAGGAATGCGACCTTGTCCATCGCCTGGCGCAGCAGCAGGCCGATATCCTTGTCCGCGCTCGGCACCTTCGCCTGGTCGAGCAGCCCGATGCTGACCAGATAGTCGGGGGTGATCGACAGCGCGACGAAGTCGCCGATCGCTTCGTGGAAGCCGTCATTGGCCCCGTCGCGATAGAGCAGCGACTGGCCCTTATAGGCGCGCTGATAGTAATTATGGCCGAGCTCGTGGTGAATGACGACGAAATCGTCGGCGTTCACCTTGATGCACATCTTGATGCGGATGTCGTCCTTGTCGTCCAGGTCCCACGCCGAGGCATGACACTGCACTTCGCGGTCCTGCGGCTTCACGAATTGCGACCGCGTCCAGAAGGTTTCCGGCAGCGGATCGAAACCGAGCGACGAATAGAAGCCCTCGCCCACCTTCACCATCTTGATCGGGTCATAGCCCTTGGCGGTCAGCAGCTCGGTGACGTCATAGCCGACATCGCCCGCCCCCGACGGCGCGACCAGTTCGTAGATGTTGCCCCATTCCTGCGCCCACATATTGCCGAGCAGGTCGGCGCGGATCGGCCCGGTCCTGGGCTGGACCGCGTCGCCATATTTCTCGTTGAGCTTCCAGCGGACATAGGTGTGCAGCGACTGGTAGAGCGGCTTCACCTCGTTCCACAGCTTGTCGGTCAGCTTGGCGAACTCCTCGGGCGGCATGTCGTAGTTCGACCGCCACATCGTGCCGACGTCCTTGAAGCCCAGCTCGCGCGCGCCCTCGTTGCTGATGCCGATGGTACGGGCATAATCCTGGCGGATCGGCGCGCCGACATTGTCGTGCCAGCTGACCCACATTTCCTTCAGACGATCGGGATCGCGCTCGGTGCCCATCGCGGCTTCGATGTCGCTGCCGCTGATCGGCTGGCCATTCAGCGTGCCCTTGCCCTTGCCATAGGTCGACGACATCCGCGTCGAGATCGTCGCCAGTGTCGCCGCCGCCCCTTCGCGGGTCGGCGCGGGGAGCGTCAGGCCGCTGCGCATGAAATTGAGCTTGCGCAGCGTGTCGGGCGACAGCGCGGTCGCCCTGGCGAACTTGGCGGACTCGATCGCATAATCGACCGACTTCTGCGTGCCCTCCGCCGAGACCTGCGCGACAAGCGCGTCGGTATCGTCGGTGATATAGGTCGCGTTGATCCACGCGACCTTGGCCGCGGTCTGGTTGAATTCGTACAGGTCGGCCTCGACTTTGGCGACGAAGGCATCGGCGGCCGCGGCGTTCGGCGCGGACTGGGCAAAAGCGGCCGGCGCGAGCATGGTCGACAGGGCGAGCGCGGAGATACCGGTGCGGAGCATTGAAATTCCCGACAAATGATTTGATGCGTCAAAGACTGGCGGATCGACCGCCCCGCGGTCAAGCGGCGAGAAAGTCGGCGATCGCCGCGCCCAGTTCGGGCCGCGTCACCGCGCTCATGTGATTGCCCGGCACCTCGACCAGCGTTGCGTTCGGCAGCGCGGCGGCAAGTTCGGCATGGCTGCCATTGTCGGCATCGTCGACGCCGGAGACGACCAGCGCCGGCTGGACGATCTGCGCCAGCGCCGCCGGGTCGGTATCGACAAAGGTGCCGAGGATGCGCAGCAGCGCCACGGGGTCGCCGCCGGTGGTTTTCAGGAACGCCTCCGCCATCCATTCCGGCGAGCCCCGCGCGAAGCTGCCCAGCCCGGTGAGCACGCGGCGGAAATGACCGGCACGCGCGCCGGTATCGACGACACCCGCAAGCCCCATGCCCGACAGGACGACGCGGCGCGGCGACGCCCCGCGCGCCATCATCCGGATGACGGTGCGTGCGCCGAGCGAATAGCCGCCGAGGTCATAATCACTGAGCCCGAGCGCCGCGATCAGCGCCTCGCCATCCATCGCCAGCGCATCGGGCGGATAGGCGGCCGGATCGTGCGGCCGCGCGCTGATGCCATGCGCGCGCAGGTCGGGCATGATGACGCGGAATCCCCGCGACGCAATCGCTTCGGCGTGGCCGTATTTGATCCAGTTGGTCGCGGCGTCGGAGAAATAGCCATGGATCAGGACGACCGGACGCCCCTGCCCCAGCTCGGTCCAGCCAAGGTCGGCGCCGTCGAAACCCGCAAAACGGTGATGGGTCGTCGCTGCCATGCCGCCTTGCCTCAGCGCTCGATCAGGCCGGCGGTCTGCATCCGCCACAGCGCCAGATCGATGCGATCCTGGCCGAAAAACGGCTCGCCGTTGAACACCAGCGTCGGGACGCCCCAATGGCCCGCCGCCTCCAGCGCGGCCTGGTTGCCCGCAATCTCGGCCTCCAGCTGGTCGACCTCGGATGCGACCTCGCGCTCGAGTTCGGCAAGGTCGAGACCTGCGCGCGCCGCCGCTCCGGCCAGGTGGTCGCCGGTATTCCAGCCATCGACGCCGCCCCACACGATGCGCCCGACCTCATCGGCAAAGTCGAGCCCGCGTCCCCGCCGCGCAGCTGCCTGGCCCAGGCGGACGAGGCGGAAGATGTGCGGCTGCTCCTCCGCGACGCGCTTGGTCGCCATGTTCTGGACGACCGGATCGGGGCGCGGCGGCCCGAATGGAATGCCGTGGAACTGCGCGACGCGCACCACGTCGATCAGCGTGTAGCGCAGCCAGTTTGGGTGATTGCGCTCGAAAAAGTCGGGCTGGCGGATCGCCAGCGGATAGACCGGGCGTAGCGCGATCTCGAGGTCGTATTTCTCGACCAGCCGCCGATAGCGCGCGGTGGCGAGATAGCTGTAGGGGCTGCGAAACGACCAGTAGAGGTCGGCATGAAAGGTCATGCGGTCACGATCCCCGACGACATCCGCCCCGCCACCCGGCAACAGTGACCGCCAACGGTCCAGCCACGCAAAACCGTGATCGCCGGCGGCGAAACGATCTGGATGCGGTGCGGTGACATCCACGGATGATGTCACCTTGCTCGCAGCCGCTCAAGCCGCCTTTTTGAGATGCCTGCGCCCGAGCAGCTCGGCGATCTGGACGGCGTTCAACGCCGCGCCCTTGCGCAGATTGTCGCTGACGCACCACAGCGAAAGGCCGCTGTCGACGGTCGGATCCTCGCGCACGCGGCTGACATAGGTCGCATATTCGCCGACGCATTCGATCGGGGTCACGTAGCCGCCGTCCTCGCGCTTGTCGACCAGCATGACGCCGGGCGCCTCCCGAAGAATCCGCTGCGCCTGTTCGGCCGACAGCTCGTCCTCGAACTCGACGTTGATCGCTTCGGAATGGCCGACGAACACCGGCACGCGCACGCAGGTCGCGGTCACCTTGATCCGCGGATCGAGGATCTTCTTGGTCTCGACCACCATCTTCCATTCTTCCTTGGTCGATCCGTCGTCGAGGAAGCTGTCGATGTGCGGAATCACGTTGAACGCGATCTGCTTGGTGAACTTCTTGGGCTCGGCCTGGTCGCCGACAAAGATGTTGCGCGACTGCTCGAACAGCTCGTCCATCCCCGCCTTGCCCGCGCCGGACACCGATTGATAGGTCGCCACCACGACCCGCTTGATCCGCGCGGCGTCGTGCAGCGGCTTCAGCGCCACGACCATCTGCGCGGTCGAGCAATTGGGGTTCGCGATGATGTTGCGCGCGGTGTAGCCGTCGATTGCCTCCGGGTTCACCTCGGGGACGATCAGCGGCACGTCGGGGTCCATGCGATAGAGCGACGAATTGTCGATCACGGTGCAGCCGGCCTCGGCAAAACGCGGCGCGTGGACTTTCGTCGCCTCGCTGCCGATCGCGAACAATGCCATGTCCCAACCGGCCGGATCGAAATGGTCGATATTCTGGACGCGGTACTGCTTGCCCGTTTCGCCATAGTCGACCATGTCGCCGGTCGAGCGTGACGACGCCACCACCGCAAGCTCGTCGACGGGAAACTCCCGTTCCGCCAGGATATTGAGCATTTCGCGTCCGACATTGCCGGTCGCACCCGCCACGACGATGCGGTAACCCATGAAGCTTGTGTCCCGTTCTGAATGATCGATCGGCCGCATGACCGTCCGCGCCGTCATTTACGCATCCGGCGCCAGATTGAAAGGTGCGTCAGCTACCTTCACGCCGGGATCGCGTTTTTCGGATATTGCGCTTCTTGTCGAATGGACGCCGAATTTCACGCGAATTGCTGTTTTGATTTCGTAGCGTGTGCTACGCTGAATGTGGTGCGGCGATACGAGCACCGGGGGAAGACATGCACGCAGGAGCGGAGGCCTCCACACGGCATCATGGCCGCACCGGTGCGGCGGGCTACGACGCGGTGGGTTTTTCCGCACCGCCCGTCGCCGATCTGATCTTTCACGAGCGCAGCGGCATTTCGGCGATCCGCCATTTCGGGCTGCACGGCTCGGGCACCTGCCATGCGGCCAGCCACAAGCTGGACATCGCCACCTTGACGCTCGATCTCGGCGCCGTCGGCACCTGTGCAGCGACCATCGACGGACAACGCTACCGCAAGCCGTTCCGTCGAAACCAGTTCAGCTTTATCCCGGCCGGTCTGCCGCTTGAACTGGAGTTTCCGGCCGAGCACAGCTGCGTCGCGCTTTACGTGCCCGACCATCTGCTCGCCGCAACCGCAGGAGCAGCCGACCGCCTTGCCGAGCCGGTGCTGTGCGAGCCCGACGATCGTGCCGCCGATCTGTTCCGGATGCTCACCCGCGAGATCGCAGCCCCCGGCTTCGCCTCGGACCTTGCGCTCGACCGCCTGCTGGCGTCGCTGGTCCACATGGTGACCCGACAGCCGCGCGTCCGCCGCGGACAGCCGGACCGCCTCTACATCGCGCCGGCGGCGTTGCGCCGGGTTCGTGAGTATATCGACGCGTACCTCGCCCGGCCGCTCACCCTCAACGAACTGGCCGACGTGGCAGGGCTTTCGCCCTATTATTTCTGCCGGATGTTCAAGCTCGCCACCGGCTATTCGCCCTATCACTATGTCGCCTGGCAACGGCTGACGCGCGCCGCGCGCCTGTTGAGCGAGACGGCGACACCGCTCGACGCGGTTGCCCAATCCTGCGGGTTCGCCAATGTCTCGCACTTCACGACCGCGTTCCGGCGCGAAATCGGCGTATCGCCCGGCCGATACCGCCGTGCGCACCGGGACATCTATTGAGCAACGTCAGGCCGCGTCGGCGGGGCGCGTCGTCCAGCCGAGGCGCGGGATCGCAATCGATCGCTTGCCCGACAGGTCGGTGCGGCACACGAACAGCTCGCGCCCCTCGATATAGGCGATCAACCGTTTGACTCGGCCGAGCGAGCTGGTGCCATAGACATGCGCGATATCGGCATCGGTCGGGCACGGCTCCCCGTCTCGGGCCGCGCGGGCGACGAGCAGGAACGGGCCGAGCATATCGTCGGGCAGCTCGCGCGCCGCATCGAAGGCGGGAGCCCAGTCGCCGTCGATGCCCTCGACAATCCCCGCACGCGCCGCCGACAGCCGGCGGGCAAATTGGGCGAGGTCGAGCGGGGGCTGAGCCAGCCCCAGCATCCGGCATCGGACCTGGAAATCCTGGAAAAGCACCGCCGCCGACCGGGTCGATGAACCCGCCTCATCGACGATGGCGCGCAGCACCTGCGCGACGACCGCTTCCGCCTCGGTCGCGCTCAATCCAGGCCGATCGACCGCAACATCGCGGGGCGTCGCCACGGGCGCGGCGATGTCGGCGATCACGCGCTCGGCCGGCACTGGCGTAGGTGCGGGCGGCGGGGTGAACAGCGGCAGATCGTCGGTGGTGTCGAACAACAGCTCCTTCAGGTCGCCGCTCGGTGCCTCGGGCAGCGGCACCAGCTTCGGGCTGCCGCTGCGCGCCGAGGTTTCGACCGCGCCGATCGTCACCGCCACCGGCCGCCGCGATACCGCCGGCCCCAGCGCGAGGAAGGTGCCGCGCGCGAGATCGCGGATCGCTTCCGCCTGGCGCCGCTCCATGCCGAGCAGGTCGGCGGCGCGCGCCATGTCGATGTCCAGAAAGGTGCGCCCCATCAGGAAGTTGGACGCCTCCGCCGCGACGTTTTTCGCCAGCTTGGCCAGCCGCTGCGTCGCGATCACGCCGGCAAGGCCACGCTTGCGCCCCCGGCACATCAGGTTGGTCATCGCCGACAGCGACGCGCGCCGCACGTCCTCGGCCACTTCGCCGCCACCGGCGGGCGCGAACAATTGCGCCTCGTCGACTACGACCAGTGCCGGATACCAATGCTCGCGCGGCGCTTCGAACAGCGCGTTGAGGAACGCTGCGGCGCATTTCATCTGCCCCTCCGCCTCCAGCCCCTCGAGGCTGAGCACCACCGACGCGCGGTGTTCGCGGATGCGGGTGGCAAAGCGGGCAACCTCACGCTCCGAATAGTCGCCCGCCTCGATCACGACATGACCATAGGCGTCGGAAAGCGTGACGAAATCGCCCTCGGGGTCGATCACCACTTGCTGCACGCGGCCCGCGCTGCGTTCGAGCAGGCGGCGGAGCAGGTGCGACTTGCCCGAGCCCGAATTGCCCTGGACGAGCAATCGCGTGGCAAGCAGTTCCTCAAGGTCCATCGCCACCGGCTTGCCCGTGACGTCGACCCCCATTTCCACCTGAACCGTCATGCCCGCGCTATTGCGGCTTCACGACCCGCCTGTCGAGGAAGTCGAGGATGGTTGTCCACAGATGTTCGCTGACCCCCGGCCCACCGACCCGGTGCGTTTGGCCGGGATACAGCATCAGCTCGAACGGCACCGCCCCGCCCTGAAGCTTCGACATCATCACGGTCGAATGCTGGAGCACGACATTGTCGTCCGCCATGCCGTGAATGAGCAGCAGCGGATCGCGGATCTTGAGCGCATCCTCGACCGTGTTGGACTTCAGATAGGCGTCGGGCACGCGGCGCGGATCGCCCATGTAACGCTCGGTATAATGGGTGTCGTACAGTTCCCACTTGCTGACCGGGGCACCGGCAATGCCGGCCGCATAGAGCCCGGGGTCCGCCTCCAGCATCTTGAGCGTCATATAGCCGCCATAGGACCAGCCATAGGTGACGATGCGGTCGGCATCCACGAACGCCTGCTGCTTCAGCCATTCGGCCCCGGCGCGTTGATCGGCGACCTCGACCGATCCCATCGCCTGGAACAAATGGTCCTCGAACGCCTTGCCGCGATTGGCCGCGCCGCGATTGTCGAGCTGGAACCAGATATAGCCGCGGTCGACCAAATATTGCTGGAGCGCGCCCGCCCATTGCCGGCTGACCGTCTGGGCATGCGGGCCGCCATAATGCTGGAAGAACACCGGATATTTCCGGCCCGGCTCCAGCTTTGGCGTGATCATCTCCCAATGCAGCACGGTGCCGTCGGCGGCCTTGATCGTCCCGAACTTCTTGGGCTCGTGGCTCGCCATGAACGGCGCGTAGGGATGATCGCCGGCAACCTTGTTTTCGTTGACCCAGCTGGTACGTCGGCCCGTCGCATCCGCCAGATAGACCTGCGGCGGCTGATCCGGACTGGAGCGCGTGACGATCATCCGGCTGGCGTCGCGATTCGCGGTCGCACCATGCCACCAGCCCGGCTCGGACAAGCGGGTCACGGCACCTGGCTTCGCCAGGTCGACGGCGTAAAGATGACGCTCGAGCACGCCGTCCTTGTTGCCGAGGAAGGTAATCCGGCCCTTGGCCTCGTCAACGCCGACGATCCCGGCGACTTCCCACTCGCCCTTGGTCAGCTGGGTCCAGCGCCCGCCCTTCCAGCGATAGAGGTGGCCATGGCCATCACGCTCCGACCACCAGATCAGCGACCCGTCGCGCATCGGCCGCAGCGCGTTGTGGAGGTTGATCCAGCTTCGCTCGCCCGCGCGCTCGGTGAACAGCAGCTTCGACGCGCCGGTTGCGGGATCGACCTGCAAAAGGTCGAGCGTGCGCTGGTCGCGGCTCTGGCGCTGGACGAGCAGCGCGCGGCCGTCGGGCGTCCAGTCCACACGCGCCAGATAGATGTCGGGGTCGGTGCCCAGATCGACCTTGACCCGTCCCGATCCGTCCGGCGCCATGACATAGAGGTCGACCCGGGCATTGTCCGTCCCCGCCCTGGGGTAACGCTGGTCATAGACGCGGGTACCCTCGGCACCGATGGCCGCGCGGCTGACGATCCCGACCGTCGCTTCGTCGAAGCGTTGGACTGCGATCCGGGTGTCGTCGGGCGACCACCAATAGCCGTCCGAACGGTCCATCTCCTCCTGCGCGACAAACTCTGCCTCGCCCCAATGCACCGTGCCCGTGCCGTCGGGGGTGATGCGGCGTGCGTCGCCGCCTGCGATCGGCTGGACGTACAGATTCTGGTCCCGCACGAAGCTCAAATAGCGCCCCGCCGGGCTGATTGCGGGATTGAGCTCGCCGGCAGTGCTCTCGGTCAGGCGGCGCACCTGCCCGTCGAGCGTGGCGAGAAACAGGTCGCCGTCGAGCGGCACCAGGATCGCCGATCCATCGGGCGTCCAGTCATAGGCGATGATACCCCGCGTGCCGCCGATGCGCGCGCGCTCGCGCTGCATCTTCTCGGCTTCGGACAGCTCTGCACCGGTGCCGATCTTCCGGCTGTCGACCAGCATGCGCCATTCGCCCGTTGCGGTATCCATCGCCCACAGGTCGAACCGCTCGCGCTCGTCGGCCCGGTTGCGCAGCAGCGTCAACAGCTTGCCGTCCGGGGAAAGTTTCAACTGGCGCGGCGTCGCTCCCGACAGGTCGGGGCTGGCGAACACCCGCTGCAGCGTCAGGTCGCCGGCACGGGCAGCGGCTGCGTTCGCCTGCGGCGTCTGGGCATCAGCATCCATGGTGATCAGCATTCCTGCACTCAACAGAGAGGCGACGAGCCCCGATTTCACGAACAGGGCCGTAGCCGCCCATTTCGACATCCTCATTCTCTCCGCTAAAGGCACCCCGACGAACGCGAGGGCTGGCGCGACCGTTATTGCGGCTCGGCTGCGCGCGGTAAAGGGTTGCCGGCGGGCGGGGATGTCGTGAAACCGATGCGTCCGGACGCGAAACGGGCGTGGAAGCGGATGCTTCCACGCCCGTAAGATCGTCGCGAAGTCGCCGAATTATTCGGCGGCTTCGGTCTTGGCGGGGCGCATGTCGCGGCGCTCGGCGATGCGCGCCGACTTGCCGGTGCGGCCGCGCAGATAATAGAGCTTCGCACGCCGCACGACGCCGCGGCGCACGACCTCGATCGACTCGACGTTGGGCGAATAGAGCGGAAAGACGCGCTCGACGCCCTCGCCGAACGAAATCTTGCGGACGGTGAAGTTGCTGCCCATGCCCTTGTTCGAGCGTGCGATGCACACGCCTTCGAAATTCTGGACGCGGGTACGCTCGCCTTCGACCACCTTCACACCGACCTTCAGCGTGTCGCCGGGGCGGAATTCGGGGATCTTCTTGGCAGCGGTGAACTTGGCAATCTGTTCCGCCTCGATCGTCTGAATGAGGTTCATGTCGTCTCGTCCTGTTCTCGTCGCTGCGCGCCAGAGGGAGTACCGACCCGAACGCCGTCATGGCGCTCCCAAAGGTCCGGCCTCCTTAGCCGTGTATCGGCCGCTGCCTGTTGCTTGCGCCAGGCCGCGATCCTCGCATGATCCCCCGATCGCAGCACTTCGGGGATCGTGCGCCCTTCCCATTCGACAGGTCGGGTATATTGCGGATATTCGAGCAGCCCCGTTTCGAAGCTCTCGTCCTCCCCGCTCAAGGTCGCGCCCATTACGCCGGGAATCAGCCGAATGCAAGCATCGAGCAGCACCAAAGCCGCCATCTCGCCGCCGGACAGCACATAGTCGCCGATCGACACCTGTTCGATCGGGCGCGCGTCGAACAGCCGCTCGTCAAACCCCTCGAACCGGCCGCACAGGATCGACACGCCCGGGCCCGCCGCCAGCTCGCGCACCCGCGCCTGGGTCAGCGGCCGCCCGCGCGGTGTCATCGCCAGCATCGGCCGGTCATAGCCGACTGCATCGCACGCCGCCGCCAGCACGTCCGCCTTCAGCACCATGCCCGCACCGCCGCCCGCCGGGGTGTCATCGACCGTGCGGTGCTTGTCGGTGGCGAAGTTGCGGAAGTTGCGGGCATCGCACGACCAGAGTCCTTCCGCCAGCGCCCGCCCCGCCAGCGAATGGCCGAGCGGGCCCGGAAACATGTCCGGGTAGAGGGTGAGGATGGTCGCGGCGAAGGTCACGCCACCGTCCAGTTCTCAAGCCGCAGTCCCGGGATGTCGGCGAAGTCGGCTTCGTTATTGGTAACGATCGTCGCGCCTAGGCTGAGCGCGTGCGCGGCGAGCAGGCGGTCGAAACGGGCGCGCTTGAAGGGCAAACGGGCGTAAGCGTGGGCCGCTACCTCGTCAAAAGACAGGATCGGCACAACCCTGATGAAGGCGGAAAGAACCTCAGGACTTGGCGGCTTGCCGACATAGCTTCCCACTGCGATCTCGGCAAAGCTGATGACGGAAATGGCGACGTCGCCCGGATAACAATCGGCCAACCTCTGATTCAAAGCTGAGTGCCGCTCCGCCATCGCGTAGATGGCGGAGTCAGCATCAATGAGATACTTGGTCACTTCTCAGTTGCGGCCAATCGGCGCGCGATGGCACTCGGCCGCTCGTCAAAATCGCCATGCGGTATCAGTCTTGCACCGGGTGCTTTCCCCGCGAAACCGCTGATGTCGATCTTGCGCCTCGGCGCATCGACCGGCTCCACCCGAAATGTCATCGGTGCCTCCTTGACCACGCGCACCTCAGTACCCTCCGGAATACCAAGTCCCTTGGGCAGACGCAGCGCGACCGAGTTGCCCGACTTGAAGGTCTTGCCCGCCCACTCCGCACGTTCCTCGCCCATCGCCGCCTCCGTATATACGATATGTATATACTATTCGACAAAGCGCGCGTCAATCACGAGCCTTGCGTCGTCCCATTCGGGCACTGCCGCAGGCGTCATCGGCACCATGAAGCGCCGGCCGTCGGGACGTTCGATTTCGAGCACATCACCCGCGCCGAAATTGTCGATCGCGGCGACCGTGCCGATGGATGCACCGGCATGGTCGACCACCGGCAGGCCGAGCAGATCGACATGGTAATATTCGCCCTCGCCGAGCGGGGGCAGCGCCGATCGCGGCACCGTCAGCTCGGTCCCCCGCAGCGCCTCGGCAGCGTTGCGGTCCGTGACCTCGGCGAAACGGGCAATGGCACCGTTCGAGCCAGGACGCAGTGATTTCAGCGTCAAGGTGCCGGCGTTGAAAGCGCCGAAGGTCTCGAGCCGTTCGGCGAAGATCTTCAGGCGAACCTCGCCCGTCACGCCGTGCGCGCCGATGACGACGGCAAGCGTGACGGGGCGGTCGGACGGCAAGGCGATCAGCCCTCGGCCTGTTCCCCGGCAGCTTCGGCAGCCGGGGTCTCTTCGGCGGCGGCTTCCTCAGCGGGTGCCGCTTCCTCGACTGCGGGTGCGGCAGCCGCTGCTGCCGCCGCTTCTTCAGCCGCCTTCAGCTTCTCCGCCCGCTCTTCGGCGCGCTCGGTGGCCTTTTCACCCGGCTTGCCCTTGTTCGGGTTGTTGCGCGCGGGACGCTCCTTGATCCCGGCGGCGTCGAGGAAGCGCGCGACGCGATCGGTCGGCTGCGCGCCCATCTTGAGCCAGTGCGCGGCGCGATCGTTGTCGAGCTTGATGCGATCGGGCGAATCCTTGGCGAGCAGCGGATTATAGGTGCCGATCTTTTCGATGAACTTGCCGTCGCGCGGGGCGCGCGAATCCGCAACCACGATCCGGTAATAAGGCCGCTTCTTCGATCCGCCGCGCGACAGACGCATGCTGGTTGCCATTTGATCTTTCTTCCTTCTGCAATTCGTCACCCCGGCGAAGGCCGGGGTCTCGTGGTGGTCATGGGTTGCCGTTGCCGCACGAGACCCCAGCCTTCGCTGGGGTGACGGCAACGGCAGGTTAAGTCACTTCTTCTTCAACAAATTCTCGAACCCGGGCGGCAGGTTGGGCATGTTGCCCCCCGGCCCGCCAAGGCCAGGCAGGCCCGCGCCCGCCTTGCCCATCATGTCACCCAGCTGCGGACCGCCCAGCGCATTGCCGATGCCACCCATGCCGCCGCCGGGCCCGCCCTTGCCGAGCATCGCCAGCATCCCCTTGATCCCGCCCATCTTCTTGATCTTCTTCATGGCTGTGGACATTTCCTGGTGCATCTTGAGCAGCCGGTTGACGTCCTGCACGGTGGTGCCCGACCCCTTGGCGACGCGGATCTTGCGCTTGGCGTTGAGCAGTTCGGGCTTGGCCCGCTCCTTGGGCGTCATCGAGGTGATCATTGCGTCCATGCGCAGCAGGATTTTCTCATCCACCGCGCCCGACGCCATGGCCTGTTGCGCCTTTTTCATGCCGGGCATCATGCCGGCCAGCGCGCCAAGGCCGCCCATGCGGCGCATCTGCTGCAACTGGCTGCGCAGGTCATTCATGTCGAACTGGCCCTTGGCGAGCCGCTGCGCCATTTTCTCGGCATCTTCGACCTGGATCGCTTCCGCGGCGCGCTCGACCAGCGAGACGACGTCGCCCATGCCCAGGATGCGGCCCGCAACGCGCTTGGGATGAAACGCCTCGATCTGGTCGAGCTTCTCGCCCATGCCGGCGAACTTGATCGGCTTGCCGGTGACCGCGCGCATCGACAGCGCCGCGCCGCCGCGCGCATCGCCGTCCATCCGGGTCAGGATCACGCCGGTCAGTGGCACCTGATCGGAAAAGTTCTGCGCGACATTGACCGCGTCCTGGCCGGTCAGCGAGTCGACGACGAGCAGGATTTCATCGGGCCGGCTGATGTCGGCGACCGCCTTCATCTCGTCCATCAGCGCCTGGTCGACGTGCAGTCGCCCGGCGGTGTCGAGCATCAGCACGTCATAGCCCTGAAGCTTTGCCGCCTGCAGCGCGCGCCGCGCGATATCGACCGGCTGCTGGCCGGGAACGATCGGCAGCGTCGCGACCTCGGTCTGCTGGCCGAGCACCGCGAGCTGTTCCTGCGCGGCCGGGCGGTTGACGTCGAGCGACGCCATCAGGACCTTCTTGCGCTCCTTGCCCGACAGCAGCTTGGCGAGCTTGGCGGTCGTCGTCGTCTTGCCCGACCCCTGAAGGCCTACCAGCATGATGACGGCGGGCGGGGTGACGCCGATCTCGAGTTCCGCCGTATCCGGCCCGAGCATGTCGACCAGGGCGTCATGGACGATCTTGACGACCTGCTGCCCGGGCGTGACCGACCGCAGCACCTGCTGGCCGACGGCCTGCTCGGTCGCCTTGTCGACGAATTCGCGCGCGACCGGCAAAGCGACATCGGCTTCGAGCAACGCGATCCGCACCTCGCGCATTGCGGCGCGCACGTCCGCCTCGGTCAGGGCACCGCGGCCCTTCAACCGATCGAAGACGCTGCCAAGCCGGTCGCTCAGACTGTCGAACATGCCAACTCCACTTCCGTCGATCCCAAACGCAAAATGAGCCGGCGAACGAAACCTCGTCGGCCGGCCTCATCCCCGCTGGGGACGTCGATATCGCATTCCGTCGGGACTGCTTGGCGCGGCACATAACCGCAGGGCGCGGATTCCGCAAGCCGGCACCGGTTTAACCTGATCTATACCTGCCGCGCCGATAGCTTGGCCGTTCCGCCACGGAGAAGCATGAATGCGTTCGCAGCAGGTTCCGACAGCACACCGGCGATCATCGCAGCGCGACACGACGCGCATCGCCATTTCGGTCGCGTCGATCCTGTTGTTCGTCGGGATCGCCAGCACCGTGCTGGCCCAGATCGCCTCGGCCTATTTCGGCAACGCCGCGCAACCCGACCGGGTGATGACCGTGGCGCTGATCCTGAACGTCGCGCTCATCCTGTTCGGATGGCGTCGCAACAGCGGTTCGCGCGGCCTGTCGCCGCTGGCGGGCATCAGTGCCGAACGCGCCGCGCTGCTGGTGGCGCAGGACATGCTCACCGGATTCCTGAACCGCCGCAGCTTCGTGGAGGATGCGACGGTGATGTTCGTGCGCGCCCAGAAGCAGCACAAGGCGGTCGCGATGGTCATCGTCGACCTGGACGGGTTCAAGCATGTCAACGACATGCACGGGCATCAGATCGGCGACGCGTTGCTGCGCCGCATCGCCACCGAAATCTCCGACATCGCACCGTCGGGCGCGTTGCTGGCGCGATTTGCCGGCGACGAATTCGGCTGCGCCTTCGTCTTCGACCCGTCGCATCACGATCCGGTAGAACGCTTTGCCGACCGGCTGCTGACCCGGATCAGTCAGCCGATCGATGCGGACGGCGTCATCTGTCACGTCGGCGCGTCGGCGGGGATGGCGCGATCCGACTTCGACTCCGCCTCGGTCGATTCGCTGATCCGCGCCGCGGACATCGCCATGGCCAGCGCGAAGCGCGCGGGTGGCGGGCGCGCGACGTGGTTCGACCGGTCGATGGAGCGCGAGCTGAAGATCCGCAACGAGTTGGAAAACGGTCTGCGCTCGGCGATCCCGGCACAGGAGATCGTGCCCTATTTCGAACCGCAGGTGGAGCTCGAAACCGGCAAGCTGATCGGCTTCGAGGTGCTCGCGCGGTGGGAGCATGCGACGCAGGGCGTGATCGGCCCCGACCGTTTCATCTCGATCGCCGAGGATTCGGGCCTGATCAACGACCTGTCGCTGTCGGTGATGCGCCAGGCGTTCGGCATCGCGCGCGACTGGGACCCGGCGCTCGTCTTGTCGATCAACATCTCGCCCTGGCAGCTGCGCGACGCTTGGCTGGCGCAGAAGATCATCAAGAGCCTGACCGAAAGCGGTTTTCCCGCCAGCCGGCTGGAGATCGAGGTCACCGAAAGCGCGTTGTTCGACAATCTGGCGCTCGCCCAATCGATCATCGGCAGTCTGAAGAACCAGGGCATCCGCATCGCGCTCGACGATTTCGGCACGGGCTATTCGTCGCTCGCCCATTTGCGCGCGCTGCCGTTCGACCGGATCAAGATCGACCGCAGCTTCGTCAGTTCGATCATCGAGAACCCGGATTCGGCCGCGATCGTCAATGCGATCGTCCGGCTGGGCGAAAGCCTGAACCTGCCGGTCACCGCGGAGGGGATCGAGAACGAGGCAATCGCCGACCGCCTGCGTGCGATCGGCTGCGCCAAGGGTCAGGGCTGGCATTATGGCAAGCCGCTGGGCGCGGCGGGCGTGCGCCGGATGCTGGCAGAGCGCCGGCTGCTGCTCGGGTCGAGCCGCGGCGGCGACGATGCCGGCGAACTCGGCGAGCACCGCCTGGCGGGCTGATCGCGCCGCTGGCGTCCGGCCCGGGACATCCGCGCCCGGCGGCCGATGTGACAAAAGGGCGACAAAGCCGTCAGCCATGCCTATATGCCGCGCCAACCAGCACGCGCGGCGAGTATCCATGTTGACGACCAATCCATTCGACGACGACAAACTGCGCGAGGAATGCGGCATTTTCGGCGTATCGAACGCCGATGGTGCCGCCGCTCTGGTGGCGCTCGGGCTCCACGCGCTCCAGCATCGCGGCCAGGAGGCGGCGGGCATTTCGAGCTTCGACGGCGCGCTGTTCCACACCCATCGCGCGATGGGGCATGTCGCGGGCAATTTCGACCGTCCGGAGGTGATCGAGGCGCTGCCGGGACGAGTCGCCGCCGGCCATGTGCGCTATTCGACCACCGGCGAGACCGCGCTGCGCAACGTGCAGCCGCTCTATGCCGACCTCGCCACCGGCGGCTTTGCGATCGCCCACAACGGCAACATCTCCAATGCGGCGCATCTGCGGCGCGAGCTGGTCCGGTCGGGTTCGATCTTTCAGTCGACGTCAGACACCGAGACGATCATCCACCTGGTCGCGACGTCGAGCTACCGCACGCTGCTCGACCGGTTCATCGATGCGCTGAAGCAGGTCGAGGGGGCGTATTCGCTGATCTGCCTGACCGAAAGCGGCATGATCGCATGTCGCGACCCGCTGGGCATCCGTCCGCTGGTCATCGGGCGGCTGGGCGACTCGGTGATCTTCGCGTCGGAAACCGTCGCGCTCGACGTCGTCGGGGCGGAGTTCGTCCGCTCGGTTGATCCCGGCGAGCTGGTGATCGTCGAGGGCGACAAGGTGACGTCGGTGCGCCCCTTCGCGCCGGTCGCGGCGCGGCCGTGCATCTTTGAATGGGTCTATTTCTCGCGCCCCGATTCGATCGCGGAGGACCGATCGGTCTATTCGGTGCGCAAGGCGATCGGCGCACAGCTGGCCGACGAAAGCCCGGTCGACGCCGACCTGGTCATTCCGGTGCCCGACAGCGGCACCCCCGCCGCGCTGGGCTATGCGCAGCGGTCGGGCATCCCGTTCGAGCTGGGCATCATCCGCTCGCACTATGTCGGGCGCACCTTCATCCAGCCGGGCGACAAGGTCCGTCACCTGGGCGTCAAGCTGAAGCACAATGCCAACCGCGCGCTGATCCAGGGCAAGCGCGTGGTCCTGATCGACGATTCGATCGTGCGCGGCACGACCAGCCTGAAGATCGTCCAGATGATGCGCGAAGCCGGCGCAGCGGAGGTGCACATGCGCATCGCCAGCCCGCCGACGCGCCACAGCTGCTTCTACGGCGTCGACACGCCCGAGCGCGCCAAGCTGCTCGCCGCGCAGCTCGACGTCGGCGGCATGACCGATTTCATCCATGCCGACAGCCTCGCGTTCATCTCGATCGACGGGCTCTACAAGGCGCTGGGCGAGGCCGGGCGGGCGGCCGTGCGACCGCGCTATTGCGACGCCTGTTTCACCGGCGATTATCCCACCCCGCTGACCGATTGCGACGAGCGCGCGGCCGGGCAGCTCGAACTGCTGGCGGAGTGAGCGACGCGATGACCGACCCTGCAAAGCCGCTCGCCGGCCGGACCGCGCTGATCACAGGCGCAAGCCGCGGCATCGGCGCCGCGACCGCCCGCGCGCTCGCAACCGCGGGTGCGCACGTCATCCTGACCGCGCGGACGACCGGCGGGCTCGAGGAAGTGGAGGAAGCGATCCACGCCGCCGGCGGCACGTCGACCATCGCGCCGCTCGACCTGGCGCAGACCGACGGCGTGGCCCGGTTGGGCAATGCGATCGCCGGGCGCTGGCCGACGCTCGACCTCCTGGTGCTCAACGCCGCGACCTTGGGGTCGCTGGCGGCGGTGCCGGCGTTCGATGCCAAGGAAGTCTCGAGCGTATTCACGCTGAACGTCAGCGCGCAGGCGGCGCTGCTGACTTCGTTCGACCCGCTGCTGCGCGCGGCACCCGCCGGCCGGATCATCGGCCTGACCTCCAGCGTGGCGCGGCAGCCGCGCGCCTATTGGGGGCTCTATGGCGCGTCCAAGGCCGCGTTCGAGAATCTGCTGCTCGCCTATGCCGAGGAAGTGCGCAACGTCAGCAAGGTTCGCGTCGCGATCGTCGATCCCGGCGCCACGCGCACCAAGATGCGCGCGCGCGCCTATCCCGGCGAGGACCCCGCCAGCGTCAAGCCGCCGGAGACGGTGGCGGAACGGATCGTGGCGCTGGCCGCGAGCGATTTCGAGACCGGGCACTTCGAACGCGTGGGGTGAGGCTGCGCTGCGTCTTTCGATGAGAGCATACGCGTCCTTCGATACGCGCCTTCGACTTCGCTCAGTCGCTACTCAGGATGAGCGGTAGTAGTCTTGGATTAAGAGTAGAGAACCGCTCATCCTGAGTAGCCGCTGAGCTTGCCGAAGCGGCGTATCGAAGGACGCAGAGCCACCCCGCCCCCTACTCCACCGCCGCCAGCACCTTCGCGACGAACGCCAGCCGCTGCCCCGACAATTCGCGCCCCGTCGCGCTCGGCCAGGACGAAGTGATCGCGATCACGGTGCGGGTCGCGGGGTCGATGGCGATGCCCTGGCCGAAAATCCCCTGCGCGCCGAAGCGCCCGCCGGGATAGGTCCACCATTGATAGCCATAGCCGAAGCCCGGCGCGCCGATGCTGGCGAGCGGCGCGGTCGCGGTCTTGAACCAGTCGGGCGGCACCTGGCCCGCCCCGCCTTCGAGCGCGAACAGCCCCATGCGGGCATAGTCGCGCAGCGTGACCGACAGGCAGCAACCGCTGATTTCCTGACCCGAGGGATCGACCATCCAAAAGGCATCGCGCTGCATGCCCGCGGGTCTCCAGACCTTCTCGCTCAGATAGTTGGCGAGCGGCCGTCCGGTCGCGCGGGTGACGAGTACGCCGATCAGGTTCGTCTCGCCGGTCTTGTAGACCCATTTGCTGCCCGGTTCAGCCTCGCGCACCAGCGTTCGCATATAGGCGACCGTCGGGTCGACGCCGGGCGGCGCGGGCTTCGCATAAAGCCGGGCGACGTCCGAGTTCGGGTCGGTATAATTCTCGTTCCACTTGACGCCGGAGGTCATGGTGAGGAGCTGCGCCACCGTCACGCCGTCATAGCCGCTGCCGGCCAGTTCGGGGATGTAGCGCGTGACGGGATCGTCGACCGACTTGATCGCACCGTCACGAATAGCCGCGCCGACCAGGGTCGAGGTGAACGACTTGGCGACTGAAAAGCTGGTCCAGCGCTGGTCCGGCCCGAAACCGCGCGCATAGCGTTCCAGCCGGACGCGGCCGTCCTGAACCACGATCAGCCCGGTCACATTCTGCGCCGCCATGAACGCATCCACGTCGGCGGCGGGTAGCGGCAGCGGCTCGCCGGCGGGCAGCGCGCGGACCTTGCCGCCCGCCTTGACGATATGGCCCGGGAACAAGGTCTCCATCGCCATGAAATTCCGGTCGCGCTCGGCCTGCGACCAGAACAGCACGCGTGCGCCGACCTGGCGCAGACCGTCGGCATTTTCGGGCGTCAGCGCGACCTGTGGCGAGGGGATGGCGGCATCCGTCGCCACGCGCGTGCCCTGCGTCGTCGCGCCGCATCCGCCCAGCACCAGCGCCAGCGCACCTGCACAGGCCAGTCTCGTCCAAACGGTCATGTCTTCCCTCCCTTGACCAGCGTGACTTGAACCACATCGATGCCGCCACCCGCGAAGCCGCCCTCGCAATACATCAGATAGTAGCGCCACAGGTCGACAAAGCCGCGATCGAGATCGGCCGGCAGGCGGTGTTCTGCGACCGCGCGGTCGAGCGCGTGCCGCCATTCGCGCAGCGTGCGGGCGTAGTCCGGGCCGAATGCGTGCGGATCGCGCCATGCAAGCCCGTGGCGTTCGGCAAGCGCGCGAAAGCGTGAGGTGGACAGCAGCATCCCGCCGGGAAAGATATAGGTCTGGATGAAATCAACATTGGCGGCATAGGCGTCGAAGATCGCGTCGTCGATCGCGATATACTGGATCGCCGCGCGGCCGCCGGGCTTCAGCACGCGCGCGATCGTCGCCAGATAGTCGGACCAATAGGCCTGGCCGACCGCCTCGACCATCTCGATGCTGGCGACCGCGTCATATTCCCCATCGACGTCGCGATAGTCGGTGATCGCCACCGTCACCCCGTCGAGCCCCGCGTTGCGCGCAATCGCCGCTTCGGCCTGATGTTCGGACAGGGTAATCGCATGAACCCGTCGACCGGCACGCGCCGCGCGTTCGGCAAACGAGCCCCAGCCACAGCCGATTTCCAGGATGCGCTCGCCCGACTTCGTGCCGGTGCGCGCCAGGATGGCGTCGAGCTTGCGCGCCTGTGCCGCCGCGAGATCGTCGCTCGTGTCGAACAGCGCGCTCGAATAGGTCAGGCTCGGGTCGAGCCACAGCCGGTAGAAATCATTGCCCAGGTCATAATGGTAACGGATGTTGCGCCGCGCACCCGCCCGGTCGTTGTGGTGGAGCCAGTGCAGCCAGCGCTTGACCGCGCGCGTCGGGCCGCTGGCGCGCGCGAGATTGCCGAGCGGCACGCGGTTGCGCATGAACAGGTCGAACAGCGGCACCGGATCGGCGCTGCTCCACTCCCCCGCCGCCCAGGCTTCATACCATCCCGCCGAACCGCCGGTGACGAGGCGCAGCAGCGCCCGCCAGCTGTGTACCCGCACTTCCGCCACCGGGCCGGGCGATCGCGCGCCCAGAAAGCGGGTGGTCCCGTCGGGCAACGACGCCTCGATCGTGCCCGCCGCCAGCCCGCGGTCGAGCCGGTCGAGCAAGCGGTGAAACGCCGGCGCGAGCCAGCGCAGCGTGCCCCGCCCCGCGACCGGCGAGTGGGTGTTGCGGCCGGTGCGGCGTCCCCGATTGCGTGAGGGTGCGTTCATCGCGCCCCTCAATGCACGCGACGATGACGGCTGCAAGTCGCAACCGCGCCGTTCAGGCGATTGCCTTCACCGCCGCCAGCGCCCGTTCGCGTGCGGCGCGGTGCGCGATGATCTTGCGCGGATAACCAGACGGGCGCTCGCCGGCCGCTTCCGGATCATGAATCGCATCGCCGCGCACCCCGGCCAGCTCCGGCACCCAGTGGCGGATATAGGCACCGGCATCGAACTTTTCCGACTGGCCGAGCGGCGCCATGATCCGCACGAACATGTTGGAATCGATGCCGGTCCCCGACACCCATTGCCAGTTGGTCGCGTTCGACCCGTAATCGGCATCGACCAGCGTGTCCCAGAACCAGCGTTCGCCCTCGCGCCAGTCGATCAGCAGATGCTTGATCAGGAAGCTGGCCGCGATCATCCGGACGCGATTGTGCATCCAGCCGGTGGCCCACAGCTGGCGCATCCCGGCATCGACGATCGGATAGCCCGTCTGCCCGCGCGTCCAGGCTTCGAAATCCCGCTTCACCGCCGCATCGCCAAGCGCGCGCCATTCCAGCGCGTCGAACTTGTCGCGCGCGTTGCGCGAGGCATAGTCGGGAAATTGCAGGATGACGTTCTGGGCATAATCGCGCCAGCCAAGCTCGCCCAGAAAGGTCTCGACCAATCCGCCGCGATCCATCGTGCGGTGCCAGACATAGCCGGGCGAGACCTCGCCGAAATGCAAATGCGGGGACAGGCGCGACGTCCCCTCGACGCTGGGCAGGTTTCGCGCATCGCCATAGGCCGACGCACGGTCGAGGAACGAGTCGATGCGCGCCCGCGCACCCGCCTCGCCGGGGGTCCATTCGGCCTCGAAGCCGGTCGCCCAGTTGGGTCGGGTGGGGCGCAGGCCCCAATCGTCGAGCCGCTCGCTCTTCGGCCATCGCGCGGGCGAGGGAATTTCGCGCGGACGGTTGGCGGGCGCGGGCGGCGGCATATGATCCTGCAGCGCGCGCCAGAACGGGGTGTAGATCTTGTAGGGCTGACCGCTGCCGGTCGTCACCGATCCGGGCGGGACCAGATAGTTGCCGTCATGGCAGACCAGCTTGACCCGCTTGGCCAACGCGCGTTCGGCATTGCGCCACCAAGGCTCGTAATGGCGCAACGCATGGACCCGCGTCGCGCCGGTTTCCTCGGCCAGCCTGGCCAGCACATCGTCGACGCGGCCCCGGCGCAGAATCAGCCGCGAGCCCTTTTCGTGGAGGGTGGCGTCGAGTGCGGCCAGGCTGTGGTGCAGCCACCAGCGCGACGCCCCGCCCATTTTGCGGTGCTTGGGCGTCTCGTCGTCGAGCACGTAGACGGGGATCACCGGGCCTTCCGACGCGGCGGCGGCAAGCGCGGCCTGATCCGACAGGCGAAGGTCACGGCGGAACCAGACGATGGTGGGCGCGGTCAAAATAGTCTTCCTGTCAGGCGGCGGTGGCGTGCGATGCCGGCATGTGCGCGGCGTAGGTGGTGGCGAGCGTCAACAGCGAGGCGACATGGCGGTCGGCGACTTCCATGGCGTCATGACCGTAACCGCCGCCGAGCGCGCTCGCCAGCGGTACCCCGCGCACAGCAAGGGTCCGCGCAATCCAGGTGTCGCGCGCGACCAGCCCCTCCCGGCTGAGCGCCAGCCGTCCCAGCCGATCGCCCGCGAACGGATCGACCCCGGCCTGGTAGAGCACGAGGTCGGGCGCGAAATCGTCGAGCAGGGGCATGAGCGTCGTCGCGAGCGCATCGAGATATTCGGCGTCGCCGACCCCGTCGGGCAGGGCGACGTCGAGGGTCGAGCGCGCCTTGCGCACCGGAAAATTCTTTTCCGCATGGATCGAATAGGTGGCAATGCCCGGCCGCCCGGCGGTGAGCGCGGCGGTCCCGTCGCCCTGATGCACGTCGCAATCGACGATCAGCACGCGGCGCGCATCGCCCGCCTCGACCAGCCGGACCGCGGCGATCGCCAGATCGTTGAACACGCAGAATCCGGCGCCGGTGTCGGCCAGCGCATGATGGCTGCCCCCCGCGGTGTTGGCGGCGAAACCGTGCGATTGAGCCAGACGTGCGGCGAGCCAGGTGCCGCCCGGCACCTTCTGCGCGCGCGCGGCGACGGTCGGGGTCACGGGAAAGCCGATGCGGCGTTCCTTCTCGGGCGGCACGCGCGCGGCGAGCACCTGATCGACATACTCGGCATCGTGCACCGCCTCCAGCCAGTCACGCGGCATCGCCTCGGGCGCGTGCCAGACGATCGCCTCGTCCCGGGCGCGCAACAGGTCGCGAACCAGGCCGTTCTTGTTCCATTCATAGGCACTGCGCGCGGGCGCGGCGGCGACATAGTCGGGATGGTGGACGATGTGGATCACCGCACCTAGGTAGAGCCGGGCCCGCCCGCTTCCAACCGTGCCGAAGGACCATCCGGTGAACGACGTCTCCACCCTGCCCTATCGCCCCTGCGCCGGCGTGATGCTGATCAATCGCGACGGCCATGTGTTTGTCGGCCAGCGCATGGATTCGACACTCGAGGCGTGGCAGATGCCGCAGGGCGGGATCGATCCAGGCGAGGACGCGCTGACCGCCGCGATCCGCGAACTGGGCGAGGAAACCGGCGTCGCGCCGCATCTCGTCGAGCTGATCGCGCAGGCCCCCGACGAGCTGTGGTACGACCTGCCCGACGCGCTGATCGGCAAGGTGTGGCAGGGCAAGTGGCGTGGCCAGCGTCAAATGTGGTTCGCCTTTCGCTTCCTGGGCGAGGACCACGACATCGACATCGCAACGGCGCATCAGGAATTTCGCGCCTGGCGCTGGGCCGACCCGCGCGAGCTGCCCGCCATCGTCGTCGACTTCAAGCGCGCGCTCTATGAGGACGTGCTCGCCGCGTTCGCGCCGTGGGTCAGCGCGGGCCCTACGGATCGGGGTGCGCCCGGACAAGCTGGATGACCTGAAGCATTGCAATCAGCGACCGGGCACGGGCTTCGTTGACATGCGCGATTACGACCGCCAGTCCGGCCCCAGCCATGCCTCCGCCGATCGCCGACGGATATTGTTCGAAAATCCGCGCCAGCCACGCGGGCGACATTTGGGCGGCGAGTGCAAAGACGGTCAGCGGAACGGTCACATAGGCAAGCAGCAGCAGCCGCGCGAAATAGGTCTGGCGGTCCTGGTTGATCTGCGCCAGCGCCAGCAGCGATGCCACCTCGGCATCGCTGCGCGATGCTACGATCGCCAGAACGCGCGCAAAGCCGCGATTTCGCATCAAGCCCGAAATCGAGTCGAACGGCGTGCGGCTGGCAAAGCTCGCCGCGCCGACCTGAGGCACCAACAAGCGCCATGCCGGAAGGCAGGCAAGCAAGGCACGCCAGTGCGACAGCAGGACGCGCTCGTGCATCTCGATCATGCGATACCGGCCCCTGTTCCACCCAGGCCCTCCTTAGAAGTCCGTGCCGGCGGGTCCAGTCGTTCAACTCTCGCGAGCGCCGGAACGCGCGCGGATTGCGGGTGGATTGCTTTGATCTTGCCCTATTCCGCGCTTAGGTTAGCGCGCGTGCGCCCGACCCTCCCCTTGCTCGCCGCCGCTCTGACTTCGTTCGCGATCGCCGACGCGAGCGCACAGGGGCGCCAGGATGCCCCGCTGTCGCCCGACCTTACGCGGATGCTCGAAGCTGCGTTGGCCAGCGGCAACGAGGCGGAAGTCGAGGTGATCGCCAAATATGCGCGCACGATCAGCCCGGAAAGCACCGATGCGATCAACGCGCTTGCCAATCGGTGGAAGGAGGAACGCCGCGAGGAAGCCGTCCAGCGCATCCGCGACGCGACGTTCTGGGAACTGGTTGAGGGGCGGATCGAGCTGGGCGGGTTTCAGACCACCGGCAACACCGACAATATCGGCGCGCACGCGATCCTGGACGTGAAGCGCGAAGGGCTGGTGTGGCGGCACAAGCTGCGCGGCATGATCGAATATCAGGAAAGCAACGGCGTGCCGACACGCGAACATTACCTGTTCGCCTATGAACCCAACTACAAGATCAGCGACCGCCTCTACGCTTATGGCGCCGCACAGTTCGAAAGCGACCGGTTCTTCGGCTATTCCTCGCGCTATTCGACTTCGCTGGGGGTTGGCTACAACGCGATCCGGCGGCCCCGGCTGACGCTGGATCTCGAGCTTGGCCCGGCCTATCGCGCGACCGACTTCACCAATTCGCCCGACGAGAACAACGTCGCCGCGCGCGGTTCGCTCGACCTGATGTGGAAGGCGACGGCAGGTCTGACGCTGACGCAGAACGCATCGGCCTATCTGCAAAGCGCCAACAGCACGGTATCGAGCGTGAGCGCGATCAACGCGCGGCTGATCGGGCCGCTGTCGGGGCGCTTTTCCTATACGGTGCAATATGAAAGCGACCCGCCCGCCGGCCGGCAGACAACAGACACGACCAGCCGGGCGTCGCTCGTCTATCAGTTCTGAGCACGCCGAGCCGGGTTCCGTTGCGTCGCCGAACCGGCTAGGGGACGCGGCATGAGCGGATTGAGCGCGATCGAGCGCGACCTTGTCGACCATGTCCGCGCCGCACCGATGCTGGCGCGGACCGAACGCTGGGTGGCGATCAACAGCGGCACGCGCAACCTGGCGGGGGTCGCGGCGATGGGCGCGACACTCGCCGACGCATTCGCCGCACTGCCCGGCGACGTCGCGCTCGTCGCACCCGACGCCGTCGACAGCGTGAGCACGGAGGGCGAGGTGCGCGCGATCGGCCATGGCCACCACCTGCACCTGACCGTCCGCCCCGATGCGCCGGTGCAACTGCTGTTCACCGGCCACATGGATACCGTGTTCGGCGCGGATCACCCGTTTCAGCAGGCGCGGTGGCTGGATGACGGGACGCTCAACGCGCCGGGAGCCGCCGACATGAAGGGCGGGCTGGCGCTGATGCTCGCCGCGCTCGAGGCAGTGGAGGCGAGCCCGGTCGCCGATCGCTTCGGCTATGAGGTCGTCATCAATTCGGACGAGGAAACCGGGTCGCTGTCGTCCGCCGGCCTGATTGCGCGCGCGGCGGCTGGAAAGCGCGCGGCGCTGACCTACGAGCCCGCGCTGCCCGACGGGACGCTGGCGGGCGCGCGGGGCGGCACCGGCAATTTCTCGATCGTCGTGCGCGGGCGCAGCGCCCATGCGGGGCGCAACCCCGACGATGGCCGCAATGCGATCGTCGCGGCGGCGGCGCTGGCGGTGCGGCTGGCGGCGGGGAAGGATGACGGCCTGTCGGTCAATCCGGCGCGCATCGACGGCGGCGGACCGAACAACGTCGTCCCCGACCTAGCGATCCTGCGCGTCAATTTCCGCCCGCGCAGCGTCGACGCGATCGCGCGTGCCGACACGCTGCTCGACGAAGCGATCGCCGCGGTTACCGCGGCGCATGACGTGGCGATCGCGCGCCACGGCAGCTTCAACCGCCCGCCCAAGCCGATCGATCCCGGCGCGGAGCGGCTGTTCGCGCTCGTCGCCGCGGCCGGGTCGGATCTGAGCATCCCGGTCAGCTGGCGCGCGACCGGCGGCGTGTGCGACGGCAACAATATCGCGGCGTGCGGCGTGCCGGTCATCGACACGATGGGCGCGCGCGGCGGTGCCATCCATTCCGCCGACGAGTTTCTGATCCCCGACAGCCTGCCCGAGCGCGCGGCGTTGAGCGCGGTGACGATCCACCGGCTGGTCACACAGGGGCTTTGATGACATTCGTGATCCGCGCTGCCACCGACGGCGACCTCAAGCATCTTTATGAAATGGCCAAGCTGACCGGCGGCGGCTTCACCAACCTGCCGCCCGACCGCCCGTCGCTGGAGGCGAAGCTGGCGCGCAGCCACGCGGCCTTTGCACGCGACGAAGGCAGCCTGGCCGACGAGTTGTTCGTCATGGTGCTGGAAAACGCCGCGACCGGCGAAGTGCGCGGGACCTGCCAGATCTTCAGTCAGGTGGGTCAGCGCTGGCCGTTCTACAGCTATCGACTGGGCACCGTCACCAAGCATAGCGAGGCGCTCAATCGCACGTTCCGCGCCGAATTGCTGTCGCTGGTCAACGATCTGGAGGGGGCGAGCGAGGTCGGCGGGCTGTTCCTGCACCCCGGCGAGCGTGCCGGCGGGCTGGGGCTGTTGCTGGCGCGCAGCCGCTACCTGTTCATCGCCGCGCATCGCGAACGTTTCGCCGACCGCATCCTGGCCGAGCTGCGCGGCGTGATCGACGAAGCGGGCGGGTCACCCTTCTGGGACGGCGTGGCGGGCCGCTTCTTCGGCATGAGTTTCCAGGAAGCCGACCAGTTCAATGCGATCCACGGCAACCAGTTCATCGCCGACCTGATGCCCAAGCACCCGGTCTATACCGCGATGCTGCCCGAAACCGCGCGCCAGGTGATCGGCCGCCCGCACCCCAGCGGCCGCGCCGCGATGCGGATGCTGGAGAATGAGGGCTTCGCGTTCGAGAATTATGTCGACATCTTTGACGGCGGGCCGACGATGATCGCGCGCACCGATCAGGTGCAGAGCATTCGTTCGGCGCGCCAGTCGGCGGTCACCGGGCTGAGCGATGCCGGCGAACCGGCGCTGATCGCGACCGGAAGGCTGGGCAGCTTCCGCGCGACCCAGGGCTGCGTCCAGCCGCAGCATGACGGCGTGCTGATCGACGAGCGCAGCGCGGAATTGCTGGGCATCGCGACCGGCGACGTCATCCACCACGTCGCGCGCTGAAACAGGGGACCCTCATGCTGCGGGAAATCAATTTCGACGGGCTGATCGGCCCCAGCCACAATTATGCCGGGTTGAGCCCGGGGAATCTGGCGGCGACCCGCAACTCCGGCAATATTTCCGCGCCACGCGCCGCCGCGCTGCAGGGGATCGAGAAGATGCGCGCCAATCTGCGCCTGGGGCTGGCGCAGGGCATCTTCTATCCACTCGCACGCCCCGACCACGCATGGCTGGCGTCGCTGGGCACGCGCTACGCCGACGCGCCGCGGCATTTGCAGGCCCAGGCCCTGTCGGCATCCGCGATGTGGGCCGCCAATGCCGCGACCGTGTCGCCCGCCCCCGACACCGCCGACGGCAAGTGCCATTTGAGCGTCGCCAATCTGGTGACGATGAAGCATCGCAGCCATGAATGGCCGGGCACGCTCGCGCAGCTGCGCGTGGCGTTTGCGGATCCAGCGTTCGTCGTCCACGCCCCCGTCCCGCCGCCGTTCGGCGACGAGGGCGCGGCCAACCATATGCGGCTGACTCGCACGCATGACGCGGCGGGGCTGGAGGTGTTCGTCTATGGCGTGGCGGGTGGCCCCTTCCCCGCCCGCCAGTCGCGCGATGCCAGCGAGGCGATCGCGCGGCGCCACGGGCTGTCGCCCGAACGCTGCCTGTTCGTCGAACAGTCGACGATCGCGATCGCGGCGGGCGCATTCCACAACGACGTGGTGGCGGTCGCCAACGGTCCGGTGCTGTTCACGCACGAATTCGCCTTTGCCGACCGGCTGGGCACCCATGCCGAGCTGCGCGCGCGCATGCCCGAGGTCGAGATCGTCGAGGTGCCGGCCGCTCGGGTCAGCCTGGCCGACGCGATCAGCTCCTATCTGTTCAATGCCCAGCTGGTGACGCTGCCCGGCGATGGCGGGATGGCGCTGATCCTGCCGACCGAGGCACGCGACACGCCGGCCGTCTGGGACTGGTTGCAGGAGCATGTCGCGGGCAACGGCCCGATCCGGCGGCTGGAGGTCGTCGACGTTCGCCAGTCGATGGCGAATGGCGGCGGGCCCGCCTGTCTGCGCCTGCGCGTCGTCGCCGATCCAGAGCGGGTCGATCCGCGCTTCATCGTCGATGAGGCACGGCTCGATCGCATCGCCGAGATCGTCGCCGCGCGCTGGCCCGAAGAAATCGCGCCCGACCAGATCGCCGATCCTGAGCTGATCCTGCAGATCGAATCGGCGCGTCATGCCCTGCTCAGCGCCATGGAGTTGTCGGAACTTTTGACAGATTGAACTGGGCGCTCGACGACGACTCGCGGATTGCCGCGAGTGGTCCGGGGCTTGCTTTACTAACGGCATGTTTACCAAGTTCGCGCGTCTGTTCGTCATCAAGACCAAGTTCGAGGCCTTTGCCGTGATTTACGGCCTGAGCCTGGGGGCGACGGAGCGCGGCGTGCATTACCTCCAGCAATACCCAGGCTTCGGCGGCTGGATGCTGTTCGCACTGTGCCCGGTGGCGGTGTTCATGGCCGGCGCGCGGATCCTCCATTCACTCGAAAGCGAGGAAGGCTGACCGAGGCAAGGCTCTCGTCGGCGAGCAGGTCGGGCGCGACGTTCAGCATCGGTGCGGCCAGCTGGGGCCGGAACGCCGGATAGGGCACCGCGCGGCCGAGCACCGCGACTTCGGCACCCAATCCGGTCAGCGCAAACAGCTCGCGCGCGAAATCCGTGGGCAGGCGAATGCAGCCGTGCGACGCAGGATAGCCCGGCAGATCACCGCCATGAAGCGCGATGCCGTCCCAGGTTAGCCGCTGCATGAACGGCATCGGCGCGTCGCTGTAGAGGTTGGAACGGTGGAAAGGCCGTTTCTGCAGAATGGTGAACTCACCGACCGGGGTCGGCTTGGCGCGGGTGCCCGACGAGATGGTCGACGCGCCGATCAGCGCCCGGCCGCGATAGACGAACAATTGCTGCATCGGCAGGCTGACCACGATCCGCACCGGCTGGCGCGGGTCACCACGGTCGGCTGACCAGAAGGACTGTCCGGGGCGCATCGATATCGCCGCGCGTTCGACGTCCAACCCGGAGACTTGCCGGGCATCCGCCACCGTAGCTGTCGCCAATGTCAGCGCAGCACCAAGGCCCGCCGCAATCGTCCTGAGATGGGTCAACGCACCCTCCTGTCGCCTGCACGAATAGCGGAATGCACCGGGGCGCGGAACCGTTTCAACGCATTGCGTTCAAGATCGGTACCGCGGTCGATCAGGTGCCGCAGGGTGTGGCGTTGCGCGGCGGAACGGCTTAAGCCTGCGGCGCATGACCGGTCCCGCCCCCGCCGCCGCTCCGCACCGCTTCTACGCCGGCCAGGCGCAGGGGCTGATCCGCGTCGCTGCCTGCACCCCACTCAGCCGGGTCGCGGACCCAGCATATAATGCGCGCACCGCGATCGATCTCGCGCGGCAGGGGCACGACGCCCATGCCGACCTGCTGGTCTATCCCGAGCTCAACCTGACCGGCTATGCGCTCGACGACCTTCACCTGCAGGACGCGATCATCGCAGCCAGCGAACACGCGCTGGCCGAGGTCATCGCCGCCAGCCGCGACCTGGCCCCGGTGCTGCTGCTTGGCGCGGCGCTGCGGCGCAACGGGCGACTTTACAACTGCGCGGTCGCGGTTTCGCGCGGGCGCGTGCTGGGGGTCGTCCCCAAAACCTACCTGCCCAATTACCGTGAATATTACGAGAAGCGGTATTTCGCGTCGGGAATGGGGCTCGTCGGCCTGGATATCGAAGTGGCGGGCCAGCGGGCACCATTCGGCACCGATCTGATCTTTGCCGCCGGGGACCTCGACGACTTCGTGTTTCACGCCGAGATCTGCGAGGATTACTGGGCACCGCTGCCGCCCTCGACCGAGGGGGCGCTGGCCGGCGCGCTCATCCTGTGCAACCTGTCGGCGTCCAACATCCTGATCGGCAAGGCGCGCGAGCGCGCGCTGCTGTGCGCCGCGCAATCGGCACGGACGATGTCCGCCTATGTCTATTCGGCGTCGGGACCCGGCGAAAGCACCACCGATCTCGCCTGGGACGGCCAGGGGATGGTGCACGAACTGGGCGAACAGATCGCCTCGTCCGAGCGGTTCGATGTCGCGTGCGAGTTGCTGCTCGCCGATGTCGATGTCGAGCGCCTGAGGCTGGAGCGGATGCGGACGGGCACGTTCAACGACTGCGCCGCCGCCAGGGGTCATCCGGAACAGCGATTTCGGCGCATCACCTTCGATCACCGGCCGGAGTTCGCCGATCGCGGCGTAATCCGGGCGATCGCGCGCTTTCCGTTCGTTCCCGACGATCCGGTGACGCTCGACGCCGACAGCTATGAGGCGTTCAACGTCCAGGTGGAGGGATTGCGCCAGCGCGTCGTCGCAAGCGGCGTCAAGCGGCTGGTGATCGGCATTTCGGGCGGGCTGGATTCGACTCATGCGCTGATCGTCGCGGCCAAGGCGTTCGACCGGCTGAACCGGCCGCGCACCGACATTCTGGGCTTCACCATGCCGGGATTCGCGACGGGCGAGGCGACCCGCGCCAATGCGTGGGCGCTGATGAGCGCACTGGGGATCACGGGCGCCGAAATCGACATCCGCCCCGCCGCGCGCCAGATGCTCGGCGATCTGGGCCACCCCTTTGCCGCCGGCGAGCCGGTGCATGACGTGACGTTCGAAAATGTCCAGGCGGGGCTGCGCACCGATTATCTGTTCCGCATCGCCAATCAGCGCGAAGGGCTGGTGGTCGGCACCGGCGACCTGTCCGAGCTGGCGCTGGGCTGGTGCACCTATGGCGTCGGCGACCAGATGAGCCATTACGCGGTGAATTGCGGCGTGCCCAAGACGCTGATCCAGTTCCTGATCCGGTGGTGTATCCGGACCGGCCAGTTCGACGCCGACACCGATCGCGTGCTCGACGCGATCCTGGCGACCGAGATTTCGCCCGAACTGGTGCCCGCAGGCGCGGATGGCGTGATCCAGCGGACCGAGGCGCTGATCGGCCCCTTCCCGCTCAACGACTTCTTCCTTCACCATGTCGTGCGCCAGGGGCTCAAGCCGTCGAAGATCGCGTTCCTCGCCTGGCATGCCTGGCGCGATGCGGCGGCGGGCGAATGGCCGCCCGATTATCCCGATGCCCGCCGGATCGGCCATGATCTGGGCGAAATCGCGATGTGGCTCGAACGGTTCCTCAAACGCTTTTTTCAGACGAGCCAGTTCAAGCGTTCGGCAATGCCCAACGGTCCCAAGGTTTCGGCCGGCGGGGGGCTGAGCCCGCGTGGCGACTGGCGCGCGCCGTCGGACAGCGTGGCGACCACGTGGCTGGACGAGCTGCGCGCGGGTCTACCGCCACGCGACTGACGAATTCGTGCGATGCGGCGCCGGCGGTACCACAACATCGCAAGTGTCGCGCCTTTCAAGCAGTTACGCGACACCGGCAAAACCGGCGGGGTGGTATAGCGGGTCAGCTTATCACATCGAGTCGGAGGCGCAGTGACCAGGGCCGACGACGATATTATCCGCCAGACGCTCGCGGCCTTGCTGGAGCATCCCGACCATAGCGGCTGGGCGGTCCTGATGGGTGACGATTGCCATCTGCGCATCGGCAACCGTGCCCCCGCCGTGGAGAAGATCGCTTCGCTGCGCCAGTTGATGCGTCTGTTCGACGCGCTCGAATCGGTGGGCGGGAGTTTCCTCGACTATTGGTCGTGCGCCGACACGCTACTGGTCGAAACCGAGTTCACGTTCCACGCCGAACATGGCGGGCTCGGCACCATTCCGTGCGCGATCATCGTCCGCCACACGTCAGGGCTGATCCGCGACATCCGCATCATGCTCGACCCCGAGCCGATCCGGCACCGCCTGCCCTTCGGCTGACCGCGCTCAGGCGACCTGCGCCTCGCCATGTCCGTCGCGGTGAAAGCGCGACACGACCAGGACGACGATTGCACCCACCGCCAGCCCGACGATCGCCGAGCCGATCGCCGTGACCAGCCATTCGAGGATCCCGCCGATCGCCGGCACGGCATGGCCGACCGCCACCGCCGCGTCGTGTACGATGTGCTCGATCGTCGCAAAGCCGAATGCCGCCAGCCCGTGGATGATGATGCCGCCGCCGACCCACACCATCGCGGCGGTACCGATCAGGCTGAGCGCGCGGAGCAGCGCCGGCATCCCGCGCACCAGCCCGCGGCCCAGCATCTGCGCGGTACCGCCCGGGCGCTTGGCCAGATAGAGGCCGAAATCGTCCATCTTCACGATCAGCGCAACGACGCCGTAGACCGCGATCGTGATGCCGATTCCGACCAGCGCGAGCACCGCCGCCTGGGTCCCGATGCTGCGGCCGGTCAGGTCGGCGAGCGCGATCGCCATGATCTCCGCCGACAGGATGAAGTCGGTTCGGATGGCCCCGCCGACCTGGCGCGCTTCGAGCGCCTTGGGATCGGTGATCTCGATCACTTCATCGGCATGATGCGCACCCGACAGCTTCTCCCAGACCTTTTCCGCCCCTTCAAAACACAGATAGGTCCCGCCGAGCATCAGGATCGGGGTGATCAGCCACGGTGCCAGCGCGCTGAGCGCCAGCGCGACGGGCAGGATGAATAGCAGCTTGTTGCGCAGCGACCCCACCGCGATCTTCGCGATGATCGGCACTTCGCGATCGGGCGACAGGCCGACGACATAACTGGGCGTGACCGCCGCGTCGTCGATGACGACCCCCGCCGATTTGGTGCCCGCACGCCCCGCCGCCGCCGCAACGTCGTCGAGCGAGGACGCCGCGATCTTGGTCAGCGCGGCGACATCGTCAAGCAGTGCGATCAAACCACCCGGCATTGCTGTATTCCCCTTTTCGGCCGGCGCTCAACGCACGAGGGCGAAATCAGTCGCCTATGCCCCCCGCGAAACCGTCGCCGACATAATCGCTGAACCGCGTGATCTGAGGCTCGAACTTCAGCGTCACCTTGCCCGTCGCACCATGGCGCTGCTTGGCGATGATCAGCTCGGCCAGGCCGAAGACGCGCTCCATATCCTGCGCCCATTGCGCGTGATCCTCGAAGATTCGCGCATCGTCGCCCTCGCGCGGCCGCTTCGGCTCCTTGGCGGCGACGTAATAATCCTCGCGATAGACGAACAGCACGATGTCGGCGTCCTGTTCGATCGAACCGGACTCGCGCAGGTCGGAAAGCTGCGGCCGCTTGTCCTCGCGCTGCTCCACCGCGCGGCTGAGCTGCGACAGCGCGATCACCGGCACGTTCAGATCCTTGGCCAGCGTCTTCAACCCGCGCGAGATTTCAGAGATTTCCTGGACGCGATTGTCGCCCGAATTGCGCCCGCTGCCCTGCAGCAGCTGGAGATAGTCGACGACGACCAGCCCCAGCTCGAAATTGAGCCGCGATTGCAGGCGGCGGACGCGCGTGTGCAGCCCGCTGATCGTCAGCCCGGCAGTATCGTCGATATAGAGCGGCAATTGCTCGAGATCCGCGGCCGCGTCGGCCAGGCGCGTGAACTCGGCCTTGCTGATCTTGCCCATGCGCAGCGCTTCGGAACTGATCCCCGATTGTTCGGCAAGGATACGGGTCGCGAGCTGGTCCGCCGACATTTCGAGGCTGAAAAAGGCGACTTTAGCACCGGGCGAGCGATCCTTGCCGATGCCCAGCTTCTGGTCGTCCATCCACCGGCGCGCGGCGTTGAAGGCGATGTTGGTTGCCAGCGACGTCTTGCCCATGCCCGGACGTCCGGCCAGGATGATGAGGTCGGAGCGCTGCATCCCGCCGGTGCGCGCATTGACGCTTTCCAGCCCGGTGGTGATCCCCGACAAATTGCCGCCCGAATTGAGCGCGCGGTCGGCCATCTTGACCGCCAGCTTGGTCGCCTCGGCAAAGCTCTTGACGGTGTTCGCCGACCCGGCGTCGCCGGCGACCGAGAACAGCGCTTCTTCGGCTTCCTTGATCTGCGCGGCGGGATCGACCGCCTCGCTGGTGTCCATCGCCTTTTCGACCAGACCGCGCCCGACGGTAATCAGCGCCCGCAACATGGCGAGATCGCGAATCTGCCGCGCGAACTGGCGCGCGCCGATCAGCGCCGCGCCGCTGCCGGTCAGCTGGGCGAGATAGGCCGGGCCGCCCAATTGCGCCATGCCGGCATCGTCGACAAACAACGGGCGCAACGTCACCGGGGTCGCCAGCATGTCCGACTGGCGCAGCCGCGCAATCTTCTCGAAAATCCGGCCGTGCACGGGTTCAAAGAAATGGTCGGGCTCCAGCTCCTCGATCATGTCGTCGGCCAGGCGGTTGTCGATCATCATCGCGCCGAGCAGCGCGGCCTCCGCCTCGACATTCTGGGGCAGGCGAACGGGATCGCCGCCGGGGGTCGAAGGGGAATCGTCACGCGCCATCCCCCCTCTCTTTCAGACGGGGCGACGCACCTCAAGCGCCGTGGTGCAAGATTGCGGTTGGTAAAGCTGTGGACAGGCGATCGGCGCGCCGAATTGGCCCGTTGATTTGGCGCGGCGAAACCGCCATCGCTGACGATGTCATGTCCGACCCGCGCATCATCGACATCTCGCTGGATGAACGCACCATCCTGTGGCGCAACGCGGACATCGAACAGGAGCGCAGGATCGCGATCTTCGACCTGCTCGAGGGCAATTATTTCAAGCCGGCGCGCGCGCATGAGGACGGCTATGCCGGGCCCTATCGCATCCACCTGCATGTCGAGGAAGGGCGGCTGGCCATCGACATCATGCGCGACAATGGCGCGCATCTGGAGACGCTGGTGCTGGGGCTGGCCCGGTTTCGCCGGCCGATCCGTGATTACTTCGCGATTTGCGACAGTTATTACAAGGCGATCCGCCAGGCGACGCCGATGCAGATCGAGACCGTCGACATGGCCAGGCGCGCGATCCACAACGAAGCCGCCGAATTGCTGCGCGAGCGGCTGGATGGCAAGATCGCGATCGATTTCGATACCGCGCGCCGGTTGTTCACGCTGATCTGCGTCCTCCACATCCGCGGCTGACGGGCGTGACGGGCGGCCCATCCTATCGCGGCCAGGTCGCGATCGTCGTCGCGCTCGTGGTGGCGGCGGCGCTGCTGGTCGCGGGCGCGCGCGCGCTGGCGGCGGGATGGGCACCGGACCGGAGCGATTTCGCGCTGCAGGGCATGACGATCGACGAGACCGACGGTCCTGTCGACTGGCCGATTGCCGCGGCACAGGGCGTCGATTTCGTCTATCTCAGGGCGACCGCGGGCATTGCGACCCGCGATCGGCGCTTCGCCGCGCACTGGGCGGCGCTGGCCCACGGCAATGTGCGGCGCGGTGCCGTACATGTCCTGTCGCTGTGCGAACCCGCGGGCGCGCAGGCCGCGCTGTACCTGCGCATGGTGCCGCGAACCGAAGATGCGTTGCCGGGCGTGCTCGCAATCGACGAGGTCCCCGACTGCGCGCGCGCGATGACCCCGGCAGCCGCTGCAAATCATGTCCGCCGCTTCCTGGCGATCGCCGAGCGGCACATGCAGCTGCCGATGCTGATCCGCATCGCACCCGCGGTCGAGGCGCGCTTCGCGCTGAGCCGTGCCGTCGACCGTCCGTTATGGGCCGCGCGCAACTGGTTCGCGCCCGATTACCTCGCGCGGCCGTGGCGATTGTGGCAGGCAAGCGACATGCGCCGGATCGACGGCGTCGCGGGACCGGTCAGATGGAGTGTGGTGGCCCCATGAACGTGATTTCGGACCACCCGGTCGCCGACCGCCTGATCGCCGCCGCACGCGAGGCGGCAACGCGCGCGCATGCGCCCTATTCGGGTTTCGCGGTCGGCGCGGCGCTGCTTCTGACCGACGGATCGATCATCCGCGCCGCGAATTTCGAGAATGCGAGCTACGGCCTGTCGCTATGTGCCGAAACCGTCGCCTGCGCCACGGCGAACAGCCAGGGGCGGCTGACCGACATCGTCGCGGTCGGCATTGTCGGCGGCATGATGCGGACCGATGAAGCGGGCGACACGCCCGTAAGGCCGTGCGGGCGATGTCGTCAGGTGCTGAACGAGGCGGCACAGATGGGGCATCGCGAGCTGGATATTTACTGCTCCGGGCTGTCGGGGGGCCAGATCGAGCATCACCGACTGTCCGACCTGCTGCCCTATGCCTTCGGTCCCGCCAGCCTGGGCATGTAGCGGTCGCCTGACGCGCGGGCGTCGTAGAGCCGGCCTTAACCCGTAACCGCTAGAGCCTAGGCCATGTCGACGATGGCCCCGGCCAATTCCGCCCATGCCGATCCGCACACGCGCGCGGTGCCCGCACCGCCCGTACCGGTCCGCGGCTATCACGCGACGATCGCGGTCGTGCTGGTTGCCCTGCCGATCGCCGTGCTGCTGTGTGTTCGTGTCGGTGCGAGTGTTACCGTACTGCCTTTACTGTCGATGGCCGGCCTGCTCGCCATCTTGTGGGGCGCGCATCGGCACCATCGCGCGCGCGGCGATACGCAGCGGCTGGGTGAAGCGCTGGGCGCGCTGGCCCTGCTGATCGCATCCGGCGCGGCGGCCGGTGCGATCAGCCAGCTTGGCCTCGCGCTCCACCGGCCCCTGATCGACCCGTGGCTGGCGACCATCGATCGCGCGACCGGCTTTGCGAGCACCGCGGTGACGGCGGACCTGGCGGCGTCGCCGGTGCGCATCGCGCTGCTCGGTGCCGCTTATCTCAGCTCCTTTCCGCTGATCTTCCTGAGCGCCGTCGTGCTTGCGCTGCGCGGGTCCCGCGAGGCGCTGTGGGGACTGATCTTCAGCTTCGCGGCGGCGATCGTACTTTGTGCAGGGTGCGCGGCGCTGTTCCCCGCGATCGGTGCCTTTCCTCATCTCGGGCTCGCCCCCGATGTCGCCGCGCGCCTGCCGGCAGGGGCCGGTGTCTATCATCTGCCCGCCTTCGATCATTTTCGCGGCGGCGGACCGATCACGCTCGACATGCTCAAGCTCCAGGGCGTCGTGACCTTTCCCTCGTTCCACACCGCGCTCGCGTGGATGACTGCGTTCGCGTGGCGCCAGACACGGCCGATCTTCATGCTCATGCTGGCGTGGAACGCGCTGGTCATCGTCTCCACCATCCCGATCGGCGGGCATTACGGCATCGACCTGATCGCAGGGACGCTGTTGTGGGCGGCGATCCATTGGTGGGTGTCAACGCGAACGGGAAGCGCGTCGCCCGAAAGCCAGGCGGGACCGATCGCGACCACCCCGACGCGGGCCTAGTCCGATCTGCCACGCACGCCCGCTCTTGCCCAACCCGGCGATTCCCGCGAAAGCCGTGCGCACGAGCAAGGGGCGACGTTAAGATGATCATGTCCGACCGGTGGATTCGCGAACAGGCGCAGGCGCACGGCATGATCGAGCCGTTCGTCGAGGCCCAGCGGCGCGAGGGCTGCATCAGCTATGGTCTGTCCTCCTACGGCTATGACGCACGGGTCGCCGACGAGTTCAAGATCTTCACCAATGTCGACAGCGCCATCGTCGATCCCAAGAACTTTGCCGCGAACAGCTTCGTCGATCGCCAGACCGATGTCTGCGTGATCCCGCCCAACAGCTTCGCGCTGGCGCGCACCGTCGAATATTTCCGGGTGCCGCGCGACGTGCTGGTGATCTGCCTCGGCAAGTCGACCTATGCGCGCTGTGGCATCATCGTCAACGTAACCCCGCTCGAACCCGAATGGGAGGGGCATGTGACGCTGGAGTTTTCGAACACCACCCCACTGCCCGCGCGGATTTATGCCAACGAAGGCGCGTGCCAGTTCCTGTTCCTCAAGGGGGATCAGAGCTGCGAGACGAGCTATGCCGACCGTGCCGGCAAATATATGGGGCAGCGTGGTGTCACCCTGCCCCGGCTTTAGGTTTGCGAAGGGTAATGCCGGATGCCCTTGCGACACCCGGTCGTACGCCCGGCTTGGCGTGAGATACCACGCCGGGCTGTCTGACGGTCAGCGTGCGCCGAGCGCGGTGGCACTCACTGCAGGCTTCAGTCGCGACATGCCGGTGGCGGCGATCTGGTGCGCCATGACCACGCGGTCGCCGGCGAGCCGCATTTCGACATCTTCGCCTGCCAGCACGCGCGCATAGAGCTGCGCCGCCTTTTCCGGACGGTTGGTCCGCGCCATGACGGCGGCAAGGTTGATCAGGACTTCGGGCTTGTCAGGATAAATCCGCGCTTCGGCCATCAGCCGCTTTTCCGCCGTGTCATAATCACCGCGCGCGATCAGCGACTGGGCATAGGGATCGGCGCGTTCCTGCGCATACGCTGGTGCGGTGGAGACCGCAGCCAGCGCCGCGACAAGGTGGAGGGTAACAACGTGCTTCATGATTGGGCTCCTGTCCTAATGTTACGTTTCGGTGTCTTTGTTGTGACACTTATATGACGACAGGACAAGCCAGTATTTTAGGCAAATTTGTTCCGAAAGACTGTTTTTCCACGACCGCCCGGCGCGTGGCACAGCGATACGCGGCAACGAATATGACAAAATGGCGACATTTTTGCCGCGACGCGGTTGTAAACATGCAGCGAACCGCGAGGGTCGGACCCGGTGACAGCCGCCACAGGCCAAGTCGCAAGGGTCGCAACGCATACAAGGTCGCGCTCACCCGTGCGAGCACGGTCGACGACGGCGGACGAAACAAAAAAGGGCGGCCCCGCGGGACCGCCCTTTTGTCGTGATATGGTTTCCAGGGTCAGAAATCGGAGCGATACTGCTCGTTGCCGACAAAACCCAGCTTGGTCACATTCGCGCGCTTGATGATCGCCAGCACCTGGTCGACCTTTTCATACCGCGCGGCCGCGTCGGGCTGCAGGTGCAACTCGGGCTCCGGGCTCATCGCCGTCGTCTGGTCGAGATACTGGGCGAGCGTCACTTCGTCGACCGGCGCGCCATTCCACAGGATGTTCCCGTTGGCATCGATCAGCACCTTGTTCTTCTGGCTGTCGATGATGTCCTTCTGCTGGTTCGGGTCCGGCTGCGGCAGATCGATCTTCACCGCGTGCGTCTGCACGGGGATGGTGATGATGAACATGATCAGCAACACCAGCATCACGTCGATCAGCGGCGTGGTGTTCATTTCCATCATCGGCTCGCCGTCGTCGCGGCCTGCGCTCATTGCCATGTCAAACTACTCCTTCACGCGACGAAATCAGCTGCCGAGCTTTTGCGGCTCGGAAATGAACCCGACCTTGGGAAAACCGGCCTGCTGCATCGTATAGATGGCGCCGCCGATGCACCGATAGGGGGTGTTCACGTCGCCACGGATATGCACTTCGGGAAGCTCGAGGCCGGCTGCGTTGGGTCCGCCCTGACGCGCGACCTCGTCCTCCAGCTTCTTGACCGCGCGCGTCAGCAGCTCCTCGCTCGTCAGTCGGCTCGTCAGCCAATAGACCTCGCAGCCGTCCGCGCCACCCTTCACCGACAGCAGCACGTTCTCGGGCTTGGTGACAGTCACTTCGTACTCCACCTTGGGCAGGTCCAGCTTCACCGTCTCGAGCACCACCGGCACCGCGATCAGGAAGATGATGAGGAGCACCAGCATCACGTCGACGAGCGGCGTGGTATTGATGTCCGACAGGGGGGCATCGTCGCCACCACCGCCTGTGCTGATTGCCATTCTTCAGTTCCTACACAATGTCGCGAGACATGCCCGGCGATCCGCAGGGGATAACAAGGGCATGTCCCATTTTTCCGCGCAACAGCAAGAACGGCGCGCCCGGATGTGCGCGCCGCTTCACGTCACGCCGCAGTGGTCTTGACGCCACCGGCCTGACCGGCGGTCGTCTTCGGGGCCGGCGGGGTCGGACCCTTCTTGGTCGCGGCGACCGGACGGACCGCGCCGTTCGACGCCAGATAGCCGAGCACATCGTTCGAGAAGGCGCTGAGCTCTTCCGCGATCGCCTTGTTGCGGCGCTGCAGCCAGTTGAAGGCAAGCACCGCAGGCACCGCGACGACCAGACCGAGCGCGGTCATGATCAGCGCCTCACCCACCGGACCGGCGGTCGCGTCGATCGACGCCTGGCCCGACGAACCGATCTTGATCAGCGCGCGATAGATGCCGACCACGGTCCCGAACAGGCCGATGAACGGCGCGGTCGCGCCGACGGTCGCCAGGAAGGCAAGACCGGCGGTGAGCTGCGAATTGATCGCCGCTTCCGAACGCGCCAGCGAGCCGTGCAGCCAGTCATGCGCCTCGACCGGATCGGTCAGCAGCTTGTGCTGCTCCTGAGCGGCGATGCCGTCGTCGACGATCTGGCGATAGGCGCTGTTCTGCTCGAGCTTCGTCGCGCCCTCACGCAGGCTGTTCGACGACCAGAAGGTCGCGCGGACCCGCTTGGCCTGGTTCATGATCTTCTGCTGTTCGAACAGCTTGGTCATCATGATGTAGAGCGAAACGAAGAGGAACAGCACCAGAATCGTGAAGGTACCCTGGGCGATCAGCCCGCCTTCGCGCAGCGCAGCGGACAGCCCGTACGGATTTTCACCGGCCGGAGCGCCAGCGGCAAGAATGGTGGTCAGCATGTTCAATGGTTTCCCTTGATCAACGGTTTTTAAGTTTCAGCATGGTGGATCGCGCGCGCCACGACGGCGCCGCGGCCCCGACTATTGAGGAATTTTCCAGACGATCCGGCGCGACGACGACGACCGGATCGGATTGCCGTTCTGATCCTTCGCGGGCGTGTAGCGCCCGCGGCGGGTCAGCGCGGCGCACGCCGCACGATCCAGCGCCTGCGATCCGCTCGACGCGGTGACGCGGCAATTCTCGATCCGGCCCTGTTCGTTAATGTCCCAGCTGACCGCGGTCGTCCCTTCCTCGCCGGCGCTGAGCGAACGCGACGGATAATCGTCGGTCGTCACCCACTCGGCGGGATTTCCCTTCGGACCCGCAGCCTTGCTGACCACCGGCGCGGGGGGCGCGACGGGAGCGGCAGGAACCGGCGGCGCGGTCGTGGGAATCGGCGCATAATTGGCGGGCGGCGTCGTCACGGACTGGATCACGACCGGCGGCGGCGTGTTCGAACGCACGATCGGCGGCGGCGTCACGACCGGCGGCGGCTGGGTCACCGGCTGATCCGGCGGCGGCGGCGGTGGCGGCACTTCCTCCGGCGGCGGCGGCGGTTCGATGATATCGAACGCCTCCAGATCCGCCTGGGCCTTCTTAACATATTTATAGGCCAGGCCGGTTATAAACGCGTAGCCCAGCACAGCCATGATGATGGTGACCGTAACGATCGCCACCAAACGGCTGCTTCCAGTGTTCCGGTCAGCATAGGCCATTCCGCAACCAAACTCCCTAAATCCCGACATGGACACGGCGACGGCCCTTCATCGAAGGCACCGACAACACCGCACACACCGATGCCGCGCACGACATGATGTCTGCCAAACCTGTATCCCGCCGTCCGGGATGACGCAAACGCTTTGTCAGGCGCAACAAATGTATAAGCCGCAGGGCTGGTTTTTGTTGCTATATGACGCCCGATTTTCCGCGTAATGGAACCGTCATGTCCCGATTTACCTCCATAACCGCTTTATTTGCCTTGATTTTGCCGGGTTTGCCGGCCGGTGCACAGACCCGATCCGGGCCGCCCGCGGCCGTTATCGAAGCACCCGACTATCATCGCGTCGCCGGCCTGGTGTTTCGCGCCCCGCTGGTGATCGACGCGACGGTGCGGTCAACCGCCCGAATCACGGGGCCGGAGGCTGCTGGCGTTCCTGCAGGGCATGCGCGATTCTATGTCAACGCCGACGTCGGCGCGCTGATTCGCGGGAGCAGCGCCCTGCCGCCGCGGATCGGTTTCCTGATCGACGTTCCGCTCGACGCGCGCGGTCGCGCGCCCAAGCTCGCCAAGCGTCGCCTGATCCTGTTCGCCCGTTCCGTTTCGGGACGCGCCGACCAGGTCCAGTTGATCGACCCGTCGGCGACGCTCGACTGGACCGCGCCTGCCGACGCGCGGGTCCGCGCCGTGGTGACCGCGGCACTCAGCCCCGATGCGCCGCCCGCGATCTCTTCGCCGGGCAACGCCTTTCATGTCCCCGGGACGCTGCCGGGCGAAGGTGAGACGCAGGTGTTCCTGAACACCGCCGACGGCACCCCCGTATCGCTGCTCGTCCTGCGCCGTCCGGGCCAGGCGCGCAGCTGGTCGGTGGCGCTCGGCGACATCGTCGGCGAAGCCGCGCCGCCCCCGCCGCGCGACAGCCTGCTCGGCTACCGGCTGGCGTGCGAGCTGCCCGCGCAATTGCCCGAATCGAGCCTCGCCAACACCGAACCCGGCACCGCGGACGCCGCGCGCGAAGATTACGACTTCGTGCGCCGCCAGGTCGGCGCCTGTGGCGACCCGCTGCGCCGCTGACGTCGCCCCCCCGGCGCTCAGTCGCGGGCGAGGTTGACGAAATCTCGCTCGAAGCCGGTCATCGCCGCGCCGCCGTCGACGAACAGCGTCTGTCCGGTCACTGCGGGCGCGGTCGCCAGATAATGGACCGCCTCCGCGATATCGGCAGGGTTGGGTAGACGGCGCAGCGGCATCATCGACGCCAGTCTTTCCATCTGGACCGCGTCATAATCTGCGGTCGGCAGCGTCAGCCCCGGCGCGACGCCGTTCACGCGCACCCCCGGTGCAAGCGCCACCGCGAGCGTGCGCGTCGCCGCCGCCAGCGCCTGTTTCGACAGCGTGTAGGCGATCTGGTCGTGATTGGGATGGTCGATGCGCTGGTCGAGCAGGTTGACGACGGCGCGCCCGCCCGCCGCGTCGGCATTGTCGTCTGCCTGGGCCGCCAGCCGAACCGCCAGGCGGAAGGGCGCAGCCGCATTCACCGCGAAATAGTCGATCAGCGCCGCCATGTCGGGCAGCCCAGCCTCGTTCGCGTCGAAACGCGACGCGTTGTTGACGAGCAGACGTACCGGACGCCCAAACGCCGCCGCCGCATCGTCGATCAACCCGTCGACCTGTGCCGCGATGCTCAGGTCGGCACGGAGCAATCGGTACGCCGCGCCGGCACGATCGAGCCGCGCAATCAGTTCGGGATCGGGATCGAGGCGGTGGCCACCGTGCAGCGCGAGGTCATAGCCCCCCTCCCCCAGTCGCGCGGCGATCGCCGCGCCGACGCGGCGGCACCCGCCGGTCACCAGCGCGATCGGGCGCCGCCCGGTCACCGGCGATGCCGCTCGAGGGTGATGCCGATCGATTCGCCGGCTTCGGCGATCGCGAGCTTGATGATCTTTACCTCGACCCGGCGCACGCGATCATCCTGGACGAACAAGGTTTCGGCGATGTGATCCGCCACCCCTTCGATCAATGTGAAGTGGACGCCCGGCGGCAAGGCGGTCGATGCCGCGTGCTTGAGGTCGAGATAGTTCTTGGACGCCGACAAGGGTGTGTCGGGCGCGTAATGTTCGGCGCAGTCGAGGTCGACGGTGATCGAGATGCGCAGCGGCTGGGGAAGGTGCGTTTCCTCCGAATAGATGCCGGTCAGCACATTGACGTCGAAATCGAGGACATGAAGCTGGAGGCGATCGGACAAGGAGGCGGTTCCCGAAACAATTTCGTCCCGCCCCTTAATCCTCGCCTCCCGCCACGCAAAGCCGGAAATCAGGCGGCCGCAGACGGTCGGGCGCTGACGGCTGCGTGCCAGCGGCGCAGGTGGGTGGCATCCTCCGGCGTGTCGAGCTTGCACCGCGCGGCGAAGTCGACGGTGATCAGCGCGGTGATGTCGGCAAAGCTGAAGCGGTCGCCGGCCACCCATTCGCTCGCCCCCAGCCGCTGGTCGAGCGTGGCGACGAAGGCCCGCCACATCAACGTGCCGCGCGCGGCGAGTTCGGGGATCTGCGGCGCGGCCGGGGCGGCGCCGACCAGCGCGCGATCCTTGAACGCGGGCGCGGTGTTGCGCAGGACATGGACGACCGCGGCATAGCCGTCCTGCTCGATCCGGCGCGTCCAGCTCTCAATCCGGGCGATCTCCACCGCCGTCGTGCCGAACAGCGGGGGATCGGGATGCAGCGCCTCGAAATAGCGGCAGATCGCGGAGGATTCGCAAATGACCTCGCCATCGTCGAGTTCGAGCGCGGGGACCGCGCCGCGCGGATTGACCGCCAGATAATCGGCGCCGAGATGTTCCGCGGCGCGCAGGTCGATGTTGACGCGCGGCACCTCGATCCCCTTTTCGGCCAGGTAAATGCGGACCCGGCGCGGGCTGGGTGCCCAGGGCGAATCATAAAGCTTCATGGCGATGGCGTTCCTCCCCGCATGCGCGATGCTTTGCCGCGCACCGATTCGACGCTAAGGCGCGCCGCCCGCTGCGTCCACCGGGCAGACGGAACCGTTGATGATTCGCTTTGTCCCGCTGACCTCGGTCGCCCCCGACGACGTCGATGCGCTGCTCGACGCGGCGTTCGGCACGGACCGGATACAACGCACCGCCTATCGCGTGCGCGCCGGGACCGCCGCAATTGCCGCGTTGAGCGAGGCTGTCGTCGACGCAGAGGGCAGCTTGATCGCCAGCATCCAGTGCTGGCCGGTGCAGATCAGGTGCGATTCGGGGGAGACCGTCCCGATGGTGATGGTCGGCCCGGTTGCGGTCGCGCCCGACCTCCAGCGCGGCGGCATCGGGCGCAGATTGATGGAGCGGCTGCTCGAGCGCGTCGAGCGCAGGCCACGCCCGGAGTTCCAGCGGCTGATGCTGGTCGGCGACCCCGAATATTATGGCCGGTTCTTCGGCTTCACCGCCGATCGGACCGGCGCGTGGCGGCTGCCCGGCCCGGTCGAGCGGCACCGGCTGCTGGCGCGCGGCGCGGACGTACCCGACTGCGCCGGCATCGTCGAAGCGCGGCTGACGGCGCTGGTCGATCCGCCGGGCGTGTGAGGGCTTTGCGCGCCGCGCCGTTCGTGCGTATCCACGCAGCCATGCCGATGCCGCCGCCGCCCGACCTGTCGAGCCTTTCGCTTCCCGATATCGCGCGCCTGGTCGAAGCGCGCCGCCTGCCCCCCGTCGCGCAATGGGACCCGCCCCATTGCGGCGACAGCGAGATGCGGATCGCGCGCGACGGCACCTGGTATCATCAGGGGTCGCCGATCGGGCGGCCGGCGATGGTCCGCCTGTTCTCCACCCTGTTGCGGCGCGAGGCGGACGGCGGTTTCGTCCTCGTCACGCCGGTCGAAAAGCTCGACATCGCGGTCGAGGACGCGCCGTTCGTCGCCGTCGCGGTGAAGGCGGCGGGCACGGGCAGCGCGGCGCGGCTCGCCTTTCAGCTCAATACCGGCGATCTGGTCACCGCGGGGGCCGCCCATCCGATCCGCATCGCGGAGTCGGCCGAAGGGCCACGCCCTTATCTGAGGGTGCGCGACGCACTCGACGCGCTGATCGCCCGACCGGTATTCTACGAACTGGCCGAAACGGCGATAACCAACGGATCGGAACCGCCCGGGCTGTGGAGCGACGGCGCATTCTTTCCGTTTGCCGCGGCATGACGTTGGCCGAGCGCCTGCGCCGCGCGCTGGATGAAATGTCGGACGCCGCCGCGCCGATCCCCGGCGACACCTTCGACCCTGCCGATCCAGCGCCCGGTGACGGCCTGCCCGCGGCGGTGCTCGTCGCGATCACCGACCGCGCCGCACCCGGCCTGATCCTGACCGAACGGACGCAAGGCCTGCGCACCCATGCCGGACAGGTCGCCTTTCCCGGCGGCCGGATCGATGCGTCGGATGCGGATGCGGTCGCCGCGGCGCTGCGCGAGGCGCAGGAGGAGATTGCGCTCGACCCGGCACATGTGACGGTCGTGGGCGTCGGCGATCGCTATCGCACCGTCACCGGCTTTGACGTGACCCCGGTGATCGGGGTCATCCCGCCCGATATCGCGTTGCAGGCGGCGCCGCAGGAGGTCCACGACATTTTCGAGGCGCCGCTCGCCTTCGTGCTCGATCCCGGCAACCAGGTGCGGCGCGCGCGCGAATGGCAGGGACGGATGCGTCATTATTACGAGATCGAATGGAACGGTCGCCGCATCTGGGGCGCGACCGCCGCGATGCTGATCAATCTCGGCCGGCGGCTGGACTGGCCGCGTTGAGCACGTCTGACGTCACGCTGCCGCCGATGCGCTGGCGCGCGCGCGAGGGGCTGGGCGCGCTCGTCCAGCTGCTCGGCGCGGCGCAAGACGAAGTGCGCTTCGTCGGCGGCGCAGTCCGCGATGCGCTGGTCGGGATCGAGGCGAGCGACATCGATCTGGCGACGCTGCATGCCCCGCACGAGGTAATGGCGCGGCTGCGTGCCGCCGGCGTTCGCGTCGTTCCCACCGGGCTGGCGCACGGCACTGTCACCGCGGTGCTGGCGGGCGGCCCGGTCGAGATCACGACGCTGCGCCGCGACGTCGCGACCGATGGCCGCCACGCCGAAGTCGCGTTCACCAACGACTGGCACGATGACGCGGCGCGACGCGATTTCACGATCAACGCGCTCTATGCCGACCCGATGAACGGCCGGATCCACGACTATTTCGGCGGCGTCGCGGACCTTGCGCAGGGCCGGGTACGCTTCATCGGCGACCCGCTGCGCCGGATCGCGGAGGACCATCTGCGCATCCTGCGCTTCTTCCGCTTCATGGCCCGCTTCGGCGACCGGCCCGACGCCGACGGGCTGGCGGCGTGCGCGGCGCGCGCCAACGACCTGATGGCATTGTCGCGCGAGCGTATCGCGGACGAGGTCCTCAAGCTGCTCGTCACCCGCCACGCGCCGCGCATCGTCGCGCTGATGGTCGCGCACGCAATCCTGCGCCCGGTGCTGCCCGAAATCGATGCCGCGGGGGCCGAGCGGCTGACGGCACTCGCCGCGCGCGAACACGCGCACGCGGTCGAACCGGACGCGGTGCGCCGGCTGGCGGCGCTGCTGCCTGCGGAACCCGGCGTTGCGGGTGCGGTCGCCGCGCGGCTCAAGCTTTCAAACGCGCGGCGCAAGCGACTGGAGAACGCCGTTCAGCCGCTTCCACCCGGCACTGGCGCGCGCGCGCTTGCATATCGGACGGGTGTCGACGGCGCGCGCGACCGGCTGCTGCTGCACGGCGACGCGGGCGAGATTGCGGCGGGCCTGGCTGCGCTCCACGGCTGGACACCGCCCCGCCTGCCGATCGGCGGCGGCGACCTGATCGCGATGGGACTGCCGCCCGGCCCCGATGTCGCGCGCATCCTGCGCGAGATCGAAACGACTTGGATCGCGGAGGGCTTTCCCGACGACGCGCGCGTGCGCGCGCTGGCCGAGCGCGGCGTCGATCAGTTGTTGCGCAGGCCGATGAGCTGAAAGGCGAGGTCGGACTTGGCTGGCCGCGAATAGAGGAAGCCCTGGCCAAAGGTGCAGCCGAGCGCCGCCAGCGTCTGTTCGAGTTCGACGGTTTCGACGCCCTCCGCCGTCGTGCGCATCCCCAGTGCCTGGGCCAGCGACAGGATCGCGCGCACGATCGCCACCTTGTCGCGATCGGCCAGCATCCCGGTCACGAAGCTGCGGTCGATCTTGAGGATGTCGATCGGCATCTTCTGGAGATAACCGAGGTTGGAATAGCCGGTGCCGAAATCGTCCATCGCGATGGTAACGCCGATGTCCTTCAGCGCGCGCAGCGTGTTGGCGCTGCGATCCGGGTCGGCGACGATCGCGCTCTCGGTCAGCTCCAGCGTCAGCCGGTTGGGGGCGATGCCGTAATTCGCCACGGTGTCGCGTACCAGCGCCGCGACGTTGTCGCGCTGAAGCTGGATCGCGGAAATGTTGACCGACAGGGTGACGCCGCAATTGCCGCCGGCCTGCGCGTCCCAGGACGACAGCGTGCGCGCGGTTTCGGCCAGCGCCCAGCGTCCCAGCGGCAGGATCAGCCCCGATTCCTCGGCGACGGGAATGAATTCGCCCGGCGACAGTTCCAGACCGGTATCGGTGGTCCAACGCGCCAACGATTCGAACGCGACGATCCGCCCCGTGCCGAGATCGCAGATCGGCTGGAAGCACAGGTGCATCTGGCCATGTTCGATGGCGCGGCGAAGCTCGGTCTCGATGCTGAACTGGCTGCGCATCAGATCGAAGGCGCGCACCTGATAGATCTCGATCTTGCCGCTCGACTTGGCACGCTTGACCGCGAACTGGGCGTTGCGGATCAGGTCCTCGTTATCGGCGTCGACATCGGCACCCAGCGCGATGCCGATCGACACCTGCATCCGGATTTCAAAGTCGGAAAGCCGGAACGGCGTGGCGAGCGCGGATTCGATCCGGCGTGCGACCTGGCACGCATCCTCGGCGCCCTCCTCGAGCGACATGAGCACCGCGAACTCGTCGCCGCCGATGCGCGACAGGATGTCGTTGCCACGCAACGCGCCCTTGATCCGCCGCGCAACCGAGATGAGCAACTCGTCCCCGGCAAGGCTGCCCATACAGGCATTGACGCGGCTGAAGCGATCGAGGTCCACCACCAGCACGGCAAACGCCTCGGTACCGCTTTCGGCGCAGGCCGCCTCGAGCTGATCGGCAAAGCCCGCCCGGTTGGGCAGCCCGGTGAGTGCATCCGTCAGCATCTCGCGGCGCAGGCTGTTTTCGGTGCGCTGTTCGGCGGTATGGTCGACCAGTGTGACAACGCACTGGTTCGCCACCCGGTCGCGCGGCCGGCGCGAGAGCATCACCGCATAATGGCGGCAGTCGATGTCTTCCGAAGTCTGCCACTGGAAGCGTTCCTCGACCCGGTCGGAGGCGAGATAGCCGCGAACCCGTTCGTCGAGCGCATCGAGCAGGAGCGAGCGGTCGCCGATCGTGCCGAGCCCCGCGAGACGGAACAGCCGGTTGATCGCGATCAGCACCAGATCGTCGTCGCACCGGCGCACCACGGCCGCCGGGATCGGCAGCAAATCGAGCGTTGCCTGGGTTTCCTCGGCCTCTTCGTCGCTCAGCTGCACGGTGCGCGGCAAGGCAGCAGCCTTACCGCCTGCGATCGTGACCGAAGAAGACCCGAACTTGAACACCGGTTCGGTCTAACCGGACTTGATTAACAACCTCTGTTCAAAAATTGCGCAGCGCGCGAAAAGATCGCGGGGTCATCCCCTTGATCAGAAACGGTTGTCGCGCGGAAAACCGGTCGGCGGCATGCGTCCCGCCGCACCGCGTGCGGCACGCCACGGGTTCATGTCGGGCTCGGTACGGGTACGCCCCTGTTCGCCGCCCATCGTCCAGCTCAACCCGTCGGCGAAGCGGAAGGCACGGACGTCGGCCAGGCCGCCTTCGCGATATCGCTGCAACTGAACCCCCTGCCCGCGCGCCATTTCGGGCAGCTCGCTCATCGGAAAGACGAGCAGCCGGCGATTGTCGCCGGCAACCGCGACATAATCGTCTTCGGGGCGCACCGCTCGCACCACCGCCAGCCGCGCGCCCGGCCGCGGCGTCACGACCTGCTTGCCCTTGCGCGTCTCGGCAATGACGTCGCCGGTGCGCACGATGAAGCCGCGCCCGTCGCTGGCCGCGACCAGCAGCCGCGCCGCCGCCGATGCGGGCAGCAGCGCGGTGACCCCGACATCGTCGGCAAGGTCAATCATCAGCCGCACCGGCTCGCCGAAACCGCGCCCGCCCGGCAGCTTGTCGGCGGCGAGCGTGTAAAAGCGGCCATTGTCGGCGGCGAGCAGCAGCTTGTCGGTCGTCTGGGCATGAAAGGCGAACAGCGGCCCGTCGCCTTCCTTGAACTTGAGCGTGTCGGCAGCCGCCAGATCACCATGCCCCTTCAGCGCGCGGATCCACCCGCGCTGCGACAGGATCACGGTGATCGGCTCACGCTCGATCATCGCCTCCAGCGGGATGTCGGCGGCGGGCGCGGCTTCGGCGACGGTCGTGCGCCGCCGCCCTATCGCGGTCTCGGGGCCATAGCGGTCGCGGATCTTCGCCAGATCGCGCTTCATCCGCGTCCGCTGGCGTGCCTCGCTGCCGAGCAGCAGCGTCAGCTCGCCCTGCTCCTTCTCCAGCCCGTCGCGCTCGCGCCGCAGCTCCATCTCCTCCAGTCGGCGCAGCGAACGCAGGCGCATGTTCAGGATCGCCTCCGCCTGGCGGTCGGTCAGCGCGAACTCCGCAATCATTACCGGCTTGGGCTCGTCCTCGGTCCGGATGATCTCGATCACGCGATCGAGGTTGAGGAAGGCGATGATGTAGCCGTCGAGCAGCTCCATGCGATCGGCGATCCTGGCCAGCCGGTGCTCGGTCCGCCGCCTGAGCACGATGAACTGGTGATCGACCCAGGCGGACAGCGCCTCGCGCAGGCTCATCACCCGTGGCGTTCGCGTCGCGTCGAGGACGTTGAGGTTGAGCGGCACGCGCGTTTCGAGGTCGGTCAGCCGGAACAGGCCGTCCATCAGCACCGCGGCGTCGACGGTGCGGCTGCGCGGCTCGAGCACGATGCGCACCTCCGCATCCGATTCGTCGCGGACATCGGCCAGGATGGGCAGCTTCTTGTCGTTGATCAGCGCCGCGATCTGCTCGATCAGCTTGCCCTTCTGCACCCCATAGGGAATTTCGGAGATCACCGCCTGCCACGTGCCGCGGCCCTGGTCCTCGACCGACCAGCGCGCGCGCACCCGAAAGCTGCCGCGCCCGGTGGCATAAGCCTCCGCGATCGCGGCGGGCGGGTCGACGACGATCCCCCCCGTGGGCAGATCGGGCCCCTGAATGAACTGGAGCATCGCCGCATCGTCGGCCGCGGGCTGGTCGATCAGGTGGATGGCGGCATCGATCAGCTCGGCGGCATTGTGCGGCGGGATGCTCGTCGCCATGCCGACGGCAATCCCGCTGGCACCGTTGGCGAGCAGGTTGGGAAACAGGCCCGGAAACAGCTCCGGCTCCTGTTCCTCGCCATTATAGGTCGGGCGGAAGTCGGCTGCGTCCTCGTCAAGCCCGTCCATCAGGTCGATGGCGACCGGCGTCAGCCGCGCCTCAGTATAACGGTAGGCGGCGGCGTTATCGCCGTCGATGTTGCCGAAATTGCCCTGGCCGTCGACCAGCGGATAGCGCAGCGCGAAATCCTGGGCGAGGCGGACCATCGCGTCATAGACCGACTGGTCGCCATGCGGATGATATTTGCCGATGACGTCGCCGACGACGCGCGCGCACTTCTTGTAGCCCGACGCGGGGTCGAGCCGCAGCAGCCGCATCGCCCAAAGCAGCCGGCGATGCACCGGCTTCAAGCCGTCGCGCACATCGGGCAGCGACCGCGCCGTGATCGTCGACAGGGCATAGACGAGATAGCGTTCGGAAAGCGCGCTGTCGAAGGGATGATCGACGATCTGGTCGAAGGGATCGGTCAAGTCGGTGGCCATATGGCGGGGTGGATAGCAGCGGCGCGCGCCGCGCGCTAGGAAGCCCGCATGACCCGCCTGATCCTTGCCGCCACGCTGCTGGCCACGGCCGCCTGCACTACTGTCGAGCGGCCCGCCGAAATGGCGGCACCCGCCGCAGCGTTGATGCGCTGGGCCGACCTGACGGCACGGCCGCGGCCGACGGGAAAGATCGAAATCGCCTATGGCAGCGACCCGTATCAACGCGTCGACCTGTGGCTGCCGGCCGGGGCCGGGCCGCACCCGACGGTGCTGATGGTGCATGGCGGCTGCTGGACCACCGACATCGCCGATCGCACGCTGATGGACTGGGCCGCCGCCGACCTGCGCGGCGCGGGCTACGCGGTGTGGAACATCGATTATCGCGGACAGGACCGCGCGGGCGGCGGCTATCCCGGCACCTTTGCCGATGTGGCCGCGGCGGCGGATGCGCTGCGGGACCATGCCGCGCAATACAGCCTCGACACCCGGCGCGTCGTCGCGATCGGCCATTCGGCGGGTGGCCACCTGGCGCTTTGGCTGGCGGCGCGGCCAAAGCTGCCGGCGGGCAGCCCGCTGCGGAGCGCCGCCCCCTTGCCGATCGCGCATGTCATCAGCCTGGGTGGCCTGCCCGACCTCGAGCGCACCGCCGCGACCCCCGCCAATGGCTGCGGCACCGAAGTGGTCGGCAAGCTGGTCGCGGGTGCCAATCCGGCCGATCGCTTCGCCGACACATCGGTCGCGCGGCTGCTGCCGATCGGGGTGCCGCAGGACCATGTCGCGGGCCTGCAGGACCGGATCATCCCGATCGAGCTGAAGACCGACTTCGTCGCCAGGGCGCAGGCAGCGGGCGACCGCGCGACGCTGCATCGCATCGACCGCACCGGGCATGTCGAGCTGATCGCCCCCGGCACCGACTCGTGGACGCGGACCCGGGCGTTGCTCGCAAAGGCGTTTGGCCGATGACGACGCCGGCCGAAGCCCGCGCGCTGGATGCCGACGATCCGCTGCGCGCCCTGCGCGATCGTTTCATGCTGCCCGAGGGCATCATCTATCTCGACGGCAACTCGCTCGGGCCGCTGCCGCGCGCAACGATGGCCGCCGGCCGCGACATGATCGAGCGGCAATGGGGCGAGCGGCTGATCCGCAGCTGGGACGAAGGCTGGATGGACAGCCCGGCGCGGATCGGCGCGAAGATCGCGCCGCTGATCGGCGCGGCCCCCGACGAAGTGATCGTCGCCGATTCGGTCTCGGTCAATTTGTTCAAGCTGCTCGTCGCGGCGCTGCGCCATCACCCCACCCGCCGGACGATCGTCACCGAAGCCGGCAACTTCCCGACCGACCTGCACATCGCCGAGGGGGCGGCGGCGTGCGTCCCCGGCGGGCGCGTGCATGCGGTGGCGCGCGAGGCGTTGGACGATGCGATCGACGATAGGACCGCGATCGTGCTGCTCACCCATGTCCATTACAAGACCGCCGAACGCTTCGACATGGCGGCATGGACCGCGCGGGTACAGGCGGCGGGCGCGCTGATGTGCTGGGACCTGTCGCATTCGACCGGCGCGGTTCAGGTCGATCTGGGTGCCGCCGACCTGGCCGTCGGGTGCGGCTACAAGTTCCTGAATGGCGGACCCGGCGCACCCGCGTTCCTGTTCGTCGCAGGGCGGCATCAGGCGAAGCTGACCAGTCCGCTGAGCGGCTGGATGGGCCATGCCGCGCCCTTCGGGTTCGAGGACGCCTATCGCCCCGGCGCGGGCATGGAACGCTGGCGGGTCGGCACCCCCGCGATGCTGGCGATGCAGGCGCTGGAAAGCGGCGTCGACCTGTTCGCGGACATCGACATGGCCGACGTCGCGGCAAAGAGCGCGCGATTGTTCGACATGCTGGCAGCGGCAGGGGACCGCGCCGGCCTGGAATGCGTGACGCCACGCGATCCGGCCCGGCGCGGCAGCCACATCGCCTTTCGCCATCCGCACGCGCGTGCACTGATCGACCGGCTGATCGCGCGGGGCGTCATCGGCGACTTCAGGACCCCCGACATCGCGCGCTTTGGCTTGACCCCGCTGTTCCTCAGCCATGCCGAGGTCCAGCGCGCGGGCGAGCTGATCGTCGAAACCGTCGCCGAACTGGCGGAAACGGCGCATGCGCGCTGATTGCGCGACGCGCGCGGCTTGGGTATAGGGAACGCTACGGAGCCCCGGCCAGCGCGTCTCGACCCGCGCTGCCGGGGCCGATCATTTCAGGGATAGATGCCGACATGGCTCGCCGCCGCCAAATCTACGAAGGCAAAGCCAAGATCCTTTATGAGGGCCCCGAACCGGGGACGCTCATCCAGTATTTCAAGGACGACGCGACCGCGTTCAATGCCCAGAAAAAGGGCACGATCAGCGGCAAGGGCGTGCTCAACAACCGCATTTCCGAGCATGTCTTCACCCTGCTCGCCAATATCGGCGTGCCGACCCATTTCATCCGCCGCCTCAACATGCGCGAGCAGCTGATCCGCCAGGTCGAGATCATCCCGGTCGAGGTCGTGGTGCGCAACGTTGTCGCCGGCTCGCTGGCGACCAAGCTGGGGATCGAGGAAGGCACGCCGCTGCCCCGCACGATCATCGAATATTATTACAAGGACGACGCGCTCGGCGACCCGATGGTCACCGACGAACATATCTTGTGCTTCGGCTGGGCGGCGCAGGAGGAACTGCACGACATGGCCGACATGGCGATCCGGGTGAACGATTTCCTGTCGGGGATGTTCGCGGCGATCGGCATCCGCTTGGTCGACTTCAAACTCGAATTCGGCCGCATCTGGGACAATGACTATGGCCGGGTGATCCTGGCGGACGAGATCAGCCCGGACGGCTGCCGGCTGTGGGACATGGCGTCGGGCGAAAAGCTCGACAAGGACCGCTTCCGCCGCGATCTGGGCGGCGAGGTCGAGGCGTATCAGGAAGTCGCGCGCCGGCTTGGCCTGTTACCCGAAGGCGTCGAATCGGACGTGCTCGACCTCGAATCGCACCGCAAGCGCCGGGGCAAGTAGTCGCGCGGCTTCACCCTTGCCGCATCGCAGTTGCGGCGGCATAGGGTCCGGCATTCCCAACCGCCCCTTGCTGGAGCATCGGCTCGCCATGAAGCTGCGCATCATCGTCACGTTGAAGAACGGAGTGCTCGACCCCCAGGGCAAGGCGATCCAGCACGCGCTGGGCGCGCTCGGCTTTGCCGGGGTCGAGGATGTGCGCGCGGGCAGGCTGTTCGAACTGGACGTGTCGGACGATACCAGCGACGACGCGATCGACGCGATGTGCCGCCAGCTGCTCGCGAATACCGTGATCGAGAATTACCGGGTGGAGCGGGCGTGAACACCGCCGTCATCGTCTTCCCCGGATCCAACTGCGACCGCGACATCGCGGTCGCGCTGGAGCAGGTCACGGGTCGCGCGCCCCAGATGGTGTGGCACCGCGACAGCGAACTGCCCGACAATCTCGGCCTGATAGCCCTGCCCGGCGGCTTTTCCTATGGCGACTATCTGCGCTGCGGCGCCATCGCCGCCCGATCGCCGATCATGCGCGCGGTGATCGACGCGGCCGAGCGCGGCGTGCCGGTGATCGGCATCTGCAACGGCTTTCAGATCCTGACCGAGACCGGGCTGCTGCCCGGCGCGTTGATGCGCAATGCCGGCCTCAATTTCGTTTGCCGCGACGTCGCATTGACGGTCGAGAACAGCCAGTCGATCTTCACCAGCGGCTATCAGGCGGGGGAACGCATTACCGTTCCGGTCGCGCACCATGACGGCAATTACTTCGCCGACAGCGCGACGCTGGCGCGGATCGAGGGCGATGGCCGGGTGGCGTTCCGCTATGCGGACAACGTCAACGGGTCGGTCAACCGGATCGCGGGGCTGCTCAATGATCGCGGCAATGTGCTGGGCATGATGCCGCACCCCGAACGGCGGATCGAAGCCGCGCATGGCGGCACCGACGGCCGCCGGTTGTTCGAGGGGCTGCTCGCCGCCGTCGCGTGAGTTGACGCTTCGGGTAGCAGGCACAAGAGACCACATACCCCTCATTCTTCCCGTCACCCTGGCCTCGCGCCGGAGTCCCGCTTCTTGTTGCGCCGGCGCAGGCAGCGGGGCCCCGGATCAAGTCCGTGGCGACGATCCTTGCCAGCCAGACCGCTGGCGCGTTCCTCAAACCTTCGCGCTGAACGGGGTGAAATCGGTGTCGGTATCGAACAGGTCGATTCCTTCCGCGCGCTTCAGGCCGTTGACCACCGCATAGGTGACGGGGGTGAGCAGCGCCTCCCAGGCGACCTTGAGCGCCCAGTTCGTCACCATGACCGTCAGCACCTGCTCGGTCGTCCAGATGCCCAGAAAGGCGATGGGATAGAAGATCAGGCTGTCGATCGCCTGGCCGACCACGGTCGAGCCGATGGTGCGCGTCCAAAGATGCTTGCCGCCGGTCAGCACCTTCAGGCGGGCGAGTACGAAGCTGTTGGCGAACTCGCCCGCCCAGAAGGCGACGATCGACGCGATGACGATCCGCCAGACCTGGCCGAACACCTGTTCATAGGCGGCCTGTCCGCCCCAGCCGGCGGCGGGGGGCAGGCTGACCACGACCCAGCTCATCACCGCGAGGAAGATCAGCGCCGCAAAGCCCGCCCAGATGCAGCGGCGCGCGCGGGCATAGCCATAGACTTCGGTCAGCACGTCGCCGAGCACATAGCTGATCGGAAAGAAGAGGATGCCCGCGCCGAACACGAAGCCGCCGACTTCGGCCAGCTTCGATGCGCCGATGACGTTGGACAGCACGAGGACGGTGACGAATGCCGCCATGACGAAATCGAAATAGCGGAAATGCGTGCCCGCCAGCCTGGATGCGGTCACCGCCTGCGGCTCCGCCGGAATCGCCCCCTGGTTCATGCCCCGACCTATGATGGCCATTTTGCCCGAGCGCAATCCGCGCTAAAGGGACCGCCGGCCGGGGTCGTTCGACCCGATTGCGGGGCCCCGTAGCTCAACTGGATAGAGCACCTGCCTTCTAAGCAGGATGTTGCGTGTTCGAGTCACGCCGGGGTCGCCACCCTGCCGGTGGGGGGCGGCGCGATACGGGAAACGAGATGGTGCGGGCGGTCGGGCTCGAACCGACACTCCTTGCGGAACCGGATTTTGAGTCCGGCGCGTCTACCAGTTTCACCACGCCCGCACAGGCCCTGGCTGGGATCGCGGTTCGCTAGCCGATGCCGCGCCGGGCCGCAAGCATCGGCTCTCGATCGCGCGACGCGACCAACTCGCACCATCGCCCTGGGGCTTGATCCGTCCGGACCGACATGGTCGCTGGACGGGCAATCGCGCGCGCTTCAACCATTCATTAGCTATGCCTGCGATATGCCTCCGCCCCGACCGCGGGGGAGCTTATGGCGACGCAATATTACCGGCCGGACGCTGCGCCGCAGGTGGTCGTGCCGCCGCCGCAAGTCAGTCGAGATCAGCGTTACCTGTTCAATCCGGTGGTCGATTTCATCTGTCTTGGCGGCAGTTCGCTGATCATCCTGCCGCTGATCCTGATGGTGCCGGTGACCGGTTATCAGGAGCAAGTCGCGGGAACGATGCTGATCATCGCGCACCTGATCAATCATCCGCACTTCGCGCATTCCTATCAAATCTTCTATCGCGGGTTTCGGATAAAGGCGTTCACTGCCGACCTCGGCCGCGCCATGCAGCTCCGGTACGTCTTCTCCGGGATCGTCGTCCCCGCGATGCTGGCGGCCTTTTTCGCCTTCTGCCTGCTGACCGCCGACGCGCGCCTGCTCGGCTACGCGGCCAATGTGATGGCGCTGTTTGTCGGCTGGCATTACGTCAAGCAGGGCTATGGGATGCTGATGGTCGATGCCGCGTTGAAACGCCAATATTTCAACGCGTCCGAGAAGAAAGTCCTGCTGGTCAATTGCTATGCGGTCTGGGTTGCGGCGTGGCTTGGCTTTAACGATGCGATCCGCGAGCGGAAATTGTGGGGTCTTCAGTATTTTACCTTCGATTTTCCCGATCCGATCGTGATCGTCTCGACCGTCGTGGCGGCGGCCACGGGGATCGCTGCGGTCGGGATGCTCGCGACGCGGTGGCGGTCCACCGGGCGACTGCCGGTAAACGGGGTTATCGCCTATGCGGTCAGCCTGTACATCTGGCTGTGGTTCGTGACCGTCCATCCCCTGTGGCTGCTGGTCGCCCCTGCCCTGCATTCGCTGCAATATCTCGTCGTCGTCTGGCGGTTTCAGACCAATTACCAGAAGGCGCAGCTTGCCGCGTCCGAACCCGAGGCGTCGTCACTCGCCCGCCGCCTGGTGGGCAACAAGCTGCTGGGCCACCTGATCCTGTTCACCCTCAGCGGCGTGATCCTGGGCTTTGTCGGCTTCTGGGGGCTGCCGATCATGCTCAACGCCACCATACCCTATGATGATGCGGTGTTCGGCAGCACGCTGTTCCTGTTCGTCGGGTGGATATTCATCAACGTGCACCATTATTTCCTCGACACCGTCATGTGGCGGCGGGAAAATCCGGATACGCGGCGATATCTGTTCGGGTGACCTGCGCCACGTGACCCACGCAAGGCGCTAATTGACCGGCGCGCGGCGGCGATAGCTCAGCGCTTCGGCAACGTGCACGCGACCGACCTGATCGCTCTGCGCCAGATCGGCAATGGTGCGCGCAACGCGAAGCACGCGGGTATAGCCGCGCGCAGTCAGCCGCATCGCCTCCGCCGCGCGCGCCAGCAGTTCCTGGCCCGCCACATCGGGGGTCGCATGGGCACCCAGCACCTCGCCATCGGCCTCGGCATTGGTGCGCGCGGCAGCGTCGGCATAGCGGTCGCGTTGCAAGGCCCGCGCCGCCGCGACCCGTGCGGCTACCGCTGCCGACCCCTCGGCGGGCGCGGGCAACACCAGATCGGCGGCGGACACCGGCTGCACCTCGACATGCAGGTCGATGCGGTCGAGCAGCGGGCCCGACACCTTGGTCTGGTAGTCGGCGGCGCACCGCGGTGCCCGCGCGCAGGCCAGCGCCGGATCGCCCAGATGCCCGCAGCGGCACGGGTTCATCGCCGCGATCAGCTGGACACGCGCGGGAAAGGTGACGTGGGCGTTCGCCCGCGCGACGGTGACGGTGCCGGTCTCCAGCGGCTGGCGCAGCGAATCGAGCACGGCGCGCTGAAACTCGGGCAGCTCGTCGAGGAACAGGACGCCCAGATGCGCCAGGCTGACCTCACCCGGCCGCGCCTTCAGCCCGCCGCCGACCAAAGCCGCCATCGACGCCGAATGATGCGGTGCGCGATAGGGCCGCGCACGGGTCAGCCGCCCGCCAGAAATGGTGCCGGCGACGCTCGCCACCATCGAAACCTCCAGCGCCTCTGCCGGGTCGAGCGGCGGCAGGATGCCGGGCAGGCACGCCGCCATCAGCGATTTGCCCGCCCCCGGCGGCCCGACCATCAACAGGTTGTGCCCGCCGGCGGCTGCGATCTCGAGCGCGCGGCGCGCGGTTTCCTGACCCTTGACCTGCGCGAGATCGGGGCCGGCGGCCATGTCGTCGGCTTGGCCTGGGCGCGACGGCGACAGGAGCTGCGCACCCTTCAGGTGGTTGATGAGGCTGATGAGGTCGGGCGCCGCCGCGACCGGGATCGACCCCGCCCAGGCGGCTTCCGAACCCTGCGCCGCCGGACAGATCAGGCCGCGTTCCTGTTCGGAGGCGTGGAGCGCGGCGAGCAGCACGCCCGGCGAGGCGGCGATGCGCCCGTCGAGCCCCAGTTCGCCGACCGCGACATACTCGCTGAGCGTTTCGGCGTCGACGACGCCCATCGCGGCGAGCAGTCCGAGCGCGATCGGCAGGTCGTAATGCGACCCTTCCTTGGGCAGATCGGCGGGCGACAGGTTGACCGTGATCCGCTTTGGCGGCAGCGCCAGGCCGATCGCGGCGATGGCGGCGCGCACGCGCTCGCGGCTTTCGGCCACCGCCTTGTCGGGCAGGCCGACGACGACGAAGGCGGGCACCCCCGGCGCCAGCTGGACCTGCACCTCGACACCGCGGGCCTCCAGCCCCAGATAGGCCACCGTGGCAACGATCGCGACCATTAAACTCCCCCTGCGCGCGGGCGACCATAGCCGCTTTTGCGGGACGGGGAATGGGGCGCGGCCGGCGATCGCGTCCGATGCGGGGGGATCGCGCAACGCCGATGGCGAATTGACATGGGCAGGCGCTTCGAGTAGCGGCGTCCCACCAACGGCCGTCCCATGGGCGGCCCTTTTGCGTTTTGAACTTCAGGGAATGAGCGATGAAGCGGACTTTTCAGCCGAGCAACCTGGTGCGTGCGCGCCGGCACGGCTTTCGCGCCCGCATGGCGACGCCGGGCGGCCGCAACGTGATCCGGGCGCGCCGCGCGCGCGGTCGCAAGAAGCTGTCGGCCTGATCCAACTTACCCGGCGCGGCGACTTTCTGGCGGCGAACGCCGGACGCCGCGCGCCGACCCCCGGCTTCGTCCTGCTGGTCCGGCCGCGCGACGACGGCGACCCGGCCATGCGCGTCGGCTATACCGTATCCAAGAAGGTCGGTAACGCCGTCATCCGCAATCGGATGAAGCGGCGCCTGCGCGAACTCGCCCGCGCGATCCTGCCCGACCATGGCGTGCGCGGTGCCGACCATGTCCTGATCGGGCGAAACAGCGGAATCGAGCGCGATTTTCACCAGCTGGGCGACGAGCTGGTCCGCGCGCTGCGCAAGACCGCCCGGTGATCGCGCGCGTCATGATCCTGCTCGTGCGCGGCTGGCAGCTGGGGCCATCGGTCATCCTGCCGCCGTCGTGCCGCTATCAACCCTCCTGTTCGGCCTATGCAATCGAGGCGCTTCGTCGCTATGGGGCGCTGAAGGGCGGATGGCTCGCCGCCCGGCGCATCGCGCGCTGCCATCCCTGGGGCGGGCACGGCCATGATCCGGTGCCGTGAGACGCAATTTTCCGTTTGAGGACGATCGGTGAAAGACGAACAGAAAAACTTCCTGCTCTTCGCGGTGCTGGCCGCGGTGATCCTGTTCGCCTGGGAACCGATCCTCGGCACCTTCTTTCCCAACCTGGTCAGCCGCCCGCCCGCGACCGTGCAGAAGGGCGAGATCAAGACCGCCCCTGCCCCCGATGCCGACCCGACCGCCGACAGCCCGGCGGCGATCCGCGACCGGGCGATCGTGTTGCGCGAAACCCCGCGCATTGCCATCGAAACGCCGCGGCTCCGCGGTTCGATCAACCTGAAGGGTGCGCGGATCGACGATCTCGTGCTGGTCCGCCACAGCGAGACGATCGAACGTGGGTCGCCACCCATCCGCCTGTTGTCGCCATCGGGTGCGCGCGACGCCTATTTCGCCGCGTTCGGCTGGTCGGGCAGCGGCGTCGCGCCGCCGGCCCCGGACGCGCTGTGGCAGGCGAGCGGCGCGCGGCTGACCCCGGCCACCCCGGTCACGCTGTCGACCACCAGCGGCGGCCAGCAGTACCAGATCCGCATCGCGATCGATGACGGCTATCTTTTCACCGTCCAGCAGAGCGTGCGCAACGCCGGTGCCGCGCCGGTCAGCCTTACCCCCTATGCGCTGCTCAGCCGCCAGGGCGTGTCGAAGGATCGCGACACCTGGACCATCCACGCCGGCCCGCTGGCCGTGCACAACGGCGCGGTCGATTACGGCGTGGATTATTCGACCGTGGGAGAGGACGGGCCGCAGCGTTACAATTCGACCGGCGGCTGGATCGGCTTCACCGACATCTACTGGCTGACCGCGCTGGTGCCCGACCAGAAGCAGCCGACCGAAATGCAGTTCCGCAGCCCGCGCGCCGACGCCTATCAGGCCGACTTCCGTGCCCCGGCCCGTGTCGTCGCGCCGGGTCAGAGCTTTACCCAGACCACCCGCTTCTTCGCCGGCGCCAAGGAGGTCGAGCTGCTCGACCGCTATGAGGATGAAGGTGGCATCACCCTGTTCGGCAATGCGATCGACTGGGGCTGGTTCGAGATCATCGAGAAGCCGATCTTCACCTATCTGACCTGGCTGTTCCACATGGTCGGCAATTTCGGCTTCGCGATCATCTTGCTGACCTGCACCGTGCGGCTGCTGATGTTCCCGATCGCGCAGCGCCAGTTTGCGTCGATGGCGTCGATGCGGGCGATCCAGCCCAAGCTGAAGGCGCTGCAGGAACGCTGGAAGGACGACAAACCGCGCCTCCAGCAGGAAATGATGAAGCTCTACAAGGACGAGAAGGTCAATCCGGTCGCCGGCTGCCTCCCCACCCTGCTCCAGATCCCGGTCTTCTACGCGCTCTACAAGGTGCTGATGCTGACCATCGAAATGCGGCACCAGCCGTTCGTGCTGTGGATCAAGGATCTGTCGGCGCCCGATCCGCTGACACCGGTCAACCTGTTCGGCCTGATCCCGTTCACGCCCCCGGCTTTCCTGGCAATCGGCGTGATCCCGATCCTGCTCGGCGTCAGCATGTATTTCCAGTTCAAGCTCAACCCCGCGCCGATGGACGAAACGCAGAAACAGGTGTTCGCAATCATGCCGTGGGTGCTGATGTTCGTGATGGCACCGTTCGCGGTCGGCCTGCAGGTCTACTGGATAACCTCGAACGTACTCACCATCGCGCAGCAGCAATGGCTCTATTCGCGCCATCCCGCGCTCAAGCAAAAGCCGGCGACATGAGGATGGTCATCCAGATCCTCCCCGAGCTTGCTCGGGGAGGGGGGCCGCTCGCCGCAGGCGAGGGGTGGAGGGGCATGGCGGGGCGAAACCCCTCCACCATTTGCTACGCAAATGGTCCCCCTCCCCGAGTCGAGCTCGGGGAGGATTTATGAGCGAGGACATCGAGCTCATCGAGGCCGCGCGCCGGACCTTTGCGGGTCCGGTCGCTTTCCTGAAGTCCGCGCCCTCGCTTCAGCACCTGCCCGCACCCACGGTGCCCGAGATCGCGTTTGCGGGCCGGTCGAATGTCGGCAAGTCTTCGCTGCTCAACGCGCTTGCCGGGCGCAATGCGCTCGCGCGCACGTCGAACACGCCGGGGCGGACGCAAGAGCTCAACTTCTTCGACATCGGTGATCCGCTGCGCTTTCGCCTGGTGGACATGCCGGGCTACGGCTTTGCCAAGGCGCCGAAGGACATGTTGCGCCAGTGGCGCTTCCTGGTGAACGATTTCCTGCGCGGCCGCGCGGTGCTGAAACGCACGCTGGTACTCATCGATTCGCGCCACGGCATCAAGGATGTCGATCGCGAAATCCTCGACATGCTTGACCAGGCGGCGGTCAGCTATCGCGTCGTCCTCACCAAGGCCGACAAGATCAAGGCGAGCGAGCTGGCCGACATGTTCGCGCGCACCACCGCGGAGGCGCGCAGACGTCCGGCCGCGCATCCCGACATCCTCGCGACCTCGAGCGAAAAGGGCATGGGCATTCCCGAATTGCGCGCCGCCGTCCTCGAAGCGATCGGGTGAGCGCGGCAGATCAGGCGCTGTTCTCCTATGGCACGCTGCAGCTCCCCGAGGTGCAGCGTGCGACGTTCGGCCGGTTGCTGGCGGGCACGCCGGACGTACTGACCGGGTTCCGCCGGATCATGATCGAGATTGACGACCCGGATGTGCGCGATGCGAGCGGGATCGCCACCCACCCGGCGCTGGTGGCCGACCCGGACGCCCCGCCGATCCCCGGACAGGTGTTCGACGTGACAAATGCCGAACTGGCCGCCGCCGATGTCTACGAAAGCGCGAATTACCGACGCATCACAGTCACGCTGATGTCGGGGCGTAGCGCCTGGGTCTATATCCGGGCATAGCGGCCGCAACGCCCGGCGGGTTCGCGCGTTGGGCGGCCGATGCCCGACGGCGGTATGGCTTGGAAGGAAACTCGATGAGCAAGACGGCACAATGGGCGAAGATCGGCGGCGGGATCGCCGCGCTGGCGGTGGGCGCGGGCGCATGGTTCGTCTGGCGCGAGAAATCGGTCGAGCAGCCGGACTTCACCCTGGTCGAGCAGGACGGCGATTTCGAGATCCGCGACTATCCGGAGATCACCGTCGCCGAAACCGTGGCGGCGGGCGCGCGGCGCGAAGCCACCAATGCCGGGTTCCGGCGCCTGGCCGATTACATCTTCGCGAAGGACCGCGCCGGGGAGAAGATCGCGATGACCGCCCCCGTGCTTCAGGATCAGGACGGCGGCACGGCCTGGCGCACGCGCTTCGTGATGCCCGCCGCGCGCAGCCGCGCCACGCTTCCCACGCCCCACCGAAACGTCGCGCTGACGACGTTGCCACCACGCCGGGTCGCGGCGGTCCGGTTCTCCGGCAACGCCGATGCAATGGCGCTCGAGACGCACGAACGCGCGCTGCGCGAATGGCTGACCGGGCGCGACATCCTGCCGACCGGGCCAGTCGAATATGCGTTCTACAACTCGCCCTTTGTGCCGGGTCCGCTCAAGCGCAACGAAATCCTGCTGCCGATTGCGGGTTAGGTTGCCGCTCACCATGCGGGCCGCTATCCCCGCACCATGCTCAAGATCATCATCGGCAACAAAGCCTATAGCTCGTGGTCGCTGCGCGGCTGGCTGGCGGTGCGGCAGTCGGGGCTGCCTTATCAGGAAGTGGTCGTGCCGCTGTACGACGCCGACTGGGACCGGCGGCGCGAGGGCGACGAGTTCGCGCCGTCGTCGGGCAAGGTGCCGATCCTGTGGGACGGCGATATCGTCGTCTGGGATTCGCTGGCGATCATCGAGTATCTGAACGAGAAGACCGCGTGCCAGTGCTTCTGGCCCGAGGACCTCGCCGCGCGCGCCATGGCGCGGTCGATGGCTGCGGAGATGCATTCGGGCTTCTCGGCGCTGCGGCGCAAGCACAGCATGAACGTCCGCCACGTCTATCCGCCGCGTCAGCCCGACGACGACGTGCTGCAGGAGCTCGACCGGCTCATGGAAATCTGGGCACAGGCGCGGGCCCGTTATGGCGGCGCGGGCAAGTTCCTGTTCGGCGATTTCGGCGCGGCCGACATCATGTTCGCCCCCGTCGTGACCCGGCTGGTCACCTATTCGCTGCCCGTCGCCCGCTTTGCCCCGGCCTATATGCACGCGGTGCTCACCCATCCGTTCATGCAGGATTGGCTCGCCGCCGCGCAGGAGGAGGAATGGGTGATCGAGAAGTTCGAGGGGCCGGTCCAGGCCTGAGCGCGCGCGTGATCACCGCTGGCGGGATTGTGTCGGGCGCGGGCTTGCGCGATGGCGGTGTCCCGCCCTGCCGAAAGAACCGCGATTGACCGACCTGCTCGACCTGACCCGTGCGCTGATCGACGCCGAGAGCATCACGCCCGCAACCGGCGCCGTGTTCGACGTGCTTGAGGCGGCGCTCGTCCCGCTTGGCTTTAATGTCGATCGCTTTATCGCGGGCGGCCCCCCGCACGGGCCGGTCGAGAACCTGCTCGCCGTTCGCGGGGCCGGCGGCACGCATTTCGCCTTTGCCGGGCACCTCGACGTGGTGCCGCCGGGCAAGGGCTGGACCACCGACCCGTTCCGGGCGGAGCTGCGCGGCGGATTGCTGCATGGCCGCGGTGCCGTCGACATGAAGGGGGCGATCGCCGCCTTTGTCGCCGCAGCCGCGCAGACGCCCGCCGATCTCGGCACGATGAGCCTGATCATCACCGGCGACGAGGAAGGCCCGGCGATCCACGGCACGATCGCGCTGATCGAGCGGATGAAGGCGCGCGGGCTAAGCCCCGATTACTGCCTGGTCGGCGAACCGACATCGGTCAGCCGGCTGGGCGACATGATCAAGATCGGGCGACGCGGTTCGGTCAATATCTGGATCGACGTCCCGGGCCGGCAGGGCCATGTCGCCTACCCGCACCTCGCCGACAATCCGATCCCGCGACTGGTCAGGGCGCTGGCTGAGCTCGACGCGCTCGTCCTCGACGAAGGTACCGACTGGTTCCAGCCCACCAACCTCGAGATCACTGACCTGACGGTCGGCAATCCGGCGACCAACGTCATCCCGGCAGCGGCGCAGGCGCGGCTGGGCATTCGTTTCAACGACCTGCATCGCGGCGACGCGCTGGTCGCGCGTGTGCGCGACATCGTCGAAGCGCACGCCCCCGGTGCGGAGGTACGTGCGATGGTGTCGGGCGAGGCGTTTCTGACCCCGCCGGGCGCGTGGTCCACCCTGGTCTCCGACCGGATCGCCGCACATACCGGCCATTCGCCCGAATTGTCGACGACGGGCGGGACATCGGACGCGCGTTTCCTGTCACGGCTGTGCCCGGTGGTCGAGTTCGGACTGGTCAACGCGACGATGCACAAGCTCGACGAGGCGGTCGCGATCGACGACCTGACGTTGCTCGCCGCGATCTATGCCGACATCGCGCGCGGCGCGTTCAGCTTGCCGCCCGCATCAGCTGCCGGTCACGCGCCCAGTTGAGGAAGGTCGCCTCCTCCATCGGGCGCCCGATCGCATAGCCCTGGAGCACGTCGCAGCCGATCACGCGCATGACCTCGGCCTGCGCGGCGTTCTCGATCCCCTCCGCCACAGCCTCGCACCCGAGCCCGTGGACCAGCCCGATCACCGCCTGGACGATGGTGCGCGCCTCGGTCCGTTCGGCGACCTGCTCGATCAGCGACCGGTCGATCTTGACGCGATCGACCGGCAGCATCTGCAGCCGGCCGAGATTCGAATAGCCCGTTCCGAAATCGTCGATCGCGACGGTCGCCCCATCGGCGCGAAGCTGCGCGATCGCATCGATGACGTCGTCGCTACAGCTCATTACCAGGCTTTCGGTAATCTCGAGCTCGACCAGCCGCGCCGGCGCGCCGGCCGCACGCAGCGCGTCGCGCAGCCGTCGGAAAAAGCCGGCATGATCGAGCTGGCGCGGGCTGATGTTGACGGCAAGTCGCTGCTCGACGCCCAGCTTCGTCCAGCGGGCGATCGTTTCGGCAACACGATGGATCACCCAGTCACCGATCTCGACGATCAGGCCGGTTTCCTCGGCGCGCTGGATGAAGCTGCCGGGTAGCCGGAGGCCATCGGGATGTCGCCAGCGCAACAGCGCCTCCGCGCCGATCAGCCGGCCGTCGATCGCCGACACCTGCGGCTGGAACGCCAGCGTGAACTGGTCGCGCGCGACCGCGGTGCGCAGGTCCTGTTCGAGCCGCGTCCGCGCGTCGATCTCGGTCGCCAGCTGCTCGGTGAAATGTTCGACGCAGCCGCGCCCGTTGGCCTTCGCCTGATACATCGCCGCGTCCGCCGCGCGCATCAGCTCGCTCAGCGACCGGCCGTGCCGGGGGCGGACGGCTACGCCCACCGATGCGCCGATCTCGATCGACTGACCGCCGAGGTCGAAGCTTTCGCCCAGCGCGAACAGGATGGCGCGCCCGATCCGGTCGATCCGCCGGGGTTCACGGATATCGGGAAAAAACATGGTGAATTCGTCACCCGCCAGCCGGCCGATCAGCACCGGTCCGGTGCCTGCGGCGGGTTCATCGGCGAACCGCGCCGCCACCGCTCGCAGGCGATTGGCGACCATGCCGAGCAGGACGTCGCCGGTGGCGTGACCCATCGTGTCGTTCACCGCCTTGAACCGGTCGAGATCGATGAAGAAGATGGCGGCGGCCGCGTCCGCGGGCAGCTCGGCCAGCGCACGCTCGCAGCAGCGCCTGAAGTGGATGCGGTTGGGCAGGTCGGTGACGCTGTCGAACATGGCCAGGCGCTGGACGGTGTCGAGATTGCCGTGCATCTGACGAAACAGGCTCTCCATCGCGGCGGCGAGCGTAGGCACGAAACGGCTCACCTGCTCGGGCACTTCGCCTTCAAGGTCGCCGTTCGCCGCGCGGGCCAAGCGCGCAATGGCTTCGTCGATGGCAGCGGCGGTGTTGGCGACGGCGTGTTCGGCATAGGCCCAGCACATCGTCGCACACACGATTGCGGCGACGAGAGAGGCGGCGGTGCCCGATATGTCGATCCGCCCGTTGGTGGTGGCCGCGAGCGCCAGGATGAAGGCGATTCCGCCCGCGCAAAGGGCAAAGGCGACCGCCTTGCTTTTGAGCGAGAAGACTTCCATCGACCGATCCGAAACTCCGCTTGCCGAACCACCCTCGTCCGGCACGGCGCGTCGTTTTTGCCCGGAAACCGTTAAAATTTCGGTGCCGCAACCGTCGGGCGGCGGAGCACGAGATAGAGTGCACCGGCACCGCCATGACGCGGATGCGCCTGACGCACGGCGGCGATACGATCGGCGTGGCGCGATACCGCGAGCCAGTCGTGAACCGCCGCCCGGATCGCCCCGCGGGGATAGGGTCGCGCCGCGTCGTTTCCAGGCGGGCGGCCGGTGATGAGCAACAGCACCCGGTCACCCCGCGCGATTGCGTTGGCGAGCCCGGTGTCGAGCGCGGCATGGGCGCTGGCCAGCGTATGGCCGTGCAGGTCGATGCTGGAGTCCGGCGCCAGCGTGCCGCGCCGGATGCGCTGATCCCAGCTGCGGTCGAGCCCGCCCTCCGCCAGCGACTTGGGTGCCGATGCCGGCTTGGCGAGGGGCGGCGGCGGCGGGACGCGGCCCTTGCGTCGCGGGGTTGATACCTCGGTGGATGCCGCGGCGGCGGCGGCGGGTTCCACCGGAGCCTTCGCGCGTGCGGCGGCGGGAGCGAGCGGGCGCACCGTCGCCATCACCTTTGCCCACAGCGCCTGTTCGGCCGGGCTAAGGCGCCGGCCGGTCATCGCCCCGCGCGGTCAGCCGCGCCGCCGCCGGCTTGGGCAGCAGGATGAAGGCGGTGCCGCGCGCGGACATGCCGCCCGCGATCGCCCGCGCCTCCGCCCCCGCGCCCCAGAATGTATCGAAGCGATTCGGCCCCTTGATTGCCCCGCCGGTATCCTGCGCGATCCACAGTCCGGAGGCATCGACACGGTCCATCGACAAGAAGACGGGTGCGCCCAGCGGCACGAAACGCGGATCGGCAGCGACGCTCGCCTGCGCGACGACGGGCAGGCCCAGCGCACCCAACGGCCCCGGGCCGGTGAGTTCGCGGAAGAAGACGAAGCTCTTGTTCTCGCGCATCACCGCGCGCCCTTCGGCCGGGTTGGCGCGCAGCCACGCCATCAGCCCTTGCATCGATGCCTGGTCTGGGCCGATCAGCCCGCGATCGCGCATCAGCCGGCCGATGCCGGTATATTCGCGACCGTTCTGCCCGGCATAGCCGATCCGCATCACGCCCCCGTCGGGCAGCCTCAGCCGCCCGGAACCCTGGACCTGAAGGAAGAAGAACTCGATCGGGTCCTCCGCATAGGCGATTTCGAGGCCGCGCCCGGCAAGCGCACCTTCCTCGATCTCGGTCCGGTCGAAATAAGGGACAAGGGCATTGCCGCTCACGCGCCCGCGCACCTTGCGCTCGGCCAACTCGTTCGAAAACAGCCCGAGATCCACCTCCACGATATCCTTGGGGAGCGCGTAGATCGGCGTCTGATAAGGGCCCGTGCGGGTACGCGACCCGCTGATCTCTGGTTCGTAATAGCCGGTGGCAAACGCCTTGCCGTCGCCGACCTGGACCGGGTCGAACCAGCGCCCGAAAAAGTCGCGTGCGGCGCCCGGTGCGGTGGTCCGCGCTGCGGCACAGGCCGGCGCCCAGTCGGCCGGCATCGACAGACCCGAACTGTCCGCGCGCCGCGTCAGCGTGCCGCAGCTGGTGACGAAGGCCGCGAGTGCGCGGGCCGCGCCGGCCGCCTCGATCGGCAGGCCGGTCAGCGGTGGGCCGGCAACCACGCCCGCCAACGCCGCGGTGGTGACGCCGCTCGCGACCGTTGGCGCGGCAACCGGTTTGATCGGCGTCGCCGCGACCGGCTGGCGAGCGGCAGGCGTGGAGCCTGTAACTCCGGGAGCCGGCCGCGCATCACGCGGCACGACCGCACATCCCGCCAGCATCAGCGCGATGAGCGGCCCGGCGACACCTTTCATCTGCATTCCCCCGAACCCGCCGGTCAGGCTTCGTCGGTCTCGGCCAGTTTCCAGTTGGGATCGTCGCTGCGCAGCCGCCGCGTGAAGGTCCACACGTCGTGCGTCTGAACCGCATCGCTCAGCGAACCCGCAACCACATTGCCATCGGCGTCGCGCGTGACCGCAGCGATATCGGCGTCGAACCGGACGACGACGCGTGCGACGCCGTTTTCCACCGAAGCGCCGTCGATCAACGCTTCCTCGATCGACACGACCCGGTTGTCGAGGACATGGCCGGCGGCTTCACGCTCATCGATTGCCGCCTCGAACGCCGCCTTCACGTCGCTTTCGGTCAGCCAATCGAGCGTGGCGCGATCGCCCTTCCAGAAGGCTTCGAGCACCATGCGATAGGCACCCTTGGCCCCGTCGAGGAACTGGGCGACGTCAAACGACGGATCGGCAGCGATCAGCGCGCGAACGCCCCGTTCGGCCCCGTCGGAAAAAACGCGCGCGCCTGCATCGCGCGGCTCGACCGGCGTTTCGACCTGACGCGGCAGGCTGCTGGGCGGGAAACGCTCTTCCGCAGGTTTGGGCAGCGGCTGTTCATGCCCGGTGCGCTTGCCCAGGACCGAATACAGGCGCAGCGCCAGAAAGGCCGCCACCATCGCGAGCAAAACTACAACCAGCATCATCGCTCCACCATTCACGCTCCCCAACATAGGCGCAAGGGCCCCGGAGTTCAAATGCCCCGCGGGCGAGGTGCGACGGGCGTTGAACTGCCCCCCTGCCCCTGCTACGCGCCGCGATCATTCGACCGCGCATCCGTGCGCCACCCCACCACAGATGGATTTCCCGATGGACGAGCAAGACACCCCGCAGATGCCGAACGCCGGCGGCCCGGACGGCGAGGACCAGGCACCGGTCGCCAGCGTCATTTCGCAATATGTGAAGGACCTGTCGTTCGAAAATCCCAACGCCCCGGCGATCTACCAGCGCCAGGGCCAGCCCAAGATGGATGTCCAGTTCAACATCGGCGCGGGCCAGGTCGGCGAGGACGTGCACGAGGTCGTCCTGAAGATCGAGGCGCGTGGCGAGATCGACGGCCAGGTGCTGTATCTCGTTGATCTCAGCTATGCCGGACTGTTCCTGCTGCGCAACATCCCCGCCGAGCATCTCCAGCCGTTCCTGCTCGGCGAAGCGCCGCGCATCCTGTTCCCCTTCGCGCGCCGCGTGCTGGCCGATTCGGTGCGCGACGGCGGCTTCCCGCCGCTGATGCTGGAACCGATCGACTTCGGCGCGCTGTTCATGCAGCAGGCGATGGCGCGCCAGGTCGAGGCGGGCGAAGGCGATTTCGGCGGGCCCGCCGGCAACGCCTGACGACCGGCCCGGGCGCAGGACGATGAAGCTCGCGCGCGCGCTCGGATCGGTCGGCGGGCTGACCCTGGTCAGCCGATTCCTGGCGCTCGGCCGCGATTCGCTACAGGCGACCTTTGTCGGCGCGGGCTTTGCGTCCGATGCGTTTCTGGTCGCGTTCCGCCTGCCCAACATGTTCCGCGCGCTGTTTGCCGAAGGCGCATTCTCGGCCGCGTTCATCCCGCTGTTCAACCGCAAGGTGGCCGAGGGCGGCGACCGCGCCGCCGGCATCGCCTTTGCCGAACAGGCGCTGGCGGTGCTGCTGCCGATCCTGATCGTCTTCACCGGCATCATGATCGCGCTCGCCTGGCCGATCACCTTCGCTTTGTCGGGCGGGTTCAACGATCCGACGCCAGAGCAGTTCGCCTATGCGGTCACGCTGTCGCGGATCACCCTGCCCTATCTGATGCTGATCTCGCTCGTGTCGCTGCTCGGGGGCATCCTCAACTCGCTCGACCGCTTCTGGGTCAACGCGGCCGCGCCGATCCTGCTCAACATCGCGATGATCGTCGCGCTGGTCGGTTTTCGCGGCGGTGATCCCTATGCGACCGCCCGGGCACAGGCCTGGGCGGTGACCGCGGGCGGCGCGCTTCAGCTCGGGTGGCTCATCCTCGCCTGCCGCGCGGCGGGGGTGAAGCTGCGCATCCGCCGCCCGCGCCTGACCCCGGAAATGCGCGAGCTGCTGCGCCTCATCATCCCTGCCGCCGCCGGCGCGGGCGCGGTCCAGGTCAATCTGCTGATCTCGACCGCGCTGGCCGGGCGACTGCTCGAAGCGGGGTCGATCTCGTACATCTACTATGCCGACCGGCTGAACCAGCTGCCGCTCGGGCTGATCGGCATCGGGCTCGGCACCATCCTGCTGCCGACGCTGTCGCGCCAGCTCGCCGCAAAGGAGGACGAGGTGGCGATGACGACGCAGAACCGGGGAATCGAGCTGGCGCTGCTGCTTACGCTCCCCGCCACCGTCGCCTTCATCGTCGCGGCCGAGCCGATCGTCGCCGGGCTGTTCCAACATGGCGCGTTCACCGCGGCCGACACCCGCGCAACAGGGCTGGCGCTCGCGGTCTTCTCGCTGGGCCTGCCCGCCTATGTGCTGATCAAGGTGCTGACGCCGGGCTATTACGCCCGGTCCGACACGCGCACACCGGTCCGCTATGCAACCTGGTCGATCGGCGTGAACATCGCGGGCAACCTCATCCTCATCCCCCTGATCGGCCATGTCGGTCCGCCGCTGGCCACCGCGCTGGCCGCACTCGTCAACGTGGCGATGCTTTACCGCACGCTGGTGCGGCGCGGCGATTTCGTCGCCGACGCGCAGCTTCGCCGCCGCCTGCCGCGTCTCGCGCTCGCCGCGCTGATGATGGGCGGCGCGCTCTATGCCCTCGACCATCTCGCCACGCCCTACATCGCCGGCAGCCTGTGGGTGCGGATCGCGGCACTGGCGGCGCTGGTCGCGGGCGGCATCGCGGTCTATGCCGCGGCGTGCTTTGCGACCGGCGCGTTCGCGGTCGCCGATCTTCGTCAACTCGCGCGCCGCCGTCGCGCCTGAACCGCAGGGAACTTCAGAACATGCGCGTCCTGTCCGGCATCCAGCCCACCGGCAACCTCCACCTCGGCAATTATCTGGGCGCCATCCGGCAATGGGTGGCGATGCAGGACGCGATGGGTGCGGACGATCAGTGCCTGTTCTTCCTCGCCGACCTGCACGCGCTGACCGTCGCGATCGACCCGGCCGACCTGGCCGCGAGCACGATCGAAATGGCCGCCACGCTGCTGGCCGCCGGCATCGACCCCGCGCGCGCCATCCTGTTCAACCAGTCACGCGTCTCCGCTCATGCCGAACTGTGCTGGATCCTGCAGGGCACCGCGCGGATGGGGTGGCTCAACCGCATGACCCAGTGGAAGGACAAAGCCGGAAAGAACCGCGAGGGCGCGAGCGTCGGGCTGTTCACCTATCCGGTGCTGCAGGCCGCCGATGTCCTCGCTTATCAGGCCACGCACGTGCCGGTGGGCGAGGACCAGAAGCAGCATCTGGAGCTGGCGCGCGACATCGCGACCAAGTTCAACACCGATTTCGCGGTCGAGCTGTTCCCGCTGCCCGAGCCGCTGGTGTCGGCCGAAGCGCCGCGCATCATGTCGCTGCGCGACGGCACGGCAAAGATGTCGAAGTCCGACCCGTCGGACATGAGCCGGATCAACCTGATCGACGACGACGACCTGATCGTCCAGAAAATCCGCAAGGCGAAAACCGACCCCGAGCCGCTGCCTGCGACGATGGCGGAATTGGAGGCACGTGCCGAGGCGCGCAACCTGGTGACGATCTATGCCGCCCTTTCGGGTGAGGCACCGGCGGAGGTGCTGGCGCGCTTTGCCGGGCAGGGTTTTGGCGCGTTCAAGCCCGCGCTCGCCGAACTGGCGGTCGCGACGCTGGGACCGATCCGCGACCGGCTGACGCGGTTGCTCGACGACCGGGCGGAGGTTGGGCGGCAGCTTGCCGAGGGTGCGGCCCGCGCGCACGCGCTTGCAGCCCCGACGCTGCGCGCGGCCAAGCAGGCGGTCGGGCTTCAGATCGGCTGATCGCGGGACGACGCCCGTCGCACCAACGCGGCACGGCAAAACTGTCCCTGAATCGGACGTTAACCATAGTCGCGTGCCGTGCAGCGCACGATCTTGCCAATTCGAGACAGTAAACGTGGTTAAGCCGCTTGAACTGAGGTCGGGCTTCTGTGCTGCTGTCAGTCGGAAACAGTGTTCGCATCACCTGCTTTCGCCAGGCGCACGCAACGATGGAAGAGTGACCTATGTCGGTGAAGATGGCTTTGACGAAACTCTGCGCCTGTGCGGCGGGCGGTGCCCTGATCGGCGGCGGCGCGGTCCATGTCGCCGAGTCCGCGCAGGGTGCCCGCATCTTCTCGTCCAAGGTCGCGGAGCGGCGGATCACGAAGCGCGCGATCACCAAGCGGCCGGTGCGCCCGGCGGTGCGCTACGCCAAGCGCAAGCCCGCGCCCCAGCCGCGACCCGCGCCGGCGCCGACCACCGTCGTCGTCACCACCCAGGGGACGCCGGTGCCGTTGCCGCGTGATTCGGCGCCGCTGATCACTGGCGGGGGCGGTATCGCCCCCGCGGTATTCGCGGGCGGCGGCGGCTTTGGCGGCGGCGGATTTTTCGCGGGCGGGTTCTTCGGCGGCGGCGGATCGGGCGGCGGCAGCGTCGTCGTGTCGTCCACCGGATCGACCAGCACCAGCAGCGGATCGACCTCCACCTCGACCGGCGGGTCGGGCGGCTCTTCGACCTCGACATCGTCGGGTGGATCGGGCGGGTCCTCGACCTCGACCGGCGGCTCCTCCACCTCGACCGGCGGTTCGTCAACGTCGACGGGCGGGTCCTCGACCTCGACCGGGGGATCCTCGACGTCCACGTCGACGGGCGGTTCGTCGACATCGAGCGGCGAGGTGTCGAGCACCTCGTCCACGGGCGGATCCTCCACCTCGACCTCCAGCGGCGAAGTGTCGTCGACGTCGAGCTCGAGCGGCGACGTGTCGTCGTCCACCTCGACATCGTCGGCCAGCAGCGCCAGCTCGGCGAGCAGCGCGAGCTCGAGCTCGGCCAGCTCGAGCGGTGACATGACCTCCTCTGCGTCCGGTTCGACGGGCTCGACCGGCTCGACCTCCAGCTCGGCGTCCGGCTCCACCTCCAGCGCAAGCTCAGCGTCGAGCTCGGGGTCAAGCTCGACATCGGGGTCGACCTCGACTTCCGGTTCCACCTCAAGCTCGACCTCGGCGTCGAGCTCGGGCTCCACGTCGACGAGCGGCAGCACCTCGACCAGCTCGACCTCGTCGGGCGTGCCGCCGACGCCGGTGCCCGCGCCGCCGATGCTGCTGCTGTTCGGTGCGGCCGCGGGCGGACTGGCGCTACGCCGCCGCCTGGGCCGCATGCTCGGCTGAGGACGGAAAGCCCCTAGGCGGCGATAAGCAGGCGCTCGATCTCGGGGATCGGGTGATCGGTCAGATCCTTGGCAAGCTCGCCCGCCAAACGCGCCTCGACCTCTTTGTGATAATGCTTGCGCATCTCGCCCAGCGTGCGCGGCGGGGCGACGATGATCAGTTGTTCATACTGGTTGGCGAGCGCCCCCATCCGCAGCGTCTCGGCGGCTTCGGCAGCGAAGCGGTCTTCGGCTTGCTGATGAAAGTCGGTCTCCTCCATCGAACTGCGGGGCCCATCCGCGCCCGACTGGCTGCCACCGGGTCCGCCACCGCCCAGCGATGAAAAGGTGCGCCCGGGCGCGTCGGTCTTCTGTTCGCTGTCCTTCGGATTGGGCTGCACCTGCTTGTCCTCGACCACGAGATTGGGGTGAACCGCATCCCCTTCGTTGCGCAACCACAGCATCTTGCGACCATCCGCCACCAGCACCAGCGCGTCATGAGCGATCTGCATCCTTTATCCTCCTTGCCTGTTCACTCGCCCTCGACCAACGTCCGGGGACCGCGACGGGTTGCGCCTTGCGTCGCTTCGTCGCGGTCGCCATAGCCTGCCGCCATGCACGACATCCGCCTGATCCGCGACGACCCCGACCGTTTCGACCAGATGCTCGCCCGACGCGGGCTGCCGCCGGTGGCTCAGGATTTGCGCAAGCTCGACGAGCGGCGGCGGGCACTGATCGCCGAGGCCCAGGTGGCGCAGGCGCGGCGCAACGAAGCGTCAAAGCTGATCGGCGCGGCAATGGCCAAGGGCGATCCGGCAACCGCCGAGGCGCTGAAGGCCGAAGTCGCCGCGCTCAAGGACCGCCTGCCCGCGATCGAGGCGGAGGAGAAGGACGTCGCCGCGCAGTTGAAGGCCGCGCTCGACATCATCCCCAACCTCCCCGCCGACGACGTGCCCGATGGCGCGGGCGAGGAAGACAATGTCGAGGTCGCCCGCTGGGGCACCCCGCGCAGTTTCGACTTCACGCCAAAAGAACACGCCGACCTCGCCCACGCGCTCGGCATGGATTTCGAAACCGGCGCGCGGCTGTCGGGTGCACGCTTCACCTTCCTGCGCGGCGACATGGCCCGCCTCCACCGCGCGCTCGGCCAGTTCATGCTCGACGTCCAGACGCGCGAGCATGGCTATGAGGAATGCAACCCGCCGGTGCTGGTCAAGGACGAGGCGATGTACGGCACGGATAAGCTGCCGAAGTTTAAGGAGGATAGCTTTGAGACTGCGATCCCAATTGATCGCGAAAGCATACAAATAGAGTTGGACGGTTGGCTCGCTCGCTTGAGAGAACGCGCACCGGCTAGCACGCGCGCTATTGAGCTTGATAGTGACGAGTTTCGCGAGAGCTATCAGAACCTTAAGGATCAAATCGCACAGGCAGATCGCGAAGTTCATCAGGCTAACCGCCGCTGGCTCATCCCCACCAGCGAAGTCTCCCTCACCGCCAGCGTCATCGGCGAGCTGCTCGACGAGAGCGCCCTGCCGCTGCGCCTCACCGCCCTCACTTTGTGCTTCCGCTCCGAAGCAGGCGCAGCCGGCCGCGACACGCGCGGCTTCATCCGCCAGCACCAGTTCGAGAAATGCGAGCTGGTCAGCATCGTCCGCCCGGAGGACTCGGAGGCCGAGCATCAGCGCATGACCCGCGCGGCGGAGACGATCCTGGAGCGGCTGAACCTGTCCTATCGCAAGCTGCTGCTGTGCACCGGCGACATGGGCTTCGGCGCGCGCAAGACCTATGACCTGGAGGTGTGGCTGCCCGGCCAGGGCGCGTGGCGTGAGATCAGTTCCTGCTCGAACACCGGCGACTTCCAGGCGCGGCGGATGAACACCCGCTATCGCGTCGCAGGCGAGCAGAAAAAGACCGAGTTCGTCCACACCCTCAACGGCTCCGGCCTTGCGGTCGGCCGCACGCTCGTCGCGGTGATCGAGAATTATCAGAATGCCGACGGCAGCGTCACCGTGCCTGACGCGTTGCTGCCCTATATGGGCGGCATCACCCGCCTGGAGCCGACCCCCTGATGCGCATCCTGGTCACCAACGACGACGGCTATCACGCCCCCGGCATCACGGTGCTCGAGGAAATCGCGCGCAAATTCTCCGACGATGTCTGGGTGGTCGCCCCGGCGGAGGAGCAATCGGGCGCGGGCCATTCGCTCACCCTCACCCGCCCGCTGCGCGTGCGCCGCTTCGGCGACCAGCGTTACGCGGTGATGGGCACGCCGACCGACGCGGTGATGATGGCGCTGGCGCGGATCATGAAGGATTGCCCGCCCGACCTGATCCTGTCCGGGGTCAATCGCGGCGCCAACCTGGCCGAGGACGTGACCTACTCCGGCACCGTCTCCGCCGCGATGGAGGGCGCGCTCGCCGGTGTCCGATCGATCGCGCTCAGCCAGGTCTATCGCCGAGAGGGCATGGGCGACGCCGTCCCGTTCGGCGCGGCCAAGGCATGGGGCGAACAAGTGATCCGCCCGCTGATCGACATGGACTGGGCACCCCGCACGCTGGTCAACATCAACTTCCCCGCGCTCGCGCCCGAAGAGGTGAAGGGCATCCGCGTCGCCAATCAGGGCCTGCGCGACTATGGCCGGCTCCAGATCGTCAGCAACCGCGACCCGCGCGGCTACGAGTATTTCTGGTTCGGGCTGGGGCCGATGATCGAGACCCCGGCGCATTCGACCGACCTTGAGGCGATCGCCGACGGCTATGTCGCGGTGACGCCGCTGCACCTCGACCTCACCCATCACGAATCGATGGCCGCGCTCGAAGCGCGCTACCGGCAGGACTGAGCGCCGGCATGAGCCAACCGGTCGGCCGCTATCACACGCTGAAGCGCCGGTCGGGGTTGCCGTTGTGGGTATCGATCGGCTGGCGCGTGGTCGCGGTGCTCGCGCTGCTCGGGCTGGCGATCGGGGTGCACTGGTTCGACCGCGCGGGGCTGCGCGACAATTACGATGGCGAGATCAGCTTTCTCGACGTCGTCTATTTCACCATGATCTCGATCACCACGACGGGCTATGGCGACATCGCGCCGGTGACCACGCAGGCGCGCATGTTCGACGCGCTGGTCGTCACCCCGATCCGGGTGTTCGTGGTCCTCCTGTTCATCGGCACCACTTATGATTTCGTGCTCAAGCGCAGCTGGGAGAAATGGCGTATGGCTTCGATCCAGCGCAAGCTGACCAACCACATCGTCGTCGCGGGCTTTGGCCGGACCGGATCGGAGGCGGTCGACGAGCTGATCGCGCGCGGCGAGGCGCCAGCGAGCATCGTCGTGGTCGACGGCGATCCCGAACGGCTGGCGCGCGCCGAGGCGTGCGGCTGCAACGTGATCCAGGGCGATGCGACGCGCGACGAGCTGCTGACCGACGTTCGCATCGCCGACGCGCGTACACTGATCGTCGCGGCGGGGCGCGACGACACCTCGATCCTCATCACGCTCACCGCCCGACACCTGGCGCCCGACCTGTCAATCAGCGTCATCGTAAAGGCGGAGGACAACGAATTTCCGGCGCGTGCCGCGGGGGCGAATACCGTCATCAATCCCGTCAGTTTCGCCGGACTGCTGCTCGCCAGTTCGTGCAGCGGCCAGCACATCGCCGATTACATGATGGACCTCGCCTCGATCGACGGGCGGGTCCAGCTCGCCGAGCGCCGGGTGCGGGATGAGGAGGTCGGCCAGCCGCTATCGGCGATCACCACCGGCCTGGGCGTCCGCCTCTATCGCGACGGCAAGCCGTTCAGCTTCGCCGAGCCCGAGGCAAAGGCGTTGGTGACGGGCGACGTGATCGTCGAAATCGTGCCGCGGCGGATGGCGTCGGCGTGATCGACGGCGCCCGCATCCTGCCGATCCTGCTGCTGATCGGCTCCAACATCTTCATGACCTTCGCCTGGTACGGGCACCTGAAGTTCAAGCACGCGTCGATCGTCGCGGTCATCCTGATCAGCTGGCTGATCGCGCTGCCCGAATATCTGCTGGCGGTGCCCGCCAACCGGATGGGCAGCGCGGTCTATTCGGCGGCCCAGCTGAAGGGGATGCAGGAGGTCATCACGCTCAGCATCTTCGCGATCTTCTCGGTCGCCTATCTGGGCCAGAAGATCACGGTGAACCACCTGATCGGCTTCGCGCTGATCGCGGCGGGGGCGTTCTTCCTGTTCCGGGGGTGAGCCCGGACTTTCCCGTCATCCCGGCCCCGTGCCGGGGTCCACTGTGCCGCAAAGCGCCGTTGCGCGCCATTTGGAGCCGAGCCAATGCGCGGGGCAAGCGGCGCGCGTCGAGGATGGACCCGTGCGGGTTGCGCGGTGGACCCCGGCACAAGGCCGGGGTGACGAGGAAAGAGTGTCCGGGTTTTCCGAATGTGCATTTGATCGAGGAATGGGGTGCATTTTCTCTCGTCACCCCGGCCTTGAGCCGGGGTCCCACTGCCTGATCCGGCGCAAGAAGCATCGGGACCCCGGGTCGAGCCCGGGGTGACGCGAAGTAAGGGGCTAGAATTTGCAACGATGCCTATTCCCGGTCAGCTTCTCAGGGTGAGCGGGTTGGGGTCCGGAAGCCGTAACAGGGGTTCACCCGGCATGAGCGACTTCCCGGCGACCTGCTGGCCCCGACACCTGCCCGGACGGGCGACCGGTTGCCGACCATCCCCCCCGACTCGCTTTTTCCGCCAAAGCGCCTATGTGCGCGGCCAATCATGGCAACCATTCTTCCCGAACCGCCCCGCGTGGGCATGGTGTCGCTCGGCTGTCCCAAGAACCTGGTCGACAGCGAGCGGATCCTGACCAAGCTGCGTGCGGAGGGCTATGGCCTGTCCGCCGACTATGCCGGCGCGGACGTGGTGCTGGTCAACACCTGCGGCTTCCTGGACAGCGCCAAGGAAGAGAGCCTGGAAGCGATCGGCGAGGCGCTGGCGGAGAACGGCCGCGTTATCGTCACCGGCTGCATGGGCGAGGAAGCCGAGCGCATCCGCACGCGCTTCCCCAACGTCCTCGCCGTCACCGGCGCGCATCAATATGAGCAGGTGGTCGATGCGGTCCACGCCGCAGCACCCCACACACCGTCGCCCTATCTCGACCTGGTGCCCGAAGCCGGCCTCAAGCTGACGCCGCGCCACTACAGCTATCTGAAGATTTCGGAGGGCTGCAACCATCGCTGCAGCTTCTGCATCATCCCGTCGCTGCGCGGCGACCTGGTCAGCCGCCGCCCCGACGCGATCCTGCGCGAGGCGGAGAAACTGGTCGCCGCGGGAACGCGCGAGCTGCTGGTCATCAGCCAGGACACCTCGGCCTATGGCGTCGATATCCGCAAGGAACCGCGGATGTGGCAGGGGCGCGAAGTCGTGCCGCACATGACCGACCTCGCCCGCGAACTCGGCCGGCTCGGCACGCCGGAGCAGCCGGTGTGGGTGCGGCTGCACTATGTCTACCCCTACCCCCATGTCGATCAGGTCATCCCGCTGATGGCCGAGGGGCTGGTGCTCCCCTATCTCGACATCCCGTTCCAACATGCCGCGCCGGACGTGCTGCGCCGGATGCGGCGGCCCGCCAACGAGGCGAAGGTGCTGGAGCGGCTGCGCAACTGGCGCGCGATCTGTCCCGATATCGCGATCCGTTCGTCCTTCGTCGTCGGCTTTCCGGGCGAGACCGAAGCCGATTTCCAGTATCTGCTCGAGTGGCTGGAGGAAGCGCAGCTCGACCGGGTCGGCGCGTTCCGCTTCGAACCCGTCGCGGGTGCCGCCGCCAACGCGCTGCCCGATCCGGTGCCGGAGGAGGTCAAGGAAGACCGCTACGCCAGATTGATGGCGCTGACCGCGCGCATTTCGGCTGAGAAGCTCCAGGCCAAGGTCGGCCGCACCGTCGCTGTCATCATCGATGCGGTAGATGCGGAGAGCGGCGGCGCGACCGGCCGCTCGACCGCCGACGCGCCGGAGATCGATGGTGAGGTTCATCTGCGCGACGCAGGACACCTCAACGAGGGCGACATCGTGCGGGTGGAAATCGAGGATGCCGACGATCACGACTTGTTCGGTGTTCCGATCGCGACCTAGATAGCGGGATGAACCGCGACCTCACCTCCCTGATCCAGCCCGATCGCGGGCAGGACGCGCGCGACATCCACCTGATCGATCCGAAGGGCTATGACGCCTGGTTCGCCGCGCAGCCGCCGCGGCATCGCGCCGCGATCGCGGCGCAGCGGTTGACGCCGACCGGCTATGCCAACGCGATCCTGCCCGGCGACGGGCCGGAGCAATGGTCGGTGGTGAGCGTGGTCGCCAATGTCGACAACCTGTCACCCTGGTGCCTGGCGAAGCTGGCGGAGACGCTGCCCGAGGGCATTTATCGGCTGGCGGGGCGCGACCCCGGCCCGGCGCTGCTCGGCTGGCTGCTGGGCCAATATCGTTTCGACCGCTATCGCCGCGACGACAAGGCGGCGGGGCCGCGCGTGCTGCTGACTGGCGATCCGGCGCGGGTCGATGAAGCCGTCAGGATCGCGCGTGCGACCTTCAAGGTGCGCGATCTGGTCAACACCCCCGCCTCCGACATGGGGCCGGCCGACCTGGAGGCCGAGGCGCAGGCGTTAGGCAAGGCGCATGGCGGAAGCATCACCGTGACCAAGGGGCCGGACCTGGAACGCGGCTATCCGATGATCCACACGGTCGGCCGCGCCGCCGCAAGGGGCCGCGAGCCACGGCTGATCGAACTGGAATGGGGCAACCCCGCTCACCCCCGCATCGCGATCGTCGGCAAGGGCGTGTGCTTCGATTCGGGCGGGCTGGACATCAAGCCGTCTGCGGCGATGCGGCTGATGAAGAAGGACATGGGCGGCGCAGCGCACGCGCTGGCGCTCGCCGAGCTGGTCATGGCATCGCGGCTGCCCGTGCGGCTGCACCTGCTCGTCGCGGCGGTCGAGAATTCGGTGTCGGGCGACTCTTTCCGCCCCGGCGACGTGCTGGCGACGCGCAAGGGCCTGACGGTCGAGAATACCAATACCGATGCGGAGGGGCGGCTGATCCTGGGCGACGCGCTGACCCGCGCGGTCGAAGGCGCGCCCGAGCTGATCCTTGATTTCGCCACGCTGACCGGCGCGGCGCGGGTGGCGTTGGGGCCGGACCTGCCGGCGATGTTCGCCAATGACGATGCGCTGGCCGACGCCTTGCTCGACGCGGGCAAGACGGTGTCCGATCCGATGTGGCGGCTGCCGCTATGGGACGGCTATGACGAGATGCTGAAGTCCGACATCGCCGACCTGGTCAACGCCGCCGACGGGCCGTTCGCGGGATCGATCACCGCCGCGCTGTTCCTGCGCCGCTTCGTGCCGGCGGAGATCGCGTGGGCGCATTTCGACACGTTTTCGTGGCGACCGGCGGCCAAGCCGGGGCGAGCCAAGGGGGGCGATGCTCAGGGTCTGCGTGCGAGCTGGGCGATGCTGAAGGGGCGTTACGGAGCCGAGAGGCGGCCCTGATCAACTTTTCTCGCGAGCACGCATCAAATTCGTCACCCCGGCCTCGTGCCGGGGTCCACCGTGAAGCAGGCCACAGCGGTCGATTAATCGCTCTGTGGCTTTCAGCCAGCGCGGAATCCGCGCGAGACGCGCCAGGGGGCCCAGTGGACCCCGGCACAGGGCCGGGGTGACAGCAGAAAGACCGGTTACTCGGGGGCAACGTGCGCGCTGCGTCAGCATTGGAGCATTGCAAGGTTCGACCTGCGTTTCCGTGCTCAACCCAGCCAAGCAATGGACTTTCCCTAACTCCCCCGCGCCCGCTGGGCCTGCAGCCGCTCCACCGCGTCGGAGTGGCGCAGGATGCGGGACATCGGGTCGATGACGATGTGCGCTTTTGCGGGCAGCGCGATCTGGCCGCGCCCTTCGGCCATGGCCACCGTCTGCACCCGGCCGTCCACCGCCACTTCGACCGGCATCGGGAAGGGCTTGCCGCCCGGTGCCTGCCACGTCAGCGTCAGGCCCGTTTCGTCGCGCTGCTCGATCAGGCGCGGTAGCGCGGCTTCGCGCAGATAGACGTCGAAGAACCAGCCGAGATCACGCCCGCTCACCTGATTGACGATGCGCTGGAACTCGGCGGTCGAGCCATAGCGCGGCTGGAAATTGCCCGGCCGGGGATCGGGCCGGCCATAGACGAGTCGCCGCGTCGCCTCAAAAAACGCCTCGTCGCCGATCAGGCCGCGCAGCGTGTGGAGCATCCACGACGCCTTGTAATAGATGTCGGAGCCCGGCCCCTTGACGCGATCATAGACCTGCTCTGCCGCCTGGGGCTTGCCCGAGACGATCGGGAACTGGTTGGCGATCTGTTCGCGCTGCGTCAGCATCATCGCCAGATACCGCCCCTCGCCCTCGCGCCAGCGGCCGTAAAGCGGCTGCATATAGCTCGCAAACCCCTCATGGAGCCAGAAGTCGTCCCAATTGGCGGCGGTCAGCTGGTTGGCGAACCACTCATGCGCGAATTCATGGTGGAACAGCCAGTCGAAGCCCTCGGCGGCCTTGCGATAATTGTTGCCATAGGCGTTGATCGTCTGATGCTCCATGCCGAGGTGCGGCGTCTCGACCACGCCGACCTTTTCGTCGGCGAAGGGATAGGGCCCGATCACGGCCTCGAAAAAATCGAGCGTCGGCGCGAATTCGGCGAACAGCTCGCGCGCCTGCACCTCACGACCGGGCAGGTGCCAGAACGACATTGGCACGGCATTGCCGAACCGGCTCTGATAGTCGCCGGCGATCTGCACATAGGGGCCGATATTGAGCGCGATCCCGTAGTTCGTCGGATGCGCGGCGCGCCAGTGCCATGTCGAACGCCCGTCGGGCAGGCGGTCGACCCCCAGCAGCCGACCGTTGGACGGCGCGGCCAGCCCCGCCGGTACGGTCAGGTGCAGCGTGACCGCCCGGGCCTCCTGATCGGGCTGGTCGATGCACGGCCAGAACAGATCGCACCCCTCGCCCTGCACCGCGGTCGCGATCCACGGCTTGCCGTCGGCGGTGTGCGACCAGACGAAGCCGCCGTCCCACGGCGCGCGCCTGGCGACATGCGGCACGCCGCCATAATCGATGCGCGCGACGATTTCCGCGCCCGCCGGCTGCATCGCCGGGAGCTGGATGCGCAGCCGCCCGTCCGGATTGGCCCATCGGCCCGCAGCCAGCGCGACGTCGCCGATCCGCACGCCGCGCACCGGCAGGTTGCGATCGAGATCGAGCACGAGCACCTGCACGGGGGCGCGCGCCGTGAAGCGCAACGTCGCAACCGCGGCGATCGCCTGGCGCTCCGGCAGCACCTCGATCGCAAGATCGGCCGTGTCGAAACGGAGCTTTGCCTGATCGGGATCGGTCGGACCGCCAGAGAGGGCCGTCTGCGGGGTGAGCTCGCCATCCTTGCCCGGCGCGGCGGCGGTCAGCAGCATGGCGATCGCCGCCGCGAAATGGCGACCGGCAACGGCGAAACGACCTGCCATTTGACCCTCCATCGGTGTGGATGATTGATGCGCGGGACAGGCTGTCCCATATAAAGCGATCAGACGCCCGCGTTCGGCGTTCCGGAGTTCATATGAAGAAATCTTACCCCGTCCTTCCGCTGCGCGACATCGTCGTGTTTCCGCACATGATTGTGCCGCTGTTCGTGGGTCGCGACAAGTCGGTCGCCGCGCTTGAAGCGGCCATGGCGGACGACAAGGAGATTTTTCTCGTCGCGCAGCTTGACCCGGCCGAAGATGATCCGGGTCGCGACGACCTGTACGACACCGGCGTTTCGGCCGAGGTGCTCCAGCTGCTGAAGCTGCCCGACGGCACGGTCCGCGTGCTGGTTGCCGGGCGCGAACGCGGCACGCTCGACCAGGTCCGCGGCGAGGGTGATTTCCTGGTCGCCGATGTCAGCCCCGTCGCCGATGTCGAGGCGGACGGTGCCGAGGTCCAGGCGCTGATGCGATCGGTCGTCGACCAGTTCGAGAATTATGCCAAGCTCAACCGCAAGCTGCCGTCGGAAACCGCGGTTCAGGTGGCCGAGCTCGACGATGCGTCGCGGCTCGCCGATGCGGTGGCCGCCAATATCGCGGTCAAGGTCGCCGACAAGCAGGCGCTGCTGGTCGAGCGCGATCCGCGCAAGCGGCTGGAAATGGTGTTCGCCTTCATGGAGGGCGAGTTGGGCGTGCTGCAGGTGGAGAAGAAGATCCGCAGCCGTGTGAAGCGGCAGATGGAGAAGACGCAGCGCGAATATTATCTGAACGAGCAGCTGAAGGCGATCCAGCGCGAGCTCGGCAACGAGGGCGACGAGGGTGACGGCGACGAGATCGCCGAGCTGACGCAGAAGATCGCGACGCTCAAGCTGAGCAAGGAAGCGCGGACCAAGGCGCAGGCCGAGCTGAAGAAGCTGAAGACGATGGCACCGATGAGCGCGGAGGCGACCGTGGTGCGCAACTATCTCGACGTGCTGCTTGGCCTGCCCTGGGGCAAGAAGTCGAAGCTCAAGCGCGACATCGCCGCCGCCCAGGCGATCCTGGACGAGGACCATTACGCGCTGGAAAAGGTCAAGGACCGGATCGTCGAATATCTCGCCGTTCAGGCGCGCACCAACAAGCTGAAGGGCCCGATCCTGTGCCTGGTCGGCCCGCCGGGCGTCGGCAAGACCTCGCTCGGCAAGTCGATCGCCAAGGCGACCGGGCGCGAGTTCATCCGCCAGTCGCTGGGCGGCGTGCGCGACGAGGCCGAGATCCGCGGCCACCGCCGTACTTATATTGGCTCGCTGCCGGGCAAGATCGTCACCAACCTGCGCAAGGCGGGGACGAGCAACCCCCTGTTCCTGCTCGACGAGATCGACAAGCTCGGCCAGGATTTCCGCGGCGACCCCGCGTCTGCGCTGCTCGAGGTGCTCGATCCCGAACAGAACAACAAGTTCAACGACCATTATCTCGAGATCGACGTCGACCTCTCCGACATCATGTTCGTGACGACGGCGAACACGTTGAACCTGCCCCAGCCGCTGCTCGACCGGATGGAGATCATCCGGCTGGAAGGCTATACCGAGGACGAGAAGGTCGAGATCGCCGAGCGCCACCTGATCGCCAAGCAGATCGAGGCGCATGGCCTGAAGGACGGCGAGTTCACGCTGACCAATGAAGGGCTGCGCGACCTGATCCGCTACTATACCCGCGAAGCCGGGGTCCGCACGCTGGAACGCGAGATCGCGAAGCTGGCGCGCAAAGCGCTGCGCCGCATCCTGGAGGGCAAGGCGGCGCACGTGACGATCACGCCCGAAAATCTCCACGAATTCGCCGGCGTGCGCAAATACCGCTTCGGCATCGGCGAGGAAGAGCATCAGATCGGCGCGGTGACGGGGCTTGCCTGGACCGAGGTCGGCGGCGAGCTGCTGACCATCGAAAGCGTGACCGTCCCCGGCAAGGGCGCGATCAAGACGACCGGCAAGCTGGGCGACGTTATGAAGGAAAGCGTCGAGGCGGCGTTCAGCTTCGTGCGCGCCCGTTCGCCTTCATATGGGATCAAGCCGAGCGTGTTCGCGCGCAAGGACATCCACGTCCACCTGCCCGAGGGCGCAGTGCCCAAGGACGGGCCGTCAGCGGGCATCGGCCTGGTCACGTCGATCGTGTCGACGCTGACCGGCGTGGCGGTGCGGCGCGACGTGGCGATGACCGGCGAGGTGACGCTGCGCGGCCGCGTGCTGCCGATCGGGGGGCTGAAGGAGAAGCTGCTCGCGGCGCTGCGCGGCGGGATCACCACCGTGCTGATCCCGCAGGAAAACGAGAAGGACCTGGCCGAGATTCCCGCGAATATCCGCGAGGGACTCGAGATCGTTCCGGTCGCGCATGTCGACGAGGTGCTGCGCCTGGCGCTGGTCGAACCGCTCGCCCCGATCGACTGGAGCGATGCGGACGATCTGGCGGCGCAGCCGATCTTGCCGGTAACCGGTCAGAACGAGCCCATTCATCACTAAAAGCCCATGAGATCCGGTCGTTTGGCCGGAAAATCGACGCTTTTGCTTTGACAGCGCGATTTTCCACCGTCTTACTGAGACTCCGGCGCGAGCCGCCGCGTGAGTCTTTACAACGACAACCGGGTAAACAGGGGTTCTACAGCGATGAACAAGCAGGAGCTGATTGGGCAGGTCGCCGATCATTCGGGTCTGGCCAAGGGGGATGCAAGCAAGGCCGTCGAAGCCGTGTTCGATGCGATCACCGGCGCGCTCAAAAAGGGCGACGACGTGCGACTGGTCGGGTTCGGCACCTTTTCGGTCAGCAAGCGCAAGGCATCGACCGGGCGCAACCCCCGCACCGGCGAGGAAATGACGATCAAGGCGTCCAACCAGCCGAAGTTCAAGGCGGGCAAGGGACTGAAGGATTCGGTCAACTAATTCTCGCTGCGGCGGGGCTGGACAGCTGGGCGGCGCTTGATTACACGCGCGGCTCCGTCGGGAGGCCTTGGCCGCGCGATCGGGCGCGTAGCTCAGTGGTAGAGCACTGTGTTCACACCGCAGGGGTCGCTGGTTCAATCCCAGCCGCGCCCACCACCCGAAAGGCCCGCCGGCTCGCATGAGCGGCGGGCTTTTTCATTTCCAGGCACGGTCGTCCCGACACCACAGGGCGTGCGCGGTCCCGATCGACCCAAAACGCGACATCCAGCCTGAGAACCCCGCACGATTTCGCCGAACCGTCATGCGGGCGAAACACTTGTCACCGTTTTGAAACGTTTAAGTCTTCGTTCTGACCACAAAATCCCATCTCCCGGTCACAGGGCGCGCCTAGCGCGGGGCCAGAGGGCGACAGGGGGAACTCCGAGTCGATCACGGCGAACAACGCCTACCCTCAGGAATTCGAAACGATCGGAACGGAGATTTTCATGGCCGACTACAAGCGTCTCAGCCTCATCCTGCTCACCGGCGTGGCTGGCGCCGCGCTTTCCGCCTGCGACGGCGCGACCAGCGTCGCCTCGCCCGGCGAAGGCACGATCGTCGTCCCGGCGCCGGCACCCGCGCCCACGCCGTCGCCGACCCCCTCGCCCACCCCGACCCCGACCGCGGGGCCTGCGGCCGACTGCCCCAGCGGCACCACCGACGTGGGCGTGATCGGCAATTTCCGCTCGTGCCGCCTGCCGTCGCTCATCACCACCCTCACCCTGCCGCGCCGCGCGGGCACGGCCTATGAAATCAACGGCCGCGTCGACGTCGGCGTGGATCGTGGCGGCGCGGGCACGGCGGGCCAGGCGGGCTCGCTGACCATCGAGCCGGGCGTGGTGATCTACGCGAACACCACCAATGCGGCGAACGACTTCCTGATCGTCAACCGCGGCTCGACGATCATCGCCGACGGCACCGCGGCGCGCCCGATCATCTTCACCGCGCAGCAGAACCTGACCGGCGCGGTCACCGACAGCGACCAGGGCCTGTGGGGCGGCGTCATCATCGCCGGTCGCGCGCCGGTTTCCAACTGCAACCTCTCGACCGTCACCGGCGGCGCGGTCGATTGCGAGAACGTGGTCGAAGGCACCGGCAACGCGCTCTACGGCGGCGCAACCCCGGGCGACAATTCGGGCGTGCTGCGCTATGTCCAGATCCGCTATTCGGGCACCGTCATCAGCCCGAACAACGAGCTTCAGGGCCTGACCACCGGCGGCGTCGGCAGCGGCACGACCATCGAGTTCCTCCAGGTCCACAACAGCTCGGACGACGGCGTCGAGATCTTCGGCGGCACGCACAACGGCCGCAACTGGGTGATCACCGGCGCCGACGACGACGGCCTGGATACCGATGTGGGCTGGCGCGGCTTCCTGCAGTTCATGCTGGTCATCCAGCGGCCGAACAACACGCAGTCCGACAACTACGTGATGGAAATCGACTCGAACAACAATGAAGACGCGCTGCCGCGTCAGTTCGGTCGGATCGCGAACTTCACCTTCGTCCACACCAGCACGGGCACGAACGCCGGCCTGCGCCTGCGTGGCGGCGCCGACTTCACCTTCGTCAACGGCATTCTGGCGAGCCCCCAGCCCTGCCTGAACATCGTCGCCGGTGCGGTCGTGAACGGCGAAGCCACCACCATCCGCGCCGCCAATTCGGCGCTGCAGGATGTCGGTCCGCCGACCTTCAACTCGGTCTATTTCGCCTGCGGTGCCGCCTTCTCGGCGGAAACGACCCAGGGCGGCGTGACGGTGACCAATGCCCAGCAGCTGGCGGTCGTCAATGCCGGCACCAACAACGTGACCAACGGCACCGCGGCGGGCGCGGTCGCCAACGTCTACCTGCCCGGCACGGCGGCGCTGGCGGTGACACCGTTCGCGGCAGCGTCGCTCAATCCGGCGGGATCGTCGTTCCTGGTGAACACGACCTATGTCGGCGCGATCAGCGGGCCGGCGGACACCTGGTACCAGGGTTGGACGTGCAACTCGAACCGCGCCAACTTCGGCGCGACGAGCGGGAACTGCACCACCGTTCCCAGCACCTGAGCCACGGACGTCACGGGAGCGGGGCAGCGCGACGCTGCCTCGCTCCCTCGTGCTTTCCAGACCCCTGATCCGGATATCAAAGATGAAAAAGCAACTCGCATTCGGAACGCTGCTGCTCCTGTCCTCGCACCTGGTGGCGCCCACCGCGCTGGCGCAGGACGCGGCCGCCGGTGACGCCCAGTCGACGCCGCCCGCGGGCCAGACCGTTGACCCGGGCCAGACCGCCGAGCCGGATCAGGTCGAGGAAGAGGTCGAGATTTCCGCGCCCGGCGCGTCGGACTCGAGCGAGGACATCGTCGTCGTCGGCCGCAACATCCCCAATGTGATCCGCGCGACGCCGCAGGTGATCTCGGTCCTGTCGACCGCCGACATCGAACGCACGGGTGAAGGCGACATCGCCGGCGCGCTCCAGCGCGTCACCGGCCTCAGCGTCGTCGGCAACGGTTTCGTCTATGTCCGCGGCTTGGGCGATCGCTATTCCTCCTCGCTGCTCAACGGTTCCCCGCTTCCCAGCCCCGAACCGCTGCGCCGCGTCGTGCCGCTCGACATCTTCCCGACCAATCTCGTCGCCTCGGCGCTGGTCCAGAAAAGCGCGTCGGCCAATTATCCCGGCGAATTCGGCGGCGGCGTGATCAATCTGACCACCCGTGCGGTGCCCAAGGAAAGTTTCCTCGACTTCGGCGGCAGCGTCGGGTTCGACACCGTCACGTCGAGCGAACTCGGCTATGTCTATGACGGCGGTTCGGCCGATGTCTTCGGCTATGACGACGGCGAGCGCAGCGTGCCGGGCTTCATCAACGAAGCCGGTCGCAACATCACCTCGATCAACTCGTTCTCGCAGCTGGCCACGCTGTCGAACGCGCCGACCACGCTGTTGCAGGAACAGGCACAGCTTCCGGCCAACTGGTCGGGCGAGGTCAGCGCGGGCACGTCGTTCGACGTCGGCGCGACGCGGATCGGCCTGATCGCGGCGGGCGGCATCTCCAACGGCTGGCGGACGCGTGACGCAATCCAGCAGACCACCGACGACGGCACCGGCGCGGGCATCAACCGCGATTTCCGTACGGTCCTGACCGACAACCGCATCATCGTAAACGGCCTGATCGGGATTGGCGCCGAGTTCGGCGAACAGCGCGTGCGTCTCACCAACCTCTACGTCCACGACACACTCAAGCAGGGCCGGCTCGGTGCGGGCACCGGCTCGAACATCGGCGGCTTCATCGACGGCAACGCGCCGTTCATCGAACAGAATACCAACTGGTTCGAGCGCCAGCTGTTCACGACACAGTTTGTCGGCGAGTTCGAGATCGGCCAGCTCAACATCGACGTGCGCGGCGCCTATGCGAACACCAAGCGCGAGTCACCCTATGAGCGCGCCTTCCGCTATGAATACAGCCCGGTCGTCGGCGATTACGTCAACAATCTGGGCGGCAGCAGCAACCAGAGCGCGACGGTCTCGTTCAACGACCTGAACGAGGACCTGTGGTCGGGTGCGGTCGATTTCAGCTACGAGCTCAATTTCGACCGGCCGATCACCGTGTCGGCGGGTTATGCCTATCAGGACTCCGACCGCAGCTCGAGCCGTTACGAATTCCGTTATCGCGCACGCGGCGGTGCCCTGGGCCTCGCCTTCTCGCAGCTGCGCCCGGACTTTCTGCTCTCGGACTTCAACATTCTGAACGGCTGCGACCGCGCCGCGCTCAACCTCGCCGCCGACGAAAGCTGCATCTTCCTGGAGAACCAGTCGACCCAGCTCGGTGCCGCGGCCTATGACGCGTCGCTGCGCATCCATGGCGTCTACGCCCAGCTCGAGGGCGAGATCGTCGATGGCATGCGCATCACCGCCGGCGTGCGTTACGAGGACGCGATCGAGGAAGTGCTGCCGTCCGGCGGCAATGTCCCCGCAACGCTGATCGCGAACGACTATTGGCTGCCGTCGGCGACGCTGACGTGGAATTTCGCATCCGACATGCAGCTGCGGCTGCACACGTCGGTGACCGTCGCGCGTCCGCAGTTCCGCGAACTGGCGCGCCAGATCTACCAGGATTATGAATCGGATCGCCAGTTTCTCGGCAACCCGTTCCTGATCGATTCGCAGCTGTGGAATTCGGAGGCGCGGTTCGAGTGGTTCTTCGCGCGCGAACAGCGGCTGACCGTCGCCGGTTTCTACAAGCGCATCCAGAACCCGATCGAACAGGTCTCGTTCTTCCCGGCGGGTACCGACGCGATCCAGACCGGTTTCTCGAACGCGCCGGCGGCGCAGCTTTACGGCGGCGAAATCGAAGCTGTGAAATACGTGCCGCTCGACACGCTGGGTGACTTTTTCGCCAGCCGCCGCCTGCTGCTGCTGGCCAACTATACCTACACCCAGTCGGAACTGATCATCGGAAACCAGGGTGTTCCCGACCCGCTGAACAATCTGCTGCGACCCGCCAACCTGCTGTTCCAGGACGGCGCGCCACTGACCGGTCAGTCGGACCATCTGGTCAACCTTCAGCTCGGCATCGAGGACACCAAGAGCCTGTCGCAGCTGACCGTGCTGTTCAACTATGCGAGCGAGCGCGTCACCAACCGCGGGCCGACCTCGGCTTCGGGCGGCGTCCGCCTGCCCGACCTGACCGAGCGGCCGGGCATCCGCCTCGACGTTGTCGCGCGCCAGGGCATCCGCTTCGGCGAGCGCGAATTCGAGCTCAAGTTCGAGGGCCGCAACCTGACCGGCACGCGCTATCAGGAGTTCCAGGACTTCGGAAACGGCGTCCGGATCGACAACAACACCTATGATCTGGGCCGCATCTTCACGGTGGGCCTGACCGCCAAGCTGTGATCGCCGGCTAAAGGGCCGATTGGTTTCCCCCCGCTGGGCCCGAACTTCGGTTCGGGCCCGTCTTTTTTCGACAAGGTACTCGCCTTGGAGGTCGACGTTGGCGTCGACACGACGATATCAGCTTGGATCAGTGACAGAGGAAGATAGCTCAACAGAAGCCGGAGCTAGAGAAGGATTAACGGCTTGGCCGACGCCTTGCAATCGCCTTCGCCTTCCGGCGCTCGTGCCGGTTTTGCCTCAATTGTCCCGGTTTTTTCTGCTGGACTGGCGGTAGCAACTGCTTCTTGGGCGGAGGTAGTGTATGCTGCGCTTGAAATGCTGCACTTGACTTCTGAAGTTCATTTAAAATCATCCGCTCGACTTGTGTTTGCACCTCTACGCTTGCTCGAAGCTTTTCCGCCGTTCTATCCGCTTCCCAACCAGCTGTAATTTGAAGATAAATCGTCAGGATTGTCAATATCAACGAGAGCGCAGTTCCATTGTTGTTTGTCCATTTCCAAACAGCGGCTAGCGCGTTGCCCAATTCGGCGATTTGGGCCTCAGCCTCCGCATCGGTGGCATGACCGGCGGCAACCGACTCCGCGATGTCGCGGAATGTGGCAATGTCATCCCGTGACATCTCACGGAATGCAGTCATCATAGTCCCTACGAAGTCGTAGACGCCCGATTGGAACTCTGCCCGGCGACCGCATCGCGGACAGTCCTCGCTACCGCCTCGAATGGTAGTGTTTACCGAATTCATAATTCGTATTGACCGTGCGATGCCTCTATAGCCGCAGGTCCTACAATGAACAGGAATCGACATTCCCTACCCCAGATTATTTGGGGGATGATCACTCAGATAATCCGTCTTCGCAATCTTTAGAGTCGCCATTTCTTAACCGGTCACCCGATCCAGGCGCGTTCCCGGAACCACTTCGTCAGGACATATTTCGTCCCTGCACGCACCTTCATGCCGTGGTGGATCGTCGCCGGATTGGGCGTGCCATCGGGACGGTTGTTGTTCCACGCAAGCAGCTTGCCGCGTTCGGGCTGAATCGTCTTGTCGATCGCCTTGAACCGCGTCGCGCCGCCCGCTTCGGGCACGTTGAGATACAGCATGACCGTCCAGGTGCGGTTGCCCGACCGGCCGCAGAACCGCTCGAAATCGACACCCTGGGGCGAGAAATAATCGGTGTGCGGCTTGAACTCCTGGCCGACCGCATAACGCTGCCCCTGCAGCGGTTCGCCATGGGCGGGATCGATGCCGCAAAAGCGGTTGATACGTGCCTCCACCTCCTGGGCCAGCGGATCTGCAGCGTCGAAATCACAGGTTTCGCTGGTCCGGAAATAGGCATCGCCGTTGGGATCGGCGATCGTCGACGGCCGTCGATCGCGATCGATCCGGCCGACCAACGCGTCGCAAAGCGCCGCATCGAGGAAATCGCGACAGATGAACAGCGTGACTTTGGGGCTCGGCACGCGCTGCACGCGCGGCTGCGTCATGATCTGTGCGATGATCGGTTTGCCGGGGTGGCCTGAACCCAGCCGGGTGATTGAAAGGTCGCGCGTCGCCATGCCGTTTATCATGCCCAAACCGGCATCGCCGCACCAGTCGTGGCGGCCGATCCGCGGCGCCGTCCCGCACCGATCCTTTGAAAGAATAATGTCACATCTTGTTCGTAATTGCGGGTTGGAAGCGTCGGCGCATCCGCCGGCACTTTGCGTCCGCGGACCCGCAACAGCGGGCGGGACGGCAGCGCCGGGGGCTTTGAACGGTGGGCGATATGGAGCGGCGACCGGAAGACGTGGCGGCCGAACCGCATCGATTGGCAGCATCGTCGGAAGGATGGGCCCTGCCGGTTGCCTCGATCGAACAGGTGACCGGGGCGCTTCAGGACCGCCGTGCGCGCCAGCAGCCCATTCGTTTCACCTTGGCCGAAGGTGCATCGGCCGACGATGTCGCGGGCTGGCTGTTCGACGCGATGGTCGATGATGCACGCAGTCAGGGCGCGCCCGGGCTCGATCTAGAGCCCTATTGCGGCGCATATACCGTACGTGCGCGCATCGATGGGCGGCAGCAGACGCTCAGCATTCTGAGCGCACCCATCAGCGCCGCGGTTCGCGCGATCCTCGCGCCCTCGGCCGATCTGGGCGAGCGGACGGTCGCCCGCACGATCGGGGATGCGCGCGAGTTCATGTCGGTCAGCGCGCTCGATTGTGCCGAGGGACGCCGGATCCACATCGAGTTCAAGGCCGCCGCCACCGCGCCGCGCATGATCGCACTGGGCGGGGCGTCGCACGGGACGCGCCAGCGCCTGTCGCGACTGCTCGACCGGGCTGAGGGCGTCATCCTGGTTGGGGGTCTGCCCGGTTCGGGCCGGCATTCGACGATAACGGCGATGCTGCAGCATATGGCGTCGCGCGGGCGCAGTGTCCTGGCGCTCGGCGACCGGCCGTCCGCGCCGGTCGCGGGCCTGGGCCATGTCCCCGTCACCGAACCCGGTGCTTCGGGCATTGCCGAGATGCTTCGTGCAGCCGCGCGGCATCAGCCAGACGCGATCGCTTTCGACGGCATCGCCGATCGCGCACTGATGGAACTTGCGCTCCAGAGCGCCCAGCCCCAACCGATGATGATCGCGCGCACCGATGCGGCCGACGCGATCGGCGCGATCCTGCAGCTTCGCGCGCTCCGGATCGATCCGTTTCTGATCGCCGGATCGTTGCGTGCGGTGATGGCGCAGCGGCTGGTCCGCCGGCTTTGCCCGGAATGCCGCTTCCCGGTCCAGGCGGCACCGTCGGTTTCGGCACTGCTCGGCTTCGATCCCGGCGCGATCGTATATCAGGGCGCGGGCTGTGACGCTTGTGGAGGAACCGGGTTCCAGGGCTTCATCGCCGCGTTCGAGCTGGTCGAGGTCGATCATGCGATCCGCCGCCTGATCGCCGATGGCGGCGACGAATCCATTCTGGCCCGCCACGCCTTCTTGAAGACGCCGAACCTCGGCTCGGCGGCGCGTGCACTGGTCCGCGAGGGCGCGACGAGTGCGGAGGAAGCGGTGCGGCTGTCGCGCGGGACGCCAATCGCCGCCTAGCCGCGACTTGGGGGTTGGGCGCGCGACTGATATGCTTGACGCCGCCCGGCCCTGCCCGCTAAGCGCGCGGCTTCGCGGCGACCGTAGCTCAATTGGTTAGAGCGCTGGTTTGTGGTACCAGAGGTTGCGGGTTCAATCCCCGTCGGTCGCCCCATTCCTCCTTCCCCAATACCGGGAAATCAGCCGTGCCGACCGACTGGGGTTTCGACGACTTCGACGACCATGAGGGCGTCCACCTGTTCACCGACCGTGACACCGGGCTGCGCGCGGTGATCGCCATTCATTCGACGGCGCTGGGTCCGGCAGCGGGCGGCGTGCGCTACTGGCATTATGCGCACAGCGACGCTGCGATCACCGACGCGCTGCGCCTGTCGCGCGGCATGAGCTTCAAGAATGCGATGGCGGGCCTGCCGATGGGCGGGGGCAAAGGCGTCATCCTGGCTCCGTCGCCGGGCGCGGCGAAGGCCGACGGACTGCTCGCAGCGTTCGGGCGCGCGATCGACTCGCTGGGCGGGCGCTATGTGACGGCCGAGGATGTCGGCATGTCCGAAGCCGACATGATCGCGATCGCAACCACGACGCGTCATGTCTCCGGCCTTCCCGCCAGCGCCGGCAGCGCGGGCGGCGATCCGGGCCCCTACACGTCGCGCGGCGTGTATCTGGGGGTCCGCGCCGCCGCCGCACGCGCACTCGGCACCGATGACATGCGCGGCGTTCGCGTCGCGATCCAGGGGGTGGGCAGCGTCGGCGGCGGGCTCGCGCGGCTGCTCGCGGCCGACGGCGCCGTCCTGACCCTCGCCGACGTCAACCGGTCGCGCGCGCAGGCGCTTGCGGATGAGCTGGGGGCGGCGATCGCCGATCCCGATGCGGTGCTGACCCTGGACACCGACATCGTAAGCCCGAACGCCTTGGGCGCGATCCTGACCGAGGCGACGATCGCCGCGCTGCGGTGCAAGGCGGTGGCGGGCGGCGCGAACAACCAGCTTGCGACGCCCCAGGACGGGGCGCGGCTGCACGCGCGCGGAATCCTGTATGCACCCGATTACGTCATCAACGCTGGCGGCATCATCAACGTCGCGCTCGAATATCTGGGCCAGGGCGACCGGGCCGAGGTCGAGGCCCGCGTCGCGCGCATCCCGGAACGGTTGGTCCAGGTGTGGGACGAGAGCGCACGGACCGGCCAGCCCGAAGCCGATGTTGCCGACGCGATCGCGCGCCGCCTGATCGGGCGGGGCTGACCGCGCGGCGATGCTCGTCGGCTGGCTGATCCTGGCGGGACTGGCAGCAGCGGCGGGCGCGGCTCTGTGGGCACTGGGGTTCAGCCGGACGCTGGCGTCGCTCGCCGGCGCGGCGATGATGCTGGCGGCTGCGGGCTATGCGCTGCAGGGGCGGCCCGCCCTGCCCGGCAGCCCCACCGGCGCGCGCGCAGCGCGCGGCCAGGTCGATCCCGATACCGTGTCGATGCGCCTGAAGCTGTTCGGACGCTTCGGCAGCACCGCGCAGTTTTTCGTCGCCGCTGATGCGCTGACCCGGGTCGGGTCGCCCGGTTCGGCGGTCCGGCTGCTGATCGGCGCGCTGCAGGGCGATCCGCGCAACGTGGCGCTGTGGAGCGGCCTTGGTCTCGCCTATCTCGACCATGACCGCGACATCCTGTCGCCGCCCGCGCAATTCGCGTTCGAACAGGCGATCCGCGTCGACCCATCGGCACCGGGCGGCTATTATTTCTATGGCGTCGGCCGGGCGCGGACGGGTGATTTCGACCGTGCCCGCAGCTTGTGGCGCGCCGCGCTGGAACGGACCGCGCCCGGCAGCAACGCGCGCGCCGCGATTGCCGAACGGCTCGCGATGCTCGACGATTTCGCCGCAATGCAGGCGCTCGCCCCCGCCCGCCCCTGAACCACCGCCGGCGATCACATACGAATACATCGCGTCGTGCGCCGTTGCGCCGCTACGCTGGACGCACAGCCCGGAAGATACCGGTGCGCCAGCAGGAGAGGACGATGACGGCACGCGGATTTGGACGATTTGGCGTTGCGCTGGCGCCGATGGTTGCAACGTTGCTCGCATCCTGCGCGGCGCTGCCGCCGACCCGGCCGGCGACGGCAGCCGATGCGACCGCGCCGGTCGACCCCTTCTGGCGCAATGCGACCGTCTATTTCCTGATGACCGATCGTTTCATGAACGGCGATCGCGGCAACGACGCCGCCATTCCCGCGGTCGGCAAGCCCGACCTGCTGCGCGGGTTTGAAGGCGGCGACATTGCCGGGGTCACGCAGCGGATTGAGGCAGGCTATTTCGACGCGCTGGGCGTCGACGCGATCTGGACCACTCCGCTGATCGAAAACGTCCATGGCGCGGTGATCGAGGGCGAATGGGGCTACAGCTATCCCTTTCACGGCTATTGGCCGCGCGACTGGAGCAAGGTCGATCCGCGGCTGGGCAGCGAGGCGGACCTCGCCCGCATGATCGACGCCGCGCATCGCCACGGCATCCGCATCATCGCCGACGTCATCATCAATCATGCCGGCGCGGTGACCGACCGCGGCGACCCGCGCTGGCCGGAAGACTGGGTCCGCCGCGGCCCGGCCTGCGATTACAAGAACTTCGCGGGCAACGTGCCGTGCGAATTGTCGTTCACGCTCCAGGACATCCGTACCGAATCCGAAACGCCGGTCGCGTTGCCCGACTTCATGGTCGAACGCTGGCGGGCGGAGGGCCGGTACGAGCGCGAGATGGCCGAGCTCGATCGCTTCTTCGCGCGCACCGGCTATCCGCGCGCGCCCAAATACTACATCGTCAAATGGCTGACCGACTGGGTTCGCGATTATGGCGTCGACGGCTTTCGCGTCGATACCGCCAAGCACACCGACCCCGAAATCTGGGGTGTCCTGAAGCGTGAGGCGGAGATCGCGCTCGCCGAATGGCGCGCGCGCAACCCCGACCGGATCGCCGGCGACAAGCCCTTCTATATGGTCGGCGAGGTGTTCAATTTCGGCCTCGACGGCTTCGGCCAGGCGCGCGAACGCCGCTATGACTATGGCGACCGCCAGGTCGATTTCTATCAGCACGGCTTCGACGCGCTGATCAACATGGGCTTCCCGACGCATGCCGCGCTGCCGATGCCCGAACAGCACCGCATTTTCGACGCCGACCTGAACGGCGGCAATTTCGCGGGGCGCGGCGTGCTCAACTATCTCGCGTCGCACGACGACATGAACCCGTTCGATCCGACACGGGCGACTGCGCGCGACGACGCGACGCGGCTGATGCTGAGCCCGGGCGGCGCGCAGATCTACTATGGCGACGAGATCGGGCGCTCGCTGGTCGTGCCGGGCACGCGCGGCGACGCGACGCTGCGCTCGAACTTCGACTGGTCGGCGGTGGAGCGCAACGCCGCGCTTCTCGATCACTGGCGGCGGCTCGGGCGCTTTCGCAAGGCGCATCCGGCGCTCGGTGCGGGCAAGCACCGTGAACTGTCGCGCGCGCCCTATACCTTCGCGCGCGTGCTGGAGGGTTCGCGCGGCAGCGACCGCATCGTCGTCGCGGCGGGCGTCACACCCGGCGCGAACAGCATCGTGGTCGACGACGTGTTCGCTCCGGGCACAAGGGTCCGCGACGCCTATAGCGGCGAGGAGTCGACCGTGCGCGGCGACCGCGTGGCATTGACGAAGAGCGCGGACGTCATCCTGCTCGAAATGCTCTGACGCGGGCCGCTCAGCGCGCGCCCGGCCAGGCCTCGAACGGCAGGTCAAGCGCCTCGGCGACCGCCGGGTGGCGGATCTTGCCCCCCGACACGTTGAGCCCGTTGGCCAGGTGGCGGTCCGCCTGCATCGCCGCCTCGGCACCATGGTCGGCGAGCCGGATGACAAAGGGCAGCGTCGCGTTGTTGAGCGCAAACGCGCTGGTACGCGCCACCGCACCCGGCATGTTGGCCACGCAATAATGAATGACGCCCTCCTCGACATAAACCGGGTCGTCGTGGGTCGTCGCGCGCGAGGTTTCGAAACAGCCCCCCTGATCGATCGCGATATCGACGAGCACCGAACCGCGCTTCATGGTCTTGAGCATCTCGCGCGTGACCAGCTTGGGCGCGGCGGCGCCGGGGACCAGCACCGCGCCGATCACCAGATGCGCGCTGCGCACCGCCGCCGCGATCGCCGCCTTGCTCGCATAGGCGGTCTTGATCGTGCTGCCGAAATGCATGTCGAGTTCGGCGAGGCGGTCGTTGTTGATGTCGTAGATGGTCACGTCGGCGCGCTGTCCGGTCGCCATCTGCGCCGCGTTGATGCCCGACACGCCGCCACCCAGGATCGCGACCTTGGCCGGCGCGACGCCGGGCACGCCGCCCAGCAGCACCCCGCGCCCGCCCTGTTCCTTTTCCAGATAATGCGCACCGACCTGAATCGACATCCGCCCCGCCACCTCGCTCATCGGCTTGAGCAGGGGCAGCGACCGGCTGTCGGACGTCACCGTTTCATATGCGATGCAGGTCGCCCCGGCGGCCATCAGCCCCTCGGCCTGCGGCTTGTCGGCGGCCAGGTGGAGATAGGTGAACAGCGTGTGCCGCGATTCGAGCAGCGCGATTTCGGACGGCTGCGGCTCCTTGACCTTCACGATCATGTCCGCGCCCGCGAACACCGACGCCGCATCCGGCAGGATGGTCGCGCCGGCGGCGACGTAATCGGCATCCTCGAAATCGATCCCCATTCCCGCCTTTGTCTCGACGACGACCTGATGTCCGCGCGAAACCAGTTCGGCCACCGAAGGCGGGGTCAGGCCGACGCGATATTCGTGGTTCTTGATTTCCTTGGGCACGCCGATGCGCATGGTCACTCTCCTCGTCGCTGGCCTCGTCGCCGGTCGCGCGTGTCATAGCGCGAGCGTGCGGCGGATGTCTTTGCAAAGGCAGCGGTGGCAGCACCACGCTTTTGCATGAACCCTGCGCCAATCCGCGCTAGGATGCACAAGTCATGCAGACCGATCGAATCGACCTCGCCATCCTCAACCATCTGTCCGCGCATGCACGGACTTCGGTCAGCGAGCTCGCCGCGCGAGTCGGGCTGTCGCAATCGGCGTGCACGCGGCGGATCCAGGCGCTGGAGGCAGCCGGGTTGCTTCGCGGCTATGGTGCGCGGATCGATCATCGCGCCCTGGGGTTCAAGGTCATCGCGCTGGTCGACATCAAGCTCGGCACACAGGTCGAGGAGGATCTGGCGCAGTTTGAACGCGCGATCGGCGCGATCGACGGGATCGTCGAATGCGCGCTGGTTTCCGGATCGCAGGATTACCGGCTGAAGGTACTGTGTCGCGACCTCGACGATTATGAGCGGCTGCATCGCGAACATCTCGGCCGCCTGCCCGGCGTCCACACGATCAGCTCCAGCTTCGTGCTCCGCGCGGTACCGACCCGGTCGGAGGCCGATGCACTGTTCGGCGAACGGTGCCCCTGAGTCGGCCTGTTGCAAGCGCGAACGCATGGTGATACCGGCGCGGCCAGGCTTTTCGGGCGGATTGTTTCGGAAGCACGGTATCGTTTCGATGATTTTGACCTCATTTCCGACTGACTTCCGGCCTTGACCAGCGCCGGCTCCGCCTCAGTGCAGGCCACACCCGACGCAGACGAAGCCGCTGCGCCGCACCATCGCGAACAGGCCGTGTGGAAACTCGCCGTGTCGGCGATTGGCGTCGTGTTCGGCGACATTGGCACCAGCCCGCTTTACGCGTTCCGCGAAACCTTTGCGGGCCACCATCCGCTCGCGCTCGATACCCAGCATGTGATGGGTGTCATCAGCCTGATGTTCTGGTCGATGATGGTGGTGGTGACGCTGAAATACGTCCTCATCATCCTGCGCGCCGACAACAAGGGCGAAGGCGGCAGCCTGGCGCTGCTCGCGCTGATTTCCGGCAAGACGCGAAACCGGCGCTGGACCGCCGGGATCATCCTGCTGGGCGTGTTCGCCACCGCGCTTTTCTATGGCGACAGCATGATCACGCCGGCGGTGACGGTGCTTGGCGCGGTCGAGGGGCTCGCGGTCGCCGCGCCCGGCTTTGGCGGCCTCGTGCTGCCCGCGTCGGTGTTCATCCTGATCTTCCTCTTTTCGATCCAGCGCAACGGGACGGCGCGGATCGGCGCGTTCTTCGGCCCGATCATGATGGCGTATTTCATCACCATCGCGACGCTCGGCGCGATCAGCATTTCGCAAAGCCCGGCAGTGCTCGGCGCACTGTCCCCGCATCATGCCGTGCTGTTCTTCGCGGACGAGCCGCTCGCCGCGTTCCTGGCGCTGGGCTCGGTGGTGCTGGCGGTGACCGGGGCGGAGGCGCTCTATGCCGACATGGGTCACTTCGGCCGGAATCCCATCCGCCTGTCGTGGCTGTGGTTCGTGCTGCCCGCGCTGATGCTCAACTATATGGGCCAGGGCGGACTGCTGCTGCGCGACGGCGTGCTCGCGCTCGAAAGCCCCTTCTACCTGCTCGCGCCCGAAAGCCTGCGCCTCCCGCTCGTCATCCTGGCGACGATGGCGGCGATCATCGCCAGTCAGGCAGTCATCTCGGGTGCGTTTTCGGTTACGCAACAGGCGATCCAGCTCGGCTTCATGCCGCGCCTGCGCATCGATCACACCAGCGCATCGACGGCGGGACAAATCTATATCCCGCTAATCAACTGGCTGCTGATGACGATGGTCATCCTGCTCGTGCTCATCTTCCAGAGCTCGTCCAATCTCACCTCGGCCTATGGCATCGCGGTGACCGGCGCGATGTTCATCGACACGTGCCTGCTGACCGTGCTGCTGTTCTCGCTGTGGAAGTGGCGGTGGTATTTCTCCGTGCCGCTGCTCGCGCTGCTGTTCGTGGTCGACGGTGCCTATTTCCTCGCCAACCTGACCAAGGTCCCCGACGGCGGCTGGTTCCCGCTGCTCGTCGGCCTCGTCATCTTCACCTTCCTCACCACCTGGTCGAAGGGTCGGATGCTGATGATCGAGCAACTGCGCCGTTCCGCCATGCCGATCCAGGTGTTCATCTCGTCGGCCGCCAATTCGGCGACGCGCGTGCCTGGAACCGCCGTGTTCATGACCAGCACCCCCGATGGCGTGCCCCACGCGCTGCTCCACAATCTGAAGCACAACAAGGTTCTGCACGACCGGGTCATCCTGTTGACCGTCAAGATCAAGGACGAACCCTATGTCGCCGACGATTGCCGGGTCGAGCTGGAGGATCTCGGCCAGGGCTTTCATCGCATGATCCTGCGCTACGGCTTCATGCAGGAGGCCGATGTGCCCGCAGCGCTGAAGCAGGTGCGCGATTGCGGATCCGAGTTCCGAATGATCGAAACCAGCTTCTTCCTCGCTCGCCAGACCCTGCTGCCGTCGGACAAGCCGGGCATGATGCTGTGGCGCGAAAAGCTGTTCGCTTGGATGCTCCGCAACGCCGAAAGCGCGATGGAGTTTTTCCGCCTGCCGACCAACCGTGTCGTCGAGCTGGGCAGCCAGGTCGAGATTTGACCGACGCCCGCGACGCCGCGCGCGGACCCGTGATCGTCAGCGCGCTGTTCGGTCCAGCCGACTTCGCGTGGCTCAATGGTCTGCGTCAGCGTCACTTCCCGCCCGAGCGCAACCAGCTCGACGCGCACCTTACCTTGTTCCACCATCTGCCCCCCGACCTGCTCCGCGAACTGAAGCAGCGCCTGAACGCGGCGACGCGGGGGCAGCCCCGCCCCGACGCCCGCATCGCCGGGCTGATGAACCTGGGCGGTGGCGTTGCCTTTCGCGTCGAGTCGCCCGGGCTCGCGACGATCCGCGACGAACTGGCGGAGGCGTTCGCCCCGCTTCTGGTGCCGCAGGACCGCGCCGGATGGCGACCACATGTGACGATCCAGAACAAGGTGCCGGCGCGCGCCGCCCGCGCGCTGCTCGACGAACTCGCCGCCGGCTTCACGCCACGCCCGCTCGTCATTTCCGGCCTTGCCGCATGGGAATATCGCGGCGGGCCCTGGGCCCCGCTGTCGCGCCACATGTTCGCTTGACCGTCGCGCGCGACGCCCCTATGTCGCGCGCTCGCCGACCGCGATGCCGGTATTCTGGGGCGGAGTAGCTCAGTTGGTTAGAGCAGCGGAATCATAATCCGCGTGTCGGGGGTTCAAGTCCCTCCTCCGCTACCATCGCGATATTCGGCGGGCTCAGTTTCCCGCTGCCGCCGCCGCGATGATCGGCACGAATTTCGCCGCGGTCAGGCTGGCGCCGCCGACCAAGGCGCCGTCGACATTCTCGGTAAACAGGATCGCGCCCGCATTCGCGCCCGTCACCGAGCCGCCATAAAGGATGCGGATGCCCGCCGCAGTATCGCCGATCATCTGGCGCAGCTTGGCGCGCGCAATCGCATGGATGCAGGCGATTTCCTCCAGCGTCGGGGTCCGGCCGGTGCCGATCGCCCAGCGCGGTTCATAGGCCAGCGTGAACCAGTCGCCGGTCGCGTCCTCGGGCACCGACTTCTCGATCTGCGCCTGGACGACGCGCTCGGCGCGGCCGGCCTCGCGCTCGGCCTCGGTCTCGCCCACGCACAGGATGACCTGCATCGCATGGCGGTGCGCGGCCGCCGCCTTGGCCCAGGCGTCGTGGCTCGTTTCGTTCTGGTCGGCGCGGCGTTCGCTGTGCCCGACGATCACGACGCGCGCGCCCGCTTCGACCAGCATCGGCGCGGACAGGCAGCCGGTATGCGCGCCCGCATCATTGGCATGGACGTCCTGCGCACCGATCCAGACGCCTTCGCCCCGGCTCGCTGCGGCCGCGATCAGCGTCGCCGGCACGCACAGCGCGACGTCGACATCGGGGTGCGCGCGCGCAGCGGCCGCGATCGCCGCCACCGCGTCCAGGTCGCGCGCCATCCCGTTCATCTTCCAGTTGCCCGCCACCAGCTTGCGTCGCGTCATGCCTGTCCCTCCCGCTCGTTGCGTCCGCGATTAGCGCAGTCCGGCACGCGCACAAGCTTGAAAGCCCCGGCGCGCCCGCCTAGGACCCGGTTTCCCGGAACCTCAACCGATCGGCCTCCCGTCAATGCTCTCAGTCTTTCGTCGCCTGATCTTCTCGCGCATCGGTGGAATCGTCACGCTCGTCTTCCTGGTCGTGATCGCGCTGGCGTTTGCTGCGGGCGACATCACCGGCCTGCGCTCGGGTGCCCCGGCGGCGACCAGCGTCGCGCGCGTCGGCGACGAGGACATTACCTCGACCGAACTGATCCAGCGTGCCCGTCTTGAGGTCGAGGCCGCACGCCAGCGCAACCCGCTGGCCGACATGAGCCAGTTCATCGCCGCGGGAGGTCTCGAAAGCGTGCTCGACCAGCTGATTTCCGGTCAGGTGCTGCGCCAGTTCGCGACGGACGCGGGGATGGTCGTGAGCCAGAAGTTCGTCGATGGCCAGATCGCGAGCATCCCCGCCTTCCAGGGCTTTGACGGCAAGTTCAACCAGCAGACCTATGAACAGCGGCTGCGCGAACGCGGCATCACCTCCGAACAGCTTCGCGACGATATCCGGCGCGAGACGCTGGCGGGATGGCTGATCAACCCGACGATCGGGGCGCGGCAGATTTCGGCGGCGATGGCCGCACCCTATGCCTCGCTCCTGCTCGAGCGGCGCGAGGCGCTGATCGGCTTCATCCCCAGCGAGGCGGTGGACGCCGGCGGCCCGCCCGACGACAAGGCGCTGCAGGCCTATTATGGCCGCAACCGGCCCCGCTACACGATCCCGGAACGCCGCACCGTGCGTTATGCGCTGGTGACCCCGCAATCGGTCGCCGGCCAGACCACGCCCAGCGACGCGGAAATCGCCCAGGCCTATCAGCGTGATGCCGCGCGGTTCGCCGCGAGCGAGCAGCGCACCGTGCGTCAGGTGGTGATCGCCGATCAGGCCGCCGCCAACCGGCTGGCAGCGCAGGTGCGCGGCGGCACGAGTCTCGAGGCGGCGGCGCGCACCGCCGGCTTTGAACCGACGCTGTTCACCGAAGTCAGCAAGGCCGATCTCGGCCGCCAGACCGCGCCAGCCGTGGCCGACGCCGCCTTTGCCGCCGCGCAGGGCGCGGTCGCGGGGCCCGTGCGCTCGCCGCTCGGCTGGCACGTGGTGCGGGTCGAGGCGGTCCGCGTCGTCCCTGCGCGGACGCTCGCCCAGGCGCGCGAGGCGCTGGCTTCCGAACTGCGTCAGGCCAAGACCGTGGCTGCGCTGAACGCGATGCAGAGCAAGCTGGACGACGGCATTTCCGAAGGGTCGACCTTCGACGAGTTGGTCACCGACGCCAAGCTGAAGGCGCAGTCGACCGGGTCGGTGCTGGCCAACGGGCTCAACCCGGATGCGCCGGCCCAACCCGATCCGGCGCTGGCCCGGATCATCCAGGCGGGCTTCGCCGCCAACCAGGGCGACGATCCCGAAGTGGTCCAGGTCGGTGAAGACGGCACCTTCGCGCTCGTCGCGCTCGGCGCGATCCAGGAAGCCGCCCCGCCGCCGCTGGCGCGGGTGCGCGACGCGGTGCTGCGCGATTTCGTCGCCGAGCGCGCCTTCGATCGCGCGCGCACGATTGCCGAGGGGGTCGCGGCCAAGGTCAATGCCGGCACCGCGCTGCCCGACGCGATGCGCCAGACTGGGCTCAAGCTGCCCGCCCCGACGCCGGCAAAGCTCTCGCGCGCGCAGCTCGCCGCGCAGCAGCGCAACCGCGAGGCCCAAGTGCCGCCGGCGATCGAGCTGATGTTCGCGATGACCGAGAAGCGCGCCAAGATTGCGCGCGGCGACAATACGAGCGGCTGGTTCGTCGTGTATCTGGAGGACATCATCCCCGGCGATGCCAAGGGCAACGCCCAGCTGATCGGCGCAAGCCGCTCCGCGCTGGGCGGGGTGATCGGTCGCGAATATGCCGAACAGTTCGTGAAGGCGGCCGAGGCAGAGGCCGGCGTCACGCGCAACCTGGGCGCCTTGAACAAGGTCCGCAGCGACCTTGCCGGCCAGTCCGCGCCGACGCCGTGACCCGATGATCCAGGGGCTCGATCGCGCCCGCGACGCGCTGGCGCGCGGGGTGCCCGCGCTGGTGTGGCAACGCCAGGTCGCGGATACCGAAACCCCGGTCGCCGCCGCGCTCAAGCTGATGCAGCCGGGGCGCGGCGATTTCCTGCTCGAATCGGTCGAGGGCGGGTCGGTGCGCGGGCGCCACAGCCTGATCGGGCTGGCCCCCGATCTCGTATTCAGGGCCGAAGGCAATAATGCGTCGATCAACCGCGACTGGCTGACCAACCGCGACGCCTTCATCCCGTGCGAGGCGCCGAGTCTCGACGCGCTGCGCGCGCTGGTCGCCGATTGCCGCATGGACGTGCCGGGCGAGCTCCCACGCGCGCTAGCCTGTTTGGTCGGCTATTTCGGCTATGAGACCGTCGGCCTCGTCGAACGACTGCCGCGCCCGCCGGCAAATCCGATCGACGTGCCCGACATGATGTTCGTGCGCCCGACCGTCATCCTGATCTTCGACCGGCTGGCGGACGCGCTGTTCATCGTCGCGCCGGTCTGGCCCGGCGACGGCATCGACGCGACGCTCGATCGCGCGGCCGACCGGATCGAGGCGACCGCCGCCGCGCTCACCGCCAGCCCGCTGCCCGCGCCCGCGCGGATCGATGCGGCCTGCGACATCGCGCTCGAACCCGTGCTGCCCGCCGGGCGCTATCGGGCAATGGTCGCCGCCGCAAAGGATTACATCACCGCGGGCGACATCTTTCAGGTCGTGCTGGCGCAGCGTTTCCGCGCCCCCTTCCCGCTGCCGCCGTTCGAGCTTTATCGCGCGCTGCGCCGGATCAATCCGTCGCCCTTTCTCTACCATCTCGACCTGCCCGGGTTCGCGCTGACCGGCTCGAGCCCCGAAATCCTGGTCCGGGTGCGCGACGGCGAGGTGACGATCCGTCCGATCGCCGGCACGCGCCCGCGCGGCGCGAACGCGGCGGAGGACGAGGCGAACCGCGCCAGCCTGCTCGCCGATGCCAAGGAGCGCGCCGAGCATCTGATGCTCCTCGATCTGGGCCGCAACGATGTCGGCCGGGTAGCACAAGCGGGCAGCGTGCGGGTGACCGACAGCTACATGGTCGAATTCTACAGCCACGTCATGCACATCGTATCGAATGTGGTCGGGCGTATCGCGCCGGCGCGTGACGCGATCGACGCGTTGTTCGCTGGCTTCCCCGCCGGAACCGTCAGCGGCGCGCCAAAGGTGCGCGCGTGCGAGATCATCGCGGAGCTCGAACCCGAAACGCGCGGTGCCTATGCCGGCGGCGTCGGCTATTTCTCACCCGACGGATCGATGGACAGCTGCATCGTGCTGCGTACTGCGGTGGTCAAGGACGGGGTGATGCATGTTCAGGCGGGCGCTGGGATCGTCGCCGACAGCGACCCCGCCTATGAACAGCGCGAGTGCGAAGCCAAGGCCGGCGCGCTTCTCGCCGCCGCCCGCGACGCGCTGGCGCGCGCGGCGGCGCCCGGCTTCGGGCAATAGACCGCGCTCAATCGTCCTTTTCGTCGTCCTTGTCGTCGTCCTCGGCATCTTCGCGGCGCAGGGTGGACTCCAGCCGCCCCGCCTCGACCCGCTTCGCGTCGCGATCGTCGCGCCACAGCCGAAGCAACGCGCTGTTGCACCCGGTCTGACCGCCGGTTCCGACCGGGGAGCAACTGCCGGGACGGCCGACGCGATTGACTTCCTCGATCAGTTCGGCGCGCCGCGTCCAGCTTGCGCTGGGAGGCTCGACGGGGCGTTCACGGAACTGCTTGGGAATGCGGTACTGCTCGTCGCGATCCTCGCGCGAGCATACGACGATGTCGTCGGGGCCGCCGCTTGGGCAGGGATCGTCGCCATAAACGATCAGGTTGATAATCCGTTGCGGCGGCGTACCGCCCGCAGCCGGCTCCGCATCCTGTCCCGCCGGGGCGGCGAGCAACGCCAAAACCGCAAAGAGCATCGCGTTACTCCGCATCGATCGTCAAAGGTGACCGCGCATCCTCGACGAAGCCGGCTTTCCAGAAGCTGAACCGGGTCGGCGCGGTCAGGCCTCTGCCGAGACCTCGACATCGCCCATCAGCAGGTCGGTGAAGCGCTTGCGCCACCAGATCACGTCCTGCTGCTCGACATTGTCCATCATCCGCCGCCACCGCGCCTGGCGCTCGTCGCGCGGCATGCGCAGCGCGCGCAGGATCGCGTCGGACATCTCCTCCGCGCTGTACGGATTGACGAGCAACGCGCCTTCGCCCAGCTGCGCGGCCGCGCCCGCAAAGCGTGACAGGATCAGCACGCCGGGGTCCTCCGGATCCTGCGCCGCGACATATTCCTTGGCGACCAGGTTCATCCCGTCGCGCAACGGCGTCACCAGACCGATCCGCGCCGCGCGATAGATGCCGGCCAGCACGTCGCGGGGATAGCCCTGGTTGACGTAGCGGATCGGCACCCAGTCGACATCGGCATAGCCGCCGTTGATCCGGCCCGACAGCCCCTCCAGCGTGGCGCGGATCTTCTGATAGCTCTCGACCGCGCCGCGCGACGGCGGCGCAATCTGGAGCAGGAACACCTCCTTGCGCTCCTCGGGGTGATCCTTGAGGAACTGCTCGTAGCCGAGGAAGCGTTCCTCCAGCCCCTTGGAATAGTCCAGCCGGTCGACTCCGACGATCATGTCGCGCCCGACCGCGCTGTCGCGCATCCGCCGATAGCTGAGCCGTGCGGGCGGCGAATTGGCGGCGGCGACGAATTCCTGCGTGTCGATGCCGATCGGGTTGGCGACGACGCGCACCGTGCGCGCCCCCAGTTTCAGCACGTCCGGCGCAACGCGCTCGGCACCCAGATCCTTGACCGCGAAATCGCAGAAGCTTTCCAGCCACTCCTCGATATGAAAGCCGATGACGTCATAGGCGAACAGCGTCGCGACGAGCTCGCCCGCCTCGGGCAATGTATTGAGCAGCCGGCGCGGCGGCCACGGAATGTGGAGGAAAAAGCCGATCCGGTTCTTGCAGCCCCGGTCGCGCAGCTCGCCCCCGAGCGGGAACATGTGATAATCCTGGATCCAGATCACGTCGTCCGGCTCGATCAGCGGGCGGACGGTATCGGCGAACCGCTCGTTCACACGCTTGTAGCCGCCTGCGAAGTCGCGGGCATATTCGGCCAGGTCGATGCGGTAGTGGAACAGCGGCCACAGCGTACGATTGGCGAAACCGTTATAATATTCGTCGACGTCCTGTTCCTCCAGGTCGACCGTCGCCGTGGTGACGCCATGCGCGCGCTGGAAGTTGATATGGCCGCTGAACACGTCCGTCGTCTCGCCCGACCATCCGAACCACAGTCCGCGATATTCGCGCAGCGCCGCCGCGAGCGCGACTGCCAGCCCGCCCTGCGCCCCCGACTTCGAATCGGTCGGCGCGGACACGCGATTGGAAATGATGATCAGCCGGTTCATCGGATCGCGCTCCACGGTTTGCTCAACAGGACGGCGCAATTGATCATGCCGACCAGCGAATAGGTCTGGGGATAGTTCCCCCAGAGTTCGCCGCTGGCCGGGTCGATATCCTCCGACAATAGGCCGGCGGCGGTGCGACGCGCCAGCATTTCCTCGAACAGGGCACGCGCGTCGGCATCGCGGCCGGTGAAATGCAGCGCCTCGATCAACCAGAAGGTGCACACGTTGAATGCGGTTTCGGGCAGGCCGAAATCGTCCTCGGTATCATAGCGCAGCATGTGCGATCCGCGCCGCAGCCCGGTCTCGACAGCGTCCAGCGTGCCCCGGAAGCGCGGATCGTCGGGTGACAGGAACCGCAGGTCGAGCAGCTGCAACAGGCTGGCGTCGAGATCATCGCCCGTAAAGGTCGCCGAAATCCGGTTGGTGCCCGGGCGCCAGGCTGCATCCTCGATCCGCGCGCGCATGACGTCGGCGCGCGCGTTCCAGAAGTCGGCGCGCGCATCGAGACCGAGCCGCGTCGCCGCATTGCCCAGTCGGTCGCACGCTGCCCAGCACATCGCGGCGGAATAGGTGTGCGCCGCCTGACGGGTGCGCAGCTCCCACAAACCCGCGTCGGGCTGATCATACAATTGCCAGGCGCGCTCGCCGACGCGTTCCAGTGCCTCGAAATCCTCGGCATTGGCGACGCGGAACAGCCGCGCGTCGAAAAACGCCTGAACGTTGGACAGCACGATCTGGCCATAGGCGTCGTGCTGGCGCTGCTCATACGCCTGGTTGCCGACGCGAACCGGTCCCATGCCGCGATAGCCGGCCAGGCCCGGCGCGGTGCGTTCGGTCAGCTCCTGCTCGCCGAGGACGCCGTAGAGCGGCTGGATGTCGCCGCCCTGCGCCTGATCGACGATGTTGCGCAGATAGCCGAGATAGCCCTCCAGCACGTCGAGCGCGCCAACGCGGTTGAGCGCCTGCACCGTGTAATAGGCATCGCGGATCCAGCAATAGCGATAGTCCCAGTTGCGCTGCGACCCGGCATGTTCCGGAATCGACGTGGTCAGCGCGGCGACGATCGCGCCGGTTTCCTCGTGCTGGCAAAGCTTCAGCGTGATCGCGCAGCGGATGACGACGTCCTGCCACTCGAACGGCGTCGCCAGCCCCCGCGCCCAATGCTGCCAATGGCGGGTGGTATAGCTCAGCATCTCCTCGAACGTGGTCGCGATATCGCCCGAAAAGCTCTCGTCCGGACCCAGGAAGAAATGCAGCGGCCCCTCGACCCGGAATGCGCGCTCAGCCTCGATCAGGCCGACCGGCGCGGTCGTCGACAGGCGGACAATCATGCCATCGAGGCGATAGCGCAGATGGTTGGACCCGCTGGTCCGCTCAATCGCCGCGTCGCCCCAGCCGCGCGTGGGACGCAGGCGAACGCGGATCCGTGGCCGTCCCGACAGCGGGCGGACGCGACGGGCAAAGGCGACCGGACGATAGGTGCGCCCCAGCCGCTCGAAGCGCGGACAGAAATCGACGATCTCGATCGCGCTCCCCTCCGCATCGGTCAGCGTGCTGACCAGGATCGGCGTATTGGGGAGGTAATGCTGCGCGACCGACACGCATCCCTCCAGATCGATCGCCCATAGTCCCGTCGCGTCAGCCGATCCCGGGTCGTGCCCGGCGATGAGCGCGGAAAACATCGGATCGCCGTCGACGCGGGGCACGCATGCCCATACCATCCGCGCATCACGGTCGATCAGCGCGCTGACCTGGCAATTGCCGATCGGCCAGAGGTCGAGCGTCGCCGCGCTCAATGCCCGGCTCCCGCCAGACCGGACAGCCAGTCATGCACCGCCGCGACATCGTCCAGCCGCGCGCTTGCGGCAGTCTCGCGCAGTTCGCCGACCAGCACACCCAGTCCACCAAAACCCGCCACCGCCAAAAATCCCTCCTCATCCGTCACATCGTCGCCGACGAACACCGGAACGCTGCCGGCGAACTGCGGGTCGGCCATGAACGCGCGCACGGCATCGCCCTTGGTCGATCCGGGCAGGCGAAGCTCGTGCACCATCTTTCCTGTCTGCAGCGCAAACCCCTCCGACTCCGCGAAATGCTGCATGATTGCTGCGCACGCATCCGCAGCATCCGGCGCGCCGCGATGATGCAGCGCCACCCCCAGCGGCTTCGCTTCGACGAGCGTGCCGGGGTTACTGGCGGCGAAACCATGGAGTTCGGAGGTTATGCGATCGAGCGCGGCCGGACGATCCACCGGCCGTCGCGTGCCGTCCGGCCAGCGCAGCTCGGCGCCATGGCTGCCGCTTGCCGCGGTGTCCCGCAGCCCCAGCAGCGCATCCAGATCGTCGAGCGCGCGGCCGCTGATGATCGCCAGCCGCCCACCCAGCCGATCGCGCAGGCGCTGGATCAGCGCGGGCAAATCTGGCGAGACGCATACGGCATCGGGACGCGCGGCGATCGCCACCAACGTGCCATCGAAATCGAGAAACATCGCGGCTCCGTCGCCCAGCGCCGATGGCGGGCGCGCGAGGTCGACCATCGGCTCGCCTCTCCGATCGGCTTCGATCATGAATTCTGCCTCCCGCGATGACGAACGCATCCGGCGCGAATTTGTTTCGCACTGCAACACCAAAGCTTGGCGGCGGGTCGGCCGTCGGCGATCACGCCGCGCGTTGACGGTCCGGGCGGGGTTCGGGGTTGGAAAAGACCATCTCGTCGTCCACCGACCCGAAGCGCAACGTCATTACGTCGCGCATATAATTCTGGTTAAGCCGCCACGGCTTGCGCGATCCCTGTTTGGGAAAGCGCGCCAGCGCGCGCTGGACATAGCCCGACGTGAAATCGAGGAAGGGCGCAGGCTCGATCGCGCCCGAAGGCTGCGGCGTGCACTGGCGCAGCCCGCGCTTGCGCATCGTGTTGAGCAAGCGGCAGACATATTCGGACGTCAGGTCCGCCTTCAGCGTCCACGACGCGTTGGTATAGCCGAAAGTGTAGGCAAGATTGGGGATGCCGCTGAACATCATCCCCTTGTAATTCAGCGTCTCCGCCGGGTCGACGCGCTTGCCGTCGATCCACAGCGGCACGTCGCTCATCAGCTGCAGCTCCAGCCCGGTGGCGGTAACGACGATGTCGGCGGGCAGGAGCTCGCCCGTGGTCAGCCGGATGCCGTCGGCAACGAACCGGTCGATCTGTCCCGTCACCACCGCAGCCGCGCCCGAACGGATCGCAGCAAACAGATCAGCATCGGGCACCAGGCAGATACGCTGGTCCCACGGGTTATAGCTTGGCGTGAAATGCGTTTCCACATCGTAGCCGCTGCCGAGTTCGTCGCGAACCATGCCGACCAGCCGCTGCTTGGTCTCCGCCGGACGCTTGCGGGCGATCCGATAGAAGAATTGCTGCATCGCCACATTCTTCCAGCGGGTCAGGGCATAGGCGAGGCGCGCGGGCAGCACCCGGCGCATCGCGTTGGCGATCCCGTCTTCCGACGGACGCGACACGATATAGGTCGGCGACCGCTGCAGCATCGTCACCTGCGCTGCCTGTTTCGCCATCTCGGGCACCAGCGTCACTGCGGTCGCGCCGCTGCCGATGACAATCACGCGCTTGCCGGCATAGTCGAGATCGTCGGGCCAGAATTGCGGGTGCACCACGCGCCCCGCAAAGCCGTCGATCCCCGCAAAGTCGGGGGTATAGCCGCGCTGGTAGTTGTAATAGCCCGAGCACATGAACAGGAAGGCGCAGGTCATCTGCCGCTTCTCGCCACCGGGCCCGATTTCCAGCTCGATCGTCCAGCGCGCCGCCTCGCTCGACCATTCTGCGCGCACCATGCGGTGCTGCAGCCGGATATGCCGGTCGAGGTCGTGCTCGCGCACCGTTTCGTGGAGATAGTTGAGGATCGCCGGGCCGTCGGCGATTGCCTTGGCCTCGGTCCATGGCCGGAACGAAAAGCCCAGCGTGTACATGTCCGAATCCGAACGGATGCCCGGATAGCGGAACAAGTCCCACGTCCCGCCGATCCGGTCACGCCCCTCCAGGATAACAAAGCTGCGGTCGGGGCAACGCGCCCGGAGATGATAGCCCGCACCGATGCCGGACAGGCCCGCACCCACCACGATCACGTCGACATGCTCGGTCATGCGCATCCTCTTCACCCGGAAGCGTAAGGGATCGCGGCGCGGAAGGGAAGAATTTACATCGGTGTCAATAGTCGCGCGAGTAGCGGACATTGACGTTGGAGCCACCGAACGAGCTGGTCTGCGACAGGACGCTGAGCGCGCGGGTCAGCGCGATTTCCAGCTGCGTGGCGGTAAAGCCCCGCGCGTCGGTGATTATCTCCACATAGATGTCGTCGGTGATGTACTGCCCCGCCGCCAGCGCGATGTCGCGATTGCTCGCCTCATCCGCGCCCAGGATGCGCAGCCGGTCGATACCGACCGCGGAGCGCAGGCTGCCCAGCGGATTGAGGCCGCCGCCACCGCCGCGCAGCGAATTGAGCGCCGCGGCAAGCTGGATCGCCTCGGTCGCCGACAGGTCGGTGACCGACCGCCCGAACAGCAGTCGCGACAGCACCTCGTCCTGGGCGAGCGCGGGCGTCGAGCTGAACACGACCCGCGGCGACTGACCCGAACCGCTGATGCTGAGCGTCGCCGTTACGTCATCCGCGCGCGTGCTGGCCGCGATGTCGAGCTGCGGGTTGCTGACCGGACCGCCTTCGAAATTGACGATGCCGCGCGTCAGGTCGAACCGCTTCCCCGCAAAGCTGTAGGTGCCGCGGATCACCTCCGCACGCCCGACGACGCGCGGGTCGGTGGCGGTGCCGCGGACGCGCAGGTTGATGCTCCATTCGGATTCGAGCCCCATCCCGCTGACATACACGCGGTTGTCGGCGTTGATCCTCAGGTTGAGGCGGAAATTGCCCGGCGTCGGCGGCGGTGTTGGGCGCGGGCGGGCGCGGGCATCGGCCGCGCGCGCAATCTCGCGCTTGCGGCGGACGCCGGTCAGCGCGGGCACTTCCGACGCGCCCTGATAGACGATCTGGTAGCGCGCCTCGGGGATCATCAGCTGACCCGTGATGTCGCCGCCATCCGGCCCGTTGACGATACGGATATCCCCGGTGGCGGTCGCGCCGAGCGAATCGCCGCGCGCCAGCCGCGCATTGGCCAGCTTGGCACGGATGTCGATCGGAAAGCCCCGGTCTGCGGCCAGCCCGATCGTGCCCGTGGCCTGCACCGTGCCCTCGCCCGCGCGCGCGCTCAGGTCGGTCAGGTCGAACCGGTCGCGCGTGAAGCGGCCGTTCAGGCGCATCGCGGTCAGCCGCGTGCCGTAGGTTTCGTTGTCATAGGTGAGGTTGGTCGCCCGGACCACGCCGTTCAGCTGCGGCGCGCCCAGCCGTCCGCCGAAATCCACGCCCACCGCAATCGGCCCCGACAGTTGCTGGTCGGCAATGCCCGCAAAGGAGAAAAGCACGCCCGCCGGTCCATTGTAGCGGAGGCCGCCGTCGAGCGGCGCGGCCAGCAATTGCTGGACCCAGCCCCCCGCCCCGGCCGGCAACGGCGCGAGCGTCGCGACCATGCGCCCGATCGTCGTGTCGCCGCGCCGGATCAGCGCCCGCCCCTGGCCACCGCCGGCATCGACATTGCCCGCGAAGACGATGTCGACGGGCGCCGACACGCTGCTCAGGCTCGACCGGCGGAACCCCTTGATCGTCAAGCGCGCGTCCGCCTCGGGCACGCGGGCACCCTGCCCCTGGGTGAAGTCGACGCTGCCGCTGGCGGTGCCCGCGATGCCCAGCCCCGGCAGGAACGCGTTGACCAGCGACAGGTCGAGCGACGTGATCCGCGACTGCAGCGCCAGCCCATTGCCATAGCGGCCGGCAAGCGTCATCGATCCGCCCTTCAGGTCGATCCGCGTCGGTGCCAGCCGCCACGCCCCTTCGCTGCGGACGATGCGGGCCGGCGTGGCGGTCCGGAAGTCGATGCCGTTGCCCGCCCCCTCCAGCGCGACGACATATTGGTCGGGGGCGATGCGCGCATTGGCGGCGATGCGGAACGGCACGCCCGACGATCCTTCGCCGAACAGCTGCGCGGTGCCGCTGCCGCCGCGCAGGTTGATCCGGCCGCGCCCGCGCGCGAGCACGAAATTGCCGGTGCTGACGTCGGCGAACTGCGCGTCACCCGTGATCGTCGGGGTTTCCGCGAGCAGCGCGCTGCCGGTGATCGTCGCCCGTCCGATGGTCAGGCCGGCATCGCCCGGGATGACCGCGTTGCTGGCGCGCGCATTCACATCCACCCGCTGCGTCGCGCCCGCGGCCGACAGGCGGGCGACGCCATTGACGCCCGATCCGCGGAAATCGAGCGCGCCTGCAAACGGCCCGGCCGGGGCCTGGCGAAGCCGCCCCGTAATGTCCATGCCGGCAAAGCGCGCGGCGCGGACGTCGACGCTCAACGCGCCTGCGGTACGCAGCAGCACGTCGGCGCGCACGGGCCCGTAATCGGTTTCGCCATTGGCGACGATCGCGTATCCGTCCCCCTGTCCGCGCACGCGCGCGACCAGGTCGTTCAGCCCGACGCCGACCCCCGGGCGCGCCGCGCGCAGAAGGACGACGGGCCGGGCCACCGTCCCCTCGACCTGCGCGGCCACCGGGCCGTACTGCGTCGAATAGCCGGTGGCGGCGAAGCGGATCGGCCCGTCGGCGACCACGCTGCCCGACCCGTCGGTGATGCGGAAATCGGGTGCGTTGAGCCGCAGCCGCGCCAGCGTCAGCCGGCCGTCGGGCGCGATGCCGACCTGCGCGCTGGCATAGGCGTTGCCGCCCAGGAACGATCGCGCGCCGTCGTTGAAGATCCGCGCAGTGCGCAACGCGACGCGCCCGCGAATGCCGTAACCGCCGCCGGGGGCGGTATAGAGATCGGCGTCGGTCTGGACATTGACGATGCCGACGCTGTCGATGCGATAATCGTTCACCCGCCCCTTCAGCGCACCGGTGTAGCGTCCCGCGGCGATATCGGCGACCAGGATCGCGGTCGCGTCGATACGATCGGATCGCAGCCGCAGATTGTCCGACAGGATCGTCGCGCCGTTCACCGCCAGGTCGCCGTCGACCCGGACATTGGTCAGCAAGCCGCCCGCCGCGGCGTTGAGCCCGCGCACCCGCATCGCGCGCGCCGACACCGGGATGAGGATGCGGTCGGCATCAACCGTCGCCCGGCCTTCGGCTTGCAAACGCTCGACAACGGTGGTGCCGAACCCGATCGCGGCGGCGGTCACCCGATAATCGACCGTCGGCGTGGCAAAGGGTCCGGCGAGTGCCAGCGTCGCGCGCACCGCGTCGCCGTTCAGATTGTCCGCGATCGCGCCCGGCGTGCGCAACAGCGCGTCGACGCGGACGTCGCCAAAGCGGCTGGTACCGAGATCCAGCAGCCCGCGCGCGGTCATCGCCAGCGCGTCGGAGGACAACCGCAGATCGGCATCGACCCGGCGCGCGTCGCCCAGCGTCGCGTCGAGCGCGACCTTGAGGCCCGGGCGGGTCAGCCGCTTGACCGGCCCCTCCAGCACCAATCCGGGTCGAGTGATGCCGCGCACCGCGAAACGCCCGTCGCGTGCCGCAACGCCCAGATCGGCGAGCGGCTGCCCGCCCATCACGCCGCGCACGCGACCGTCCCAGCGCGCCCAGCTGCCGCGCCCGCCAACCATCAGCTGCAGGGGCAGGTCGGCACCGGTGATGCCGGCCAGCACGCCGCCCCTGGGTGCGCGCAGGTCGAGCGCGAGGTCGAGGCGGTCGGCATCGGGCACGGCGTCGAGCCGCAGCATCAGCTGATCGCCACCCGCCAGTCCAGGCGCGGCGATCGCGACCGCTTCCGCATTTATCTGGGCGCGGCGGTCGGCGATGTGCGCTGCCCCCGCCAGCCGCAACGTCGCGCGCCGGCCCGCGACCGGCGGCGCGAGTTCGATGCGGTCGATGGCAAGCCGGTCCACGTCGATGTCGATGTCGGGCAGGATCGGCGCGTCGGGATCGCTCGGCACCGCCTTCAGCTCCGGCAACCGCGCGATGCGGATCAGCGGGCTGGTCAGCGCGCGGATGTCGACATGGTTGCGCGCGAACGCCAGCGGGCGCCAGTCCAGCCGCAGCTCGGGCGACGTCGCAAAGACGCCGCGCTGATCGCGCAGCCGCACATCGTAAAGCACCATCGCGCCATAGATCGACCCGTCGATCCGCCCGACCTGAAGGTTCAGCCCCGATGCGAGCGTATAGCCGTTGATCCGGTCGGCGACGAAGCGGCGACCCGGCGACGTGTTGAGCACAACTGCGGCGAGGACGAGCAGCGCCAGCAACGCGACGATCGCGATTGCCAACCCGCGCAGCACGCGCCCGGCCACCGGACGACGCGCCGTCGCCTCGGCAGGTGCGGATCCGGGTGCGGCGTCGTCCATCAAAACGCCTGCCCGATCGAGAGGTAAAGCGTCAGGGTCGACTCGCCCGGTCGCCGGTTGATCGGTGTCGCCACGTCGATCCGCAGCGGCCCGAAATTGGTGTAGTAGCGCGCGCCAACACCGACGCCGAAACGGATGTCCGAAAATTCGGGGAGCGTGCCGGTATAGGCCTGTCCCGCATCGATGAACGGCACGATGCCGAAATTGCCGAAGCGATAGCGCGCCTCCAGCGCGAACTCGTTCAGGCTGCGCCCGCCGATGTAGCGGAAGGTGGAGCTGGGTTCGCCGGTTTCCTCGTCAATCTCGATGATCTCGACCCGCGGTCCGAGTTCCTGAAAGCCGAAACCGCGCACCGAACCGCCGCCGCCGCTGTACAACCGCCGCGACGGGGCGAGGTCATTGCGCTCGACGCCCTGGATCGACCCGACCCGCACGCGTCCCGCGATCACCAGGTCGTCGCGCACCGGGTAATAGGCGGTGCCCTCCAGGATCGTCGCGACATAGGGGCGGAACGCGCCGCGCACCGACGTCTCCGGCCGCACCGTCGCATTGAGGCGAAAGCCCCGGGTCGGGTCGAGCAGGTCGTCGGAGGTGTCGAAACCGGCGAACAGCGGCAGCGCGGCGATGAAATAGGTGCCGCGATCGGGCACGCTGCGCGCCAGGTCGAAATTATCCTCGTTCGTGCCGATCAGCTCGAAGCCATAGGCGTAGGTGAAACGCTTTTGCCAGATCGGCGTGGAATCATAGGACCAGCGCGCGGCAATACCGCCGGTGAACGCTTCGAACGCGTTGTAATTGCTCCGGTTCGCGCTGACCGTCGCCTGGAAAGTCCGGTCGCGGCGGCCCGCATTCGATCGCCGGAACGTCACGCTCGCGCCCTGTTCCTGCGTGCCCGCGACCGCGCGCGCGATCAGCGCCCCTTCGGGCGGGAACAGGTTTCGGTGCGTCCACGCGCCTTCGATGCGCAGGCCCTGGCCAGTGCCATAACCACCCTCGGCGGAGATCGTCCGCGCCGGCCCGGCACGCTGCCGGACGAGCAGGTCGACCTGCTCGGTGCCGTCGGGGCCGGGCCGCCCGGTCCGCTGCGGCTCGACCGACACCGTGCGAAACAGCCCCGTGGCGACCAGCGCCTGGCGCAGGTCGTCGACCTTCCGGCTGTCGTAAAGCTCGCCCGGCTCGAAGCGGGCGAGCAGCGCGAGATGTTCGGCGTCGAACACGTCCGGGACGCGGCGACGCGCGCGACGCTCGCGGGTCGCTGCGTCAGCGCCTTCCTCGCCCGGTCCCAGACCCAGACCCGCACCAACACGTTCGCGCGACCTCGGCTCGCCCGGCAACAGCGCGCGACGCGAAACGAAGCCGCCAAAGGTCGATCGCGGCCCCGTGTCGACGGGCAGCGTGTAGTCGCCGGTCAGCGTCACCTCATCGAGCAGGATGTCGCGCTGGCCGACCTCGGCGAACGGATAGCCGTTCTGGACTAGCTGCAGGCTGACATTGGCCTCCGCGCCCTGCACACGATCGGCGTCGATCGGCTCGCCCGTGGTCAGCGGCAACGCGTCGCGCACCAGTCCGGGCGGCACCACCGGATCGTGGGCCACCCTCACCTCGCCCAATCGATAGCGTTCGCCGGGCACCGCGTTGATCACCGCGCGCAGCCGGCCGTCGCGTCCCGCGCCCTGTTCGAGCACGGCGGTCGCGGTGGCATCGTAATAGCCGCGCGACTGCATCAGCCGGACGGCGAGCAATTCGTCCTCGCGGGCACGCGCGGCAACCATCGTTGCGTTCGCCGCCTTGCCGTCGCCCTTCTCCAGCGCCGAAAATTCCTCGAACGCGTTCTCCAGCCCGACGACATCAAGGCCGCGCACCGTATAGTCGTAGCGGATCTCGACATTTTCGTCGTCGGGCGCGGCCACCTCGACAAGCGGCTCCGCGTCGAACTGCGCGAGACCTGGCAGCGGCTGCGCGATCTCGGCGGGAAGCGCCTCGGGCACTGCAATCTCCGGGGCGTCGGGCTGAACCGGCGGCGCTTGCGGGGCGGGCAACGCCGGCACCATCGGTTCGAGCGGCGCGTTCAGGTCGCCCGACAACGGCGGCAGCGCATCCTCGAACTCGTTGTCGGCAACGATCGGCTTGTCGGATTGCGGGTCTGGCGTGTCCTGCGCATGGCATGGCGATGCCGCCAGGCTCAGGCCCGCCAGCACCCCAATCGCGCAACTCGTCAACCCCTTGGCCTGCACCGCGCCTTCTTTCGGCTCTTCCCGCCCCGCTGGAACAGGCACTTCGCGAAAGATGCCAACGCATCAATCGCGATCAGGTTTCAGCCGGCTTTTTGCTCGCGGCGATAATGATGCAGCAACGGCTCGGTATAGCCATTGGGTTGATCGACGCCCGAAAAAACCAGTGCCCGCGCAGCCTGATAGGCCAGGCTCTGCGTCTCGCGCCCGGCCATCGCGCGATAGGCGGGATCGCCGTCATTCTGTGCGTCGACCTTGGCGGCCATGCGGCGCAGCGCCGCGTCGACCTCCTCCGGGGTCGCGATGCCGTGCAGCAGCCAGTTGGCCAGATGCTGCGAGCTGATCCGCAACGTCGCGCGATCCTCCATCAACCCGATATCGTTGATGTCGGGCACCTTTGAACATCCGACTCCCTGGTCGATCCAGCGCACGACATAACCCAATATGCCCTGCGCATTGTTGTCGAGTTCGCGTGTGACCTCTTCGGCGCTCCAGTTGCGCCCGTCGACCGCGACCGGCACGGTCAGCAGCGCGTCGAGCGCCGGCACCGCCTCCGCGGCAATCGCGCGCTGGCGGGCGAACACGTCGACCTGGTGATAGTGCATCGCGTGCAGCGTCGCGGCGGTCGGCGATGGCACCCAGGCGGTGTTGGCCCCGCTCATCGGATGGCCGATCTTCTGCTCGATCATGTCGGCCATGCGGTCGGGTGCGGCCCACATGCCCTTGCCGATCTGCGCGCGGCCCGACAGGCCGTGCTTCAGCCCGATGCGGACATTGCGGTCCTCATAGGCCTTGATCCAGTCGGTCGCCTTCATCTCCGCCTTGGGGATCATCGCGCCCGCACGCATCGCGGTGTGGATTTCGTCGCCGGTGCGGTCGAGGAAGCCGGTGTTGATAAAGACGATCCGCTCGCGCACCGCGTGGATGCACGCGGCAAGGTTGACCGAGGTCCGCCGCTCCTCGTCCATCACGCCCACCTTGACCGTGTGACGCGTGAGGCCGAGCAGATCCTCGACCGCGTCGAACAGCCGGTTGGTGAAGGCCGCTTCCTCCGGCCCGTGCATCTTGGGCTTGACGATATAGACCGATCCGGCGCGGCTGTTGCGCGTGCGGCCCAGCCCCTTCAGGTCGTGCATCGCGATGGTCGAGGTGACGATCGCGTCGAGAATGCCCTCGGGCGCTTCCGACCCGTCGCTCAGGTGCAGCGCAGGCGTCGTCATCAGATGGCCGACATTGCGCACGAACAGCAGCGACCGGCCGGGCAGCGTGAAGCGCGTGCCATCCGGCGCGGCATAGTCGCGGTCCGGGTTGAGCGTGCGCGTCATGGTCCGCCCGCCCTTGTCGAATGTCTCGCTCAAATCGCCGCGCATCAGGCCCAGCCAGTTGGCATAAGCGGCGGCCTTATCCTCGGCATCAACCGCGGCGACCGAATCCTCGAGGTCGACGATGGTGGTCAGCGCGGATTCGAGGATCACGTCGGCGATGCCCGCCGGGTCGGTCGCGCCGACCGGATGCGCGCGGTCGATGACCACTTCGACGTGCAGGCCGTGGTTGCGGAACAGCAGATTGTCGCCGCGCGACCCGATGAACTGCTCTGGCCGTGCCAGCGGCACGTCGCCGCCCGCCCAGTCTGCCCAGGACAGGCCGGTCAGCGGCACCGCCTGGTCCAGAAACGCCTTGGCCGCCGCGATCACCTGTGCGCCGCGCGCGGCGTCATAGCCGCCCGGCGTCGGCGTGCCCGGCAACGCATCGGTGCCGTAGAGCGCGTCATACAGGCTGCCCCAGCGCGCGTTCGCCGCATTGAGGACGAAGCGCGCATTCAGCGACGGCACGACCAGCTGCGGTCCCGCCATCGTGGCGATCTCGGCATCGACATTGGCGGTGGTGATCGTGAAGCCGTCGGGCTCGGGCACCAGATAGCCGATATCGCGCAGGAATTGCTGATAGGCCGGCTGGCTCTGGATCGGACCGGGGTGATCGCCGTGCCAGCGGTCGAGCTCGGCCTGCAGCTCGTCCCGGCGCGCCAGCAGCGCGCGGTTTTCGGGAACGAAGCGGTCGAAGATTTCGCGCGCGCCCTGCCAGAACGCCTGCGGTGCGAGGTCGAGCGGCGGTAGTACTTCGGACTCGATGAAGCGCGCAAGCACGCCCGCGACCTTCAGGCCCGCACGGTCGACCGGCTGGGGGGTGGACATGGGCATGCGGCAATTCCTCCGTCGGTTCGCGAACAGCCCTGGGGAGGCAGAGGCGTCGTTAGCCGCGAAGGCGCCGCTCGATCAAGCCCGTTGCGCGGCCATCGCGTCCGCAGCCGCCTCGATCCGCGCCAGAAAAGCGCGCAGCGTCGCGCGCTCGTCCTTGGTGAAGTCCGCGAACAGCTCGGCCTCCAGCTCGATCGCCTGCGGCGCGACCTGTTCGTAAAGCGTGCGGCCCGCGGCGCTCAACGAAAGGGCATGCGCGCGATTGTCATGTTCATCGCGCGCACGGGTCAGCAGCCCGCGATCGACCAGCGCGATCGCCGCGCGGCTGACCGTCACCTTGTCCATCCGCGTGCGCGCGCCCAGCGCCTGCTGGCTCATCGCCCCGCCCTCGGCGAGCACCGCGATCAGCCGCCATTCGGCGATCTTCAGCCCGAACAAGGTCTGATACGCAGTCGCGATTGCCGCCGACACCAGGTTGGACGCGATCGACAGGCGATAGGGCAGGAAATCGTCGAGGCTGAGGCTTGGCATCTGGGCTCCGATCGAGTAATGGTATCAATTGTTACTATAGGTTGCTGCTGAACCACTGTCCGCTGAAGTGAAGAATATCAACCGCTCATCCTGAGTAGCCGCTGAGCCTGTCGAAGCGGCGTATCGAAGGACCAGGGCCGGGCGAGCGTCCTTCGATACGGGCCTTCGCCTTCGCTCAGTCCCTACTCAGGATGAGCGGGTGCGAGAAGATTGTAAGCGGCGTGCTTGATTACGCGTCCCACCCGAACCCGATCGGAGAACATCGTGACCGACCAGATGACCGCGACCCGCCCCGCCGACCCGACCGCCCCGCGCGACAACCCGATGGGCCTGGACGGCTTCGAGTTTGTCGAGTTCACCGGGCCCGACCCCGACGCGCTCGCCGACCTGTTCGTCAAGCTGGGCTTCACCCATGTCGGCACGCATCGGTCGAAGAATGTCCGCCATTATGCCCAGGGCGACATCAATTTCATCCTCAACATGGAGCCGTCGGGTCAGGTCGCCGCATTCCGCGAGCAGCACGGCCCCTCGGCCAACGCGATGGCGTTCCGGGTCAAGGACGCGGCGCAGGCGCTGAAGCTCGCGGTCGAGCGCGGCGCGACGCCGGTTGAGGGCCGCGTCGGTCCGGCCGAGCTCAACATCCCGGCGATCGAGGGCATTGGCGGCGCGAACCTGTACCTCGTCGACCGGCGCGGGGCAGCGACGATCTACGATATCGACTTCGAACCTGTCCCCGGTGCGAACCGCGACGATCATTCCGTCGGGCTGCATACGCTCGATCACCTGACCCACAACCTTCAGCGCGGCCGGATGGATTATTGGGCGGGCTATTACGAGCGCATCTTCAACTTCCGCGAAATCCGCTATTTCGACATCGAAGGAGCCGCGACCGGGCTTTTCAGCCGCGCGATGACCGCGCCGGACGACAAGATCCGCATTCCGCTCAACGAAAGCCAGGACGAGCATTCGCAGATCGAGGAGTTCATCCGCGACTATAAGGGCGAAGGCATCCAGCACATCGCGCTCGCCACAGACGATATCTTCAAGACCGTCGACACGCTGCGTGCCAACGGCATCCGTTTCCAGACGACTCCGGAAACCTATTTCGACCTGATCGACAAGCGCCTGCCCGGCCACGGCCATGACGTGGAGGAAATGCGCAAGCGCCACATCCTGATCGACGGCGCGCCGGAGACGGGCGGCGGCCTGCTGCTCCAGATCTTTACCGAGAACATGGTCGGCCCGATCTTTTTCGAGATCATCCAGCGCAAGGGCAATGACGGCTTTGGCGAAGGCAATTTCAAGGCGCTGTTCGAGAGCATCGAGCTCGACCAGATTCGCCGCGGCGTCATCCCGGCGAAGGCTGAGTAGAGCAAGACCTTCTCCCCTTGTGGGAGAAGGATACCGCAGCTTGCCAGCTCGCTGGCTAGCGAAGGTTGGATGAGGGGTAAGCGCGACCCGCAGCGTCGCGTTCCCCTCACCCAGCTCCGACTAGGCCCCGCAAAAGATGCGGGACCAAGTCTTCGCAACCCTCTCCCACAAGGGGAGAGGGACAGATGAGGCGACCATGACCGACTACATGACCGGCTTCGGCAATCATTTCGCAACCGAGGCGGTGCCCGGCGCGCTGCCGGTCGGGCGCAACTCGCCGCAGCGACCCGCCTTCGGCCTTTATGCGGAGCAGCTGTCCGGCACCGCGTTCACTGCGCCCCGCCATGAAAACCGGCGCTCCTGGCTCTACCGCCTGCGCCCGTCGGCAACGCATCCCCCCTTCCGCCCCTATGGCGACGCGGACCTGTTCGCGCCCGACACCGGCGATGCCCCACTCGCGCCCAACCGGCTGCGCTGGTCGCCGCTCGGCTATGACGCCGACACCGACTTCATCGACGGCATGGTGACGATGCTCGCCTCGAACGGCCCGGAGACCCAGTCGGGCGCGGCCGTCCACATCTATCGCGCCACCCGCGACATGGTGACGCGCGCCTTCGTCTCCGCCGATGGCGAGCTCATCGTCGTGCCGCAGGAGGGGCGGATCGAATTGCTGACCGAGCTTGGCCGCATCGCGCTGTCGCCCGGCCAGATCGCGTTGATCCCGCGCGGGGTGCGCTTCCGCGTCACGCTGCCCGACGGCCAGGCACGCGGCTATGTCGCCGAAAATCACGGCGTGCCGTTCCGTCTGCCCGACCTGGGGCCGATCGGGGCCAATGGCCTCGCCAACCCTCGCGACTTCGAGACCCCCATGGCCTGGTTCGAGGATGTCGAGGGCGATTTCGAGCTGGTGCAGAAGTTCATGGGCCGGCTGTGGACGACCAATCTCGGTCGCTCGCCGCTGGATGTCGTCGCCTGGCACGGCAATCTCGCGCCGTGCCGATACGACCTTGCGCGCTTCAACACGATCGGCACGGTCAGCTTCGACCATCCCGATCCGTCGATCTTCACCGTGCTGACCTCGCCCAGCGACGTGCCGGGCACCGCCAATGCGGATTTCGTCATCTTCCCGCCGCGCTGGATGGTGGCGGAGGACACGTTCCGCCCGCCCTGGTTCCACCGCAACGTGATGTCGGAGGCGATGGGGCTGATCCACGGCGCCTATGATGCCAAGGCTGACGGCTTCGTTCCCGGCGCGCTGTCGCTGCACAACCAGATGGCCGGGCACGGGCCCGACGTCGCCAGCTGGAAAGGCGCGAGCGAGGCGGAGCTGAAGCCACACAAGATCGACGGCACCATGGCGTTCATGGTCGAAAGCCGCTGGCCGTTCCGCCCGACGCGGTTCGCGGCCGAAATCGCCCAGAGCGATTACGACGCGGCGTGGGCGGGCTTTCCCAAGGCGCATCTGCCCGAATAGGCCGGGACAGCGGAACCCTGGCTGCATCGGCCCGTTGTCGCGGTGTCCTGTAACCCGATGACGATTGGCCGAAATTTCATGTTCCACTGGCAGCACGAAGCACAGCAGCAGCTGGAAGCGATGATGTTCGCGCATGTGTCCGCAGCGGACTTTCCGTGCGTCGGTGCCAAGGCGGCAATGGCGCGCGGCACGCTGGAGGTGCTGGCATGCGACCGCATCGACAGCGCATGGGACGATGTGCGCATCCACGACGCCCTGCTGCGCTTCGCCGCCGCGTATCAGCGTGACCGCGCGATGTATCGCAGCTTCGCCGTCGTCTTCGACGGTCCGGGCGACCTGAGCGAAGCCGGGTTCGAGCGAGCATTGTGGCGACGGGTCCAATCGCTGTCGGACAAGGATGTCTGGCGCGGCCAGGAATATGATGCGAAGGTCAGCCCCGACCCGACCAACCCGCATTTCTCGCTGAGCTTCGGGGGCGAGGCGTTCTTCATCGTCGGCCTCCACCCTCATGCCAGCCGCCCCGCGCGCCGGTTTGATCGGCCGGCAATGGTCTTCAATCTGCACGACCAGTTCGAACGCCTGCGCGCCGACGGCAAATATGAGGGGATGCGCGAAAAGATCCTGAGCCGTGACGAGGCGATCGCAGGCAGCCGCAACCCGATGCTTGCCCGCCACGGTGAGGTGAGCGAGGCGCGGCAGTATAGCGGCCGGATGGTCGATACGGATTGGCAGGCACCCTTCGAATATAGCGGCCCCGCGCGCTGAAATGGACGCACCCGTCGTCGAGATCCCCGAACGCAGCGGCACCGCTTTTCACCTGCGGGCTGGCCAGACACTTGTCGTCATCGATCCGCGCGGATGCCAGGTCGCCGACCTGCTCGCGTTCAACGCCGCGGATCCCGATGAAGTCCTCTCGTCAGGCCGCACGCTCGATTATGCCGAGACGATCCGGCTGACCACCGGGCACCGGCTCTATTCCAACCGTTCGCGGGTGATGCTGGAGATCGTGCGCGATACCGTCGGCGTCCATGACTTTCTGCTGACGCCATGTTCGGTCGACACGTTCGACCATTTTTACCCCGACCTGCCCCGCCATCGCGGCTGTTTCGGCAACCTCGCCGCGGCACTCGAACCGCATGGTATCCGGCCAGATCAGATTCCGGTCGCCTTCAACTGCTTCATGAACGTGCCCGTCGCACCCGACGGCCGGCTAAGCGTCCTGCCGCCGGTCAGCCGCGCCGGCGATCATATTGCGCTGACCGCGCAGATGGATCTGCTGATCGGCCTGACTGCCTGCTCGGCCCCGGCGTCCAATGGCGGCAGCTTCAAGCCGATCCATTATCGCATCGAAGGCTGAGGCGCACGCAGCACCTCTGTCGCCCCTGCATTAGGACGGAGTTTACGTCGCCCCGCCAACCCATGGCCCGTTACCCCGGGCTTGACCCGGGGTCCCGCTCCCTCGTGCGCTGGATCAGGCAGCGGGACCCCGGCGCAAGGCCGGGGTGACGTGGAAAGATTGCCGCTCAACAGCGCTTCGACAGGCTCGGCACGAACAGGTTTAATTCGGAAACAGGTTTAATTCGGAAATCCAACTCACCCCATCAACCGCTGCACCGCCTTGCGCGTCGCCGGGCCATAGGGCGGCTTGAGGCCGGCCAGTTTGGCGACGTCGATCTTCGGCTGCTGATAGATGCTGCGCGCATGGCTGAAGGTACGGAAGCCCGGCAGCCCGTGATAGGCGCCCATGCCCGAGGGACCGATGCCGCCAAACGGCAGTTCCTCGACGCTGACATGGAACACCACGTCCTCCAGCGTCACCCCGCCCGAGATCGTCCGGTCGAGCACATGGCGGCGCTCGGTCGCATCCTCGCCGAAATAGTATAGGCCGAGGGGCCGGTCGCGGCGATTGACCTCGCCGATCGCGGAATCGATGCCGTCATAGGTCCGCACCGGCAATATCGGTCCGAAGATTTCCTCCTGCATCACCGTCATCTCGTCGGTCGCGTCGCGGACGATGTGCAGTGGCATCTTGCGGCTGTTCGAGCTGGCGAAATCCTCGTTGGCGGGGTTGACCACCTCGACCGTCGCGCCCTTGGCGCGCGCGTCCTCGATCCAGCCGGTCAGGCGCTGGTGGTGGCGATCGTTGATGATCGACGTGTAATCGGGATTGTCGAGGATGGTCGGGTAGAAGCGCGTAGCCGCCCCCTTGATCGCGTCGACCATCTCCGCCTCGCGCGCCTGCGGGACCAGCAGGTAATCGGGCGCGAGGCAGATTTGCCCCGCATTCATCATCTTGCCCATCGTCACCCGTTCGGCGGTGCGCGTCGCATCCGCCGACTGGCCGACGATCACCGGCGACTTGCCGCCGAGCTCGAGCGTCACCGGAGTCAGATTGTCGGCAGCGGCGTGCAAGATGTGGCGGCCGATACCGGTCGCGCCGGTGAAGATCAGGTGATCGAAGGGCAGCTCGGCAAACGCCTTCCCCACGTCCGGCCCGCCGCTCACGAACACCAGCTCGTCCGCCGCGAAGTATTTCGCCGCCAGCTCCTCGAACAAGGCAGCCGTCGCCGGAGTAAACTCGCTGGTCTTGACCATCGCGCGGTTACCCGCGGCGAACACCCCGGCGAGCGGCGACATCACCAGATTGACCGGGAAATTCCACGGCGAGATCACGCCGACCACGCCCTTGGGCTGATATTCGATCCACGCCTTTGCGCCCAGCAGCCCGAGCGGAAAGCGCACCGGCACCTTTTCGGGCCGCGCCCACGCCTCCAGCTTGGCCAGGGCGTGTTTCAGCGGCGCGACCGACGCCGCGATGTCGGTGATCATCGACTGTTCGCGGCTGCGATGGCCGAAATCCTCCGACAGCGCATCGCAGAAGCGCGCCGAATTGTCGGTCAGCATCGCGACCGATCGTTTCAGCCGGTCGCGTCGCGTGGCCATCGTCACGGGCAGCTCCGCATTGAATGCGGCACGCTGGCGCTCGAGCAGTTCGCGAATCTCCGTCATCCCGGCTCTCCAGATCAGTTTTGTTTCGCCACGTAATAACGCATTGCAAGGGCGCGGCAAGCTTCGGACATTGACCCAAACCCCCGGGATTGCGAGACGTTGCGCATAATCAAATGATCCGGGGAGTTTCGATGCGTCATCTGTTCCTGTCCGCCGCGTTGATCGCGCTCGCACCCGCCGCGCTCGCGCAGCAGGCACAAGTCACCACCCGCCAGCAGGGCAGCGCGACGCTTCAGAACGTGCCGGAAATCCCGGCCGAGGTCCGTGAGGCGGTGCAGCGTTACCAGAACAGCCGGTCGGCAAGTTTCGAGGACTGGCTGCCCGACGGCTCCATGCTGATCACCACCCGCTTCGGCGCGACCCAGCAGCTGCACCGTGTCGCCGCGCCCGGTGCGGCGCGCACCCAGATCACCTATGGCAGCGAACCGGTCGCCGATGCGCGGGTCATCCCCGGCACCGACCGCTTCATCCTGACCCGCGACAATGGCGGCGACGAATGGTTCCAGCTCTATGCACGGGGCCTGGCCGGTACCGCCACCCGGCTGACCGAGGGCGGGACGACGCGGAACGGATCGCCGGTGTTCAGCCGCGACGGCCGCCTGCTCGTCTGGACCCGCGCGACCAAGGGGACCGCCGCCTATACCCTGCTCGCCACCGACCCGACGACCGGCGGCGCGGCGCGCACGGTCTATCAGGCCGACGGCGCGGTCCAGCCGGAGGATCTGTCGCCCGACAACGGCCAGTTCATCTTCTCGCGCAACCTGTCCAACCGCGAAAGCCAGCTGTTCCTGCTCGATCTCGCCAGCGGCAAGGCGAGCCGAATCGCGCCCAAGGCCGCGCCCGCGCGCTACGAGAATCCCCGCTTCCTGCCCGGCGGTACCCGCATCCTGACGATCAGCGACGGCGACAGCGACGTCCGCCGGCTGGTCGAGATCGACCTCAAGACCGGCGCCGCCCGCGCGGTCAGCCCGCCGCTCGACTGGGACATCGAAGCCTATGACCTGAGCGACGACGGCCGCATCCTCGCCTATTCGATCAACCAGGACGGCGTGTCGAAGGTCGTCGTGCAGGATTTCCGCACCCGCCGCGCGCTGCCCCAGCCCGACCTGCCGACCGGCGTGCTGACCGCGCTCGACTTCTCGCCCGATGGCGGCAAGCTGGCGATCGGGCTGAGCGGCACCGCGTCCGCGGGCGACGTGTGGAGCTGGGACGTGACCGGCGGCCAGCTGACCCGCTGGACCCAGTCCGAACTGGGCGAACTCGATCCCGCGAGGCTCGCCGAGCCGAGCCTGATCCGCTTCAAGTCGTTCGACGGGCTGTCGGTCCCCGCCTTCGTCTATCGCCCGACCGACATTCCCGCCGACCAGCGCACCCCGGTCATCATCGACATCCATGGCGGGCCGGAGGCACAGACGCGGCCCAACTGGAACTATGGCGCGCAATATTTCGCCGACGTGCTCAAGGCGACGGTGATCCTCCCCAATGTCCGCGGCTCCGACGGCTATGGGAAACGCTACCTCAACCTCGACAATGCGGAGAAGCGCGAGGATTCGGTCAAGGACATCGGCGCGCTGCTCGACTGGATCGCCACTCAGCCCGGCCTCGATCCGAAGCGCGTCGCGGTCTATGGCCAATCCTATGGCGGCTACATGTCGCTGGCGGTGATGACGCATTATTCCGACCGGCTGGTCGGCGGCGTCGAACGCTATGGCATCAGCGACTGGGTGTCGTTCCTGACCAATACGGAGGCCTATCGCCGCGACAATCGCCGCGCCGAATATGGCGACGAGCGCGACCCCAGGATGCGCGAAGTCTTCGCCCGCATCTCGCCGCTCGGCAACGTCCAGAAGATCACCAAGCCGATGCTGGTAATGCAAGGCGCCAACGACCCCCGCGTGCCCCAATCCGAATCCGACCAGGTCGTCGCCAAGCTCCGCGCCAACGGCGTCGACACCTGGTACGTCCTGTTCGCCGACGAAGGCCATGGGTTCCAGAAGAAGCCGAACAATGACCTGCGGCGCGAGGTGGAGACGGTGTTTCTGGGGCGGTTGTTCGGGGCCATGAAATAGGGAGTGAACGCCGATCTAGTCGATCGATCGCCGCGGGGGCGCTGCACCCCTCAGCCATCCGGTCAAACCTTCTCCGATCCTGCTTGCTATGGTATGTACGGCGCGCGCAGGTGGGGCGCGCGCGGTCGGGGGGGCGGTCGGCCATGGCTTCAATCGTTGATGCGTCACGCGATCCCGGACTCGATCGCGATCGCCGTTTTCGATCGCATCATCCTGGCGATGCCTATTTTTTCCCGGCGCTGGTCGTCGTCATCTGGGCGATCCTGCTGCTCGGGTTCGTCCCCGAAGTCATCCAGCGCATGGACGGCAATGTGCGACCCTATCCGTGGATCATTCACGTCCACGCGGTGGTGTTCTTTGGCTGGTTGGTTTTCCTCGCGTCACAGGTCACACTGATCCGCACGGGCATGGTGCGATGGCACCGCCGCATGGGGGTGATCGGCGTCGCGCTTGCGGTCGCGGTCGTGGTGGCTGGTCCGGCGGCGGCGCTCACGATGCATTTCGCGCATGAAGCGCGTCAACCGCCCCATTTCTTGGCCATTCAGCTTCTGAACATCGCCACCTTTGCGGGGTTCATCGCCGCTGCGGTGATCTGGCGCAAACATGCTGCGGCGCATAAGCGCCTGATCTTCGTCGGCACGTTGACGATCATCGGCGCGGGATTCGGCCGGATCGTCCGCCTGCTGACCGGCGGGCCGGCACCGTTCACGATCATCCCCGGCGTCTATCTGGCGGGCGACCTGCTGATCCTGTCGATGATCGTCTATGACATCGCGACGCGGGGCCGGCCGCATCCGGTCTTGCTCCCGGCGGCGGGCATCTCGTTCGCGGTGCAGTTGCTGGCCGGCTATCTTCTCAACTCGCCGGCCTGGATCGCATTCACCCACAGTATGGTGAACTGATCCCGCTACCCCATCACCCACACCCCGAACGCCGCCACCGCCAGCAGCGTCCCCAGCGGCAGCCGCGTCGTCGCCGTCACGTCACGCCCGCGCAGGCGCATGACCAGCGCCACCGCCAGCCCGATCAGGCATGCGGCCAGCAAGACCATCGGCAACGCCCGCCACCCCAGCCACAGCCCGATCGCGCCGAACAGCTTGGGGTCGCCGCCGCCCAGGCCGACGCGGCCGCGCAGGCGCTGATAGACGGCGGCCACGCTCCACAGCAGCGCAAATCCTGCCGCGCCGCCGATCAGGCGGTCGCTGAGCCGCGGATCAAGCCCCGCCACCCCGCTCGCCAGCCCGGCGACCGCCAGCAGCACATTCCCCCAATTGGGCAGCCAGAAGGCGGCAAGGTCGAATGCCGCGAGCAGCAGCAGCAGCCAGCCAAACACCGCCCCCGCTACTCCGGCCCAGCCCGGTGCGGCCAGCCCGGCAACCAGCCCGATCGCGCCCGCCAGTAATTCGATCCACAAATGGCTCGGGTCGATCACCCCGTCGCAGCGTCGACACCGCCCGCGCTGCACCACGAAGCTCAGCACCGGCACCAGCTCGACCGGCCCCAGCGTCGCCCCGCACCCGTCGCAGCGCGAGCGGCCCCTCAGCGCACTCTCCCCCGCGACGCCGCGCAGCACGACCGTCGCGATGAAGCTGCCCAGGATCAGGCCGAGCCCGCCCAGCCCCGCGCCCCACCAGATCGCGTCAGTCGTCACCCTTTTTGCGGACCAGATAGCGATAGACGCCGAATACGTTGATCGCGAACAGGACGGCGTTCTGCGTGATCAACGCGCCGTCGCCGGTCAGCGCCGCACCGCTGATCCACGCGATCGACGAGACGACGAAGATGACGAAGCCCCACCCCGTCACCCGCCGCCCGCTGTCGAGCGACACCATCAGCGCCGCGGTGATCCCCGTGCCGGTGGCGAACCATTTCAGCACGCCGACGATCAGGCTGTCTTCCATTCGATCTCATCCCTTCAGCGCCTATGCCGCGCTGCGCGGCCCGGCAATGGTTTTGCAAATCCCCGACGGCCCGATTAAAAGCCTGGCGGTCAACCAAGCTCCGTTCGTGTCGAGCGAAGTCGAGACACGCTGTCCAGCAGAGCGTGTCTCGACTGCGCTCGACACCAACGGCAAAAAACATCCGAGCCAGTTCGCGTCTCGCCGCGACGGTTCAACCGCCGGAGCGCCGCAAATGTCCGCCGATCCCATCGTGATTCTTTCCTATGCCCGCACACCGATGGGCAGCTTCCAGGGGTTGCTGACCGACGCGTCGGCGACTCATCTGGGCGCAACCGCAGTCGGTGCGGCGGTCGAGCGCGCCGGGCTGTCGGGCGAGGCGATCGAGCGCATCTACATGGGCTGCGTGCTGCCCGCCGGGCTTGGTCAGGCCCCTGCGCGCCAGGCGGCACTGGGTGCGGGCCTGCCGCAACATGTCGAAGCGACGACGGTCAACAAGATGTGCGGATCGGGGATGCAGGCGGCGATCATGGCGACCGACGCGCTTGCGGCCGGCTCCGCCGACCTGATCGTTGCGGGCGGCATGGAGAGCATGACCAACGCGCCCTATCTGTCGACGCGCCATCGCGGCGGCGCGCGGATCGGCCATGATCGCCTGATCGACCATATGTATCTCGACGGGCTCGAGGACGCCTATGAGCCCGGCCGGCTGATGGGCAGCTTTGCCGAGGAGACTGCCGGCGAATATCAATTCACCCGCGATCAGCAGGATGCCTATGCCATCGCCTCGCTCGAACGTGCCAAGCGTGCCCAGGATACGGGCGGGTTCGACCGGGAGATCGTCGCCGTCGAGATTCAGGGCCGCAGGGGCATCAGCGTCGTCGACAAGGACGAACAGCCGCTAAAGGGCGATCCCGCCAAGATTCCGACGCTCAAGCCCGCGTTTGCGAAAGACGGGACGATCACCGCAGCCAACGCCTCTTCTATCTCCGACGGCGCGGCCGCGCTGGTGATGACGCGCGCGAGCGTCGCCGAGCGGCTGGGTCTCGATCCGGTTGCGCGTATCGTGGCGCACGGCGCGCATGCGCACGCCCCCGCCCGCTTCACCACCGCGCCGGTCGACGCGATGAAGAAGGCGCTGGACCGCGCCGGTTGGAGCATCGGCGATGTCGACCTGTTCGAGGTCAATGAGGCGTTCGCCGTCGTCGCGATGATCGCGATGCGCGACCTGTCGATTTCGCATGACGTGCTGAACGTGAATGGCGGTGCCTGCGCACTCGGCCACCCGATCGGGGCCAGCGGCGCGCGCATCCTGGCGACGCTCCTGTCGGCGCTGCAGGCCAACGGCCAGAAGCGCGGCCTCGCCTCGCTGTGCATCGGCGGCGGCGAAGCGACCGCAATGGCGGTAGAGCTGATGAACTGAAGGGGGTGCCTCCTACGTTTCCATCAATTTCCCATCCGCTCATCCTGGGTAGCCATTGAGCTTGTCGAAGCAGCTACTCAGAGTCTGACTCGGAATGTGCATTTGATCGAGGAACGGATCGCATTTTTCTCGTCACTCCGGCCTTGAGCCGGGGTCCCGCTTCTTCTCGGGCCGGATCAGACAGCGGGGCCCCGGCTCAAGGCAGGGGCGACGGGAAGAAATGGGCTGGATTTTGCAGGATGTCTATTCCCGGTCAGCCTCTCAGGATGAGCGATTGAGTATCATTCAAGATCCGGAAGCAGCCAAGCCCCCTACCGCCGCAAAAACCGCTCATATTCGCGCGGCGCCATTCGCACCTCGAACTGCGCCTGCTCGTCCTCGGTCCAGTGCGTCAGCACCTCGCCATGCTGGTGCAGCCATGCCGCGCCCGCGCCGTCGCCCATGTCGAGCGTGATGCGATAGCGGCGGTGGCTGGCGGTCAGCAGCTCGGCGACCCGCGCGGTCAGGGCCTCCACCCCGTCGCCGGTCAGCGCCGACACCGCCACGACATCCTCACGCCGCGCCGCCTCGCCCAGCACTTCGGCGGCATCGTCAGCGTCGAGCAGGTCGGTCTTGTTCCACGCCTCGATCCGCGGGGTCGTGTCGGCGACGCCCAGATCCTTCAGTACGCCCTCGACATCATCGCGCTGCGCCAGGCTGTCGGGGTGCGCGATGTCGCGGACATGGACCAGCAGATCGGCCGACACCACTTCCTCCAGCGTCGCCTTGAACGCGGCGACCAGCTGCGTCGGCAGGTCGGACACGAACCCGACCGTGTCCGACAGGATCGCCTTGTCGATACCGGGCAGCGCGATCTGGCGCAGCGTCGGATCGAGTGTCGCGAACAGAAGATTTTCAGCCATCACGTCCGCCCCGGTCAGCCGGTTGAACAGCGTCGACTTGCCCGCATTGGTATAGCCGACCAGCGCGATGACGGGCCATGGCGCGCGCTGGCGCCGGTCGCGGTGGAGCGTGCGGGTGCGGCTCACCTGCTCGAGCTCGCGGCGAAGCTTGGTCATGCGATCGCGGATCATCCGACGGTCGGCCTCGATCTGGGTTTCGCCCGGACCGCCCAGAAAGCCGACGCCGCCGCGCTGGCGCTCCAGGTGGGTCCAGCTGCGCACCAGCCGCCCGGCCTGATAATCGAGGTGCGCGAGTTCGACCTGCAACCGACCCTCGGCGGTGCGCGCACGCTCGCCGAAAATCTCCAGGATCAGGCCGGTGCGGTCGATCACCTTGCACTTGAGCGCGGTTTCCAGGTTGCGCTGCTGCACCGGCGTCAGCGCCGCGTCGAACACCGCCAGCTCCAGCTCGCGGTCGCGCACCTCCTCGGCCAGCATCTCGACCTGGCCGGACCCGAGCAGCGTCGCGGGGCGCGCCGCGCGGATGCGATAGGCGATGCGCGCCACCACCTCGACCCCGATCGCCTCGGCCAGTCCCGCAGTCTCCTCCAGTCGCGCATCGCTGTCGCGCGCCGACCCGCCCTGGTCGGGCAGGACGACGACGGTGCGTGCGCCGCGCGCGAACTCCTGCGCGTCGCGATCGAAGCCGTTGCTCAATCGCCGTCCATCGCGGCTTGTTCGTCCGCCAGATTGAGCGGCGTCGCGGGCTGGATCGTCGACACGGCGTGCTTGTAGACCAGCTGCGACATGCCATCGCGCTGGAGCAGCATGCAGAACAGGTCGAACGCCGCGATCTGGCCCTGCAGCATCACGCCGTTGACCAGGAACATGGTGACATTCTCCTGCTGGCGGCGCACCGCGCTCAGGAAGATTTCCTGCAGCAGCGGGTTCTTCGATCCGCCATGCTCGCCCACGCCCTCGATCACGGCGGTCAGGTCGACCGGCTGCGACGGCATGATCGTCGAGATTGCGTGTTTGTAGACCAGCTGCGACTGGCCGTCGCGGCGCAGCAGAACGGAGAAATTGTCGAACCAGGTGACGATGCCCTGCAGCTTCACGCCCTTGACCAGGAACATGGTCACCGGGGTCTTGCTGCGACGCAGGGCGTTGAGGAAAAGGTCCTGAAGTGAGCTTTGCTTGTCGGCCATGGTTTGCCCTTATTCTTGGCGGCGAACGCCGCGGTTACACCGATCTGTCGACGCGACGCGCGCGACATGGCGATGCGCCCGGCGTCAATCTAGGTACCGGCAAGCAAATCGTCCACCGGAGTCACTCGTCGCCGCGAACTTCAGTGATGCCGAGCAGCTTGAGTTTCCGGTGCAGCGCCGAACGCTCCATGCCGATGAACGTTGCGGTGCGCGAGATATTGCCCGAAAACCGCCGGATCTGGACGCGCAGATATTCGCGCTCGAACGATTCGCGCGCCTCGCGCAACGGCGCGCCCATGATCGCGCTGCCCCCGATCCCGCCATTGCCCCCCGGCGCGCCCAGCACTTCGGGCGGCAACAGGTCGATGTCGATGCGCTGGATGCGGTTGCCGGGGGCCAGGATGATGGTCCGCTCGACGACGTTGCGCAGCTGGCGGACATTGCCCGGCCATTCATAGGATTGCAGCGCGACCATCGCGTCGGCGGCGATCTCCGGCGTCGTCACCCGGCGCTCGGCGGCGTAATGCGCGACGAAATGCTCGACCAGCGGCGGAATGTCCTCGCGACGTTCGGCCAGCGGCGGGATCGCCACGGGCACGACGTTCAGCCGGTAATACAGGTCCTCGCGGAAGCGCCCCTCGGCAATCTCGACCATCAGGTCGCGCGCGGTGGCCGAAACGACGCGAACGTCGACCTTGACCATCCGCTGGCCGCCGACGCGGGTAAAGCTCTGGTCGGTCAGCGCGCGCAGGATGCGCGCCTGTGTCGTCACCGGCATGTCGGCGATCTCGTCCAGGAACAGCGTGCCGCCATGCGCCTGTTCGAACAGGCCGGGGCGGACCAGGTCGCCTGCTTCCTCGACCCCGAAGAGCTCCTCCTCGACGCGCTCGGGCGTCATTCGCGCGGCGCTGACGATGACGAAGGGCGCATTGGCGCGCGGGCTCCAGCCGTGCAGCAGCCGCGCCGCCACTTCCTTGCCCACGCCCGCCCCCCCGGTGATCAGCACCCGGCTGCCCGTCGATGCCACGCGCTTCAGCGTCGCGCGCACCGAACTGATCGCGGACGAATTGCCGGTCAGGTCGTCCTCGCGGCCCGCCGATGCGCGCAGCGACGCGACCTCGCGCCGCAGCCGCTCGGTTTCGGTCGCGCGCTGGACCAGGAACAACAGGCGTTCGGCCTCGAACGGCTTCTCGATGAAATCCACCGCGCCGCGCCGGATCGCCGCGACCGCAGTGTCCAGATTGCCGTGGCCCGAAATCACCAGCACCGGGATCGACGGATCGCGCCGCTTGATCTCTTCTAGCAGCTCCAGCCCGTCGAGCCGCGACCCCTGAAGCCAGACGTCGAGCAGGACGAGCGAGGGCCGGCGCGCCGCCACCGCCTCCAGCGCCGCGTCGGAATCGGCGGCGTCGCGGGTCTCGTACCCCTCGTCCTCCAGCACCCCCGCCACCAGCTCGCGGATGTCGCGCTCGTCATCGACGACCAGAATATCCAGCTTCATTCATTCATCCTTGGCGTTTGATCGGCGTGGGCAATGCGGGTTCGGCGGCGTCGGCGAGCGTTTCGTCGGCGTTCCCCGCCAGATTCTGGAGCAGGCCCGAATCGAAGGTCAGCGTGACGCAGGTCCCGCCGCCGGCGCGATCGGCGAACTCGATGCGGCCGAAATGCTCCTCGACGATCTTCTTGACGATGGCGAGGCCCAGCCCCGTGCCGCGGCTGCGCGTCGTCATATAGGGTTCGACGATGCGGTTGCGGTCGACCGGCAGCCCGACGCCGTTGTCGGCGATGGTCAGCACGACCTCGCCCGCCGTGGCGCCGGCCGCGACCGTTACCTGGACCTCGCCCTGCGGCAAGTCCTCGCCGCTGCGCGCCGCGATTGCCTCGATCGCGTTCTTGACGATGTTGGTCACCGCCTGGCCGATCTGGCGGCGGTCGCAGACCAGTGGCGCGCCGTGCAGCCGATCGTCGAGCCGGAACGCGATTTCGGGATGCGCGACCTCGTGCAGGAACACCGACTGGCGCGCGATGTCGGCCAGCGGCTCCTCGCGGAACACGGGCTTGGGCATCCGCGCGAAGGACGAAAACTCGTCGACCATGCGTCGCAGGTCGCCGACCTGGCGGACGATCGTGTCGGTCAACCGGGCGAAGACGCTGTCATCCGCGTCGATCTGCTTGCCATAGCGCCGCTGCAGCCGCTCGGCGGCCAGCTGGATCGGGGTCAGCGGGTTCTTGATCTCGTGCGCGATGCGGCGTGCGACGTCGGACCAGGCGGCCCGGCGCTGGTCGAGCAGCTGCTGGGTGATGTCGTCAAAGGTCAGGATGTGCCCGCCCTCGTCGCGCGTCACCTTCACCGCCAGCGTCTTCGCCTCGCCGCCGGCGACGAGCTGGACGATCGCCTCGCGCGCGCCGTCGTCGATCAGCGCGTCGAGCTCGGGTGCCACTTCCGCGAGCGGACGACCGACCGTCGCGCCCTCGCTCGCCTTCAGCAGCTGCATCGCGGACGCGTTGACGAGTCGCACCGCGCGTACGTCGTCGATCGACACGATGCCCGCGGTGACGCCCGACATCACCGCCTCAATCAGCGCACGGCGGCTTTCGAGCTGCGCGTTGGCCGCCACCAGGTCGCCCGTCTGCTGCTCCAGCCGTGACGTCATCTGGTTGAACGCCTGCGCCAATGTTCCGATCTCGTCGCGGCTGTCGGGTTCGGCGACCCGTGCGGTCAGCTCGCCGCCGGCAACGCGCTGCGCCGCGTCGACCAGCGCGCCGACCGGGCGCACCAGCCGGTCCGCCACCTTCAGGGCGACGAACACCGCCAGCCCGACGATCAGCAGCGAAATACCGAGCAGCGCCGCGTTGAAGCGCAATTGCAACAGCCGCGACCGCTCACGCAGCGCCCGGTAATCCGCCGCGACCGCTTCGGCACGCTGGCGGCGCTGCATCAACTCGCGCGCGCCGACGACGCGGCCCGACGCGACGAAATAATCGGTCTTGGGCACCGGCGCGATCGACTGGACCCGCTCGCCGTTCACCGTGACGATGCTTGGCCGGCCCGCCTGGATCGCGCGGATGTCCTGGATGCGGATACCGTTGACGACGCCCGTCTCATACGGGTCGACGAGCGCATAGGTCAGGATTTCGCCGCTGTCGGTCACCTTGAAGACGACCGATTCGGCCAGGCTGTGCTGGAACACGCCCTGCGCATAATTGACCACGAAATTGGGGTTGTCGAAGTCCCACGAAAACTCGGTCAGCATCCGCGACACGTCGTTGGCGAGCGCGACATTCTCCGAATCGACGTAGCGCGTCATCTCCTCATAGGATTCGCGCGCCAGCGTCGCGGCGTTCTCGATCATCCCGCGCGCCTTGTCCGAATACCAGAATTCGACGCCATATTGGAAAAGCAGCGAGGCAAAGACGGTGACGAGCAGCATCGGGACGCTCGCCAGCACGGAGAAGATGGCGACCAGCCGAACGTGGAGCCGCCCCCCGCCCGCCAGCGGCGACCCGGCCGCACGGCGCCGGGCCGCGCGCCGGCCGATCAGTACGAGCAGCGCCATCCAGGGCAGGAGATTGGCGACGAGCAGCAACGCGATGAGCGGGGGAGTGAGCAGTCGCTGCGACTGCATGTCGCCGCTCAGCACCGCATAGCTGCCGACCCCGACACCCAGCCCCGCGGCCAGTGCCAGCAGTTCGAGCACCGGACTGCTGCCGCTGCGCAAGCCCGCGATCTGCCGGTTCAAGGCGCCATTCATGCCTGCCACGTGGCATCGATACAACAATGCCGTTGCCGGGAAAACACAAGATTGCGCACATGCGTCGCGGCTACGGCTCCTCGCGGCGCACCGGCGTCGCGGCGGGGATTTCGAGCAGGTCGATGCGCTTGCGCAGCGTGTTGCGGTTGATGCCCAGCACGCGGGCGGCGCGCAGCTGGTTGTTGCCCGTCCGCGCCAGGATGGCGGCGATCAGCGGTCGCTCGACCGCCGCGATCAGGCGTTCGTGCAGGCTGCCGTCCTCCAGCGCGCCTGGCTCGGCCGCCAGCAGCCGCGTGAGCCATGCCATTACGGCCGCGTCCATGTCGCCATCCGCCACAGGTTCCGCCGGGGCGATGTGGCCGCCGATCAGGTCGCGCAGTTCAGCCGCGCTGATCACCTCGTCGCGACCAAGCGCCGCGCTGCGCCGCATCAGGTTTTCGAGCTCGCGGACATTGCCCGGCCAGCCGTGGCGCTCCAGCACCCCGATCGCGTCCGCCGCCAGCCGCTTGAGCGGTAGCCCGGCCTCGGCTGCGCGCTCAAGGAAATGGCGGGCGAGCAGCGCGATATCCTGACGCCGCTCGCGCAGCGCGGGCAGGGTCACCGGGATGACGTTGAGCCGGTAGAACAGGTCCTCGCGGAACTGCCCCCGCTGGACCAGCGCGGCCAGGTCGCGGTTGGTCGCCGCGACGATGCGCACATCGGCGCGAATCATGCGCGATCCGCCGACCGTCGTGAACTCGCCCTGCTGCAGGACGCGCAGCAGCCGGGTCTGCGCATCCATCGGCATGTCGCCGATCTCGTCGAGGAACAGCGTGCCGCCCGCCGCCAGCTCGAACTTGCCCGCAACGCGCGCCTGCGCGCCCGTGAACGCGCCGCGTTCGTGCCCGAACAGCTCCGCCTCGATCAGGTCGCGCGGGATCGCCGCCATGTTGATCGCGATGAAGGGCGCGCGGCGGCGCGGGCCAAGGTCGTGGATCGCGCGCGCGACCAGCTCCTTGCCCGTGCCCGACTCGCCGGAGATCAATACCGTCAGGTCGTTGGAAACCACGCGCGCGATCACGCGATAGACATCCTGCATCGCGGGCGACCGCCCGATCAGCGGCATCGCGCGGTCCGCATCGTCCAGCGGCTCGAGCGCATCCCCCCGGCTGCGCGCCAGCGCGCTGGCGACGACGCGGGTCAGCACGTCGAGGTCGAACGGCTTGGGCAGATACTCGAACGCGCCCGCCTCGTTCGCGCGTACCGCGGTGGACAGCGTGTTTTGGGCCGACAGCACGATGACCGGCAAAGACGGCGCGCGCGCGCTCAGCTCGCCGACCCGTTCCAGCCCGTCGCCATCGGGCAGGACGACGTCGGTAATCAGCACGTCGGGCAGCCCCGCCGCCAGCGCCGCGTCGAGCTCGGCCAGCGACTGCGCGCTCGTCACCCGGTGTCCGGCGCGGCGCATCGCCTGGCCGACGACGGTGCGGATCGCGGCATCGTCCTCCAGCACCAGCACATGGCTCTGCCGGGTCATGGGCGCGGCTCGGGTGCGCGGGGCAGCAGGACGCGGAACACGGTGTGCTCCGGATCCCCCTCGCGCGCATATTGGACGATGCCGCCCATGTCGCCCAGCAGCTTCTCGACCAGCGGCAGGCCGAGCCCGCGCCCGTCGCGCTTGCCCGAGACGAAGGGCTCGAACAGGTGGTCCGCCAGGTCGGCGGGCGCGCCGGGGCCGTTGTCGGCGACGATGATCTCGATCGGCAGCGGCACGCGCGGCTTGCCGGGGGCCAGGCTGAACGACACGCCGTGCCGATAGGCGGTGGCAAGCGTGATGCGCGGCGCGGCAATCATGGTGACCGCCTCGGCAGCGTTCTTGAGCAGGTTGATCATCACCTGCAGGAACGCGTCGCGATCCAGCATCACGTCGGGCAACGACGGGTCGAACCGTTCCTCGATCGGCATGTCGCGCGCGAAGCCGGCAATCGCGACCTGGCGCGCATGGCTCAGCAGCGGATAGATGTTGGTTCGCTGCAGGTTGGGTGGCCGGGTGTCGGTAAAATCCTGCATCCGGTCGATCAACGCGGCGATGCGATCAACCTCGCTGGTGATCAGGCCGGTCAGCTCGGCCGTCATGCCCGGTCCCGCGGCGTCGAGCCCCGGCGCCGCAGGATCGGCCGATGCCAGCAATTGCGCCGCGCCGCGGATGCCGGACAATGGATTCTTGATCTCGTGCGCCAGCATCGCCGCCGCCCCGACTGCTGCGCGGGTGCCGCCTGGCCGGTCGCTCCCCTGCCCGCCACGCCGCGCGACCGAGACGGCATTCAGCGTGACGATGCGCCAGCCGCTCGGCTCGCTGATCACCGCTTCGGCGAAATCGGCCCGGAAACGCCCGCCACGGACCAGCATGACCTCGGCATCGAAAGTGGCAAAGCCGTGCCCCGGCCGCCGCGCGGCATAGCCGGCCGGCGGCACGATCACCGCATCTAGCGGCCGTCGGCGCATCGCGCGCTCGGACAGGTTGAGCAGGTGTTCGGCGGCGATGTTGGCGTGGACGATCGCGCCTTCGCCATCGAGCACCAGCGTCGCCACCGGATGCGCGGCGAAAATCTCGGCAAAGCCGGGCAGCGTGGGTGCCGGCGGCGGTACGCACGCCGGTCCCGATGCCACCGCGACCCTCAGGCCGCCGCGCGCGAACGCCACGGCGCGTAGAACGCCGCCAGCATCGCCTGCACGCGCTTGGGGTCGGGCTCCTGGTTCACCCGGTTGCGGAACTCCGCCGATCCGTGCAGCCCGCGGGTGTACCAGCCGATATGCTTGCGCGCCATGTTGACACCGGTTTCGACGCCATAATGGCTGAGCATCGCGTCGTAATGCTCGGTGATCAGGTGATATTGCTCCTCGATCGTCGGATCGGGCACCTCGCGCCCCTCGGCGAACCACGCCATCACCTGGCCGAGCAGCCACGGCTTGCCATAGGCACCGCGCCCGATCATCACCCCATCCGCGCCCGATTGCGCCAGCGCGGCTTCCGCATCCGCGATCGAGCAGATGTCGCCATTGACGATCACCGGCAGCGTCACCGCATCCTTGACCTTGCGGACGAACGCCCAGTCGGCATTCCCCTTGTACATCTGGTTGCGCGTGCGGCCGTGCACCGTGATCATCTGCGCGCCCAGGTCCTGCGCGATCCGGGCAAGCTCGGGTGCGTTCAGGCTCGAATGGTCCCAGCCCATCCGCATCTTGACCGTCACCGGCACGTCGACTGCCTTCACCGTCGCCTCGATCAGCGATGCGGCGAGCGGCAGGTCGCGCATCAGCGCGGAGCCGGCATCGCCGTTGACGATCTTCTTGACCGGGCAGCCCATGTTGATGTCGATGATGGCCGCGCCGCGATCGGCGTTGAGCTTGGCCGCTTCGGCCATCTCGTGCGGGGAGCAGCCCGCGAGCTGCATCGAGATCGGCTCCTCGACCCGGTCCCACGCCGCCTTCTGCAGCGACTGGCGCGTCTCGCGGATCATCGCCTGGCTGGCGATCATCTCGGTGACGTTCAGACCCGAGCCGTAACGGCGCACCAGCGTGCGGAACGGCAGGTCGGTGACGCCCGTCATCGGCGCCAGGATCACCGGCGCGTCGATCGTCACGGGTCCGATGCGGATGGGGGAAAGTCTGCTCATCATCTGCCTAAAAATCAGGCAGCGCCATAAGGCCTTGCGGGGTTACTGACAAGGCGGCGTCGAATGGCTAGGGCGACGCGATGATTCAACGTCGCCCCCCCGTCGTTCAGGCCATCATCGTCGCCGCCGGCACCGGCACGCGGACCGGCCGCGCGCTGCCCAAGCAGTTCGCCGATCTCGCGGGCCGGCCGATGATCGCGTACAGCCACGCCGCACTGGCCGGGCATCCGGCGATCGCAGGGGTGCTGTGCGTCATCGGCGAGGGCCAGCAGGCGTTGCTCACCGACGCGCTGGGCGATGTCCCGCACGTTCTCGGCGGGGCCAACCGCCGGCAATCGGTCGCCAACGGGCTGGCGGCGATCGCCGCGTCGGGCGGTGCCGATGTCGTGCTGGTCCACGACGCCGCGCGCCCCTTCCTCAGCGCCCAGGTGATCGACCGGCTGGTCGCGGCGCTCGACGACGCGGCGGGTGCGATCCCGGTGCTGTCCGTGGCCGACACGTTGGCGCGCGGCCAGGCGGGCGTGCTCGGCGACATCGTGCCACGCGACGGCCTGTATCGCGTCCAGACGCCCCAGGCGTTCCGCTTCGACCTGCTCACCGCCGCCCACGCGACCTGGCCCGCCGACCGCGAGGCGACCGACGATGCCCAGATGGTCCGCGCGATCGGGCATCGGGTCGCGCTGGTCGCCGGCGATCCGCAGCTGGAAAAGATCACCTTTGCCGAGGATTTCGACCGAATGAACCCCACGTCCCCGCCCGCCCCCAGCTGGGTCAGCCGCTCGGCCAGCGGCTTCGACGTTCATCGCCTTGCGGCGGGCGAGGAGCTGTGGCTCGGCGGCGTCCGCATCCCGCATCACAAGGGGCTGGCCGGGCACAGCGATGCCGATGTCGCGCTCCACGCGATCACCGATGCGCTGCTCGGCACAATCGCCGCCGGCGATATCGGCACGCACTTCCCCCCCAGCGACCCGCAATGGCGCGGCGCGGAGTCGGCGCAGTTCCTGACCCATGCCGCCGGGCTCGTCGCGGCGCAGGGCGGCATCATCGATTTCATCGACCTGACCCTGATCTGCGAAGCGCCGAAGATCGGGCCCCATCGCGACGCGATGCGCGAACGCATCGCCGGCTTGTTGCGGCTTGGCACCGGGCAGGTTAGCATCAAGGCGACGACGACCGAGCGCCTCGGCTTTACCGGACGGGGCGAAGGCATCGCGGCGCAGGCGATCGCGACCATCAGGCTTCCAGCGGAGAAAGTGGCGTGAACCCATGATGAGATCGACCGTGCTTCGATGGCTCGCCGCCGCGGCGCTGTTCGCAGCGAGCGGCGCGAGCGCGCTCGCCGCCCAGCGCCAGGCGTCCCTGCCCTGCATCCCGTCTGCCGATGCGGAGGCGCTGTTCGTCTATGTCCTGCCCGATCTGGTGCGCGAAGTCGGCAATCGCTGCGCGTCGGCCCTGCCCGCTTCCGCCTATCTGCGCACCGGCACCGGCCGGCTGACCGCGCGCTACGCCGATGAGGGCGCGCGCACCTGGCCGGCGGCGCGCCGCGCGCTCGGCGCGCTGGTCGGCGACGAGAACCTCGCATTCCTCGATTCGCAATTTGCCCGGCCGATGGTCGGCGCGCTCGCCGGGCCGCTGATCGCCGCGCGGGTCGATGTCGCCGATTGCCCGGTCATCGATCGCGCGCTGGCACTGGTCGAGCCGCTGCCGCCGCGCAACACCGCCGCGCTGCTCGTCCTGTTCGCCCAGATCGATGCGCGCGCGCAGAACAGCCGCACCCGCGCGCTCAACATCTGTCCGCTGCCGCGATGACCATCGACACGCTGCTGCCGCCCGAACTGGTCGCCGCCGCCCGCCGGGTGATCGAGGCGAACCGCACCGCCGGTCGCCGCATCGCGCTCGCCGAAAGCTGCACCGGTGGCCTGGTCGCCGCCGCGCTGACCGAGATTTCGGGCTCGTCCGACGTGCTGGAGGGCGGCTTCGTCACCTATTCCAACGTCGCCAAGATGGATTTGCTCAAGGTCAGCCTGGACGTGCTCGACACGTTCGGCGCGGTGTCGATCGCAACCGCATGGAGCATGGCACAGGGCGCGCTGAAGGCAACGCGCGCCGACGTCGCGGTCGCAATCACCGGGGTCGCGGGTCCCGGCGGCGGCACGGAGAAGAAGCCGGTCGGCACGGTCGTCTTCGCGCGCGCCGAACGCGGCGGCGATCCGAAGGACGTGGTCGCCGACAGCCGGCTGTTTGAGAACAACGGTCGCGGCGGAATCCGGCTTCAGGCGGCGCTGTGTGCGCTCGACTTGCTGATGCCGCCGTCGGTCGCGCCATAGAGCGTCGCGGCGCGCGCCTCGAACGCGCCGATCATCTTGCGCAGCGCGCGGTCGAACACCTGGCCGGCCAGCATTTCGAACATCCGGTTCTTGAACGCGAAGTCGACGCAGAAATCGACCGCGCAGCCGCCCGCGCCGTCGGGCCGGAAGCGCCAGTCGTTGCGCAGATATTTGAGCGGCCCGTCGACATATTCGACATGCAGATGCTCGGGCCGCGACTTGGTGACCTTCGACGTGAAGGTCTCGCGCAATCCCTTGAAACCGACGATCATGTCAGCGACCATTTCGGTGTCGTTGTTCGACCGCACCCGGATCGCGCTGACCCAGGGCAGGAACTCGGCATAGCGGCCGACATCGGCGACCATGTCGAACATCTGCTCGGGGGTGTAGGGCAAGACCCGCGTCTCGCTGTGCTTCGGCATCGCGTCAGGCCCTGGCGAGCTTCGCCTCGCGCGCGGCGCGCAGCCGTGCGAAATCGTCGCCGGCATGATAGCTCGACCGCGTCAGCGGCGACGATGCGACCAGCAGGAACCCCTTGGCCCGCGCGATCGCAGCAAAGGAATCGAACGCCTGGGGCGTCACGAAATCCATCACCTTGGCGTGGCGCGGCGTCGGCTGGAGATACTGGCCCATCGTCAGGAAATCGACATCGGCCGACCGCATGTCGTCCATCACCTGATGCACTTCCAGCCGCTGCTCGCCCAGGCCCAGCATGATGCCCGACTTGGTGAAGATCGACGGGTCGTGGCGCTTCACGCTCTCCAGCAGCCGCAGCGACGCATAATAGCGCGCGCCCGGGCGGATCGTCGGATAAAGCCGCGGCACCGTTTCGAGATTATGGTTATAGACGTCGGGCCGCGCCGCCACGATCGCCTCGACCGCGGCCTCGGCCTTGTTGCGGAAATCGGGGGTCAGGATCTCGATCGTCGTGCGCGGCGTGTTCCGCCGCAGCGCCTCGATCACCTTGACGAACTGGCTCGCGCCGCCATCCGGCAAATCGTCGCGGTCGACCGAGGTGATGACGATATGCTCAAGCCCCAGCTCGGCGGCGGCGACCGCGACATGCTCGGGCTCCAGCGGGTCGACCTTGCGCGGCATCCCCGTCTTGACGTTGCAGAAGGCGCAGGCGCGCGTGCACACATCGCCCAGGATCATCACCGTCGCGTGCTTCTTGGTCCAGCACTCGCCGATATTGGGGCACGCCGCCTCCTCACACACCGTCGCCAGGTTGAGCCGGCGCATCAGCTGGCGCGTCTCGGCAAAGCCGGTCGAGGTCGGTGCCTTGACGCGGATCCAGTCGGGCTTGCGCTGGCGCGGTTCAGACACAGCCGGCGTGGCGGGACGAAGGACGGGGCTGGGATCGTTCATGGCCAGCGAGATAGCGATGCGCTCCGGCGCGCACAACCATCGCCCGCATCGCGGGCACGGGCGGACGCGGCGTCACGTAACAAATCATTGCTGGCCCGCCTCATGCGGATGCAATATGCCCGCAGGGTCGCTACTTCAACCGAGCGGATTTGACCGATCGAACGGAGTACCCATGACCGATTTCACCGACCTGCTCGATGGCTATCAGCGGTTCCGGACCGCGGATTATCGTCGCCAGCGCGAACGCTGGGAGACGCTGGCCGAGGGCCAGGCGCCCAAGCTGATGGTCATTGCCTGCTCCGACAGCCGCGTCGAGCCCGCGCAGATCTTCGACACGCTGCCCGGCGAGATTTTCGTCGTGCGCAACGTCGCCAATCTGGTTCCGCCGTTCGAGACCTCGCCGGGCCATCACGGCGTCTCGGCCGCGCTCGAATTTGCGGTGACCAAGCTGGAGGTCGAGGAAATCGTCGTCATGGGCCATGGCAAGTGCGGCGGCGCTCATGCCGCGCTGACCGGCATGTTCCATGATTCCGCCCCGGGCGAGGGCGGCTTCGTCCATGACTGGGTCAGCCTGCTCGACGATGCGCGTGCGCGGGTGCGCGCCAAGTTCGGCGACAGCCCGGAGGCCGCGCGCGAGATGGAGCTGGAAACCGTGCGCACCTCGATCGCCAATCTGCGCACCTTCCCCTTCATTCCCGAGCGCGAGGCGGCGGGCAAGCTCAAGCTCCACGGCGCCTTTTTCGCGATCAGCGACGGCGTGCTCCACGTGATGGGCCCCGACGGCGAGTTCCGCGCCGCAGCCTGATCTGCGTCAGCCGCCGGCCGCCTCGCCCAGCAGCAACGCGACGAGCAGGCCGAGCGCGGTCGCGATCAGCGCGCCTGAGACGACCGCCGCCAGGGTCATCACCATGGCGGGGCCACGCTCGCCGCGTCACTTCGCGGCGAGCGTGGCGCGCGCCATCGCCTCGAAATCGGGGTCGAGCGCCGACGGCGTCATCGAAACCTTTGCTTCCAGCGCATCGGCGATCGCGGTCAGCGCCGCGATCCGTGCCGCCTTGCGGTCATTGCCGTCGATCACCGTCCAGGGCGCGACCTTGGTGTCGGTGCGCGCAAACATGTCGGCCATCGCGTCCAGATAGTCGGCGCGCCGCGCGCGGTTGCGATAATCCTCCGCCCCGGTCTTCCAGTGCTTCCATGGATCGTCCAGCCGCTCGGCAAATTCGCGGTCCTGTGTCTCCTGGGTGATGTGGATGAACAGCTTGACCAGGGTCACGCCGGCTTCGGCCTGCTGCGCCTCGAACGCGTTGATCTCGTCATAGCCGCGCTTCCATTCCGCCTTGGTCGCGAAACCCTCGACCCGCTCGACCAGCACGCGGCCGTACCAGGTGCGGTCGAACACGTTGATATCGCCCGGTTGGGGCAGCTTCGTCCAGAAACGGTAGAGGAAATGCCGACCCTTCTCCTCCGGCGTCGGCGCACCGATCGGATAGACCTCGAAATAGCGCGGGTCCCACAGCGACGTCAGCCGCTTGATGATCCCGCCCTTGCCCGCCGCATCCCACCCCTCGATCGCGATGATGGCGGCGCGCTTGTGACAGATATGCGCGACCTGGATGCGCTCCAGGCGTTCCTGCACATCCTTCAGCGCATCGGAATAGTCGCCCGCGAACGACGCGCCGCGTTCATAGTCGGAGAGCTTGATGGTCATGGGCGCGAGTGTGGCCGTCATGGCCGGTCAGGGCAAGCGGCGGACTGCCAGCCGTTCTCAAAGCCTTCACCCCGTCCCTGTGCCGGGCTCCACCGCGCCATCAGAGCGTGATAACGTTGGAGTGACGCGCGCTCTGGCGATGTCCTAGTCATCCCTGCCTTGTGCCGAGGTTCACGGGCGAAATGTCACAACCTTCGGCACTGCGCGGCCCGGTGGACCCCGGCACAAGGCCGGGGTGACGATCCGAGAGTGGTAACAATGTGGAGGAGCGGGGCAGGTTTGGAGGGCCAGGACGAGCGCGACCCCGCCCCTGCCCTTCGTTACCCCGGCCTCGTGCCGGGGTCCACCGCGCCCATTGCACCAACGTTCGCTCAGCACGGCACCGTGGATGCCGGCACGAGGCCGGCACGACGAATGAGCGAGCGGTGGCTCCGAACTAGCGTCCGAGCGCCCTTTACCCCTTCGCCGCTTCCACCAGCCGGATGTTCAGCTCGCGCAGCTGCTTGGCGCTGACCGGGCCCGGCGCGCCCATCATCAGATCCTCGGCCTTCTGGGTCATCGGGAAGGTGATGACTTCGCGGATGTTCGGCTCGTCCGCCAGCAGCATGACGATGCGGTCGACGCCCGGCGCGGACCCGCCGTGCGGCGGCGCGCCGAACTTGAACGCGTTGATCATGCCCGCAAAATTCGTGTCGACGTCCTCGCGGGTATAGCCGGCGATCTCGAACGCCTTGTACATGATCTCCGGCCGATGGTTCCGGATCGCGCCCGACGACAGCTCCACGCCGTTGCAGACGATGTCATACTGATACGCCAGCACCTCGAGCGGATCCTTGGTCTCCAGCGCCTCCAGCTCACCCTGCGGCATCGAGAACGGGTTGTGGCTGAAATCGACCTTCTTCGCGTCCTCGTCATATTCGAACATCGGGAAGTCGACGATCCAGCAGAATTCGAATCGGCTGTCGTCGATCAGCTTCAGCTCCTCGGCCACGCGCGTGCGCGCCAGACCCGCCAGCTTCGCCGCCTGTGCCTCCTTGCCGGCGGCGAAGAACACGCCGTCATCGGGGCCGAGCCCCAGCGCCTCGACAAGCTTCGCCGTCGCGTCCGCCCCGTGGTTCTTGGCGATCGGCCCGCCGGGCTCGCCGCCCTTGATGTTAATATAGCCCAGCCCCGAAAAGCCCTCGGACTTGGCCCAGTTGTTCATGTCGTCGAAGAACTTCCGGCTGCCCGCGCCCGCACCGGGCGCCGGGATCGCTCGGATCACGCTGCCGCTGTCGACCAGCGACGCGAAGATACCGAAGCCCGAACCCCGGAAATGATCGGTCACGTCGACGATCTCGATCGGATTGCGCAGGTCAGGCTTGTCGTTGCCATATTTCAGCATCGATTCGCGGTACGGGATGCGGCGGAACGGCAGCGACGACACGGTGCGGCCCTTGCCCTGCCAGTCGGCAAATTCCTCGAACACGCCGTGCAGCACCGGCTCGATCGCTGCAAAAACATCGTCTTGCGTAACGAAGCTCATTTCGAAATCGAGCTGATAGAACTCGCCGGGCGACCGGTCGGCGCGCGCATCCTCGTCGCGGAAGCACGGCGCGATCTGGAAATAGCGGTCGAAGCCGGCGACCATCAGCAGCTGCTTGAACATCTGCGGCGCCTGGGGCAGCGCATAGAACTTGCCGGGATGGACGCGGCTGGGGACCAGATAGTCGCGCGCGCCCTCGGGCGACGACGCGGTCAGGATCGGCGTCTGGAACTCGGTAAAGCCCTGGTCGATCATCCGCCGGCGCAGCGAAGCGATCACCTGCGCGCGCAGCATGATGTTGGCGTGGACCTTCTCGCGCCGCAGGTCGAGATAGCGATAGCGCAAACGGATATCCTCGGGATATTCCGCCTCGCCCGCCACCGGCATCGGCAGCTCCTGCGCCGCCGACTGGACGGTCACGCCGCGCGCGAACACCTCGATCTCGCCGGTCGGCAGATTGGCGTTGATCGTCGCGTCCGACCGCTTTTTGACCACGCCGTCGATGGTGACGACCGACTCCGTGCGTACCGACTCCAGCATAGGCAATGCTGGTGAATCGCTGTCCGCGACGATCTGGGTAATGCCGTAATGATCGCGCAGGTCGATGAACAGCACGCCGCCATGGTCGCGCTTGCGGTGGACCCAGCCCGACAGTCGGACGGTCTCGCCGACCTGGGCGGCGGTCAGCTGGGCGCAGTGATGGGTGCGATAGGCGTGCATGACGTTGCGGTCTCTAGTTTCGCGGCGCGGCCCCGCGCCGCCGGTGAAAATGCGAGCCGCGCGAATCCGCGCCGCGCCACCCTTTGTCAAGCGGCGCGACATGGCTATGGAAGGAAGATGCATATTCACGGCCTGATCGAGGACAGCGCAACCCTCGCCAATCTCTGCACCCGGCTTGCCCAATCGCCCTTCATCACGGTCGATACGGAGTTCATGCGCGAAAACACCTATTGGCCCGAGCTGTGCCTGATCCAGGTCGCCGACGCCAATGAGGCCGCGGCGATCGACCCGATGGCACCGGGCATCGATCTGACCCCGCTGCTCGAGCTGCTGACCGACAATGAGGACGTGCTGAAGGTCTTTCACGCCGGCGGCCAGGACATCGAAATCGTCGTGAACCTGACCGGCAAGACGCCCCATCCGGTGTTCGACACCCAGATCGCGGCGATGGCGCTGGGGCAAGGCGAGCAGGTCGGCTATTCCAACCTGGTCGATGCCTGGCTGGGCGTTTCGATCGACAAGGGCGCGCGCTTCACCGACTGGAGCCGACGTCCGCTCGACAAGCGCCAGATCGACTATGCGATCGCCGACGTCACGCATCTGTCCGCCATCTTCCCCAAGATGCTCGAACGGCTGCGCAAGACCGGGCGCGGCAACTGGCTGGACGAGGAGATGGAGCGCACCGCCGATCCCGCCAATTACGTGACCGACCCCGACGACGCGTGGCAGCGCATCCGCATCAACAGCCGCAAGCCCGACGTGCTCGGGCGGCTGAAGGCGCTGGCCCGCTGGCGCGAGGTCGAAGCGCGGGGCAAGAACCTGCCGCGCGGCCGCATCGTGAAGGACGAGACGATCGCCGACCTGGCGGGCAATCCGCCGCGCAGCCAAAGCGACCTGACGCGGGTGCGCGGGTTGTCGGCCAGCTGGGGGTCGAACGACATCGGCGCGCGGCTGATGGCGGCGCTCGCCGCCGCGACGCCGATGCGCGCCGACGAACTGCCCGCGCGCGACGACCGCAAGCCCTCGCTCGGGCGCGAAGGATCGCTGGTCGCCGACCTGCTCAAGCTGCTGCTCAAGATTCGCGCGCGCGAGCTGGACGTCGCCGCGCGGCTGCTCGCCCGCTCCGACGATCTGGAGGCGCTGGCGGCGGGCCAGCGCCAGGGCCTGTCGATCCTGGAGGGCTGGCGCTTCGAGCAGTTCGGCCGCGACGCGCTCGCGCTGGTCGAGGGTCAGCTCGCCTTCGCGGTGCGCAATGGCAAGCTCAAGATGACGCGAACGGAGGAAAAGGCATGATCGCGAAGCCGCCCCTGCTGCTTGCCCTGATGATGGCCGGATGCGCCGCCCCCGGCGATACCGCGCCCCCGCCGCCCGTCGCCGACGCGGGCGAGTGCGACGCGGCGCCGGTGCAGGACCTGATCGGGCGGCCCGCCACCGCCGCGCTCGGGCTCGACGCCCGCGACCGCAGCGGTGCGCGCACGCTGCGCTGGATCCAGCCCGGAATGGCAGTGACGATGGACTATCGTCAGGATCGGCTCAACATCGACGTCGACGAAAAGAATGTCGTGACCCGCCTCGCCTGCGGGTGAGCAGGAACGGCACGTCTAGCCCCACCGTTACGATCTTCGCCGCCACCCCGGCACGAGGCCGGGGTGAAGATCGGGAAAAGGGCTACGCGTCCCCCCAACCCGTCATGCCGAACTTGATCGGGCATCCACACGCAACGACGGCCGCAACGAACGCGCACCACCGCGCCCGGAGCTTCAACCCAGCCGCGCCTCCAGCCCGCACAGCGCCGCCAGTGCGCGATGGCGGCGTTCGACCGCTTCGCCATAGAGAATCGCGTCGGCAGGCTCGGTGCGCAGCAGCAGCCGGCTGTCCTCCACCGCCAGCCGCGTGCGCTGGAGCGGCCCGGCCACCCCGCCCGACAGCCGCTGGCCCAGCCGCATCGCAAGCCCCCAGCGACACGCCAGCTCGAGCGATTCATAGTCGGCAAGCCGCATCAGCGGATCGGGCGACGCGATGCCGCCGCCCAGACAGGTGAACAGCGCCTGCGCGATCATTGCGCGGCCGAAGCCGTCGATCGCCACCCAGTTGCCATGTAGCGCGATCTCGACACCGCGCTCGGCGCGGAACTCGGGATTGGCGCGCCAGCCGACATCGGCGAGCAGGCACGCGGCATGGCGCAGCCGCGCCAGCTCGGGCGCCTCGTCGGCAAACAGCGGCGCAATCCACTGGTCGAGCAGGTCGCCATGCTCGGCAAAGCGGCCCAGCCGCGCGCCCTCGTCGCGCGCCGCGACGATCAACGGGTCCTGCGCCCGCTCGACCCCGCTCAGTTGCTCATAAAGCAGCCCCTCGCGCAGCCCGAAGGCTGAGACGATCGTCGTCTGCGACTGGAGGTGGCGGATCAGCTTCGCCAGCAGCGACGCGGCGTCGCTCAGCGTCGGGATGCGCCCGCCCGACAGGTTGGGCACCGCCTTCAACTTGCCCTTGGACAGATGGCCGAGCGTGCGGATCAGCCGCGCGATCGTCGCCGGCGGCATCTCATACTGGTGCATCACGGGCAGCGGATAGCCGGTCAGGTGCATGTCGAGCCGCGCCAGCGCCCGCCACGACCCCCCGACCAGATAGAGCGGAAGGCCCGCGCCCTTGCCCGCCCAGCCGGTTTCGCCGATCAGCTCGCGCACCCGCCGGTCGAGCGCGCCCTTGCCCGTCGCGCGGATCCCGCTGACCCGCAGCACGCCGAGCGGAAACGACGCGCGTTCGTGCAACTCGCCGTCGCGGACCCGCACCAATTCCAAACTGCCGCCGCCCAGGTCGCCCACGATCCCGTCGGCGTCGGGCACCGCCGACAACAGCCCCAGCCCCGCGCCAATCGCCTCGGCCTCGCCCGACAGCAATTCGACCTTCAGCCCCAGTCGCGCCGCCGCCGCAATGAGTTCGGCGCCGTTGCTCGCGTCGCGCACTGCGGCAGTGGCGACGGTGCGCAGCCGCGACACCTCCATTTCGCGGGCGACCCACGCGAACCGGGCAAGCGCGACCTCCGCCGCCGCCAGCGCATCCGCATCGATCGCGCCGGTGGCATTCAGGCTGCGGCCCAGCCCCGCCATCACCTTTTCATTGAAGAGAATCGCGGGCAGCCGCGCCGGCCCCTGATAGACGACGAGGCGGATCGAGTTCGACCCGATGTCGATGATCGCGACGCGCTCGCTCGCGCGGTCCCCACCCCGGAGCCGCGCCGCCTGGCGACCGCGGCTGAGCAATAGCGAGGTCATTCCGCCGCTTCGCTCGCGCCCGCGCCGCCGCGCCGGCGCAGCGACAGCTTTTTCGGCATCGATTCGGCGCTCGCCAGCGCCGCGCCGCGTCCCGACAACGACGGGTTGGTCATGAAATAGCGATGCAGGTTGAACGGCCGCGCGCCGGCTTCCAGCCGCTCATACTCGCCGTCCGGGTGCAGCACCCAGCTCTGTTCGGTGTCGATCAGATTGGCGACCATCACCTGGTCGAGCACCTGGTCGTGGACCGTCGGCGTCGTGATGGGCAGCATATATTCGACGCGCCGGTCGAAATTGCGCTGCATCCAGTCGGCGGACGAAATGTAGACCCGCGCAGCATTGTGGGGCAGCGCCTTGCCGTCGGCGAAGCACCAGATGCGGCTGTGTTCCAGGAAACGGCCGACCACCGACTTGACGCGGATATGGTCGGACAGGCCGGCGACCCCGGGGCGCAGGCAGCAGATGCCCCGCACGATCAGGTCGATCTCCACCCCCGCGCTGCTTGCCTCGTACAGCTTCTCGATGATCGCGGGATCGACCAGCGAGTTCATCTTGGCCCAGATTTCCGCCGGGCGGCCGGCGCGGGCATGCGCGATTTCGGCGTCGATCAGCTCGACGAGCCGCTGGCGCAGGCCGCCGGGCGAGATCGACAGCAGCTCCAGCCGCGTCGGTTCGACATAGCCGGTGATGTAGTTGAACAGTTGCGCTGCGTCGCGCCCCAGGCACGGATTGGCGGTGAAGAAGCTGAGGTCGGTATAGATGCGCGCGGTGACGGGATGATAATTGCCCGTCCCGAAATGACAGTAGGTGCGATAGCAATTCTCTTCGCGCCGCACGACCATCGACACCTTGGCATGCGTCTTCCAGTCGATGAAGCCATAAACGACCTGGACGCCCGCGCGCTCCAGCGCGTCGGCCCACAACAGATTCTGCTCCTCGTCGAACCGCGCCTTCAACTCGACGACCGCGGTGACCGACTTGCCGTTCTCGGCGGCGGCGATCAGCGCCTGGATGACCGCAGACTGCTTGCCCGCGCGATACAGCGTCTGCTTGATCGCGACCACGTCGGGGTCGTTCGCGGCCTGTTTCAGGAACGCCAGGACGACGTCGAAACTCTCATAGGGGTGGTGGACGATGATGTCCTTGGCGCGGATCGCGGCGAAGCAGTCGCCGCCATATTCGCGGATGCGCTCGGGAAAGCGCGGGCTGAACGGCGTGAACTTCAGGTCGGGGCGATCCTCGTCGACCAGCATGCTCAGGTCTCCGATGCCCAGGAACCCGCCCGTTTCGGTCAGCAGCGCCTCGCTCCCGCCCAATTCCTCGAGCAGGATCGCCTCGAGCTCCGCGCTGATCCCGGTTTCCATCTCCAGCCGGATGACGCGCCCGCGCCGTCGCCTTTTGATCGCGGTGCGGAAATAGAGGACGAGGTCTTCGGCCTCTTCCTCGACCTCGATGTCGCTGTCGCGCAGCACGCGGAACGTCGCCGCGCCCTGGACGTCGTAACCGGGGAACAGCAGGCTGGAAAAATGCTTGATCAGCGTCTCGACGGTGACATAGCGCGCCGCCGCGCCGGGCAGGCGAACGAAGCGCGGCATGGTCGGCGGCAACAGCACCAGCTCGCGCACCGGCTCACGGTCGCTTCGCCGCACCAGGTCGAAGATCACGCTCGACCCCTTGTTGGGGATGAACGGGAACGGGTGCGCCGGATCGAGCGCCTGCGGGGTCAGGATCGGAAAGATCTGCTCGCGGAAATGGGTTTGCAGCCATACCGCGGTCTCGTCGTCGATCTCGTGGCGGTCGAGCACGGCAATGCCGTTCGCCGCCAGCTGGACGCGCAGGTCGCGCCACAATTCCTGCTGCGCGTCGACCAGCTCGCCGGCATCCTCGACGATCGCGTTGAGCTGCTGGGTGGGCGTCAGCCCGTCGACCGATTTCTGTTCGACATTCTGCAGCTGCTGGCCCTTCAGGCCCGCGACACGGACCATGAAGAACTCGTCCAGATTGGATGCCGAAATCGACAGGAAGCGCAGCCGTTCGAGCAATGGATGCGCCAGGTTGGACGCCTCCTCCAGCACGCGGCGGTTGAACGCCAGCCACGACAGCTCGCGGTTGAAATAACGCGTGTCGGGCGCGGCGATCGGCGACAGCACCGACGGGGTCGCGGACTTGGCGGCGCGGTCGGTCACAATTTCTCCGTTTCCTCCATGGTCGGTTCGTCGATCAGCAGCCCGGCGGCGTCGAGCCATTCGCGTGCCCGCTGAACCGACAGGCGACGGCGGTCACGACTGCGCGCCTCGGTTTCGAGCAGGTCGACGACTCGCTCTATGGCGACATAGCTGCGTTCGATGCGCCCGGCGAGCCACGCCGCGACGTCGGGCCGCGAATAGAGCGCACGCGCGTCCAGCCCGCGCTGGATCAGCTGGACGATCAACGCATCATCGGGTGGCGCGATCCGCTCGACCGGGGTCGCCGCGATGCGCGAACGCAGGTCGGGCAGCGCGATGGGCCATTCGGGCGGCGGCACGTCGGCGATGATCAGCAGCGGCCGGCGCTCGGCCTGGGCGTGGTTCCATGCGTGGAACAGCGTTTCCTCGTCCTGGCGCTCGGCATCGTCGATCACCCGCCCGCCCGATCGCGCGGCAAAGATGCGCCCCAGCAGGCTGCGGCCCGACTTGCGCGGCCCGGTCAGCAGCGCCGCCGCCACCGGCCACGCGCCCCAATGTTCGATGTGGTGCACCGCGCGCGCATTGGCTTCGCTGACGATGAACTGGCCCTCTTGCGCGCCAGCCACGGGGCCGAGCGGCAGGTTGAGCTGGTTCATTCGTTCGTCGCGTTTTGCGGGGCGTCCCCCGCGCCTGCGGCCGGTGCGGCGGGTGCGGGCGCGGCGCCACGCCGGATCCGCAGCGTCCCCGGCCCTTCCTGCACCTGCCAGCCGCGCGCTTCCAACGCCGTGCGCAGGGCGGCGATCGACCCGTCATAGGTGACGCGCATCACCGAAATCCCGCCGAGCGCCAGGCTGGACGTCAACGCGGACCGGACCCCCGGCACTGCCGCCAGCGCGGATTCGGTGCCGGTGACCGCGCCGGCGCTGGGCGAATCGAACTGAACGTTGATGATCGCGCCGCCGGTCGTGACGGTCGACACCACCGGCAGGTCGTCGACCTCGATCGCGGCGGGATCGACCTCGTCCTCCGGCGATGGCGGCCGCACCGCGAGCAGCGCGTCGGGGCGCAGCCGGCCGCGGCGCAGCGCGTCCTGATAGGCCGCATCGATGCGCCGCACCCCCTCGTCGAGCAGCGCGGGCAGCGCATCGGCATTGTCGACGCGCAGCGTGAAGCGGGTGAGGATGCGGTTGTCGGGACCGAAACCCGCGATGAACTCGCCGACCACCGGCCCGCCGGGCCATTGGCGATAGAGGTGGACCTGCGGGATCAGCACATCGTCCGCGCCATATTGGTCCAGGATCGTGCGCCACCACCCCCGGCCGCGCCGGCCGATCTGTCCCGCATCGAACAGCAACGGGTCGGGGCCCGTGCCGGTCAGCCGCACATAGTCGATCGCGCTGTTGCTCGTGCGGAACCGGGCCCAGGCGCGCGTCCATTCGGTTTCGCGCTCGAACACGGTGCCGGTGCCGCCCGACCATTCGACCGGCATCAGCACCAGCGGGGCCGACCGCGCAAAGCGTGCCGCGACACCCAGGATCGCGGCGGCGCGGTTGCGGTCGAACAGGACGCCCAGCCGCGCGATATAGCGGTTGGGTCCGATCTGTTCGTTCTCGATGATGATGCCGCTGACCAGGCCGTCGATGGCGCCCTCGGGCAGCGCGACCTCGCTGCCACGCAGCCGGCGCGACAATTGGGTCCAGGCGCGGCGCTCCGCCAGCTTCCACCCCGCCAGCCGCGCGGCCTCCGCATTCGGGCCGGCGACGTCGACGCGCACCCCGCCCACCTCGAAACTGCCCGATGCCGATACCGGCGCGGCCGCCGGCGCCGCACCCTGCTGCGCGGCGACGATCCCGCCGCCGGCCATGGCACAGGCCGCCAGCGCGGCGATCAACAGGCGGTGGGAACCGACGCGAACCATTTCGGGGGTCTTTTGGCGAAGCGGGCGTGGAAATCCAAGCCCGAACTGGCTACTCGGTCGCAATGACCGATCCCGATCCCGCTGACACCCCCTATACCTATGCCCAGGCTGGCGTCTCGATCGCCGCCGGCAACGCGCTGGTCCGCGCCATCGCGCCGCTGGCCCGCGCGACCCGCCGCGCCGGCGCGGACGCCGATCTGGGCGGTTTCGGCGGGATTTTCGATCTCAAGGCGTGCGGGTTCACCGATCCGCTCCTGGTCGCCGCCAATGACGGGGTCGGCACCAAGCTCAAGCTCGCGATCGACAGCGGCCGCCACGACGGCGTCGGCATCGATCTCGTCGCGATGTGCGCCAACGACCTGATCGTCCAGGGGGCGGAGCCGCTGTTCTTTCTCGACTACTACGCCAGCGGCAAACTCGACAATGCAGTCGCCGAACGCGTGATCGCGGGCATCGCGGAGGGGTGCCGTCAGGCCGGATGCGCGCTGATCGGCGGTGAGACGGCCGAGATGCCCGGCATGTATGCCGATGGCGACTATGACCTCGCCGGCTTCTGCGTCGGCGCGGTCGAGCGGGGCCGGCTGCTCGACGGGCGACGGATCGCGCCGGGCGACGTCATCCTGGGCCTCGCCTCGACCGGGGTCCATTCCAACGGCTTCTCGCTCGTCCGCCGCCTCGCCGCCGATCGCGGCTGGAAGCTCGATCGCCCCGCGCTGTTCGATCAGGACGTGCTGCTGATCGACGCGCTGATGGCGCCGACGCGCATCTACGTGCGCAGCCTGTTGCCGCTGGTGCGCGCGGGGCGGATCAACGGCCTCGCGCACATCACCGGCGGCGGGCTGCTCGAAAATGTGCCGCGCGTCCTCCCCGCCGGCTGTCACGCCCGCATCGACGCCGATCGCTGGCCGCTGCCGCGCCTGATGGCTTTCCTGCAGGCGCAGGGGCGGATCGAGCCGGAGGAGATGGCGCGCACCTTCAACTGCGGGATCGGCATGGTTGCGATCGTCACCGTCGACACGGCCGACGCGATCGCCGCCGACCTCGCCGCTGCGGGCGAGACGGTGTTCACGCTCGGCGAGGTGGCGGCCGGCGAGCGCGGCTGTACGGTCACGGGCAGCGCGGAGACGTGGAGCGCGCGCGCGCCCTGGACCGCGACGCACGTGCATGGCTGATCGTGCGCGTCTGGGCGTCCTGATCTCGGGACGCGGGTCGAACATGGCGGCGCTGCTCTACGCCTCGCGCGCGGCCGATTGCCCCTTTGCCCTCGCGCTGGTCGCCAGCAACGACCCCGACGCAGCCGGCCTGACGCTCGCGGCGGCAGAGGGCATCGCCACCTTCGCGCTCAGCCACAGGGGGATGGCGCGCGCCGATTTCGACGCGCGGATCGACGCGGCGCTGCGCGAAGCCGGCGTCACCCATGTCGCGCTCGCCGGCTATATGCGGCTGCTGTCGCCCGAATTTGTCGAACGCTGGGCCGGACGGATGGTCAACATCCACCCGTCTTTGCTCCCTGCTTACAAGGGGCTGCACACGCACGAACGCGCACTGGCGGCGGGCGACAGCCATGGCGGCTGTTCGGTTCACCTCGTCACTGCCGAACTGGATGACGGCCCGGTGTTGGGCCAGACGCCCGTCGCGATCCTGCCGGGTGACACTGCCGAAACCCTGGCAGCGCGCGTGCTAATCGCCGAGCATCAGCTATATCCGCGCATCCTCGCCGATTGGGTGCGCGCCGGGCAGCCTGCCGACGATCCGCTGAGCCGTGTACGCGAGCTGTCGCTGGCGCTGCCAGAGGCGCGCGAGAAGCTGTCGCACGGCGCGCCGGGCTTCTTCGTCGAAGGCGGGAAATTCTTCGCCTATTTCTCCGCCGACCATCACGGCAACGGCATCACCGCGGTGCTGGTGCGCACCAGCGGGGTCGAGGAACAGGCGATGCTGATCGAACGCGACCCCGCGCTCTATTATCGCCCGCCCTATCTGGGGCCGTCGGGCTGGATCGGCGTGCGGCTCGACACCGGCGACACCGACTGGGCGCATGTCGGCGAATGGCTGGCGCGCAGCTGGCGGCTGGCCGCGCCGAAACGGCTCACCCGGCTGATGGATGTCGCCGACGCATTCTAGACCGTCGTCGCCGACAACGATGCGGCCACGCCGCCGTGGCGGCTGTCCTCGTAAATCTGCCAGTCCGGGGCCGTGGAATCGAGCGCCTTGAACAGAAGCGTCCATGGCGGCGGACACGGATTGCCCTTGAACCAGAACTGCACGAATTTCTGCACGTCGGGGCGGTCGCGATTTCGGTAGATCCAGCGCAACTCGGCTCCGGTGACCGTCCGGATCTTGTCGGTCGCCGAATGCTTGAATTCGTTGTTCGGGCTTTGCGGCTTACCCGGAACCTTGAAGTTCTTGTTGACGACTTCGTCGAGGTTCAGCCCGTCCAGGATGAAGTGAACACCGATCCCGGCCTCGACATAGTGATTGAGCGCGTTTTTCGATTTCAGGCGAAACTGGGCGTTCGACTTGGGCGTGCCCGGGCTCGCCGACCCGCCGGAATAGACGGCATGATATTTGGGATGCCGCTCCAGGCTGTCGAGATATGCGGTGTTCTGTGCCAGCCGGGCGTCGGAAAAGGTCGCCAGGCCGGATCGCTGGTCCGTAAGTTGACGGACCGTCACGACGCTGTCCGCGGTCGTCGCTTTCGCCACCGACTTCGCCTTCTGAAAGGCGGCGATCGCCTCGTTGATGCCGAAGATAAAGTCGCCCGGTCGATAGGGCTCCCAAGGATCGTTGAAGGGCATCGCCGGACCTAACGCGTAACGCTTGATGGTCCTGCGATGCTAGGCCCGGGCGGCCAATCCTGGCAAGCCGCCACGATGCCGAAAATCGGTGACTTTCGATGCCGGGTCCCCGACACGACCGCGCCGGCAGCGAGCCGGCGCGGCGATACGCGGAATCAGCCGACAATGTCTTCCGGCTTGAAGAACTGCGCGATTTCCATCGCGGCGTTCTCGTCCGAATCCGAACCATGGACGCTGTTGGCCTCGATCGACTCGGCATAGAGCTTGCGGATCGTGCCTTCGGCCGCGTTCTCCGGGTTGGTCGCGCCCATCACCTCGCGGTTGCGCGCGACCGCATTCTCGCCTTCCAGCACCTGGACGACGACCGGGCCCGAGGTCATGAACGCGACCAGGTCGGCAAAGAACGGCCGTTCCTTGTGCACGCCATAGAATTTCTCGGCCTGCGCGCGGCTCATGCGGATGCGGCGCGACGCGACGACCCGCAGGCCCGCATCCTCCAGCAGCTTGGTGATCGCACCGGTCAGGTTGCGGCGGGTGGCATCGGGCTTGATGATCGAAAAGGTCCGGGTGGCGGCCATGGCCGTTCGGGCTCCTGTCTTGATGGGGAATGGGAAAGTCGCGGCTCCCTAGTCGCGGGCCGGCAAAGATGCAAGCACCGCCGGCATGAGCGGTGGAGCAATCCACACCGAACGATCGTCACCCCGGCCTTGAGCCGGGGTCCCGCTTTTTCGCGCGCCGGACCAGGTAGCGGGACCCCGGCTCAAGGCCGGGGTGACGAGGTTGACTTTGCGAGATTGAGTTCGGGGCTGAAATTGCTGTCCCCGCTCAAGCCGCCTGCTCCCAGCGTCCGTTCGCGTTCTGCTTCCAGTAACGCCGCTCGACGCCGTCGCGCGTCGCCAGCGCCTTCCACGCCGCGCGCGATTCGGCGATGGTCGCGTCGTCGAAGAAGTGGAACGCGCGCGCGAACCCCAGCGCCTCGTCGCGCCAGTGCCCGTCGGCGATCGCGACATGCCCCGCCGGATCGGGCGCCGCAATCGCCGCGCGGATCAGGATCGGCTGGCGGGCGTCGTCCATCGCGCCGGCGATCGCATGGGGCAGGAAGCTTTCCGCCGACCAGGTCCACAGGAACCGGTCGATCGCGGCGCGCTGCTCCGCGTCGCCCGCCACGATCTCCAGCCGGCCGCCATCGGCCAGCACCTTCTCGGCGATGCGCGGCAGCACCGCGTCGAGCGGTTGGCGGGTCAGATGGTAGAAATCGACCTTCACGCCGCCATGTCCCACACCACCCGCCGAACCTTAGACGGTGACGAATAATGGCAATTGTCGCGAGACACAGCCCATTTTTCCCCGTCACCCCGGCCCTGAGCCGGGGTCCCGCTATCTTATCCGCCGCAAGAAACAGCGGGGCCCCGGGTCAAGCCCGGGGAGACGGGTAATCCGGGTCTCACATCGATCAAGCGCGCATTCCGGGCAAACGCTCAACGCTCGAAATGATCGGCGACGAACCGGTCGAGCAGGCGCACGCCATATCCGGTCGCACCCTTGTCATGCGTCGCACCCGGCTTGTCCGCCCACACCATGCCGGCAATGTCGAGATGCGCCCAGCGCACGCCCGGGTCGACGAAGCGCTGGATGAACTGTGCCGCGGTGATCGAGCCGGCACCGCGCGGCCCCACATTCTTCATGTCGGCGATCGGCGAATCGAGCAGCTTGTTGTACGCGTCACCCAGCGGGAATCGCCACAACAGGTCACCGGTCGCCTTGCCCGCCGCCAGCAACTGATCGGCCAGCGAATCATCATTGGCGAACAGGCCGCCATGCTCATGTCCCAGCGACACGATCATCGCGCCGGTCAGGGTGGCGAGATCGACGATGGTGCCGGGCCGGTAATTGCGCTGAACCCAGGTCAGCACATCGCACAGCACCAGGCGCCCTTCGGCATCGGTGTTGATGACTTCGATCGTCTGGCCCGACATCGACGTCACGACATCGCCGGGGCGCTGCGCATTGCCGTCGGGCATGTTCTCAACGAGGCCGACGACGCCGATCACGTTCGCGCGTGCCTTGCGCAGTGCCAGCGCGCGCATCGCGCCTGCCACCGCGCCCGCGCCGCCCATGTCCCACTTCATGTCCTCCATGCCCGCGGCCGGCTTGATCGAGATGCCGCCGGTGTCGAAGGTCACGCCCTTGCCGACCAGCGCCAGGTCGGGGTTGCCGCCGTCGCCGCGTCCATCCCAGTGCATCGCCAGCAGCCGTGCGCCGCGCACCGATCCCTGCGCCACGCCCAGCAGCGCACCCATGCCCAGCTCGCGCATCGCCGCATCGTCGAGCGCGGTCAGCGTCACGCCCAGCTCGGCCAGGCCGCTGCACCGTTCGACGAAGCTTTCGGGATACAGGATGTTGGCGGGCTCCGTCACCAGCGCGCGGGTGAACAGCAGCCCCTGGGTCACCGCGTCGCGATGCGCCCATTCGGCCGCCGTCCCGTCGGGCGTGCCGACCATCGTCACCGTCGCCAGCGTCGGGCGCTGACGCTCGCTCAGCGTGGTGCGATAGACATCGTAGCGCCAGCCGCGCTGGACTGCGGCAGCGGCGAAGCGCGCGACGCCCGCCGCGCTGAGCATCGACGCGACGCCCGACCAGTCGACCGCCAGTGCGGTATGGCCCGACACCAGATAGCGACCGACCAGCGCGCCGGCCGCGCGCTCCAGTTCGCCCTCCTGCCCCTCGCCGATGCCCAGGATCACCAGCCGCTGTACCGCCTCGCCGTCCGGCAGCACCAGCTCGACCAGGCTGCCCGGATCGCCGTCGAAGCGCGCGCCCTCCAGCGCGGCGTTCACCAGCTTGTGATTGGCGGCGGCGACTGCGCGGAGCGCGAGCTCGGCGGCGCGCGCCTTCAGGACGGGGACGACCACCACCGCGGCGGCGGGGATGACGGTGGCCAGTTCGATATTCATGCGCGATCTTTCTGTTATCGTTCGGTCCATGGGCGGCACCGCGGCGTGCCGCGCGGCGTCGTCCGGCAGATCACGGCATCTAGGCCCCGACCGCCCGGGGCGCAACGCCGCGACCGCTTGCGATTGCGGAATGCGATGACCGGTGCGATAGGACGCGACCGTCACTGGCGCGCTCCTCCACCCGAGCGCATGGAAGAGGTTGGTCGAGGTGAAGCGTAACGCCCTGATCCTGTTCGGCGCGTTTTCGCTGTTCGCCACCGGCGGTGCCGCCGCCCAGGACCTGTCCGACCGCCCGATCGCGCCGCCGACCGCCGCCGACATCGCCCAGTCGGATGCGGAGGAGGAGATCCTGTTCTCCGCCGACGAGCTCGAATATGACAGCGAAGGCGACATCGTCGTCGCGCGCGGCGACGTGCGGCTCAGCCGCGCCGGCAACCGGCTGCGCGCCGACCGGGTGCGCTGGGACCGCAAATCGGGTCAGGTCGTCGCCGACGGCAACATCGCGGTCACCAATCCCGAAGGCGACGTGGCCTATGGCGACCGCATCGAACTGACCGACACGCTGCGCGACGGCATGGTCGAAAACATGCTTGTCGTGCTCGATCAGGGCGGGCGGATCGCGGCGGAACGCGGCACGCGCTCGGACGGCGGCGTCGTGACGGTCGAGCGCGCGGCCTATACCCCGTGCGCGGTAACGTCTAACGAGAATTGCCCGAAGGAGCCGTCGTGGAAGATCACGGCGGTCCGCGTCGTCTATGATCCCGCGCGCCACCGCATCCGCTATTATGGCGCGCGCCTGTCGATCTTCGGCTTCGCCACGCTACCGCTGCCGGCCTTCTCGCATCCGGTCGGCGATTTCAGCGACAATGGCGTGCTCGCGCCCCAGATCCGGCTCGATCGCGTCAACGGCCTCGAAATCGCGGTGCCCTACTATTTCAACCTGTCGCCCAACCGCGACCTGACGCTCACGCCCCACCTGTTCACCGACTCGCTGCCGCTGCTGGAGGGCGAATATCGCGCGCTGACCGACCGGGGCGCCTATCGCGTGCGCGGTTACGCAACCTACAGCCGGCAGAGCGACGATCGTGGCCCCGGCGGCGGGCTGGTCGACAGCGATCAGCAGTTCCGCGGCTATATCGACGGCAATGGGCGGTTTCAGCTCGACCCGCGCTGGAGCATCGCCGGCACGCTGCGCGTCGCGACCGACCGCACCTTCCTGCGCCGTTACGACATTTCGCGCGACGACCGGCTGCGCAGCTTCTTCAATGTCGAGCGGATCGATCGCGACAGCTATTTCGCGATCAACGGCTGGGCGGTCCAGACGCTGCGCCTCGGCGATACCCAGTCGCTCCAGCCGATCGCGCTGCCGGAAATCGAGTATCGGCGCCGCATCGCCGACCCGCTGCTGGGCGGCGTCATCCGCATCAACGCCAACACGCTCGCGCTTGCCCGCGCCGATGGGCAGGATACCCAGCGCGCCTTCGCGTCCGCGCAATGGGACCTGCGCCGGGTCAGCAACTGGGGGCACGACATCACGCTCACCGGCCTGGTGCGCGGCGACCTCTACAACAGCGACGACGTGCTGACGACGTTGGTCGAAAGCTATCGCGGTCGCGACGGTTTCCAGGCACGCGGGATCGCGCTCGCCGCGCTCGACGTCAAATGGCCGTTCATCGGCGCGGCGCTGGGCGGGACCCAGCGGATCACGCCGCGCGTCCAGCTGGTCGTCGCGCCGCGCATCCGCAATTTCCAGATCCCGAACGAGGATTCACGCGCCATCGACCTTGAGGACGTCAACCTGTTCTCGCTCAACCGCTTCCCCGGCTATGACCGGTTCGAGGATTCGTCGCGCGTCACCTATGGCGTCGAATATGCGCTCAGCCTGCCCGGCGTGGCGATCGACGCCAATGTCGGACAGAGCTACCGGCTGAACAACCGCACCGCGATCCTGCCCGAGGGCACCGGGCTCAGCGACCGATTGTCGGACATCGTCGGGCGCACCGACGTCCGCTTCCGCGACTTCGTGTCGCTGACCCACCGCTATCGGCTCGACAAAGACAATCTGGCCGTGCGCCGCAACGAGGTCGACGCGACCGTCGGCTCGCGCAAGACCTATGTGCTGCTCGGCTATCTCCGGCTCAACCGCGACATCGCGACGACGGGTGAGGATCTTCAGGATCGCGAGGAAGCCCGGGTCGGCGCGCGCGTCGCCTTTGCCGGCTTCTGGTCGCTGTTCGGATCGGCGACGGTCGACCTGACCGACCGCAACGAGGACACGCTGTCGTCGTCGGACGGATTCCAGCCGGTGCGGCACCGGCTCGGCTTCGCCTATGAGGATGACTGCCTCAAACTTGGCCTGACCTGGCGTCGCGACTATCAGGATTTGGGTGACGCGCGGCGCGGCAACAGCTATCTGCTGACGCTGGAATTGAAGAATCTCGGGCGGTAAGCCCCGGTTCAGCCGCAATTGTGAAAGATATGCGGCACGCAGTGGCCGGCGCCCGTGACGCCGGAGAGAAAGATTGATCGGGTGAAGATGAACATCGACGTTTGGAAGCGCGGCCTTGTGCGCTTCGCCATGACCGCAGCGCTCGCCACGACCGGCGCGGCCGCACTCGCCACCCAGGATGGCAGCGACAGCGCCGCCGGGCTGAACATCCCGGAGGGGCTCCAGATCTTCGGCAAGCAGGATCCCAACATCCGCAAGCCGACCGCGATCGTCAATCGCGCGGTCATCACCGGGACCGATGTCGACCACCGCGTCAACATGATCGTCGCGCTGAACCAGATCAATCTGTCGGCGCAGGAGCGCGACCAGCTTCGCCTTCAGGTGCTGCGCAGCCTGATCGACGAGACGCTGCAGATTCAGGAAGCCGCCGCCAACGAGATCACGATCACGCCGACGGAAATCGCGCAGGGCTTTGCCCGCATCTCGCGCAACTTTGGCCGCTCGCCCGATCAGATGCGCGAATATCTGCGCAGCGTCGGCTCCTCCGAACGCTCGATGGTCCGCCAGATCGAGGGCGAGCTGGCGTGGAACCGCCTGCTCGGCCGCCAGGTCCAGCCCTTCGTCAATGTCGGCGAGGAGGAAGTGAAGTCGGTGCTCGAACGCCTCGAAGCCTCCAAGGGCTCTGAGGAGTTCCACCTCAAGGAAGTCTATCTCTCCGCCACGCCCGAGCGCGCGGACGAGGTCTACGCCGCAGTCCAGCAGATGCTCGAACAGATGCGCGGCGGCGCGCCCTTTGAATATTTCGCGCGCACCTATTCGGAGGCGTCGACCAAGGCGGTGAACGGCGATCTCGGCTGGGTGCGCCCCGGCATGCTCCCGTCGCAGCTGTCCGACGCGGCGCAGCGGATGCAGATCGGCCAGGTCGCCGGCCCGATCGAGGTGCCGGGCGGCTTCTCGCTGCTTTACCTCGTCGACAAGCGCAAGGTGCTGACCGCGGACCCGCGCGACGCGCGGCTGAGCCTGCGCCAGATGACCATCCGCTTCCCCGCCGGCACCACCCAGGCGCAGGCGACCGATCGCGCGGCCGCCTTTGCCCAGGCGACGCAGCAGATCCGCGGTTGCGGCAATGTCGGCGCGGTGGCCCAGGACCTCGGTGCCGAGGTTGTCGACAATGATTCGGTGCGCGTGCGCGATCTGCCGCCCGCGCTTCAGGAGATCATGCTCCAGCTTCAGGTCGGCCAGGCAACGCCGCCCTTCGGCACCCCGGACGAGGGCGTGCGCGTACTCGTGCTGTGCGGCCGCGACGATCCGCGCAGCGCCGGCCTGCCGTCGATGGAGCAGATGCAGGCGTCGATGGAGCAGGAACGCGTCAATCTGGTCGCCCAGCGCAAGCTGCGCGACCTGCGCCGCGACGCGATCGTCGAGTATCGCTGACGATGGCCGGGGGCCGTCGACGGTGACCCCGCCGCTGGCGATCTCGATGGGCGATCCGGCGGGCATCGGCCCGGAGGTGATCGCCAAGGCCTGGGCTCGGCGTGAAACCGAACGCCTCCCGCCCTTCGTGGCGGTGGGCGATCCGCGCGCGATCGAACGCGTGTGGCGCGGCCCGATCGCGCGGATCGACACGCCGGGCGAAGCGGCCGCCATCTTCGACGGCGCGCTGCCGGTCATGGCGGTGACCGACGCGGGCGACATTACCCCCGGCCATCCCGATCCCGCCGGTGCGATCTGCGCGCTGCAGTCGCTCGAAATGGCGGTCGGGCTGACCCGCTCGGGCGCGGCGGCCGCGGTCGTCACCGGCCCGGTCGCCAAGGCGCAGCTCTACGCGATCGGCTTCACCCATCCCGGCCAGACCGAATTCGTCGCCGAACGCTGCGGCGTCGCGGCGGAGAATGCGGTGATGATGCTCGCCGGTCCGACGCTGCGCGTCGTGCCGGTCACCACCCATGTGCCGCTGGCCGCGGTGCGCGATCTGCTGACCATCGATCTGGTCGTCAACAAGGCCCGCGCCGCCGCGCGCGGCCTGACGCGCAATTTCGCGATCGAACGGCCGCGCCTCGCCTTTGCCGGCTTCAATCCGCATGCGGGCGAAGCCGGTGCGCTCGGGCGCGAGGAGATCGAGATCCTGATGCCCGCCATCCACGCGCTCCAGGCCGACGGGATCGATGCGGTCGGTCCGTTCGCCGCCGACACCATGTTCCACGGCCGCGCGCGCGGTGGGTATGACGTCGCGATCTGCTGCTATCACGATCAGGCGCTGATCCCGCTCAAGACGCTGCATTTCGACGAGGGCGTCAACATGACCCTCGGGCTGCCGATCGTCCGCACCTCGCCCGATCACGGCACCGCGTTCGACCTGGCCGGCACCGACCGTGCCGAACCCGGTGCGATGATCGCCGCAATCCGGCTGGCCGCCGAAGCGGCCGCGCACCGCGCCGAAGCCGCCGCCTGACCATGTCGCCGCCGACATTGCCACCCTTGCGCGATGTCATCCGCGCGCACGGGCTTCAGGCCAGCCGCGCGCTCGGCCAGAATTTCCTGTTCGATGCCCAGCTGCTCGCGCGCATCGCCGCCATCCCGGGCGATCTGGCCGGCCAGCCGGTGCTGGAGGTCGGCCCCGGTCCCGGCGGCCTCACCCGCGCGCTGCTGGCGGCCGGCGCACAGGTCACTGCGATCGAGCGCGATTCGCGCTGCATTCCCGCGCTGGCCGAACTCGCCGCCGCCTATCCCGGCCAGTTGCGGGTGATCGAGGGGGATGCCCTGGCGATCGACCATGCCGGGCTGTTCGACGCCCCGCCGCACATCGTCGCCAACCTGCCCTATAATATCGGCACCGCCCTGCTGGTCGGCTGGTTGTCGGCACCGTGGCGCCCGTGGTGGCAGACGCTGACGCTCATGTTCCAGCGCGAGGTCGCCGACCGCATCGTCGCGCCGGTGGGTGGCGACGCCTATGGCCGGCTGGCGGTCCTGTCCCAGTGGCGCAGCACCGCGCGTATCGCGATGCCCGTCCACCGCTCCGCCTTCACCCCGCCGCCCAAGGTGATGTCGGCAGTCGTCCATCTCGCACCCACCGACGCGCCGGCTGGTGTTGCGCTCGCCGACCTGGAACGCCTCACCGCCGCCGCCTTCGGCCAGCGCCGCAAGATGCTCCGCCAGAGCCTGAAACCGGTTCCCGGCGCGCTCGCAGCACTCGACGCGCTCGGCATCGATCCGACGCGACGGGCGGAGACGGTCGGCGTGACGGAGTTCGTTAAAATCGCACGAGCGCTCGCGAAGCAGGTCTAACACGGACCCTTTCTCCCACCCTCGCCATTGGCCAGACCGGGACCAGGCCGTAAGCTCATAATGCGGTCTGTCGGCTACCGACCCCAAGGCGGACGTTCATAATTGGTCAGGAGAGTCGCGCCTACACTTCCCCAAGCCGCGTGGAGTTAAGCGGAATGCGCGTTTGGATCATTGCTCTCGCGTCGCTTGGCGCTCACCAAGTTGACGCGATGGATAAGGCCTTACTCGCCGAGATTTTTGCGTCCCCGCAGGCCTTCGAGAACAAGGTCGTGTCCATTTGCAGTCGTCATCCCATTGACGGACAAACAGTAATGGTCGGAAACATGGGACGTAGCCCAACTGTAATTTGGTTAGATCGTCCGATCAAATCGCCTTCCGGGTGTGTCGAGGCACAAATAATGCGCGCGGAAACCCCATCGCCAGACCAGAGGCTTGCAGACGGCCCGATTGCTCTTGCAGGATGGCGACTAAAAGTCTTGCGTATTCTGTGAGCTAAGCGTCAGCTAACCACCCAGTTCCGGCCGCCTAGCACTTACGCCGAAAGCGGTCGTTTAGGGGTTCACGACCTAGTCTGCTCAGTTCTTCGCCGGCGCCGGCACCACCGGCGGCTTCACCGCATCCGCCGTCTGGGTCGTGGCCGGTCCCTTGGCGATCGCGGCGGCGAGGCCGGTCGCCTGCGGGCATTCGGCCGCGCAGAGCGCCTTGACCTTGGCCAGGTTCTCGCGCGCCCGCGCCAGAGCGCCCTTGGCGACCATCGCCTCGCCCTGCCCGGCCAGCGCGGCGATATCGTTGGGCTCGAGCAGCAGCGCCTCGCGATAGAAGCGGATCGCCTTGCCCGGCAGACCGCGTGCCTGCGCGATCTCGGCCAGCGCGACATAGGCCTGGCGGTTGCGCGGGTCGACGACCAGCGCGGTCTCCAGGAAATCGGTCGCCCCGTCCAGATTCCCCGCCGCCTTCGCTTGCTTGCCCTGTTCGAGCAGCGCCACCGACCGCGCGTCGATCTGGTCGTCGGGGCGCTGGCCGCTCAGCGACGTCGATACGCACAACAGGGTCAGGGCAGCGGCGGCGGAAACCGAAATCAAACGCATTATCGTCTCCAGCAACGAACTCGGGCGTGCGGCAGTCATGGCGCGATCAATCTGGCCACAAAAAAGCCGTCTGTCGAATGTGCGTTCGGCGACAGGCGAAGTCCAGTCCCCCTCGCGTCACCCACCGCCATGTCGGGGCGCTCGGCGCGCCAGCCCTCGTGCCGCGCCAGGAACGCATCGGCCTGATCCGCGCCTTCGGCATCGAGCACCGAGCAGACGACGTGGATCACCGCCCCGCCCGGCCGCACCAACGTCGCGGCAAGATCAAGCAAGCGCGCCTGCACCTCGACCAGCCGCGCCAGCCGGTCGGGTGTCAGCCGCCAGCGTGCCTCTGGGTTGCGCCGCCACGTCCCGGTGCCTGAACATGGCGCGTCGACCAGCACCAGGTCGGCCCCGCCGGTCAGGTCGTCCAGCGCCGCCGCCTCGCGCCCGGGATCGAGCAGCCGCGGCTCGGCGATCGTCACGCCCGCGCGCACCGCACGCGGGGCCAGCCGGCCCAACCGCCCGCGATCGGTGTCGCTGGCGATGATCCGCCCCGCATTCGCCATCGCCGCCGCAAGCGCCAGCGTCTTGCCGCCCGCGCCCGCGCACAGGTCGACCACCGTCATTCCCGGCGCGGCGCCACAGCCGAGCGCGACGTGCTGCGATCCCGCATCCTGCACCTCGAACGCGCCCTGCGCCCAGCCGGGATGATCCTCGACCCGGCTGTCGGGCGGCAGGCGCAGGCCGTGCGCCAGCCCCTCGATCGGCACCGCGCCCGGAAGCTCGGCCAGCACCGCCGCCACCTTGCCCCGCAGCGCATTGACGCGAATGTCGAGCGGGGCGCGGTCGAGCAGCGCCGTCTGTGCGGCCTTGTCCAGCCCCGACGCGGCCAGCCGTTTGACCAGCCAGGCGGGTGCGACGCCCGCCACTGCCGCCTCTTCGCCCGCTTCGATCGCTGCGGGGGCATGGCCCTCCGCGCCGAAATGCCTGCGCAACTCCGCGTCATCCGCCGCCAGCGCGAGCATCGCCGCGCGCCCGCTCGCCGGCCGCGCGCCCAGCAGCCGGATCGCACGATAGACCAGCTCGCGTACCGCGCGACGGTCCTTCGACCCGGCATAGCGGCGCTCGGCGAAATAGCGCGCGATCAGCGTGTCGGCCGCCGCGCCCTGATCGCGCGCGGCGGCGATGATCGCGTCGAGCAGCTCGATTGCGGCCTGGGTGCGCGCCTGTGGCGTCATGGCTCGCCGTCCCGCTCGCGTTCCAGCGCGCGTCCTTCCTCAAGCTTCGCCCGCGCGTTGCGATAACGCACGCGAAACAGGCGGATGCGGAACAGGATATAGAGGCTGGCGAGCGCGACGATCAGCCCGATTTTCTGGGTATCGGTCAAGCCATCGGCCTAACGCGTCGGATAATTGGGCGCCTCGCGCGTGATCGTCACGTCATGGACGTGGCTTTCGCGCAGGCCCGCGCCGGTGATCCGCACGAAGCGCGCCTTGTCGCGCAGCTCGGTCAGGGTGCGCGCGCCGGTATAGCCCATCGCCGCCTTCACCCCGCCCACCAGCTGATGGATGACGTCGCGCGCCGGGCCCTTGTACGGCACCTGCCCCTCGATCCCTTCGGGCACCAGCTTCAACTGGTCCTTGATGTCCTGCTGGAAATAGCGGTCGGCCGATCCGCGCGCCATCGCGCCGACCGATCCCATGCCGCGATAGCTCTTGTAGGCGCGGCCCTGGTACAGGAACGTCTCGCCCGGCGCTTCCTCGGTCCCGGCCAGCAGCGATCCGATCATCACCGATCCCGCACCCGCCGCCAGTGCCTTGGCGACGTCGCCCGATGTGCGAATGCCGCCATCGGCGATCACCGGCACGCCCGACTTGGCGGCTTCATTGGCCGCATCCATCACCGCGGTCAGCTGTGGCACGCCGACGCCCGCGACGACGCGCGTGGTGCAGATCGAACCGGGGCCGATGCCGACCTTGATCCCGTCCGCGCCCGCGTCGATCAGCGCGCGGGTCGCCGCACCCGTCGCGACATTGCCCGCGATCACCTGCACCGAATTGGACAGCGTCTTCACCCGCTCGACCGCGCGCGCGACGTCGCGGTTGTGGCCGTGCGCGGTGTCGATGACGATCAGGTCGACCTGCGCGTCGACCAGCGCCTCGGTGCGCTCGAACCCCTTGTCGCCCACCGTCGTCGCGGCCGCGACGCACAGCCGCCCCGCGCCGTCCTTGGTCGCTTCGGGATAGAGCACCGCCTTCTCGATGTCCTTGACGGTGATCAGGCCGATGCAGCGATAGGCGTCGTCGACGACCAGCAGCTTTTCGATCCGGCGCTGATGGAGCAGCCGGCGCGCCTCGTCCTGCGTCACGCCCGCCGACACAGTCGCCAGGTTATGGTGCGTCATCAGCTCGCTGACCGGCTGGGCCGGGTTTTCGGCAAAACGCACGTCGCGGTGCGTCAGGATGCCGACCAGCTTGCCGCCCGCCTCGACCACCGGGATGCCGCTGATCCGGTGGCGCTGCATCAGCTCCTGCGCCTGCGCCAGCGTCGCCTGTGGTTCGATCGTGATCGGGTTGACCACCATGCCGCTTTCGAAGCGCTTGACCTGGCGGACGGCGGCCACCTGTTCCTCGATCGACAGATTGCGGTGGAGCACGCCGATGCCGCCCAGTTGCGCCATCACGATCGCCATGTCGGCCTCGGTCACCGTGTCCATCGCCGACGACAGCACCGGGATATTGAGCGCCAGGTCGCGCGTCACGAAGGTGCGCGTGTCCGCCTGGCTCGGCAGCACCTCCGATTCCGCCGGGTACAGCAGCACGTCGTCGAAAGTGAGGCCGAGGGGAATGTCCATGAAGGTGCCGTATCGCCTGAGTCGAGGATTGGCGGCCCATGTAACCGCACCCGCCCGGATGCGCCAGTGGGGCGGAGGATCGAACGCGGTCGGTGATGGGGCGAACGAGTCACCCCCCACCACCGCTCGTTTCGAGCGAAGTCGAGAAACGCGATGCCGGCGTGGCGGGTGCGACACGTCTCTCGACTTCGCTCGAGACGAACGGCTTCTCGTTGGGAAGCTCCCCGCCCTCAAAACGGAAGGGGAGCGCCACGCTGTCCTACAAGCCCGCTGCCTGCCACGCTCCGGTCATGGCCCTTTCGCGCCCTGCCCCTCGCTTCAACGATCGGGCCGCCGCACCCCCAGGACGTAAACCTCGCACAGCCCGCAACTTCCGCAACTTCGCCCCGCGCCGGGACGCTTCAACCGTCCGCCCGCGCGATCAGCGCGCGCGCTTGTTCGACATGCATCGCCTCGATCATCCGGTCGCGAAAGCGTTGCGCGCCGCCGCTTGCCGCCGCCACGAGTGCCCGCGCATCGGCCAGCTCGGCCTCGGTCGGCCCGAACGCCGCCGCCGCCACGTCGATCTGGCCGGGATGGATCAGCGTCTTGCCGTCAAAGCCGAAGCTGCGCCCCTCGCGGCATTCGGCGGCCAGCCCTTCGGGATCGTCGAGCGCATTGAACACGCCGTCCAGCGCCCACACGCCGCTCGCGCGCGCCGCCAGCACGATCGCCTGGAGCGCCAGCGTCAGCCCCGCGCGCCCGCTGCCCGGCGGCATCCCCCCGAGCGGCATCCCGAGCGTCGCCATCAGGTCGTTGGTCCCCGCGATCAGCCCGGCGACGGCGGGCATCGCGGCGATCGCCGGCGCGTCGAGCACGCCGCGCGGCGTCTCGATCATCGCCAGCACCGGCTTGTCGCCGAACGGCACGACCACGTCGCCCTCGACCTTGGGCAGGACGATGAACGCCGCGGGCGAGGCCATGACCGCATCGACATCCGCCGACCAGGCCGGATGGCCGGTGCCGTTGACCCGGATCGCCACCCGCTTGCCGGCCAGTTCTCCCGCCACCGCCGTCACGGCGGCGTCGCGCGCGCGGTCCTTGTCCGCCTCCGCCACCGCATCCTCCAGATCGAGGATGATGAGGTCGGGGCGCAGCGTCGCCGCCTTGGCGATCGCGCGCGGATTGGACGCGGGCAGAAACAGCGCGGTGCGCGGGGCGAGTATGGGTGCGTTCATCCTTTCCCCATGCTAGCACGGCACCCGGATGCCAAGTGCGACGATCGGGGGAATGCGGGATGCTTGAAACTTTGCTCGGTTTGGTGGTGCTGCTGGTGCTCGGCTATCTGTTCGCCAGCATCAAGATCGTCCGCCAGGGCTATCACTATACCATCGAACATTTCGGCCGCTTCACCGGCGTCGCCCAGCCGGGGTTCAACTTCTACCCCGCCTTTTTCTACCGCGTCGGGCGCAAGGTGAACATGATGGAGCAGGTGATCGACATTCCTGGGCAGGAGATCATCACCCGCGACAATGCGATGATCTCGACCGACGGCGTCGTCTTCTTCCAGGTGCTGGATGCGCCCAAGGCAGCGTACGAAGTCTCCGACCTCTATGTCGCGCTGATGCAGCTGACCACCACCAACCTGCGCACCGTCATGGGCTCGATGGACCTCGACGAAACGCTGTCGAAGCGCGACGAGATCAACGCGCGGCTGCTCTCCGTCGTCGATCACGCGACCACGCCCTGGGGGGTCAAGATCACCCGCGTCGAGATCAAGGACATCCGGCCGCCCGCCGACATCGTCAACGCGATGGGCCGCCAGATGAAGGCCGAGCGCGAAAAGCGCGCCAACATCCTGGAGGCGGAAGGCACGCGCGCGTCGGAAATTCTGCGCGCCGAGGGGCAGAAGCAGGCGCGCATCCTCGAATCCGAAGGGCGCAAGGAGTCGGCCTTCCGCGACGCCGAAGCGCGCGAGCGCGCCGCCGAGGCCGAAGCGAAAGCGACCCGGCTGGTGTCCGAGGCGATCGAGCAGGGCTCAGCCCAGGCGATCAATTACTTCATCGCCCAGAAATATGTCGACGCGGTCGGCAAGTTCGCCACCTCGCCCAACGCCAAGACGATCCTGTTCCCGGTCGAGGCGACGCAGCTGATCGGCACGCTTGGCGGCATCGGCGAGATCGCCCGCGACGCGCTCGGTACCCCGCCCGCCCCGCCGCCCGCACCCAGGCCGCCCCGGCGTGTCGGTCCCTTTGCGATGCCGGGGGCGGAGGACGCGCCTGAATGAGCGAACCATGGATCGTCTGGGCGATCGTCGCGGTCGTGCTCGGCGCGACCGAATTGCTGCTGCCCGGCGTGTTCCTCGCCTTTGCCGCGCTCGCTGCGGCGATCACCGCGATCCTGGCCGGGGTGCTGCCCGGGCTCGGGCTGGGCGGACAGCTGCTCAGCTTCGGGGCCTGGACAGCCGTAACGGTGCTGATCGGCCGACGCTGGTATCGCGACTATCCGGTCGCCACGACGGACCCGCTGCTCAATGACCGCGCCGCCCGGCTGGCGGGCGCGAGCGCCATCGTCGCCGAAGCGATCGTCGCGGGCGAAGGCCGGGTGCGGATCGGCGACGGCGAATGGCCGGCGCGCGGCCCCGACGCCCCGGTCGGCACACGGATGCGGGTGATCGCGATCGAACAAGGTGTCGCCCGGGTCGAGCCTGAACCCCCGGCCCTTTCCTGAGAATCAGACCGAAATTGCCCTGCTCGCTTCCCTTCCACCCCGATCGTCGCCCCGGCCCCGTGCCGGGGTCCACCGTGACGCTCAGCGGAATGCGCGTAGTGGTGGGCTCAGACGGTGCCGCAGGGCGTGGCGCGACGCCAAGGTCAGACGTCCGTGCGTCTTGCACGATGGACCCCGGCACGAGGCCGGGGTGACGGCCGGTCAAGAAATCGGCCAAACTTAAACCCACACCACCACACCTACCGGAGACGATGATGCCCGCCCTTTCCCGCCGCCAGTTGCTCGCCGGTGCCGGCTCCGCCGCCTTTGTCGCGGCCTTTCCCGATCTGGCACTGGCCCGCACCGATCGTGCGGCCGCCCTCGCCGACGATCTCGCCGAATCCTATCTGCGCCTGTCGCCCGGATCGGCGACCGGGCTCGGCATCGACCGGGGCGCGCGTGCCGCGCTCAAGTCGCGGATGGAGGACAGGTCGTTTGCCGGCGTCGCCGCCGAACGCGCCTGGCTGAAGGATGCGCTCGGCCGCATCGACGCCGTGCTGCCGCAGGCGCGGGGCGAGACGGCCAAGACACTCGACATCGCGCAGACCGCCTATGCCACCGCGCTGGAAGGCTATGGCTTCGGTTATGGCGATGTCGCGATCGGCGGTTGGCGCAACGGCCCCTATCCTGTCGCGCAGAATATGGGTGCCTATCTCGACGCACCCAAATTCCTCGACGCCAGCCACGTCATCGAAAATGCGGCCGACGCCGACGCCTATCTGGCGCGCCTGTCCGCGATTCCCGCGCAGCTCGACGGCGAAACCGAACGCCTGCGCGCCGCGCGCGGCATGGGCGTGGTCGCCCCCGACTTCATCCTCGCCAAGACGCTGACCGCGATGCGATTGACCCGGGGCGAAGCCGCCGGCCAGTCGCTGCTCGTCACCTCGCTGCGCGATCGCACCCGGTCGCTGTCCGGCGACTGGGCCGCGCGCGCCGAGCGGATCGTCACTGCCGACATCCAACCCGCACTCGACCGCCAGCTCGCCGAGCTTGAGCGCCATGCCGCGATCGCCAAGTCCGACGCCGGCATGTGGGCGCGGCCCCAGGGCGACGCCTATTATGCCTGGGCGTTGCGCGCCGCCTCCACCACCCGCATGACGCCCGACGAGGTGCATGACGAGGGCAATCGCCAGCTCACCGAACTGCATGGCGAGATGGACGCGATCCTGAAGGGGCTGGGCTATGCCGACGGTTCGGTCGGCGCGCGGATGCTCGCGCTCGCCAAGGACCCGCGTTTCACCTTTGCCGAGGGCGATCCGGGGCGCGCGGAGATCATGGCGTTCATCCGCCAGCGCATCGATGATCTGCGTCCCCGCCTGCCGGGCGCATTCCGCACGCTGGTCCGGGGCAATGTCGAGGTTAAGCGGATCGCGCCGGCCGAAGAAATCGGCGCCCCGGGGGCCTATGGCGGCGCGGGGTCGATTGACGGCACGGTGCCCGGGCGCTTCTGGATCAACCTGCGCTCGACCGACATGCATACCCGCTTCAGCCTGCCGACGCTGACCTATCATGAAGCGATCCCCGGCCATGTCTGGCAGGGCGAATATGCCAACCGCCTGCCGCTGCTCCGCACGCTGATGGGCTTCAGCGCCTATTCGGAAGGCTGGGCACTCTATGCCGAACAGATCGCCGGCGAGCTGGGCGTCTATGACGGCGACCAGGTCGGGCGGCTCGGCTATCTCGCCTCGATGGCGTTCCGCGCCGCGCGCATGGTGGTCGACACCGGCATCCACGCGAAGCGCTGGGACCGCGACAAGGCGCGCGCCTGGTTCGCGGAGGCGACCGGCGACACGATCGACGGCGTGACCAGCGAGATCGACCGCTATTGCGTGTGGCCGGGCCAGGCGTGCGGCTACAAGATCGGCCATACCGAGATCAATCGCCAGCGCCGCAAGGCCCAAGCCGCGCTCGGCACGCGCTTCGACGTCCGCGACTTCAACGATTTGGTGGTCGCCGGCGGCGGCCGCCCGCTGCTGGTCGTCGAGCGCGACGTCGATGCGTTCATCGCAAGCCGGCAGGCGTGACGGCTCAGGCGCCATACCCGGCCGACCGTCACCCCGGCCTCGTGCCGGGGTCCACTTCGCCACCCGCACTCGTCTCGAACGTTGCGCGACACCCCACCGGCACCGCTTGCGCGCAAGAGTCCGCCCGCTTGGCGAGCGGCACGAGGCCGGGGTGACGACGCTTGGTCAGGCCGTAATCGGCTCGACCGCCAGGCGCTCGCGCGGCAACGCCTCGGGCATCTCGTCGGCGATGTAGCGCATCAACCCCTCGCGCAGGTCGCAGCGCAGATCGAACGCACGGCCGGCATCGGCGGCGCTGACGAGGACGCGGACCTCGATCGCGTCGCGGCGCTGTTCGGTGACTTGGGTGCCGATGACGCGGCGGTCCCATTTGGGGTGCGCGGCCACCAGTTCCTCCGCCTTCGCGCGGATCCGCGCGACATCGGCGCGCGGGTCGAGGTGAAGGAATACCGTGCCCATCAGCGCGCTCGACGTGCGCGTCCAGTTCTGGAAACTGTCCTCCAGGAACTTGCTGACCGGCACGACCAGCCGCCGGTCGTCCCAGATGCGCACGATCACATAGGTCAGCCGGATCTCCTCGATCCGCCCCCATTCGCCCTCGATGATGACGACATCGTCGATGCGGATCGGCTCGGTAAACGCCATCTGGATGCCGGCGATCAGGTTCTTGAGCGCGGGCTGCGCCGCCGCGCCGACCGCCAGCCCCGCCAGCCCCGCCGACGCCATCAGCGTCACGCCGACATTGCGCACGCTGGGAATGCTGAGCAGCATGACGCACACGGTCACGAACCCGACGACGAACACCGCGATCCGCCCCAGGATCGCGCTGCGCGTGCGTTTGCGACGCGCGTTCAGATTGTCCTCGATGGAAATGTCGGCATGGACCGCGATCACGTCGTTGACGCCGCGGATCAGCGCGATCGCCAGCCAGCCGATCAGCGCCGGCACGATCAGGCCCGCGAGCAGCGTCCACAGCCGGTTGGCGCCATCGGGAAGGTGGATGACACCGCGTACCGCCGCGAGCGCGATCGCGACCAGAATCCACCGCGACGGGCGCCGGGCATGGGCGACCAGAATGTCGTCGCCGCTGTCGGGGGTCCGCGCCGCGATCCGGCCGGCAATACGAAAGACGAGCCAGTGAAGCGCCAGCGCCGCGACGACGGCGATGGCGACGGTGCTCAGGTCGACGACCAGGACCGGCACGGCCCAGCCAAACAGGTCGAGGGTCGGCATGGCCGTCAAGCGCATGACCGGGGCAAGGGTTCCCGGACGTGCGGCGGATCAGCCCTTGTTGTTGAGGAACCCGCCCGCGATCGACCCGATCTGGCCCAGCAGCCCGCCGCCGCCGCCCGATTCGTCGTTGAGCAGTTGGACGAAGCGCGTCAGCGACCCCTCGCCGCCGATATGCTCGACGATCTGGCGCAGCTGGTCGACGCCCAGCCCCGTGTCGGCGGCTGCGGTCTGCAGCGTGTCGGTCGGCGCGACATGCGCCTTTGCCAGCGACGCGACGGCAGCTTCGACCTGGTCGGCGGGCAGGCCCAGCTTGGTCGCCATGTTGGCGAGTTCGACATGGTCCCCGAGTTGCGCAAGCATGGCAGCGATGTTCATGTGGTCCTCCCGTCCATCCCGGCCAGGCGCATCCCCTGTGCCGATCGATGCGGCCATAGCCGAGAAACGTGACACATGCAGGATGTCAGATCGTCGGCTGTCGTGGAACAGTCCCGATCAGGTCCGGGTCAACCCATCCGCGTCGCGCCTCGACCGAGAACAGGCGTTCGCGCGAATAGAAGCGCAACGGCCATTCGCGGTGCCCCTCCGGCGCGACGAGCAGCGCGTTGACCGCGTCGACCAGGGGGATCGCCATCTCCGCCCGCGCCAGGAATGCGCGCACGGTCGCCAGCATGAACTGGGTGATCGTCTCGTGATAGCCCTGGTGATCGTCGTTCACCCCGCCGACCGCGGCATTGTAGCCGCGGATGATGGCGGGAAGCTCGTGCTCCAGATCGATGTCGGGGCGCATACGGATCAGCCACGCGCAGGCGGCGAGATGCGCCTCGTGCGTCCACGCGGGACGCGGCAGATCGCGGTCGAGCAAGCCATTGCCGACCGCCGCGATCGCGGCATCGTCGGGAAACAGGCGGGCTTCGTTGTCTTCGGACATGATCGGACGTTCCTTATTGAAAGGGTGGCCCGATCAGGTCGGGCCGGTCAGGCGGGTTCGGCCTCGCGTTGTCGCACCCGGGGTGCCGCCGCCCGCACGCCTGCATCGACATGATCCGCAAACGGCGCGAAATTGGCGTTGAACAGGTCGACCAGCCGGGCTGCGGTCGCGTCATAGTCGGCCGGGTCGGTCCAGGTCATGCGCGGATCGAGGATCGCAGGATCGACCCCCGGCACGCTGACCGGCACGGCGAAACCGAAATTCGGATCGGTGCGGAACTCGGCATCGTTCAGGCTGCCGTCGAGCGCCGCGTTGAGCAGCGCGCGCGTGACCTTGATCGGCATCCGGTTGCCGACGCCGTACTTCCCGCCGGTCCAGCCGGTATTGACCAGCCAGCAGTCGACATTGCCGCTGGCGATGCGCTGCTTGAGCAGGTTGCCATAGACCGACGGATGGCGCGGCATGAACGGCGCGCCGAAGCACGTCGAAAACGTCGCCTCCGGCTCGGTCACGCCGATCTCGGTGCCCGCCACCTTGGCGGTATAGCCCGACAGGAAATGGTACATCGCCTGGTCCGGCGTCAGCCGCGCGATCGGCGGAAGCACACCGAACGCGTCCGCGGTCAGCATCACGATGTTGCGCGGCACCGGCCCCATATTCCGCGCGCTGGCATTGGGGATGAAGTCGATCGGATAGGCACCGCGGGTATTTTCCGCGAGGCGATTGTCGTCGAGGTCGAGCTCGCGCGTGACCTCGTCCATCACGACATTCTCCAGCACGGTGCCGAAACGCCGCGTGGTCGCGAAGATCTCGGGCTCGGCGTCGGCGGACAGGCGGATCATCTTGGCATAGCAGCCGCCTTCGAAGTTGAAGACCGCGGTGTCGGACCAGCCATGTTCGTCGTCACCGATCAGCGTGCGCGACGCGTCCGCGCTCAGCGTCGTCTTGCCGGTGCCCGACAGGCCGAAGAAGATCGCCGTGTCGCCGTCCGGGCCGATGTTCGCCGAACAGTGCATCGGCATGATGCCCTGTTCGGGCAACAGATAGTTGAGCAGACCGAACACGCTCTTCTTCATCTCGCCCGCATAGGCGGTGCCGCCGATCAGGATCAGCCGCTCGGTGAAGTTGACCGCGATCACCGTCTCGCTGCGGCAACCATGGCGCGCGGGATCGGCGCGGAAATCGGGCAGGTCGATGATCGTGTAATCCGCCGCGAAGCCGGCGAGCTCGTGCGGCTGCGGGCGGACGAGCATCGTGCGGATGAACAGGCTGTGCCAGGCCAGCTGCGTGATGACGCGCACGCGGACGCGATGTTCGGGCTGCGATCCGCCGAACAGGTCCTGGACATACAGCTGGTTCAGCCGGCCCAGCGCCGCCAGAAAATCCGTCTTCAGCGCGGCGAAATGAGCGGGCGTCATGTCGCGGTTCGACTTGCCCCACCACACGGTCTGGTCGGTCTGCGCGTCGCGGACGATGAACCGGTCATTCGCCGAGCGGCCGGTATGCCGCCCCGTCGCGACGACCAGCGGGCCGTGGCGCGCCAGCTGTCCCTCGCCGCGCAGGATGGCGTGCTCGACCAGCCGGGCGGTTTCCAGATTGGCATGCACCAGCGCGTCGGCGGGCAACGGCACGACATCGTCGCCCACCCGAAGCAGCGTTTGAATCACCGGCATCTCTCCTTTTCCGCCGCTGCGTCGAACTGCGCGCGGCGTTCTTTTTGGCAATCGCGGCACTTGGTGCCGTCGCATACGTATGCAGCGCGCATAATGAGCGAATCGCACAGCGTCAAACCGCCGCACCTGCATCCTTGCTGTCGCGGGATCAGGCGGTTGAGCGCGGCGCCGAACTGGACTAGGCCCATGCCCAGTCGCAACCTGCAGGGCCCGGATGACCGCTTCGATTGCGCTGGTCGACGACGACCGCAACATCCTGACTTCGGTGTCGATCGCGCTGCAGGCGGAGGGATTCGCGACGCGCGTCTATTCGGACGGCGAAGCGGCATTGAAGGCGCTGATCGACAATCCGCCCGACCTTGCGGTGCTCGACATCAAGATGCCGCGCATGGACGGACTGGAGCTGCTGCGCCGGCTGCGCGAGCGGTCAAACATTCCCGTCATCTTCCTGACCAGCAAGGATGACGAGCTCGACGAGGCGCTGGGTCTCGCGATGGGCGCCGACGACTACATCGCCAAGCCTTTTTCCCAGCGCCTGCTGATCGCCCGCATCCGCGCGCTGCTCCGCCGGGCAGAGGTGCTGGCCGCCGCCGACGATGCCGAGGATGAAAGCGCGCCGCGCATCGTGCGCGGGCGGCTGACGATGGACCCGTCGCGCCACGGCGTTACCTGGGCCGGACAGCCGGTCACGCTGACCGTCACCGAATTCATGATCCTGGAAACGCTGGCGCAGCGGCCCGGTATTGTGAAGACGCGCAACCAGTTGATGGATGCGGCCTATCACGACGACATCTATGTCGACGACCGCACCATCGACAGCCACATCAAGCGCGTGCGCCGCAAGTTCCGCCAGGTCGACGCCACCTTCGACGCAATCAAGACATTGTATGGCGCGGGCTATCGCTTCGTCGACGAGTGACGAGCGCGAGCTGTCGCTGCGCTGGTCGGGCCGCGTCAGCCTCACGCCGCGCATCCTGTTCGTCAACATCTTCGCGCTGGCGCTGCTGGCCGGCGGCTTTTTCTACCTCGACACCTATCGCGCGCGGATCATCGACAGCCGCGTCGCGCGCGCGACGCTGGAGGCGCGGCTGATCGCGGCGGCGATGGCCGCGGCACCCAGGCCGGAGCGCCGCGCACTGTTCCTCAGCCTCGCGGAATCGACCGGATCGCGGCTGCGGCTGTACGATACGGACGGTCGCCTCGAACTCGACACGCGCGCGCTCGGGCTGCGCAATTTCCGGCTGCGCGATCCCGATCGCGACCCGTGGCAACAGGACGCCGCGCGGTTCCTGGACGCGGTGATCGACACGGTCGTGCGCACCGCGCGCGCGCCGCTCTATCGCGAGCCCGCCGACGATCGTGGCGATGTCTGGCCCGATGTCCAGGCGGCGCGCACCACCGGGTCGGCCGCAGCGTCGGTATGGCGCGCGCCGGATCGCACGACGGTGATCACCGCCGCCTCACCCCTGCCCAGCGGCGAAGTCGCGATGTCGGTGGTCAACGCGCTCGACATCACCCAGACGGTCCGGCTCGAACGCTACCGGCTGAGCGTGGTCATGGGCATCGTCACGCTGGTGTCGGTGCTGCTGTCGCTGTTCCTGGCGCGCACGATCGTGCGGCCGCTGCGCCGGCTGGCCCGCGCCGCCGTGCGCGTGCGGCTGGGGCGTGCGCGCGAAGTGGTGGTGCCGCGCCTCCCGTCGCGCCGTGACGAGATCGGGATGCTGGCCCGCGCCCTCTCCGACATGAGCCAGGCGCTCACCGCGCGGATCGACGCGACCGAGGCCTTCGCCGCCGATGTGACGCACGAGCTCAAGAATCCGCTGGCGTCGCTGCGCTCGGCGGTGGAGAGCCTGGGCAATGTCCGCGACCCGGAGCTGCAGGCGCGGCTGCTGGCGATCGTGCGCGACGACGTGCTGCGGCTCGACCGGCTGATCACCGACATCTCCGATGCCTCGCGGCTCGACGCGCAGCTGAGCCGCGCGCAGTTCGAGCCGGTGTCGCTGACCGCCATGCTCGACGCGCTGGTCCGCGCGCGCATCGACCGGGGGATCAGCCGCGATATCACGCTCGCCTTCGACGCGCGGATCGACGATCCGCTGATCGTGATGGGCGAGGGATCGCGGCTGGAGCGCGTCTTCGCCAACCTGCTGGACAATGCGCTGTCCTTTTCGCCCGATCGCGGGAGCATCCGCGTGATCGCCACCCATGTCGGCGACATCGCCCAGGTCGCCGTGGAGGACGAGGGCCCCGGCGTGCCGGAGGACGCGCGCGAGGCGGTGTTCCACCGCTTTCATTCGGTACGCCCGCAGGGCGAGGCGTTCGGCCAGCATTCGGGGCTGGGGCTTGCCATCGCGCGCACGATTGTCGAAGGACATCAGGGCATGATCGCGGTCGAATCACGGGCGGATCGAACCACCGGCGCACGCTTTGTCGTGCGGCTGCCGCTGGCGGCGCGGCCGTGACCACCGAACTGTCCGCCGAAACGGTGCACGCCTCCGCGGTCGCGATCGAGGGCCGCGCGGTACTGATCGAGGGCCGGTCCGGCGTCGGCAAGTCCGACCTGGCGCTGCGCCTGATCGATCGCGGCGCGCAGCTGATCAGCGACGACTATACCGTGGTGCAGCGGCGCGGACGCCAGCTCGTCGCCTCGCCGCCCGAACCGATCGCCGGCAAGATCGAGGTGCGCGGTGTCGGCATCGTCCCCCTGCCCTTCGTCCGCGACGTGCCCGTCGCGATGATCGTCCGCGTCGACGATCATCCCGATCGCCTGCCCGACGAGATTGAGCAGCGGCGGCTGGCGGGCATCGCGATTCGCGTCATGCCGCTGCCCGCGCTCGAACCGTCCTCGCCGATCAAGGTCGAGATGGCGCTGCGCCTGATCGATCCGGACGCGGCCTGATCCGCGATGGCGGGCAAGCACATCCTTCTGGTCACCGGCATGTCGGGCGCCGGCAAGTCGACCGTGCTCAAGACGCTGGAGGATCTGGGCTGGGAGGTGGTCGACAACCTGCCGCTCAGGCTGCTCGACCGGCTGCTTGCCCAGGCCGAACCGGTCGACAGCTGGGGCGATGACCGCCCGCTCGCCATCGGCATCGGCGCGCGCACCCGCGGCTTCGACGCTGAAAGCATCGTCCGGCGGATCAAGCGGCTGCGCGAGGACCATGGTCACGACATCGGGACGCTGTTCCTCGATTGCGAAGGCCCCGAACTCGAACGGCGCTATTCCGAAACGCGCCGCCGCCACCCGCTGGCGCCCGACCGGCCGGCGAGCGACGGCATCGAGCGTGAGCGCGAGTTGCTCGGGCCGCTGCGCCGCTGGGCCAACCGGCTGATCGACACGACCCAGCTGACCTCGAATCAGCTGGCCCAGGACATCCGCCAGACGCTGGGGTTGACCGACCAGGGCGGCCCGGTCGTGTCGGTCGTGTCGTTCGGCTTCGCGCGCGGCCTGCCGCGCAATGCCGACCTCGTGTTCGACATGCGCTTCCTGCGCAATCCGCACTGGGTGGCCGATCTGCGCCCCGGCACCGGTCGCGATCCCGCGGTTGCCGAATATGTCGCGGGCGACCCGGCCTATCCGGAGGCGGTCGCCGCCATCGAATCGCTGTTGCTCATGCTGCTTCCCCGCTATGCGGCGGAGGGCAAGTCCTATGTCACCATCGCGATCGGATGTACCGGGGGGAGACATCGGTCGGTTCATGTCGCCGAACGGCTCGCAGCAAGGTTGCGCAACGCGGGCTTTTCGCCCACCTTGACCCATCGCGACCTTGGGACCGCGCCGCAGGACATGATGGAAGGCGCGCCGGGACAAATGGAACCACACGGGAAATTGCGCGCATGATCGGCTTGGTATTGGTGACGCACGGTCGGCTTGCCGAAGAGTTCGTGGTCGCGATGGAGCATGTCGTCGGGCGCCAGGAGCGGATCGTCCCGATCTCGATCGGGCCCGAGGACGACATGGAGGAGCGCCGGCTGGACATCGCGCGCGCGATCGAGGCGGTCGACGATCAGCGCGGCGTCATCGTGCTGACCGACCTGTTCGGCGGCACGCCGTCCAACCTTGCGATTTCGCTGATGGAACCCGGACGGATCGAGGTGATCGCCGGGATCAACCTGCCCATGCTGATCCGCCTGGGCGGCGCGCGCAAGACGATGAAGGTCGCCGAAGCTGTCGCCGCCGCGCGCGAGGCCGGGCGCAAATATATCTCGGTCGCCTCCGAGGTGCTCGGCGAGGCGGCTGCTTGAACCGCGTCAGCCGCACCGTACGGATCAGCAACCGCCGCGGGCTGCACGCGCGCGCCAGCGCCAAGTTCGTGACGCTCGCCTCCACCCAGTCGGGCGAGGTGATCGTCGAAAAGGACGGGTCCAGCGTCACCGGCACGTCGATCATGGGGCTGATGATGTTGGGCGCCGCAATGGGTGACGAGATCACGATCAGCGCCGAAGGCCCCGATGCCGACACGGTCGTGGCCACCATGGCCGCGCTGGTCGAGGACCGATTCGGCGAGGAGTGAGCCCCCTCACCGCCATTTGTCTCCATGCCACGCGCCATCACCGCCTTTTCCAACCCGCTGATCAAGCGGATGCGGCTGCTCCGCGACAAGAAGCACCGCCGCGACGAGCGGCTGTTCCTGGCCGAAGGGCTGCGCATCCTGACCGAGGCGCGCGAGGCGGGGCATATCCCGCAATGGCTGTTCTTCGCGAACGCGAGCGCGCGACACCCGCTGGTCGAGGCACTGGTCGCCGATGTCGAGGCGGCCGGTGGCGAGGCGATCGAGACGAGCGCCGACATCCTGTCCAAGCTGTCGGGCAAGGACAATCCGGGCGCGGTGATCGGCGTCTTTGCCGAGTTGCCGGTCGATCTGGCGCGGATCGACCGCAGCGCAGCGCCGATCTGGCTGGTGGCGGAGCGGCTGCGTGATCCCGGCAATCTCGGCACCATCCTGCGCACCGCCGACGCGGTCGGTGCGGGCGGGCTGATCCTGGTCGGCGACTGTGTCGATCCGTTTTCGGTCGAGGCGGTGCGCGCCAGCATGGGGGCGCTGTTCACCGTGCGGCTCGCGCGCGCGGAGTGGGACGAATTTCTGCGCTGGCTCCGCGCTGGGCCGGGCGAGCTCGTCGGGCTGAGTCTGGACGGCGCGGTCGATTATCAGCAGCCGCGCTATGCCGCCCCGACCTTTCTGCTGACAGGCAACGAGGCGCAGGGGATGCCCGCCGACTATGCCGCGCAGTGCGACCTGCGGGTGAAGATTCCGATGCTCGGCAAGGCCGACAGCCTGAACGCCGCGGTCGCCACCGCGGTGATGGCGTACGAGGTGCTGAACCAGCGCCGGCGCGGCTGACGCGGCAAGGTCAATGCGTGCCGGGTCGCTTGCGATACTTCCCGGGCGGCATGCCCATGGCGCGGGTAAAGGCGGTGGTGAAATGGGACTGGTTTGCGAAGCCGCATGCCAGGGCCAGCTGGGCGAGTTCAAGGTCGTCCTTTGCCAGCAACTCGCACGCCAGGCGCAGGCGCCGTTCGCAGACGAAATGATAGGGCGTCTGACCGGTCGCCAGCTTGAACACGCGTGAAAAGTGAAAGGGCGACAGGCCGGCCACTCGGGCCAGGTCGTGCACACCGATTGGCCGGGCAAGATTGGCATCGATATAGTCGGTGACGCGCCGCACCTTCCACGCGGGCAGGTGGATGCGATCGGCGTCGGCGCGAATCGCGGCAAGGTCGATCCGCGCCAGCAGCGACGCGATCGCCCGGCTCAATCCCTCGACCACCATTCGCGACGCCATGCCCGGCGATGCAATTTCGACGTCAAGCATCCGGATCAGTTCGATCAACCGCGCATCGTCACGGAACAGCAGCGGGCCAAAGCCATGGTTCGGCTGCTCCTCGATCAGCTTATTGAGGTAGCCGCGCGGAAACATGAGGTTGGTGGACCGGGCGCTGGTGCCGAAAATCACTTCGCTGTCGGCACCCTGGGGCACGAAGGTGACCCGCAGCGACCGATTGGGCTCGAGCTTGAACGCGGTCCCCGCCATGCGTCCGAATGCCGGTACGCCGGCACCGCGCGACATGAAGATGAGGTCGGGCGCGTCGCCGTCGCGCACGGCAGTGGTCATCTCCCCCGTGCGCCCATATCGGTGCATGCGGTACAGCAGGATGTCGGTTTCCGAATGGCGATGGGGATCGATCTTCGGCTCGCGCAGATAACGGACCGCATCGATCGGATCGAAGCCGGTGTGCGCTTGATATGCTGCGATGCTCTGCTCGGCCATCCCGCCCTCCCGCGCGTAGATCCGCCGTCTGCGCGCGCCAAACGCTCGATCGCGTGTCGAGCCCGCGTCACGGTCGCGCATTGGAGCGGCGACCTCAAGCGCCTCGCGCGGCGCATTGTCCGCATTATCGCAGGATCAGAAAACCGCCCGATCCAACGCGTTGGGCCCTGCGGCTGGCACGAAGCAGAAAGCTGCCGCTTTCAGGCCACTGCCTCGCGCACGAAAAGCGCGCGGAGATCCTTTTTCAGAATCTTGCCATTGGCGTTGCGCGGCAGCACGGTGTCGCTGAACCGGATCGTCACCGGCACCTTGAACGCGGCGAGGTGCTGACCGACCCAGGCCTTCAGCTCCTGCTCGGTCGCCGTGCAGCCGGCGCACAGGTGGACGACCGCGGCGGGCTCCTCACCCAGCGTGCGGTGTGGGATGCCGACCAGCGCCGCGTCGGTGACGGCGGGATGCGCGTAAAGGACGTTCTCGACCTCGATCGAGTAGATGTTCTCGCCGCCGCGGATGATGATATCCTTGGCGCGGTCGACGATGTAGCAAAAGCCTTCCTCGTCGATGCGCCCCAGGTCGCCGGTGCGCACCCAGCCGTCGATGAAGGTCTCCGCGGTCGCCTCGGGCTTGTTCCAATAGCCCTTCACCACCATCGGCCCCTTGGCCCAGATTTCGCCGATCTCGCCCACCGGCAACTCGGTCGTGCCGTCGGGCGACATGATCTTGAGCTCGGCGACCGGCACGGCGGGACCACAGCTGTCGGGACGGTTGAGATAATCCTCGCCCTGATGGCTGGTCACCGTCGCCATCGTCTCGGTCATGCCCCAGCCATTGCCGGGCAGCGCGCCGAACTCCTCATAGATGCGCTTGACCAGCTCGGGTGCCGACGGCGCGCCGCCATAGGAAATGGTTTCCAGGCTGGAGAGATCGTAACTCGCGCGGTCGGGATGTTCGAGCAGTTGCCAGGCAATCGTCGGCACGCCGCCGGTCGCGTTGATCCGCTCGCGTTCGATCAGCTTCAGGGCCTCGGTCGCGTCCCATTTGCGCATCAGCACGATGGTGCCGCCGGCAACGACATTGCCCATCAGGAAGGCGCTGCACGCGGTCACGTGGAAGAACGGAATGACGATCAGGTTGACCTTGGGCTCAGGCGCGGCGGGCGGAATTTCGCCCCGGCGCAGCAGCATCCGCGCCGCGCCGTAGCCGGTCGAGAAGATGTTGGAAATCATGTTGCGATGCGTGCCGAGCGCGCCCTTGGGCTTGCCGGTGGTGCCGCTGGTATAGAAGATCGCGACCTCGTCGTCGGGCTGGATCGACAATGCCACCGGCGGCAGCGTCGCGTCGGGCAGCTGGGCCCAGCCGCTCGTCGGGCCGACCAGCGGCTCGAACGGCGCGGCGGGGGCTTCCAGCGGCGCAACCGCGCGGGTGACCAGGAAATGCTCAACCCCGGGCATGTTGGCATAATGCGCCTTCAGCCGCTCATGCCGTTCGCCATCGAGAATGAGCAGCTTCGACCCCGAATCGTTGACGCCATATTCGAGCTCCACGCCCGTCCACCAGGCATTGAGCGGCACCGCGATCGCGCCCAATGTGGTGACCGCAAAGAAGATCAGCGTCCATTCGGGCAGGTTGCGCATCGCGAACGCGACCCGGTCGCCCTTGCCCACGCCCATGTCGGCGAGCTTCTGCGCCAATAGCATCACCGCGCGGAAATGCGCGTCATAGGTCACGCGCTCGCCTTCATAGACGATGAACTCGCGGTCGCCGTGCGACTTGGAAAAGGCGATCAGCATGGCGAGCGACGGCGGCGCGTTCTTCCACACCCGCGTGCGCACGCCGCGGATATCCGCCTCGTCCATCTCGAAACGCTGGCCGGGGGCAGTCAGCATCGCCCTGATCTCGTCGAGCGAATATTTGGGCCACCCGGCCGGGAGCGCGATGAACGGTTCGGTGGCCACGGCAAAACTCTCCAGTTGAAGATCGGGTTTGGCGCTCTTGCGCTTTGCTGAGACGTTAGTGTTGATTCGTCGTCCGCTCAAGGCAATAGGGAACGCAGGTCCGCGGCGAGCGCCTTTGCCCCGGATTCGAAACAAGGGTATGGAAGGCCGCATGAGCTTGCACGATCCGCGACAGCTGGGCTTCGATGCCGATCGACTGGCGCGGATCGACGCGTTCCTGGCGGACAAATATCTCGCCAGCGGGCGTTTTCCGCACGTCCAGCTGCTCGTCGCGCGCGAGGGGCGGATGGTGCATTTTTCGCACCAGGGCGCCGCGCGCGGTGATTCGCCGACACCGATCGACGATCGCTCGATCTTCCGCATCGCCAGCATGACCAAGCCCGTTACGTCGATCGCCTTCATGATGCTGGTCGAACAGGGCAAGGTCGCACTCGACACGCCGGTTCACCACGTGCTGCCCGAATTCAAGGGGCTGGGCGTCTATGATGGCGGGGGTGCCGGGGTGCCCTTTGCCACCAAGCCGACCGCCGCGCCGATGCGCATGGTCGACCTGCTCCGCCACACCGCCGGGCTGACCTACAGCTTTCAGAACCGCAGCAACATCGACGCGGCCTATCGCGAGCAACGAATCGAAAGCTGGCACGGCAATCTCGACCTCGACGGCTTCGTCGCCGCGCTCGGCGCGCTGCCGCTGGAGTTTTCGCCGGGGGAGGCGTGGAATTATTCGGTCGCGACCGATGTGCTGGGCGCGGTCGTCCAGCGCGTGGCGGGCGAGCCGCTCGATCGGTTCTTCGAACGCCACATCTTTGCGCCGCTCGGCATGGTCGATACCGGCTTCATGGTGCCGGCGGACAAGATCGACCGGCTGGTCGATTGCTACACGTTGAAGCCCGGCGAGGGCCGCGCGCTGTACGACCCCGGCGTGAAATCGGCGTGGTCGCGGATGCCGAAGCTGGTGTCGGGCGGCGGCGGGCTGGTGTCGACCGCGCTCGACTATCACCGCTTCTGTTCGATGTGCCTCAATGGCGGCGAGCTGGACGGCGTGCGCATCGTGTCGCGCAAGACGATCGACCTGATGACGATGAACCACTTGCCGGGCGGGGGCGATCTTGCGGGGATGTCGCGATCGCTGTTCAGCGAGACGACCAATGCCGGCACCGGCTTCGGTCTCGGCTTCGCGGTGACGCAGGACGTCGCCAAATCGATGATGCCGGGGTCGGTCGGCGAATATTACTGGGGCGGCATGTTCTCCACTGCCTTCTTCATCGATCCGGTGGAGCGCATCCACATGGTCTTCATGACCCAGCTGTCGCCGTCGAGCAGCTACCCGATCCGTCGCGAGCTCAAGACGATGATCTATGCGGCGCTGACATGAGCTCGCGCCTCTCCCGTCGCCCCGGCGGAGGCCGGGGCCGCTGGCCGATGATGTGCCAGCATCTGATAGCGGCCCCGGCCTTCGGGGTTCCCCGCAAAGTACTACTTTGCGGGGGCCCCTGCGCCGGGGCGACAACCTCATGTTCGGGGCGCAACTCAAACCCTTTCCCGTTCGGTTCGAGCGAAGTCGAGAACCGCAGATCACAAGAGACACTTTCCTTCAGGAGCCTGAACGCATGACTTCCCCCATCTCCACCGCGCGCCATGGCGACGTGCTCGTCATCACCTCCAACAACCCGCCCGTGAACGCGCTGGGCGGAGCGGTGCGCCAGGGCCTCGACGCCGGGATCAAGGAAGCGGCGGGCGACGATGCGGTCAAGGCGGTGGTCATCATCTGCGAAGGCCAGACCTTCTTCGCCGGCGCCGACATCACCGAATTCGGCAAGGCGATGGCGGAGCCGCTGCTGCCGCAGCTGGTCGACGCGATCGAAGCGCTCGACAAGCCGGTGATCGCCGCAGTCCACGGCACCGCGCTCGGCGGCGGGTGCGAGGTCGCGCTGTCTGCGCATTACCGGATCGCGGTGCCGTCGGCCAAGTTCGGCGTGCCCGAGGTCAAGCTGGGCCTGCTGCCCGGTGCGGGCGGCACCCAGCGGCTGCCGCGCGCGGCCGGCGTCGAGCTGGCGCTGGAAATGACGTCGAAGGGCGATCCGATCTCCGCCAGCCAGGCCAAGGAAGCGGGGCTGGTCGACCGGCTGGCGAGCGAGGGCAATCTGCTCGCCGACGCGCTCGCGTTCGCCAATGAGGTCGCCGCCGTCCGCCCGATCCCGCGCGTCAGCGAAAAGCCGCTGAGCGCCGACCCGGCGGTATTCGAGACGTTCCGGAAAACAAATGCGCGCCGCTTCCGCGGCTTCGACGCGCCCGCCGCCAACATCGCCTGTGTCGAAAAGGCGACGCAGGTGCCCTATCCGCAAGGCGTCCAGTTCGAGCGCGAACAGTTCATGAAGCTGATGTTCGGCGTCCAGTCGGCCGCGCAGCGCCACATCTTCTTCGCCGAGCGCAAGGCATCGAAGATCGACGGCATTTCGGCCGACATCCAGCTGCGCGAGATCAAGCGCGTCGGCGTGATCGGCGCGGGCACGATGGGCGGCGGGATCAGCATGAACTTCCTGTCGGCGGGCGTCCCGGTGACGATCGTCGAGATGCAGCAGGAGGCGCTGGATCGCGGCACCGGCGTGATGCGCAAGAATTACGAAGCGACCGCCGCCAAGGGCCGGATGACGCCGGAGCAGGTCGAAAAGGCGATGGGGCTGCTCACCCCGACGCTCGGGCTCGAGGCGCTGGCCGACTGCGACCTGATCATCGAGGCGGTCTATGAGAATATGGACGTCAAGAAGGACATTTTCGGCAAGCTCGACACGATCGCCAAGCCCGGCGCGATCCTGGCGTCCAACACCAGCTATCTGAACATCGACGAGATTGCGGCGGCCACCTCGCGGCCGCAGGACGTGCTGGGCATGCACTTCTTTTCGCCCGCCAATGTCATGAAGCTGCTCGAGGTCGTGCGCGGGGCCAAGACCGCGCCCGACGTGCTGGCGACAGCGATGGCGGTGGCCAAGAAGATCCGCAAGGTCGCGGTGGTCGCCGGCGTCTGCTACGGCTTTATCGGCAACCGCATGCTGATGCCGCGCCAGGTCGAGGCCAACAAGCTGCTGCTCGAAGGCGCAACGCCCGAGCAGATCGACCGCGTCCATGTCGAGTTCGGGATGCCGATGGGGCCGTTCCAGATGGCCGACCTGGCCGGCGTCGACATCGGCTGGCACCGCGATCCCAGCCGGATCGAGAATATCCGTGACCAGCTTTGCGCCGAGGAACGCTGGGGCCAGAAAAAGGGCGCGGGCTTCTATGACTATGACGAGAAGCGCAATCCGTCGCCGTCGCCGCGCGTTGCCGAGATCATCGAGGAGTGGCGGACCAAGACCGGCACCGCGCAGCACGAGGTGACCGACCAGGAGATCGTCGAGCGCACGCTCTACACGATGGTCAATGAAGGCGCGCTGATCCTGGAGGAAGGGATGGCGCAACGCGCGTCCGACATCGATGTCGTGTGGATCTATGGCTATGGCTGGCCGGTCTATCGCGGCGGCCCGATGTTCTGGGCGGATACCGAAGGGCTGAAGAAGATCGTCGAGGGATTGGATCGCCACGGCTTCGAGGTCGCCAAGCTGCTGCGCGACAAGGCCGAAAAGGGCGAACGGTTCAATTGAGTTTGTAAGGGCGTCGCCCCGGCGAAGGCCGGGGCCTCGTGCCGCGAGCGTGCGCGGATCGGCTCGAGATGCCAGCCTTCGCTGGCATGACGCGGACAGGATTTTGGAGAGGGGCCAGCCCTGCCACCCCCTCTCCCAACCCTCTCCCCAAAGGGAGAGGGCTAAAGAAATAGGAGAGAGCACATGACCGACAGTCTCGACAGCTTCCGCGCCGAAACTCGCGCCTGGCTTGCGGCGAATTGCCCGCCGGAGATGCGCGAGCCGGTCCGGTCCGACAAGGACGTGTGCTGGGGCGGCCGCCGCGCGACCTACAAGCCGGGGCAGAAGGAATGGCTCGACGCGATGGCTTCGCGCGGCTGGACGGTGCCCGACTGGCCGACGCAATATGGCGGCGGCGGGCTGTCGCCGGCCGAGACCAAAATTCTGCGCGAGGAGATGGCGGCGATCCGCGCACGCAATCCCTTGAACAGCTTCGGCATCTCCATGCTCGGCCCGGCGCTGCTGAAATACGGCACCGAGGAACAGAAGCTCGAGCATCTGCCCAGGATCGCGCGCGGCGAAATCCGCTGGTGCCAGGGCTATTCGGAGCCGAACGCGGGCTCCGACCTCGCTGGCCTCGCCACGTCGGCGGAGGATGCGGGCGACCATTTCATCGTCAACGGGCAAAAGGTGTGGACCAGCTATGCCGATGAGGCCGACTGGATCTTCTGCCTGGTCCGCACCGACAAATCGACCAAGCAGGGCGGGATCAGCTTCGTGCTGTTCGACATGGAGACGCCGGGCGTTTCGACCAAGCCGATCCTGCTGATCAGCGGCTATTCGCCCTTCTGCGAGACCTTTTTCGACAATGTGAAGGTGCCGAAGAAGAATCTGGTGCATCAGCTCAACAAGGGCTGGGACGTCGCCAAATATCTGCTCGGCCATGAGCGCGAGATGATTTCGGGCATGGGACTGGGCCAGACCGGCGGTAACCCGATGATCGAAAGCGCGATTGCCACCGTCGGCCTCGACCATGACGGGCGGCTCGCCGACCCGATCCTGCGCGGCCAGATCGCGCTGTTCGAGGTGCGCGCTAAGGCGTTCTCCGCCATGTCCGAACGCTTCATCGACGAGCTGAAGGCCGGACGCGCCCACCCCGCCCAGCCGAGCATGATGAAATATTACGGCACCGAGCTGAACAAGGCCCGCCACGAGCTGGCGATGGCGGCGGGCGGATCGGACGCGCTCGAATGGGAAAGCGAGCGATCGAACAAGGGCGCCGCCCCGCGCGCCTGGCTGCGCACCAAGGCCAATTCGATCGAGGGCGGGACGAGCGAGGTCCAGCTCAACATCATCGCCAAGCGCATCCTGGAATTGCCGGGGGCCTAAGGCCACCAAAGCCCTCTCCCCTTTGGGGGGAGGGTTGGGAGAGGGGCAAGCCGGGCGCACCCCTCTCCGCTGCGACTAGGCGGGCAAGCCGCCAAGTCTCGCGCCTCTCCCCAAAAGGGGAGAGGGCTAGGGAGAAAGTAATGCCGCTCTACCTCAACGAAGATCAGACCCTCCTGCGCGACACCGCGCGCCAGTTCGTTGCCGAACAGGCACCCGTCCGCCACCTGCGCCAGCTGCGCGACAGCAACGATGCGACCGGGTTCAGCCGCGACTTGTGGAAGCAATTCGCAGAAATGGGCTTCACCGGCATCCTGATCGACGAGGATCAGGGCGGCGTCGGCATGGGCCATGTCGAGGCCGGCGTGGTGCTGGAGGAAATCGGGCGCAACCTCTCGCCCTCCCCCTTCCTGTCGACCGCGGTCGCGGCGGTCGCGGCGCTCAGGGGGACGCCGCACGCCGAACGCTGGTTCCCCGGCATCGTGGCGGGCGAGACAGTCGCGGCGCTGGCGATCGACGAGTCGGCAAAGTTCACCGGCAAGGTCGCGATGAAGGCCGAGCGGTCGGGCAACGGCTTCAAGCTGTCGGGCGCCAAGCAGTTCGTCACCCACGCCCACGTCGCCGACGTGATCCTGGTCGCGGCGACCACGGCGGACGGCGCGCCGCCGACCCTGTTCGCGGTCGATCCCAAGGCGGCGGGGCTGACGATCGACCCCCAGCGGCTGGCCGATTCCAGCCTCGCCTCGCGCCTGACCCTCGACGGGGTGCAGGTCGATGCCGATGCGGTGGTCGGCGAAGTCGATGACGATGCACCGCTCGCGCGCCTGCTTGCCGCCGGGCGCACCGGGGCGGCCGCGGAAATGCTGGGCGTCGGCGCGGGCGCGATGGACATGACGATCGATTACCTCAAGCAGCGCAAGCAGTTCGGCGTCGCGATCGGCAGCTTCCAGGCGCTCCAGCACCGCGCCGCGCACCTCTATTCGGAGATGGAAGTCGCCCGCGCCGCCGTGCTGCGCGCCCAGCAGATGCTCGACGCCGGCCAAGACCGCGCCGACGAAGCGGTCGCGGTCGCCAAGGCGATGACGGGGATCGCCACGACGCTGAGCGTTCAGGAAGGCATCCAGATGCACGGCGGCATCGGCATGACCGACGAATATGACATCGGCTTCTACATGAAGCGCGCGCGCGTGCTGGCCGAAATGTTCGGCGACAGCAATTTCTTCGCCAACGCGCTGGCGGAGAAGGCGGGATATTGAGCGATACCGATTGACCCAAAGGCCGTTCGTTTCGAGCGAAGTCGAGAAACGCGCACCCGGCGAAACGTGTCTCGACTTTAGCACGCAGTGCTGAAGCTTATCCTGAGCGGCTGGCTTGCCAGCCAGTCGAAGGGCTCGACACGAACGGAAACCTCGTTGAAGAGCACCCTGCCATGACCGACCAAGCCCGCGCCGAAACCCCTGAAGCACTCGTCGCCCAGTTGATCGACTTGCTCGATGTCGAACGCCTCGACACCGACCTGTATCGCGGTGCGCGCCAGCCGGGCGGCGTCGGACGCGTCTTTGGCGGCCAGGTGATCGCGCAGGCGCTCCAGGCCGCGCAACGATCGGTCGACGGGGGCAAGGAAGCGCACTCGCTTCACGCCTATTTCATGCGCGCGGGCAACGAGGATTTTCCGATCATCTATCGCGTCGTGCGCGATTTCGACGGCAAGAGCTTCGCCAATCGCCGCATCATCGCGATGCAGCAGGGTCAGCCGATCCTCAACATGACCGCGTCGTTCCAGCTGCCCGAACCTGGCATGGCGCATCAGGATGCGATGCCCGACGTGCCCCCGCCCGAGGCGCTGAAGTCGGAAGCCGTGCTGCGCGCGGAGATGGGCGATCGTATTCCGGAGAAGTTTCGCAAATTCTTCCTGCGCGCCCGCCCGATCGAGATCCGGCCGGTTGCGGTGCGCGACTGGTTCGCGCCCGAAAAGCTGCCGCCGGTCCAGCATGGCTGGTTCCGCGTCGCCGCGCCGCTGCCCGACGATCCCGCGCTGCACCGCGCGATGCTGAGCTATGCGTCCGACATGTCGCTGCTCGGCACCTGCCTGTTGCCGCACGGGGTCAACTGGCTGACCCATCCGGTGCAGACCGCAAGCCTCGACCATGCCGTGTGGCTGCACGAGCCGTTCCGCTTCGACGACTGGCTGCTCTACACCTGCGACAGTCCCTGGGCCGGCCATGCGCGCGGATTCAACCGCGGCAAGTTCTTCGACCGGCACGGCCGCCTCGTCGCCAGCACGACGCAGGAGGGGCTGATCCGGATGCGCGGCTGACGATCACCTGTGGGGCATCAACCGCTGTGCTGCGCCGGTGGCCGCGCGTGTCTCGCCTGCGAGCCGTTTGACCTCGTTGGCGACGACGCCGAATCCGCGGCCGGCGTCCCCCGAACGCGCGGCTTCGATGGCGGCATTTAGCGCGAGCAAATTGGTCTGCTCGGCGATCTGCTCGATCTGTGCGACGACAGTGCCGAGCGCGCCGAGTATCTGCCCCAGCTCGGCCTCGCGCCGTTCGGCCTCGCGCTGGAAAAACTGCGTTTCCGTCAGCTTGGCTTCCAGCTCGGCCTTCAGGGCGACTTCACGCGAAACGTCGTGCGCAAACAGGATCACGCGCGACGGCTGCCCACGCCCGTCGAGAATCGGCGCGTAGGTAACCTGCAGCCAGTGCGTCGCCCCGCCTCGGCCCAGTTTCGCATAGCGGCCTGAAACCGTGGTCCCCGCATTCAATTGCGGCCATATATCCTCGCCGCGGTGCGGATGGATATCAGCGGCCCAGAGCTCGCGGACGTGCGGCATGGTTTCGCCGTCACGGCCGTGGCCGAGCGTCTCGATCATTTGCCGGTTGGCGCGAACCATCCTGCCGCCAGCATCGAACTCTGCGATCATCAACCAGCGGTCGAGCGCGTCCAGCTTTGCGGCATCCTCCGCCATGCGCAGCTTGGCCGCGGTCACGTCGCTTGCGACCTTCAGAATCTTCGGCTGGCCATCGTCCGAAATCAGGCTGGAATAGGTCGCCTGAAGCCAGATATGCCGTCCACCGCGCGCGACGCGAAGCACCTCGCCCGAGTGATCGGCTTCGGTGGCAAGCATTTGCCAAAACGCCGCATAGCCTGGCGATGCCGCGTAGACCGGGTCGCAGAACTGACTGTGATGGCGACCCGCAATCTCCTCGATCCGATAGCCGAAGGTCGACAGGAACTTTTCATTGGCCCAGGACAGGGTTCCCGTCGGCGTGAACTCCGCGACGAGTTGCGATCGATTCACCGCTTTCCACAAAGATGCCTGACGGGTTTGATCGAACATTGCCGTCGAAAGTCCTGGTCGTTCATTTCCATAGCTAACCGTAACAAATGAAACCTTGGTGAATCGCGCCGGCGTCAGCGATCGGCTGCGTGGACTTTCGACCGCCCCGCGCCTAGATCGGCCGCCATGCCCGCCGGCCCCGACATCATCAGCCTCGGCTGCCGCCTCAACATTGCGGAGAGCGAGACGATCCGTGCGCTGCTGGGCGAGCGCGACACGATCGTCGTCAACAGCTGCGCGGTGACCAACGAAGCGGTGAAACAGACGCGCCAGGCCATCCGTCGCGCCCGCCGCGCACGACCCGATGCCGAGCTGATCGTCACCGGCTGCGCGGCGCAGATCGACGCGGCGAGCTTCGCGGCGATGCCCGAAGTCACGCGCGTGATCGGCAATCGCGACAAGCTGACCGCCGCCGCCTGGGCCAGCACGACACCGGTCATGGTCAGCGACATCATGGCCGTGCGCGACACCGCGCCGCACCTTGCCGCCAGCTTTTCCGAGCATGTGCGGGCGTTCGTCGAGGTGCAGAATGGCTGCGACCATCGCTGCACCTTCTGCGCGATCCCGTTCGGGCGCGGCAACAGCCGTTCCGTGCCGGCGGGGGCGGTGGTCGATCGCATCGCCGACCTGGTGGCGGGCGGGCGCCGCGAGGTCGTGCTGACCGGCGTCGACCTGACGAGCTATGGCGCGGACCTGCCGGGCCGGCCGACGCTGGGGGCGCTGGTCGAGCGCGTCCTGACGCACACGCGGGTCGAACGGCTGCGGCTGTCGTCGCTCGATTCGATCGAGATCGACGGCCGGCTGTTCGACCTGCTGACCGGCGAGGCGCGCATGCTGCCCCATGTCCATCTCTCGCTCCAGGCGGGCGACGACCTGATCCTCAAGCGGATGAAGCGCCGCCACAGCCGCGCCCAGGCGGTGGCGATCGTCGCGCGGCTGAAGGCGGCGCGGCCGGACATCGCGATCGGCGCCGACCTGATCGCCGGCTTCCCGACCGAGGACGAGGCGATGGCCGCAAACACGCGCGCGCTGATCGACGATTGCGACATCGTCCACGCGCATATCTTCCCCTATTCGCCACGCGCCGGCACCCCGGCCGCGCGGATGCCGCAGATCGAACCGGCGCGTGTCAAAGCGCGCGCGGCCGCGCTTCGCGAGCGTGCCGCGATCCGCCGGGGGGCATGGCTGCGCACCCTGGTCGGCACGCGGCAGCAGATACTGGTCGAGCGGCCGGGAACGCGCGGCCATGCCGACAATTTCGCGAATGTGGCGCTCACCACCCCGGCCCGGAACATCGGAGACATCGTGACCGTCGAAATAGACTCCGTCGCTAACGACATGCTGGTGGGCACGGCCCGATGAGCAGCTGGTCCGAACGCCTGCTCGGCGGGTTCAGGAAGACGTCGGACCGATTGCTCGGCAATCTGGCCGGGCTGTCGGCGGCGCGGCTGACCGACGCGACGCTCGACGAGATCGAGGAAGCCCTGATCGCCTCCGACCTCGGCCCCGCTACCGCCGCGCGAGTACGCGCCAGGCTGGGCGAGGGTCAGTATGAGCGCAACATGGAGGAGCTCGGCATCCGCCTGGTCGTCGCCGAGGAGATCGAGCGCGCGCTCGAGCCCGTGGCGCGACCGCTCGAGATCAGCGCCTTCCCCCGCCCTCAGGTGATCCTGGTCATCGGCGTCAACGGATCGGGCAAGACGACGACGATCGCCAAGCTCGCCAAATGGCTGACCGATCAGGATTATGGCGTGATGCTCGCCGCCGGCGATACGTTCCGCGCGGCCGCGATCGGCCAGCTGCGCACCTGGGCCGAACGGATCGGCGTGCCCATCGTCTCGGGTGCCGAGGGCGGCGATGCGGCCGGCATCGTGTTCGAGGCGGTCAAGCAAGCGACCGCGACGGGCATCGATGTGCTGATCGTCGACACCGCCGGGCGGCTGCAGAACAAGCGCGAGCTGATGGACGAGCTCGCCAAGATTCGTCGCGTGCTGGGCCGCATCAACCCCGATTCGCCGCACGACGTCGTGCTCGTGCTCGACGCGACCACCGGCCAGAATGCGCTCAGCCAGATCGAGGTGTTCAAGGAAGTCGCGGGCGTCACGGGGCTGGTGATGACCAAGCTGGACGGCACCGCGCGTGGTGGCGTGCTGGTCGCGGCGGCCGAACAATTCGGCCTGCCGATTCACGCGATCGGCGTGGGCGAGACCGCCGAGGACCTGCGCCCCTTCGACGCCAATCAGGTCTCGAGGATCATCGCGGGCGTCGAGCAGGTGCGCCGAAGCTGATCGTCGCCCCGGAGCAAGGGCTTCTGGCAGGTGAGGCGCTAAGTTGGCCAGCGGTCCCGGCCTCTGCCGGGACGACGCGACATCGGTTGAAGCGCCGCCCCGCGCGCCCTACACGACACGCCATGTCACCCACCGAACGCCCCGCCCTATCGCCCGGCCTGCGCATGGCCGTCGATTTCGGCCCGCTTGCCGTTTTCTTCCTGGTCAACACGCTAAGCGGCGGGCCCCAGCTCAGCCGTATCCTGGCCGCGACCGCCGCCTTCATGGTGGCGATCATCGCCGCGATGGTGCTGTCGTGGTGGAAGGCGCGACACATCTCGCCGATGCTGTGGATTTCGAGCGCGTTGGTGCTGCTGTTCGGCAGCCTGACCCTCTATTTTCATGACGAGACGTTCATCAAGATCAAGCCGACCATCGTCTACACGATGTTCGCGGTCATCCTCGCCTATGGTTTGGCGACCGGACGGCCGCTGCTCCAGATGCTGCTCGAAAGCGCCTATCCCGGCTTGAGCGCGATCGGATGGCGAAAGCTGACGCGCAACTGGACGATCTTCTTCGCCTTCATGGCGGTGTTGAACGAGGTCGTCTGGCGGTCGGCGAGCTGGGATTTCTGGGTCGGGTTCAAGCTGTGGGGCGCGGCGCCGCTGACCCTGCTCTTTGCCTTTGCCAACATTCCGATGCTGCTCAGGCACGGGCTTCAGACCGAACCCCCCGCCGACATACCGGTGCCGCCGGAGGGCTGACCACATGGCGTCGCCCCGGCGCAGGCCGGGGCCGTTGGCAGTTGGAGCCCGACTTCGGCGAGCGATCCCGGCCTTCAACGGGATGACGTATAAGCGGCCGGCCGCCCCGCTTTGCGCCGGGGCGGCCCGCCTTCAGCTCAGCCCTGGTCGGCGCGGCTCACGCCCTCGCCGTCGAGATTTTGCGCCACGAATTCCCAGTTGATCAGGTTCGCGGTCACCGCGTCCAGATAGGCCGGGCGCGCATTGCGGTAGTCGACATAATAGGCATGCTCCCACACGTCGATGGTCAGCAGCGGCTTCATGCCGTCATGGACGACCGGGGTGTCGGCATCATGGAGCGAGGTCACCTTCAGGCTGCCGCCGTCGAGCACCAGCCAGCCCCAGCCGCTGGCGAAATGGCCGACGCTCTCGGCCTTGATCTTCTCGACCAGCGCCTCGGCCGAGCCGAAGCTTTCGTTGATCATCTCGGCCAGCTTGCCGCTCGGCGCCTGCTTCTCGGGCGACAGGCAGTGCCAGAAGAAGGTGTGGTTCCAGATCTGCGCGGAATTATTGAACAGGCCCTTGTCGCCCGCGTCCTTGGCATGGCGGATCAGCGCCGACAGCGAATGACCGCCAAGGCCCTTTTCCTCGACCAGGCCGTTGGTCTTGTCGACATAGGCCTTGTGGTGCTTGCCATGGTGGAATTCGAGCGTTTCGGCCGACATGTGCGGTGCCAGCGCGTCCTTGGCATAGGGCAGTGCGGGAAGTTCAAAGGCCATAATGTCCTCCTTGGCAGTAACGGCTCGGGTGTCCGCCTAACGCATCAGGCCGCGCTTTGCCGCATCAAAATTCCGCTGACTGACCCAAGGACGGTACGTCGGGCGCAATTTCGCCTCAGCCCAGGTGCCCGAGCAGATTGTGCCGCTTGAGCGCATGGCGCAGCTGATCATAGCTAAGCCCCAGCGCATCGGCGGTCGCGCGCTGGTTGAACCGCTGCTCGGCCAGCGCGCGCGCCAGCAACTCGCGCTCGAACCGGTTGACCCGGCTCTTGAAGTCCTGCCCCTCGCACGGCGCCTCGCCGATCGGCGGCGGGGCGACTGCCGGGCTCGCTGCGGGCGCGACCCCACCGTCGGCGGGGGTCGGGACAGTGGCCGGGCCCGGGCGATAGGGCGATGCGAACGGATCGATCTCGATCGCGTCGATCGGCCCCGCGATTTCCCAGCGATAGACCGCGCGCTCGACGACGTTGCGCAGTTCGCGGACATTGCCCGGCCAGTGATACTGGGTCAGCTGGTCGAGCGCGAGCGGGCCGAATCCTTCCCATCGGTCGCGGCCCAGTTCCGACGCCATGCGCCGGCCGAAATGTTCGGCCAGCACCAGGATGTCGCCGGCACGCGCGCGCAGCGGCGGCAGCGTCACGACCTCGAACGACAGCCGGTCGAGCAGGTCGGCGCGAAACGTGCCCCGATCGACCCGGTCGGGCAGATGTTCGTTGGTCGCCGCCACGATGCGTACGTCGACGCGCAACGGCCGCGATGAACCGATCCGCGTCACCTCGCCATATTCAACCGCGCGCAGCAGCCGCTCCTGCGCCGCCATCGACAATGTGCCGAGTTCATCGAGGAACAGCGTGCCGCCATGCGCTTCCTCGAACCGGCCGGCGCGCGACTTGGTCGCCCCGGTGAATGCGCCCGCCTCATGCCCGAACAGCTCGGCTTCGATCAGGGTTTCGGGAAGTGCCGCGCAGTTCATCACGATCAGCGGCTGGTCCCAGCGCGGGCTGAGCCGATGTAGTCGTTCGGCAACCAGTTCCTTGCCGGTGCCGCGTTCGCCGATCACCAGCACCGGGCGGTCGAGCGCGGCGGCGCGACTGGCACGCTCCAGCACGTCCAGAAAGACGGTCGACTGTCCGATGACCTGGCTCGCGCGTTCCATGGCCTGGCACTTGGCGTAGAATCCCAACACTTGGCAAGTGTCGATCGCATCGCGGCCCGTTCATCGGGGCGAAAGGTCGCAAAACCGCCACTCCTTGATTTGGCACAGCGGTTGCAAAGCCTGTTGCACCACCCGCAGCGGTGGACAACGATACCAAGGTTCAGGGAGAAAACCCATGGAACGCCAGAATGCCACGACCCGCCTTGCCACCCTGCTCCCCGTCGGGATTTGCGGTGCGGCGCTGCTGCTCGGTCTTGCCCAGCCCGCCGCCGCCGAGGCGCGCGAAATGAGCCGTGACCAGTGGATGGCGCGTGTGGCCAACAGCCTCAATGCGAACATCCGCTCGATCGACGGTGTGCCGCAGGCGGTTCGCCAGAACGCGGCAGCGATCGTCGCCGTGACGTTCGACGCCGACGGCAAGTGCCGCGGCGCGACGCTGGCCCGGCCGACCGGAAACGCCGTGCTCGACCGCGAAGCGATGCGCGCGGTGTCGAAGGTCAATTTCCCGCAGATGCCCCAGGCGCTGCGCGGGTCGGCCCGTACCGTCGCGATGGAGGTGTTCTTCGGCGACCCGAGCCTCAACCCCGAGCGGGCGAAGATCCGCAACACCTCGACCAAGGTCGCTCGCGGCCACGTCAAGAGCAACCCGGACAGCCTGAACAGCTGATCCGTCCCGGCCGGGGCGGCGACGCCCCCAACGTCGCCCCGGCCCGTCAAACCTGATTGCACGCACGAAGGAGTATCCCAGATGGGCATTTTTTCCCGAACCCGCGACATCATCGCCGCGAACGTCACCGACCTGCTCGACAAGGCGGAGGACCCGGCCAAGATGATCCGGATGATCATCCTCGAAATGGAGGAGACTCTGGTCGAGGTTCGCGCCTCCGCCGCGCGCACCATCGCGGATCAAAAGGAAATGCGCCGCCACATCGCCAAGCTTGAGAAGCTGCAGGAGAGCTGGACCGAAAAGGCCGAGCTCGCGCTGAGCAAGGGCCGCGAGGATCTGGCCAAGGCCGCGCTGGTCGAAAAGCAGAAGGCCGCCGACATGGCCGAGCAGCTCGCCCAGGAGATCCATGTGCTCGACGATGCGCTCAAGGCGTCGGAAGAGGACATCACCAAGCTGCAGAACAAGCTGCGCGAGGCACGCGCCCGCCAGAACTCGATCGTCACCCGGCTCGAAAGCGCGACCAATCGCCTGCGCGTGCGCGAAATGTACGCCGGTGAGCGGATGCAGGACGCCTTCAGCCGCTTCGACCTGATGGAGCGTCGCGTCGACCTGGCCGAAGGCCGGGCGGATGCGGCCGGCCTGGGCGGCGCGCCCAAGTCGCTGGAGGAGGAGATCGCCGAGCTCAAGTCGGCCGAGAAGGTCGATGCCGAGCTGGCCGCGCTGAAGGCCCGCCTGAACAAGGAGGGCTGACGCCATGGAAGACGTCTTCCTTCCCATCATGATCGTGGGGATGCTCTTCATCGGGCTCCCCTGGGTGGTCATGCACTACATCACCAAGTGGAAGCAGTCGGCGACGCTGACCGGCGAGGACGAAAAACTCCTCGACGAACTCCACTACACCGCCCGCCGGCTCGAGGAGCGGCTCCAGACCGTGGAGCGCATCATCGCCGCCGACGACCCCGATTTCCGGCCGAACCAGGCATCGCCTGAGCCCACCGGCTACGACTATACCAGGAGGAACTGAAATGTCCGCCAGCCGCACGAAACTCTATCTCGACAAACAGAACGGCAAATGGTCGGGCGTGTGCGCCGGGATCGCCGACTATACCGGGGTCGACGTGATGTGGGTCCGGATCGGGGCCGTCATCCTGACGCTGCTGGGCGGGTTTCCCTGGACGATCATCGCCTATTTCATGATCGCCTGGCTTGCGCCGGTAAAGCCTTCGGGCCTGTATGGCAGCCCCGAGGACGCCAAGTTCTGGCAGGGCGTGCGCTCGAACCCCAGCCGTTCGACGTCGGAAGTCCGCTCGAAGTTCCGCGACATCGACCGTCGCCTCGCCGACATCGAGCTCTACTATACCAGCCGCAACCGCCGCCTCGCCGACGAAATCGACAGCCTGCGGTAAGCACCATCGGGCACAACAGGGAAGACGAACATGTCCGAACATCTGCTGATGGAGTTGATGAAGCCGCTGATGCTGCTCGCCGCGCTGGGCCTGACGACCTGGCTGGCCGCCAGCTGGCTTCGGGGCCGCACGGGCCAGGCAGGCCAGGCCGCCGCCACCGAAAACGCCGCCGAGATCGCCGCGCTGCGCCAGGAGAATGAGCGGCTCAATTTCAACCTCCGGCTGATCGAGGAGCGCGTCGAAGTGCTCGAAGTGATCGCCACCGATCCCGCCCGCCGCGTGGCGCGCGAGATCGAGACGCTGGCCTGAACGGCCTTCGATGAAACAGGGAGAAGCACAATGAGCTGGGGTGGACCGAATTTCGTCATCGCGCTCATCGCCATGTCGATGATCGGCGGTCTGGTCACCACCTGGATACGCGCCAAGAACGGCTATCCGATCGAGGATGAACGGGGCGAGATGACCCCGCGTCCGAACCCGGATGCTGATCGCAAGATCGAACTGCTGTCGCACGAAAACGAGCGGCTGACGGGTCAGATCATGCGGCTCGAGGAGCGCATCGCAGTGCTGGAACGGATCGCTACCGATCCCGCCGACCGCATCGCCCGAGAGATCGACGCGCTGCGTTGATCGCCACGAACAGGGAAGCAAAGTTCATGGAACATATCGGACAGATTCTGAACGCGGCGCCGCTGATCGTCACGCTCACCGCACTCGGGATCGGCGGCTGGGTGCTCACCACGTGGATGCGGGTCAAACATGGCTATCCGCTTGACGGTGCCTGGGGCCAGTCCATCTATCCGCAGCGTAATGACGAGGCGATGGAACGGATCAAGCTGCTCAGCCAGGAAAACGCGCAGCTGCGCGCCGAACTGGGCGCGGTCAAGGACCGGCTCGCCAATGTCGAGCGGATTGTCACCGATAGCAGCCACCTGCTCGACCGCGAGATCGAGCAGCTGCGCGGGCGGTCGAATTGAGAGGGTGAGACGCGATGAAGGAATTCATTCTGTGGGGTCTGATGATCCTGGTTATCGGGGGCGCAGCTTGGTCCACGATTGCTGGGAGCATCGAGGAAAACCGCAAAAATCGCGAACAGGCTGAAAAAGATAAGCTGATCGCCGACCTGCAGCGCCGGGCGCAGGAAAGCGAGCTGGTGATTGCCAGATTGACCACTCAGGACAGTGACGAAGTCGCGCACCTGTCCGCCCACATCAAGCGTCTGGAACAGCGCATCCGGGTCCTTGAGCGCGTCGTCACCGATCGCGGCACCGTATTGGCGCACGAAATCGACGCGCTGCGCGATGAAGCGGTAAGCTGAGGGAGAGCATCATGGACAAGGGCTGGATGGTCATCGGTTTCTTCTTCATCGTCGTCGGCCTGCCCGTGATGCTTGGCGTGGGCGGCGACATGTTCAAGCGGTGGCTGAAGCACAAGGAAGCGATGACCAAGGCGCTCAATGCGCAAACCGCCGAAAAGGCCGCGCAATATGCCGCGCAGGTCGAACGGCTGGAACAGCGGGTGCGCGTGCTGGAGCGCGTCGTCACCGACCGCGGCACCACGCTGGCCCATGAAATCGAGACGCTGCGCGATCAGCCGCTGAACTGACGCGCAATCAGGGAATAGCGACGCACCGACGGCTGCGGTGAGCAACGCCACAGCCGACTCCGGAACCGCGTCCGACACAAGGGAGCGAGAACATGACCGACCCGATGCTCACCCTCGCGATCACCACCGCGCTGCTCGCCGGCGTGGCGATGATCACCGCCGCGGCGCTCACCGCCTGGCGCGGCTGGCTGGCACTCAAGCAGCAGGAGCTGATGGTCACGGGCCAGAGCGCCCAGCCCCAGCCAAGCTCGGCCGGCGCGCGGATCGAGATTGCGGACCTCAAGGAACGCGTCCGCAAGCTGGAAGCGATCGCAGCGGGGGTGGATCTCTGATTGGCGAGCGGCCCCAGCGTTGAGGGTCGCTGGATTAGCCAGAGGCCCTGGCCTGCGGGAGGTGCTTAAAGTGGTGAGAGGCCCCGGCCTCCGCCGGGGCGACGACAGGTAGCGCGTCGGCCCAGCGCAGGGGCCCCCGCAAAGTAGTAATTTGCGGGAAACCCCGAAGGCCGGGGCCTTTAGCAGAACCGGGAGCCCCCCTCGCCCCCAATCCCGCATTCCCATCCGCGCCGTGCCCGCTATATCGCGCCGCATGACAAAGCTTGCCGACCTAGCCGACGAATATGGCTTCCTCGATCCCGACGACCGCTACCGCCTGCTGATCGACCTTGGCCGCGGGCTCGCGCCCATGCCCGAAGCGCTCAAGACCGATGCGACGCTGGTGCGCGGCTGCTCCGCCTCGGTCTGGGTCTATCCGACCGTGCGCGACGACGGCACGCTGCACTTCCTCGCCGACAGCAATGCCGCGATCACCAAGGGGATCATCGCGCTCGTGCTGCTCACCGTGCAGGACCAGCCGCCGCCCGCGATCCTGGCGACCGACATCGACACCGCGCTCGCGCCCTTCGACCTCAAGAACCAGCTCAGCTCCAACCGCACCCAGGGCATTCCGAACATGATCGCGCTGATCCGCGAAACGGCCGCGCGCTACGCCGGGTGAACGCGACGGCGCTTTCGCATGGGGGAAACTGGTCCTATGGCACTCAAATTCATCCCTCACCGCTCATGTTGAAAAGCTGACTCATCCGTGTCGTCTTTGAGCATCATACCCCAGACTTTCCCGTCACCCCGGCCTCGCGCCGGGGTCCCGCTTCTTCTTGTGGCGGATCAGGCAGCGGGACCCCGGGTCAAGCCCGGGGTGACGGTAGAAGGTTGGCCGCGCTTGGCTTCAAACTCCAACGCTGGGTCAGCCGCTCAACATCCGAGGTCCGGGAAAGACTGGTTCGCACACCCCCACAAGGACGCTCGATGACCCTGACCGTCGCCATCCAGATGGACCCGCTGGACCAGATCAACATTGCCGGGGACTCGAGCTTCGCGCTCATGCTCTCGGCCCAAGCGCGTGGACACCGGCTGTTCCATTATGCGCCCGAGGACCTCAATTATTCCGCCGGCCGCGTTTGGACGCGCGCGCATCCGGTCACCGTGCGGCGCGAGGTCGGCAACCATTTCGACTTCGCCGATCCGATCCGCCTTGACCTGGGCGAGGACGCGGATGTCGTGCTGATGCGCCAGGACCCGCCCTTCGACCTGGGCTACATCACCGCCACCCATTTGCTCGAACGGATCAGCGACCGGACTTTGGTGGTCAACGATCCCGCATCGGTGCGCAACGCGCCCGAAAAGGTCTGGGTGCTCGATTTCGCGCAATATATGCCGCCGACGCTGGTCACCCGATCGGTCGACGAAGCCCGCGCGTTCCTCGCGGAGCACGGCGCGATCGTCGTCAAGCCGCTGCACGGCAATGGCGGCAAGGCGATCTTCAAGATCGACGCCGATGGCCAGAACCTGTCCTCGCTGATCGAGGTGTTCAACCAGGCCTATCGCGAGCCGCACATGGTCCAGGCGTTCCTTCCCGAAATCGCGAAGGGCGACAAGCGCATCGTGCTGGTCGACGGCGAAATCGCGGGCGCGATCAACCGCCTGCCCGGCGAGGGCGAAATCCGGTCTAACCTGGCGGTCGGCGGATCGGCGATTGCGACCGACCTGACGGAGCGCGAGCGCGAGATCTGCGCCGCGCTCGGCCCGGAGTTGAAGCGGCGCGGGCTGATCTTCGTCGGCATCGACGTGATCGGCGGCCAGTGGCTGACCGAAATCAACGTCACCTCGCCGACCGGCATCGTCGCGATCGACCGGTTCAACGGCACCGACACCGCCGGCATGATCTGGGACGCGATCGAGGCGCGCGTCGCCGCACGGAGCGCGCGCCATGGGTGACTGGATCCGCGAGCTGATCGAACAATCCTCCTATCTGGGGGTGTTCCTGCTGATGCTGCTGGAGACCGTGTTCCCGCCCATCCCGTCGGAAATCATCATGTCGCTGTCCGGCCTTCAGGCGGCGCGCGGCACGATGACCTTGTGGGGCGTGATCCTGGCCGGCACGGCGGGTGCGATGGTCGGCAACGTCCTGTGGTACGCCTTTGCCCGCTGGCTGGGCTATGACCGGTTCAAGCCGATCATCGACCGCTGGGGCCGCTGGCTGACGCTCGACTGGCGCGAAGTGAAGCGGGCGGATGCGTTCTTCGACAAATATGACCATTGGTTCGTCTTCCTCGGCCGGATGATGCCGACGATCCGCTCCCTGGTGTCGATTCCCGCCGGGCTGTTCGAAATGCCGTGGCGCGAATTCCTGATCTGGTCGACGCTCGGCACGCTGGGCTGGACCACGGCGCTGGCGGTCGCGGGCTATGAGCTGGGTTCGCGCTATGCTCAGGTCGACGAATGGCTGGGACCGGTGTCGACCGGGGTCATCATCGCGATGGTCGCCTATTATGTGATCCGGGTGTTTACCTGGAAGCCGCGCGAAGATTGAGGCGATAAAGCCCCTCCCCTTCAGGGGAGGGGTTGGGGTGGGGCCTGTCCGCTGGCCGCGACGCTGTTTGACACGCCTCACGTCGCCCCAGCGCAGGCTGGGGCCTCAAGCCACTTGCGGAACCTCTGCGGCACGAGATGCCAGCCTGCGCTGGCATGACGGGTTGGGGTGCCCCCTCACGCCCGCGGATGGGCGTTGCGATACACATCCATCAGGTGCGCGGCATCGACCGCGGTATAGACCTGCGTCGAACTCAGGCTCGCATGGCCGAGCAGTGCCTGGAGCGCGCGCAGATCGGCCCCTCGACCCAGCAGATGCGTGGCGAAGCTGTGGCGCAGCGCATGCGGCGTGGTGCGATCGCCCAGCCCCAGCCGCACCCGCGCCCGGCGCACCGACCGGCGGATGATCGCCGGTGAGAGCGGCCCGCCGCGCGCGCCCCGGAACAGCGGCGCATCGCGCGCAACGCCAAAGGGGCACAGCCGCACATAAGCCTCGATCGCCTCGCGCACCTGCGGCAGCAGCGGCACCAGCCGCGTCTTGGCCCGCTTGCCCGTGACGACCAGCGTCTCGCCGAGCGGCAGGATCGCGCCGGTCAGCGCCATCGCCTCGCCGATGCGCAGCCCCGCGCCATAAAGCAGCATCAGCACTGCCCAGTCGCGTGCCGAAATCCACGCTTCGTCCGATTGCTCCGCAACATCCTCGGCCAGTGCAACGGCCTCGTCGGGCGCGATCGGCCGCGGCACGCCTTTCTTGACGCGCGGGCCTTTCAGGCGCGGCAGTTCCGCCCCCTCGCCGCCCGCGAATTTCAGGAACGCGCGCACCGCCGACAATTCGCGCGCCGCCGACAGATTGCCGATCCCCTCGCCCCGCCGCGCCGCCAGGAACGCGCGCAGGTCCGCCGGGGTCACGCGGGCGAGCGCCGCCGCATCCACCTGCGCCCCCCAATGCCCGCCCAGAAACGCCAGCAACCGCTCCGCCGTCGCCTGATACGCCCGCACCGTATGCACCGACCGCCGCCGGTCGCGGGAGAGATGCGCCGCGAAAGCGAGTGGGAGCGGACCTGTCACGCGCGCGAGTCTAGCGTTGACCGCCACCGCGAAACAATCGAGTTTGGCGGGCGAAGCAAGGAGCTGACATGCTGCCCATCGCGATCATCCTTTTGCTGGCCCAGGCGAGCCCCGCGCCGGCCAGCCCAGCCCCGCTCGGCGGCGAATGGGTGGTCGATCTCAGCAGCAACCCGAACGACCCGCCCTATACCAAGCCGATGGTCCTCGACCTCAGGCCCGACGGCAGCGTCGCGGGCAGCTTTTACGACAGCACGATCGAATCCGGCCGCTGGAAAACCGACCGCAATCGGACCTGTGTGAGTTTCCGGACAAGTGACGGGGTCGGCCCCTATCACAGCGCCGCGTGCCTCGTCGGCGACAGCGTTCAGGGACAGACCTGGGCCGAACACCGCACCTTCCTGTTCAACTGGAACGCGGTGCGCAAATAACGGCCGTGCGCGGTCACCCGATCGTCTGGCCCGTCGCTTTCCAGTCGGCCAGGAAGCCTTCGATCCCCTTGTCGGTCAGCGGGTGCTTGACCAGCTGGCGGATCACCGAGGGCGGCGCGGTCATCACGTCCGCGCCGATCTTGGCGGCTTCCAGGATGTGGACCGGGTGGCGGACGCTGGCGACCAGGATTTCGGTGCCGAAGGCGTAATTGTCATAGATCAGCCGGATGTCGGCGATCAGCTCCATGCCGTCGAAGCCGTTGTCGTCGTGGCGGCCGACGAATGGCGAGATGAAGGTCGCCCCCGCCTTGGCCGCGAGCAGCGCCTGGTTGGCGGAAAAGCACAGGGTCACGTTGACCATCGTGCCGTCGCTGGTCAGCGCCTTGCACGCGCGCAGGCCGTCGATGGTCAGCGGCACCTTTACCGCGACATTGTCGGCGATCTTCCGCACGATCTCCGCCTCGCGCATCATGCCCTCGTAATCGAGCGCGACGACCTCGGCCGACACCGGCCCGTCGACGATCGCGCAGATTTCGCGGACGACCTCCAGGAAATCGCGCCCCGATTTGTGGATCAGCGACGGGTTGGTGGTGACGCCGTCGACCAGGCCCGATTCGGCCAGCGATCGGATTTCGGCGGTGTCGGCGGTGTCGACAAAGAATTTCATCGGGTGTGCTCCCTGGTTTAGCCGTCCTTTCGCCGATCGGTCCGCAGCGGGCAAGCGTTGCACGCTAATTTAACCAACGCCCGAATAGATCGGCAGGATGTTCGAACCCATCGTACCGCCAACGCCGGAAGAGGAGGGTCGTCAGCGCGCGCTCGACGCCCAGGCATTGCTGGATACGCCCCGCGAAGCCGCGTTCGACGCGCTGGTGCGCATTGCTGCCGAAGTCCTCGACGTGCCGGTGGCGATGCTCACCCTGGTCGACCGCGCGCGGGTGTGGACCAAGGCGTCGACCGGCGTCGACCGGATCGAGCTGCCGCGGGCGAATGCGCTGTGCGACGTCACCGTCGCGAACGGCGATGTCGTCGAGATCAGCGATCTGTTGAGCGAGCCGCAATTTGCCGACCGCATGGGCCTGACCGAGCATCACCAGATCCGCTTCTATATCGGCGCGCCGGTCACGGCGGCGATCGACCATGATGTCGAACCGCGGGTGATCGGCACGCTGTGCGGGATCGACCACCAGCCGCGCACGCTCACCGCGCGCCAGCAGGAACAGCTGCGCGAGCTGGCCGTGATCGCCGGAACGCTGATCGCGGCACGCACCAGCGCGCATCAGGCGATGACGCTGGCAGAAAGCGCGAGCGCGGGTGCCCAGGCGCTGCGCCGTCAGGAGCGGACCTTTCACCAGGCCGAGCGGCTGGCGATGATCGGTTCGTGGCGCTATTCGATCGTCGACAACACCGTCGTCTGGTCCGAGGGCGTGTATCGCATCCACGAGCTCGATCCCGGCAGCCCGCTGACCGTGGAAACCGCGCTCGATTATTATCCGCCGCACGCCCGCGCAGTCGTCAGCGATGCGCTCGCCCGCACGATCGAAACAGGCGAAAGCTTCAATTTCGAAGTCGATTTCGTCACCGCGCGCCAGCGGCCGTTGCGCGTGCGCTGTATCGGCGAAGTCGAGTTGGAAAAGGGGCGGCCGGTCGCGGTCACCGGCCTGATCCAGGACATCACCGAACGCTACATGATGGAACAGAGCCTCCGCCGGTCGGCGGCCGTCGACGAGGTGACGCGGATCGGCAATCGCGCCGCGTTCAACCGCGAGCTCGAGAACGCGATGGCGCGCGCGCGGCTGGGTGAGGCGCCGCTGACGCTGGTGCTGATCGATCTCGACGGGTTCAAGGCGATCAACGACACCCACGGCCACCTGACCGGCGACGACGTGCTGCGCGCGGTCGGGCGGCGGCTGCGCGCGCCCTATCTCGCCGACAGCTTCGCGGCCCGGCTGGGTGGCGACGAATTTGCCCTGATCGTCACCGACCCGGCGATCTGCGCGGATCCCGCCCCGACGATCGAGCGGCTGACCGGCGACCTCAAGCTGCCGGTCCATACGGGCCAGGGCGCGATCGGCATGTCGGGGACAATCGGCTATTCGGAATTCAGCCCGCTGGTCACGTCGACCCGCGAATTCATCCGCCGCGCCGACGCCGCGCTCTACGAGGCCAAGCGCCTCGAACGCGGCACGGCGCGCAGCTATTCCGGGCTGCGGTTTCGTCCAGGGGTCACCACGCGGGCAGCCTGACGCGCGCACCGCTCCCCTTCCCCGGTTCCCCCGCGTGCCCGCACGCCCTAGATAGCGGCGATGCCTCTTCCCCGCGCTCGCGTGCTCGTCCTCAATTCCGCGCTCGGTCCGCTCGATTACCGGGTGCCCGCCGGCATGACGGTCGAACCGGGCTCGATCGTCGTCGCCCCGCTCGGCCCCCGTCAGCTCGTCGGCGTGGTCTGGGAAGCCGATCGGCTGGTGACCGAGGAGGTGGGCGACAACCGCCTGCGCAATCTGATCGCGGTCGCCGACGCGCCGCCGATCCCCGCCGCGCTGCGCCGCTTGGTCGAATGGGCCGCCGATTATTATCTCGCCCCGCCCGCCGCGGTCCTGCGCATGGCGCTGGCATCGACATCGGCGCTGGAGGGGGTGAAGCGCATCACCGAATATCGCGCAACCGGCGTCGTGCCCGAACGGCTGACGCCGCAACGCGCCCAGGCGATCGAGCGGATCGGCGATCGCCAGGGGCTGATCCGCGAGCTCGCGACGATCGCGGGCGTGTCGGACGCGGTCATTCGCGGGCTGGTCAACGCCGGCGCGATCGCGGCGGTCGAAGTCGATCTTGATTCGCCCTATCCCCTGCCCGACCCCGATCATGCGCCGCCCCGGCTGAACCCGGCCCAGCGCGACGCCGCAACCGCACTGGCCGACGCGGTCGCCGCGCGCGAATTCCAGCCGTTCCTGCTCGACGGCGTCACCGGGTCGGGCAAGACCGAAGTCTATTTCGAAGCGATCGCCCGGGCCTTGCGCGACGGGCGCCAGACGCTCGTGCTGCTGCCCGAAATCGCGCTGACCGAGCCGTTTCTCGATCGCTTCAACGCGCGTTTCGACTGCGCGCCGGTCGCCTGGCATTCCGACCTGCGCCAGTCGCAGCGCCGCCGCGCGTGGCGCGCGATCGCCACCGGCGAGGCGCGGGTGACGGTGGGCGCGCGATCGGCGCTGTTCCTGCCCTATCGCAACCTCGGGCTCATCATCGTCGACGAGGCGCACGAAACGAGCTTCAAGCAGGAAGAGGGCGTGCATTATCACGCCCGCGACGTCGCGGTCATGCGCGCGCGCTTTGAGTTCTGCCCGGTCGTGCTGGCGTCGGCCACGCCCGCGATCGAGACGCGGGTTCAGGTGGCGGCCGGCCGCTACCGCGAACTCCGGCTGCCCGCGCGCCACGGGGGTGCCGAATTGCCGACGATCGAGGCGATCGACCTGATCGCCGAACCGCCGCCGCGCGGCCGCTGGATCGCGCCCCGGCTGGTACAGGCGATCGATGCGACGCTGGCGCGCGGGGAGCAGGCGCTGCTGTTCCTCAACCGTCGCGGCTATGCGCCGCTGACGCTGTGCCGGGCGTGCGGGCACCGCTTCCAGTGCCCGAACTGCACCGCCTGGATGGTCGAGCACCGGCTGATCCATCGTCTGTCGTGTCATCATTGCGGCCACATGATCCCCACCCCGCGCGCCTGTCCCAATTGCGATGCGGAGGATGCCCTGGTCGCCTGCGGCCCGGGGGTGGAGCGGATCGCCGACGAAGTCGCCGCTTTATGGCCCGATGCGCGTGCCGCCGTCGTCACCTCGGACACCATCTGGTCGCCGGCCAAGGCAGCCGAGTTCGTGCGCCGCATGACCGCGCGGGAGATCGACATCGTCATCGGCACGCAATTGGTGACCAAGGGCTATCACTTTCCCGACCTCACGCTGGTCGGCGTGATCGACGGCGACCTGGGTCTTTCCGGCGGCGACCTCCGCGCATCCGAACGCACCTTTCAACAGATCATGCAGGTCGCCGGGCGCGCCGGGCGGGGTGAAAAGCCCGGCCATGTCCTCCTGCAGACCCACCAGCCGACCGCGCCGGTCATGGCGGCACTGGTCAGCGGCGATGCCGAGGGCTTCTACGCCGCCGAAACCCAGGCACGCCGCGAGGCCGACGCCCCGCCCTTCGGCCGGTATGCCGCGATCATCGTCTCGTCCGAGGACAGGGAGGCTGCCGACGACACCGCCCGCGCGATCGGCCGTTCTGCGCCCCATCGCGAGGGCATGCACGTCTATGGCCCCGCCCCCGCCCCGCTCGCGATGCTGCGCGGGCGCCACCGCTTCCGTCTGCTCGTCCACGCGACCCGCGGCCTGGCGGTTCAGGACGAAATTCGCGCATGGCTGGGCACGCTTGCATGGCCGGCGCGCGTCCGGGTCAGCGTCGACGTCGATCCCTACAGCTTCGTGTGAAGATTAGCGTGCGCAACTGGCAAGCAACCCCGGGGTAGGCCAGGGCCGCTCACAAGATCATCCCTCCTTAAATCAACGCCTCGATCAGCCCGATCAGCGGGCGGTCGGCCGGCGGCATCGGCAGGGCGTGGAGTTCGACGGGGCGCAACCATCTGAGCGCGGTCGCATGCCGGGCCGTCGGCACGCCCGTCCATTTGCGCAGCACGAAGACCAGCAGCAACAGATGGCGCGCGCCCAGCGGCGCGCTGGCAAAGACCGCCGGGGCCAGGCACGATGCCTCGACGTCGATGCCCAGTTCCTCGCCAAGCTCGCGGATCAGCGCCGCCTCGGGTGTTTCCCCCGCCTCGATCTTGCCCCCGGGAAACTCCCATAATCCCGCCATGTCACCGCCCGGCGGCCGCTGCTGGACCAGCACGCGGCCGTCGCCGTCGACCATCGCCGCCGCGCAGACCAGCATCAGCGGCGGTGCGGCGGGCGCGGCGGTGAGCATTCATTAACTCCTTTGGCAGTAGACCGGGCAGTATTAGCGGGAGTTCGGCATCTTGACACGCGGGATGAAAAACCAGGTCCGTCGGTTGATCGCCGATCAAAAGGGCGCGACCGCAATCGAATATGGCCTGATCGTTTCCCTGGTTGTGATCGCAATGGTCGCCAGCCTGAGCAGCGTCGGCAGCGTCACGTCGGAAATCTGGAATAATGTGTCGACCAAGGTCAGCGAAAATTCCCCCCAAAATGGTGGTTAACGCGATTATAACCTTGTTCACTTAAGTATTTTTCAACCCTGATCGCCGATACACGCAATTACTGGACCGGGCTCTCCCCGGAGCAGTCGGGTGATTGAAGTCAGTTTATTTGAAGATGGAGACCGGTATGCAGAAGATTCGCGCTTTCCTGAAGAACAATAAGGGCGCCACCGCGATCGAGTACGGCCTGATCGCCGCGCTGATCGCCGTTGCCGCCATTGCCGCCATGCAGGGCCTGGGCAGCAGCCTGACCAGCACGTTCGAGAACGTGTCGGGCACGATGACCACGGCGACGGGCGCCGGCGGTGGTGCTGCGGCTCCGGCGGCCTCGACCGGCGGCTGATCCGCAAACATCATTCTCCGATGGGGGGCGGCGTGGCTTCGGTCACGCCGCCCTTTTCGTTTTGGGGCGTCATGCGGTTCATGGACGTTGCCCCGGCGGTGGCCGGGGCCTGTGGCAGCGACATGTTCCAAGCCCCTCCCCTTCAGGAGAGGGGTTGGGGGTGGGGGCTGTCCGGCGGGCGCGACGCTGCCGGAGCCGGCGCGGGGCGTGTGGCGAGGCCCCACCCCAACCCCTCCCCTGAAGGGGAGGTGCTTGAGAAGAATCAGTTCGCTCTCAACGCTCCTAAATCCGCCCCATCGCCAGGAATTTCTGTCGCCGGTCGCGCCGCAGCACATCCGCCGGCTTGCCTGAAAGTCCCGCCAGTGCCGCGGCAATCGCGTCACCCAGCGCACCGATCGCCGCCGCCGGGTCGCGATGCGCGCCGCCCACCGGCTCGGGCACGACCATGTCGATGACCTTGAGCGCCTTCAGCTCCTGCGCCGTCACCTTCATCGCTTCGGCTGCATCGGCCGCCTTGTCGGCGGTCCGCCACAGGATCGACGCACACCCCTCGGGCGAGATCACCGAATAGACCGCGTGCTCCATCATCAGCACCCGGTTACCCGCCGCCAGCGCGATCGCGCCGCCCGATCCGCCCTCGCCCAGGATCGCCGACACCATCGGCACGCCCAGCTTCAGGCTGACCTGAGTCGAACGCGCGATCGCCTCGGCCTGACCGCGCTCCTCCGCCTGGACGCCGGGAAACGCGCCGGGCGTGTCGACCAGCGTCACGACGGGCAGGCCGAACCGGTCGGCCAGCTCCATCAGGCGCATCGCCTTGCGATAGCCTTCCGGCTTGCCCATGCCGAAATTGTGGCGCAGCCGGCTGGCGGTATCGTCGCCCTTTTCATGGCCGATCACCACCACCCGCTGGCCGCGAAACCGTGCGAAGCCGCCCAGGATCGCCTGATCGTCGGCAAAGGCGCGGTCGCCGCCCAAGGCCATGAAATCGTCGAACAGCGCGGCGACGACATGCTTGAAATGCGGCCGGTCCTGGTGGCGGGCGACCTGCGTCTTCTGCCACGGCGTCAGCCGCTGATAGGTTTCGCGCAGCAGCCGCTCCGACTTGGCCTCCAGCCGCGCGATCTCCGCGCCGATGTCGAGCTCGCCGCTGCTCGCGGTATCGCGCAGTTCGTCGATGCGAGCCTGGAGCTCGGCGATCGGCTTTTCGAAATCCAGAAACATCACCATGGCGCGCGGGCTAGGGCCGACGGGGCTTTACGTCAACGAGCGGATGGCGCGCATTGACCAGCTCGATCAGCCGGCGACTGTCGACATGGGTGTAGATTTCGGTCGTCGCGATGTCGGCATGCCCCAGCATCGCCTGGAGCGCGCGCAGGTCCGCGCCCCCTTCCAGCAGGTGCGTGGCAAATGCGTGGCGCAGCACGTGCGGACTGATCCGGTCGGGCGGGATGCCCGCCGCCGCGCCCAGTGCGCGGATCAGCTGGAACAGCCGCACCCGGCTGAGATGCCCGGCGCGCGACGGGAAAAGCCACGCGCTGGCCGCCGGCACCTCGCCGCGCCACGCCGCCACGGCGGCACGCGCGCGATCCGAAATCGGCACCAGCCGCTCGCGCCCGCCCTTGCCGCGCAGGATGACGAAGGGGCGATCGGGCGACACCGCATTGCGCGGCAGCGACACCAGCTCGGTCGCGCGCAATCCCGACCCGTAAAGCAGCTCGACCAGCGCGGACAGGCGCAGATCCGCCGGATCGACCGGCGTGCGCGCCAGCCTTTCGGCGATCACCGCGAACAGCCGGTCGACATCGCCGGTCGACAGGATTTTGGGTAATGGCCGCGCCGCACCCGGGCGGGGCAGCGCCGCGCCGGGATTGTCGGCGCGAAATCCCTCGTCGACCAGAAAATCGAAAAAGCGGCGCAGCGCCGCCGACTTGCGCGCCACAGTTGCGCGGGCCAGCGGCGCCCAGTCGCCCGTCACCCGTTCGATCGCCGCCCGGTCGGCCGCCGCAAGCTGCCCCCCGGCGGCCTCCGACGCCAGGCGTAGGTCGCTGGCATAGGCCGCGATGGTGTTGCGCGCCGCCCCTGCTTCGGCCGCCATCATTTCCAGAAACCGGTCGATCAGCGCGGGATCGCCCGGCGCGCTCACGCGCGCGCGATCGCTTCCGCAGCGATCATCCGGGCCTCGCCGTTCAGCCCCACTGCGTCGAGCGCCGCGACGATGTTGAACAGCGCCACCGGCGACACGCCGCGCCAGTCGCTGGTCTGCATGCCCACCGCGGCGAGCAGCAGGACGGTGCCCGGCTCGCCGCGGCTCGCGGCGGTGCGGATCGCATCGGTCCAGCTATTGTCGGTATTGATCGGCACCGCCAGCGCCTGGGCGATGTCGGCGACCTGATTTTCGGGCAGGCGGCCCAGCCCGGCGAGCCCGGCGAACAAAAGCTGCGCCTTGCGCGATTCCGCGCCGCCATAGGCCGACAGGTCGCCGCCATCGACCGCGATGCGCCCGGCCGGATCGGCCAGCGCCAGCATCGCCCAGCCATCGCTGCGTGCCGGCACCAGGCCGCGCCAGCGCAACGCACGGAGGTCCTTGCCCGCGGTCAGCATCGACGCGATCAGCGCGTCGGCATCGCCGACATAGGCTTCGGCGGCCGGGATGCGCGCCGCCGCATCGCTGGTCAGCACCAGTCGCGCGTGGCGCTGGATCGGCGTCGATCCCTGCCACAGGTTGCGCAGCGCGGTCAGCCGACCCTCGATCGACTGGGCGGCATAGGCGTCGGTCAGCCCCTCGATTACCGTCGCGTCGGAACCCGCGACGTCCTGTGCCTCGCTGACCAGCGCGAACAGATCGCGATAGGCCGCGCCCGAATAGACGCCACGCACCGCCGCCAGCTCCGCCGAAGCCAGCCGGTCGGCCGCGGGCAGCGCCGGGGCGAGCGCCTGCCACAGCCGCACCTGCGGCCCCACCGTGTCGATCAGCCGTGCGGGCACCACCTCGCCGGTTGCCGCCGCCAGCCCCCAGCGCCACGCATCCAGCCGGTCGACATTGTCCCATTCGACCGTCACCGCGCGCCGGCCCTGGGCCCCCGCGCCGACGATCTTTTCGGCCAGTACCAGGTCGATGCCGCGTGCCGCGCCCTGCCGCCGCGCCGCGTCGATCAGCCGCCCGGCCTCCTCGGGCCGGCCGGCCAGCGCCGCGCACATCGCCTCCGCCACCCGCCAGCCGCGTTCGGCGCTGACCCGCATCGCCCCGTCGACCAGCGGGCACATCCCGGCGGGGTCGCCGGTGGCGAGCGCCGCCTGTTGCGCGATCTGGAACATCTTGGGGGTATAGTCGGCGACATCGACCGACTGGACGACGCCACGCGCGGCATTGGCCTCGCCCATCCGGATCAGCAGCCACGCGCGCTCGGCGGCGAAATCGGCACCGTTGACCCCGGCGGGCGTGTCGACCTCGCTCACCAGCGCGCGGCGCAGCGCGATCGACAGCCAGCGCGACGCGATCGGCGCGTCCAGCCGGCGCATCAGCACTTCCAGGAAGCGCCCATTGTCGCCGCCGAACGCATTGGCGGGCAGTCCGCCGCGACCCGCCGCCGCGAAACCGACGCGGTTGAGCGACCGGCGGGCAAATGCGGGCAGTTCGTAACGCTCCAGCTCCTCGGGCGTCAGTTCTTCCGCCACCGCCACGCCAAGGCTGTCATTGCCGAGCGCCGCATTGCCGGTCAGGTCGTCGGGCGGACCGGCGGGCCGGACGAGGGTCTCGCCGCCCTGCGGCGTCGCGGCGGGCGCGGGCGTCGGCGACGGTGCCGGCTCGACCGGGTCATTGAAGCCCGGCGGCAGCAGCGATTCGGGCGTATCCTGACTGAGCGCGGGCAGCGCGGCGACCATCGCGCCCAGCGCGACGGTGACGCAGATCGCGCTAGTTCGAGAGATTTTCAATCGAGACCACCTTTTCGACGCGCACGGGTTCCTTCGCCGAATCGCGGCCAGCCAGCACGAACAACCCGCCGACCACCAGCACGACAATGACGATCAGCAACAACAGCAAACGGGACATGGGCAGGCGGCATCCTTGCAACCGGTGTGGACCGGAATGGAACGAGACTGAATCGGGGGCCTTTTGCCCGACAGGCGGCGTCGCTGTATAGCCCCCCGCAATGATGTCGACCCAACTCGCACCGCAACCTCGCTGGACCGGCAAGCCGATCGTGCTGATCGGGCTGATGGGCGCGGGCAAATCGACGATCGGCCGCCGGCTGGCCGCGCGGCTCGACCTGCCCTTCGTCGATGCCGATGTCGAGATCGAGAAGGCGGCGGGGATGACCATCGCGGAGATCTTTGAGCGCTATGGCGAACCCCATTTCCGCGATGGCGAACGCCGCGTGATCGCGCGGCTGATCGACGGCAGCCCGCGCGTGGTGGCGACCGGCGGCGGCGCGTTCGTCAACGAACAGACGCGCGAACTCATCCTCGATCACGCGCTCGCCGTATGGCTCGACGCCGATCCGCACGTGCTGGCGGAACGGGTCAGGAAGCGCGACACCCGGCCGCTGCTGCGCAACCGCGATCCGCTGGCGGTGCTGAGCGACCTCGCCAACCAGCGCAACCCGCTCTATGCGATGGCCCCGATCCGCGTGGCCAGCAACCGCACGCCGCACGATGCCACCGTCAACGCTATCCTGAAGGCCCTGTATCCTTGACCGTCATTCCGGTTTCGCTCGGCGATCGCAGCTATGACGTGCGGATCGCGCCGGGCCTGCTCGCCCGTGCCGGCGATCTGATCGCGCCGCTGGCGGGCAAGCGCCCCGTCGCGATCGTCACCGACAGCAACCTGGGCCCCCATCTCGCGACGTTGCGCGCATCGCTGGCCCAGTCCGGCGTCGCCGCCGAGCCGATCATCCTGCCGCCGGGCGAGGCGAGCAAGAGCTGGTCGATGCTCGAACAGCTCACCGACACGCTGCTGTCGCTGGGGGTCGAGCGCGACGACCATGTCATCGCGCTGGGCGGCGGGGTGATCGGCGACCTGGTCGGCTTCGTCACCGCCATCCTCAAGCGCGGCTGCAACTTCATTCAGGTGCCGACGACGCTGCTCGCCCAAGTCGACAGCTCGGTCGGCGGCAAGACCGCGATCAACGCGCGCGCAGGCAAGAATCTGGTCGGCGCGTTTCACCAGCCTGCCCTGGTGCTGATCGACCCCGACGTGCTCGCCACGCTGCCGCCGCGCGAGCTGCGCGCGGGCTATGCCGAGGTGGTCAAATACGGGCTGATCGACGATGCCGGCTTCTTTGCCTGGTGCGAGGCGCAGGGTGCGGCGCTGCTGGCCGGCGACGCGTCCGCGCGCGCGACCGCGATCGCGCATTCGGTCGCGGCCAAGGCGCGGATCGTCGGTGCGGACGAGCGCGAGACGACCGGCACCCGCGCACTCCTCAACCTCGGCCACACCTTCGGCCACGCGCTTGAGGCGGAGACCGGCTTTACCGACCGGCTGCTGCATGGCGAGGCGGTGGCGGCCGGCATGGCGCTCGCCTTCGCCTTTTCCGCCGATCAGGGCCTGTGCGCGGATGAGGACGCCGCCCGCGTCGCCGCGCACCTCAGCGCGGTCGGCCTGCCCGACGGGCTGGCAGCGGCGGGCATCACCGCGTCGGGCGAGGCCCTGGTCGCACATATGCGCCACGACAAGAAAATGGCGGGCGGCACGCTGCCGTTCCTGCTCGCGCGCGGCATCGGCCGGACCTATCTCGACAAGACCGTCGACCTCGCCGCCGTCGCCGACTTCCTGAACCGCCAGCCGCGCTGATGCCCAACGGCGTCAGCAAGCGCGACCTGCCGACCAAGACCTGCCCGGTCTGCCAGCGCCCCTTCACCTGGCGCAAGAAATGGGCGCGCGATTGGGAGAATGTGGTCTACTGCTCCGACCGTTGCCGGATGACGGGGCGGTAAGGGATGGTCGACTGGTCCCGGATTGCCCGTCGCGAAGGCCGCATATTGGTTGGGGAGCGGCCATGCCGGTGTTTTGCCCGGCGACCGATCTCGACCTGCAGTGCTCGCAGCTCGCCACGCGGCTAATCGGACGTGGTTGCATGCCGTGCGACCTAGAAATCGATCCCCAAGCTAAGCTGCACCGCGCGCCCATCAATAAAGCCGTAAACGCCGCTCCCGAAAACGTCCCATCCGAAGGTGTCGGCTAGGTTGGTGGCGCTCAGCCGCGCCTGCGCCGGAAGTTCGCCAAGCCGGAAGCCGTAGCGCACGCCCGCATCGAACAGGGTCCGCGCGGGTACGCGAACGGCGTTGCTGCTGGTTGCGACGATCGAGGATTGTGTCCGTACCCCGAGCGACAGGGTGACGCCTTCGGCCAAGGGCGGTCTCCAGTCGAAGGCGAGGTTGAAGCGCCGGTCCGGCCGCCCGACCGCTTCGGTCCCTACCAGTCCTGCCTCAACTGCCGAGCCGCGTACCTTGGAGTCGCCGATGATCGCCCCGCCCACCACATCGAGCCGCGGGGTGATCGCGCCCGACAGGCTCACCTCGATGCCCCGGTTCGCGGTGCTGCCGAGCTGGCTGAACGCGCCTTGCGGGTCGAACTGGAAGTAGGGGCGGCTCAGATCATAGGCACCCAAGACCAGGCTGAGATCGGGCTTCACCTTCCAGCGCAAGCCAATATCGTACTGACGGGTGCGGCTCGCAGGCAGCGGGGCGTTGCGGTTGGTCGCGCTGCCTGGCGCGGCGCCGCTGTCCTCCAGCCCCTCGGCGTAGCTGGCATAGGCCGAGACGCGCTCGCTGAGCCGCAGGGAACCGGTGGCGGTGAGCAGTACAGGGCTCGACCTGCCGACCAGCGCCGCCCCGTTGCCGGGCACGGCGCGCTGGCGGTAGCCGGTCTTTTGAAGACCGAGATTGAGGTTGACGCCGCCCCGCCAGTTTAGGGCATACCCCGCTGCAATCGTCCCCTGCCGGATCTGGTTGAGGTCTTGCGCTCCGAAAGCGCGGTCCGGGCGCGGCGCGGGCTGCGGCGCACCGATCGCGATCCGGCCCAGATCGACGAACTGGCTCCCCCCGAACAGGCGCTCGCGCAGGCGCCCGCGCAGCGACAGCGTGAGCGTGTGCCGCAGAACGTCGCTGCCAAAGGCGCGGTCCAGCCGCAGCTCGCCGCTGGTCGAACCGTTGCGCGCGGGCGGATCGGTGACGATCAGCTGACTCGCGGTCGCATCAGGGGTCACGTCGAGATAGAGATTGGCAAAGCTCGCGCGCGCGTTCGAGACCGAACGGAACAGCCCTGCCCGCAGCCGCCAGCCGCCCTCCTGCCACTTGAAGATGACGCCGAAATTGTAGCGGTTGCGCGAGTTCTCGGCCCACTCCGGCCCGGTGAACAACAAACGCGGGACGCGCGGGGGGAGGTATTCGCCCGCGGTGATGTAATCCGGCGGACTCTGCGCCTCGCGCATTGCGACATAGGAGACAAAGGGCACCACCTCTATCGTTTCGGTCGGTTTCCATTCGAAGGTGGCGCTGCCTGAGGCGATCCAGTCGGTGGTGCCGTTGCCATAGCGCTCGCGATACGCCCCAGCGCCCAGCGCTGCGCCGAAACGTTGGGAAAACCGGACATCGGCGGTCGCCTCCGAAACCAGAAAGCCGAAGGTGTCGGCCGAGGCGAACAGGCTGCGACCGGGAACTCTGGCAGGTCTGCGCAGCCGGATGTCGACGACGCCCGAGGGGGCCGGAAAGGCAAAGCCCTGCGCCGCGATCCCGACGCGGATTGTGGTGGTTGACCGCAGTATCGGGGAAGGCAGCGTCACCGGGTCGAAATAGAGATCCTCCAGCCGAACATTTCCCGCGTCCACCGCCGAAAAGCCGCGCACATCGTCCGTGCCATAGAGCCCGATGTTCTCGCGACCGATGCTGGTGCCGAACGCATCCTCGGCGGCCTGAAGCGCGTTTTCGGTGGCGCGCTGGGCGTGCAGCGGCCCCGCGGCGATACCCGCAAGCAGCCCCGCAGCGAGTCGCATGATTGTTGAATTTTTCATGTAATATGAATTTCCGGCCTATTGAATGGGTGCTTGTTTTCCCCGCAAATGCTGCGATGACCATCAACTTCATCCGCATCACATATGATGAAATCTAAACAATGAATCCGCGCGCATCGCTCAACGTCTCGCTAAACGCTCTGCGGGTGTTCGAAGCCGTGGTGCGGCTGGGCGGAGTGAACCCGGCGGCCGCCGAGCTGGGACTGACCGCTTCTGCGATCAGTCACCAGCTCAAGGCTCTGGACGCTGCCATGACCCTGCCACTGCTTCGACGCGAGGGGCGAAGGGCGGTGCCGACCGTGCAGGGCGCGAAACTTGCCGCACAACTGGGCGGGGCCTTCGCCGCGATTGACGATGCCGTCGACGATATGCGCAGCGCCAGGCAGGTGATGACGATCAGTGCCTATGACAGCTTTGCGGTCAATTGGCTGCTGCCGCGCCTCGCCCGCTTCACCGAATCTCGGCCTGAGATCGACGTGCGTCTGGCGACCTCGCCGCGCCTGCTTGATCTCGAGCGTGAACGGATCGATTGTGCGATCCGGCTCGGCCCGGGCGGCTGGCCGGGCATCGATGCGCATCTGCTGGTGCCGCAGTATTTCGGCCCGCTGGTGCGCAGTGACCGGGCGGATGGCGCGACGATCCCGCGAATCTTGTGGGTCGGGTGCGAGGACGACTGGGACCCTTGGCCGCAGTTGCAGCACGGCGAGCAGGAGATTCGCGTGATGTCGCGCGAACTGGTGATCGGGGCGGTGATGGCGGGGACGGGTATGGGCGTGCTCGATCTGATCCTGATGTCCGACCGGATCGCCAACCGCGAGGTCACGGTGTCGGGCCCGCGCCATGCCTCGCCGTGGAGCTATTACCTCGCGCTCCCCGCCGGACGTCGGACCTCTCCGCACGTCCGCGCCTTTGCCGATTGGGTGCGCGAGGAAATGGGCCGCACCGAGCGCTTCCTGAACGAGAATGTAACGTGACGAATACCGCTGCATCTAGCGATGACTTTGCCGCTTCCTGCCGTCCATTTCCCGACGTATCGGCCTTTCGTCCTGATGCGGCAACGGCCAAGACTAAAGTAACGAGGCTCTGATTTCAGCAGGCGTTAATCGCGACCGATTTCGCGAAGGGTGCCGTAAGCCGGGCAACCACTTTGCCAGCGCCATCGGCTGCTGCGCCTGTAGTTTGGTCACGAACGGCGTGGTCACGACGAAAGACGAGCCACGCGGAGAGCCGCTCCCCTACCCCCGCAACGCCACCCACGCCAGCCACAGCCAGCCGCTGATCATCAGCACGCCGCCGATCGGCGTGATCGCGCCGAACCAGCGCGGCGCGCCCAGCGCCATTGCGTAGAGCGTGCCGGCGAAGACCAGCCCGCCGATGACGAACAGCCAGCCCGCGCCCCGCGCCCCCGCCTGCACCGCGACGATCGCGGCGACGGCGTGGACCATCTGATAGATGCCGCCGGTACGCAGCCATTCCTGTGCCTGCCCGCTCGCGCCATGCGCACCGAACGCGCCCGCCGCCACTGCAAGGCCACCCGAAAGCGCGGCAAGCCCCAGCAACAGGTTCACGTCGGCTGCTCTTCCGTCCGGGCACGCTGGCGCTGGCGCCAGAACAGCTTTTCCGACGCGGCATAGAGGTCGCCGGTCTCGACCTGGATGCCCAGCCGATCGGCGTCCATCTTGCGGTATTCGTCCTCGGTGCGCTCGATCTCGGTCTCGTCGACGCCGACGCAGCGCATCGCGTCGCGCGCCATCGCGATTGCGGATTCATAGACTTCGCGCGTGATTCGCTCGACCGGCGCGCCCTTCAGCTTCACGACCGAGCGGCGGTCATAGGCGCGCAGCATGATGGCGGCGTGGGGAAAGGCGTGCTTGACCGCATGCAGCGCGTCGGCATCGAGCTGGTCGCCGTCGAGGCAGAACAGCAGCAGGTCGGCATCCGCCGCCCCCGCCTGGCGCAGCAGTTCCAGCCGCGTGCCGTTGCCGTAATAGACCTTCATGCCGAAACTGCCCGCGACCTCGATCGTCTCGGGATCGGTATCGATCAGCGTCACCGCCAGCCCCTGGCCGATCAGCATCTGGCCCACCGTCTGGCCAAACCGGCCATAGCCGACCACGATCGCACTCGCCCCGTCATGCCTCGGTCCTTCCAGCGCCTCGCCGGTCGCGTCGGCGGTCACATCGGCGCGGAAGCGGCGGGTGAACATCATCAGGAACGGCGTGGTCGCCATCGACAGGGTGACGATCGCGCCGAACAGGCTGGCGGCCTCCGGCGCGATCAGCAGCGCGTTCTGCGCCTGGGTGAACAGGACGAAGCCAAACTCGCCGCCCTGACTGAGCAACAGGCCGAGCGCGAGCGCCTGGCGCCATTCCATTCGGAACGCCATGCCGATGCCCGCAATGACCGCGGTCTTGGTGACGATCAGCAGCACCGCCATGCCGATGACGAACGCCGGCCGGTCGGCAATCGCGCCCAGATCGAGCATCATGCCGACCGCCAGGAAGAACAGGCCGAGCAGGATCGTGCGGAACGGCTCGACATCGGCTTCCAGCTCGTGCCGATAGGGGCTGTCGGCCAGCATCACGCCGGCGACGAATGCGCCCAACGCGGTGGACAGCCCCAGCGCCTGCATGATCGCCGCGCTGGCGAGCACGGTGAACAGTCCGGCGAACACGAACATCTCGCGCTCGTTCAAATTGCCGATCAGCCGGAACAGCGGCCGCAGCAGGAAGCGCCCGGACAGCACCAGTCCGGCAATCGCCAGCACGGTATAGAGCCCGAGCAGCCAACCGGGCGGCCCCCCCGCATCGGCCGGATTGCGCGAGAGTGCCGCGACGATGGTGATGAGCGGCACGATCGACAGATCCTGAAACAGCAGGATCGCGAAGGCGCGCTCGCCGAACGGGGTGCGCAACCGGCCCGCTGATTGCAGCATCGGCAGCACCTGCGCCGTCGATGACAGCGCCAGCGGCAGGCCAAGCGCCACGGCGGCGGCAGGCGAGAATTGCGCCACCCCCCACACCAGCCCGGCGATGGCGATGCCGCACAGCACCACCTGGAGCAACCCCAGCCCGAAAATATCCTGCTTCATCCGCCACAGCCGCGACGGGCTCAGCTCCAGCCCGACCAGGAACAGCAGCAGGACGATGCCGAGTTCGGCGATCACCAGCTTCGATTCGGCCTCGCCCACCAGCCCCAGCACCTGCGGGCCGACCACCGCGCCGGCGACCAGGAACCCGAGCGTCGCCCCCAGCCCCAGCTTGCGGAACAGCAGGACGAAGACCAGGCCGAAGCCCAACAACGGCGCGCCCTCGGTGATCAGATTGGGGCCGTGCGCGTCCATGGTCAGCGTGCCTCCACTGGCGCGGCGCAGGCCTGCGCGACTGCCGCCGCCACCGCTTCGAACGGCAGCCGGATCGACGCATGGCGCGCGACATGCGCGCGCGCGGCGTCGAACAGTTCGATTTCGGGCCAGTCGGGCAACGCGCCCTCCCCCGCCAGCCATGCCGTCAGCGCATCGCGCGCCGCCGCCAGTTCCTCGCCACGCCGCCCGATCGCGTGGCTCGCCATCAGCGCTGCCGATGCCTGGCCCAACGCACAGGCGCTGACGTCCAGGCCCAATGCCTCCAGCCGCCCGTCCGCATTGACGCGCACCGCCACCTTCACCCGGCTGCCGCACACCGACGACCTGTTCTCCGCCACCGCCATCGCGTCCGCAAGCGGCGCATGGTGCGGGATCGACGCGGCCAGGCGCAGGATGCGCGCATTATAGAGCGGCGCGCTCATTTCGGCCGCGTCCGGTTGGCGGCGGTCGCGTCGTCCGCGCCGGCCGCATTATCGAACAGCGGCTCGCCCCGGCGGCGGCGATCGACCAGGTCGGCGATCGACGCGCTGGTCGAATTGAGCAGCGGATAGGTCTGCGACGTCACCATCCATTGCGGCCGCCCGGCCGGCCCGCCGCCCAGCGTGTCATAGACCAGCACGACCAGCAGGAAGCCCAGGCTGGCCAGCACCAGGCCCTTCAAGGCCCCAAAGCCGAAGCCCAGGCCCCGGTCGATCGGTCCCAGCACCGACGTGCGCGTGCGCCGGCCGACCGCGTTGGCGACCATCCGCCCGCCGAAATAGGTTCCCCCCGCCAGGATCGCGAAGGCGAGCACCGCCGCGCCCGACGCGGTGCCGACCCCGCCGACCAGCAGTTCGGTCAGCGGTGCGTGCGCGACCTTGAGCGCAAACACCACGAAGATCCACGCCATCAGCGACAGCACTTCGGTGACGAAGCCGCGCCACAGGCCCAGCACCGCCGCGCCCCCGACTGCGATCAGCACGATGATGTCGAGCGCGGTCAGGTCCATGCGAGCCCAAAAATCCATTCATGCGGGATCGGCGGACGATCCGCCGTGCGTTCGACGGCTAGCCGCGTCCGAGCATATGGTCAACGAATTGGCGCAGCGTGCGGAAGCCGGCGAGCTCAATGCCGGTGCCCTCGCGCTGCTGGCTGGCGGGCGCCATCGCGCGGCCGAAGCCCAGCTTGGCGGCTTCCTTCATCCGCAGCGCCCCGTGCGCGACCGGGCGGATCTCGCCCGACAGCGCGACTTCGCCGAATGCGATCATGTCCGACGCGACCGGCCGTTCGGCGAGCGCGGAGACCAGCGCCGCCGCCACCGCCAGATCGGCGGCGGGGTCCTGCACGCGATAGCCGCCGGCGATGTTGAGATAGACTTCGGCGGTCGAAAAGCTGAGGCCGCAGCGCGCCTCCAGCACCGCCAGCACCATCGCCAGCCGGCCGCTGTCCCAGCCGACCACCGCGCGGCGCGGCGTCGCCCCGCTCGCCAGCCGCACGGTCAGCGCCTGCACCTCGACCAGCACCGGCCGCGTTCCTTCCAGCGCGGGGAACACCACCGCGCCGGTGACGCTTTCGTCGCGGCTGGTCAGGAACAAGCTGGACGGGTTGCCGACTTCCGCCAGCCCGCCGGTGTCCATCGCGAATACGCCAATCTCGTCGGTGCCGCCGAACCGGTTCTTGACCGCGCGCAGGATGCGATATTGGTGGCTGCGCTCGCCCTCGAACGCCAGCACGGTGTCGACCATATGCTCCAGCACGCGCGGTCCCGCGATGCTGCCGTCCTTGGTGACATGCCCGACCAGCACGACGGCAGTGCCCTGTTCCTTGGCGAAGCGGAGCAGCTCGCCCGCGCTCGCCCGCACCTGACTGACCGTCCCCGGCGCGCCCTCGATCAGGTCGCTGTGCATCGTCTGGATTGAATCGATGATGAGCAGGTCGGGTGCCACTCCCTGCCCCACCGTCGTCAGGATGTCGCGCACCGATGTCGCCGCCGCCAGTTGCACCGGCGCATTGCCCAGCCCCAGCCGCCGCGCGCGCAGCCGCACCTGGTCGGCGGCTTCCTCGCCCGAGACATAGGCGACGCGCTTGCCCGCCAGCGCCAGCTTCGCCGCCGCCTGCAACAGCAGGGTCGACTTGCCGATCCCCGGATCACCGCCGATCAGCGTCGCCGATCCCTCGACAAAGCCACCCCCCAGCGCACGGTCAAGCTCGGCAATTCCCGTCGCCATCCGCTCGGGCAGCGGCACGTCGGTGTCTAGCCCCGACATCAGGATCGCGCGCCCGCCCGATTGCAGATTGTGCCGCGCCTGGAACGGCGTCACCACCGCACCGGCATCCTCGACCAGCGTGTTCCACGCCCCGCAATCCGCGCACTGGCCCTGCCACTGCGACGTCGCGGAACCGCATTGCTGACAGACATAACGCTTGCGGGGCTTTGCCATCCGATGAGTTTAGGACGGGTGGAACAAAAAGGGAATAGCCGAAGCGGCGTTCGGTTCGTTGGCGCTCGGGGATTTGTTCACGCGAAGGCGCGAAGGCGCAGAGGACGCGGAGGGGAATTGACGTGTTGGCCCGTCCCGCCCCGATTGCAGGAGAGGGACAGCCGCTGCTCGGCGAAACCGCTCTGCGTCCTTCGCGTCTCTGCGTGAAAAACACCTAATCTTCGCGCCTTCGCGCCTTCGCGCGATTACCCTTTTTGAGACCTCACCCCGCGCTCAACTCGCTCCCGCGCTTCAGCGCGCGTCCCCCGTCTTCCTGCTCGACCAGATAGGCCGGATTGTCCTTCGTCCCGTTCTTGACGATCTTGCTGCCCTTGATCGTGCGCTGGACGCGGCGGTCGAAGCGTTCGGCCACCTTGCCCTTCGCCGTGCCGCTGCCCCAGTGCCACGTCACCGCCTGACCCTTTTTGAAGCTGTTCGCCATCTTCGCGCTCCCGTGCTGACGGCGTGACAACCCGCACCGCCTGTGCGCGTTCCGTTGGCAAGCCGCGCGGCGACGGCTATGCGCTCGCCGATGCAGCCCTCCGACATCCGCGTCGCGATCTTCAGCGGGAACTACAACTATGTCCGCGACGGCGCGAACCAGGCGTTGAACAAGCTTGCGCGCCACCTGCTCGATGCCGGCGTCACCCTGCGCGTCTATTCGCCGACGGTCGCACGTCCCGCGTTCGAGCCGACCGGCGACCTGGTCGACGTGCCCGCGCTCGCGCTGCCGCTCGGGCGCGACGAATATCGCCTGGGGCTTGGCCTGTCGGGCGGGGTCAGGCGCGACCTTGCTGCCTTTGCTCCCAACCTCGTCCACGTCGCCGCACCCGAAATCACCGGCCACCGCGCGGTCAGCTGGGCGCGGCGCAACGGCATCGCGACGGTCGCCTCACTCCACACCCGGTTCGAAACCTATGCGCGCTATTACCGCCTGGGCATGCTCGAGCCGCTGATGATCGGGCTGTCGAAGCGCTTCTACAACCGCGTCGATCGCGTGCTGGTGCCCAGCCCCAGCATGGGCGAGGTGCTGCGCGGCTGGGGGGTGACGACGCCGATTTCGATCTGGTCGCGCGGCATCGACCATGCGCGCTTCAACCCCGCCCGCCGCGACCTCGCGTGGCGGCGATCGCTAGGCATCGGCGATGAGGACGTCGCGGTCAGCTTTCTCGGCCGGCTGGTACTCGAAAAGGGGCTGGGCATCTTTGCCGACGTGATCGCGGAGCTGAAACGGCGCGGCGTGCCGCACAAGGTGCTGGTGATCGGCGACGGCCCGGCACGCGGCTGGTTCACCGAACGCGTGCCCGAGGCGATCTTCACCGGCTTCCAGTCGGGCGACGATCTCGGCCGCGCGGTTGCCGGCATGGACGTGTTCTTCATGCCCAGCGTCACCGAAACCTTCGGCAATGTGACGACCGAGGCGATGGCGGCGGGCGTCGCAGTCGTCGCCGCCCGCGCGACCGGCGCGGTCGATCTGGTGCAGCAGGGCGTCACCGGCTTTCTGGTGCCCCCGACCGATATCCGCGCCTATGCCGATGCGATCCAGCAGCTGGTCGAGGACCCCGCGCTCCGCCGCTCGGCGGGCGAGGCCGGCCACCGCGCCGCGCAGCGCTATGTCTGGGAAAGCGCCAACCAGGCGGCGCTGGAGGCGTATCTGGAGGTGCTGGCGCCGCAACAATCGGTTGACTGCCGCGCCTGAACACCGTGCCGGCATCGAGTGTATTGCCAATATAAGGCACCTGCGTTAATCCCTCGACATGCGCATTTTCAATCTGTCGTGGAGCCTCCGTTCCGTCTTGCGTGGCATTTCGGCGCTGTCGGTTCTGGCTGCCGGTGCCGCACTCGCACAGGATTATCGGCCGGCGTTCCACCCGGACACGCTGAAGGGGCCGCCCGCCGGCGCACCGAACGAGGTGCTCACGCTCGGCTCTCCGCATCTGTCCGGCGCACCGGATTTCTTCACGCCGTCGATGCTCGATCCGCTGCTCGATCGCCTGGCGGCATGGCGTCCCACCGCGATCGCAACAGAGGATCTGTCGGGCCTGCAATGCGACGCGCTGCGCCGCTATCCCGCGCGCTATGCCGCCACCGTCGACGATTATTGCCCGAACGTCACCGCCGCCGCCCGCGCGACCGGGCTCGACGTGCCCGCGGCAAATGCGGAGGCCGAGCGCCTGCTCGCCGCGTGGCCGGCCGCGCCGGGTGCGGCCGACCGGCGGCGCCTGGCTGCGGTGTTTCTGGCGGCGGGCGAGCGTCATTCGGCGCTGGTGCAATGGCTGCGCCTGCCGGAGCAGGAGCGGCGCGCCGGCGACGGTCTGGACGATGCGCTGGTGAACGAACTTGCCGCGCTGGCCCGGCGGCGCAACGAATCGGTCCTGATCGGCGCGACTCTGGCGGCACGGCTCGGACTGGAACGCGTGTGGAGCGTCGACGACCATAGCGCGGATGCGCCCGACAGCGCGGATCCCGCCGAGCGCCAGGCTGCGGGCGAGGCGATCATGCGCGCCTGGGACAACCCCGACACCCGCGCGCGTCAGGCGGAGGACGAGCGGCTCAATGCCGGCCTTGCGCAGCCCGATGGCGTGCTGGCCATGTACCGCGCCTATAATGCGCCCACCTATCCCGACCGCGCCTATCGCTCCGATTTCGGCGCGGCGCTGGTCGAGCCGTCCCCCCAGCAGTTCGGCCGCGGCTATGTCGGCTATTGGGAAACGCGCAACCTGCGGATGGTCGCCAATCTCCGCGACGTGTTGGGCCGCCAGCCGGGCACGCGGCTGCTCGCGATCGTCGGCGCATCGCACAAGGGCTATTACGAGGCGTATCTCAACCAGATGCACGACGTGCGGCTGGTCGATGCCGGGGTCGTCCTGCGCTGACGCGGCCGACCGGTCGAGGTCGGGCCATGCCCGGTCAATCGTCCGAACCGGCCTCCTCTGCCCATTGGAACACCGCCTCCAGCGGCTTGTCGAACACGCGCGCGATGCGGAACGCGGTTTCCAGCGTCGGGGAATAGCGCCCCTGCTCGATCGCCGCGATCGTCTGGCGGGTCAACCCGACCTGCTGCCCCAGGTCCGCCTGGGTCATCTCGCCCGCCAGGAAGCGCAGCGTACGGATGTCGTTGCGGATCGGTGGCCGGGCCATCAGCTGCGCCGATAGCCGATGATCTCCGCCGCGCAGCGGACCAGTTCGGCCACCACCAGCGCGCCGAGCAGCGCGTTGAGCACGCCGATCAGGCTGTTGCCCAGATGCGCGCTGATCCCCGCCGCCAGCATCGCCAAGATCAGCACGGGATAGGCGATCGACGCCGCGCGCGTCGAAATCATCCGGTCGCGCTCGTCGGCGGGCGCCGTCGCCTCGTCGCGGCCACGCAGCGCGACGATGGTCGTCGCGATGATCGAATACAGCGTCGCGATGATCACTGCGCCGATCAACAGGACGATGCTGTGGATTCTCAGCACTGCCGGACCGGCATGGCTGCCGATCAGGCCACCGAAATAGATGGTGGCGAGCAGCAACACCGCGCCCAGCGTGATCCACGCGATCTTTTCCCGGAACGGCATGTCCTGCTCCCCCCACAATCCTGGCTATGTGTAGGGGCGATGTATGCCAAACCCGACGTTATGTCAACTTTAGATAACATCATGCATAGATTGTTTGACTCGCTGGCGGGAGCTTGCCAGTCACCGGGCATAGGCAGGCATCGTGTCACGCCCTATCTTGGGCATCATGCCCGACCTGTTCGCCGACGATCCCCCGCCCTCCGCGCAGGACATCCCAGCCCCCGACGCGCCGCTTGCCGACCGGCTCCGTCCCCGCACGCTGGGCGAGGTCGTCGGGCAGGATCACCTGACCGGCGCGGACGGCGCGATCGGGCGGATGGTGGCGGCGGGCAAGCTGTCCAGCATGATCCTGTGGGGGCCGCCGGGCACCGGCAAGACGACGATCGCGCGGCTGCTCGCCGCCGCGGTCGGCCTGCGCTACGCCCAGATTTCGGCGGTCTTCTCCGGCGTCGCCGACCTCAAGAAAGTGTTCGCCGAAGCACGCGACCATGCGCGGATCGGCCAGCGTACGCTGCTGTTCGTGGATGAAATCCACCGCTTCAACCGCGCGCAGCAGGACGGTTTCCTGCCTTATGTCGAGGACGGCACCGTCATCCTGGTCGGCGCGACGACCGAGAATCCCTCGTTCGAATTGAACGCCGCATTGCTCAGCCGCGCACAGGTGCTCATCCTGCGCCGGCTGGACGCGGAGGCACTCGCCACGCTGATCGCACGCGCGGAGGGGGAGACCGGCCGCGCGCTGCCGTTGACCGAGGATGCCCGCGCCGCGCTGATCGCCAGCGCCGATGGCGACGGCCGCTTCCTGCTCAACCAGGTCGAGACGCTGTTCTCGGTCGAGATCGCGGAACCGCTCGACCCGGCCGCCTTGTCGGCGCTGCTCCACCGGCGAATGCCGGTCTATGACAAGGACCGCGAGGGGCATTACAACCTCATCTCCGCGCTGCATAAGTCACTACGCGGATCGGATCCGGACGCCGCGCTCTACTATCTCGCGCGGATGCTCACCGCGGGCGAGGAGCCCCTCTACGTGCTGCGCCGGCTGACGCGTTTCGCCAGCGAGGATATCGGCCTGGCCGATCCGCAGGCGCTGGTCCAATGCCTCGCCGCCAAGGACGCCTATGATTTCCTCGGCTTGCCCGAAGGCGAACTCGCGATCGTCCAGGCGTGCCTCTATTGCGCCACCGCCCCCAAATCCAACGCGGCCTATCGCGCACAGAAGGCCGCGTGGAAATCGGCGAAGGCGACCGGATCGCTGATGCCGCCCGCAAACATCCTCAACGCGCCGACCCGGCTGATGAAGGACATCGGCTACGGCGCGGGCTATGCCTATGACCATGACGCGCCCGACGGCTTTTCGGGGGCGGATTACTGGCCCGACGGCATGGGTGCCGAAAGCTATTACATCCCGACCGATCGCGGTTATGAGAAGCGCGTGGCCGAACGGCTGGCCTGGTGGGGAGAACGACGGGGTGCGACGCGCGATTAGCCTGGGGTTGATGCTGGCGGCCGTGCCCGCGGCCGCGCAACAGGTTTCGACCCCGCCGACGTCTTCCGCCCATCATCGTGCCATTGCCGCCGGCTACAAGGCGCTGGCGCTGTGCGAGGGCGTGATCGCCGCCGGACGCAGCGAGGCAGCGGTCGCCGCGCTCGAACTGACCGGCATCTATCCCGAATATGAGGCGATGGTCGCAAAGCTTCCCGCGCGCATCGACCGGCCGGCGCGCCGCGTGAGCGTCGTCTTCGATCTGGCACTGAAGCCGCGCGTCGCTGCCTGGTCGCCGCGCTTCGGCTGCATGCTCGCGCCTATCGGCGGCGAACGGATTCCCCTGGCCGGCGAACCAGGCAACGAGCCGCTGCCTGCGCCTGCCGATCCCCGCCCCTGGCCGATGGGCGATCGCGGCATCGCGCCCAAGCCATCGGACGCCCTCGCCGTCCGCGTCACCGCGGCGATGACCGCGTTCTATCGCGGGCGGACGACCGGCATCGTCATCGTGCGCGACGGCCGGATCATCGCCGAAAGCTATGCCGAGGGGTTCGGGCCCTTCACCGCCAACCGCACCTGGTCGGTGGCAAAGAGCATCGCCGGCACCGTCGCGGGGCTGGCGGTCGCCGACCGGCTGGTCGATCCGCGCGCGCCCGCCCTGGTGCCCGAATGGCGCACGCCCGGCGATCCGCGCGCCGCGATCACGCTCGAAAACCTGCTGCGCATGTCGTCCGGGCTGCACAGCGACACCGCGGGCAACCGCACCGACGCGATCTATTTCGGCGGCACCACCGTCACCGAACAGGCGACCGGCTGGCCGTTGATCGCGCCGCCGGGCACGCGCTTTCGCTACGCCAATAACGACATTCTGCTGGCGATGCGGGCGATCCGCGCCGCGATGGCCGACGATGCGCGGTATCACGCCTATCCGGCGACCCGGCTGTTCGCCCCGCTGGGCATGCGCCACACGACGGCGGGTGCGGACTGGCAGGGCAATTTCGTGCTGTCGTCCCAGGTGTATACGACCGCCCGCGACCTCGCCCGGCTCGGCCAGTTCTGGCTCCAGGACGGGGTGTGGCAGGGCCGCCGCCTGTTGCCCGCCGGCTGGATGCGGACGATGACGACGCCCGTGGGCCAGCAGCCCGCGGGCAACGGCCCGCGCTATGGCGCGACGATGTGGCTGTTCGGCCCGCAACAGGGGCTACCCGCCGGCACCTTTTCGGCCCAGGGCAATCGCGGCCAGTTCGTCATGGTCGTGCCGCAGCATCGGCTGGTCATCGTGCGGCGCGGCGAGGACCCCGTCGGCAACGGGTTCGAGGTCGAACGCTTCGCCGCCGACGTGATCGCGGCGTTGAAATAGGGGGGAGCGGCGGATGAGGGACTGGGACGATGCCTGCGCGACCGCACTCGCGCTGCCGGGGGTGGCGATGGACCCCTATTACGGCGTGCCCGTGCCCAAGGTGGCGGGCAAGCCGATCCTGGCGCCGGGGCGCGAGGCCGGCAGTTTCGTGCTGATGGTCTCCAGCGTCGAGAAACAGGTGCTGATGGCGACCGATCCCGACACCTTCTGGCAAACCCCGCATTATGACGGCTATGCCGCCGTGCTCGTCCGCTACGGCACCCCGGCGCGCGATCGCATCGTCGCCTATATCGAACGCAGCTGGTGGGACCGCGCGACCCCCGCCTTGCGCGCGCAGCGGGGCGATGGCCAGCGGCCGTGAACCGTTCGCCCATTTCGTCGCGATCGACTGGTCGGGGGCGAAGGGCGCGCGCCACCCCGGCATCGCGGTGGCGGTGGCGGATGCCGGCGGCGGGCCCCCACGCCTGATCGCCGCGCCGGACGGCGTCTGGTCGCGCCGCGCCGCGCTCGACTGGGTCCGCGGCCGCGCGGACGGCAATATGCTGATCGGCTTCGACTTCAGCTTCGCCCCGCCGCGGATCGAACGCGGCGCCTATCTTCCCGGCGAAGCCACGCCCGACCATGCGCGCGCCTTCTGGGCCTATGTCGATCGCGATTGCAACGATGCCGATCTCGGCGCGGCCTCGTTCCTCGAGCGGCGGCGCGGCCGCCATTTCTATCTGGGCGCAGCCGACGGTGCCAAGGCCCGCTTCATGCATTTTCGCCGGTGCGAGGCGCATTTCAACGCGCGCGGCGGCGGCAAGCCGTCGACCGTCTACGACGCGATCGGCGCGGCCCAGGTCGCGAAGGCCAGCTTTGCGGGGATGCGGCTGCTCCACCATGTCGGCGATGCCCTGCCCGTCTGGCCGATCGACCCCCTGCCCCGTGGCGGCAGCGTCATCGTCGAGATCTATACCGCAATCGCCGCGCGCGCGGCCGGCCTGCGCAAGGGATTGAGCAAGGTGCGCGACCCCGCCGCGCTCGATGCCGCGCTCGCCGCGCTCGACAGTGCGCCCCACGCCCCGCTCGCGCGCTATGACGATCACGCCACCGACGCGCTCGTCACCGCCGCGTGGCTGCGCGCCAACGCCCACCGCCCGGACCTGTGGGCACCGCCGGCGCTCACGCCCGAAATCGCCCGCAGCGAGGGCTGGACCTTCGGCGTGATCTGACGCAATAGCGCCCCGCAGGGCCGCGTTAGCTCAGCTGGTAGAGCAACTGATTTGTAATCAGTAGGTCGTCCGTTCGAGTCGGACACGCGGCACCGTTTGCCCCGCCAGGTATGAATCCGTTGAATGTGCCCCTCCCGCGGCTATACTAAACATCTCGCGGCGAAAGGGGGCAGCTTTGAAAACGACCAAGTCAAGCTTGCTTGGGTCGACCACAAGTAGCGTCTTTGTCCAGCCTGTGGCCCATAGTGGCCGCAACCCACAACTATCGCCAGCTAGGTTCGAGCTATCGCCGCCTTTGAAGAAGAGCGAGCGGGGCGGGATCATTGGGATAGCGGCCAGAATTAACGGAAACGGCAGCAACCTGAGTTTGAAGTCACGCGTCAACGATCAAGGTACTCTCAAAGTTGCGATGCTTTTTGTTGATCGACTTGATAAAATTGCGAACAATCTTATCCGTTTGGGAGATGAGGACGACGCCGACATTACAGGCATCGGCCTAGGCTCTCAGTCAAAGGTGATTTACAGCAGTGGCGTAACCTATGAGCAAATATCTTATCAAGTTTGGCATGCTTATCAAGAATTAAATAAACGTGAGCCAGGTAGATGGTCGTTGTGGCAGCAGTATGACAATTCGATTATCCCGACTGACTGCCTGTCACCCGATTTAGCATTTCAACTGCAACTAAAAAATGCATTAATTGTACCCGATGCCTCCACGCCCTTTGAAGACGTAATTGGATTTAAAGAGAAACACCGTGATGAGCTCATTGCTTTTAGGCACTACTTTGAAGATCTAGCGATTAAAATTTCAAAGGAGGGAGATATTAGGGCCGTAAATCTCGAGTGTGAACGTTTTGATTTCGCTTTAGCGGAGTATCTTAAAAAGGCACGACAATCCAATATTCGAAAATCATTAGCTAGCCTCACCGCCGAAATCGATTGGGCGGCCGCGGTGCGCAATGTTGTTGGCGGAAGTGCCGGAGGTATGATTGCGGCAACTCAAGGTTTATCGATTGAAGCGACCACGGCAGCTATCACCGGAGGAATACTCGCAAGCTTGTCGATCAAGAGCGTGCCCGGGCTTACGAAAGCCGACACTTCCCCGTTTCGCTACATTGCAAGGATCGAGCGGGAGTATGGAAGTTGAGTGAACGCGCCCCAAGACCCTCTTACAGGTGAGGAGCGGCCACAACCGTAGCTAAGTGCAGATGAGATCCTGGAACCCTCCCAAACACTTTCGACTTCCAATCTGTTAGATTGCTCCAGACCGGCCACTTAATCGTGAGTGTTGCCCGCCTTTCGCTCACTCGCCCGCCGCCCCCACCGCGCGCGCATCCAGTTCCGGGTCGCCGCCCAGCGTGCGGTACAGCGTCACCAGATTGGCCGCCATCGCCAGCCGCGTCGTCACCAGCGTGCGCTGCGCCGCATAGAGCGCGCGCTGCGCGTCGAGGCTGCTGAGGAACGGGTCGATGCCGCCGCGATAGCGCGCCTCGGTCAGCCGCGCGGTGTCGCCGGCTGCCTCCACCCCTGCGGTGTCGGCGCGCAGCTGGTCGTCGATCGTGCCGCGCCGCGCCAGCGCGTCCGCCACTTCGCGGAACGCGGTCTGGATCGCGCCCTCATAGGTTGCGCGCGCCGCGTCGCGCTGTGCCCTGCTCTGGCGCACGCCGGCGGTCGCGCGCCCGCCCGCGAAGATGTCGTAATCGACATTGGGTGCCACCGACCAGTTGAACGAGTTATTGTCGAACAACGTGCTCAGCGCGCGGCTAGCAAATCCCAGCGTCGTGGTGAGCGAGATGCGCGGGAACAGCGCCGCCCGCGCCGCGCCGATCCGCGCATTGGCGGCGCGCAGCTGATACTCCGCCTGCACCACGTCGGGGCGGCGCAGCAGGATCGAGGAATCGAGCCCCGCCGGCACTTCGGCCAGCGCGCCGTCCAATTGCTCGATCGTCGGCGGCAGCAGCGACGGATCGACCGGCGCGCCGACCAGCAGGGTCAGCGCGTTGACGTCCTGCGCCAGCGCGGTGCGGCTTTCGGCCAGGTCCGACTGCGCCTGCGCCAGGATCTGCTCGGCCTGACGCAGGTCGGTGCGCGGTGCGATCCCGCCCGCCAGCCGCGCGCGGGTCAGCTCGACGCTGCGCAGCGCGCTGCGCTCGGTCTCCTGCGCGATCTCCAGCAGCTTCAGGTCGGCGGCATAGGTCAGCCACGCGGTGGCGATATCGCCGACCAGCGTCAGCCGCGTCGCGCGCGCCGCCGCCTCGGTCGCGAAAAACTGGTTGAGCGCGGCATCGCTCAGCGACCGGATGCGTCCGAACAGGTCGAGCTCGAACGCGGTGATCCCGGCATTGACGGTGTAGAAGGTGGTAACGGTCGCGCCGCCCGCCGCGCCCTGGGTCGCGCGCGACGCGCCGCCCCGGTTGCGGTTGACCGTGCCGCCCGTCGACACCACCGGCAACAGCTCGGCGCGCTGGATGCGATATTGCGCGCGCGCCGCCTCGATATTGGCGGCCGCGACGCGCAGGTCGCGGTTATTGGCGAGCGCGGTCTCGATCAGCGTGCGCAGCCGCGTGTCGCGGAACACCTGATCGAACTTCAGGCTGGCGAGATCCGCTTCAGACTGGCGCAGATAGGCATCGCCCACCGGCCACGACGGCGCGACCGGCGGGGCGGGCCGCTCGTATTTCGGGGCGAGCGAGCATCCCGCCAGCGCCACCGGTGCCAGCATCAGGCCGATCGCGCGCCTCATGCCGCCGCCCCCGTGCCGGACGCGCTGTCGCCGCCGCGCAGCTTCTTCATCGCGTCGCGCGTGCCGCGCCGCACCAGCACGAAGAACAGCGGGATGTAGAAGATCGCCAGGATCGTCGCGGTGATCATCCCGCCCATCACCGCGGTGCCGATCGCGATGCGGCTGTTGGCCCCCGCCCCGGTCGCGATCGCCAGCGGCAGCACGCCGAAGATGAAAGCGAACGACGTCATCAGGATCGGCCGCAGGCGCAGCCGCGCGGCCGACAGCGCGGCTTCGATGATGCGCACGCCCTTCTTCTCTTCCTGCTCGGCGAACTCGATCATCAGGATCGCGTTCTTCGCCGCCAGCCCCATCGTCGTCAGCAGCCCGATCTGCAGATAGACGTCGTTCTCCAGGCCGCGCAGCGTCACCGCGAACACCGCGCCGACCAGGCCGAGCGGGATGATCAGCAGCACCGCGACCGGGATCGACCAGCTTTCGTACAATGCCGCCAGGCACAGGAAGACGACCAGCAGCGACAGGCCATAGAGCAACGGCGCCTGCCCCGACGACAGCCGCTCCTGATAGGACAGGCCGCTCCACGCCACCGTTGTGCCGGGCAGCTCGGCGGCCAGCGCCATGATCCGCTCCATCGCCTGGCCCGAACTGATGCCCGGCGCCGCCTGGCCCTCGATCTCATAGGCGGGCAGGCCGGAAAAGCGCAGCAGCGAGGCGGGTGCGACCGACCAGCTAGACCGCGCAAAGGCGGAAAACGGGGCCATCCCGCCGCTGTCGGTGCGCACGAACCACTGGCTCAAATCCTCGGGCGCGTCGCGATATTCGGCGTCGCCCTGCACATAGACGCGCTTGACCCGCCCGCGGTCGATGAAATCGTTGACATAGCGGCCGCCCCAAGCGGTCGACAGCGTCGAATTGACGTCGGTCTGGCTCAGCCCGAGCGCGGCCAGCTTCTCGGAATCCAGATCGACCTTCAGCGTGGCGAGCGGCGGCAGGTCGCTCGGCCGCACCGACGCGAGCATCGGGTCCTGCGCGGCGGCGGCGAGCAGCTTGTCGCGCGCCGCCTGGAACTGCGCACGCGTCAGCCCGCCGCTGTTCTGCAGCTCCATGGTAAAGCCGTTCGACTGGCCCAGACCGCGCACCGCACCGGGGATCAGCGCAAACACCTGGGCATCGCGCAGCCCGCCCAGCGCGGCGGCGGCGCGTTCGGCGATCGCATCGGCGCTGCTTTCCGCGCCCTTGCGGTCTTCCCATGGCGCGAGCGAGACGAAACCGCGCCCGGTATTCTGGCCCGACGCGCCGCCCCCGCCGCCGGCGACGCTCAGCATGGTCGAGACATTCTCCTTTTCCTGCGTCAGGAAATAGCGTTCGACCGCATCCTGCACCGCGACGGTGCGTTCGATCGTCGCGCCCGCGGGCAGGCGGAACTGGACGATCGCGCGCCCCTGATCCTCGGTCGGCAGGAAACTGGTCGGCAGGCGGAAGAACAGCAGCGCCAGGATCGCGACGACGCCGGCATAGATCAGCAGGAACAGGAGCTTCCGGTTCACCACCGTCTCGGCCATGCCGATATAGCGGTCGGTCATCCGCGCAAAGCCATGGTTGAACCGGTCGCCGGCCCGCTGGCCCCATGCAACCACGCCCGGCGCGCGCCGCGCGAGGAAGCCGGGCCGCTCGTCCTCGCGCCGCTTCAGCAGCGTCGCGGTCAGCGCGGGACTGAGCACCAGCGCGACAACGACCGACAGGACCATCGCGGAGATGATCGTGATCGAGAACTGGCGATAGATCACGCCCGTCGACCCGCCAAAGAACGCCATCGGCAGGAACACCGCCGACAGGACGAGCGCGATCGCGATCAGCGCGACCTGGATCTCGTTCATCGACTCGATCGTGGCGTCGCGCGGGCTCATGCCGGGGTTCTCGTGCATGACGCGTTCGACATTCTCGACCACGACGATCGCGTCGTCGACCAGCAGGCCGATCGCCAGCACCAGCCCGAACAATGTCAGGACGTTGATCGAAAAGCCTGCGATGGCGAACACGGCAAAGGTGCCGAGCAGCACGACCGGAACCGCGATCGTCGGGATCAGCGTGGCGCGCCAGCTCTGCAGGAACACGAACATGACGATGACGACCAGGATGATCGCCTCGATCAGCGTCTCGACCACTTCCTTGACCGACAGGCGGATGAACTCGGTGCTGTCGACCGGATAGGCATATTGAAACCCGGCAGGAAAGCTCTTTGCCTGGCGCTCGACCTCGGCCTTGACCAGTTCCGCGGTCGCCAGCGCGTCGGCGCCGGGGGCGAGCGAGATGGCGAGGCCGACGCCCGGATGCCCGTTGACGCGCGTGCGCACCGCATAGCTTTCGGCACCCAGCTCGACGCGCGCGACGTCGCCGATCGTGACGATCGACCCGTCGGACTGGGATTTCAGGACGATGCGGCGGAACTGGTCCGCGGTCTGCAGCCGCGACTGCGCGGTGACGGTGGCGTTGAGCAACTGCCCCGGCGGCGACGGCAATCCGCCCACCTCGCCGGCCGCGACCTCGGTATTCTGCGCCTGGATCGCGGCGATCACGTCTGCGGGGATCAGCCCCACCCCGGCGAGCTTTTCGGGCCGGAGCCAGATGCGCATCGCATAGGGCGCGCCGAACACATTGGTGTCGCCGACGCCGGGCAGCCGGCCGATCGGGTCCTGCAGGTTCGACACCAGATAATCCGACACGTCCTGGTTGGTCACCCGGTCGGTCGCGTCATAGACCGCGACGATCATCAGAAAATCGGAATTGGACTTGGTGACGGTCAGCCCCTGTTGCTGGACGGGGCCGGGCAGTCGCGGCAGCGCCTGCTGCACGCGGTTCTGGACCTGGACCTGCGCGATGTCGGGGTCGGTGCCCTTGTCGAGCGTGACGGTGACGGTCACCTGCCCACGCGCGTTCGATTCCGAACTGAAATAGATCAGCCCGTCGATGCCCGCGAGCTGCTGCTCGATCACCTGCGTCACGCTGCTTTCCAGCGTCTCCGCCGACGCGCCGGGATAGCTGGCGCGGATATTGACCTGGGGCGGCGCGACGTCGGGATATTGTTCGGTCGGCAGGATGAAGATCGATCCGACGCCCAGCAGCATGATCAGGATCGCGATCACCCAGGCAAAGATCGGCCGATCGATGAAGATGCGCGAGATCATGTGGCGATCAGCCCTTGGTCTTGCCGGCGGCGGGGCGCGTGACCGGCTGCGGCGCGCTCGCCGGCACCGCCTTCACCGCCTGGCCCGGCTTCAGCCCGTTCGTCCCCTGCACGATCACGCGGTCGCCCGGTTCCAGCCCCTTGGTCACCACCCAGTTGGTCCCCATCGTCCGGTCGGCCGTCACCTTGCGCTCGGCGACCTTGCCGTCGCGCCCGACGACCAGCACCGTCGCCTGGCCGCGCGGATCGCGGGTCAGCCCCGACTGCGGCACCATGAACGCGCGGGTGTTGATCGCCTGGGCAAAGCTGGCGCGCACGAACATGCCGGGCAGCAGCAGCTGTTCGGGGTTGGGAAAGCGCGCCCGCAGCGTGACCGTACCGGTCGCGGGATCGACGATCACCTCGGAAAACTGGATAACCCCCGTCGGTCCATAGACGCTGCCGTCCTCGAGCGTCAGCTTGACCACCGCCTGGGTCGGCATCACCCCTTCGCGCGCCAGCGACCGCCGCAGCTCGAGCAGATCGGCGCTCGACTGCTGGATGTCGACGAAGATCGGATCGAGCTGCTCGATCACCGCGAGCGGCTGCGCCTGGTTGGCCGTGACCAGCGCGCCCTGGGTGAACAGCGACCGGCCGATCCGCCCGGTGATCGGGGCCGGCACGCGCGTGAAGCGCAGGTTGATGCGCGCGGTGTCGAGTTGCGCCCGGCCCTGCTGGACCGTCGCGGCCGCCTGGCGCGCGGCGGCAGCGGCGTCGGTATAGTCCTGGCGGCTCACCGCTTCCATATCGGCCAGCGGCTTCAGCCGCTCGGCGCGGATGCGTGTCGCCTCCGCATTGGCGCGCGCGATCGCGACATTGGCTTCCGCCTCGCTCACGCTGGCGCGATACAGGCTCGGATCGATCTGATAGAGCGGTTGCCCGGCGCGGACCAGGCCACCCTCGGTGAACAGCCGCCGCTCGATCACCCCCGAAATCTGCGGGCGCACCTCCGACATCGCGAACGGCGCGGTCCGTCCCGCGAGCTCGACCTCGATCGGCGCGCTGACCGGCTGGACGGTGACATAGCCGACGGTCGGCGTGCGCTGCGCCCGCCCGCCCGCCTGCTCGCCTTCGGAAGCGCCGCAGGCCTGCAGGCTGACGATCAGGAGGATGGCAAGGCCGCGCCGCGCGCCGCGGCGGGTACCCGGAATGTTCAACCTCATCGCCTCGACTTTATCCGGCCGGCCCGGTTGCACCGCGTCGCGATCCCTGGTGTGTCGGACGTGGCCAAGCCCTGCCTCCGCAATGATGGAGAAGACGGAACGCCGGCGCGCTCCAGGATGCGCCTACGACCGGACAACGTCGCGGATGTCAATGCGGCCTTTTGTCGCAATGTGTAACGCCGTGGAAAATTTGTTGCCGGGTCGACGGAGCGGTCCCCGTCATGTCGCGTTCAGCAACAAGCAATGGATGTTCTGGTTCCATGTCGGCTTGTAACGTGGCAGCCGCACGATTCGCCGCATATTCGCCGGATCGGTTTGATTGGAGAACGAAAATGGTGGGATTGGTTGCACAACGGCGTCGGCTGCGGCCGGCCGTGGCGGCGGTACTGATGGCGGCGACGCTCGGTGCGTGTGCGACGCCGACCCCCTATCAGCCCGCATCGGGGCGCGGCTTCTCGCGCGCCGGCTATGCCGACGAGCAGATCGAGGACGCGCGCTTCCGCGTCAGCTTCAGCGGCAACAGCCTGACCTCGCGCGAGGTGGTCGAGCGGTATCTCCTCTACCGCGCGGCCCAGCTGACGCTGGAGCGCGGTTACGACCATTTCATCCTCGTCGACCGCGATACCGAACGCCAGACGCAGACCTACACGACCGGCAATTTCTTCGGCGGCTATGGCGGCTTCTACGGCGGCGGTTTGTGGGGCCCGAGCTGGCGCTACTTCGGCCGCGGCTATGGCTGGCGCTATTATGACCCGTTCTTCGCGGGCGGGTTCGGCGGCGGTTTCGGCCCCGGGTTCGACGTGCGCTCGGTCGACCGTTACGAAGCGATCGCGGAGATCGTCGTCGGGCGCGGGCCGAAGCCGGCCGACAATGTCCGGGCCTTCGATGCGCGACAGGTCGTCGAACGGCTCGGGTCGAAGATCCGCGTGCCCGAGCCGCGCTGAGGCATCCGGCTCAGCGGGAGAGTTCGTAGAGCCCGCGATAGGTAACGCTGGGCTGCAACAGGTCGGTCTGGCCGATCACGGTCTCGCCCGCGCCGAGCACGAGCAGCCCGCCGGGCCGCAGCGCACTCGCCAGGCTGGCGAGGACGCGCTGACGCACGGGTGCTGCGAAGTAGAGCAGCACGTTGCGGCACAGGATCAGGTCGAACCGGCCCGGCAGCGGGGGCTGATCGACCAGATTGTGTCGCCGGAAGCTGATCCGGCGCATCAGCTCGGGCTTCGCAACCCACTGGCCGTCGCGGTCGTCGAACCATGTCACCATGCGCCGCACGGGCAGCCCGCGCTGGATCTCGAACTGGCTGAACGTGCCGCGCCGCGCGCGTTCGATCGCCTGCGCCGAAATATCCGACGCCTGGATTTCCGGCGCGGCCGCCCCGCCCTTCGTCTCGGCTTCGGCGAACAGCATCGCCAGCGACAGCGGCTCCTGACCGGTCGAGCACCCCGCCGACCACACCCGCATCCGCCGGTCCGGTTCCTCGGCCTGCAGCCTGGCGACGACGTCGGCGATCATCTCCAGCACGTTGGCGTCGCGAAAGAATGACGTTTCCTGGTTGAGCAGCGCGTCGACGATCGAATCGGACAGCCCCGGCGACGTGCCGTCCCCCAGCGCGCTGGCAAGCTGGTCGATGCTCGCCAGCCCCAGGTCGCGCAGCAGCGGCTTGAGCGCGGTTTCGATCCGCCACGACCGGCTGGAGTCGATGCGCTGGCCGGTCCGCTGTTCGAGCAGGCCAAGGATGATGCCGGTGGCGCGGGGGGATCCGATCGCGTTGGCGTGGCCCGTGATCATGCGGTTGCGCGCCCGCGCGCGACCAGCCGGCCGATCTCCGACGGGGGCAGGATGGTGCGCGCGACACCCGCCGCGACGACCGCGCCCGGCATGCCCCACACCACCGAACTGCGCTCGTCCTGTGCGACCACGTTCGCGCCCGTTGCGGCGAGCTGTTCCGCGCCGCGCACGCCGTCGCGACCCATGCCGCTCAGCACGATGCCGAGCGCCCGGTCGCCGTAAACGCGCGCCACCGACGCAAACATCGGGTCGACCGACGGCATGCAGCCCGACGACTGCCGTTCGTGGGTCAGGGTGACGCCGATCCCGCCGGCCACCTGCACGCATTCCATGTGCGCGTTGCCGGGCGCGACGATGACCCGGCCGGGCCGGATCAGCAGGCGTTCGGTCGCGACGTCGCACGGGCGCGCGGCCAGTACCGCGATCTGCGCCGCGAAATAGCTCATGAACGAATCCGGCAGATGCTGCGTGATCAGGATGGGGGTCTGCAGCCCCGCCGGCAGCTCGCGCAGCAGCTGGGTGAGCGCGTGGATGCCGCCCGTCGACGCCCCGATCGCCACGATGTCGAACGGACGCGCGCCGACCGGAACCGGCGTACCCGGGCGCTCATGCGCGAGCGTCGGTTGCTGGATGTCGCCCGCCGGGGCGACCAGCCGGGTCAGCTTTTCGTGCAGCGTCGCCGCGAAGCGCCCGGCCAGCGCCCCCGCCATCGGCTTTTCCAGTGTGTCCGCGGCACCCAGCGACAGCGCCTGGATGGTCGATGCCGCGCCCTCCTCGCAGATCGAGGAGACGACCAGGATGCGGGCGCCCGCGCCGATCAGCAGCATGTCGGGCAGCGCGGACAGGCCGTCCGTCCCCGGCATCTCGATGTCGAGCAGGATGATGTCGACGCGCTCGCGGCGCAGAAAGTCGATCGCCCGCGCGGCATTGTTGACCGCGTTCGCGACCATGAAACCGGGAATGGCGTCGACCATGCGCGAAATAATGGTGCGCGCGACGACCGAATCGTCGACGACCAGCACGCGCACGACCTTGGCGGCGGCGGCGCCCCTTCTGTCGATTTTTGCCTGGTGCGTCATCTCGCCCACCGCCGCTCTCCCCTGAACGGCGTTCAGGCCATGCCGACGATCTGAAGCTTGCTCTGCAGCGTTTCGCGATCGAACGGCTTCATCACATATTCGTCGGCGCCCGCCTCGATCGCGGCGCGGATGTAGGCGATGCCGTTCTCGGTCGTGCAGAAGACGATCTTGGGCTTTGCCGGCAGGCTGCTCTCGCCCAGCGCGCGCAGGAAATCCATGCCGCTCATCACGGGCATGTTCCAGTCGAGCAGCACCACGTCAGGCGCGTCGGCGATGCACGCGTCCAGCGCCTCGCGGCCGTCGCCGGCCTCGCGAACCTCGAAATCGAGGGTCTCGAGGATATGTCGCGCAACCTTGCGAATGACCTTTGAGTCGTCGACCACCAGACAGGTTTTCATGAACACGCTTTCATTTTGCACTCGAGGAGTAGGGTTTTGGCACAAGTCCGTAACCGTGGCGTTAATCCACAAATCATGCTGCGGCCGCGCTCTGCGGAATCAGTGCAGCAGCGTCGATCACCAGGATGGGCTCGCCGTCCCGTTCGACGACGCCGCGCGCGGCCTCGCGCCACAGGGGCTCGAGCGGGATCGCCGGCGACAGCGGTAGCAGCGTCATCGCCACGATGTCGTCCAGCGCGTCGACCAGCAGCGCATAATGATGGCCGTCGATCCGCGTGATCACCGCGCGGCGCGGCGCGCCGTGCGCCGGCATGCCCAGCGCAGCCTTGGTGTCGATGACGGTGACGACCCGGCTGCGCAGCGCCGCCAGGCCGCGCACTTGCCGGCTGGCCAGCGGCACCGGCGTGACCGGCCCCAGATCGACGACCGAATCCACCTGGTCCGCGTCGATCGCGATTGCGCGGCCGTCGATGTGCGCGACCAGAAACAGCTTGTTCACCGGCGTCCCCCCGTTACCGCGCGCTGCAGGGCGTCGATCAGCGCCGCCCGGTCATAACGATAGATCTGCCCGGTTTCCGCGGCACCGCGATCGCTGGTCAGCCGCACCACCGGGGCGGGCGCGACGGTGTCGGGGGGCGGCGCGTCGAGCGTCAGCACGATCGCGGGCTGCTCCTCCGGGCCGAGGCGCTGGGTGACGCGGTAGCCATAACCCTCCAGCATCGGGCGCAGGAACGTGCCGATCCACCCGCTCGGGTCCGCCCCGATCAGACAGATGGGCGCGCGATCGCCCTCGATCGCCTCCGCGCCGTGATGGGTGAACAGCCAGTGCGGGTCGAGCAGCTCGACCGGGTCGTTGTCGACCAGTGCGACGCCGGCGACCATGCCCGGCGCGGCAGGCGGCGCGATGTCGCCGGCCAGGGTCACGATGTCGCCCGTTTCGGCGACGGCATAGCCGAGCTCGGACGCCTCGTCGCGCAGGCGCAGCACCAGGACTTCCTCGCCCGGCGGCGGCGGCGCCACTGCGGCGAGCGCCACGATTGATCCGTCGACGGCCAGGCGCAGCCGCCCCGCGCTGTGGCGGATCGCGCTCGCGTCGACCTTTTCGACGCGATCGACGATGGCGAGCGGCATGGCGCGCCGCACGCCGTCCAGATCCTCGAACAGCAGCACGCGGATGCCCTCGGCAGCCGCGGCCTCGGCATCGACCGCTTCGACGTCGCGATCCACGACGGTCGCACCGCTGATTCCCGCCGCGCGCGCGACGCCCGCGCAATCGAGCATCAGCATCGGGCGACCGCTGTCGGGCAGGGTCTGGCCGGCATAGATGCCGGTCGCCATCACCGCCGGAGCGGCGGGCTTGATCACCAGTTCCTCGTTGTCGAGCACCGAATCGACCGCGATCGCAAAGGAAATGCTGCCCAGATTGATGATCACCAGCATCATCTGGGCGTCCGCGCCCGTCCGTTCGGTCCCCAGCAGGCGCGCCAGGTCGACCAGCGGCAGGCGCCGGTCGCGCACCGTCGCCACGCTCGTGTCGCCGATCAGGTCGATGCGGATCGCGTCGCCCCGGTCGCGCACGATCTCCTCGATCGGCTGGCGCGGAATGGCCAGTTCCAGTCCACCCACCCCGACGACGATTGTCGGGATGATCGACAGCGTCAGCGGGACGCGGATCGCGATCAGCAGGCCCTGGCCCGGCCGGTTCTGCAGGTCGATGCGCCCGCCGATCTGCTCGATCGACGCGCGGACCACGTCCATGCCGACGCCGCGCCCGGAAATCGCGGTCACCTCGTCCTTGCTCGACAATCCGGGTTCAAAGACCAGGTCGATCCGCGCGCGCGCGCTCAGTTCCATCAGCTCGCGCTCGCTGCGCGAGCCGTTCTTGACCAGCTTGCGGATCAGCCGGTCGGTATCGATGCCGCGCCCGTCATCGGCGATCTCGATGATGATCTGGTTGCCCGACTGGCGCGCCGCGACCGACAGGCGGCCGTTCTCGCGCTTGCCCGCGGCACGCCGCTCCTGCGGGCTCTCGATGCCGTGGTCGATCGCGTTGCGCACGATATGGACCAGCGGGTCGCGCATCACCTCGATCATCTCGCGGTCGAGTTCGACGTCGCTGCCGTCGAGGCTCAGCGTAACCGATTTGCCCAGCGTCGCGGCGGTGTCGCGCACCATGCGCGGCAATGCCGAGAACAGGGCGTCAATCTTCTGCATGCGGGTGCGCGTGACCGTGTCGCGCATCTCGGCGACGGTCGCGGACAGCCGCTCGAGCGAGGCGTCGAGCGCGGGGTCCGCATCGACGTCGCGCAGCCGCCGCGCCAGTTCGTTGCGCGCCAGCACCATGTCCGACATGCCGCTCATCATCCGGTCGAGCAGCTCGACGCCCAGCCGGACGCTGCGCGATGCCGCGCGCACCGCCGGAGCGGCGGTGGTCGCCGCCACCTCGTCGCTGCCCGCCGCCAGCGCGGCGATCAGCAGCTCCTCGCCCGAATCGGGCAGGGAAACGCCCTGGTCGATCGCCTCGACCAGCTCGGAAATGCGGTCGACGATCGCCAGCACCGCGTTGACCAGCGCGCGGTCGGGCTTGCGCTCGCCGCTGCGCACCTGCGCCAGCACATCCTCGGCGGCGTGGCTCAGCCGGGCGAGGCGCGGCAGGTCCAGGAAGCCGCAGCTCCCCTTGACGGTGTGGACGAAGCGAAAGATCGCGTCGAGCCGCGCGGTGTCGGACGGGTCCGCCTCCCACGCGACGATCTCGCCGGACAGCGCCTCCAGCGTCTCGCGGGTCTCGAGAATGAATTCCTGAAGAAGGTCGTCCATGGGTCCCCGGCGGCTGTCCTCGCGGTCTGCACGCCGGGACCTTGCGCCGGTCAGGGTTAAGGCGGAGTTTACCCGGCGCGGAAAGATGCGCCGAACAGAAGCACTTCGGCCTCGGGCGGCGACACGCGCAGCATCCCGCCGCTCTGCACCACCAGCGCATGGACCAGCAGCGCCGCGGCCGCGCGCGGCGACACGCTGCTCTCCTCGATCTCGCCCTCCAGCGCCGCGCGCAATTCGGGATCGAGCACGATGCGCGGCCCGTCGGCGCGGATGACGATTTCGGTCACGCCGTCGACATTCTCCGCCCCGACGTCCAGCTGCCCGCCGCGGATCAGCGCATCGCCGCCGATCAATGCCAGGTTCAGCAGCACCTTGATCGCGGTCTTGGGCAGCACCGGTTCGTCGACCATCCAGCCCAGCATCAGCCGCTTGTTGTCACCGAACAGCCCCTGCAACGCGGCGTGCGCCTCGCGCGTGTCGATCGTCTCGCCGAAACCGCCCGCGCCGCCGAATGCCAGGCGAAAGAATTTGAGCTTGCTCGCCGACGCCCGCGCGCTGTCGGCCAGCAGTTCCAGGCAGCGCGCCCGCATCTCAGGATCATGCTCGTCGGCGAGCAGCTCCAGCCCGTTGTTGAGCGCACCGACCGGGCTCAGCAGGTCGTGGCACAGGCGCGAGCACAGCATGCTGGCGAAATCGGTCGGGCTGATGTTCAATCAATTCACTCCGGATGAGGCGTCGGCCCAGGGCGGACGCCGCGGTCGTGCGCCTTTTGGAGCAGCCGCGACGGGCGCGCAAGCTATGCAGCCTGCGGGTCAGTGCGCAGCGCCACCGGCTCGAAGCGGCCGTGCACCGGCCCGTCGCGCACCGCGCGCCACAACGCCGGGGCATGGTCGGGCGGCCCGCCCAGGATCAGCCACAGCCGGCCATCGGGTGGCGCCATCGCCGCGTCGGTCGCCGACGGCCGGTTGTCGCCGCGCGGATGCGAATGGAACCAGCCGACCACCTCCGGACCGCCCGCCCGCGCATCGCGATGCGCCGCGATCAGCGTCGCGGGGTCGATCTCGAACCGCGCGGCGGGGTCGTCGGCGACGTTGCGCGCGACCACCGCCTCGGTGACATGGTCGTCACGCCCGAGCAGCAGCCCGCAGATCTCGACCTGCGGATCGGCGCGCGCCGCGCGGGCGACATGGTCGATCACCCGTGTTGAAAAAACCGCCATTGCGCCCATCTAGATGAAAAATGGATTCAGGGATTTCTACCATCGAAGCACGGATCGACGCGGCGGCCAATGGCTGGCGGCTCGACCGGGCATTGGCGGACGCCGTCCCCACCCTTTCGCGCGAGCGGCTGAAGACGCTGATCGCCGCCGGTCGCGTCGTCGATGCCCATGGGACGCCCGCGCGCGACCCGGCGCGCAAGGCGGTGGCCGGCGCGCTGTTCCGGGTCGAGGTGCCGGCACCGACGCCCGCGCACAATGTGGCGCAGGCGATCGCCCTGAATGTGGTGTTCGAGGACGAGCATCTGATCGTCATCGACAAGCCGGCCGGGCTGGTCGTCCATCCTGCCGCGGGCAACCTCGACGGCACCCTGGTCAACGCGCTGCTTCACCACTGCGCGGGGCAATTGTCGGGCATCGGCGGCGTCGCGCGCCCCGGCATCGTCCATCGGATCGACAAGGACACGTCGGGCCTGATGGTCGCGGCCAAGCATGATCGCGCGCATGAGGGGCTGGCCCGCCAGTTCAAGGCGCACAGCATCGACCGCCGTTACAAGGCGATCGCCGCCGGGCGGGTCATGCCGGCCAGCGGCACGATCGACGCGCCGCTCGCCCGGTCGCCGCACGACCGCAAGAAGGTCGCGATCGTGTCGGGCGGCAAGCGCGCCGTCACCCATTACCGGCTGCTCCGGCCGCTGCGCGACGCCAGCTTCGTCGAATGCCGGCTGGAAACCGGCCGCACGCATCAGGTGCGCGTCCACATGGCATCGATCGGCCACCCGCTGCTGGGGGATCCGGTCTATGCGCGAAATCGGGGAAACCAGCGCGGATTGCTCGAAACGCTGGGTTTCCGTCGCCAGGCCTTGCACGCGGCGCGGCTGGGGTTCATCCACCCCCTGACAAGTAACGCTTTGGCGTTCGATAGCGAACTGCCTGCTGACATGCAGGAACTGTTCGATAAGCTTCTCGTATGAATATGCGGGGCCGCACACGCGGTTCCGGGAAGGGAGACACGATCATGGCAACCGGCAGCAACGTCCCCGCGACGATCCCCGCGCTCGGCGGCGAGGCGAGCCTCAACCGCTATCTGGCCGAGATCAAGAAATTCCCGATCCTGGCGCCCGAGCAGGAATATATGCTCGCCAAGCGTTTTCAGGAGCATGGCGATCCGGAGGCCGCGGCCCAGCTCGTCACCTCGCACCTGCGCCTCGTGGCCAAGATCGCGATGGGTTATCGCGGCTATGGCCTGCCGGTCAGCGAGCTGATTTCCGAAGGGAATATCGGTCTGATGCAGGGCGTGAAGAAGTTCGAGCCCGATCGCGGCTTCCGCCTCGCCACCTATGCGATGTGGTGGATCCGCGCGAGCATCCAGGAATTCATCCTGCGCTCGTGGAGCCTGGTGAAGATGGGCACCACGGCAGCCCAGAAGAAGCTGTTCTTCAACCTGCGCCGCATGAAGGCCAAGCTCGACGCGTTCGAGGACGGCGACCTGACGCCCGAACACCTCGCCAAGATCGCCAAGGATCTGGGGGTGACCGAAGAAGAGGTCACCAGCATGAACCGGCGCATGTCGATGGGCGGCGACACGTCGTTGAACGTGCCGATGCGCGACGATTCGGAAAGCCAGTGGCAGGACTGGCTGGCCGACGATTCGCCGCTTCAGGACGAACGCGTCGCCGACGCGCAGGAGGCCGATGTCCGCCACGACATGCTGGTCGAGGCGATGGAGAATTTGAACGAGCGCGAACGCTACATTCTGACCGAGCGCCGGCTGACCGACGATCCCAAGACGCTCGAGGAATTGAGCCAGGTCTACGGCGTGTCGCGTGAGCGCGTCCGCCAGATCGAGGTGCGCGCGTTCGAGAAGCTGCAAAAGGCGATGATGCGGCTGGCGGGCGAGAAGCGGTTGCTGACCGCCGGCTGATCGGGCATCACCACGCCGCGATGACGGATCGGGGCGGATCGGGCGCGGGGGCGGTCCCCTTGCGTGAACTGGACATGGACGGAGTCGCCGCCATGCGTGCAGCGCGTCGGGCAAAGCGGCCGCGCCGCTCGATCGGGCGGCGCATCGCCGGCTGGCTCGGCCGGCTGGTCTTCGGCTTCGTCCTGATGTCCGTGCTGCTCGTCCTGCTCTATCGCTTCGTGCCGCCGCCGATCACGCTGACGATGCTCAGCGACGTGATCGCGGGGCATGGCGCGACCAAGAACTGGGTCGCGCTCGACCGCATCGACCCCGACATGCCGCGCGCGGTGATCGCGGGCGAAGATGCCAATTTCTGCGCGCATGGCGGCTTCGATTACAAGGCGATCGCCGCCGCCGCGCTGCGCAATGCCAAGGGCGGTCGCATCCGCGGCGGATCGACGATCAGCCAGCAGACCGCGAAGAACGTGTTCCTGTGGCAGAATGGCGGCTTCTTCCGCAAAGGGCTGGAGGCCTGGTTCACCCTGCTGATCGAGGGCGTCTGGGGCAAGCGCCGGATCATGGAAGTCTATCTGAACGTGGCGGAGACCGGCATCGGCACCTATGGCGTCGACGCGGGCGCACGCCGCTATTTCAAGCACGGCGCGACCAGCCTCACCAAACGCGAGGCCGCCCAGATCGCCGCCGTCCTGCCGCTCCCCAAGAAGCGCGCCGGCATCTCGCCCCGCGGCTTCACCCGCCGCTACGGCAACTCGATCGCCGCGCGGATGAACGTCGTGCGCGACGACGGTCTGGACGCCTGCCTGCGTTAGAGCATGATGACTTTGCACTGACTCAACGTGGCGCGCCCACCTGCCCCGAACGGAAAGCGCCCGATCCGCCATCGGCCGATCGGGCGCTCCTGTTGCAAACGGGCGGCCCGTCGCCGGTCCCGCCTGTCGGCATCGACTTACTCGCTGGTGAGCTTGTCGCCGGCTTTTTCGGCGGCATCGCCGACCTTCTGCGCGCCTTCGCCGACCGCGGCGGCGGCTTCGGTCACCGCGCGCGTCTCGATATTCTCATTGTCCTGCCGCAGGACCAGGAAATAGGCGAGGAAGACCACACCGATCAGCAGCGCCAACCCGATCAGCACCGTTCCGAAGCCGCCGCCGCTGCGATGCTCGACGATCGTGGTCGTGGGCTGGGTGCCGGCGGGGGTGGCGCTGGTGCCCTGAATATCGACGCGTTCCGTGGTCATGTGGCGAACTCCTCCAAATTTCCGACGCGGCATCGAACGACGCACGTGTCCCGAAGGTTCCGTCCGCGCAACGGCGCGACCGCGCGCGCAGGTCCAGCGGCCGGGCCGGCGTCGAAGAGACTGCTGACAGAACGCTGTCAGGACCGCTGTGGCAAGACGCGATCGCCAACATGAAAGGAAACGGACCCATGCCCGATGTCACGCCCGTCGCGATCGTCTTCACCGAGATTCCGGTTGCGGACGCACGAAGAGCCTGCAACTTCTATCAGACCCTGTTCGGTGCCCCGCTCATCCATGACGACCAAGGCCCCAACCCTGTCTGGATGTTCCCGCATGGCGCGGAAGGTCACCCCGTCGGCCATCTCTATCCCGGCACCCCTGCGCAGCATGGCGCGGGGATGACCGCGCACTTCGCCGTCACCGACGATCTGAGCGACGCGATGGACCGCGTCCGGCGCGGCGGCGGCGAGGTGGTGTCGGAGGTGATCGACATCCCGAGCGGCGCGTTCTTCTACGCGATCGACAGCGAGGGCAACAGCCTGGGGCTGTTCCGGTACAAGCGCTGATGCGACGCGCCGACCGTCTTTTTCAGATCGTCCAGTATCTGCGCGGCGGTCGGCTCGTCACCGCGGCGACGCTCGCCGACCGGCTCGAAGTGTCCGAACGGACGATCTATCGCGACGTCGCCGACCTGAAGAGTACCGGGGTCCCGATCGATGGCGAGCCCGGTGTCGGCTATATCCTGCGCAGCGGCTACGACCTGCCGCCGCTGATGTTCTCGCGCGACGAGGTGGCGGCGCTCGTCGCCGGCATCCGGATGGTCCGGTCCTGGGGCGGCATCGACATGGCGCGCGCCGCGACCGAGGCGCTGGTGAAGATCGAACTTGTCCTGCCCGAGGCAGATCGCAGCCGCGTCGCACGGACCAGCGTCTTCGCGCCGCCCATGGGTCTGGCCCAGGATGTGCGCGACCTGATCGATCTGATCCAGCGCGCGATCGACACGCTCGACATCCTGCGTTTCGACTATCGCGACCGCAATGAGGTGGCGACGTCGCGGCGCGTCCATCCGCTCGGGCTGTGGTTCTGGGGCAAGGTCTGGACGATGGTCGGCTGGTGCGAGACACGCGCCGATTTCCGCATGTTCCGCATCGATCGCATGACCGCGCTGGCCTGCACCGGCGAACGCTTCACGCCCGCCGCCGAACGGTCGCTGGCCGAATGCCTCCGCCAGATCGAGGGGCAGTACGGCCCCCAGCACTGAGCCATGTAGGCAAAGACGGTTCGGAACCGCGGTCGATCAATCCGGCTCACCCCTCCCCTTCAGGGGAGGGGCTGAAAGGACCGGCTTGATCTAAAACCGTCTCAGAACGGCAGCTTGAACCCCGGCGGCAGCGGCAGGCCGCTGGTCATCTTCGACATTTCGGTGGCGGATGCCGCATCGGCCTTGGCACGCGCGTCGTTGAACGCGGCGGCGATCAGGTCCTCGACCATGCTCTTTTCCGACGGCTGCAGCAGCGACTCGTCGATGTCGACGCCGATCACCCGGCCCTTGGCGCTGGCGCGCACCTTGACCATGCCGCCGCCCGCGACCCCCTCGACCTCGATCGTGTCCAGATTGGCCTGCGCCTTCTGCAGCTCGTTCTGGACATTCTGCGCCATCGCCATGATTTCATCGAGATTCTTCATCTCAGCCACTCCGTTTGGTGTTGGTCCAGCCGATCAGTTCGGCATCCGGAAATGCTTCAAACGCGGCGGCGACCACGGGGGATGCCAGCACCGCCGCCTTTTCGTCGACCTGACGCCGCTCCTCCAGCTCGCGCAGCGTCGCGCTGCCCTCCTCGCGCCCGACCGTGATCGTCCACGCCGTCCCGGTCAGCTCGCGCAGCGCGGCCGCCAGGTCGCGGCTGAACTCGGCCGGCAAGGGCCGGGCGCCGCTGATCTCCAGCGCGGGCGGCGCGCAGCGGATCGGCCGCACCAAGTTGCGCACCTGCGCCTCCAGATGATGGCGATTGTGCCGCCCCAGCAGCTCGGCGATTTCCACAACCGACTGGGGCAGGGCCGCTGCCGGGGCCGGCTCGGGACTTGCTGCCACGGGCGCCGGGGCGGACACCGCCACCGGCCCGCCGGCCGCCAACTGACGCGCCAGCTCGCCCGGATCGGGCAAAGATGCGGCATGGATGACGCGCAACAGCGCCATCTCGCACGCCTCGATCGGCATGGCGGCGTGCGCCACCTCGTCATGGCCGCGCAGCAACAGCTGCCACAGCCGGTGCAGCGCCGGAAAGGACAGCTTCTCCGCCCAGCCCTCGAACGCCGCGCGCTCCTCGCGCGACACGCCCGCGCCCAGGTCCGCGCCGATCCGGGTCAGCGTGACCGCGTGCACCGTCTCCAGCAGCGTGCGCAGCACCGCGACCGGGTCGACGCCCAGATCATATTGATCGCGCAGGCCCGCCAGCGCACCCGCCGCATCGCCGGTGATGACGCGTTCGAACAGCGTCCGGATCGCGCCGCGATCGGACAGGCCCAGCATCGCGCGCACCGCGTCGGCGCGCACGCCGCTGCCGTCCATGTCGGCATGCGCGATCGCCTGGTCAAGGATCGACAGCCCGTCGCGCGCTGACCCCTCTGCCGCGCGCGCGATCAGCGCGAGTGCCTCGGGCTCGGCCTCGAACCCCTCGGCGCGCGCGATCTCGGTGAAATGCGCAGCCAGCAATTCGGCCGGGATCCGGCGCAGGTCGAACCGCTGGCATCGCGACAGCACCGTCACCGGCACCTTGTTCACCTCGGTCGTCGCGAACAGGAACTTCACATGCCCCGGCGGCTCTTCCAGAGTCTTCAGGATCGCGTTGAACGCTTCCTTGGTGAACATGTGAACTTCGTCGATGATGTGAATCTTGTACCGCGCGCTGACAGCAGCATAGCGCACCCCCTCCACAATCTCGCGCACGTCGTCGATGCCGCGATTGCTGGCGGCGTCCATCTCGATCACGTCGATATGGCGCCCCTCGGCGATGGCGCGGCACGGCTCGCACACCCCGCACGGATCGATCGTCGGCCCGCCCTGCCCGTCCGGCCCGATGCAGTTCAGCGCCTTGGCGATCAGCCGCGCGGTCGATGTCTTGCCGACCCCGCGCACCCCGGTCAGCAGGAACGCGTGCGCCAGCCGGTCGCGCTTGATCGCGTTGGCCAGCGTCGTGACCATCGCGTCCTGGCCGATCAGCGCGCTGAACGTCTGCGGCCGGTATTTTCGCGCGAGCACGCGATAGGCCTCGGCCTTTTTGGGCTGGGGCGGCTCGCCCAGATCGAATCCGTCTTCCATGGCCCTTCCGTCCTAGCCGGTCGCAGCGAGCGTGTCGAAGGGGACCGCCCATTGTTGATCGCAGGGATCTGACGGGCCACTCAAACCGACGACCGCCACGTGCTCGTCGTCACCCCGGCCTTGTGCCGGGGTCCACCACGCCGCCTGGCCCTGCGACCGAAAACCCCTGCGTGCGCCGGGCCGCATCCCGCGCCCGGAAGCACCCGGCACGCAAGTCGAACCCACCCGACCCCAACCGTCACCCCGGCCTTGCGCCGGGGTCCCGCTGCCTGTTCCGGCGCGACGAAGCGAAAACCGGGCGCAAGGCCGGGGCGACGCCGAGATAGCGGTTTGGGAGGCGATGAAATGAAGCGGAGGTGGGAGCCGGAACGACCCGGGACGAAATCGTTACGGCTGCTTCCTTCCGGACCTGACCGGGTTGGCGACGATCCCGTCCGCCCGACTCCCGCGCGCCATATGGGCCAAGCCGCCCCGCGACGCAAGGTTCGCGCGGACGGCGGCTCACCCGCGCCCGAACACGTCGCCCACCAGCCCGCCGATCCGCGCCATCGCCGCGTCGGCGCGTTCCGCCGCGAGCCCCGGCGCGTCGATATAGACCGCGATCAGGATCGGCTTGCGCCCGCCCGGCGGCCAGGTGATGGCGATGTCGTTATACTGGCCCGCGCCGCTCGTCCCGGTCTTGTCGCCCGTGCGCCAGCCCTTGGGCAATCCGGCGCGCAGCCGCTTCGCGCCGGTCTGGCTCGCCACCATCCACTCGATCAGCCGCCCGCGCGAGACCGGCTGGAGCGCCTCGCCGATCAACAGCCGCTCCATCAGCATCGTCATCGCCAGCGGCGTGGTGGTGTCGCGCGGGTCCTCGCGGCGAAAGATGTTGAGCGTCGGCTCGTCGCGGTCGAGCCGGCTCAGCCGGTCGCCATGCGCGCGGAAAAAGCGCGTCAGCCCCGCCGGCCCGCCGATCTGGGGCAGCAACAGGTTGGCCGCGCTGTTGTCGCTCAGCACGACCGCCGCCTCGCACAGCTCGAGCACGCTCATCTGCCCCGCCGCCAGCTTGGCGCGCACCGCGGGTGCGTAATCGAGCAGGTCGGCCTCCGAATAGCGGATCATCCGATTGAGCGGCAGCTGGCTCATGTCCGCGCGCGCCAGGATCGCGGCGGCCAGCGGCAGCTTGAAGGTCGAACACAGCGGATAGCGCGTGTCCGGGTCGATCCCCAGCCGCCAGCCGCGCCCGGTGTCGAACACCGATACGCCCAGCCGCCCGCCGATCTCCGCCGTGATGTCGCCCAGCATGTCGCGCGCCTGCGCGTGCAGCGCGCGCGGCAGCAGCATCGCGGCACCTGCACCGATTCCGGCGGCGACGACCGCGCGGCGTGAAACCTCCGCCATGCCCTAGCGCCCCTGCATGTTGCGGTGCGCGGGCGGCATCCGCACCGTCATCCCGTCCATCGTCGCGTCGAGCATGATCTGGCATGCCAGCCGGCTGTGCCGCGTCGCGCCGACCGCCAGGTCGAGCATGTCCTCTTCCTCCTCGCGCGCGGGCGGCAGGCGGTCGAAATCCTCCGCCGCGATCAGCACGTGGCACGTCGAACAGGCCATCTGGCCCTCGCACGTCCCCTCCAGCGGCTGGCCGTCGGCCTGGGCCACGTCGAGCAGCACCGCGCCCGGCTCGGCGCTGACCTCGCGTACCGCGCCGCCGTCGGCGCTGACGAAGCGCACGCGGATCATGCCGCCACCCGCTGGGCGCGCGCGGCGCTGTCGATCCGGTCGATCGCGGCCATCATTTCCTCCTCCGTCGTGTATCGGCCAAAGCCCAGGCGGATCGACGCGCGTGCCTCGCCTTCGCTCAGCCCGATCGCGCGCAGCACATGGCTCGCCCGGCCCGATCCGCTGGCGCACGCCGACCCGGCCGAAAACGCGATGTCGCGCAGCTCGCTCATCAGGCGCGCGACGTCGAGCCCCGCGCGCCGCAGATTGAGGTTGCCGCGATAACGATGGTCGCGTGACCCGTTGAGCACCCATTCCGGCCCCAGCCGCGCCAGCGCCATCTCCGCCAGCCGCGCGACATGCGCCGCGTCCGCGTCCATCTGCGTGCGCGCCAGCCGTGCCGCCGCGCCGAACCCCGCGCACAATGCCGGCGACAAGGTGCCCGACCGTCCGGCCTTTTCCTGCCCGCCGCCATGCATCAGCGGCGCGAGCTCGACGCCCTCGCGAATCCACAGCGCGCCGATGCCCTTCGGCCCATGAATCTTGTGCGCCGAAATCGCGATCAGGTCGGGCCCCTCCGGCACCGCAATCCGGCCATAGCCCTGCACCGCGTCGCACAGGAACAGCGCGCCCGCGTCATGCGCGATTCCCGCCAGCTCGGCGATCGGCTGGATCGTCCCGATCTCGTTGTTGACCAGCATGGCGGCAACCAGGGCGGTGCCCGGCTCGATCATCGCGCGCGCGAGCTTCAGGTCGATGCGCCCGTCCGCGCCGACGCCCAGGACCGTCGTGCCCGCGCCGGCCGCGTGCACCGTGTCCAGCACCGCGGCATGCTCGCTCGCCCAGGTGACGATGCCCCCCGGCCCGACCCCCTTGATCGCCCAGTTGAGCGCCTCGGTCGCGCCGCTGGTGAAGCTCACCGTGCCGCCCGGCGGCAACAGCGCGGCGATGTCGGCGCGCGCCGCCTCGACCGCCGCCTTCGCCGCCCGGCCGGGTGCGTGCGCGGAATGCGGGTTGGCGTGCTGCTGCGCGAGCCACGGCAGCATCGCCGCCAGCGCCTCGGGCGCGAGCGGCGTCGTCGCCTGATAGTCGAGATAGGTCACGCGATCATCTCGCCCGCGGTCGGGCCGTGCGCGATCTCCTCGGCGATCGTCGTCCAGGTCGCGACCAGCGCATCGACATCCTCGGCGGTCGTCGGCCGGCCGAAGCTGATCCGGATCACCTCGTCCGCCAGGTCGGCGTCGATGCCCATATGCGCCAGCACATGGCTGGGCCGCATGCTCCCTGACGAGCACGCGCTGCCCGCCGACACCGCAAACCCCGCCACGTCGAACCGGATCAGCTGCACCGCCGCCTTCGCCCCCGGCATCCGGTACGCGCCGACCAACGGGCTGCGCCGCGCTTCCTCGGCGATCACCTCGCCGCCCGCCTCGACGATCGCGTCCTCCATCCGCTCGCGCAGCTCGGCCATCATGTCGAGGTCCTCCGGCGCGTCCAGCGCCGCCGCGAACCCCACCGCGCCCGGCACATTCTCGGTCCCCCCGCGATAGCCGCGCTCCTGCCCGCCGCTCGGCAGCAGCTGCGCCAGGTCGCGCACCAGCAGCGCGCCGACCCCTGGCGGCCCGCCGCGCTTGTGCGCCGACACCGCGATCAGGTCGGCGTGGTCCTGCGGCCGGTCGCCGTCGTCCCAATGCGCCGGCATCTGCGCCGCATCGACGAACAGGACGCCGCCCGCAGCCTTCACGCGCTCGGCGATCGCCGCGATCGGCTGCAGCACCCCGGTCTCGCTGTTGCCCCATTGCACGCACACCAGCGCCGGCGCGGTGGCGCGCGCCAGTTCCTCGGTCAGCACGTCCAGGTCGATCTCGCCATCGGGGTCGACGCGCAGCCGCACCGCATCGCCCGCGACGCGCAGCACCGCGTCATGCTCGGTCGCGCCGACCATCCGGCTGGCGACCTGTGCCCGGCCGATACCGATCGCGATCGCCTCGGTCGCGCCGCTGGTGAAGATCACCTCGCCCGGCCAGCCATAGCCGCGCGCGATTGCAGCCCGCGCCGCCTCGATCGCGGCGCGCGCGGCGCGGCCTTCGCCATGGGGAGAGGACGGGTTGGCCCAGTCGCCGATCGCGGCGATCACCGCGTCGCGCGCCGCCGGCACCATTGGCGTGGTCGCCGCATGATCGAAATATCGACGATCGCTCAACTTCGGCTCCAATGATTGCGCGGCTGCGCCTGGCGTCTATATAGCCGTGCAATCCATCCGCGCCAGCGCGGTTCCCGCTTGCAAGACAGGTCAGCGTCCAGCCCCATGCCCGAAGTCATTTTCCCCGGTCCCGAAGGTCGTCTCGAGGGCCGTTTCGCGCCCGCCCCGCGTCCGCGCGCGCCCGTCGCGATGATCCTGCACCCGCATCCCCAGTCGGGGGGCACGATGAACAACCGCATCGTCCAGGATCTCTACAAGACGTTCCAGCGCCGCGGTTTCGCCACGCTGCGCTTCAACTTCCGCGGCGTCGGCAAGAGCCAGGGCGTGTTCGACAACGGCATCGGCGAGCTGTCGGACGCCGCCGCCGCGCTCGACTGGGTGCAGAGCTTTCACCCGGAGGCGCAGACCACCTGGGTCGCGGGCTTCAGCTTCGGCGCGTGGATCGGCATGCAGCTGCTGATGCGCCGGCCCGAAATCCGCGGCTTCATCTCGATCGCGCCGCCGGCCAACATGTACGACTTCACCTTCCTCGCGCCCTGCCCCAGCTCGGGCATCATCATCCAGGGCGACGCCGACGAAGTCGTGACGCCCAGCGCGACGCAGAAGCTGGTCGACAAGCTGCGCACGCAAAAGCACATCACCATCCACCACGACACCATCCCCGGCGCCAACCATTTCTTTGAACATGAAATGGATCAGCTGATGGGCAGCGTGGACAAATATCTCGACATGCGGCTGGATCCGAACTCGCCGATTCGTTGATCGTCGCAGCGGATTAGCAGAAGCTAATCCGCATCTCGGCGACGATCACGGCCGGCGGCGCAACGCGCCGACCGACGGCACGGGCTTCGCCCGTGCCGGTGCCCGCCTCGTCACACCGTCCAGATCAGCACATTGCCCAGCATCACCGCCGCCGCCGCGAGCATCAGCCCGCCCTTGCGCCAGTCGCCGCGCCGGATCAGCACCACCGCACCGATCGTCAGCGCAAAGACGGCGATCATCATCACCGCCAGCGCGGCGGATGCGACAGCGGGCAACTCGTTCATCGCGCGTCGTTCCTGTCGATTGCTTGGCGTCGGGCTCACGATTAGCCGAGCCCGCCCCGCTTGCGAAGCCATTGCCGCATCGACCGGCCAGTCCTAACACCCCCGCATGGCCGAACACGACCCGTTGCACTGCGCCGAATGCCCGGTCCGCGACATCGCGGTCTGCGCGGGGATGGGCGAAGCGGAGCGCCGCGACCTGGCGCGCCTCGGGCGGCGGCGGCGCTTTGCGCGGGGGCAGACGATATTCGCGGCCGGGGATGACAGCATCGCCTGCGCGACATTGGTCAGCGGCACGCTCAAGCTTGCGCGCATCGACGCGCAGGGGACCGAACGGATGCTCGGGCTGGTCTATCCCGCCGGCTTCCTCGCCCGGCTGTTCGCGCCGACGCTCGACAGCAGCGCCATCGCCCTCACCGATGTGGAACTCTGCCTGTTCGCGCGCAGCGATGTCGAGCGCGAAATGCACGCGCATTCCGGGTTTATGGCGCGCGTGCTCGCCGCGACGACCGATCAGCTGGCCCAGTCGCACGCGCTGATCGAGCTGATCGGGCGCAATGATGCGCGCGCACGGCTGGCGGGACTGCTGTGCCTGCTCGTCGATCAGCATTGCGACGGTCCGGCAGATAACGGCCTGCGGCTCGAACTGCCGCTCGGGCGTGGCGACATTGCCGCACTGCTCGGCACCACGATCGAGACGATCAGCCGCCAGATCGGCGCGCTCGAAGCCGAAGGCATCGTCCGCCGCGACGGTTTGCGGCACCTGCTCATTTGCGATGTCGGCATGTTGCACCGGGCGGCTGGCCTGGGTTGATGGCCAGCCGCCCGGCGTCGCATGCAGCGCGGGTTGCTGCACGCCGTCCCGTTTTTACAACGTCGCCACGATCACCGCGACGGCCACGCCCCAACCGACCATCAACAGCAACAGGGTGAAAATCTGCGCCAGCGCAGCACCGGCGGTCGCGTGGCCGCTGCCGGTCATCACGCCCTCGCGCATGAAATCGTGCCAGCCCTGCGGCGTGCCCGGTTTGTCGCCGGTGACGCGCGCCCAGCAGATCGGCAGCGCGAAGAACATCACCAGGAACACGCCGAAAATGGCGAACGGGATCACCAGCTCCGGCCCCATGAAGGTCGCGCCCATGATGCCGAGATAGGCCGCAAAGCATCCGAAGATGCCGGCAAAGATCGCCGGGTGCAGGTCAAAGCTGCGCTGTGCCCGATCGGGGACCGGCGGCACCTGCGGCTGGGGCGGCGCGACGATCAGGTCGGCCTGGGCAAAGACGGCTTTGGGATGGTGCTGGGTCATGGGACGCCTCCTCTTGTTGGAAGCGGCCTAGCGTCGGCGCGGCCGTACCGCTTTGACGACCGTCAAATCGTCTCGTGCGCGCGCTGCATGATTTCGCCCGCTAGCACCCCGGCATAGGCATCGGGATCGACGTTGCCGCCCGACAGGATCACCAGCATCCCCGGCTCGACCGGGACCTGTCCGCCGAGCAGCGCGGCGAGCGCGACCGCGCCGCCCGGCTCGACCACCAGCCGCAGGTGGCGCGCTGCCCAGCGTTGCGCCTCGCGGACCTGCATTTCGCTGACGGCGACGCCGGTTGCGCCGCGCCGGGCCAGCACCTCGAACGTCAGCGGGCTGACTTCCTTGGTCTGGAGCGAATCGCACGCGGTCGGCGGGGCATCGGCCCCGACCGGCTCGATCCAGCCCGCGTCGAGCGAACGGCGCATGTCGTCCCATCCTTCGGGCTCGACCACGGTCACCCGCGCGTCGGGCAGCGCGAGCGCCAGCCCGGCCGCCAGCCCGCCGCCGCCGCATGGCGTGACGACATGCGCGGGCAGGCCCAGGCCCATTGCGCGCATCTGTTCCGCCGCCTCGATCCCCGCGCTGCCCTGTCCCTCGATCACCCACGGATCGTCGAAGCTCGGCACCAGCACCGCACCGCGCGAATGGGCCAGGTGCGCGGCGATCTTCTCGCGGCTTTCGGTCGCGCGATCGTAATCGACCACTTCCGCCCCCATCGCCAGCGTCGACTCGCGCTTCACGCGCGGCGCATCGGCGGGCATCACGATCACCGCCGGCATGCCCAGCCGGCGCGCGGTCCAGGCGACGCCCTGGGCATGATTGCCCGAGGAGAAGGCGACGACCCCGCGGGCGCGCTGTGCGGGTTCGATCGCGGTCAGCCGGTGCCATGCGCCGCGCAGCTTGAACGCCCCCATCGGCTGCAGCGATTCGGCCTTGAACGTGACGGCCACGCCCTTGATTTCATGGACGAAGATCGGGGTCGGCGGGACCACCGCCGCCAGCTTGGCCGCCGCGTCGCGGACCCCTGCGCGGGTGGGCTGTCGCAAAATCGTCACAAATGATCCTCGGCTGGCGTTCCGGGGTCCAAAAACGCTTTACACACCCCCGGGTCAACCCTATGTGGCGCTTCCGCTGCCCCATGGGACTTCCAACCGCAAGGCAGCTTTTTGTCACCGTATGCCGAAAGGCAATTGGAGGTCCCTTGAATTGGCCAAGCACCATAGCGCGCTGGGGTTAGCGATTCCCCATTCGATTGCCGTTCGCGGCATCGACATCGCAAATCGTGCGCCGGTTCAGCCGGTCACGCTTGTTCGCCCGCACGCCGCCCGTCGTGCGGCCCGTTACTTTGTCGAGAAGTTTCCGGGCCGGTCGATGTATGCGGTGAAGGCGAACCCGTCGCCCGACCTGATCCGCATCCTGTTCGATGCCGGCATCACCCATTTCGACGTGGCGTCGATCGGTGAGGTGCGTCTGGTCGCGGGCGTCGCGCCCGAGGCGACCCTGTGCTTCATGCACCCGGTCAAGGCACCCGAGGCGATTCGCGAAGCCTATTTCACGCATGGCGTGCGCGTCTTCTCGCTCGATTCGATCGAGGAGCTGGACAAGATCGTCCGCGCGACCACCGACGAAGCCGGCCACGCCGCGACCGACCTCACGCTGTGCGTCCGGCTGCGCGTGTCGTCCGACCATTCGAAGCTCAGCCTCGCGTCGAAGTTCGGCGTCGGCCAGGGCGACACCCGCGTGCTGCTGATGGCCGCGCGCCAGGCGGCGGACGCGCTCGGCATCTGCTTCCATGTCGGCAGCCAGGCGATGAGCCCGGAGGCCTATGCCAACGCGATGGAGCGTGTGCGCATCGCGATCGTCGATGCCGGCGTCACCGTCGACGTGGTCGATGTCGGCGGGGGTTTCCCGTCGAGCTATCCGGGCATGGAACCGCCGCCGCTCGACCGTTATTTCGCGACCATCCACCGCGCCTTTGAAAGCCTGCCGATCAGCTACTCGGCGGAATTGTGGGCGGAACCGGGCCGCGCCTTGTGCGCCGAATACAGCTCGATCGTCGTGCGCGTCGAACAGCGCCGCGGGGACGAGCTCTACATCAACGACGGGGCCTATGGCGCGTTGTTCGATGCGGCGCATCTCGGCTGGCGCTTCCCCGTTCGTCTGCTGCGCGAGCCGGATTCGAATGCGCGCGACATGGCGTTCAGCTTCTACGGGCCCACCTGCGACGATCTCGATCACATGACGGGTCCGTTCATGCTGCCCGCCGACGTGCGCGCCGGCGACTATCTGGAGGTCGGCATGCTCGGCGCGTATGGCGCGGCGATGCGCACCGCATTCAACGGCTTCGGTGCCGGCGACACGGTGGTCGTCGACGACGAACCGATGACCAGCCTTTACGTCGAGGATGAAGCCGCGCCGATGGTGGCGTCGAACGTCTTCAGCCTGTAACGCAGATCCATCAACGTCGCCCCGGCGAAGGCCGGGGCCGTTAGCCTTTCCTGGATTGCCAGCCGATCCGGGACCGTTGGCGATCGCTGTGCCACGAACTTAGCGGCCCCGGCCTGCGCCGGGGCGACGCTGTTTGATAGGGAATGACCATGACCGACACCCTCACCGCCCCCATCAACGACCAGCGCAAGGCCGAACTGCTCGCGCATCAGGTCGAGCATGTCGACATCCGCAGCTTCGACGCGCGCCCGATCATCGAATCGATGGGCAAGATGAGCTTCACCAGCCGCGACCTCGCGCGCGCGACGGGCATCTACAACATGATGCTCGAGGATCCCGACTGCACCATCTTCCTGGTCATCGCCGGCTCGACCAGCGCGGGCGGCTGCATGGACCTCTATGCCGAACTGGTGCGCTCCAACATGGTCGACGCGGTCGTCGCCACCGGCGCCAGCATCGTCGACATGGATTTCTTCGAAGGCCTTGGCCATAAGCATTATCAGGCGCTGGAAATCCCCGACGACAACACGCTGCGCTCGCTCTACATCGACCGCATCTACGACACCTATATCGACGAAGAGCAGCTCCAGGACTGCGACCACACCATCGGTCGCATCGCCGACAGCCTGGAGCCGCGCGGCTATTCCAGCCGCGAGTTCATCGCCGCGATGGGCAAGTACCTGCAAGAGCACGGCAAGAAGGACAACAGCCTCGTCAAGCTCGCTTACGAGCATGACGTACCGATCTTCTGCCCGGCATTCGTCGACTCCTCCGCCGGCTTCGGCCTGGTCAAGCACCAGGTCGAGCGGATGAAGGAGGGCAAGCCCTACATGATGCTCGACGCGATCGCCGACTTCCGCGAGCTGACCGACATCAAGATCGCGGCCGGTGCCTCGGGCCTGCTGATGATCGGCGGCGGGGTCCCTAAGAACTTCATCCAGGACACCGTCGTCTGCGCCGAGATTCTGGGTCACGACGATGTCGAGATGCACAAATACGCCGTTCAGATCACCGTCGCCGACGTGCGTGACGGCGCCTGCTCGTCCTCGACGCTTCAGGAAGCGGCGAGCTGGGGCAAGGTCCAGACCGTGCACGAGCAGATGGTGTTTGCGGAGGCCGGCAGCGTCATGCCCCTCCTCGCCAGCGACGCCTGGCACCGCGGCGCGTGGAAGAACCGCCCTAAGCGTGGCTGGGCCAAGCTGTTCGCCTGATCGCGCGACGCTCAAGCCCCTCCCGTTCAGGGGAGGGGTTGGGGTGGGGCCTGTCCACAAGCGCCGAACCCCACGGAAATCAGCGCAAACCGTCACCCCGGCCTAGTGCCGGGGTCCACGGCACAGCAGTCACAGCGCCATCATTGGCGTACTCCCCCATCGCGACACCCCGGGCTTGACCCGGGGCGACGGCAAACATGTTATCGGTGTCCGCTCATCCTGAGTAGCGACTGAGCTTGGCGAAGCCTGTCCTGAGCGCCTGCCCGGCAGGCAGTCGACGGGGCGCGTATCGAAGGACCCGCGCACCCTCGCCTCCCACCCCGTTGCAATCCGCAACGCATCCCGCCACGCTGCCCCCGAACACAAGGGGGGAGCATCACCATGACCAGCCACAGCCCGATCCTCGCGCCCGTCGTCGCGCTCGCCGCGTGGACGCTCGTGATGTGGGGATGGATGTACGTCCGCCGCATCCCGGCGATGCGCCGCGCCGGCATCGATGCCACCACGCTGGTCGGCGGCACCGGCGCGGACCTGCGCCAGCGGCTGGACGCACGCGCCGGCTGGCCCGCCGACAATTACAACCACCTGCTCGAACAGCCGACCATCTTCTATGCCATCGCCATCGTACTCGCGCTGACCGGCTGGGGCGGCGGCTTCAACCTCGTGCTTGCCTGGGCCTATGTCGCGCTGCGCATCGCGCACAGCCTCGTCCAGGTCACCACCAACCGCGTCATCGTCCGCTTCGCCCTGTTCGCGCTCGCCACGCTGACGCTGCTCGCGCTGACGCTCCACGCGGCGATCGCGGTGTTTTGAAGGGGGGTGGGGGGCGGATCGATAGCTACGCGGTCAAACTCGATCGATACGGGTAGCCGACAATCGACCCAAAAGCTGCTAGGCGCTTGGTCCGATCTAAACAGCCTATAGCGCGTAAGAGCCAAACAACGACGTCGAGGCAATACAAGTGCGCTTGGTTGATCGGCGGCGTCAAAGCCGCCCGCCCGACCGATATGGTCAATCTCGCGTACCGCGCCGATTATCCCATGCCTTGAGCAGTATCTCGACAGCCCCGAGATCCTCCTTTGTCAGCTTGCGCTCTTTCACTATTCTTTCAAGCTGAAACCTAAAGGCAGCGGCATTGAGCAGAGGTGTATCGTCAGTGATTTGCGCCCGCACACTTCGCTTAGAAACGCGGTCACCCAGCCCGCCGAAGCCGCCTAGCCCAGTGCTCCACGACTCCCCAGTGAACGCTTTAGCAAGAATGACGAGCACGGCATCATCCTTCATCTGCTCGGCCAGCCAGCTCTTGACCTCCGAACCCTCATCGACGCTTAAATCGTACCAGCGATAAAGATTATAGATCAGATCGCGTTTCTGGATTAATTCGCCAGAATGCGCGGCTTGTTTAAGCTTTTTGAGAGCAAGCGATCTGAGCTCCGGCAAAGCAGCTTCCACCACGAGGCACTGGTCCAAATTGACCCCTTCGCCCTCCTTGGGGCGATAGTCATCCACCGCCGACGAAGTGAAGTTTACCAGCCACCCGGTCGAAGCGTACGCACTTGCCGCGACCTACATCGCGCTCCGTTCTTCGAGCTTAAAGCGGTCTGCCGTCAGGCGGCGGATCAGCCAGTGAACACGCAGCTGCGTCGAACCGATCATAAATCCCCGCTCGTCATCCTGCGACAGACTGATCTCGTCGGCAATCTCGAAAATAGCCGAAACTAATGGCTCGACATCCTCGCGTGCTACCTCACGGGCGTGTGAGGTCAACTCATCAAGCAGCACCGGCACCATTGATTTGCCGCTTTTACGAACTTGGGCTGCCGCCGCACGAAAGCGCCCTTGGATGAAAGTCTTATTGCCGGCACGCGCTATGAGTTCGCTCAGCTCAGCGTTCGAAATTGTCTCGTCGCTCAACGATAGGCGAAAATAGGTGTCAAAGTTCTTGCCAATGCAGACGCGGCGCTCGGCATCCCAGATGCTGCCGAACCCCTCACTGTACATTGTGTCCTCTAAGGCAGGAAACAGGCGCTGGAGGATCAGCTTGAATTGAGTGTGGCGTTCGTCCGGCACGCCGCGCAGGAACGACTCAAATTTCGAGCTATCGCGCGTGTCCCGATAAAGGCTCTTGCCGTTGCCAATTACTTCTTCTCGGTTCGCGCGAATGGCCCTGAACAAGCCGGACTCGTAGAGCCGGAGCGTCTCCAGAGCAAGAAAATCGGCCCGGCTTACACTTTCCGCCATCGGAGGCCAAGTCACGCTTATCGCGTTGATGAGCCGCGTCACATGCCGGGGGGTCGTTAAGTAAGGCGCTACGATGTCGTAGAAAAGGTTCATGAACCGCACTACGTGCTGCTCAGGAGGCGAGCCGCAAATCTTCTCGACCGAGCCGAGCATCGCATTGTTGAGATCGGTTGGTAATGGGGCGGGCAACTCGAAACTTGCCTGTATGATCTTCTCAAGGAAATGCGGCCCTTCGGAAGGATAGTGAGCCGCAACCGCCCGCTCAGCAAGCTCGCGGTCGAATACCAACAGATACATCACGTTTGGCAGCCGACCGACCGATTTAACAAGCCGGAATATCGCCAGTGCCTCATCAGGTGAAAGCCTGTCGATATCGTCCACAATTACGAGGAGACGCTTGTTCTGCTCACCCAGCGTTTTTGAGAGTTTCCGGAAAGTCTTTTCGAGCGAATCCTTATCGGGAAAGAATCGCTTGGCGAACGCGGCCGAGCCCGAAACTAGCGCGCCCACTCCGCTGGCGGTCGCGAGCGAAACAGCGGTGCCAACAACCGGCCCCGCCTGAAGTAGGTGGCGACCAATTTCTGGTATAAGACCTTTGACCTTGTGCCCGACTGTCTCTTCAAGCTCGCTGTTAAGCTTCTGCAGGAAGGCGAGCGCCAGCGCCTCCTCGCCCCGATACCACCAGCACCGGAAATCGACGACCTTAAGGGCCGGATCGTTAAACTGGTCCAACTCGCTGCGGATCAGATTGACCGCGCTGCTCTTCCCCGACCCCCACGGACCGTTGACCGCAATTGTCGCACCGATTGGGTCTTCAATCTTTACGAGACTGGCCGCGATCGCGGCCGCAAATGGTGCGATGCCATATTGGTCATCTTCTGCCCGCTCGATCGGGCTATCATTGAAGTATTTAGACAATGTGATCCGCCTTAAAGTTGCTAGTGACAATGCCACAGCTAGCGATTTGACGACAGTCCCGCTCTGCTCCCATGCAAGCTGGTTCGCAGTCTACCAGAGCTTCATTTCAAGTGAGTGGACTCGGCCGGCCGATAAGGACCGACCTTCGCTCGTTCGTAACCAGGAGCTAATCTCCAAAAGCCGGACACCCACCCCCTGTCCTACACCCCGCACCCCATGCCATCCTCCCCACATGGCGCACCTCGTCCCCTCCTCCGCGACTCCGGCGCTCCGCTCCGCGCACGCCTGCCCGCAATCGCGCACAGCCCGCACCTTCCGCAACTTCACGCCTGCCTCGGCACCGCGCCGACAGTGTCAACCCAGTGTCAACTTCCGCCGCCGCGCCTCGCCACTCATGCTCTGCTTCCACCCGTCGCACCGCGCTCCCGCTTCGCCGCACCCACAGCAAATCTTTATTGCCCACTAAATTGATAGGAATATGTTTGCGGCGGGTGGTGGCGCGGCCCGGTGCGTCCCCCTAGAGCGTTTCCGGCCGCGCCATCGCCTTCCTCGCAGCGGAGTTGGCAGCATGGGCAGTTTCTCGCATCTCGACGACACCTCGCCGATCGTTCTGACCGTTCCCGGCCTTGGCGGATCGGGCCCGTCGCATTGGCAGACGCTGTGGGAGGAATCCCGGCCCGACGTGCATCGCGTTGAGCTGGGCATGTGGAACACGCCGCACCGCAACGCCTGGGTGACGCGGCTCGACCAGGCGATCCGCACCGCCCAGGCCCCGGTGGTGCTCGCCGCGCACAGCCTGGGCTGCCTCGCCGTCGCCTGGTGGGCGGCGCTGTCGCCCCAGCCTTATGGCGCGCCGGTCGCCGGTGCCCTGCTGGTCGCGCCGGCGGATGTCGACCGCGCCGATGCGCCGCCGTCGCTCGGTGCCTTTGCCCCCGCCCCGCGCCAGCCGCTGCCCTTTCCGTCGATCCTGATCGCCAGCAGCGACGATCCCTGGATCTCGATCGAGCGCGCGCACAGCCTGGCGGTCGATTGGGGCAGCCACTTCGTCGATGCCGGGTCACAGGGGCACCTGAACGCCGACAGCGGCATCGGCTGGTGGACGGAGGGCCAGGCGCTGCTCGACCGGGTGATCGACGCCGCCGCCGATCGCCACGGCCGCCCGCGCCCGCCGGTGGAGGCCCGGTCGATCCTGGCGATCAACGCCACCGACGCCGCGCAATCGCACTATCTCGGCCGCCCGACCGCCTGAGCGTTACGCTCGGCGCCTGTTTCAATCCGGCGGAAACAGGCGCGGCACCGGCCCGCTCCCCCACGGGATCCCCGCAACGTACGTCGTTGCAGGCCTACCCGCACCCGGCCCCCCATCAGGATATACGCGTGGGTGGCCAGGCGGGGGAGCGGGCGGAACGGCCCAGGGTCCCGGCAATCCGCAGGATCGTTGGAACGGCGGTGAAGGCCGGTGCCGGCTCTGCGAAGCCGAACACAAGTCGATCAAATCACGACGAGCGGCCCCGGCGGTGCGACCATCGCCGGGGCCGAACCGTCGCCGGGCGGCGCGGGCAGGCAACAATCATGCTAATCTCGCGCGATTCGCGACACGACCGGTCGCGACCGGGAATGGACGACGCCCATGACTGCGCTTGCTCAGGCTGCCCCGCCCTATTCCTTCATCGCGCTGGTCGATGGCGCGGCCCCGGCGGCGATGGCCCGGCTGATCGGGATGCGCGGCGCGGCGGTCCTGCCGCTCAGCAGCGCGGATCGCGCCAGCCGCAACCGCTTCGCCACCGCGCTCGACCGGCTGGTGCAGGACGTGGACGATTCCGCGGTGCTGATCGCCAATGGCGCGGCGTGCTTCGCCGCCGCCTGGTGGAGCCGCCTGTCGCCCGCCAGCTATGTCGAGCGCGTCGCCGGCGCCATCCTGATCGAGCCGGACGATCGCCGGGCGAGCGGCCCCATGACGCGCGCGGCGCTGCGCGACGGCTTCGCCTCGCCCGCCTGCCCGCTGCCCTTCCCGGCCATCGTCGTTGCGGCCGATGGATCGGCGCGCGCATCGGGGCTGGCCGATGAGTGGGGCGCGCGCCTGCTGCCCGGCCTGGTCGAAGACGCCCCGCGCAGCATGACCGCACGCGCCCGCCTGATGATCGACCGCCTCACCGCCGCCGTCGTCGAACGCGACATCGAACGCGCGCGGCGGATGGGGATGATGGTGGGAGAGCGACGGGGGTGAGGGTTGGGGTGGCGTAGTGACAGAAACGCGCCTCAATGTCGTTATTGGCAAGTCACGCCAAGCTCCCCAAATTGCACATCGAGGCGGGGTTTTCATAAGCCGCTGTTGGTGCATTTCTGCGGATCGCCGTTGCGCCCGGGTGTCCGCAACCGGTGGCTGGCATAATTCCATTCATCTCAATCGGTTGATCCTATTGACGCTCCTTCTCATTCGCTCTGGGGCTTCGCCCGCACATCTAAAGCAGCCGGAAAACGCCGCCGCGTCATCCACAGCATCCCGAGCGGAAGCGACGCATAGAGCGCACCGGTCGCGACCATGAGCCACTGTGGGCCGGTTTTCGCCTCCAACGGCCAATAAAGACCCGGTATGAACTTCCCTAGCTGGTCACTGAAAAGGCCTGCGGTCGCCATTCCGACACCTAACAGTGTGGCGAAGAGAGGCGCGGCAACTCTACCGGTCCGCAAAATCTGCTTTGGTAACAGGAAAACTAAGCGCTCAATGGGATTTCGCGAATTGAACGTGCTTAAGCCAGTTGGAATACCCCGAATCGTACCAAACCATTCGAGTTCCCCCCTCGTTCCAGAATGTATGAACTCAACAACGAACCCATCGTTTGGATCAAAAAAGTCGAAACTGAATAAAACCTGGCGTTCATCGATAGTGAACTTTACACCGTTCACAGGCCGAGTCTGTCGTACCAGTTCAACCCGTAGAATTTGGCTCCCCGCGTCAACAACCGCACGCAACGGATCCACCTCAGTTATCCGACTTCCTTCTATAGTTGTATTACCAGAGTTCCATATAATTACTCGAGTTTTAGTTACGCGCTGAACAAGTTCTCCCTCAAAACGGACTTCTAGATGCTGGTCGAATGCAGAAGTTGCGCTCCCAACGACTGCAATCTCCTCTGACTGAAGAGCGAGACGCGCGACTTGTTTGGATTTGAAGTAAAAGTACACAGCCAATGTGACGCCGATAAAGCCCAATGCGGTCCCCACCAGTGGCTCGGACAAAAATCCAACGATCGGTTTCACTATGCCGCCCCCTCGAGCGAACAGCTAACAGGGGTCGGCACCCAAGCGCAAGGAATTCAGGGCCTTTACAACTCGTAGCGCTGCCAGTGACAGAAATAGTTCAGCGTGGTCGGCATTCGGCAGATACCGAACTGGCCCTGCCACTGCCTGTTCGCACATTGGTACCAAATCACGGTGAGCAGACGCTTGAAATGCCTGCCGGGATCGGCCGGCTCTGGTCGGAGGCCTCTATTCATATACTCCGTCTCCTAAAGTCCGTGTCTGAAGCCTCTGTTCGTGTCCTCCGCCTCCTAAGTGCGCTTGTTATGCATGCGTGTCTGGAAGCCGTATTTCGAGCAAGCGCCCCAAAACCAGCCACCGCCACCCCCCTGTCCTACACCCCCCACCCCATGCCATCCTCCCCGCATGGCGCGACCCATCCCCTCCCCCGTCACCCCCGCACGCACCCCCGCCGCGCCCGTCCGCGCGCAACGCCACACAGCCCGCAACTTCCGCAACTTCGCCCCCGCGCGCGCCACCCGCAACCACCCCGACAGTGTCAACCCAGTGTCAACTTCCGCCGCGCCGCCACGCGCCGCATGACACCCGCCCCCGGCTTCGCTATGGGCGCGCAACCATGACTGACGCCTCCTCCGATCTCGTCCGGCTGCTCACCTCGCGCGGCTATGTCCATCAGATGACCGACGCGGCGGCGCTCGACGCGCTCGCCGCGAAACAGGTCGTGCCCGGCTATATCGGTTTCGATCCCACCGCACCGTCGCTCCACGTCGGCAGCCTGGTTCAGATCATGCTGCTGCGCCGGCTCCAGCAATCGGGGCACAAGCCGATCGTGCTGATGGGCGGCGGCACCGGCAAGGTCGGCGATCCCAGCTTCAAGGACGAAGCACGCAAGCTGATGACGGCGGAGACGATCGCGGCGAACATCGCGTCGATCCGCACCGTGTTCGAACGCTTTCTGACCTTCGGGGATGGCCCGACCGACGCGGTGCTGCTCGACAATGCCGAATGGCTCGATCGGCTGGAATATATCCCGTTCCTGCGCGACATCGGCCAGCATTTCTCGGTCAACCGGATGCTCAGCTTCGATTCGGTCAAGCTCAGGCTCGATCGCGAACAATCGCTCAGCTTCCTCGAATTCAACTATATGATCCTCCAGGCCTATGATTTCCTGGAACTGAACCGCCGCTTCGGCTGCCGACTGCAACTGGGCGGGTCGGACCAGTGGGGCAATATCGTCAACGGCATCGAACTCACCCGCCGCGTGGCCGGCGCAGAGGTCTATGGCGTCACCACCCCGCTCATCACCACCGCCGACGGCGGCAAGATGGGCAAGACCATGTCGGGCGCGGTGTGGCTGAACGAGGGCGCGTTGCCCGCCTATGATTACTGGCAATTCTGGCGCAACACCGACGACCGCGATGTCGGCCGCTTCCTGCGCCTGTTCACCGACCTGCCCCTGGACGAGATCGCCCGGCTGGAGGCGCTGGAAGGCGCTGAGATCAACGAGGCGAAGAAGGTGCTGGCCAATGCGGCCACCGCCATGTGCCGCGGCCGCGACGCCGCCGAAGCCGCGGCCGAAACCGCGCGCCGGACCTTTGAGGAGGGCGCGTCCGGCGGTGCGCTGCCCGTGCTTGCGGTGGCGGGGGGCGGGATCGCGCTGGTCGACGCGCTGGTCGGGCTGGGCTTTGCCGCGTCGAAGGGCGAGGCGCGGCGGCTGATCAAGGGCGGCGGCGCGCGGGTCGAGGGGGAGAAGGTGGCGGATGAGGCCGCGACCGTCGCGGTCGCGGGCGAGGTGCGCGTCTCGGCGGGCAAGAAGCATCACGGGCTGCTGCGCCCGGCGGGGTGAGGGTTTCGGCTGGTCGCATGCGGGTGCGATTCACCGCTTGCTAACCCTGTTCATTGCGGCGCTGTTCACGCCTGTCGCCCTAGCCTGGTGCTCAGCCTGTTAAGGGAATTCACGCATGGCGATGCGAGCGACCAATCTGGCCATTGTCGACCAGCGCGCCGTCGAACGCGACGAGGTGCATTACCGCGCCCGCGCCTTCGGCCCCGATGCGCGGCCGATCAATCTCCTTGTCGTCAACATCTCGCCCCACGGCCTGATGGCGCGATGCGAGGACGAATACGCCCCCGGCACCCGCATCCGCATCAACATGCCGGTGATCGGCGTGACCGTGGCGGAGGTGCGCTGGTGGCTCGGCGGGCGGATGGGCTGTCAGTTCGAACAGCCGATCGACCGCGCCAGCTATTACGAACTGCTCGCCGGCCTGCTCCGCCGCTGATCCCTGGATCAGCCCCGGCGCAGCATCAGCGCGACGCCCGCCAGCAACAGCACCAATCCCGCCAGCCGCACCGGCGTGACCGGTGAACGGGCAAGCCCAAGCAGCCCGAACTGGTCGATGACCAGCGCCGCGGTCAGCTGCGTCCCGATCGCCAGCGTCAGCATCGTCGCCAGCCCCAGCCGCGGTGCCGCATAGGCGGCGGCGCTGACGAACACCGCGCCGTACAGCCCGCCCAGCCACGACCACCACGGCACCTGGCGCAGTCCCGCAATCGATCCCCGGTCGCTGAACGCCCACACGACCAGCAGGATCGCGGTGCCCACCGCGAACGAAATCAGCGCCGCCAGCAGCACCGATCCCGACGCCCGCGCCAGCACCGCGTTGGTCGGCGGCTGGATCGCGATGCCGATGCCGGCGATCAGCGTCATCAGGATGGGCAGAAGCAATTGCATGGCCCCTGCGCTACGCCAGGGATCAGCCCGACCGCAACAGCGCGACCGCCGAATCCCGCTCGAACAGGTACAAGGCGATTCTTGCCGCCGCCCCGCGCGCACCTTCAAGCCCGCCGTCGCGGTCGATCAGCAACCGCGCGTCCCCGGTCGCCGGCGGCAGCAGCTCGGCCAGCATCTCGGGCGTCGCCAGCCGGTATTGCGCCTCCCCCGACTGCCGCGTGCCCAGAAGCTCACCCGCGCCGCGGAGCCGCAGGTCCTCCTCGGCGATGCGGAAGCCGTCATTGGTCTCGCGCATCAGCGCCAGCCGCGCCCGCGATGTCTCACTGAGCGCATTGCCGCGCAGCAGCACGCACACCGACCTGCCCCCGCCGCGCCCCACCCGTCCGCGCAGCTGGTGCAGCTGGGCCAGGCCAAAGCGGTCCGCAGCCTCGATCACGATCAGCGTCGCGTTGGGCACATCCACCCCCACCTCGATCACCGTCGTCGCCACCAGCACGCCAAGCTGACCCGCGGCAAAGCGCGTCATCACCGCGTCCTTGTCCGCCGGCTTCATCCGCCCGTGGATCAGCCCCACCCGGTCGCCGAACCGCGCGCCCAGCGCCTCGGCCCGCGCCTCGGCGGCGACAAGGTCGCTCTTCTCGCTCTCCTCGACCAGCGGGCACACCCAATAGGCCTGGCCACCGCCCGACAAATGCCGCGCGAGGCCATCGACGACATCGCCGATCCGGTCCTCGCTGATCACGCTGGTCTGAATCGGCTCGCGCCCCGGCGGCATCTCGTCGAGCCGGCTCACGTCCATCTCGCCATATTGGGCGAGCGTCAGCGTGCGCGGGATCGGCGTCGCGGTCATCACCAGCAGGTGCGGCGGCCGCTCCGCCTTGGCCTGCAGCATCATGCGCTGGGCGACGCCGAAGCGGTGCTGCTCGTCCACCACCACCAGCCCCAGATCCTTGTAGCGCACCGCGTCCTGGAAGATGGCGTGGGTTCCGACCAGGATGTCGATCGACCCGTCGGCCAGCCCCATCAGCGTCGCTTCGCGCACCCGCCCCTTGTCGCGTCCGGTCAGCACCGCGACGTGGATGCCCAGGCCCGACAGCATCCGGCTGAGCGTCTCATAATGCTGGCGGGCCAGGATCTCGGTCGGCGCAAGCATCGCGCCCTGAGCGCCCGCTTCCGCCGCGATCAGCAGCGCCATGATCGCGACCAGCGTCTTGCCCGACCCGACATCTCCCTGCAGCAGCCGCAGCATCGGCTGGGTCTGCGCCATGTCGCCCTCGATCTCCGCGATCGTGCGCGCCTGCGCGCCGGTGGGCGCATAGGGCAGGTCGAGCCGCGCGCGCAGCCGCCCGTCGCCGGTCAGCGCACGCCCCCGCTTGGCCCGCGCCGCGCCGCGCACCAGCATCAGCGCCAGCTGGTTGGCGAACACTTCGTCATAGGCCAGCCGCTCGCGCGCCTTTGCATCCGCCGGATCGGCATGGATGCGCGCGACTGCCTCGCGCCAGCCGGGCCAGCCGCGCTGGTCCTTCAGACCAGGCTCGATCCATTCGGGGAGCACCGGCGCGCGGTCGATCGCCTGTTCGGCAAGCTGGGCGATCCGGCGCGACGTGATCCCCTCCGACATCGGATAAACCGCCTCGCGCATCGCCAGCGCGCCCGTGTCGTCGGGATCGCCGACATAGTCGGGGTGGACGATCTGAAGCTCCTGGCCATAGCTTTCGAGCTTGCCCGAAACGCGGCGCGGCTCATTGAGCGGGAACAGCTTCTTCACCCATGCCGAATTGCCGCCGAAATAGACGAGCAGCACATGATTGCCCTGTGCATCGACGGCGCGCACCCGCGTAGGCCCACGGCCGAGGCTCGCGCGGATTTCGATCGGGGTTAGGGTGATCGCGATGACGCGCCCGGCATCCGCCATATCGAGTTCATCGCGGGGCAGCCGGTCGATCCATCCGGTGGGCAGGTGGAACAGCACATCGACGATGCGCGCCAGCCCCAGCCGCTCGAGCGGGCGCGCCAGCGCCGGGCCGATGCCTTTCAGCGCCGTCACCTCGGCAAACAACGGGTTGAGCAGATCGGGGCGCATCAGGCTCGATTAGCCCGTCCGCGCTTCGTCATGCCAGCGAAAGCTGGCATCTTGCGCCGCCGGGCCTTGACCCGGGGGAGTTGGGGCACGAGATGCCAGCTTTCGCTGGCATGACGATTTGGTCATGCCGGCCATTCGCCATTGGAGCCAGCATGAATCGCGACACCCGTATCAAGCGCCTGCGCTTTCGCGCCTGGCATCGCGGCACCAAGGAGGCCGACCTGCTGATCGGCGGCTATTTCGACCGCCACCATGCGGGGTGGGACATGGCCGAGATCGACTGGTTCGAGGCGCTGCTGGAGGAACAGGATGTCGACATCATGGCCTGGGCGATCGGCACCGCGCCGGTGCCCGAGCAGTTCGCGGGCAAGATGATGGAGCAGATGCACGCGCTGGATTACATCCCTATCGCCAGCCACTCCCTCTCCCCTGAAGGGGAGAGGGTCGGGGAGAGGGGAAGCCCGGCTTCCTGACCTCAGCCCTACCCCCTCTCCCAACCCTCTCCCCGTGGAGGAGAGGGCTTTTGCTTGAGAATTCATGCCGCAACTCGACGCTATCCTTGCTGCCCGCACCCCGCTGACGCTTGCCGGCGTGCCGACCGGCTTCCAGCCCGCGCTGCTTGCCGATCTGGCGCGCGCGGCGCGCGGCGGGGCGGTGTTCATCGCGCCTGACGAAGCGTCGATGCGCAGCATCGAGACGACTGCGCCCTATTTCGCGCCCGAGCTGGAGGTGCTGTGCTTTCCCGCCTGGGACTGCCTGCCCTATGACCGCGCGTCGCCTACATTGCGGGTCATGGCGGAGCGACTGGCGACGCTTCACCAGCTTCAGCAAAAGCCCGATCGCCCGCGCCTGGTTCTGACCACGGTCAACGCCGCGATCCAGCGCACGCTGACCCCGTTCCGCATCCGTCAGCTGGTCGCACGCCTCGCGCCCGGGGAGCGCATCTCGCTCGACCGCTTGTCGCAGCTGCTCCAGGCCAATGGCTATCACCGCGTCGATACCGTCCATGACGCCGGCGAGTTCGCGGTGCGCGGCGGGCTGGTCGATCTGTTCCCCTCGGGCTCCGAACAAGGGCTGCGGCTCGACTTTTTCGGCGACGAGATCGAAAGCGTGCGGACCTTCGACCCCGCCGACCAGCGCACCACCGGCCGGGTCGACGGCTTCACCCTGCTGCCCGCGTCGGAAGCCCTGCTCGACGAGGACAGCGTCAAGCGGTTCCGTGCCGGCTATCGCGAACGGTTCGGCGCGACCGCGACCGGCGATCCGCTCTATCAGGCGATCAGCGACGGGCGGCGGCTGGCGGGGATGGAGCATTGGCTGCCGCTGTTCGAGGAACGGCTGGAGACGCTGTTCGATCACCTGCCCGCCGATGCGGTGATCCTGCGCGACGGCGCGGGCCAGGCGGCGGCCGAGCAGCGGTTCGAGGCGATCGCCGACTACCAGACCAATCGCGTGCGCGCCCAGTCGTCCGACCCCGGCAGCTATCGCCCGCTAGGCACCGACCAGCTCTATTTGCTCGCCGACGAATGGCAACGCCGCCTGGCCGACGCGCCCGCGCACCTCACTACCAGCTTTCACGAGCCGGAAAGCAAGACGGTGCTCGATTTCCAGGTCGATGGCCCGCGCGATTTCGCGCCCGAGCGAACCGGCGGCCAGAATGTCTATGACGCGGTGGTCGATCATGTCGCGGCGCTGCGCAAAGCCGGCAAGCGGCCGATCCTCGCCAGCTATTCCATCGGCGCGCGCGAGCGGTTGTCGGGGTTGCTCGCCGATCATGGGCTGAAGACCACCCGGCTGGTCGATGGCTGGCAGGAGGCCCTGGGCGCGGCCACTCCTCCCCGGCACGGGGAGGGGGACCATGCGCAGCATGGTGGAGGGGGCGTCACCGCAAGCGACGCGCTCGATGGCGCTCCCCCTCCACCCCCGACCTCCGGTCGGCGGTCCCCCTCCCCGTCCCGGGGAGGATCGGGAAGCAGCACGGTCCCGCTCATCGTCCTGCCGCTCGACCATGGCTTCACCACCCCCGACGTCGCGCTGCTGACCGAGCAGGACATGCTGGGCGACCGGCTGGTGCGGCGGCGCAAGCGCAAGAAGTCGACCGATGCGTTCCTGAACGAGCTGGCGACGCTGTCGCCCGGCGATCTGGTCGTCCATGCCGATCACGGCATCGGCCGCTATGAGGGGCTTACCCAGATCCCGGTGCAGCAGGCGCCGCACGACTGCGTCGCATTGAGCTATGCCGGCGGCGACAAGCTCTACGTGCCGGTCGAAAATCTCGAAGTCCTCTCCCGCTACGGTGCCAACGAAGAGGGCGCATCGCTCGACCGGCTGGGCGGCGAGGCGTGGCAGCGGCGCAAGAGCCGGATGAAGGAGCGCATCCGCGAGATTGCGGGCGAGCTGATCGCCACGGCGGCTGCCCGTGCGCTGCGCCCCGGCGACATCGCCGAGCCCGATGCCAGCGGTTATCCGGCCTTCCTCGACCGTTTTCCCTATGAAGAAACCGAAGATCAGGACCGCGCGATCGCCGATGTGCTCGACGATCTGGGCGCGGGCAAGCCGATGGACCGGCTGATCGTCGGCGATGTCGGCTTCGGCAAGACCGAAGTGGCGTTGCGCGCCGCGTTCGTCGCCGCGATGGCGGGGATGCAGGTCGCAATCATCTGCCCGACCACGCTGCTCGCCCGCCAGCATTTCCAGAACTTCAAGGCGCGGTTCGAGGGGTTTCCGATCGAGGTCGGGCGCCTCTCTCGCCTCGTCACCGCGGCCGAGGCCAAGGCGACCAAGGAGGGGCTGGCGGCGGGGACGATCGACGTCGTCATCGGCACCCATGCGCTGCTCGCCAAGGGGCTGGAGTTCAAGCGCCTGGGCCTGGTGGTGGTCGATGAGGAACAGCGGTTCGGCGTCACGCACAAGGAGCGGCTGAAGGCGCTGAAGGCCAATGTCCATGTGCTCACCCTGACCGCAACGCCGATCCCGCGCACGCTGCAGATGGCGATGTCGGGGCTGCGCGACCTGTCGGTCATCCAGACGCCGCCGGTCGATCGCCTCGCGGTGCGCACCTATGTAATGCCGTGGGATCCGGTGGTGCTGCGCGAGGCGCTGCTGCGCGAACATTATCGCGGCGGACAGTCCTATTTCGTCACCCCGCGCATCGCCGACCTGCCCGACATCGAGGAATTCCTGCGCAAGGACGTGCCCGAGGTCAGCTTCGTCGTCGCGCACGGCCAGATGAGCCCGACCGAGGTCGAAGAGCGGATGTCGGCATTCTACGACAAGCGCTACGACGTTCTTTTGTCGACGACGATCGTCGAATCCGGCCTCGACATTCCCAGCGCCAACACGCTGATCATCAACCGCGCCGACAAGTTCGGGCTTGCCCAGCTCTATCAGCTGCGCGGGCGCGTCGGCCGCGCCAAGACGCGCGCCTATGCCTATTTCACCACCCCGCCCCAGCGCATCGTCACCGAGGCGGCGGACAAAAGGCTGAAGGTGCTGTCCGACCTCGAGTCACTGGGTGCGGGGTTCCAGCTCGCCAGCCACGATCTCGACATTCGCGGCGCGGGCAACCTGCTGGGCGACGAGCAGTCGGGGCACATCAAGGAGGTCGGCTATGAGCTTTACCAGTCGATGCTGGAGGACGCGATCCTGGATGCCAAGGCGGGTGGTCTGCGCGACGACCGACCCAAGGAATTCTCGCCCCAGATCACCGTCGATGCGCCGATCCTGATCCCCGAGGAATATGTCCCCGACCTCGATCTCCGCATGGGCCTTTATCGCCGGCTGAACGAGGTCGAGGATCGCCAGGGGATCGAAGCGTTCGCCGCCGAGCTGATCGACCGGTTCGGTAAGCTGCCCGAGCCGACCGAAAATCTGCTGACGCTGATCGAGACCAAGCTCAACGCCAAGGCGGCGTGCATCGCCAAGCTCGATGTCGGGCCGAAGGGCGCGCTGGTCCATTTCCACGAGGATCGCTTTCCCAATGTCGACGGGCTGCTGAGCTACGTGGCGCGGCTGGATGGGACGGCCAAGCTGCGTCCCGACATGAAGCTGGTGGTGACGCGCGCCTGGGCCAATCCCAAGGCGCGGCTCAATGCGGCGCTGCAGATCTCGCGCGGGCTGGCCAAGGCGGCGGGGTGAGGCGTTGACACCGGCGGCAATCGGCCGGTAGTCGAGCGTCCAACGGGCCGGCGCGGACGCCCGTTCAGACGGTCACCGTCCAAGTCCGCTCCACCCGCCGCGCCTGCGGCGACGGAGCGACGTTGATGGATCGTATCGATACCCCCGCCCCCCCGGCCATCGGCCTGGGTGCCCTGTTCCTCAAGTTCCTGCGCTTCGGCTGCCTCGCCTTTGGCGGGCCGGTCGCGCAGATCGCGATGCTGCGCCACCAACTGGTCGATACCGAACGCTGGATCGATTCGGCGCGCTTCAACCGGCTGCTGGCGGTGATGCAGGTGCTGCCGGGGCCCGAGGCGCATGAATTGTGCGTGCACATGGGCATGCTGGCGCGCGGGCGGATCGGCGGGCTGCTCGCCGGACTGGGCTTCATGCTCCCGGGACTTGTGCTGATGCTGGCGGCGGCATGGGCCTATGTCGGCTGGGTGGAGGCGCGCGGCAGCCTGCCCGGCCTGTTGCTGGCGGTGCAGATCGCCGTCATCGGCGTGATCGCGCGCGCGGTGTGGCGGATCGGCAGGCATGTGATCGAGGATGCGGCGCTGGCGGTGATCGCGGGCGCCAGCCTGGCGGCGACGCTGATCGGCGTGCCCTTCTGGCTGCCGCTGATCGCGGGCGGCCTCGCCTATGGCCTGGCCGCGCGACGCGGGCTCGCCCTGGCGGTGCTGGCGGTGGCGATCGCGGTGGCGGCACTGACCGTCGACTGGAGCCCCGGCGGCGACGCGGCCAACAGCGCCACGCCCGCCAGCATCGGCGCGCTGTTCATCGCCGGATTGAAGGGCGGCCTGCTGACCTTTGGCGGGGCGTACACCGCCATTCCCTATGTGCGCGCCGACACGGTCGGGCGCGGCTGGATCAGCGATGCGAGCTTTCTGGACGGCGTCGCGGTCGCCGGCATGCTGCCCGCACCGCTCGTCATCTTCGCGACCTTTGCCGGCTATGTCGCCGCAGGGCCGACGGGGGCACTGGCGATCACGGCGGGGATGTTCCTGCCTGCCTTCGCCTTCTCGCTGATTTTCTTCGAGCGGCTGGAGGCGATCGTCGAAGCACCCGCGCTGCGCCGCGCGCTGGCCGGGGTTGCCGCCGCCGCGGTCGGGATCATCGCCGCCACCACGGTCCAGCTCGGGACAGCGTTGGCACCGCGCCTAGCCCAGCCCCTGCTCGGGCTCGCCATCCTGGTCCTCGCCACCGTCGCGGCGTGGCGGTTGAAGGGCGGCTGGGTGACGCCGGCGATCCTTGCGGCGGCGGCTGTCGCGGGAATGTTGCTGCGCCCCTAGCGCGCGCTCAGACCAGCGCCGCCAGCTCCTCCACGGTCAGCGGGCCGGCGCACAGGAAGCCCTGGAAATACTGGCAGCCTTCCTTGGCGAGCAGGTCGAGCTGTTCCTCGGTCTCGACCCCTTCGGCGATGACGGTCAGCCCCAGCGCGCGGGCCATGTCGATGACGCCGCGCACCACCACCCGGTCGCGTGGCGAACCCGCGATGTCCTGGCTCAGCTTGCGATCGATCTTGAGATAATCGAGCGGCAGCGCCTTCAGATAGGCGAGGCTGGAATAGCCGGTGCCGAAATCGTCGATCGCGACGCGGCAGCCGGCGGTGCGCAGCTGGGCGAGCAGGCGCGCGGCCTGACCCAGATCCTCCATCAGCCCGCTCTCGGTGATCTCGACCGTCAACCGGTCGCGCGGAAACCCGCTCGAGTCGATGCGGTCGAGCAGTGCGTCGGCAAAGCTCGGCCGCGCGACATCCTCCGCCGTCACGTTGATCGACAGGCGCAGGCGCGCGAGCGCCCCGGTCCATGTCGCCGCAAGCGCCAGCGCGTGGCGCTGGACCTGTTCGGACAGCGCGGGCGCGATCCCCGCACGCACGGCGGATGCGAACAGCGTCTCCGCGCCCAGTTCGCCGAGCGCGGGGTGGCGCCACCGCACCAATGCCTCGACCCCTTCGATCCGCCCGGTCGACGTCGCGACCTGGGGCTGGAACAGGATGTCGATCTGGTGCGCGTCGAGCGCCGCGACGACGTCGCGCCCCAGCTGGTCGAGCGACTGGGCGGAAATCGTGGCCGCGTGATCGGTGGGAGCGGTGACGGGTGCCGCGGGTTCGACCAGCGCGGCGCTGGCCTGGCGCAGCATCGTCGCGGCATCGGCACCCGGCGCGCTCCACGCAACGCTGGAGCGCACATCGAGCGTCATCGCGCGGTCGCCGATCAGGAACGGCGCGGCCAGTGCCGCCTCGATCCGCGCGACGGCGACCTCGACGCGGGCGGGATCGGCGGTCGCCGCCGCCGCCAGGAACTCCGCGCCGCCGACGCGCGCCACGATCGCCGCCTTGCCGAACAGCTCGCGCACCGGGGCCTCGATACGCTTGAGCAGCGCACCGAGCACCTGATCGCCCGACGCGCGACCAAAGGCGGTGTTGAGCGCGGCGAACTGGCCGATACCGATCAGGATGACGGCAACCGACGCGTCCGCCGCCAGGCGCCGCTCGATCCAGCGCCGCGCGGCATTGGCGTCGCGCGCGTCGGCCAGCGCCTCGCGCAGCGCCAGGCTGGGCTCGGGCGTGCGGCCCAGCGGCTCGATCAGCACATGCAGCCGGCGGGTGCGCGCGTCGCGCTGGAGGTGCGCGACCGAGCGGCCGAGGCCGGGCAGGTCGGCGGCAAACGCGGTCGAACCGCGCGCATCGTCGAGCCGCCGCAGCGCCGTCAGCGCCAGCACGCGATCCTCCGGCGACAGGCGGCGCAGCAGCATCCGGGGGGACGGCGCATCCGGGGTGCCCAGCCAGCGCGCCAACCCCTGTGTCGCCTGGAGCGAGCGGTCGGCGGGATCGTAGCGAAAGCCCAGCGTCTCGACCGGCACCGCGCGCGCGATCGCGGCCTGCGCGCCGGTATCCGCCGCGACCCGCTCGACATGGCGACAGGCGAAGCGCAGCGCCTGGATGATCTCGGGTGCGCGCATCGGGCTCAACAGGAAATGGGTGGCGCCCGCATCATGGACATGCCCGATCCGGTCGCTGTCGATCTTTGACACCAGCGCGAGCAGCGCGCCGCCGCTCGCCTCGATCAGCGGCGACAGCCGTCGGATCGCGGCCAGCCCCTCCTCGATCGCGCCGCGCGCGTCGACGATCGCGACCGGCGCGCCGCTCGACGCGAGCCGCCCGGCCGTCCCCTCGTCCCGGCGCGCGGCGATGACCTGCCACCCGTCCGCCGACAGTGCGGCGGCGAGCTCGTCGCGCTGGCGAAAAGAGAGGACGAAAATCGGCCGCGACGTCGTGGAAGGAGGCGAAAGGATCATCGAAACGCTCGTAGCATCGCGCGGGTCTAGCTGCTGTCTCGCCCCGCGCCAATCGCACTTGTTTGGGGGGACAAGAGGGCCTAGCTCTGCCGCCATGGCCGCCGCCCCCGCCCTGATTGACCGACATGGCCGTCAGGTGAGCTATTTGCGGGTTTCCGTCACCGATCGCTGCGACCTGCGCTGTCGCTATTGCATGGCCGAGACGATGACGTTCTTGCCGCGCGCCGAGCTGCTGACGCTCGACGAAATGGCGATGATCGTCGAACGCTTCATCGCGCGCGGGGTGCGGCGGGTCCGGTTGACCGGCGGCGAGCCGCTGGTCCGGCGCGATGCGATCGACCTGATCCAGCGGCTGGGCCGGCATGTCGACCATGGCCTCGACGAACTCACGCTCACCACCAACGGCACCCGGCTGGCCGAACATGCCGAAACGCTGGCCCGCGCGGGCATCCGCCGCATCAATGTCAGCCTGGACAGCCGCGATCCCGACCGGTTCCGCTTCATCACCCGCACCGGCGATGTCGCCCGCGTGCTCGATGGCATCGCGGCGGCAAGGGCGGCGGGGCTGGCGATCAAGATCAACATGGTCGCGCTCGCCGGGCTGAACGAGGACGAGATCCCCGAAATGCTCGCCTGGTGCGGCAGCCAGGGCCATGACCTGACACTGATCGAGACGATGCCGCTTGGCCGGATCGACGAGGATCGCGCCGACCGCTTCGTGCCGCTCGACACCGTGTTCGCGCGGCTGGCGGCCATGTTCGCGCTCACCCCCGACACCGCCCGGGCCGGCGGCGGACCCGCGCGCTATTGGCGGGTTGCGCCGTTCGGCATGCGGCTGGGGCTGATCACGCCGCTGACCGGCAATTTCTGTGCGGGGTGCAATCGCGTCCGGCTGGCCACCGACGGACGCCTGTTCGCGTGCCTGGGCCACGACGACCAGGTCGACCTGAAGACCGCGATCCGTTCGGGCGGGCTGGCGGCGGTCGACGACGCGATCGACACCGCGCTCGCGATCAAGCCCGAGCGCCACGACTTCCGCATCGCGCCCGGCGCCACGCCCGCAGTCGCGCGCTACATGAGCATGACCGGGGGATGAGCATTCCCGCCCGGCGCGCGCTGCTCGCCTCCCCCGCCGATCCCGCCCGCGCCGCCGTCACCGAACTCGACGCCGGCTATGACTGGGTGCCGCTCGATCAGGCGGAACTGATCGTCGCGCTGGGCGGCGATGGCTTCATGCTCCAGACGCTGCACGCCATGCTGGAGCGCCGCCGCATCGTGCCGGTGTTCGGCATGAATCGCGGTACCGTCGGCTTCCTGATGAACGATTGGGATGCCGGTGACCTCGACGGCCGGCTGCACCGGGCCAAGGCGTTTCGCGTGACGCCGCTGCGCATGACCGCGACGACGATCGCGGGCGAGGTGGTCGTCCTGCCGGCGATCAACGAAGTGTCGCTGCTGCGCGAAACCCGCCAGACCGCCAAGCTGGCGATCCATGTCAACGACCGGCCGGTGCTGCCCGAACTCGTTTGCGACGGCGTGCTGGTGGCGACGCCGGCGGGATCGACCGCCTATAACCTGTCCGCCAACGGCCCCATCCTGCCGCTCGGCTCCGCGCTGCTCGCGCTGACCCCGATCAGTCCGTTCCGCCCCCGCCGGTGGCGCGGCGCGATCCTGCCCGAAAAGACGCGGATCGGCGTCGAGGTGCTGGAAGCCGAAAAACGCCCGGTCAGCGCGGTCGCCGATCAGCGCGAGGTGCGCGACGTCGTGCGCGTCGATGTCGAGATCGACCGCAGCCAGGAACTGACCCTGTTGTTCGATCCCGAACACGCGCTGGACGAGCGAATCACGATGGAGCAATTCATTGCTTGAACCGCTTGCGTTCGGCTGAAACTCGCTGCTATAGGCGCGCCTCTCGCGGGGGCGACGCCCGCCGCTGACCAGGCATTCCCCGGTAGCTCAGTGGTAGAGCAATCGGCTGTTAACCGATCGGTCGCTGGTTCGAATCCGGCCCGGGGAGCCACCGTCCTTTGGTATCAGCTGGATGACGACGCGCGGTGCCGTCGGTATCGCGCCGTCCCGCGTCGCAACGGCACCTGCCGCGACACATGCCCACCATCTGACCCTCCATGCCACTTGGCAGACGCCGAACGCTCGATCAGAAGAGCGGCATGATCATCTCCTCGACCGCGGATTTCCGTGAGGCGGCCCGCCGCCGTGTGCCCCGTTTCCTGTTCGATTATGCCGATGGCGGCGCCTATGCCGAGGACACGATGCGCCGCAATGTCAGCGACCTGTCGGAACTGTCGCTGCGCCAGCGGGTGCTGAAGGACGTCGCGACGATCGACCTGACGACACAGATCCTGGGCGCGCAGCAGGACCTGCCCGTCATGCTCGGCCCCGTCGGCATCAGCGGCATGTATGCGCGGCGGGGCGAGGTGCAGGCCGCACGCGCCGCCACGCGCGCGGGCATCCCGACGTGCCTGTCCACCGTGTCGATCTGCGGGATCGAGGACGTCGCCGCCGCCGCGCCCGACCGCTTCTGGTTCCAGCTCTACGTCATCCGCGACCGCGCATTCATGCGCGACCTGATCGCGCGCGCCAAGGCGGCGGGGGCGAAGGCGCTGGTGTTCACCGTCGACATGCCGGTGCCCGGCGCGCGCTATCGCGACGCGCATTCGGGCATGTCGGGCCCGAACGCCGCCTATCGACGCGTGGTGCAGGCGATGGGCAAGCCCGGCTGGGCCTGGGACGTGGGCGTCATGGGACGGCCGCATACGCTGGGCAACCTGGCGGCGGTGCTTGGCCGCAACAGCGGGCTCAACGACTATATCGGCTGGCTGGGGGCCAATTTCGATCCGTCGATCCAGTGGCGCGATCTCGGCTGGATCCGCGAGCTGTGGGACGGCCCGCTGGTCATCAAGGGCATATTGGACCCCGACGACGCACGCGAGGCGGCTGCGCTGGGTGCCGACGCGATCGTTGTGTCGAACCACGGCGGACGCCAGCTCGACGGGGTGATGTCGTCGGCACGCGCGCTGCCGACGATCGCGGATGCGGTCGGCGACCGGATGACCGTGCTGGTCGACGGCGGGGTGCGTTCGGGCCTTGACGTCGTGCGCATGCTGGCGCTCGGCGCGCGCGGCGTCCTGCTCGGTCGTGCGTGGTTGTTCGCGCTGGCGACCGGCGGGGAAGCCGGGGTGACCAAGCTGCTCGACCTGATCGCGCGCGAGATGACGGTCGCCATGACGTTGACCGGGGTCAACCGCATCGATGCGATCGACCGGGACATCCTGGCGAAAGCCTGAGCCGATGGCGCGCCCCGATCGTTCGGCGACCGTGCGGCCACCGATAGGCGCTTTCGCTTTCGGGCGGATCGGCTAGAACGCGCGGCCTGTACCGGGGGATCTATGCGCGAAGACACCGGCGGCGTTTCCGATCGCGAAGTCAGGATCTGGGTGGTCGCCATGCTGGTCGGTGCGGCGGTGCTGCGCCTGACCGCGGCGGCCAACGGCGGTTTGTGGCTGGACGAGGCGTGGTCGGCGACCTTCGCGTTTGAAGTCGGGACGCCTGCCGGCATCTGGTTCAATATCGGCCATGACAACAATCATCACTGGAACACATTGTGGTTGCAGCTGACCGGCCTCGGTGCGCCGCCCGTCGTGTCGCGGCTGTTGTCGGTCGCGACCGGGGTCGCTGCCGTGCCCCTCGCCGCCGCGATCGCCGCGCGCTGGGGCCGACCGCAGGCGATGATCGCCGCCGCGCTGTTCGCCTTCTCGCCCATCCTGGTCACCTATGGATCGGAAGCGCGCGGCTATGCGCCGATGGTGCTCGCCCTGCTCGTCGCGATCCGGCTTACCCAGCGGATGATCGCGGGGGAGGATGACGGAGCGGCTCCCGGCCGCATCGCAGCAAGCTTTTTCATCGGGCTGTTCGCGCAGCTGACGCTGGTCTTTGCATTGCCCGCACTGGCCGGGTGGCATCTGGTGGCGCGGGCGATGGCGGGCAGCTGGCGCGAGGCGGCGGTCACGACCGCGCGGCGCTTCGCGCCCGCGGTTCTGGCCAGCATCGCGGTCATCGCTTTCGTGTTCGCCAGCGCGCATGCCCGCGGCGGCTTTACGTTCGGCGAATATACGCGCTTCAGCCCCGGCCATTTCGCCACCGCGCTAGATCAGCTCGCCGCATACACGCTTGGGCTGGCGGGACTGCCCGCCGGCATCGGCGCAGCCACCGCCATCGTGCTCCTCCTAATCGCGCTCGTGGTCGAGCGGCTGCGGGGGCCGATGCCGTTCATCGTGCTGGCGACGCTCGCCTTTCCTGCGACGGTGGCATTGCTGCGTCTGGGGAACAGCCAGTTTCCACGCTATTATCTGCTTGCGGCCGTCGCCCTGCTGCTGATGCTCGCGCGGGTTGGCGGGCGGGCGATGGCGACGCCGGGTCCGGCGCGGGTGGCGACGATGCTGGGGCTGGGCCTTGCCGCGATCGGGGCGCTCGCCACCAACGACGCGACCATCCACGCCGCACGCGGCCATCCCGAGCGGGCACTCGCTCCGATCGTCGCGGCGACGCCCGGAAAGTCGCGCGTGTGGGTGGCGAGCACGCGATCGATCGCGCCGCTCCGCGCGGCGGCGGCAGTCGCGGGCGACCCGCTGTCGATCAGCACCGCCCCCTGCCCCGACGCGGAGTTCCTGTATGTCGACGGCTCGCCCGACGACCGGCTTGCGCCCCGGCTGGCTGCATGCGGGGTGCGCGCCCAGCCGATCCGAGCAGGCATGACCGGGGGGCTTTCGGGAACCGCCTGGCGGCTCTATCGTGTCGTGCCGGACCCCAGGTGAGGCGGGGCGGCGCGCGAAAGGCACGGTCATGTTTTTCTCCTTCATCGACGAGCTGCGCGCCGCCGGCATTTCGGCCAGCCTGAAGGAACATCTGGTCCTGCTCGACGCGCTGGAGCGCGACGTGATCGACCGGACGCCGGAGAGCTTCTATTTCCTCGCCCGCGCAACCTTCGTGAAGGACGAGGGGCTGCTCGACCGCTTCGATCAGGTGTTCGGCAAGGTGTTCCGCGGCATCGCCACCAGCTATGCGACCGAACAGGCGGCGATCCCGGAGGAGTGGTTGCGTGCCGTCGCCGAGAAATATCTGACGCCCGAGGAAATGGCGGCGATCGAGTCGCTCGGGTCGTGGGACGAGATCATGGCGACGCTCAAGCAGCGGCTTGAGGAACAGCAGGGCCGGCACCAGGGCGGCAACAAGTGGATCGGCACCGGCGGCACCAGCCCCTATGGCAATTCGGGCTACAACCCCGAAGGCGTCCGTATCGGTGGCGAAGGCAAGCACCAGCGCGCGATCAAGGTTTGGGACCAGCGCGCGTTCAAGAACCTCGACAACACGCGCGAGCTGGGCACCCGCAACATCAAGGTGGCACTGCGCCGCCTGCGCCGCTTTGCGCGCGAGGGCGCGGCGGACGAGCTCGACATCGACGCGACGATCGACGGCACCGCGCGGCAGGGCTGGCTGGACGTCCGGATGCGCCCGGAGCGGCACAATGCGGTCAAGCTGCTGCTGTTCCTCGACGTCGGCGGATCGATGGACCCCTGGGTCAAGCTATGCGAGGAGCTGTTCTCTGCCGCGACGTCGGAGTTCAAGAACCTCGAATTCTTCTATTTCCACAACTGCATCTACGAAGGCGTGTGGAAGGACAATCGCCGCCGCTTCACCGAACGCACCAACACCTGGGACGTGCTGCACAAGTTCGGCCACGACTATAAGCTGGTGATTGTCGGCGACGCGTCGATGAGCCCGTACGAGATCACCCATGCCGGCGGATCGGTCGAGCATTTCAATGAGGAAGCCGGGGTCATCTGGCTCCAGCGGCTGACCAACACCTATCCGGCGACCGCGTGGATCAACCCGATTCCGAAGGAACAATGGGGCTATTCGCAGTCGATCCGCATCATGCGCGAACTGGTCAACGACCGCATGTACCCGCTGACGATCGCCGGCCTGGACGACGCGATGCGGGAACTGACGCGCAAGCGATAGGGCGGGTCGAGTTCACGCGCAGGTGCGACGGCGCGAAGAAATTCTTCGTCGCCACGGCGGAGGCCGGGGCGACGACTTTATGCTTCGGCCGCGTGCCGAAAGAGGGTCAGAGCCGCTCGATCGCCTTGTGCAGGCGGCGCAGCACCATCGGATCGCCCTGGGTCGCATTGGCGGCTTCGTCCGCCAGCGCCATCAGCCGGATCGCGCCGAAGCTCGCGGCCAGCCCCTTGAGGCGAAGCGCGGCGGCACGCCAGCCCTCGACGTCGACCGCATCCTCGAGCGCGGTGACCGCGCGGCGGCTGCTGTCGAAAAATGCCTCGCGCAGCTCCGCGATCAGCGCGGGTTCGTCACCCACCGCCGCGGCCAGCGTCGCATCGATTGCACCGGGATCATATGCCATAAATTGTGGATAACCCCGCAAAGATTAAGACGAGGTTGTCGGTTGCCGGTTTGCGGCGCGGCAATTCCTGTTACTGTCCCGCCATGACGGGACGCTCGAGGATCGCCGGCTTGCGGCATGAGGACGACGACGCGGTGCTGACCGAGGCCGTGGCGCACGACGACGAACTGGTGCTGGGCACCGTGGCGGAGGCACCCGAGGCGCCACCCGCCCCGGAAGAGGCTCCTTCGGACGCCCCGTCCGGCCGGCTGGTGCCCGCGCTCGCCATCCTCGCCGCGATCGGCTGGATCGGCGCGGCGCTGTGGGCGAGCTGGCCGAACCTGCGCGGCGGCGCGACGCCGGGCGAATGGCTGCAGTTCATTGCGGTCCTGTGCGCGCCGCTGGCGTTGATCGGTGTGCTGGCGCTGCTCGCGCTGCGCACCAGCCGGGCGGAAGCCCAACGCTTCGGCCGCACCGCGCGGGCGATGCGCGCGCAGGCGGATGCGCTGGAGCACGCGGTGGGCCAGATGGCGTCGGTCCTCGAACAGAACCGCGCCGAGCTCGGTCGCCAGACCGACGCGCTGCTCGCACTTGCCGATCAGGTCGCGGCGCGGATGCAGGAGGTAGGCTCCAGCGTCGCGGCCGGCGCGCGCGAGATCGACCAGAGTGCCAATCAACTCAACGATTCAACCATCGCCGCGGCCGCGCGGCTGAGCGTACTGCTCGCCTCCGTACCCAAGGCGCAGGCCGAAACCGAAGCGATGGCGACCGCGCTCGACCGGGCGGGGCTGTCCGCCAGCGCCAATGCGGCCGCGCTCGCCGCGCAGCTCGCATCGATCACCGAACGCGGCAAGGAGGCCGACGCGGTCGCCAGCGGCGCGGCCGAGCGGCTCGCCGCGCACATCGCGCGGATGGAAGCGACCAGCGAGACCGCCGGCGCGCGGCTGGAAGCCGTGACCGGCGAAATGACCAGCGCGGTCGACGGCGTGCTCGAACGCGCGGCGCATGCCGTCGACGAGGCACGCAAGGGGATCAGCGCCCAGGGCGACGCGATGCTGGCGATGCTGGCGAACAATCAGGCGTCGATCGAGCGTGCCGGGGCCGACGGCATCGCCGCACTCAGCGACCGGATCAGCGCGGTCGAGGGGGCGATCGCCCGGATCGGCGACCTGCTCGGCCAGCAACGCACGCGCAGCGAGCATCTGTTCGACAATCTGGTCACGGGCATCGAGGCAACCGAGCAGAAGCTGGCGGCGCTCCACACGACCGGGCTCGACCGCACGCAGTCGCTCGCCGCGGCGATCAGCGCGCTCGACGGCAGCGCCGGCGCGATGACCGAAACGATGCGCGTCGGCGACGAGACCGCGCGCCGCGTGATCGGCACCGCCGAGGACCTGCTGACCGCGCTCGACGCTGCGTCGCGCGAGATGGACGAGACGATGCCGGAAGCGCTTGCCCGGCTCGACCAGCGGATCCAAGCAAGCCGCGCGATCGTCGGCGAGGCCAAGCCCGAACTGCTCGCGCTCGTCACTGCGGCGGAGAGCACGCATGAAGCGATCGAGGCGATCGCCGGGGTGATCGCGATCCAGCGCGACACGCTGGGCGGCGTGTCGCAGTCGCTGCTGTCGACGCTCGACACCAGCCGTGCGCGCATCGACGACATCCAGGGCATCGTCGACACGACGATCGCCGGCACGCGCCGTTTCAGCGACGATGCCGCGCCCCAGCTGATCGAGGCGCTCAACCGCATCCGCGAAACCGCCACCGCCGCGAGCGACCATGCCCGCAAGGCGCTCGCCGCGGTGATCCCCGAAGCCGCGCAGGCTCTGGAACGCGAGGGCGCGGCCGCGCTCGGCCGCGCGATGGAGCAAAGCGTCGCGCGCCATATCGTCGAGCTGAACGACGTCGCCGATCGCGCCGCCGCCACCGCCGCGCGCGCGGCCGAGGAATTGAGCAAGCAGATGCTGGCGATCGCGGAAACCAGCATGACGATGGAGCATCGACTGGAGGTCGCGCGCGACGAGCAGCAGCGCAACAGCAGCGACACCCTGTCGCGCCGCGTCGCCCTGTTGATCGAGGCGCTCAATTCGATGTCGATCGACCTGTCGAAATCGCTCGCGCAAGAAGTGTCCGACAGCGCGTGGACGGCGTATCTGAAGGGCGACCGGGGCGTGTTCACACGACGCGCGGTGCGCCTCCTCGATGCGGGGCAGGTTCGCGAGATTTCAGGCCATTACGATCAGGACGCCGAGTTCCGCGAGCAGGTCAATCGCTACATCCACGATTTCGAGGCGATGCTGCGCCAGATTCTGGCGCTGCGCGAGGGCTCGCAGCTTGCGGTCACGCTGCTGTCGTCGGACATGGGCAAGCTGTACGTCGCGCTCGCCCAGGCGATCGAACGGCTGCGGACCTGACCGCGCCGCGTCGCGCGGTTACCGGCTCAATTATAGTAGTCGAGCATCGCCGGCGTGACCCAGCCATAGACGTAATTGAGGTAGAACAGCGCGAACGCGACCGTCGCGACGATCGTCGTGCGGATCATCAGCCGCCGGATGCTGAAGCCGACGGGGGCACTGTCGGCCTGGCCGGGCACCTTGGCGACGCCGGCCTCATCCGCGGTGCGTACGCCGAAGGGCAGCACGAGAAACACCGCGAACACCCAGAACAGGAAATAGATCGCCAGCCCCGACTGCCACGCCATCGGATCAGGCGTCCACGATCAGCACGTCGACGATCGGCTTCTTGCCCGTCCAGCGGGTCGCAACCCGCCGCACCGCAAGCCGGACCGCCTCACGGACCTTTTCGCGGTCGCGCGTGTCGCCCTTGACCGCGCCGGCTGCCGCATCCTGGGCGTCGGCGATGAAGGGTTCGCGATCCTCCTCGACGGGCACGCCCTGGATGCGCACTTCGGGCGTGCCGGCAAGCGCGCCCTTGCGCAGCGCGACCGCGACCGAAACCTGGCCATAGAGCGCCAGCTTGCGCCGTTCGTTGATCGTCGTGCCGTCGGCGGGCAGGATGACGTCGCCGTCGAGCACCAGCCGACCGGAGGGCGCGGCACCGATTCGTTCGGGCTTGCCGGGTGCCAGCCGGACGATGTCGCCGTTCTTCTGCACGATCGACTGGGGTACGCCCTCGCTCAGCGCAAAGCGCGCCTGCTCGGCCATGTGGCGCAGCTCGCCATGCACTGGCACGAGGATTTCGGGACGGATCCAGCCATACATCGCCGCCAGTTCCGGCCGGCCCGGGTGGCCCGACACGTGCACATAGGCCTGGCGATCGGTGATCATTGCGACGCCCGCAGCGGCCAGCGTGTTCTGGATGCGGCCGATCGCGATCTCGTTGCCGGGAATCTGCTTGGAGGAAAAGACGACAAGGTCGCCCTGCCCCAGCTTGATCTGGTGCGTTCCCTCCGCAATGCGCGACAGCGCCGCGCGCGGCTCGCCCTGGCCGCCGGTCGCGACGATCATCACCCGGCCGGGGGGCAGCGACATCGCGGTGTCGAAATCGATCGTGTCGGGGAAGTCGCGGAGATAGCCCGTCGCCTTCGCCACCCGAAGAATGCGGTCCAGCGATCGGCCGGCGACGCACAGCTCGCGGCCGGTGTCGCGCGCCACCTCGCCCAGCGTCTGCAGCCGGGCGGCGTTGGAGGCGAACGTCGTGACGAGCACGCGACCGGTCGCCGCGGCAATCACCTCGTCCAGCCCCTTGCGGACATCGCCCTCCGACCCCGAGGCTTCGGGATTGAAGACATTGGTCGAATCGCACACCATCGCCAGCACGCCCGCATCGCCGATCGCGCGCAGCTCGGCCTCGGTCGATGGCTCGCCCAGCAGCGGCTGATTATCCAGCTTCCAGTCGCCGGTGTGGAAAATGCGCCCATGCGGCGTGTCGATCACCAGCGCATTGCCCTCCGGAATCGAATGCGCCAGCGGCACGTAGCGGAAACCGAAGGGCCCCAACTGGAAACTGCCCTCATTCTCCACGATCTTCAGCCGGACGCGGTCGGCAATCCCCTCTTCCTCCAGCTTGCCGCGAATCAATCCGGCGGTGAAGGGCGTGGCGTACAGCGGAACGTCGAGATCGGCCGCGAGATAGGGCAGCGCGCCGATATGATCCTCATGCCCATGCGTCAGCACGATGCCGAGCAGGTCGTCCAAACGCTCCTCGATGAATTGCAGGTCGGGCAGGATGATGTCGATGCCCGGATAGCCGGGATCGGCAAAGGTGATGCCGCAATCGACCATCACCCATTTGCCTTGGGTGCCGTAAAGATTGACGTTCATCCCGATCTCGCCCGATCCGCCGAGCGCGAGGAAAAGCAGTTCGTTACCTGGGGTCACTGGGTTCCGTTTCTGGTTGGCGGGGGCGCAGGCCTGCGCGTCAGTCCGCACCCCCATTATGGGCGCGCGACCACAGCATCGCCAGCCCCTGAATGGTCAGATCGGGCTCGATCACGTCGAAAACCTGTGTATGCTGCTCGAACAGCACCGCCAGGCCGCCGGTGGCGATGACGCGGGCGGGGCGGCCGATCTCGGCCCGGGTGCGCGCGACCAGCCCCTCGATCATCGCGATATAGCCCCAATAGATCCCGATATGCATCTGTTCGACGGTGCTGCGTCCGACGACGGTCGCCGATGCCGGTGCCTCGATCGCGATGCGCGGCAGCTTGGCCGCCGCGGTCACCAGCGCATCGAGCGACAGGTTGATGCCGGGCGCGATCACGCCGCCTTTATAGGCGCCGCGGAAATCGACGACGTCGAAGGTGGTGGCGGTGCCGAAATCGATGATGATCAGGTCGCCCGGGTGCTGGGCATGCGCCGCAATGACGTTGAGCGCGCGATCCGCACCCAGATTGTCGGGTTCGTCGACGTCGAGCGCAAAGCCCCATTGCGCCGCGCCGCGCCCGGCCACCACCGCCTCCACCCCGAAATATTTCTGGGCGAGCACCTGGAGATTATGCAGCGCGCGCGGGACGACCGTGCCGATGATGACCGCGTCGACGACCGCCCGGTCGAAGCCCTCAAGCTGGAGCAGCTGGCTCAGCCACACCGCATATTCATCCGCCGTCCGTCGCGGATCGGTGGCGATGCGCCAGCGCGCGCGGATCGTCCCGCCGCCCGCCACATTCCCCGGCTCAACCAGTGCAAAGACGATATTGGTGTTGCCGGCATCGACCGCGAGCAGCATGGCCCTATCCCTTTCGTCCCATCAGATCAGGAACACGTCGCCCGCGTGAATGACACGCGCCGCGCCATCGGCCAAGCGCAGGATCAGCGCGCCATCGGGATCGAGCCCGTCGAACCTGCCTTCAAATGCTTCCCGGTCCCCCGCCCGGACCCGAAGGGGCGTGCCCGGCGGATGCGCGAGCGCCAGCCAGCGCTGACGAATGCCAGCGAAGCCATGTCCGCGCCAGCTGTCGAGCGTGACGGCGAGCGCGGCGGTCAGCGGGTCGAGCAGCGCGAGCGGTTCGACCTTACGACCCTGTGCGGCCAGGCTGGTGGTCGGCCGATCGAGATCGGTGGGGTGCGCGGCGAGGTTGGCACCGAAGCCGATCACAACCGCGTCCCCGGCGCGCTCGAGCAGGATGCCCGCCAGCTTCGCGCCGCCGATCATCACGTCGTTGGGCCATTTGAGCGTCAGCGCGGCGATCGGCCCGGCGGCCTGGATCACCGCATCGGCGAGCGCCACCGCCGCGACAAAGCCGAGCGTGGCCGCCGCGGGGTCGCCGGGGCGCAGCCGGACGATGGTGCTGGCGTAAAGATTGCCGGGCGGCGATTGCCATGCGCGACCCTGCCGGCCCCGCCCCCCGGTCTGCGTCTCGGCGCGCAGCCAGAACCCCTCGGAGGCTCCGGCGGCGGCAAGCGCAAGGCAATCGGCGTTGGTGGATCGCGTCGTCGCGACCGTGCGGATCGTCGAGGTCAGAACAGCGCCTGCGCCGCCGCGTTCGACCACAGCGTCAGCGCGGGGATCGCGAACATGCCAAGCGGCGAGATCGCGACCGCCGTCACCGCGATGATGCCGCCTTCGACAGGGCTGGCGACGGGCGGGAATGCCTCTGCCGGCGCGTCGAAATACATCACCTTGACGATGCGCAGATAATAATAGGCGCCGATCACCGACGCCACGATACCGATCACCGCCAGCGGGAACAGTCCGGCCTGGATCGCCGCATCGAACACCGCGAACTTGGCCCAGAAACCGAACAGCGGCGGCACCCCGGCGAGCGAGAACATGAACATCGCGAGCGCGAGCGCCAGTAGCGGCCGGGTGCGCGACATGCCGGCCAGGCTGTCGATCGTCTCGATCGAGCTTCCGTCGGCGCGCTGCATCTGGAGCACCAGCGCGAACGAACCGATCGTCATCACCAGATAGACGGCGAGGTAGAACATCACCGATGCCACGCCCGTCGGGGTGCCGGCGGCAAGCCCGATCAGGATGAACCCGATATTGTTGATCGACGAATAGGCGAGCAGCCGCTTGATGTTGGATTGCCCGATCGCGGCAGCCGCCCCCAGGATGATCGAGGCAAGCGCGGCGAACACGACGATCTGGCGCCAGTCGCCCAGCGCCGGGCCCATCGCCTCGACCGCGACGCGGGTGGCGAGCGCGACCGCCGCGACCTTGGGCGCAGAGGCGAAGAAGGCGGTGACCGGCGTCGGCGCGCCTTCATAGACATCGGGCGTCCACATGTGGAACGGCACCGCCGACATCTTGAACGCGAGCCCGGCAAACACGAACACCAGGCCGAACAAGAGGCCGATCGAGCGCCCCTCGGCATAGCGCGACGCGATCAAGTCGAACGCGGTGGTGCCGCTGAAGCCATAGACCAGCGAGATGCCGTAGAGCAGGATCCCGCTCGCCAGCGCGCCGAGCACGAAATATTTGAGGCCCGCTTCCGCCGAACGCGTGTCGCGCCGCATGAAGCTGGCCAGCACATAGGCTGCGAGACTCTGCAGCTCGAGCCCGACATAGAGGGTGAGCAGGTCGGTCGCCGACACCATCATGCCCATGCCGACCGAGGAGAGCAGGATCAGGATCGGATATTCAGGCCGCAGATTTTCGCCCGAGGTGCGCTCGAAAAAGCGCGGCGCGATCAGGATCGCCACCGCCGCGCCCAGATAGATCAGCACCTTGGCGAATGTGGAGAAGACGTCGGCGCGGTACAGGCCGTAAAAGGCATCGCCGCCATTGCCCGCCGGGCCGGTCAGCGCGATCCCCGCGCCGATCAGGATCGCGACCGACGCGGTGCTGATCGTGCGCGTTGCCGCCGTGCCGCCCCAGGCAGCCGCCAGCATCAATGCCAGCGCGCCGAGCGTCAGCACGATCTCCGGCAGGGTCAGAACCAGTTGCGAACCGTAATCCATCAATGCGTCCCCGCGGCGGTGGCTTCGCCCGCGCCCGTTGAATGTTCGCCAGCGCCCTCATGGTGCCCGCGCGCCACCTCGACCCGCGCCGCGTAAGCCGCTGCCCCTGCAGCCGTGCCCGGCGTCGGACGCGAATCGCCCGCCGGCGCAGCGCGATCGAGCCGCGCGAGCAGGGTCGTCACATCGGCCCGCATCGGCGCGATGAACGGTTCGGGATAGACGCCCATCCACAGCACCACTGCCGCAATCGGCGCGAGCAGCGCGATCTCACGCGGCGACAGGTCGGGCATGGCGCGGACATCGTCCTTGACCAGATCGCCGAACACGACGCGGCGATAGAGCCAAAGCATATAGGCGGCGCCCAGGATGATGCCGGTCGTGCAGAGCACCGCTGCCCAGGTCGACACCTGATAGGTGCCCATCAGGCTGAGAAACTCGCCGACAAAGCCGCTGGTACCCGGCAGGCCGATCGACGCCATGGTGAACAGCAGGAACAACACGGCGTAGCGCGGCATGTTGATCGCCAGGCCGCCATAACGGTCAATCTCGCGCGTATGCAGCCGGTCATAGATGACGCCGACGCACAGGAACAGCGCGCCCGAGACGAGGCCGTGCGAGAGCATGACGATCATCGCGCCCTCGATCCCCTGCTGGTTGAACGCGAAGAGGCCGATCGTCACGATCGCCATGTGCGCGACCGAGGAATAGGCGATCAGCTTCTTCATGTCCGCCTGCACCAGCGCGACGAGCGAGGTGTAGATCACCGCCACCGCCGACAAGGCCAGGATCAGCCAGGTCAGCTGCGCCGATGCCTCTGGGAACATCGGCAGCGAGAAGCGCAGGAAGCCATAGCCGCCGAGCTTGAGCAGCACGCCGGCCAGGATGACAGACCCCGCGGTCGGTGCCTGAACGTGCGCGTCGGGCAGCCAGGTGTGGACCGGCCACATCGGCATCTTGACCGCGAATGAGGCGAAGAAGGCGAGCCACAGCCAGGTCTGAACCTGGGGCGGGAAGTCATATGCCATCAGCGCCGGGATGCTCGTCGTCCCCGCCGTCGTGGTCATGTAGATCATCGCGACTAACATCAGCAGCGAGCCGAGCAGCGTGTAGAGGAAGAACTTATAGCTGGCGTAGATGCGGTTCGCGCCGCCCCAAATGCCGATGATCAGGTACATCGGGATCAGACCGGCTTCGAAGAACATGTAGAACAGGAACAGGTCCTGCGCCGCGAACGTGCCGATCATCAGCGTTTCGGTGAGCAGGAACGCCGCCATATATTCGGGCACGCGATCGGTGATCGCTTCCCAGCTCGCCCCGATGCAGATCGGCATCAGGAATACCGAGAGCAGGATCAGCAGCAGCGAAATGCCGTCGATGCCGACCGCCCAGGCGAAACGGCCGAAGATCGGCGCATATTCAACGAACTGCCATTGTGCGGCCTGCGCCGACTGGTCGAAATTGGCCCAGAGCAACGCACCCAGCGCCAGATCGACCAGCGTCGCGGCCAGCGCGATCCAGCGCGCCGACCTGGCATCGGTGAACAGGCAGGCAAGTGCCGCGACCAGCGGCACCGCCAGCATGACGGAGAGGATCGGAAAACCGGTCATCGCGTGATGATCCAGGTGACCGCGGCAGTGAGCCCGATCAGCATGACGAACGCATAGCTATAGACATATCCCGATTGCAGCTTTGCCGCCGCGCGCGTCCCCGCCATCACCAATGCCGCCGACCCGTTGGGCCCGAAGCGATCGATTGTGCCCTCGTCGCCCTGCTTCCAGAACAGCCGGCCAAAGGCGAGCGCGGGGCGGACGAACAGATGGCCGTAAAGCTCGTCGAAATACCATTTGTTGAGCAGGAAGCGGTGGAGGATGCGGAACTGCTCGACAAACTGCGCCGGGAAGCCGGGCCGCAGAAGATAGGCGTAGACCGCGACGACGAAGCCGATCGCCATGACGATGGTCGCGGCCAGCTTCACCAGCAACGGCACCTCGTGCATCGCATGCGCCAGCGTTGCGTCGAAGAAGATGCTTCCCTTCCAGAACGCATCACCCGCTTCCGCTTCGATGAACTGGTGGAAGAAGCCGAAGCCGGAGGCGATCGCGCCGATGGTCAGCACCAGCAGCGGCACCAGCATCACCCACGGGCTTTCATGCGGGTGGTAGCCGCCGGTACCCTCGGTCACGTGATGCTCGACATGCGCGGGCGCGTGGCCGGCGTCTTCCTGAGCCGGCGCGTTGGCCGCGACGTCGCCATGGCCGTGCGTCGCGTGATCGTCATGGCCGTGCGTATCATGGCCGTGCGCATCGTGAATCGCGTGCTGGATATGCTCCGACGCGGCCCAGCGCGGCGTGCCCCAGAAGGTTAGGAACATCAGACGCCACGAATAGAAGCTGGTGAGCAGGGCGGCGAACGTCCCGACCCAGAACGCGCCGACGCCCTCGCCGGACGCAAAGGCCGCTTCCAGGATCGCGTCCTTGGAATGGAAACCGGCGAAACCGAACGGCTCGTTGCCGAAGATCGGCGCGATGCCGACCCCGGTGATCGCCAGCGTGCCGGCCATCATCGTCCAGAAGGTGATCGGGATGTGCCGACGCAACCCGCCATAGAAGCGCATGTCCTGTTCATGGTGCATCGCGTGGATCACGCTGCCCGCGCCCAGGAACAACAGCGCCTTGAAGAAGGCGTGGGTGAACAGGTGGAACATCGCCGCGCCATACGCACCGACGCCGGCGGCGAAGAACATGTAGCCGAGCTGGCTGCACGTCGAATAGGCGATGACGCGCTTGATGTCGGTCTGCACCGTGCCGATCGTGGCGGCGAAGATGCAGGTCGCGGCCCCCACGACGGTGACGACGCCCAGCGCGATCGGCGCGGCTTCGAACAGCGGCGACAGGCGGCAAACCATGAACACGCCCGCCGTCACCATCGTCGCGGCGTGGATCAGCGCGGAAACGGGCGTCGGCCCCTCCATCGCGTCGGGCAGCCAGGTGTGCAGGCCAAGCTGCGCCGACTTGCCCATCGCGCCGACGAACAGCAGCAGGCAGATCAGCGTCAGCGTGTCGACGCGATAGCCCAGGAAGCCGATCGTCGATCCCGCCTGGTTGGGCACGGCGGCAAGGATCTCCGGGATCGACACGGTGCCGAAGACCAGGAACAGCCCGAAGATGCCGAGCATGAAGCCGAGATCGCCGACGCGGTTGACCACGAACGCCTTGATCGCCGCCGCATTGGCCGAGGGCTTTTTGAACCAGAAGCCGATCAGCAGGTAGCTGGCGAGACCGACACCTTCCCAGCCGAAGAACATCTGGACGATGTTGTCGGAAGTCACCAGCATCAGCATGGCGAAGGTGAACAGCGACAGATAGGCGAAGAAGCGCGGCTGATCCGGGTCCTCGCTCATATAGCCCCAGCTATAGAGGTGGACGAGCGCGGACACGGTGGTGATGACCACCAGCATGACCGCGGTCAGCGTATCGACGCGCAACGCCCACTCGACATCAAGCGTGCCCGATCGCATCCAGGTAAGCACCGGCACCACGCTGGCTTCGGCCGTTCCCGACAGGAAGCCGACGAAGATCGGCCAGCTGAGCGCGCAGGCGATGAACAGGCCGGCGGTGGTAATGAGCTTCGGGAACGCGATCCCGAACGCGCGGTTCGACAGCCCCGCGACGATCGACGCGACCAGGGGCGCGAAGACGATGATGGCGATGGTGTTCACCGAAGCCCCTCCGTCGCCCCGGCGCGTGGGCCCCCGCAAAGTATTCCTTTGCGGGGAACCCCGAAGGCCGGGGCCGCTGGCAATTTACAGAGCGCCAATAGCCCGGCGGTCCCGGCCTTCGCCGGGACGACGCTTTTCTTCGTCACCATCACCCCTTCATCCGGTTGACGTCGTCGACCGCGATCGTGCCGCGGCCACGGAAATAAATGACCAGGATCGCCAGCCCGATCGCCGCTTCGCCCGCCGCGACGGTCAGCACGAACATCGCGAACACCTGGCCGACCAGGTCGCCGAGATAGGCGGAGAACGCGACGAGGTTGAGGTTCACCGCGAGCAAGATCAGCTCGATCGCCATCAGGATGACGATCAGGTTTTTGCGGTTGACGAAGATGCCGAGCACGCCGAGCGTGAACAGGATGCCGGAGACGACGAGGTAATGGGTGATCCCGATCATGCGGTGAGCCCCTTCAAACGCAAACAGGGACCGTTCGTATCGAGCGCAGTCGAGATACGCTTCTCGACTTCGCTCGAAGCGAACGGCGTTTGGGGATTGGTCGCGCTCACAGCTCCACCCCCTGCCCGACCGGCTGATTGACGTTACGCACCGCATCCTTGGCGCGGCGGTTGATCTGGCGGCTGACATTCTGGCGCAGCACGCCTTCGCGCTGGCGATAGGTCAGCACGATCGCACCGATCATCGCGACCAGCAGCACCAGCCCCGCGCCCTCGAACAGATAGAGGTAGCGCGAATAGAGCAGCCGCCCGATCGCCTCGATATTGGGGACCGTCGGGTCGATCGGGGCCAGCCGGTCCGCGATCTTCACGCCGCCCGCCGACCATGCGCCGACCGCGATGAAAATCTCTGCCGCCAGCGCGACCGCCAGCGTCAGCCCGATCCAGAAATAATTGACCACCCCGGCGCGCAGCTCGGCGAAATCGATGTCGAGCATCATCACGACGAACAGGAACAGGATGGCGACCGCGCCGACATAGACGATGACCAGCAGCATCGCGATGAATTCGGCCCCGACCAGCACCATCAGCCCGGCGGCGTTGAAGAACGCCAGGATCAGCCACAGCACCGAATGTACGGGGTTGCGCGACGCGATCGTCATCGTCGCGCTGACGATGACCACGGTCGCGAACAGGTAAAAGGCGATGGCCTGGATCACGCATTCCCCCGGCGAACAAGGTTCGTCACCCCGGCAAAGGCCGGGGTCTCGTGCCGCAAGGACGCACCCTGCCGGATTGAGGCCCCAGCCTTCGGGGATCCTCGCAAAGCATTACTTTGCGGGGGCCCTTTCGCTGGGGCGACGCGAGTGGTTTGAATCATAGCGAGCCCTTTGATGCTGGCCGCTTACCGATAGGGCGCGTCGGCGGCAAGGTTCGCGGCGATCGCCTGCTCCCAACGGTCACCGTTCGCCAGCAGCTTTTCCTTGTGATAGATCAATTCCTCGCGCGTTTCGGTGGCGAACTCGAAATTCGGCCCCTCGACGATCGCGTCGACCGGGCACGCTTCCTGGCACAGCCCGCAATAGATGCACTTGACCATGTCGATGTCGTAGCGCGTCGTGCGGCGGCTGCCGTCCTCGCGCGGCTCGGCCTCGATCGTGATGGCGAGCGCCGGGCACACCGCCTCGCACAGTTTGCACGCGATGCAGCGCTCCTCACCATTGGGATAGCGACGCAGCGCATGTTCCCCACGGAACCGCGCCGAGATCGGGTTCTTTTCGTACGGATAGTTGATCGTCGCCTTCTTCTTGAAGAAGTAGCGCAGCGTCAGCGCGTGCGCCTTCACGAACTCATAGAGCGTGAACGAACGAAGGGTCTGGGCGAGGCTCATTGGCTCGACTTTCCGTTGAAAAGCTTGTCGCGGCAAATGCCGTCGGCCGGGTAGCGCGGCGGATCGACGCGCACGTCGACGCCCCTGATGTTCGCACCGCTGACATACATGCGATCGGCGGGGGCGCATTCGGTCCCGACGCGCGTCAGCATCAGGAAACCCGACACCAGGAAGACGAACAGCAGCGACAGCGGCAGGAAGATTTTCCAGCCCAGCCGCATCAGCTGGTCATAGCGATAGCGCGGTACCGTCGCCTTCACCCAGCTGAACAGGAAGAAGAAGGCGAGCATCTTGACGAACAGCCATATGATGCCCGGCACGGCATAAAGCGGCGCCCAGTCGAACGGCGGCAGATAGCCGCCCCAGAACAGGGTCGCGTTGAGCACGCACATCAGGATCACGTTGGCATATTCGCCCAGCCAGTAGAGCGCGAACGCCATCGACGAATATTCGGTCTGGTATCCCGCAACCAGCTCGCTTTCCGCTTCGGTCAGGTCGAACGGCGCACGCTGGGTCTCGGCCAGCGAGGAGATGAAGAACACCACCGCCATCGGGAACAACAGCGGGTTGAGGAAGAAGCCGTTGACCGGCGTCCCCATCACATTGCGCTGCGCCTCGACAATTCCCGACAGGTTGAAGGTGCCGGCCCACAGCACGACCGAGATCAGCACGAACCCGATTGCAACTTCATACGACACCATCTGCGCCGCCGCGCGGATCGCCGAGAAAAACGGGTATTTCGAGTTGGACGACCAGCCCGCCAGAATGATGCCATAAACGCCGAGCGACGACGCGGCGAGCACATAGAGCAGCCCGACATTGATGTCGGACAGCACGACGCCGACATCGAACGGCACCACCGCCCACACGATCAGCGCGATGGTGAAGGTGATGATCGGCGCGAGCAGGAACAGCCCGCGGTTGGCCCCCGAAGGGATGATCGTTTCCTGCAGGAACACCTTGAGACCATCGGCGAACGACTGGAGCAGCCCGAACGGGCCGACCACGTTCGGCCCCTTGCGCAGCGCCATCGCCGCCCAGATCTTGCGGTCGGCATAGATGATCATCGCGACCGCCAGCATGACCGGGAACGCGATCAGCAGGATGCCGATGATCGTCGCGGTGAACCAGGCGGCTTCGAAGGACCAGCCGGCGGAGGTCTGGAAAAACTCGGTCATTTCGCGCGCGCTCCTCTCGCCGTTCGTATCGAGCGAAGTCGAGATACGGGGACGGAACGCAATGCCAACGTGTCTCGACTGCGCTCGACACGAACGGGAGAGGCCAGGTGCAAGGTCATTCCGCCGCCTCCGCGAAATCCTGGCCGTGGATCAGTTCGGCCGAGCAGCGCTGCATCGTCGGGCTGGCGCGGCAGATGGCGTTGGTCAGGTAGAAGTCGCTGATCGGATAGGTCACCTCGCCCGACGCCACCGCATCGAGCGCGGGCGGGTTCCAGTCGTAGCGGACCAGCCCTTCCTCACCTAGCGCCGGCACCGCCTTCGCCATCTGGCCACGCAACTGGTCGAACGTGTCGAACTGCAGCGTGTGGCCCAGCCGCTCCGACAGCGCGCGCAGGATCGTCCAATCCTCACGCGCGTCCCCCGGCGGGAAGGCGGCGCGGTTGCTGAACTGCACGCGGCCTTCCAGATTGACGTAGGTGCCGTTCTTCTCGGCATAACTCGCCGCCGGCAGGATCACGTCGGCGGCATGCGCGCCCTTGTCGCCGTGATGACCGATGAACACCTTGAAGCTGCCCGCAAACGCGGTGAAATCGACTTCGTCCGCGCCCAGGAAGAAAGCGAGCCTGGGCGCCGCCGCGACGATATCCGCGATGCCGCCCGGCTGCGCATAGCCGAGCATCAGCCCGCCCATCCGCGCCGCCGCCGTATGGACGACGTTGAAGCCGTTCCAGCCATCCCGCACCAGATTGAGCGGGTTGGCCAGCGCCAGCGCACCACCAAAGCCCTGCTTGAGCGCGCCCGGACCCACCATCACGACCGGCCGCTCAGCCGCGCCGAAAGCCTGGCGCACCGCATCGGGCAGCTTGTTCAGCAGCGACAGGTCGTTGCCCAGCCATGTCACCGGATAGGTCAGGTCAACCTCCGGCCCGATCGCGAACACCTTGCCCCCGTGCTTGATCGCCTTGCGCACCCGCGTGTTGATCAGCGGCGCTTCCCAGCGCAGGTTGCTGCCGACCAGCAGGATCGCGTCCGCGTCCTCGACCCCCGCGATCGTCGTATTGAACGCGACCGCGCCCAGATTGGTGACGTCATAGGCCATGCCGGTCTGCCGCCCCTCGAGCAGCGTCGATCCGAGCGCGTTGACCAGCGACTTGGCCGCGAACATCGTCTCGCAATCGAGCAGGTCGCCGGCGATCGCCGCGACGCTCGACCCCGCCGCCCTGGCGCGATCGGCGATGACATCGAAAGCTTCTTCCCAGGTGGCGGGCACCAGCTTGCCGTCGCGGCGCACGAACGGCCGGTCGAGCCGCTTGCGCGCCAGCCCATCGACATGGTGGCGCGTCTTGTCGTGCGCCCATTCCTCGTTCACGTCCTCGTTGATGCGCGGCAGCACGCGCAGCACAGCGCGCCCACGGCTGTCGAGGCGGATATTGGTGCCGACCGCATCCATCACGTCGATCGCCAGGTTCTTCTTGAGCTCCCAGGGCCGCGCCTCGAACGCATAGGGCTTGGACGTCAGCGCGCCGACCGGGCACAGGTCGACGACATTGCCCGACAATTCGCTTGTCACCGCCTTTTCCAGATAGCTGGTGATTTGCATATTCTCGCCGCGATAGATCGCGCCGATCTCCTCGACACCCGCGACTTCCTCGGCAAAGCGGACGCAGCGCGTGCACTGGATGCAGCGCGTCATCACCGTCTTGACGATCGGGCCCATGTACTTCTCGGTCACCGCGCGCTTGTTCTCGGTATAGCGGCTGGCGCCCCGGCCATAGGCGACCGACTGGTCCTGCAGGTCGCACTCGCCGCCCTGGTCACAGATCGGGCAGTCGAGCGGGTGGTTGATCAGCAGGAACTCCATCACCCCTTCGCGCGCGGCCTTCACCATCGCTGAATCGGTGCGGATTTCCTGATTGTCGGCGGCGGGCAGCGCGCACGACGCCTGCGGCTTGGGCGGCCCGGGCTTCACCTCGACCAGGCACATCCGGCAATTGCCGGCGATCGACAGCCGCTCATGATAGCAGAAGCGCGGAATCTCCTTCCCCGCCGCCTCGCACGCCTGAAGCACGGTCGCGCCCTGCGGCACTTCGACTTCGATTCCGTCTACGGTAAGTTTAGGCATTACTCCGCCGCCTCCTGCATCGGCGTGAGGTCGCCGCCCTGGCGCTCGGCGATGCGGCGCTCCAGTTCGGGGCGGAAGTGGCGGATCAGGCCCTGGATCGGCCAGGCGGCGGCGTCGCCAAGCGCGCAGATGGTGTGGCCTTCGACCTGCTTGGTGACCTGATAGAGCGTATCGATCTCGCTGACGTCGGCGTCACCGCTGCGCAGCCGCTCCATCACCCGCCACATCCAGCCGGTGCCCTCGCGGCACGGCGTGCACTGGCCGCAGCTTTCATGCTTGTAGAAATAGCTCAGGCGGCTGATCGCGCGGACGACGTCGGTCGACTTGTCCATCACGATGACGGCGGCGGTGCCGAGGCCCGAACCCAGCGCCTTCAGCCCGTCGAAATCCATCGGCGCGTCCATGATCTGTTCGGCAGGCACCAAAGGCACCGACGAGCCGCCGGGGATCACCGCGAGCAGATTGTCCCAGCCGCCGCGAATGCCGCCGCAATGCTTTTCGATCAGCTCGCGGAACGGGATGCTCATCGCTTCCTCGACCACGCAGGGCTTTTCGACATGCCCGCTGATCTGGAACAGCTTGGTGCCCTTGTTGTTCTCGCGCCCGAAGCTCGAGAACCACTCCGGCCCACGCCGCAGGATCGTCGGCGCGACGGCGATCGATTCGACGTTGTTGACCGTGGTCGGGCAGCCATACAGCCCCGCGCCCGCCGGAAAGGGTGGCTTCAGGCGCGGTTGGCCCTTCTTGCCCTCCAGGCTTTCGAGCATCGCGGTCTCTTCGCCGCAAATGTACGCGCCCGCGCCGCGGTGGACGAACACGTCGAAATCATAGCCCGAGCCACAGGCATTCTTGCCCAGGAACCCCTTGGCATAGGCTTCGGCAACCGCGGCGAACAGCGTCTCCGCCTCACGGATGTATTCGCCGCGAATGTAGATGTACGCGGCCCGCGCGCGCATCGCATAGCCGGCGATTAGCGCGCCTTCGATCAGCTTGTGCGGATCGTGGCGGATGATCTCGCGGTCCTTGCACGAACCGGGTTCGGATTCGTCGGCGTTGATGACCAGGAAATTGGGCCGCTCCGCCTTGGGCTCCTTGGGCATGAAGCCCCATTTCACGCCGGTCGGAAAGCCCGCGCCGCCCCGCCCGCGCAGGCCGGACGCCTTGATCTGGTCGATGATCGCGTCCTGGCCGCGCGCCATCAGCGACTTCGTATCGTCCCAATCGCCGCGCTTCATCGCCGCGTCGATATTCCACGGCTGATAGCCGTAGAGATTGGTGAAAATGCGATCCTTGTCCGCGAGCATCATCCGGCATCCGTCAAATCAAGGCGGCGCTCAACCCGCGCCAGCCGTGCGTCCATCTTGTCCATGCGCGAATTGATGCCGGCGATCGACATCATCATCGATGCCATATGCTCCACGCTGGCGGTAACGCGCAGCTTGATGTCGCCCAGGTCGCTCTCGATGCGATCGAGGCGGCCGTTGAGGCGACGAAACTGCTCGCCGATGAAGTTCAGGATTTCCGCTTCTTCGGGCATCACCGCCGCCCCTTGTCCTTGGTCATCCACAGATAGACGACCACCGCCAGGCCGATGACCAGCAGCGGGCCGAACAGCGCAAAGGTAAGTTTCAGCACCCAGCCGAGCACGACGATGCCGCCGATGATCGCCAGGATGGTGACGATCAGGTTCTTGTCCTTCGCGCTCATGCCCATTCCTTCCGATAATCGTGGTTTTCGGCGACCATCGCGGTCAGCGTCGTCGGCCCGCCCAGCGGCTCGACGGTGTGGCGGCCGGGCTCCTGCGTGCCGGGCCGGGGCGCTTCGCCCTTTGCCAGCGCGTCGAGGATCGCGGCCATGCGATCATAGGTCAGGTCTTCGTAGTTGTCGTCGTTGATCTGGACCATGGGCGCGGACGCGCAATTGCCCATGCACTCGACTTCGGTCAGCGTGAACAGGCCGTCCGCCGTCGTCTTGCCCTTGGCCAGCCCCTTGTCCTTGCACGCCTGGAACACGTCGTCGGAGCCGCGCAGCATGCACGGCGTCGTGCCGCACACCTGGACATGGAAACGCCCGACCGGGGCCAGATTGTACATGGTGTAGAAGGTCGCGACCTCGAACACGCGCATGTACGGCATGCCGAGATAGGCGGCGACATATTCGATAACCGGCACGGGCAGCCAGCCCTGGGTACTGGTCTCCGCCCCCACCTGGCGCTGGGCGAGGTCGAGCAGCGGCAGCGTCGCCGATTGCTGGCGGCCGGCGGGGTAACGTGCAACGATCTCACGCGCCTTGACCGCATTGTCGATCGACCACTCGAACGACGCCCAGCGCGCGCGGACTTCCGCTTCGGAGGGGAGGTTTGGGGTGTCAGCCATTCGTTTTCTCTGTTGTCGCAACACTGCGAACTACCCGTGCAATATTTCGCCCGGTTGCCCGGATCAGCACACCGTTCGCATATTCAAATTCTACGACCACGCCTGTCTCGTTAGATTCGTCAAAGAACCGAACTTCGACCGTTTGACGGACGCAAGGCTGAGCAGGCATGGGAACGCTCGTCCACACCCCATACTCGAACGTAGATGCAGCAATTTTCTTGTTGAGTTCGTCAGCACCTGCACGCCCCCGCCCAATGGCAGCGCCGACATCGCCAAACACTAGCGAAAACTCAGCGTCTTCGCTCAAAAACTGCTGCGCAGACCGATCACCTCTTAAAATTGTGACACTCCGCTCAGCCAAAATGGTCGTGACCTCACCCTGATATGCGGCCTTTGAAAGGGCCGCATCCGGACACATAACCATAGCGGCGAGCGCCAGTGCGATCACCGGTCACACTCCCCGAACACGATGTCCATCGCGCCAAGGATCGCCGTGGTATCCGCCAGCATGTGGCCGCGCGACATGAAGTCCATGGCCTGCAAATGGCTGAACGCGGTCGGGCGGATCTTGCAGCGATAGGGCTTGTTGGTGCCGTCGCTGACCAGATAGACGCCGAACTCGCCCTTGGGGCTTTCGGTCGCGACATATACTTCGCCGGCGGGGACGTGATAGCCCTCGGTATAGAGCTTGAAGTGGTGGATGAGCGCCTCCATCGAGCGCTTCATCTCGCCGCGCGGCGGCGGGCCGACCTTGCGATCGAGCGTCATCACCGGGCCTTCGGGCATTTGCGCCAGGCACTGCTTCATGATCCGCGCCGACTGGCGAACCTCCTCGACCCGCACCATGAACCGGTCGTAGCAGTCGCCGCGCGTGCCGACCGGCACGTCGAACTCCATGCGGTCATAGACGTCATAGGGCTGCGACTTGCGCAGATCCCACGGGATGCCGGCCGCACGGATCATCGGGCCGGAAAAGCCCCATTTGATCGCGTCCTCGCGGCTGACGATGGCGATGTCGACATTGCGCTGCTTGAAGATGCGGTTTTCGGCGACCAGGCTGATTGCATCCTCGAACAGGCGCGGCAGGCGGGTGTCGAGCCAGTCGGCGATGTCCGTCAGCAGCTTCAGCGGCACGTCCTGATGCACGCCGCCGACGCGGAAATAATTGGCGTGCATCCGCGCACCCGACGCGCGCTCGTAGAAGTTCATGCAGTCTTCGCGCAGCTCGAACATCCACAGATTGGGCGTCATCGCGCCGACGTCCATGACGTGTGAGCCCAGGTTGAGCATGTGGTTCTTGATGCGCGTCAGCTCGGCGAAGAATACGCGCAGATATTGCGCGCGCAGCGGCACGTCGAGGTCGAGCAGCTTTTCGACCGCCAGCACGAAGCTGTGCTCCATGCACATCGGCGAACAGTAATCGAGCCGGTCGAAATAGGGGATCGCCTGGGTATAGGTCTTGTATTCGATCAGCTTTTCGGTGCCGCGGTGGAGCAGGCCGACATGCGGGTCGAGCCGCTCGACGATCTCGCCGTCCAGCTCCATCACCAGCCGCAGCACGCCGTGCGCGGCCGGGTGCTGCGGGCCGAAGTTGATCGTGTAGTTCTCGATCATCACTTCGTCGGTGGCGGCGCCATCGCTGGTCGCCGGCGCGGTGGCGTCGATCGTCTCGGCCATCACAATGTCTCCAGCGTCGCGCGGGTCAGGTGCGAGGGTGCGTCGCCCGTATTCGGTTCGCCTTCGCGGTCGATCATCAACATGTGGACTTCTTCCTCGGCGAACGGGCGATGCTCGGTCCCGCGCGGCACGACGATCATTTCGCCCGCACGCAGCCGGCGCACGCCGTCGCGAAACTCGATCCCCAGCTCGCCCTTTAGGACGAGGAACAGTTCGTCGGTGTCGGCATGGGCATGCCAGGTGAAGTCGCCCTGCACCTTGGCAACGCGCAGCTCATGGCCGTTATAGCTGCCGATGACGCGCGGATTCCAATGATCCGCGAACGCCGCCAGCTTGTCCGCCAGCACGATCGGTTCAGGTGCGGGCATCGTCACACCTCCCCTTTCGGCTCGGCCTTGGGCTTGCGGGCGCGCTTTGCCGCCGGCTTCGCCTCGGTCGCGGGATCGGCAGCCTTCGCGCGTGGCGCGCGCTTGGCCTTGGGCTTTTCCGCGGGCAGGTCGCCCGGATGCGGCTGGCCCGCACCGCTCTGGCCGGTATGCTCGGTGGTCTTGACCTCGCTGACCGCGGGCGCGACCGCGGGCGATGCGCCGGCCTTGGCGACCTGATCAGCGGTTGCCGGCGTCGGCGCCCCCTTGGCCTCGGGCGCAGCCGGCGGCGCAGGAGCGGGCGGCGGAGGTGCAGGCGGCGCGGGCGCCTTCTCGTCGCCCGGCAGCACATATTGCGCGCCCTCCCAGGGGCTCAGGAAGTCGAAGGTACGGAAATCCTGCGCCAGCTTGACCGGTTCATAGACGACGCGCTTGGCCTCTTCGGAATAGCGCAGCTCGACATGCCCGCTCAGCGGGAAATCCTTGCGGAACGGATGCCCGCGAAAGCCATAGTCAGTCAGGATGCGGCGCAGGTCCGGATTGCCGTCGAACAGCACGCCGTACATGTCGTACACTTCGCGCTCCAACCAGCCCGCGACCGGCCAGATCCCCGTCACCGACGGCACTGCCGCAACTTCGTCGGTCGTGACGCGCACGCGGACGCGGTGGTTTCGCGTCAGGCTGAGCAGATGGTAGCAGACGTCGAACCGCTCGGCCCGCGCGGGATAATCGACTCCCGCAATCTCCATCAGCTGCTGATATTCCAGGCCCGGCGTATCGCGCAGCAATATCATCGCTTCGACCAGGCGGTCGCGTACCACGGTCAGCGTCACTTCGCCGACCAGGTCCTGCGCCTCGACGATCATGTCGCCCAGCGCGGCGCGCGCGGTGTCGATCACGCCGTCATTCGCGACATAGCGGGGGGCCGAACTAAGCATCGCGCGCCTCCTCCACACGGGTCAGGCGATGGATCACCAGTTCGCCGACCTCAAGCCGCTCGACGCGCGCGCGGCGGATGATCAGCCGGCCGATGACGACCGCGCCCAGCGCGATGAACCCCGCGGCCAGCGCGCCGCCGGCCAGCATACCGACCGCGCCCGCGCCCGTGGCGGTCGCACCGGTTGCGCTGGCCTTCGTGACCCGCGTCGGCCTGTCCAGGAATGACGAAGGCGCGTTCACCGCTCGATCGTCCCGACACGGCGGATCTTCCGCTGCAACTGCATCACGCCATAGAGCAGCGCCTCGGCGGTCGGCGGACAGCCGGGGACATAGATGTCGACCGGCACGATCCGGTCGCAGCCGCGCACCACGCTGTAGCTGTAGTGGTAATAGCCGCCGCCATTGGCGCAGCTGCCCATCGAGATGACGTATTTGGGCTCCGACATCTGGTCGTAAACCCGGCGCAGCGCCGGTGCCATCTTGTTGCACAGCGTGCCCGCCACGATCATCACGTCCGACTGGCGTGGGGACGCGCGCGGGGCGACGCCGAACCGCTCCATGTCATAGCGCGGCATGTTGACGTGGATCATCTCGACCGCGCAGCACGCCAGGCCAAAGGTCATCCACCACAGGCTGCCGGTGCGCGCCCAGTTGAACAGGTCCTCGGTCGAGGTGACCAGGAAGCCCTTGTCCCCCAATTCGCCGTTCAGATCGTTGTAAAACTGCACGTCCGGCGGGACGATCGCATCACCCGGCACCGCGGGGGTAAGCTGGTTCATCTCACTCATTCCCAATCCAGCGCGCCGACCTTCCAGGCATAGATCAGGCCCAGCGCCAGTTCGCCGATGAAGATCATCATCGAAATCCACGCGACCCAGCCAAGGTCGAACACCGTCACCGCCCAGGGATAGAGGAATGCGGCCTCCAGATCGAAGACGATGAACAGAATCGCGACAAGGTAGAAGCGCACGTCGAACTGGCTGCGCGAATCCTCGAACGCGGGAAAGCCGCATTCATATTCGGCAAGCTTTTCCGGCGTCGGCTGGTGCGTGCCGGTCAGCCGCGACACCACCATCGGCAGGAACACGAACGCACAGGAAAGCGCCAGCGCCACGCCCAGGAACAGCAGGATCGGCAGATATTGCAGCAGGTCGGGCAAGGCACCTTCTCGCGGTTGCGGAATATCGCTCGGCTTCTAGGCCGATGGGGGTGGCGGAGCAAGGGCGCGGGCGGCAAAAAACATGCGGTCCCGGCCCCGAAAATCGCGGGTCCCAGCGCGCGCCGCGTCTAGCGCAGCGACGTCGCAACCAGCTTGTGCAGCTTGGAATGCAGGCCGTCGGTGGCGGCCAGGAACTCGTTGCGCTCCATCGCCCGATCGGACCCGCGAAAGTCGGTGACGAAGCCGCCCGCTTCTTTGACCAGCAGCATGCCGGCCGCGACATCCCACGGCTGGAGCCCGCTTTCCCAATAGCCGTCGAAGCGCCCCGCCGCGACCCAGGCAAGGTCGAGCGCCGCCGAGCCGAACCGCCGGATGCCCGCGACTTCGGGCGCGACTGCGCCGAAAATGCGGCTCCACTCGGCGAAATTGCCGTGGCCCAGGAACGGAATTCCCGTCGCAATCAGCGCATCGGCCAACTCGGTGCGCGCCGATACGCGCAGCCGCTGGTCGGTCAGCCACGCACCGCGGCCCTTCTCGGCCCAGAAGCTCTCATCGGTCAGCGGCTGATAGACGAGGCCGTGCGTGATCTCCGGCTTGCCCTGGGGCCCGCGCGGGTCCTCGACCGCGATGGAGATGGCGAAATGCGGGATGCCGTGCAGGAAGTTGCTCGTGCCGTCCAGCGGATCGACGATGAAGCGCGGCTTGTCGGGATCGCCGGCGATCTCGCCGCCTTCCTCGAGCAGCATGCCCCAGTCGGGCCGCGCCTTGCGCAGTTCCTCGACGATCGTCTGCTCGGCCCGCTTGTCGGCCATCGACACGAAATCGGCCGGTCCCTTGCGGCTGACCTGCAGGTGCTGGACCTCGTTGAAGTCGCGGCGCAGGCGCGGCGCGGCCTTGCGCGCGGCGCGGTCGATGACGGTAATCAGGCCGGAATGGGCTACCATATTAAACCTTTGGCCCACTCCCCCATGGGGAGAGGGTTGGGAGAGGGGAATGAGGGGAGATCGACCGGCCTAAGCCAGCCCCTCTCCCCGACCCTCCCCCCGACGGGGAGAGGGAGATTCAAAGGCTCTTACACCGAGCCTTTTCGTTCGACGACCAGGATGCGCGCCTCGCCCTGCGGACGCGCGACATGCTCGTCGCCGACATCGGCCATGAAGATGTCGCCGCTATTCAGCAGCACGCGATGCTCTTCGCCTGCGACGCGATAGTGCATGTCGACCGTACCATCGATGACCACGAACACCTCGGCACCGTCATTGACGTGCCACTTATAGGGCTGGTCGGTCCAATGCAGCCGCACTGTCGCGCCGTCGAACTCGGCCAGTTCGCGCGCGCCCCAGGCGCGGTCAGCGCGAAAGCTGCGCGCGTCTGTGATGATCGTCGGCATGTCGTTCAATCCGCGCGGCGGACATAGGTCTGTTCATAGACGTCGACGACGATGCGGGTGCCCGCGCCGATATGCGGCGGCACCATCACGCGCACGCCATTGTCGAGGACAGCGGGCTTGTAGCTCGACGACGCGGTCTGGCCCTTTACCACCGCATCCGCCTCGACGATCGTCGCCTCGATCGTGTCGGGCAGCTGGACGCTGATCGCTTCCTCGTCATAGAGTTCCATCACCACGTCCATGCCGTCCTGAAGGAAGGCGGCCGCATCGCCCAGCAAGTCGCGGGGCAGCGTGGTCTGTTCATAGGTTTCCTTGTCCATGAAGACGAGCATGTCGCCCTCGGGATAGAGGAACTGGAAATCCTTGGTGTCCAGCCGGACGCGCTCGACCGTCTCGGCCGAGCGGAAGCGGACGTTGTTCTTGCGGCCGTCGCGCAGGTTCTTCATCTCGACCTGCATATAGGCACCGCCCTTGCCCGGCTGGGTGTGCTGAATCTTCACGGCGCGCCAGATGCCGCCTTCATATTCGATGATGTTGCCGGGGCGAATGTCGACGCCGCTGATCTTCATGGCTGTGCCTGCAAGTTGGAAAGAGCGAGAAGCCGGGCCTTTATCCGTGCAGGGGCGCGGGGGCAAGAACCTCCACGATATTGCCCGATTGCGGGCACCCTCCGTCGGCCGCGCGCAGCCCCTGCCCGGTCGGGCAAGGCCAGCAGGCCGGGTGGATCGTGCCGCGGGACCGGGGGACATCGCTTCCCGGTCCCGCGGCGAACCGGGTCTACAGATCGGCGCGGATCGAAAGCTGCCACGTCCGGTCGGGGCCCGGCCGGAAGGTCGCGAGCCCCGTCGTCGCGACGTTGATCGTGCCCAGATAGTCCTTGTTGAACAGGTTATCGACATTGGCGCGGATGCGGATCGCCTTGAACGGTCCCGCATCGATGCCCTCGCCGAAGTCGACATAGGCGTTGAAGATCGCGTAGCCGGGGATTTGCTGGCTATTGATGAAATTGGTGTTGCGCTCGCTCAGGTAACGTCCGGAGAAGTTGGCGACGAGCCAGCTGGTCGGCTCGATCGTCACCCCGGCCTGGACCAGCCATTCGGCATTGTCGGGCACCCGGTTGCCCGCGATCGACAGCGTCGAATAATTGTCCAGGAATTTCGCGATGTTGTAGGTGACGTTGGCGTTGACGTAGAGGAAGTCGACCGGCTTGACGATGCCGGTCAATTCCGCGCCATAGGACTCGACCGATCCGACATTCTGGAAAAAGGTCTCGAGCTGCGGCGAACCCGGGACGGGTGCGGCAAAGGACTGAAGCCGGTTGTCGAAGCGCGTGTAGAACAGCGCAAGCGACGCATTGAATGCCGGGCGATTGGTACGAAAGCCGAGCTCGTAATTCTTCGATGTTTCCGCGTCCGGGCCGGGCGCGAGCGGGCTGGCGGCGGAGAAGATGTCGTCGGCACCGCGCGGCAACGCCATGTTCTCCGAATAGGACGCGAAAATCTGTTCGCGTCGGGTGATGTTGAAGACCGCCCCGACCTGGGGGAGGAACAGATCTTCATAACGGTCGGTCAGGCGCGGCTGGCGTCGCGCGATATAGTCCGCCGGGTTGCGATACCCCCGGATTTCGTAGCCGATGGTCAACCCCTTGGCCCCGAGATCGAGCTTGAGCCGGTCGTCGAGCAGGTTGAGCGACAGCTTGGCATGGAGTTGCAGCGTTTCGCGGGTCGAGACGTAATCGCGCTGGCGGTGGACCGGCTCGTTCAGCAGCGGCTCGCCGTCGGGATTGCCGTTGGCGTGGTTGAAGCGGTCCTGGGTGCGATGGTAATCGTCATTCTCGCCCCAGAAGCCGAACTGGACCAGGTGCGGGCCGACATCGACGCTGAAGTCGCCGACGACGCCGTACCGTGTGCCCTCGATCGTCGACAGGCCGTATTGCAGGCCGCGCGGCGCAAACAGGCCGGGCACGATCAGGCGCTGGGCGTTGTGGGACGCAAGCGAGGTCGCATAGGCTTCGGGCGATACGCCGTATCCCTTCTTGTCCTCATAATAGAGGACCGGCTTGAACGAGAAGCCGCCCGTTACCTGGAAATCGCCGGAAACGCTGTAGAGATAGTCGGTGCGCGAGTTGATCGCCTGCTTGAAATACTGGTTGTACAGCGCGTTCGAGAACGGAATGGTCGTCGCGGTCGCCAGCGGCGCCAGCACCGGCACCTCGGCCAGATAGGCGAAATAGCGGCCGCTGCGCCCGAACGGATCGCCCGCCGTCCCCTCATACTGCGCCTGGCTGATCGCCGGCGAATCGAAGTCGAAATAGTCGTTGTAGAGAAAGCGTGCGCGGATCGCGTGATCGCCGAACGCATAGCGCGCCTTGGCCTCGACATGTTCGCGATCGATCGTGCCCGGCCCGCGCCACACATCGGCGTCGAGCTTCGAATAGCTGGCATAAGCGGAGAAGCCGCCGAGATTGCCGGTATCGAGGCGGAGATAGCCGCGCGTGAAGGAATCGGCGCCGACGGTGAACTGGCTGGTCGCGCCCATTTCATCATCGGGGTCGGTGGTGAAATACTGAACGATGGGGCCGAGCGAGGCATAGCTGGGCAGCGACACGTCGCCCGCGCCGGGGCTGGCGGTCACCCGCTCGAGATTCTCGTTCTCGACATAGCGGAAGATCGGGCTGCCCCCGAACTGATCCGAACGCCCCATCGGCACGCCATCGAGCACGAAGCCGATCTGCTGAAAATTGAAAGCGCGGACGAACACCGAGTTGCCGAATTCATAGAGACCGAGCGCGTCGTTGGCCTGGACGTTGAACCCGGGCAGCCCCTCGAGCATCTTGAGGCCCGAAATGCCCGCCGGCGCGGACAGCAGCGCCTCACGCGTGATCGAGATCGTCGACGTCGTCTGGTCGGTGCCGATCGCGACCTCGGCATCGGACACGCGCCGGCCGGTGACATAGATTTCCTCGTCCGGCGGCGTTTCCGGCCGCTGGCTGGCGGCACCGGCGACCGACTGGGCGCGCGCGGCGGGCGACAGGGATGAAAGCGAAGCAAGCGATACGACGATCATCGCGGTCGTCGACCGCGCGCAGGTGACCAGCATGGAATCTTCCCCCTTCGGAAGTGAATCCAGGCCTCTCCGTCTCCACCTGTTTCCGCCGCGCCGCTTGCCGGCTGTCGGTCGAACTGGTGAATATGTCTCCGCCGCATCGAACGAAACCATGCCGTCCGACGCCGCGTCCGGCGCCCTGCGGAACGCCAGAACAAGAAGCTGCAAAAATGGATCTAATCTGACAAGCGATTTCGACCGCTGCGCGCATAAAATGCGCGGCCTTCGTGCGCGGTGCAGTCGTTATTTCGGGGCTGCGACCGAAGTATCGTGCCCCCCGGACCTCAGCACCGCGGCGAAATCGCGCATCGCCTGCGCTTCGTCGCCTGCCCACACCGCGCCCGAAACCGCGATGAAATCTGCACCGGCCGCGATCAGCGCGGGCGCGTTTGCGGGGGTGATCCCGCCGATCGCCACGCAGGGCAGCTCGAACACCGTCGTCCACCAGCTGAGCAGCACGGGATCCGCACGGTGGCGCGCATCCTTCGTCGTCGAAGGAAAGAAGGCGCCGAACGCGACATAATCCGCCCCCGCCTCGCCCGCTTCCATCGCCAAATGGCGGCTGTCGTGACACGTCACGCCGATCTGCATCGACGGCCCGACCAGTTGACGCGCCTCGCGCGGATCGCCGTCGCCCTGCCCCAGGTGGACGCCGTCCGCCCCCAGCCGCCGGGCGAGCGACACCTCGTCGTTGACGATGAAGGCGACATCGCGATCGGCGCAGATGCGCTGCAGCGGCTCGGCCAACCGTGCGGCCTGATGCTGGTCGACGCCCTTGACCCGGAACTGAAACGCCGCCACCGGCCCGGCATCGAGCGCACGCGCCAGCCGGTCGGGGAACCCCCCGCCCACGTCCAGCGGCGACACCAGATAGAGCTGGCAGGCCGGACGCCGATCGTCGCGCACGAACTGCGCGGCGAAATCGGGGTCGAGCGGGCCGAGCGGATCGTCGTCGGTCATGCCGCGGTCATGCCGGCACGGCGACCTTGTCGACCGACGCGGTGTAGATGTCGTCGATCGCTGTGCCGAGTGCGGCGTCGAATTCCGCGTCGCTCATCGGATGGCGCAGCTCCTCGAGCAGGGCGCGGCTGAAACTTGCGATCATGCCGCGATTCTTCGCCAGCTCGGCACAGGCCTCGGGGCGCGCATAGCCGCCCGACAGCGCAACGACGCGCAACACGCGCGGATGATCGACCAGCGGATCGAACAGGCCCGGCGTGGCGGGGATCGACAGCTTGAGCATCACGCGGTCGTCACCCGGCATCGCGTCGAGCGCCAGCAGGATCTCGTCGCGCAGGACCGCGTCGGCGGCCGCGCGCTCGGGCGACTTGATGTTCACCTCCGGCTCGATGATCGGCACCAGCCCGCTCGCCAGGACCTGACGTGCCACCTCGAACTGCTGCGCGACGACGGCCGCGATGCCGGCCTGGTTGGCAAGGTTGATGACCGAACGCTCCTTGGTCCCGAACACGCCCAGCGCCCGCGCGCGGGTGAGCAGCGTGTCGAGATCGGGCATCGGCTTCATCAGCTGGACGCCGTTCGCCTCGTCTTCCAGCCCCTTGTCGATCTTGATGAACGGCACGACCCCGCGCGCGATCAGCGCCGCAGGGGTCGGCTGCCCCGCCACTTCGCCGTCCATCGTCCGCTCGAACAGGATCGCGCCCAGCACCTTGTCGCCGGTGAATACGGGCGAAGTGATGATCCGCGCCCGCATGGCGTGGATGAGCGCGAACATCTCCTCATCGGTCGACCACGCGGTTTCGTCGACGCCATAGCCCTTGAGCGCCTTGGGCGTCGATCCGCCCGACTGGTCGAGCGCGGCGATGAAGCCGATGCCCTCGGCGATCCGGGCAGTCATGTCGGCCTGGTTCATCAACTCTGTTCTCCTGTACGGGTTCGGTTCGGCTTAGCGGGCAAGGGCAGCGACGCCGGGCAACGCCTTGCCCTCCATCCATTCGAGAAACGCGCCGCCGGCGGTCGAGACGAAGGTCATGTCGGCCGCGACCCCGGCCTGGTTGAGCGCGGCGACGGTGTCGCCTCCGCCGGCGACCGACACCAGCGACCCCTCGCGGGTCAGCGCGGCGGCGGTGCGGGCCAGCGCCACGGTCGCGGCATCGAACGGGGGCGTCTCGAACGCACCGAGCGGGCCGTTCCATACGAGCGTGCGACAGGTCTTGAGCACGTCGGCGAGCGCCTCAGTCGCTGCGGGTCCGATGTCGAGGATCATCTCGTCGGCGGCGACCTCATGGACATTGGCGGTGCGCAGCGATGCGGGGTGCGCGGCGAACTCGGTCGCGACCATCACGTCATAGGGCAGGTGGACGGTACAGTTGGCGGCATCGGCCGCATCCAGGATCGCCTCCGCGGTTGCGGTCAGGTCATGCTCGCACAGGCTTTTGCCGACATCGACGCCGCGTGCGGCGAGGAAGGTGTTGGCCATGCCGCCGCCGATGATCAGGTGATCGACGCGCGCGACCAGGTGCCTGAGCACGTCGAGCTTGGTCGACACCTTCGCCCCGCCGACCACCGCGGCGACGGGATGCTCGGGATTGCCCAGCGCCTTGTCGAGCGCATCGAGCTCGGCCTCCATCTGACGCCCCGCAAAGGCCGGCAGGCGATGCGCCAGACCCTCGGTCGAGGCATGCGCGCGGTGCGCGGCCGAGAAGGCATCGTTGACATAGAGGTCGCCCAGCGCCGCGAAGCGTTCGACCACCGCCGGATCGTTCTTTTCCTCACCGCCGAAGAATCGGGTATTCTCGAGCAGCCCGATATCGCCGGGCTGGAGCGTCGCGACCGATTCCGCCGCGCCCTCCCAGTCGACATATCGCACCGCACGACCGAGCACGTCGGACAGGGGGCGCGTGATCTGGGCCGTCGAATGTTCGGGCGACGGCACCTTGGGCCGGCCGAAATGCGCCAGGATCAGGACGATCGCGCCACGATCGGCCAGTTCGGTGATCGTCGACACCGCGGCGCGCAGCCGCGTGTCGTCGGTCACCGCGCCGTCGGCCATCGGCACGTTCAAATCCTCGCGCACCAGCACGCGCTTGCCGGTGACGTCACCGATATCGTCGAGGGTCTTGAAATTGCGGCTCATGCTTCGATCCTTATTGCGTCGCCGATGCGGATGGTCCCGCCGGTGACGACCTTCGTACATGCCCCGCCCCGCCAGTCCGGGGTCAGCGCGGCACGCAGTCCGGGCGCGACTTCCTCCATGCGGCTGCACGGTTCGCATTCGACCGTGACGCGCAGCACAACCTCCGCACCGATGCGCAGCAGCATGTCCGGCTGCTGCGGGAGGTCGAGCCCCTCGACCAGCAGGTTGGCGCGCCGGTGCCACCACGGCAGCGTGTGGCCGACCTCCGCCATCGCCTGTGCCCAGTCGCCCGCCTCGATCAGCGTCACCTGGCGGCGGCCGCGACCGCCGGGCTTGATCGCCCCGCGAAAATCACCGTGCAGGCCACCGTCGATGCTGACCGCCACCGCATCGACCACCTCGATCGGCGCGCGGGGCCGGGCATGTCGGGCGATCCCGGCGAGGCGACCGGTCATCGTCCTGGCTCAGCCCAGCTTCGCCATCGCGCTGGCGGTATCGACCATGCGGTTGGAGAAGCCCCATTCATTGTCGTACCAGCTGACGACGCGCACCAGCTTACCGTCGATCACCGCGGTCTCCAGGCTGTCGATTGTCGAGGACGCCTGATTGTGCATCAGATCGATCGAGACCAGAGGCTCGTCCGAATAGTCGAGGATGCCGGCAAGCGGCCCGCTTTCCGACGCGGCCTTCAGGATCGCGTTGACCTCGTCCTTCGTCGTTTCGCGCGCGGGCGTGAAGGTCAGGTCAACCAGGCTGACGTCCGGCACCGGCACCCGGATCGCCGAACCGTCGAGCTTGCCCTTCAGCTCGGGCAGCACCTCGCCCACCGCGCGCGCAGCACCGGTGGTGGTCGGGATGATCGACATCGCGGCCGCCCGCGCGCGGCGCAGGTCGGGATGGATCTGATCCAGGATCTTCTGGTCGTTGGTATAGGCGTGGACGGTGGTCATCAGCCCGCGCTCGATCCCGATCGCGTCATTCATCACCTTGGCAACCGGGGCCAGGCAGTTGGTCGTGCACGACGCGTTGGACACGATGGTGTGCGCGGCCTCCAGCTTGTCGTGGTTGACGCCATAGACGACCGTCAGGTCGACATTCTTGCCGGGGGCGGAAATCAGCACCTTCTTGGCACCTGCATCGATATGCTTCTGCGCCGACGCGCGGTCGGTGAAGAAGCCCGTGCATTCCAGCACGATGTCGACGCCGTGCTTGGCGTGCGGCAGGTTGGCGGGATCGCGCTCGGCGGTGACGGCGATGCGCTTGCCGTCGATCACCAGGTCGGTACCGTCGGCGGCGACGCTGCCCGGATACTTGCCGTGCACCGAATCGCGGCTGAACAGCCACGCATTCGACTTGGCATCGGCAAGATCGTTGATCGTCACCAGCTCGAGCCCGCAATCCGGACGCTCCAGGATCGCGCGCGCCACGAGGCGGCCGATGCGCCCAAAGCCGTTGATCGCAACCTTCGTCATGTCGTGCTTACTCCCGTGAAGCCGTTAGAGTCGTTCGATGATCCGCGGCGTGATCGCATCCGCGGTCAGCCCGAAATGCTGGTAGAGCGCCGGCGCCGGTGCCGACGCACCGAAGCTGTCAATCCCGAAGCGCAGCCCGTCCGTTCCGGTATAGCGTTCCCAGCCCAGCGTCGTTCCCGCCTCGATCGACACGCGCAGCGCGTCGACGGGCAACAGGTCGGCACGATAACCCGCGTCCTGCGCGTCGAACCGTTCCCAGCACGGCATCGACACGACGTCGGCACCGATGCCGCGCTCCTCCAGCGCCGCGCGCACCGCGACCGCGATCTCGACCTCGGAACCGGTGGCGATCAGCACCACACGACGCGGCGCGCTGGCCGTCTGCAGGCGATAGGCGCCGCGCGCCGAGCGGTTCTCGCCCGCCGCTTCGGTGCGCAGCTGGGGCAGGTTCTGGCGGGTGAGCGCCAGCACCGCCGGGCCGTCGGCGCGCCGCAGCGCGAGCTCCCAGCATTCTGCGGTCTCGACCGCATCGCAGGGCCGATAGACCTCCAGATTGGGGATCAACCGCAGGCTGGTCAGGTGCTCGACCGGCTGGTGGGTCGGCCCGTCCTCGCCCAGCCCGATCGAATCGTGCGTGAGCACATAGATGACGCGCGCCTGCTGGAGCGCCGACAGACGGATCGCCGCGCGGCAATAATCGGCGAAGACCAGGAACGTGCCGCCGTACGGGATGACGCCACCATGCAGCGCCATCCCGTTCATCGCCGCTGCCATGCCGAATTCGCGGATGCCATAGCTGACATAGCGGCCCGAATAATCGTCGGCCGTCAGCGGTGCCTGATCCTTCGTCCGCGTGTTGTTGGAGCCGGTCAGATCTGCCGAACCGCCGATCGTCTCGGGCAGCTGGGCATTGATCGCGCCCAGGGCCAATTCGGACGCCTTGCGCGTCGCGACCTTCTGCGGGGCCGCGATCAGTCCGTCGACATGCGCGGCGAGGCTGAAATCGGCGGATATCTCGCCCGACATCTGTCGCAGAAATTCGTCTTTATCTTGATGGCTTGCCAGGCGCTGCTGCCATTCGGTGTGAAGACCGGCGTGCGCCCTGCCCGCCGAAAGCCACGCATCGCGAATGTCCTGCGGTACCTCGAACGGCGGCGCGGTCCAGCCCAGCGCCTCGCGCGCGGCGGCGACTTCGGCGGTACCGAGCGGCGATCCGTGGACGCCTGAGGTGCCGCCCTTGTTGGGCGCGCCCTTGCCGATCGTCGTGCGGCAGCAGATCAGCGACGGCAGGTCCGAGTCACGGGCTTCGGTCAGCGCGCGCTCGACATCGGCGAAGTCATGCCCGTCGCATTCGACGACGTGCCAGCCCGATGCGCGATAGCGCGCGGGGATATCCTCGCTCGACGACAGCGCGACCGCGCCGTCGATGGTGATGCGGTTGTCGTCCCACAGCACGTTCAACCGCCCGAGCTTCAGATGCCCGGCCAGCCCCACCGCCTCATGGTTGATGCCTTCCATCAGGCAGCCGTCGCCGGCGATCACCCAGGTGCGATGGTCGACCAGCGCGTCGCCGAACACCGCGTTCAAATGACGCTCGGCGATCGCCATGCCGACCGCGGTGGCAAAGCCCTGGCCCAGCGGCCCGGTCGTCGTCTCCACGCCGGGCAGCTCGAAATTCTCCGGGTGCCCCGCACACGGGCTGCCGAGCTGGCGGAAATTGCGGATGTCGTCGATCGTCGGGCGCGCATAGCCGGTCAGGTGCAGCAGCGCATAGATCAGCATCGACCCATGCCCGGCCGACAACACGAAACGATCGCGGTCGGGCCAGCGCGGGTCGGCGGGATCGTGCTTCAGGAACCGCGTGAACAGGACGGTCGCGGCGTCCGCCATCCCCATCGGCATCCCCGGATGGCCCGAATTGGCGGCTTCGACCGCATCCATGGCAAGCGCCCGGATCGCGTTGGCGAGTTGGGTGTCGGTCGCGGCCATGCTGCTCCTTGTTCGGCCAGCCGGATCGCCTGGCCCATCGCGCCACGGTGCCGGGATCGGCCGCGGCCATAATGCTGATGGCCCGCCCCTTTGCGGCGGCGACGCGCCTTCGTCAACCGGCCAGCCGCGCTTGCCCGTGCGTGCCGGGCGGCGTAATCGTCATGCGATGGCCGACCTTAGTTCCGACGACATGACCAACCCTGCCCTCGCGCGAATCGAACGCGCCGTGGCGCGTATCGAGCGGGCGTCTGCTGCGCGCGTCGCCGCCACCGCCGCGCTTACGCGACGCCACCAGCTGCTGCGTGCACGCATGACCGACGCGCTCGACGCGCTCGACACGCTGATCGCCGCGCAAGAGGCGCGGGGGACCGAGGACGAATGAGCCACGTCGTGCTCACCGTCGCCGGGCGCCAGCATCAGGTCGCGTGCCGTCCCGGCGACGAGGCGCGGCTCGAACGGCTGGCCGCCCTGCTCGATCGCCATTCGGACGCCGCGATCAAGGTCGCCGGCGGCGTGCCCGGCGAGCGCGCGATGCTGTTCGTCGCGCTGATGATCGCCGACGAACTGGCCGATGCCCAGGCCAATCCGCCATCGGGGGTTGCAGACCACCTGCTTTCCAACCTGGCCGAACGACTCGAAGCAATCGCGGCGGTGCTTGAGGAAGACGCGCCGACCTCCTAGATAGGGGGCGGCGGGAACTGCCCGGTACGAGCTTTAGCGAAAATCCCTGAGGCGATAAAATCATCCAAGGGAGCTGTCCCTGCCCGGACCCTGGTCCGAAGCACATGGCCCCCACCTGACGTTACCGGCGTCAGAGGATATTCCAGCAACCGACCCATGGTGGTCCCCGCCACCCCCGTTTGCGAAAGTTGATGGGACGACGATCAGATCGCCCACGGGTGGTCGTCAAGATGTTCCATCGCGTCACATACCGCTCATCCTGAGTAGGGGCTGAGCGGAGCGGAAGCCTGTCCTGAGCACCTGCCTTGGCAGGCAGTCGAAGGGACCCGTATCGAAGGACTCACGCGCGCTCTCGTCCTTCGATACGCCATTTCGACAAGCTCAATGGCTACTCAGGATTAGCGGGTTTAGAGATCTGTCCACATGCAGACAGGCCCAGAAATGACGATGGACACCGACAAATCCGCCCTGCGCGCCGAATTGCGCGCGCGCCGCGATGGCTTTGCCACGGACAAGGAAGCCGCCTTCGTCATGCCGGGATGGCTGCGCGCGCGGATCGCGCCGGGCACCGTCATTGCCAGCTACTGGGCGGTCGGCAGCGAAGCCGATCCGTCGGGGATCGAGCGCGATGCCCGGATGCTGGGCGCGGCGATCGCGCTTCCGCATGTCGCGGCCTCGCGTGCGGTGCCGATGCGCTTCCTCGCCTGGTCGCCGGGCCAGCCTCTGGTCGACGGGCCGATGCGCCTGAAGCAGCCCGCCGCCAGCGCGACCGAGCTCGTCCCCGACATCATCCTGACGCCGCTGATCGGTTTTGACGATGCGCTCAACCGGCTCGGCCAGGGCGCAGCTTATTACGACCGCGCCTTTGCCCGCTTCCCCGATGCGCTCCGCATCGGCGTCGCATGGTCGGTGCAGGAGGTGCCCGCCGTGCCGGTCGACCCGTGGGACGTGCCGCTGCACGCCGTGATCACCGAACGCGGCCTGTTCATGACCGGAGACTGGTAATGGAACCCAATTGGCGCAAGCCCGTCGGCATGCTGGCGATTTTGGTCGCCGCCTTCGTGTGGATCGGCCTCGTCGCGAGCTTTTCGGCGACGATCGGGGGCTTGCACTGGGCGGTGCAGGCGCTGGTCTACGCGGTGACCGGCGTGATCTGGATCGCGCCGATGAAGCCGTTGCTGCGCTGGATGGAAACCGGGCACTGGCGATAGCGCCCGATCTGGGACGAAGGTTGCGCGCGTCGCCCCGGCGGAGGCCGGAACCATTGACGAATGCGGGAACGCCCCCTGCCCCATAGCCCGCATTGAAGCGCGACCGCCGCGCCTTACCTGCGTGGGATAAAGCCTTTCACCGGAGCATGTCCAAATGGCCCTTCCCCCCGATCGCCGGCACGGCACCGCAGTGCCCACCGGACGGTTCGCGCGATTGGCCAGGTTCGGCGGCCTTGCCTCGGGCGTGGCCGGCGGCATGCTGGTCGACGGGGCGCGACAATTCGCCGCCGGCAAGCGGCCGAACGTCGGCGACCTGTTGCTGACTCCTGCCAATGCGATGCGGGTGACGGCGCAGCTCGCGCAGCTGCGCGGCGCGGCGATGAAGATGGGGCAGTTGCTGTCGATGGATGCGGGCGAGCTGCTGCCGCGCGAGTTGACCGACATCCTCGCCCGGCTGCGCGCCGACGCCGATCACATGCCGCCGGGTCAGCTCAACACGGTCCTCGGCCAGGCATGGGGCCGCGACTGGCGCCGGCAGTTCGCCGAGTTCGGTCAGCGCCCGATCGCCGCCGCGTCGATCGGCCAGGTGCACCGTGCGCGCACGCGCGACGGCCGCGATCTGGCGATCAAGATCCAGTATCCGGGCGTCGCCCGCAGCATCGACAGCGATGTCGACAACGTCACCGCACTGCTCCGCGTATCGGGCCTCGTCCCCAAACAGATCGACGTCGCGCCGCTGCTGGCGGAGGCGAAGCGGCAGCTGCACGACGAAGCCGATTATGCGCGCGAGGGCGCTTATCTGGCGCGGTTCAAGACCTTGCTCGCCGATCGGCCGGAATTCGTCGTGCCCGACTCGCACGCCGACCTTACCCGCCCGACCATCCTCGCCATGGATTTCGTGACGGGCGTCCCGGTCGAGTCGCTCGTCGATGCGCCGCAAGCCGAGCGCGACCGCGTCGTCACGCTGCTGCTCGAACTGGTGCTGCGCGAGCTTTTTGAATTCGGTTTGATGCAGACCGATCCGAATTTCGCCAACTATCTCTACGACCCCGCGACCAGGCGGATCGCGCTGCTCGATTTCGGGGCCGCGCGTGAAATCGCGCCGGAAACCGCGGCGGGGTATGCGCGCCTGCTGAACGCCGCACTCGACGGCGATCTGGACCGCGCGCGCGAGGTTGCGGCGGCGGCGGGCTTCATCAATGCGGACGCGCCGCGCTGGCGGCAGGAAAAGGTGATTGCGATGCTGGATCGCGGCCTCGCGCCACTGCGTAGCGACGCGATGTTTGATTTCGGCGCGCGCGACATGTTGGCGGAGATGCGGGCGGAGGGCGTCGAACTGGCCGCCGACCGCAGCCAGTGGTTCCTGCCCCCGGTCGACACGCTGTTCATCCAGCGCAAGATCGGCGGCATGTATCTACTGGCTACCCGACTGCGCGCGCGGGTGAACGTGCGCACGCTGTTCGAGCGCTATCTGCCCGCAGACGTGCAATTGCCGACGCCGGCAGCCGCCGTCATATGACGGCGGCGCCGGAGCCCGTTTCTGGATGATCAGGCGTAGTTCAGGCCATAATACCCATGGACCTGCTCGCCATAGGCGCGATCATAGGTCGGCTCGTCCTGATCGTAGCGCGGTGCGTTCTCCAGCTGCTCCTTGGTCAGGCTGACGACATAGCCGCCCTTGTCGGTGTCATAGGTCAGCGTCTGCCACGGCAGCGGATAGTGGCTGTGGCCCATGCCGAACAGGCCGCCGAACGACATGACCGCATATTCAACCTGGCCCGACATCTTGCCGACCATGAACCGCTCGATCGTGCCGAGCCGGTCGCCGTCGGCGCCGTAGACCGCCGTGCCCTCGACCTTGTCCGAAGCGATCAGATCAATGGTTTCGCGTGAGTCGATGTCCATGGTTACCCTCCATACTGGTCGCCGCTCCTTGGCGGCGGCGACAGGAAGGGAACGCCCCGTGTCCGGGTTAAGTTCAACGATTTTCGAGAAATTTTGGCGCGGCCAAACGCGCGGCGCTGCGCGGGCAATGGCGCGAGTGACGGGGCTCGAACCCGCGACCTCCGGCGTGACAGGCCGGCGCTCTAACCAACTGAGCTACACCCGCATATCCTTGCGAGAGCGCGGCACCTAGAGGACGGCCTCGGGGCTGTCAACACCCCCGGCGGGCGATGTTTCGCGCTTCGGCGCATGCTCGCGCGGCGGCTCGTTCACCAGCGTCCCATGCTCGAACAGGAAGCCCGCGATATCGGGACGCCCTGCCGCGCGCAGCACCCGCTGAAAGATGATCAGCAGCGGCACCGCGAGCAGCGCGCCGGCCGTTCCCCACACCCAGCCCCAGAAGCTGAGCGCGATCAGGATCGACAGCGGATTGATCGTCAGCCGGTGACCGATGACCAGCGGCGTGAACAGGTTCGCCTCGACCAGATGCGCGGCGATCATGATGAAGGCCGGCATCAGCGCCCACCACAGCTGGTCGAAGGTCATCAGGCCGCCCAGCGCCAGCAGCGCCGCCGCCAGGATCGGCCCGAAATAGGGGATGTAGTTGAGCAGCGCGACGATCCCGCCCCACATCAGCGGCGTCGGCATCCCGATCAGATAGACGCCGCCCGCGACGACCAGGCCGAGCGACAGGTTGATCAGCGTGATCGTGCCCAGATAGGCCGACGTGTCGTCGACGACGTCCTGGATCACCCGCGCCGTCGCCAGCGCCCCGCCGAAGCTCGATCGGCTGGTGATCGCCGACTGGCGCAGCCGCGTCCACCCCGACAGGAAGAAATAGATGACCAGGATGACGAAGAACATTTCGATGAGCGCCGACGGGGCCGACGTCCCGACCAGGTCGAGCAGCGAACGGGGCGGCTCCACGACGGCTTCGTTGCGGCGGGCGGGCGCGCTCGCCACCTCGCTGATCAGGCGGTTCACGAACTTCTCGAAGCTCGAATAGAAATCGATGAGCGGGGCGATGTTCGTCTGAATGCGGGCGATCCGCTCGGGCAGCACCTGGACCCAGCTCCACGCCGGCACGACGATCGAGGCGAGCGCGATGTTGGCGATCGCCAGGAACACGAACACGCACAGGAACGCCGCGAGCGGCGACGGCAGCCGCCGCCGTTCCAGCCATTCCAGCAACGGCACCAGCGCGATCGCGACGACGATCGCCGCGGTCAGCGGCAGGAAGAAGCGATATCCGGCCTGGAGCGCGAAGGGCAGCGCGAGCACCAGTCCGACGCCCGCGATCAGGGTCAGCCCGGCGAGCAGGCGGTCGCGGCGCAGTTCCTCGTCATGATGGGTATCGCCGGTCAGGCGTTCGGGATCATGCTCGCCCGGCCCGGTGACGTTGTGCTGGTTCATGCTGCCTGTGTAGAACAGCCAGCGGGCAAGGGGAATTCCCCCCGCCGGTCGTCCGGCCTATGCTGATGCGATGGAAAAGCTGATCCTGGTGCTCGACGCGGGCACCACCTCCACCCGCGCGATGCTGTTCGACCCCGACCGCGGCCATGTCGCCCACGAAGGCCGGCCGATCACGCAGCATTACCCACGCCCCGGCTGGGTCGAACATGACGCCGGCGAAATCTGGCGCGAATCGCTGGCGTGCGCACACGCGATGGTCGCGCGTGCCGGCGGCGCCGACCGGATCGCCGCGATCGGCATCACCAACCAGCGCGAAACCGTCGTGTTCTGGGACCGGGCAACGGGCGAGCCGCTCGCCCCGGCGATCGTGTGGCAGGACCGCCGCACGGCCGATCTGTGCGCCGCGTGGCGCGACGCGGGCGAGGAACCCGGGGTGCAGGCGCGCACGGGGCTCCGGCTCGATCCCTACTTCTCGGGCAGCAAGGTCGCCTGGGCGATGACGAACTGGCCCGAGGTCGCCGCGGCGGCGCAAGCCGACCGGCTGGCAATCGGTACCGTCGAAAGCTGGCTCGTGTGGAAACTGACCGGCGGGGTGCATGTCACCGATGCGACCAACGCATCGCGCACCTTGCTGATGGCGCTGGGCAGCGGCAGCTGGGACGACGGGCTGATCGAGCTGTTCGGCGCGCCGCGCGCGGCGTTGCCCGCGATCGTCGATTGCGCCGGATCGTTCGGCGAGACGACCCTGTTCGGCCATCCCGTCCCGATCACCGGCATGGCCGGCGACCAGCAGGCCGCGTCGATCGGCCAGGCGTGCCTCAATCCCGGCGAGACCAAGGCGACGTTCGGCACGGGCGCGTTCGTGCTGACCCATACCGGCGCGACGCCGCCGGTATCGCGCCACCGGCTGCTGGCGACGCTGGCGTGGCAGATCGACGGGCGGCGCGCCTATGCGATCGAAGGGTCGGTGTTCGTCGCCGGCAGCCTGATCAAATGGCTGCGCGACCAGGTCGGCCTGATCGGAACCGCGCAGGAAACCGAGGATCTGGCCCGCAGCGTCACCGATAATGGCGGCGTCTATCTGGTCCCGGCGCTGAGCGGCATCGGCGCGCCGTGGTGGCAACCCGACGCCCGCGCCGCGATTTCCGGCCTCAGCTTTTCCAGTACCCGCGCGCACATCGTCCGCGCCGCGCTGGAGGCGATGGCGCACCAGGCGCATGACCTTAAGACCGCCTTCGCCGCCGATGGTGCCGACTGGGCGCGGCTGCGCATCGACGGCGGCATGGTCGCCAACGACTGGATGGCCCAGGACCTGGCCGACATGCTCGACGTGACGGTCGAGCGCCCGGATTTTGCGGAGACCACCGCGATGGGTGCCGCCATGCTTGCCGGGCTGGGCTGCGGCCGCTTCGCCTCGCTGGAGGCGGCGGCGGCGATGCGCGGACCGGTGCGCGAATTCACCCCGTCGATCGACCCGGACCTGCGCGCGCGCCGGCTGGCGGGCTGGGCGCACGCAGTGAAGCAGGTGCTGGCGCCCGCCTGACCACCGGCGCCTGACTGCCGGGGCTTGCGCGCGCCGCCGAGGCTTCTATGGCGGCGCGATGCCCGCCACGGTCAAGATTTGCGGCCTGTCGACCGCCGACACGCTCGATGCCGCGATCGGCGGCGGCGCGAGCCATGTCGGGTTCGTCTTCTTCGCGCCAAGCCCGCGCAACCTCGCCCTCGAACAGGCGATGGCGCTCGCGGCGCGCGTGCCCGATCGGGTCGCGCGGGTCGGCGTCTTCGTCGATCCCGACGACACCCTGATCGACGCGGCGGTTGCGGCGGGCAGGCTCGATGCCTTGCAGCTTCACAAGACCGCGCCCGGACGCGTCGCGGCGATCGGCGCGCGCACCCGGCTTGAGACCTGGGCGGCGGTGGCGATCAAGACCGCGCGCGATCTTGACCAGGTGCGCGGTTTCGCGGGCGCGGCCGACCGCATCCTTTATGACGCCAAGACGCCGGAGGGCGCGACGCTGCCCGGCGGCATGGGTGTACGCTTCGATTGGGCGCTGCTCGACGGGTTCCGGCACCCGCTGCCCTGGGCGCTGTCCGGCGGGCTCGACGCGGGCAATGTCGCCGAAGCGATCCGGCGCACCGGCGCGACCCTGGTCGATGTGTCGTCCGGCGTCGAGCGCGCACCGGGCACCAAGGACCCGGCGAAGATCGCCGCGTTCCTGAAGGCGGTGCACGGATAGGCGATGCCGTATCGACTTGGGGCCCGCAGGTGCTAAACGCACCCGCATCATGAACGCACCCAACAGTTTCCGGGCCCAACCCGACGAGCGCGGGCATTTCGGCGATTATGGCGGCCGCTATGTCGCCGAAACGCTGATGCCGCTGATCCTCGACCTGGAGCGCGAATATCGCGCGGCGCAGGCCGATCCGGCGTTTCACGCCGAGTTCGACGACCTGCTCGAACATTATGTCGGCCGCCCCAGCCCGCTCTATTATGCGCCGCGGCTAACCAAGGCGCTCCGCGCGGGTGCCCCCGACGGCATGGGCGCGGAAATCTGGTTCAAGCGCGACGAGCTCAACCACACCGGCGCGCACAAGATCAACAACTGCATCGGCCAGATCCTGCTGGCGCGCCGTATGGGCAAGACGCGGATCATCGCGGAGACGGGGGCCGGCCAGCATGGCGTCGCGACCGCCACGGTATGCGCGCGCTTCGGCCTGCCGTGCGTCATCTACATGGGCGCACGCGACATCGAGCGGCAGCAGCCCAATGTGTTCCGCATGAAGCTGCTGGGCGCGGAGGTCCGCCCGGTGACGAGCGGGGCTGCGACGCTCAAGGATGCGATGAATGAGGGGCTGCGCGACTGGGTCGCGAACGTCCACGACACCTTCTACATCATCGGCACCGCCGCCGGGCCGCACCCCTATCCCGAGCTCGTCCGCGATTTTCAGAGCGTGATCGGGCGTGAAGCGCGCGCGCAGATGCTCAGCCGCACCGGCCGCCTGCCCGATCTGCTGGTCGCGGCGATCGGTGGCGGATCGAACGCGATCGGGCTGTTCCACCCCTTTCTCGACGACGCGGACGTCAGGATGCTCGGCGTCGAGGCGGCCGGGCATGGGCTCGACAAGGAACACGCCGCGTCGCTGGCGGGGGGCTTCCCCGGCATCCTGCACGGCAACAAGACCTACCTGCTCCAGGACGAGGACGGCCAGATCACCGAGGCGCATTCGATTTCGGCCGGCCTCGATTATCCCGGCATCGGGCCGGAACACGCGTGGCTGAAGGATATCGGCCGGGTCGACTATACCTCGATCACCGACGCTGAGGCGCTCGATGCGTTCCAGCTGCTCTGCCGCACCGAAGGCATCATCCCGGCGCTCGAACCGAGCCATGCAATCGCCGCCGTCGCCAAGGTCGCGCCGACGATGCGCGCCGACCAGGTCATCCTCGCGAACCTGTGCGGACGCGGCGACAAGGATATCTTCACCGTCGCCGAGGCGCTGGGAGTGGCGATGTGAATCGGAGCCACTCCACGTCAGGCGAGAGGGCTATATGACCCGCCTTTCCGCTGCTTTCCCGGCTGATCGCGCCGCGCTCGTCACCTTCGTGACGGCGGGCGACGGCCCCACCCCCGCCATCCTCGACGCGCTCGTCGCGGGCGGGGCGGACGTGATCGAGCTGGGGATGCCGTTCACCGATCCGATGGCGGATGGTCCGGCGATCCAGGCGGCAAATCTGCGCAGTCTCGCCGTCGGCACCACGACGCGCGATATCCTGGCGATCGCTGCCGATTTTCGCGCCCGCCATCCCAGCGTCCCGCTCGTCCTGATGGGCTATGCCAACCCGATGCTCCGGCGCGGGGCGGAGTGGTTTGCTGAGCAGTGCGCGACGGCCGGTATCGACGGCGTCATCTGCGTCGACATCCCGCCCGAGGAGGACGATCAGCTCGGCCCGGCGCTGCGCACCGCGGGCATCGCGCCGATCCGGCTCGCCACCCCCACCACCGATACCGCGCGCCTGCCAGCCGTGCTCGATGGCGCATCGGGCTTTCTCTACTATGTCTCGGTCGCCGGAATCACCGGGCTGCAACAGGCCGCGCAGGCCTCGATCGAAACGGCAGTCGCCCGGCTCAAGCCCGCGACCGACCTGCCGATCGCGGTCGGCTTTGGCGTGCGCACGCCCGAACAGGCGGCGGCCATCGCCCGCGTCGCCGACGGCGTGGTCGTCGGATCGGCGATCGTCGAGCTGATCGCCGCGAACGGTGCCGACGCGCCCGCCGCCGTCACCGCCTATGTCCAATCACTGCGCGCCGCGATCGACGCGGCGCAGAAGGAACCTGCATGAGCTGGCTCAACCGCGTTCGCAACGCGATCGCCTCCGTCGTCGCGACCAAGGAAACGCCCGACAATCTCTGGCATAAATGCCCCAAATGCCAGCAGCTGATCTTCACCCGCGAGTTCGAGGAAAATCTGCACGTCTGTCCGTCCTGCGGCCATCATGAGCGCATCGGCCCGAAGGAGCGGTTCGCGCAGTTGTTCGACGAAGGATCGATGAAGCTGCTGCCCGCGCCGCGCGTGCCCGAAGACCCGCTCAAGTTCCGCGACTCCAAGCGTTATGTCGACCGGCTGAAGGCCGCACGCGTCGAAACCGGCGATCCGGATGCCTTCGTCAACGCGCGCGGCACGATTCACGGGCACCGTGCGGTGATCGGCGTGCAGAACTTCGCCTTCATGGGCGGATCGATGGGCCAGGCGGTGGGCGAGGCGTTCATCGCGGGCGCCGAGGCCGCGATCGCCGCCAAAGCTCCGTTCATCGTCTTCACCGCATCGGGCGGCGCGCGGATGCAGGAAGGCATTTTGAGCCTGATGCAGATGCCACGCACCACCGTCGCGATCGAGATGCTTCGCGAGGCGGGCCTGCCCTATATCGTCGTGCTGACCGATCCGACCTCGGGCGGGGTGATGGCTGCCTATGCGATGCTGGGCGACATCCACATCGCCGAGCCCAAGGCGACGCTGGCGTTCACCGGGCGGCGCGTGATCGAGCAGACGATCCGCGAAAAGCTGCCCGACGATTTCCAGACCGCGGAATATTATCGCGACCATGGCCTGATCGACATGGTCGTCGAGCGCAAGGCGCTGCGCGACACGCTGGCGCAGGTGATCGGCTATCTGTGCGGGGAGCGCCAGGCCGCCTGACGCGCTACCCCCGCCGATCATGCCCGATTTCGCAACCTCGACCGATCCGGCGGTGCAGCGCCAGCTCGACCGGCTGAGCCTGCTCGGGCCGGGTGCGGACATATTGGGGCTCGACCGCATCACCCGGCTGCTCGACCGGGTCGGCAACCCGCACCGCCACCTGCCGCCGGTGTTCCATGTCGCGGGCACCAACGGCAAAGGATCGACCTGCGCCTATCTGCGCGCCGGGCTGGAGGCGGCGGGCCATCGCGTCCATGTCTATACGAGTCCGCATCTGGTGCGCTTCAACGAGCGAATCCGGGTCGCGGGCCAGCTGATCGGGGATGCGGCGCTTGCCCCGCTGCTCGCCGAAGTGCTCGACGCGGGCAGCGATATCGGCGCAAGCTTCTTCGAGGTGACGACGGCGGTCGCGTTTCTCGCATTCGCGCGCACGCCGGCGGACGCATGCGTGATCGAGGTCGGGCTGGGCGGGCGGCTGGATGCGACCAACGTGATCGACCATCCCACGGTGTGCGGCATCGCCCAGCTCGGGCTCGATCACCAGGCGTTCCTCGGCGACACGATCGAGGCAATCGCCGCCGAAAAGGCCGGGATCGCGAAGCCCGGCGTGCCGCTCGTCACCTTCGACTATCCGCCAGCGATACGCGACGTCGTCGCAGCCGCCGCCCATACGCGCCGCGCACCGGTGCTGCGCGCCGGCGCCGACTGGCACTGGGACATCACCGACGGCCGCCTCACCTATCGCGATGGCGGGGGCGTACTCAGGCTCGACCTGCCCGTGCTGGCCGGCTCGCACCAAGCGGCAAACTGCGCGCTGGCAACCGCGATGCTGCGACATCAACGCGCCCTGCACATCCCCGACGCTGCGATCGCCGCGATGCCCAGTGGAGCGCGTTGGCCGGCGCGGATGCAACGCCTGTCGGACGGGCCGCTGACCCGCCGGCTGCCCGCCGGGTCGACGCTGTGGCTGGATGGCGGGCACAATCCCGCCGCAGCTCAGGCCGTGCGCGACGCCCTCGCCGGGGTGGCTGAAAGCCGCCCGATCGCGATCGTGCTCGGCATGCTCGCCAACAAGGATCCGGACGGGTTGCTTGCCCCGTTCGCAGCGATGACCGACCGGCTTGTCGCCGTGCCGGTTCCCGGCCACGCGCATCACGTGCCCGAAGCCCTCGCCACGCTGGGCAAGGCGCTGGGGATCGGCGTGACGGACACCGCCGCCGATGTTCCTGACGCCCTCGATGCGATCGCGTCAGCAACCCGCTCGCCAGTCACCGTGCTGGTACTGGGATCGCTCTACCTCGCCGGACGCGTACTCGCCGCAAACGAGGAGCTGCCCGACTGATCCACCCTTTTTGCGATTGACTATCAATAGCGGTTTGATAGCCTGGCGTCCCTGTCGAGAGGAACGTCCGATGTCGCCTGCCAACCCGATCGCCACCGCCCTGCCCCATCGCGCACCCGATGCGCCGGCGGTGCGCCTGCTGCTGTTCGCGATCCGCCAGACCGGCGCGCAGGGTCTGCACGACGCGGCCGTCGCCAATGCCTTCGTCACCGCGTTCGGCCGCCGTTTTCGCCGCCCGCTGGTGCTGCTCCGCGCGCTGATGAGCGACATGTCGTCGGTATCGTCCCGCCCGATCCAGATCGCGCCGTGGTGCTGTCAACGCATGACCCGCGACGAAGCGGGGATCATCGCTGCGCTGACCGCCGCGCCCGACCGGCCGGAGCGCGCACTGATCCTGCTTGCGGACGTGCTCGGCGCGCCGCAGCGCGCGGTGCCGATCGCGACCGCGCAGCTATTGGCGCAGAGTTTTGCCGAAGCCGGGCTGGCGCTGGAATAAACGGACCACGCTTCTCGTCGATCTACGCTCACCCGTTCGTATCGAGCGGAGTCGAGATACGTTTTTCGACTTCGCTCGAAACGAACGGAAACTGCGCCAAGTTTTTGAACACCGGTCTCAAGCCGCGGTCGCCACCGCCTCGCCCTCGACCCCCGACGCGCTCGTCCGCTGGCGCCACCAGTCGGCGAGCACCAGGACCACCGCGACGCCGCCCAACGCGGCGGTCAGCAAGAATATGTTGGCATAGCCGTACAGCTCGAGCGCCTCGCCGATCGCGGCGCGGCCAAGCGCGCCGACCAGAAAGGTCATGGAGGACAGCAGCGCGAACTGCACCGCGCTGAAATCGCGCGACGTCATCGCGCTGATATAGGCGACGAAGGCGGTACCCGCCAAACCGCCCGCGATATTCTCGCCCGAAATGGCGACCATCAGCCGCAGCATCCGGGGGTCGACCCCGATCTGGTCGAGGAACAGCAGCCCGGCAAAGCCGTCAATTCCCGCGCCGCCATTGGCGAGATCGGCATAGAGCAGGTTGGACAGCGCCGCGACGATCCCGCCAAGCAGCAGCGTCGGCATCCGCCCCAGCGTCGCCAGCATCACCCCGCCGATCGCGACCCCGGCGATCGTCATGATCACCCCGAACAGCTTGGACGCGAACGCGACCTCGTCATTCGTGTAGCCCAGGAAATCGAGGTAGAAGGGAAAGGCGAACGGCGCCCAGATCGAATCGGCGATGCGATAGAGCAGGATGACCGCGAGGACGAGAATCGCGCCCCAGCGCAGCCGCCCGACGATCTCGGCCAGCGGCAGGATGAGCGCGCGATAGCAATGATTGGCGGTCGCCTGAAGCCCGCCCTGCCCCGCCGCATCCTCGATACGGCGGGGCAGCCGGTTGGTCCACGCCGACACCATCGCGGGAATGATGACGGTCGCGACGATGATCCACGGCCCCCAGTCGCGGGTGAAGTTCCCCGCCGATGGCGCGCTCTCGCCCGGCGGCACCGGACTGAGCGCCGCGGCCATGAAGCTGCCCAGCACCGCGATCGCCCAAAGCCAGCAGACCGCGACGATGCCCAGCGCGATGGCGCGTTCACGCGGCTCGGGGACGACATGCCCGGCGAGCGGCGCGCGCTCGTCCATCCGGTCGCGCGGCCGCTCCGGCGTGAACAGCGTCATGACGAGCGCACCGATCATGGCACCGCCAAAGCCGATATAGACCGCCGGCCAGCCGATACGCGCCGCCAGCACCAGCGCCAGCGCGCCGCCGGTCAGTGCCGCCAGCCGGTTGCCGAGCTGATAGATGGCGGAAAGGAGGTCGACGGTCGCGGTCTCGTCCGCCACCTCGATGCGCCAGGCGTCGATCACCACATCCTGCGTCGCCGACAGGAAGGCCGCGATCACCGCGAGCACGGCAAAGCTGCCGATCGCGGTCACCGGATCGGTCAGCGCCAGCGCGACGAGGAGCAGCGCCAGCCCCCCCTGGCACAGCACCAGCCAGGATCGCCTGCGACCCAACCGGCCAAGCAGCGGCAACTGCGCGCGATCGACCAGCGGCGACCACAGGAACTTGAAGGCATAGGCCAGACCGATCCACGACACGACCCCGATCGTCGCCAGGCTGACCTTCAGCTCGCCCAGCCACGCGTTGAGCGTCCCAATCAGCAACACGAACGGCAGGCCGGAGGCAAAGCCCAGCACCAGCATCGCCGATGTCTTGCGATTGCGCAGCGCCGCGCGCAGCAGCGCCACCCCCTTCACCCTGTCCGTCACCTTGAACCCTTGTCCCAAAGGCGCAACACTAGCCAAAACGAGAGGGAAGAATAGCCATGAACGCGCTCACCCCGACGCCGGGCCAGCTCGCCCTGGCGGCGGAACTTGGCCGCGGCGGCACCGCGCGCGACGACGGCATCGCGCACGTCGCGGCGGACGCCTATACCCGTGCGGCGCGGCATGACGCCGAACAGGCGCGGATCTTCAACCGCGTGCCGCTGGTCATCGCCCCATCGGCGTTGCTGCCCGATCGCAACATGGCGGTGCCGCATGACGGCTTCGGCAAGCCGCTGCTGGTTGCGCGCGACGGTGACGGGCGGGCGCATGTCTTCCTCAACGTCTGCCGCCATCGCGGCACGCGTCTGGTGGAGGGCTGTGCTGCGATAAAATCGCCGCGTCTCGTCTGCCCCTACCACGCCTGGACCTATGCGCTCGACGGCCGGCTGACCGGGTTGCCGCGACCCGAAACCTTTCCTGGGCTCGACAAGGGCGAGTTCGGCCTGAAGCGGCTACCGACGCATGAAGCGGGCGGCCTGATCTGGTTCAGTTTCGATGCGGATGCGGACTTCGCCGATGCCGACATCCTGGCGCGTGACTTCGCGGCGTTCGACCTGGCCGGACAGCACCTGTTCCGCCGCCGCACCCATGAGGTGCGCGCCAACTGGAAGCTGATCATGGATGCATTTCTGGAGGCGTATCACGTGCAACGGCTTCACGCCGGCACGATCGCGCCGTTCTTCCAGGACGGGGTGTCCACCGCCGACACGATTGGCGCGCACCAGCGTTCGGCGGTCGGCCGCGCGGCGGAGGCCGACGCGCTGTCGTCGGGCGACTGGGCGGTGCTGCGCCGTGCGATCACCTATACCTATCAACTGTTTCCGGGCACGGTCCTCATCGTCAGCCCCGATTACATCAACCTGATGATCCTGATGCCTCAGGCGCACGACCGCGTCCTGGTCGAGGATCTCATGCTGATCCCCGAAGCCCCGGCGACCGACAAGGCGCGCGACCATTGGGAACGCAGCTGGCAGCTGCTCGACCAGGGCGTGTTCGCGGCAGAGGATTTCCGCGCCGCCGAGCTCGGTCAGCAGGGTCTGGCCAGCGGCGCGATCGACCGCCTGACGCTCGGCCAGCTCGAACGCGGCATCCGGCACTTCCACGACGCGGTGGAGGGGATGCTCGGTGCGTGAAACGATTGGACGGCAGGGCGGCGGCGCGCGACACGACCGCGGACATGGCTGACGACTTCAAGCACGGAACGGTCCATCAGGCCGCCGAGGACCTGCAGCGCGCGCTGCGGGCAAGCCCCGAACTATATGCGCGGTGGCAGGCGCTGACCCCACTCGGGCGCAACGAATTCATCTGCTGGGTCGAGGATGCGAAACAGCCGGCGACCCGCGCGCGACGGCTGCGCCGAACCTGTGAGGAATTGCTGGAGGGAAAGAAGCGGCCCTGCTGCTGGGCCGGCTGCATTCACCGTCCCGACAAGGCACCGGGCCGATGGCAAAAGGCCGTTCTGATCGACGGGGTCAAACGGCGCGCTCCAGAAACAGGCTGAACGGGGGCGAGAGCTTCTTGGGCTGCTGGCCGTCAAGCACCGCCTCGATCGCGTCGATCGCCGCCGTCAGGTCACGCGGACCATAGGGTTTCGACAGGCAGCCCGCCGCGAGCGCGCGGGCATCGCCCGGACAATTGCCGGTAACGAACAGCACCATGACGCCGCGCGCCACCGCCGCGCGCGCGACATCGATTCCCGAACCGTCCGCGAGCGTCAGGTCGACCAGCGCCAGGTCCAGCGGCTCGTCACGCGCGATCACCGCCAGCGCATCCGCGACCGAATCGACCGTCGCGGCGATTTCGAAGCCGGATTCGGTCAGATGATATTCGGTGTCGAACGCGACGAGCGGCTCGTCCTCGACCACCATGATGCGCGTAATGCGCCGGGTTTTGCGGGTAAACAGCATCTTGTCGTATTCGCTCGTCCCTGAAGCGACCGTCTGCGCGGCCCCTTCCGCACAACGTCCTGCCGACGAAATCGCCGCCCGGCAGCAAAGTTTTTTTGTCGGTCGGCCAGCAGTGTCTATATCACCGTCGCCATGGGGCCGTCCAAACCGAAAGAACCGCAGCGCATCGCGAAATTGCTGTCGCGCGCCGGCATCGCGTCGCGCCGCGAAATCGAGCGCATGATCGACGAGCGTCGCATCGCGCTCGACGGCAAGCCGCTGGAGACCGCTGCGACCGTGCTCACATCGCTCAGGGGCGTGACGGTCGACGGGCAGGCGGTGAAGGCTCCTGCCCCGGCCCGGCTGTTCCGCTTTCACAAGCCCAGCGGCGTGCTGACCACCGAGCGCGATCCGCGGGGCCGCGCGACGATTTACGACCGCCTGCCGCGCGACCTGCCGCGCGTGATGCCGGTCGGGCGGCTCGACCTCAATACCGAGGGCCTGTTGCTGCTCACCACCGACGGTGAACTGAAGCGCCAGCTCGAACTGCCCAAATCAGGGGTCGAGCGCAGCTATCGCGCGCGCGCCTATGGCCAGGTCAGCCAGGCGCAGCTCGAGGATCTGATGCTCGGCGTCGAGATCGATGGCGTGCGCTACGGCTCGATCAACGCCAATCTGGAACGGCGCACGGGCGCGAACATGTGGATCGAGCTGACGCTGACCGAGGGCAAGAACCGCGAGGTCCGCCGCGTGCTCGAACATCTCGGGCTCCAGGTCTCCCGGTTGATCCGCACGCGTTATGGCCCGTTCCTGCTCGACGGGCTGGGCATCGGCGCGGTCGACGAAATCCGCCAGCACGACGTCGTCGCGTTCCGCAAGGACATGAACGCGATGGCTCCGGTCCGCGTGACGATTCCGGTCGCGGCCGCGGCCGAAAGGCGACCCAGGCCGGAGCGCAGGGGCGAGCCGGACTCGCCGCCGAAGACCAGGTCGCATGCGCGGCCAGCCGGTGAGGCCAAGCCCCGGCCAAAGCCCGCCGAAGAGGCAAAGCCGCGGCGCGTGAAGGCGGCACCGGCGGAACGGACCGCGCGCGAGTCGCCGGCACCGGAGCCCGAACGCGCGCCGCGACCGGCCAAGAAGCCCGCAGGCTGGGCGAAGAAAAAGGCCAAACCGGGTCCGCCCCGGCGCAAGCGCGACCCCGGCGGTACCACGAAGAAGGCGCGATAGATGCGGATCATCGCCGGCACATGGCGCGGACGGCCGCTGATCGCGCCCAAAGGGGACGCCACCCGCCCCACCGCCGACCGCACGCGCGAGGCGTTGTTTTCGATGCTGACCAGTCGGGTCGGCAGCTTCGACGGGCTGCGCGTCGCCGACCTGTTCGCCGGATCGGGCGCGCTGGGGCTGGAGGCGCTGTCGCGCGGCGCTGCCGCATGCCTGTTCGTCGAACAGGACCGCGCCGCGCTCGACGCGCTGAAGGCCAATGTCGCGCGGCTCGGCGCAACCGGCGCGGATGTGCGTGCGCAATCGGTGCTGGCGCTGGGCCCGGTCAGCCAGCCGGTCGACCTGATGCTGGTCGATCCGCCCTATCGCAGCGGGGCGGGCAATGTCGCGCTCGACAAGCTGGCGCGGCTCGGCTGGATCGGCCCCGCGACCTGGATCAGCGTCGAAACCGCGCGCGACGAGGATGTCGATGCCACAGGCTTCGCGATCGACGCCGAGCGGGTGCACGGCAAGGCCAAGCTGACACTGCTCCGCCGCGCCTGAACCCGCGAACCGGGTTGCCCCAGGCCTGCGCGTTCCCTAACTGTTCACCGATGAGTCTTCCCGCGTCCGCCCCCGAAGATCCCCCTTATCTGCGCGGGCTCAATCCGCCGCAGCGCGAGGCGGTGCTGACCACCGACGGGCCGGTCCTGATGCTGGCGGGCGCCGGCACGGGCAAGACCGCGGCACTGACCGCCCGGCTCGCGCATCTGCTCTACACGCGCCGCGCCTATCCGAGCGAGATACTGTCGGTCACCTTCACCAACAAGGCGGCGCGCGAGATGCGCGAGCGGGTCGGCCGCATGGTCGGCGACCTGGTCGAGGGGATGCCGTGGCTCGGCACCTTCCACGCGATCGGGGCCAAGATGCTGCGCCGCCACGCCGAACTGGTCGGGCTGCAATCCAACTTCACCATCCTCGATACCGACGACCAGCTGCGCCTGCTCAAGCAGCTGATCGCCGCCGCCGACCTGGACGAGAAACGCTGGCCGGCGCGTCAGCTGGGCGGGCTGATCGACGGGTGGAAGAACAAGGGGCTGACCCCGGCCGATCTCGATGCGGGGGAGAACGAGCTCTACGCCAATGGCCGCGGTCAGGAAATGTACCGCGCCTATCAGGACCGGCTGCGCGCCCTCAACGCCTGCGATTTCGGCGACCTGCTGCTCCACGTGCTGACGATCCTGAAAACTGACCGTGAGGTGCTGGGCAGCTATCAGCAGCGCTTCCGCTACATCATGGTCGACGAGTATCAGGACACCAACAGCGTCCAGTATCTGTGGCTGCGGCTGCTCGCGCAGGAGCGGCGCAACATCGCCTGTGTCGGCGATGACGACCAGTCGATCTATTCGTGGCGCGGCGCGCAGGTCGAAAATATCCTGCGCTTCGAGCGCGACTTTCCAGGCGCCAAGGTCATCCGGCTGGAGCAGAATTACCGGTCGACCCCGCACATCTTGGGCGCAGCCGCAGGGGTGATCGCCCATAATGGCGGGCGGCTGGGCAAGACCTTGTGGACCGAGCTGGACGCGGGCGAGAAGGTGCGCGTCATCGGCGTTTGGGACGGGCCGGAGGAGGCCCGCCGCGTCGGCGAGGAGATCGAGCGCGGCCAGCGCGATGGCCAGCCGCTCGACCAGTTCGCGATCCTGGTCCGCGCCCAGCACCAGACCCGCGAGTTCGAGGACCGCTTCATCGCGATCGGCATGCCCTATCGCATCGTCGGCGGCTTCCGCTTCTATGAGCGGCAGGAAATCCGCGACGCGCTCGCCTATTTGCGCATCGTCAACCAGCCCGCCGACGACCTGGCGTTCGAGCGCATCGTCAACGTGCCCAAACGAGGTCTGGGCGACAAGGCGGTGGCGAAGGTGCATCAGCTGGCGCGCGCGCAGGGGCTGCCGCTGCTCCACGCCGCCGCGCGCATCCTCGACACCGACGAGCTGACGCCGCAGGCGCGCCGCGCGCTCGGCAGCCTGATCGGCGACATCGGGCGCTGGCGCGACATGGCGCGCGACCTGCCGCACCCGGAGCTCGCCCGGCAATTGCTCGACGAAAGCGGCTACACCGCGATGTGGCAGGCGGACAAGACCGCCGAGGCGGCGGGGAGGCTCGAGAATCTGAACGAACTCGTCCGCGCGATGGAGGAATATGAAAGCCTCGGCGCGTTCCTGGAGCATGTCAGCCTGGTCATGGACAATGACGGCGGGCGCGACGAGCCGCAGGTGACGATCATGACGATCCACGCCGCCAAGGGGCTGGAGTTCGACACGGTGTTCCTGGTCGGGTGGGAGGAAGGCGTCTTCCCCTCGCAGCGCGCGATCGACGAAGGCGGCCTCGCCAGCCTGGAGGAAGAGCGCCGGCTGGCCTATGTGGCGATCACGCGGGCGCGGCGGCGCGCGGTGATCCTGCACGCGGCCAACCGCCGCATCTATGGCCAGTGGACGAGCAGCATCCCCAGCCGCTTCGTCGGTGAACTGCCACCCGAGCATATCGAAAGCGAGACGACGATGAGCGGCGGCGAAAGCCTGTGGCGCGCCAACTGGTCCGAACGCAGCGATCCGTTCGCCGACGTCGCGCGCGGCACCGGGCGTGGGCCCGGATGGCAGCGCGCGGCGTCGCCCGCCTCCACCTTCGTCCGCGAAAGCCCGCGCGTGTTCGAGGGCCGCGCGTCGGCGGTCAGCGTCGGCGCCCCGGCGCGCAAGGACATCGCGGTCGGAATGCGCGTCTTCCACCAGAAATTCGGCTATGGCGCGATCGCGGAGATCGAGGGCAACAAGCTGGAGATCGATTTCGAGCAGGCCGGACGCAAGCGCGTGATGGACAGTTTTGTGACGGTGGCGGCCTGAGGCGGGAGCCGCGAACATAGCGCCATCGCTGAGCCAGGCCCGCGCGCGCTTCCCACCACCAGAACCCGTCATCCCGGCCCTGTGCCGGGGTCCACCGCGCCGCAAAGCACCGTTGCGCGCCAGTTGGAGCCGAGCCAATGCGCTGGGCACGGGAAGCGCGCCGATGATGGACCCGTGCGGGTTGCGCGGTGGACCCCGGCACGAGGCCGGGGTGACGAAGAAGGAGTGGCGGGGTCTTGCGATCATCCCCTTTCCCGGTCAGCCTCTGAGAAGGACAGCAACGATGTCGCGGTAGCGCTCCGCCCCCGCCCCCTCGACTCGGCAGCGAAAAGGCGTAGACCGCGCGGCCATGATTCGCCCCGCGCTCTCGATCGTCATCCCCTGCTACAATGAGGAAGGGTGCCTCGACGCCCTGCACGCGCGTGTATCGGCGGCGGCGCGCGCGGCGGTGGGCGAGGATTACGAGGTCGTTCTGGTCAATGACGGGTCGCGCGACGCCAGCTGGCCGGTCATGCAGCGGCTGGCGGCGGGCGACCGCCACGTCGTCGCGATCAACCTCTCTCGCAATCACGGGCACCAGCTGGCGCTGACCGCCGGGCTCGATCTGTGCGCGGGCGACCAGATCCTGATCATCGATGCCGACCTTCAGGATCCGCCCGAACTGTTGAGCGAAATGCGCCGCGTGATGGCGGCGGAGGGGGCCGACGTCGTCTATGCCGTGCGCCGCAAGCGCGAGGGCGAGACCTTCTTCAAGAAGCTGACCGCCGCCGCCTTCTATCGCGTGCTCGACCGCGTAACCGACACGCCGATCCCGCTCGACACCGGCGATTTCCGCCTGATGAGCCGCCGCGCGCTCGATGCGCTGCTGGCGCTGCCCGAACAGGCGCGCTTCGTGCGCGGCATGGTCGCGTGGATCGGTTTCCGCCAGGTGCCGCTCGCCTATGACCGCGCCGAACGCATCGCAGGCGAGAGCAAATATCCGCTCGCCAAGATGATCCGATTCGCGCTCGATGCGGTTACCGGCTTCTCGACCGCGCCCTTGCGTTTCGCCAGCCATGTCGGACTATGGCTGACGGCGGCGTCGGTGCTGCTCGTCATCTATATCCTGGGCGCGTTCGCGATGGGCCACGCGCTGCCGGGCTGGACGTCGCTGATGCTGGTCGTGGTCGTGCTGGGCGCAGTGCAGATGTTCGTGCTGGGCATGATCGGCGAATATCTCGGCCGCCTTTATGTCGAGGCCAAGCGGCGGCCGCTCTATCTCGTCAGCGATGTCGCTGGCGAGGTGAAGCGCCACGTGACGCTGGGCTTCCGCGCGGAGGATGTCGCACCCAACATGCCGTCGGGGCCGGAACCGGACGCGGCCTGACCCGCGGCCCGGCGCCTCGGGTCAGGCCGCCTTCGCCTCGTTCGCGGCCTCGATCTCGGCGGCCTTGGCCTCGACCAGCCGGACGATGTGATCGACCATGTCGGCGTCCTCGACCGTGTGGTCGGTCACGCCCGACAGATAGACCATATGCTTGCCCGCACCGCCGCCGGTCAGCCCGATATCGGTCTCACGCGCCTCACCCGGGCCGTTAACGACGCAGCCCAACACGCTGAGCGACAACGGCGTGCGGATATGCTGGAGCCGCTCCTCAAGCGTCTGGACGGTGCGGATCACGTCGAAGCCCTGGCGCGCGCAGCTGGGGCACGACACGACGCGCACACCGCGGTTGCGGATCCCCAGGCTCTTGAGGATCTCGAAGCCGACGCGCACCTCCTCCTCGGGCTCGGCGGACAGGCTGACGCGGATCGTGTCGCCGATACCGTACCAGAGCAGGCTGCCGATACCGATCGCCGACTTGACGGTGCCACCGACGAACCCGCCGGCTTCGGTGATGCCCAGGTGCAGCGGACAATCCACGGCTTCCGCGAGCTGCTGATAGGCCGCGACCGCCAGGAAGATGTCGGATGCCTTCACCGCCACCTTGAATTCGTGGAAATCATGGTCCTGCAGCAGCTTGATATGGTCGAGCGCGCTTTCGACCAGCGCCTCCGGGCACGGCTCGCCATATTTTTCGAGCAGGTCCTTCTCCAGACTGCCGGCATTCACGCCGATGCGGATCGCGCAGCCATTGGCCTTGGCGGCGTTGACCACTTCGCGCACCCGGTCGGCCGAACCGATATTGCCGGGGTTGATGCGCAGGCATGCCGCGCCCGCATCCGCGGCCTCGAGCGCGCGCTTGTAGTGGAAATGGATGTCGGCGACGATCGGCACGCGGGCGGCGCGGACGATCTGCTTGAGCGCCGCGGTGCTTTCGACATCGGGGCAGGACACGCGGACGATGTCGGCCCCCGCTTCCTCGCAACGGCGGATCTGGTCGATCGTGCCGCGGACGTCATAAGTTTCGGTATTGGTCATCGTCTGCACCGTGACGGGCGCATCGCCGCCGACGGGGACGTTGCCGACCATGATCTGGCGGGACTTGCGGCGGATGATATCGCGCCAGGGACGAACAGACATGGGGTTTCCCGCTGAAGAGCCGATGATGCGGCCGGTATAGCCGCCCCGCCGCGACAGCGGAAGGCGATACGCGCCGACCCCGCTATCGTCGCGGTCGGTTTCCCCCTAAAGCGAAGCGATGACGAACACGGCGACCGCCCCCCGCCCGGACGCGGCCCCGCCGATCGCGCGGCATTACGGGATGGACTGGCTGCGGATCGCGGCGTTCGCGCTGCTGATCCTCTATCATATCGGCCTCGTCTATGCGCCGTGGAACTTCCACGTGAAGTCGCCGCACGTTGCCGATTGGGTGGTGGTACCGATGCTGGCGCTCAACGCGTGGCGGCTGGCGCTATTATTCGTCGTCTCGGGCTACGCCACGCGCGCGCTGCTGCGCCGCGCCGGCGGTGTGACGGCGTTCGCGCGCAACCGCACCATGCGGCTGGTCGTGCCGCTCCTGTTCGGCGTCATCGTCGTCGTGCCGCCCCAGCCCTGGATCGAGCTCGTCACCAAGCATGGCTACGGCTTCGGGCTGCCGCATTTCTGGATCCACGACTATTTCCGCTTCGGCACGCTCGACGGGCTCGTCCTGCCGACCTGGAACCATCTGTGGTTCGTCGGTTATCTGTGGGTCTATACCATGGCGCTGGCGGTGCTGATCGCACTTGTGCGCACATCGTGGCTCCAGCGCGTGTTCGACCGCGCTTTCGGCGGCGTCGGCGTGCTCGTGCTGCCGCTCGCCTGGCTGCTCGCGGTCCATCTGCGCTGGTTCCCGATGCGCGGCGAGACGCACGCGCTGTTCGACGATCCGGTCGCCCATGCCATCTATCTACCGGCCTTCCTGTTCGGCTTCGGACTGGCCGGGTCGGCGGCGGCGATGGCGGCGATCCGCCGGTGGTGGAAAGTCGCCGGACTGGCCGCGATCGCGGGCTATGGCGTCAAGGCGGCAGCCGAGCTCAACTGGCCCGGTGCGATCCCGATCGCGCGCGACTTCCTGCCGGTCTATCTGTCCGCGCACAGCGTCCAGCAATGGGGGGCGATCGTCGCGCTGATCGGGCTTGCCGACCGCTTCCTCGACCGCGACCATCCGCGCCGCACGATGCTGACCGAGGCGGTCTTTCCCTTCTACCTCATCCACCAGACGATCATCGTCGCGGTGGTGTGGGCGCTGCGTCGATTTGCCCCCTCGGCGCCGATCGAGTTCGCAATCACGCTGGCGGCGACGGTCGCGGGCTGCTGGGCTTTCTATCTCGCCGGGCGGCGCATCGGCTGGCTGCGGCCACTGATCGGCCTGCGTCCCCGGCTGGAACCGCGCGCGATGCCTGCTAGGGTCGCGACCCAGTCGTGAAGGAACCCATCTGATGCGTCTTCCCCTGTTGATCGGAGCCCTGCTGATGTCCCTGCCCGCCCACGCCCAGGATCGCCCGCAATGGACGCTCGTCATTCATGGCGGCGCGGGCGTGATCGAACGCGAACGGATCACGCCCGAACAGGACAAGGCGGTGCGCGCCGCGCTCGACCAGGCGCTGGTCGCGGGATCGGCGGTGCTCGAACGCGGCGGCAGCGCGCTCGATGCAGTCGAGGCTGCAGTCCGGATCCTGGAGGACGACCCCCATTTCAACGCCGGGCGCGGCGCGGTGTTCACCTGGAACGGCACCAATGAACTCGACAGCGCGATCATGGACGGCGCTACGCGTGGTGCCGGGGCCGTCACCGGCGTGTCGACGATCAAGAACCCGGTCACGCTGGCGCGCAAGGTGATGGAGAAGGGCCCGCACGTGATGCTGTCGGGTGCGGGGGCGGAGGAGTTCGCGCGCGACAACGGCGTCGAGACGGTCGACCCCAGCTGGTTCGCCACGCCCGAGCGCCGTCGCCAGCTCGACGAGCTCAAGTCGCGTTCGGCGGGCTGGTTCGATATCGACCTGAAATACGGCACCGTCGGCGCCGTCGCGCTCGACAAGGCAGGACATGTCGCCGCCGCGACCTCGACCGGCGGGCTGACCGGCAAGCGCTGGGGCCGGATCGGCGACGCGCCGGTGATCGGGGCGGGCACCTATGCCGACGATCGCGCCTGCGCGGTCTCCGCCACCGGCGCGGGCGAGTTCTTCATCCGCGAGGGCGTCGCGCACGAAATCTGCGCGCGCGTGCGCTTCAAGGGCGAAACGCTGCAACAGGCCGCCGACGCCGTGATGAAGGAAACCGCCGACCTGGGCGGCGACGGCGGCGTCATCGTCACCGGCCCGACCGGGGAGGCAGCGTGGAGCTTCAACACGCCGGGCATGTATCGCGGCCGCGCCATCGCCGGCGGGACGCGCAAGGTCGCGATTTACGGGGATGAGGAATAATCGGAAAGTCGGCCCCGCGACCGTCTTTCAATCGTCGCAATCGGCCGGTAGCGGCCAGCCACACACCCAAACCGGTCATCCTGAGTAGGGACTTAGCAAAGTCGAAGGCCGCTATCGGAGGACAGAGACCGCGCGCTCGTCCTTCGATACGCCGCTTTGGCTTCGCTCAGCGGCTACTCAGGATGAGCGGGTTGCGTAACTGAAATCCATCTTCAGGCAGGCCATTCATGCTCAGACATCTCCTCGCCGCGCTCGCCATCGCCAGCCTCCTCCTGCCGTCGACGGCGAACGCCTATGGCCGTTACGCGCACGCGACGATTGCCGATATCGCGATGGCCAATGTCCGCCCCGCGACCCGCGCCAAGGTGCGCGCGATGCTGGCGAAATCGGCGCTGCTGGAAACGCCGACGTGCCGCGCGGCGACGCCCGAGGACGCAAGCGTCTGGCCCGACTGCATCCGCGGCATGGGGCTGCGTTTCAACTATTCGGCACCCTGGCATTACCAGACGATCGACATCTGCAAGCCGTTCGATCTGGAAAGCGCGTGCGCCAACGGCAATTGCGTCTCGGCACAGATCGACCGCGACGTGAAGCTGCTGCAGGACAGCTCGATCCCGATGCGCGAGAAGGTGGCCGCGCTCGCTTTCCTCATCCACTTCGTCGGCGACATGCACATGCCGCTCCATTCGGGCAATCGCCAGGATCGCGGCGGCAATGCGGTCAAGGCGGCCTATGGCGATTATGAGAGCGAGCGGCTGAACCTGCATTCGATCTGGGACGGCGCACTGGCCGAACGCGCGATCTCGACGCCGCCCAGCCTCGTCCGCAGCTATACCGCCGATGAAAAGTCGGCGATCACCGCCGGCACCACCGCCGACTGGGCGCAGCAGGCGTGGCAGGTGGCGCGCGACGTCGCCTATGCCGAAGCGCAGGGCGGCGACCCGTGCGGCCCGCCCCAGTCGGCGGTGAAGCTCAGCAACGATTCGATCAACCGCTCGGTCGATCCCCAGCGCCTTCAGGTCGAGCGCGCCGGCCTGCGCCTCGCCCGCTTGCTCGACGAGGCGTTCGACCCCGCCAACGCGTACGACTCGCGCGCGGAGCGGCGGCGGCGCTGACACGGGTCGATGCCATCACGGGTCATTTCCAACACCCGCCGTCAGCCGGCACAGGCCTCTGACCCGACGCGAGGATACATGACCTTACGCCGTTGAGGCGGCTCAGACCGGCGCGGCGGCCGCGATGTGGCGCAGTGGACCCCGGCACGAGGCCGGGGTGACGATCCAATCGGGTTCGACGGAGAGGCCTTGCGACATACGCAGATCCGTTAGCGGGCCGAACCCAAATCCTTGCCGATGAACGCGACGATCGCGTCGACGATCTCCGGCACCACCGGCAGCGACGGGTCGGCATAGGTCGCCAGGTTGGCCGCACGGTCGTCCGACGTCACGCGTTTCAACACGTGGTTGGCATCGGCCACGCGGACCAGCACCGCGCCGGGCTTCGCGCCCGCCAGCGCCTCACCGTCGGTAGGCGGCACCTGAATGTCGCGCTCGGCGGCGATGACCAGCAGCGGCGCCTTCAACGCCGCCGCAAGTGCGATCGGGGACTGCGCCATCAGGTCGCGCAGGAACGGCTGCACGGCCGGATTGAACAGCGCCAGCAACGGCGGCGGCAACGTCGCCGCGTCGACCGATCCGCCGGCCTCCAGCGTGTCGATCGCTGCCATCGCCGCGGGCAGCAGGGGCGCATTGGCGGGGTTGGCGCGCAATTGTTCGCGCAACACGTCGCCCAGCTTGCGGCCCGGCGCGGCGATCAGCACCACCCCGCAAATATCGCTGCGCCCCTGTGCCGTCACCAGCGCGATCAGCCCGCCCTCGCTATGACCGGCGAGCCAGACGCAGGGCCGCCCCGTCCGTTTCCTGATCGTGTCGATCCAGCCGCCCGCGTCGCGGGCATAGTCGGCGACGGTGACCGCATTGGGGTCGGCGACCGCGTCCTTGCTGCCGAACAGGCCGCGCTTGTCGGCGCGCACGCTGCCGATGCCGCGCCGTGCCAGCGCCTCGGCGAGCAGGCGGTAGCTGCTCGCCCGGATACCCAGCGGGCTGTTACCGTCGCGGTCGGTCGGACCCGATCCGGGCAGGATCAGCACCACGGGCCGATCGGGCGCCGGCGGGATCAGCGTGCCGGCCAGCGGCCCCCGGGGGCCGGCGGTCGCGATCTCGACCGGCGCGGTCGGATCAGCCCCTTGGGCCGCGCAGGGTGTCGCCATCGCCAGCACGGCGCTGGTCAGTCCCGTCAGTCTCGGTCGCATCGTCCGTCCCCTTCCCGGTTTGCCCGGCGACCCAAGTCGCCGGCACGTTCGCATCATCGCAAGCTTGGGGTCCTCAGCTGCGGGCATATGATTCCAGCAGGCCGCAGCGGCTGCAGCGATAGGTCTGGATGTCGATCCGCTTGCGACCGGAGAGCTTGAGCCCGTTCCAGAAGCTTTTCTGCGGCGCGCCCTCGATCCATTCCGCCACGGCATGCTGGCCGCTGTGATTGGTGCGAAAGGTGAACCCCTCCGTCATCGAGCCGCCGCACTTGAAACACGAATTTCCGCGCATCATTCACTCTCCTTGGGTGGCCGCCCCCGCCGGGCGCGCTCGGGCGGGGCCAGCCGCACGCCGCGCCGCGCCAGCGCCTCGCGCAGCAGGCACTCGACCTGCGCGTTGACGCTGCGCAGGTCACCCGCCGCCGACCGCTCGATCGCCGCGAACAATGCGGGGTCGAGCCTTAGCGGAAACGCCTTTTTGGGGGGAACGGCCACCTTTCGATGCTTACTGGTACAGCGAACCCGCGTTCACCACCGGCTGGGTGTCGCGCTCCGAACACAGCACGACCATCAGGTTGGACACCATCGCCGCGCGGCGTTCGTCGTCCAGTTCGACCACCTGCTTGCTCGACAGCTGTTCCAGCGCATGTTCGACCATCGACACCGCGCCCTCGACCAGCTTGGCGCGCGCGGCGATGACCGCTTCGGCCTGTTGCCGGCGCAGCATCGCCTGCGCGATTTCCTGCGCATAGGCGAGGTGGGTCAGCCGGCACTCGTCGATCTGGATGCCCGCCATCTCGACGCGTTCCTGCAGCTCGCGGCGCAGTTCGTTGGCGACATGATCGCCGTCGCCGCGCAGCGTCACGCTGTCGGCGTCGAAATCGTCATAGGGATAGCGCGACCCGATCGCGCGCACCGCGCTCTCGATCTGGATGTTGATAAACTCACGATAATCGTCGACGTCGAACAGCGCCTGGGCGGTGTCCGCCACACGCCACACCACGTTCGACGCGATTTCGACCGGATTGCCGCGCAGGTCGTTCACCTTCAGCTTTTCCGACGTGATGTTGTGGATGCGCACCGACACCTTCTTCTTGGACAGCCACGGCCAGGTCCAGCGCAGCCCGGTGGTGCGATCGGTCCCCTGATAATCGCCGAACAGCAGGATCGCCGCCGCCTGATTGGGCTGGAGCAGGTAGAAGCCCGCCAGGACGAAGATCGTAAGCAGCCCGGCGATCACCATGACCGTCACCGTCGGCGCCGGCGCGGCGCGCACCATCGTCGTCGCCCCGACGCTGGCGACGCTCAAGACCAGTGCCACCGCCAACATGCCATAGCCGCTTCGCGTCGTTATTTCGCGTTCCGACGTCATGCGCAGCGCGCGGTCGTTCGCCGTATTCATGCTTTTGCCTCCCGTTAATGTGATATCACTTTTATATCACGCAACGGTGGCGGGCAAGCCATTTCGGCTAACGCGGACCCGAACCGCCCGTGTCCGCGATCCGGGGATGGCATGTCCGCACCGCCGGCGTGTCGGCGACAGGATTCGCGCGGCCGTCGAGCGCGACGAAGCAGGTCGACGGACCATGGCGGACGCGCAGTTCAGCATCCGCGAGCGCCGCGTTGATCTCCAGCTCGCCATCGAAACCCACCCGGTAGCGTGCGCCTGAGGGAAAGGCGTAAAGCGCGGTGCCCGGCGGGATCGGGTTGCCGTCCGCATCGCGCAGGGCCAGCCGCGCCGCCACATAGCGCTCGACCGCCAGGTCGACCGCGATCACGCCGCGGTCGGGCACCGACGCCACCACACCGGCCTGACGCACCACTGCGTCGGGCGGAATGCTCACCGGGTCGATCTCGAACCGTGAGCGAACGAAGGCGGGAACGTTGGCGATCATGGCGGGACGCCGCGCGCTCGCCTCACCGGCGGGACGCCCTTCATGCATCACCCGCACCGCGGTCGGCGAACTGGTCCGCAGGATGGCGATGCCGCCATGGCTGGATGCCGTCGCGAATGCGCTGCCATCGGCGAACACGACGGTGCCGCGTGCGTTCACGCGACCCTGGGCCGTCCCCTCGACCAGGCGCAGTCCGGCCTCGCCGCGCACGCCGTGCCAGCGCCGGGCGACGGCGACCTCGGCCGCATCGACGCCACCCGTGACGGCCTGGACGGCATATCCCCATTCGCCCGCAGCGGTGTCGCCCTGATAGACGCCGGCGGTGGCGAGCGTCCCGCCCTGTGCGGCCAGGACCGACGCGGACACGGTCGTGCGCGGCCCGAAGGCCGCCGACAGCCCAGCCATCGCCGAAAAGCGCCACCCGGCGTCGCGCCGCCCGTCTGCCCGCACATACAGGCTCATCCGGCGCGCCAGCGTCTGGCGATACCCGATCGAAACGCCCCGGCTGTTGCGCGGCGGCGCATCGTCAAGCCGGCGGATTCCCGGCCCGCTCCGCTCCGCCACCTGAAGGTCGATCGCGCCCAGGCGACCCAGGTCGAAATCGACGGTCCCAACGACAAACGCTTCGGGTTGCGGGTCACCCGCCGATCGCGCAAGGTCGGCATAGTCGCCCGATGTGTGTCGCGCCGCGATCCGCCCCGACACCACGGGGCCGATCGATTCGAACGCCGCGGTGAACGCCGCGCCCGATCGGGTCCGGCCCCCGCGCGCCGACCGGCTCGCCTGCGTCCCCAGGCTGAGCGCGCCGAGCCCCCCGACCGTGAGGTGACCGACCCCGCCGATCGAGGCGAAGTCACCGGCAAGCTGTGCGTTGATCTCGCCGGTGATGCGATCGCTCAGGCCGTGGCGCACGACCATGTTGGCGGCGGCACCCCGATAGCGCGGATTGCGGAAGCCATATCCTCTGCGGATCAGGCCCGCCTCGATCGAAAAGTCGGTGCGCCCCGCGGCCAGCGCGTCGCTCAGGCTGTAGACCCGCTGCGTCTCAATCACCTGTCGCCCGGTCACGTCGGTCAGCGCGACGTCGATCCGGTTGCGCCCGGGCACCAGGGGAACGCGGCTGAGCGCGTAATTCCCGCTCACCTGGTCGCGGCGTACCCGCCGATCGTTGAGCAGCAGGTCGAGCGTGGAGGCGACTGCGACCGATCCCGACAGCTCGGCCACCGGCCGGGTGATCAGATCGGGCGCGACGTTGAACCGCGTCCCGAACTGGACGCCCGCCAGCCGCAGCGCGCGCGTCGCCGGGCCTGGCCGCGAAATGAAGTCGCCGATCCGGATGCCCAGCGTGCGATCGGGCCAGAAGGTCGAGAAACTGGTGTCGAGCCGCGCCAGCCGCGTGCCGCCGCCCGGACCCGCCGTGATCGCCCATCCGGTGTCGAGCGCGCTCGGCCCGCGCGCCAGCCTTCCGGCGACCAGACCTGCTGGGCGAACGCCGTCGCGGTCGGCGATCAGGTTGAGATCATAGTCGGCGATCACCGCGACCACCGGCCGCACCCGCCCCGTCGCCTGCGGTTGCGCCGGCGCGCCCAGGTCGATCTGCTGGACGCGATCGGCGGTCGTGACGATCAGCACCCCGTTCGCACGATCCAGCCGCCACCCCGGAGCGCCCGCGCGCAACAGCACCCCGCCGGGAACCGTTATGCCCGACACCCCGATGCGCCGGGCATCCTCCGCGGCGAGGAGCAGCCCCTCGGGCGTCACCCGGCACGCGACCAGCATGTCGGTGCGGTCGCCGTCGATCTCGACCTCGACCAGCCACTCGGTCGCTCCCGTCGATCCGCGTTTCAGTTCGAGCGGATTGAGCCTGAACGGATCGTCCCGGTCGGCGGCCGCCGCCGGCCACGCCGCCGCAAAGCCCACCAGTAGCGACACCGGGGACAGGGCGTGCGCAAGCTTAGCCGCACAGGATCGGCTGGGGTGCATCGGAGGAGCCGTCCGCGTTGGCGCGAACGAGCGTCAGCTCCCCCGCCGCGCAACTCGGCACCCGGTCGAGCATGACCGGTAACGCGCTGCCGCCCAGCAGGTAACGCGGCGGCGCGGCCATGATCGCGACGGTCTGCCCGGCCGCGTTCACGATGCTGCCGGGATAGAGGCGCGCGCTTCGGTCGCCCAGGTTGGCAACGCGCAGCCCCGCTGCGGACAGGGTCCAGCGCAGGCGACTGTCGCGTGCCGCCGGGGCAGCCACGAACACCGGCACGGTGATCCGCAACCGGGTTGCCATGCCTGCGACCGGCGTGGCCTCGGGGGCGGGCAACTCGTCGACGACGACGCGATACCGCTGCTCGGGCACGTCGGCGGCGGCGCGCGGCGCAACCCGGAACAGCTGCGTCGCGCCTGGCGCGATCTCGACGATCGCGGGCGTCACGCTCAGGCGATCGGTGCGCGAATAGACGTCGCCCTGCCCGTCCTGCTGCCACTCGAACGCGCGAAGCTGCACCGCGACCGGCCGATCGCCGCCGTTGCGCAGCGTCAGCCGCTGTGCCGGGACTTCCGGGGTCAGGTCGATCCGCAACGGGCTCATTTCCAGGCCCCCCGGCAACGCGGCGCGGGTTGCGGTCGCAACCGTGAGCATTGCCAACCCGATCGCCGCCGCCGTCCGGATGCGACGCGGCCGGCCGGAACCGCGCCGGCGTGATCCGACAGGCCCGTGATCGACCCGCGGCGGGGCACGGCGGGCAATCGTCAAGGGGCGACGCGTTCCCATCGCATGTTCAGAAATTGACCGTCACGGTGACCGTGTCGGTATAGACGCCCGCGGTGACCGGGGTCGCGCTCGCGGGAATGCGCCCATAAGCGGTGAAGGTCGCCAGACCCAGCGGTGCGGTGCCGGGCTGGGTGTTGAGCCCGCTCGTGCTGCCCCACGCCTGGGTGCGGCCCGCGTCGCGATAGATCTGGTACGGCAGATATTCGGTGCCCAGCACGCTGCGCAGGCGGCGCTGCGACGCCTGGGCGTTCTGGCCGTTGTCCATCGCGACCTCGAAGTCGGCGTTGGGCGTACAGGTCAGCGTGACCAATGCGGTCGTGTCGCTATCGGTGCCGCCGACGCCACCCAGCGTCCCGAACGCCATCGGCGTTGCCGCGATATTGCAATTCTCCAGCACGGTGGCGGTGACCGCCATCGTCGTGGAGCGCGACTGCGCCAGAACCGGGGTCGCTACCGCCAGCGAAACCGCCGCGAATGCAGTCGATGTAAGACGAAAGAGCATCGGAACCACCATCCCATATTGCCCAGTCAAGTTAATGACTTAGTGTAAAGAGATGATGAAGGGTGTTAACAGTGTCTCGCGAGCTGGAACGCGTTTTGACCGCGATGAAAAAGCGCGGCGCAGCGTCGTTTCCCGCTGCGCCGCGTCTGGCTTACTCGACGACGACGGTCACCGCACGGCGGTTCTGCGCCCAGCTCGCTTCGTCCGAGCCGAGTGCCAGCGGGCGTTCCTTGCCATAGCTGATCGTGGTGATTCGCGTGGCCGCGATCCCGCGATTGGCGAGGTAGGTCGCGACCGCATTCGCGCGGCGGTCGCCGAGCGCGAGGTTGTATTCGCGCGTGCCGCGTTCGTCGGCATGGCCTTCGATCGTCACGCGGACATTGGGATAGCGTGACAGCCACGCCGCCTGGCTGTCGAGGATGCCGCCGGCTGTCGCGTCGATCTCATACTGGTCGAGCGCGAAATTGACCGTGTCGCTGCGCACAGTCCGGCGGAAATCCTCCGCCGACCCGGGGACGACGGCGTTGCCGACCGGGCCGGTGGTTTCCGGCGTGGTCTGGGCGGGTGCCTCGCCCGCGGCGGGCGGCAGCACGTCGGGACGCTTCTTCGCGCATCCGGCGGTCGCGGCGAGTGCCGCCAGCAGCACCAGCTTGGTCATCGTCTTGGCCATGATCGTTTCTCCTTGTGAGATAGGTTGCGTCGCGCCCGCAGGCTCATTTGCGTAACGGTCCCCAATCGGGGTCCGATCCATCGAGCGGGGTCGGAATGCGCCGCTCATTGACCCCGGTCAGGTCGACCGACCAAACTTCGGCGCGGCCCGACCCCTGCGCGGTGCGCAGATAGGTGAGGACGCGGCCATTGGGTGACCAGCTCGGTCCCTCGTCGCCCCAGGCGTCGGTCAGGATCTGTTCGTTACCGCCCGACGGGCTCATCACCCCGATCGAGAATTTGCCGCCGCCGACGCGCGTGAACGCGATCAGGTCGCCGCGCGGGCTCCATGCCGGCGTCGCATAGCGCCCGCCGCCAAAGCTGATGCGCTGCTGGTTCGACCCGTCGGCGTTCATCACGTAAAGCTGCTGGCCGCCCGAACGGTCGCTTTCAAACACGATCTTCGACCCGTCCGGCGAATAGGTGCCCGACGTGTCGATTCCGGGCGCGGTGGTCAGCCGCTGCGGCGTGCCGCCGCCGGCGGGCACGCGATACAGGTCGGTATTGCCCGCCCGCGCCATCGAGAACAGCACATAGCGGCCGTCGGGCGAGAATTTGGGCGCGAAGGCCAGGCTGACATTGGTCACCAGCGCGCGCTGAGCTCGGGTGGCGAGATTGTAGCTGTAGATCGTCGGCCGGTCATTCTCGTAGCTCATGAACACAAGGGTGTCGCCCGACGGCGAGAAGCGCGGGTTGAGCACGATCGACTGGCCGTTGGTCAGGAAACGGTGGTTGGCCCCGTCCTGGTCCATCATGGCCAGCCGTTTGATCCGCTTGTTCTTCGGCCCCGTTTCCGAGACATAGACGATGCGGCTGTCAAAATAGGGTCCCTCGCCCGACAGGCGGGTATAGACCGCGTCGGCACATTTGTGCGCGGCGCGCCGCCATTCGGCAGGCTGGACGACGAAGCCCTGGCGGGTCAGTTCGGTGCGGGCGAATACGTCGTAGAGATAGCAGCCGACGGTCAGCGTGCCGTCGCCATTGGCGCGCACGAACCCCTCGATCAGCGCCTGTGCACCCGTCGATCCCCAATAGCCGTAATCGGGCGCGGTCACCTCCGCCATCGTCACGTTGCGCAGGACATTGGGGCCGAGCGGGCGGAACAGGCCGGAATTGCGCAGGTCGTTGGTCACCACCTGCGCCACTTCGCGGCCGAGCGCGTCGGTCGAGCCGGCGGCGGTCGAAGCGACGCTGGGCGTCGGCATCGGCGGGATGGCGATCGGCATGGGTGCGCTGATGCCACCGACGATGTCGACCTCCACCTGGGCAAAGGCTGGCGTGGCAGCGACCACACCGAACAAAGCAAGCGCAAGGGCGATCGAATTACGCATCGGGGTCCTCATCCTCTTCGTCGCCGTCGTTAGGGCGTTGAACGGTCGTGATCCAAGTTCGTTTCGCATCGGCATCATTCGGGAAGCCGGTAATTGATAATGATGTCTTCCCAGCCGCCTTCGTAAAGCTCCGCCGGCAGCGTGTAGGGCGCGCACTGAATGAACGCAGCGATCGCAAGTTCGGCGACGCGCTGGGCATAACGCTGGTTGCCGTCATTGACCCCGGTCTGGCCGCGCAGCTCGGGGCGCACCGCCATCGTCCCGTCGGGCTTCATCTGGAGCCGGATGCGCGACCGGATCAGGTTGGCGCCGGGGCCCGGATTGGGGATGCGGTTGGCGCAGGGCTGGACCTGGCGCGCAATCGCGTCGGCCAGGCCCGCGACCGCCTGGGCACCGACATTGGCAGCGCGCGGCGTCTGTGCCTTGCCCGCCGACGGCCGATCGACGATTCCCTTCAGGAAATCGCTGCCCAGCCGCGCCCCGGTCGGTCGCGGACGCTTTGCTGCCGGATCGCTACCCGACGCCTTGGCGGTCGTCGTCTTGGGCGCGGGCTTCGCCTCCGCCTTGGCCGGCTCCGGCTTGCGCTCCGCCCTGGCGGGGGTCGGCGGCTTGGGGCTGGCCGCAGGCTCGGGCCGGGGCGGCGGCGCGGCCTTGGGTGCGGGCGGGGCAACCGGCTCGGGCTCGGGCAATGGCCGCACCGGCTCGGCGGGCGCGGCATCCTCGGGCGGGCCGGCATCGGGCGCGATCGAAGTCGCGGGCGCGTCCGCGGTGACCGGGGCGGCGGCCTCCAGCGCCACATCGTCGATCAGCGATACGTCGATCGCCTTGGACTTCAGATTGAGCGGATTGGGGGTTTCGAGGAAGCCGAGCGACAACAGGCCGAACAGCGCGACATGGGCGATCGCGGCGACCGCGATCCCCGCCCATTCCGCGCGCCCGGGACCTGCCGTCGCCGCGCTCACCGCGCGTCCCGGCTCGCGCTGACCAGCGCCACGCGATTGAGCCCGGCGCGGTTGAGCTCGCCCATCACCCCGATCACCCGGCCATAGCCGAGCGAGCGGTCGGCGCGCAGATAGACCTGGGGCGGCTGCCCATCGGGGCCGCTGCGCGCGGCAATTCGCGCCAGCACGTCGGGCAGGATCGCCTCAGTCACCTCGTCCTTGTCGACGAAGATGCGGCCGTCCGCGTCGATCGCGACCTGGACCGGCTGCTGGTCTTGGTCGAGCGCCCTAGCCCGGCTGTCGGGCAGGTTGACCGGCACCCCCGCGGTGAGCAGCGGCGCGGTGACCATGAAGATGATGAGCAGCACCAGCATCACGTCGACCAGCGGGGTGACGTTGATGTCGGCCATCGGCGCGCGCCGCCCCTTCGCCTTGGATGACGGCAGGTTCATCGCCATCGCCCTACCCCTCCAGCGCGCGGCTGAGCTGGGCGTGGAACTTGTCGGCGAAACGGCTCAGCCGTGCCTCGACGCCGTTGATGCGGTGCGCGAAACGATTGTAGGCGATCACCGCCGGGATGGCCGCGAACAGGCCGATCGCGGTCGCGAACAGCGCCTCGGCGATCCCCGGTGCGACGACCGCGAGCGACGAGCTCTGTTCCTGCGCGATCGCGGTGAAGCTTCGCATGATCCCCCACACCGTGCCGAACAGGCCGACGAACGGCGCGACCGAACCGACCGTCGCCAGCACGTTCAAGCGATCCGCCAGCGCGTCGATTTCGGCGGCGACGCGCGATCCCATCGCGGTGGCGAGGCGCTCGCGCGTGCCTTCGCGGTCGATCACCTTGCCGCTGGTCGATCGCCGCCATTCATCGACGCCGGCGACGAAAACGCGCTCGATCGCGGTCTCGCCCTTTGAATGGATGCGGTAGAAGGCGTCGATGTCCTCCGCCCGGTCGAAGTCCGCGTCGAAGCGCGCGATCGATTTGCGTACGCCCCCCAGCCGGGTCAGAAAGGCGATGATGATCCCCCACGTCCAGATGCTGGCGGCGAGCAGGCCCAGCATCACCGCCTTCACCACCCAGTCGGCCTGGAGGAACAACGCAAGTGGCGACAGCGTCGCCGGGTCGGCATTCAACGCGAAATCCATCAATTCCCCTTCCAGACCAGCGGCTCGAACGCCGCCACCCATGACGCAGGCTGGCGCCGCGGCCGACCCGATGGCGCGACGAACGCCGCCTCGACCGAGGCGTCGGTCAATATCGTGTCGCCGCGCATGACTCTCTGATGAATGACCACCGAAGCGGCGCGCAGCTGGATCAGCCGGCTGACAACGACCAGCGCGTCGTCCAGTTTCGCGGGCGCGTGGAAGCGCAGCGCCACGTCGCGCACCGCATAGGCGCCCTCGCCCGCCTCATGCGCGGCGCGCTGGTCGACCCCGGCGAGACGCAGCATGTCGGAACGCGCACGCTCCATGAAGCGCAGGTAATTGGCGTGATAGACCACGCCCGACAGGTCGGTATCCTCGAAATAGACGCGCACCGGGTAGCGATGCTCGGTCCCGACGAACCGGCCGCTGACCGGCTGGAGGTCGCAGGCGTCATTCATGCCGGGGCCTTAACCAAGCCGGCGGCGCATGAACAGGGCATCGCCGCCCGACCACGATCGTTTCGTCAGTCGAACAGCCCGTCCTGTCCGCCGGTCGGCGGATCGAGCCCCAGATGCTTCCACGCCGGCCCGTTGAGGCAGCGCCCGCGCGCGGTGCGGGCAATCATGCCGATCTGGATCAGATAGGGCTCGATCACTTCCTCCACCGTGTCGCGCGGTTCGCTCAAGCCCGCCGCCAGCGTCTCCACCCCCACCGGGCCGCCGCGATAAATGTCGGCGATCATCGTGAGGTAGCGCCGGTCCATCGCGTCGAGGCCGAGCGCATCGACCTCCAGCCGGTTGAGCGCGGCATCGGCGGCGCGTGCATCGACGACCTCGTGCCCGGCGGCGTGGGCGAAATCGCGCACCCGGCGGAGCAGCCGCCCGGCGATGCGAGGCGTGCCGCGCGAACGCCGCGCCACTTCGCGCGCGCCATCGGGCGCGATCGCGAGTCCGAGCAGCCCGGCGGCGCGGGTGACGACGCGCTCCAGCTCGTCGACCGTGTAGAAATTGAGCCGCACCGGGATGCCGAACCGGTCGCGCAGCGGCGTGGTGAGCAGCCCTTGCCGCGTCGTCGCGCCGACCAGGGTGAAGCGCGGCAGGTCGATCCGCACCGACCGCGCCGACGGCCCCTCGCCGATCATCAGGTCGAGCGCGCGGTCCTCCATCGCCGGATACAGCACTTCCTCGACCGCCGGCGCGAGGCGGTGAATCTCATCGATGAACAGGACGTCGCCGTCCTCGAGATTGGTGAGCAAGGCGGCGAGATCGCCCGATTTGGCGATGACCGGGCCGGAGGTGGCGCGGAACCCGACACCCATCTCGCGCGCGATGATCTGCGCCAGCGTCGTCTTGCCCAGCCCCGGCGGGCCGAAAAACAACACGTGGTCAAGCGCTTCACCGCGGGCTTTCGCGGCAGCGATGAACACGCGCAGATTGTCGCGCGCGCCCTGCTGGCCCACGAAGTCGTCGAGCGCGCGCGGCCGCAGCGCGGCGTCGACATCCTCCGGGCGGCGGGCGGCGGTGAGCAGACGGTCGTCGGTCATTGGCTGCTTCCGACAGTCGACGGCCTGTCTCGAGCGTGATGCAGGACGCGCACCACGAGGATGCCGTCGCCTTCGACACGATAATAAATGCGGTGCGACCGATACTTCACGCTGCGGATCAGATCTCCCAGCGCCGCTTCTGGATGACCCACCTGGGGTTTCGCGGCAATGCGGTCAAACGCCGCAGCCAGGCCGTCGAGATAGTCGCGTGCGAGCTGCGGACCGAAGGCGGTCTTGCTGTAGCTACGGATGTTCCGAATGTCGGCGCGTGCCGCCGCCGTCGTGCGCAAACTAGTCACGAAGATCAGGATCTTGGTCAATCAGCTCGCGAACGATATCCCGAGGATCCTGGTCGACAATACCGGATGCCAGCCCCTCCTCAATCATGGCGCGCACCCAGCGCGTATCGGCGTCCGCCGACTCCTGATCGCGGCGAACCAGATCGCGTAGGTAGTCGGCGGCATCAAGATACAGACCGTCGGCGACACGCGCGTTGATCCAGCTTTGCAGGGCCGGCGGAAGCGAAAGGGTCAAGTCGGTCATGACGTGTAACATAGCTGCTTACACGCGACGCGCCAACGTCGTGGTGAGCGGTGCAGGTTCATTTCGCCGCCTTGCGCAGCGCCAGCCGGACGAGGGCGTCGAGCGTCGCGGCGGTGCCCAGTTCGTCCTCGGCGGCGCGCACCGCGGCAGCGGCTTCGGCGGGCCTGAAGCCGAGGTTGAGCAGCGCGGACGCGGCATCGGCAGCCGCGCCGGCCGGGGGTGCGGCCGCGGCCCCGGCAACGGCCGGCCCGATCACCAGCCCGCCGGCCTTGTCCTTCAGCTCGCGCACGATGCGTTCGGCAAGCTTCGGCCCGACCCCGTTGGCGCGCGCGACCATCGCCTTGTCCTGACGCGCGACGGCGATGTTGAGCTCATCGGGCGACAGCACCGACAGGATAGCGAGCGACACGCGCGCGCCGACGCCCTGCACCCCGGTCAGCAGTCGGAACCAGTCGCGCTCGCCCGCATCGGCGAAACCGACCAGGCGGATGAAATCCTCCCCCACCAGCATTTCGGTGTGGAGCGTGACGGTCGACCCCACGGGCGGCAGCGCCCCCAGCGTGCGCGCCGACGCGCCGACCAGATAGCCGACGCCGCCGACATCGACCACCGCGCTGTCCAGGCCGGCGCTGGCCAGCACCCCGGTCAGGTGCGCGATCATGCGCGCGAAGTTGCGGAAGTTGCGGGCTGTGCGCGCCGATGCTCGCACCCGCGCACCCGATCGTTCGGGGCGACAGCGATGCCGGACGGGGCGATGCGGACAACGGTCAAGGCCATGTCCCGGACATAGGCCCAGCGGCCCCGCGTAGGATAGCCCCCTGTAGGTTCGGAAGCCGAAATTAGCGCGCGCAGCAGCGCGTCGCCTATCGTGGCGCGGGGCGCGCCATCATGCCGATGAAGCCGTCGAGCAGGCGCACCCGTTCCTCGATATCGCGGCGATAGGGCGCATCGCGCGGCGACAGCGCCAACGCGCGGGCCCAGGCGGCACGGGCCGCCTCCAGCTCGCCCGCATTGACGAGCGCGAGCCCCAGGAAAAAGGGCGGTCCCGGCTCGCGCGGGGCCAGCCTGACCGCGCGGGCGAAGGCGAAGCTGGCGGCGGGCGACATTTGCTGATTGTCGTTGATCGCATAGGCTGTGCCGAGCGCGGTCCACACCGCGAAATCGTCGGGCGCGCGCTGGACGGCGCGGATCAGCACCGCGACCGCCTCGTCCGGCCGGCCCGCCAGGATTGCGGCATCGGCGGTGCTGAACGCGCCGCGATTGCGCGTGCCGAGAATGGCGGCGCGAAAGGTCACAAGCCCCGGTTCCATCTCCAGCTGCCGCGCCTGGGCCGTACGCGGGCTGTCCGCCAATGTCGGTCGCCCCTGCCACGCATAGCCCGCGGCGCCGAGCACGAGCGCCGCGGCCAGGATCATCGTCAGCGCACGCGGCGCACCGCACAACCACAGCAGCGCGCCCGCCGCCAGTGCCAGAACCGCCAGCGCCACCCAGCCCATCAGCGGCAGACCCTGCGCGATACCAACGGAGCCTCGCCCGTCATCAACGCTTCCGCGCCTTGCGCTTGAAGCTGCGCGCGGCGACCGCGACGCCGGCGATCAGCAACAGGATCGGCGCGATCCACAAGGGCGCGGTCGCCTCCGTCACCGGCGGATCGTAGCTGACATAGTCGCCATAGCGTTCGATCAGCCAGTCGCGCACCTGACCCGCGCTTTCGCCCTGCTGCATCCGCTCGCGGACCAGCGCGCGCATGTCGCCGGCCATTTCCGCGTCGCTGTCGGCGATCGACTGGCCCTGGCAGACGAGGCAGCGCAGCGTTTCCATCAGCGCCTTGGCCTCGCGCTCCTTCGCCGGATCGGCGAGCTGCGTGTCGGCCATGCGCGCGGGCGGCTGGTCCGACTGGGCCAGCGCGGGGCCGGCGACGAGCAGGCCGAGCGCGATGATCGCCCGCCTCACCGCGCCTCCTCCAGCGCCTTGAGCAGCTTTCCGACATCGTCGTCGCGGATGTCGCCGACATGCTGGGCGCGAATCACCCCTTGCCCGTCGATCACGAAGGTCTCCGGCACCCCCGACGAGCCCAGCGACAGCTGGACCTTGCTTTCCCGGTCGTCGCCGATGCGTTGATAGGGATCGCCATGTTCGGCAAGAAAGCGCGCGATCGCCGGTCCCTTGTCGCGGATCGCGATCGCGTCAATGCGCGCGCCCGCCTGTTTAAGCTTCAGCAGCTGTGGTGCCTCCGCGATGCAGGGCACGCACCAGCTGGCGAACACGTTGAGCAGGCGCGGCTCGCCGCCCCGGAACGACGCGCTCGACAGGCCGGGCTTGCCCGGTGCAATCGGGGGCAGGTCGAACGCCGGCAGCGGCTTTCCGACCATCGCCGAGCGCACGATCGGGTCGGCGGGGGCGAGCAGGCCACGCAGCGCCACCGCGACGAGCAGCACGAAGACGAGCAGCGGAAGCCAGATGAGCAGCCGCCTCACGCCCAGGCCTCCTGCCGGGCCTGACGCCGGGTGCCGCGCCGCTCGCGCCACAAGCGGCCGATCAGGGCGAGCAGGCCGCCCAGCCCGATCATCGCGCCGCCCAGCCAGATGAGCGTCACATACGGTTTCCACCATAGCCGGAGCTGCACGCGGCCCGCACCGTCGAGCTGGCCGAGCACGGTATAGAGCTGGCCGTCGGCGACGGTCAGGATCGCGGCCTCGCTCGTCACCGTCGGCGGGGCAGAGAAGAAGCGGCTCTGCGGCCCCATCAAGAACGGGGTGCCGTCCCCGCGCTGGACACGCAGACGCCCCTCCAGTGCCGACCAGTTGGGGCCGATCGCCGGCGCGATGCCGATCAGCGTGACCGCATAGGGCCCGACCCGCGTCGTCTCGCCCGGGCGCACCGCGACCAGCCGCTCGACGGTAAATGCGCGCTCGCTCGCCATGCCCGCGATCGACACCGCGACCCCCAGATGGGCCAGGATCATGCCATAGGTGAACAGCGGCACGCGGGCCAGGTCGCGGCGGAACAGCGGCAGCACGCTCGCCACCGCCAGCCCGGCCGCGAGCGCCAGCCCCAGGATCGGGAACGGCCCGGCACCCGGCGCGGCGATCAGCAGCACGACGCCCGCCACCGCCGCGACCCCGGCGGGGATGACCACCCGGCGCAGCGCCGCGCCACCATCGTCGCGCCGCCAGCGCAGCATCGGCCCGACCGCCATGCCTACCATCAGCGCGAGCGCGATCGGCCCGGTCGTCTTGTTGAAGAAGGGCGGACCGACCGACAATTGCGTACCCATCGCCTGTGCCACGATCGGATAGAGCGTTCCGATCAGCACGATGCCCAGGATGACCGAGAGCAGCAGGTTGTTGAAGACCAGCCCGCCCTCGCGGCTGACCAGCTCGAACGTCGCGCCCTGGCGCACGCTGCCGATGCGCAGGCCGAACAAGGCGAGCGCGCCGCCGATATAGATGGCGAGCAGCGCCAGGATGAAGCTGCCGCGTTCGGGGTCGACGGCAAAGGCGTGGACACTGGTCAGGATGCCCGATCGCACGAGGAAGGTGCCGATCATCGACATCGAAAAGGCGATGACCGCGAGCATGATCGTCCACGACCTGAGGCCGTCGCGCGCGGCCAGCACATTGACCGAATGGAGCAAAGCGGTCGCGGCCAGCCACGGCATCAGCGACGCGTTCTCGACCGGGTCCCAGAACCACCAGCCGCCCCAGCCGAGCTCGTAATAGGCCCAGTAGCTGCCCGCCGTGATGCCGAGCGTCAGGAAAATCCACGCGCCGAGCACCCAGGGGCGCATCGCGCGCGCAAAGGGCGGGCCGACATCGCGCATCACCAGCGCGCCGACCGCGAAGGAAAAGGCGATCGACAGGCCGACATAGCCGAAATAGAGCGTCGGCGGGTGAAAGGCGAGGCCGGGGTCCTGCAGCAGCGGGTTCAGCCCCTGCCCCTCGGGCGCCGCCGGGTTGAGCCGCGCAAAGGGGTTGGAGGCGATCAGCAGGAACGCGTAGAAGCCGAGCGCGATGAACGCCTGCGCGCCGATCGTCGCGACCAGCGTCGCTTCGCCGAGCCGCCGTTCGATGAGCGCGATGCCCGCCCCCGCGAGCGCCAGCACCGTCACCCACAGCAGCATCGAGCCTTCGTGGTTCCCCCACGCGCCCGCGATCTTGTAGATAAGCGGCTTGGCCGAATGGCTGTTGGTCGCGACCAGCAGCACCGACATGTCGGAGCGCACGAACAGCGTGATGAGCAGCACGAAGGCAAGCGCCGCCAGCGCGCCCTGGACGATGGCGACCGGGCGCACGCCCGCGATCAGCTGCGCCGCGGTTTCGCGCCGGTCGTCGCGGTCGCCGGCAATGTGCGCGAGGCGAAGCCCGAGCACGCTGAGCACGAATTGCAGCAGCGCCAGGGCTGCGGCGAGCCACAGCGCCGCCAGACCGGCTTCGGCGATCATTGCTTCAGCGTCTCGGCGGCGGCCATCTTGCCCGCCATTTCCGGGGGCATGTAACGCTCGTCATGCTTGGCGAGCAGATTGTCGGCGGCGAAGCTGCCGTCGGGGCGGAACTGACCCTCGGCGACCACGCCCGATTTCTCCTTGAACAGGTCGGGGGCGATGCCGCTGAAGGTGACGGGCACCCGCGCCTTGCCGTCGGTGACGGTAAAGGCGATCGACACGCCGTCGGGCTGGCGGCGGATCGATCCCGCCTCGACCATCCCGCCCAGCCGCACCGCGCGACCGACCGGCGGCGATTTGCCGACGACGTCGCCGGGGGCATAGAAGAACGCGGCCTCGTCCTTGAGCGCGGAAAGCGCCAGCGCGCTCGCCCCCATTACCGCCGTCACGCCCAGCGCGACCAGGACCAGCCGTTGATGCTTCGCCTTCATCGCCGCGTCTTCACCTCATCGGCCGCGCGTTCGGCGCGGCGCATCGTCACATAGCTGAGCAGCAGGATCGCGCCAGCCCCGCCAAAGGTCACGGCATAGGCCGCGATCACGAAGGCCCATTGATTCATGCCGATGCCGCCCGCCTCATGCCGCGGCCATCCGCCGCATCCGCGCCTCGACCCGGCCGGTCGCCAGGATGGCGCGCATCCGCATCAAGACGATGCCCGCGAACAACAGGGTGAAGCCCGAGAGCGTGAAGCCCAGCGGCCACAGGATCTCGCTCGCGATCGTGTTCTTCGTCAGCGTCAGGCTCTGGCCCTGGTGCAGCGTGTTCCACCACACCACCGAGTAACGGATGACGGGCAGCAGCGCCGAACCGGCAATCCCGAACAGCGCGGGGATGCGCCCGTCGCCGCCGCGGTCCTGATCGGCGCGGGCAAGCGCGATATAGGCAAGGTAGATAAAGAACAGCAGCAGCATCGACGTCAGCCGCCCGTCCCATTGCCACCAGGTCCCCCAGGTCGGCCGTCCCCAGATCGATCCGGTGGCAAGGCAGATCGCGGCGAACAGCGCGCCCGGCACCGCGCACGCCCGGGCCGACACCGTCGCCAGCGGGTGGCGCCAGATCAGATAGGCGATGCTCGACACCGCGATTCCCGACCATCCGGCCATGCCCAGCCAGGCGGCGGGAACGTGGATATAGAGGATTCGAACCGTTTCGCCCTGCAGATAGTCGGGCGGCGTCCGGGTCAATCCGGCCCACACGCCGAACAGGGTCAGCGCCAGCCCCGCCCAGACGAGCAGGGGAGTCAGCGGCCGCGCGATCTTCAGGAAACGGGCAGGATTGGCGAGCGCGTGGATCACGATGGCGCGAACATAGGCCAATTCGCGCGCGAATCCACTAGGTCATTGGGCCAGCGCGGCAGAGAACGGATCACCGCCGGGTTGCGAACCAGATGACGTGGCGCGGGCCCTTGCCATTCTCCCGCGCGCGCACCGCCTGTTCGTCGACCGCAAACCCGCTGTCGGCGAGCCGGCGGGCAAAGACATTGTCGGGCGCCGCCGACCAGATCGCGAGCACCCCGCCCGGCGCCAGCGCCGCGCGCGCCGACGCCAGTCCGCGCATCGAATAGAGCGAATCATTGGCGGCGCGGGTCAGGCCGTCGGGGCCGTTGTCGACATCGAGCAGGATCGCGTCATAGGCGCCGCGCGCCGCCGTGATGACACGCCCGACATCGCCGTCGATCAGGGTCACGCGCGGATCGTCGAGGCAACCGGCGGTCAGCGCCGCCATCGGCCCGCGTGCCCATGCGATGATGCCGGGCACCAGCTCGGCGACATCGACCCGCGCGCCCGCCCCCAGTTCGGCGAGCGCGGCGCGCAGCGTGAAGCCCATGCCATAACCGCCGATCAGCAGCCGCGCCGCGGCCCGGTCGCGCAGCCGCGCGCAGGTCATCGTCGCCAGCGCGATCTCCGACCCGCGCATCCGCGTGCTCATCAATTCGTTGCGGTCGAGCACGATCATATAGTCGTCGCCGCGCCGGAACAGCCGGAGCGGTTCGCCGCCGGGCACGTCGGCGGTGCCGATCAATTCACGCGGGACCATGGCTGCGGCGCTCTCCGGAAATGACACCGCCCCCGGCACCGTCGGATACCGGGGGCGGCGAATTGGACCCGGTCATGCCGGGATCGGCAAGGATCAGCCGTTCAGCTTGTCCTTGACCGCCTTGGCCGGCGCAAAGGTCAGCTTCTTCGACGCTGCGATCTGGATCGTCGCGCCGGTCGACGGGTTGCGACCTTCGCGCGCCGCGCTTTCCTTGACCTTGAACTTGCCAAAGCCGCTGAGCGAGATTTCCTCGCCCTTGGCGGCCGCATCGGCAATGGCGGCGAACACGCCATCGACCAGCTTCTTGGCGTCGGTCTTGGTCAGACCATGATCACCGGCAAGACGGTCGGCGAGATCGGCATTATTCATAGATTCTAGCCCTTCTGTGCAAATTGCCGTGCCCGTGTAATTGCGATCCGCAACAGCGTCCACTGGTCAGAACGCCCAAAAATGGGTTGATTGGACCGAAACCGCGTCGATTGGGGGTCAAATCAGCCCGGCGAGCGGGCTGGACGGGTCGGCATAGCGCCGCTGCGCCATCCGGCCGGCGCGATACGCGAATCGGCCGCTCTCGACGGCGAGGCGCATTGCCCGCGCCATCAGCACCGGGTCCTTCGCCTCGGCGATCGCGGTGTTCATCAACACGCCGTCGCAGCCCAGTTCCATCGCCACCGCCGCGTCCGACGCCGTGCCGACGCCCGCGTCGACCAGCACCGGCACCTTCGCGCCCTCGACGATCAGGCGGATCGTCACCCGGTTCTGGATGCCCAGCCCCGACCCGATCGGTGCGCCCAGCGGCATGATCGCGACCGCACCGGCTTCCTCCAGCTGCTTCGCCGCGATCGGATCGTCGGTGCAGTAGACCATCGGCTTGAAGCCTTCGCGCACGAGCACCTCGGTCGCCTTCAGCGTTTCGCGCATGTCGGGATAAAGCGTCCGCGCCTCGCCCAGCACCTCCAGCTTGACCAGGTCCCATCCCCCTGCCTCGCGCGCCAGCCGCAGCGTGCGCACTGCGCTGTCGGCGTCGAAGCAGCCGGCAGTGTTGGGCAGATACGTGACCTTTTTAGGGTCGATATAGTCGGTCAGCATCGGCGCATTGGGGTCACTGACATTGACCCGGCGCACCGCGACGGTGACGATCTCTGCCCCCGATGCCTCGACCGCGGCGGCGTTCTGGGCGAAATCCTTGTACTTGCCGGTGCCGACGATCAGCCGTGATCGGAACGTCCGGCCCGCGACCGTCCAGCTGTCTTCATCCACCCGTGTGCCATGATCGCCGCCGCCGACGAAATGGACGATCTCCAGCTCGTCGCCGTCGTCGATCACGACATCGGCCAGCGTCGATCGCGGCACGATCTCCAGGTTGCGCTCGACCGCGACCTTTTCGGGGACGAGCCCCAGCTCGCGCGTCAGCGCGGCGATGGTCGTGCCGGCGCGCACCCGGCGGTGCTCGCCATTGACGGTAATGGTGACGGTGCCGTCCAAGTGAGCCAAGACGCTATATCTCCGGTCGTCCCGAGCGCGGTCGAGGGACGCTGAACTTGAAGGCCGTGTCCCGACTGCGCTCGACACGAACGGTTTTGGTAAACCCGACAGGGGCGGATATAGGCCTGGCCCAACGCATCGCAACCGAAAGCCCGATCATGCCCGAAACCGTGTTCGTCCTGAACGGCCCCAACCTCAACCTGCTCGGCACGCGCGAGCCCGACGTCTACGGGGCCGACACGCTGGACGACATCGCGGGGATGCTGGAGGATCGCGCCCGCGTGCTCGACCTGGCGATCGACATGCGCCAGTCGAATCATGAAGGCCATCTGATCGACTGGATCCACGAGGCGCAGGCGACGGGCGCGCGCGCGGTGATCCTCAATCCCGGCGGCTTTACCCATACGTCGGTCGCGCTGCTTGATGCGATCAAGTCGGTGACGACGCCGGTGATCGAGGTGCACCTGTCCAACCCGCATGCGCGCGAATCCTTTCGCCACTGCAGCCTGATCGGGCGGGGCGTGCACGGAACGATCGCCGGTTTCGGCGCGCAATCCTATGTGCTCGCGCTTGAAGCGGCGGCGCGCATCTGACAAAGCGCCGCACTTGATCATAACGAACAGAGGGTCGAATGACCGAAAAACAGGGTGACTCGTCGAGCGGCGGCGGGGCGATGCGGGTCGATGTCGACCTCGTGCGCCAGCTGGCCGGCGTACTCGACGAAACGCAGCTGACCGAAATCGAGGTGCAGGACGGCGAGCGCAAGGTGCGCGTCGCCCGCACCGTGACCGCCGCACCGGCGATGATGGCCGCGCCGATCGCCGCCGCGCCGCAGGCCCCGGCCACGTCGTCCGCGCCTGCCGCACCGGCGGCGCCCGCCCCCGCCGCACCGGCCGCCAATGCGGTCAAGTCGCCGATGGTCGGCACCGTCTATCTCGCGGCCGAGCCGGGCGCCAAGCCGTTCATCGCGACCGGCCAGAAGGTCGCCGCCGGCGATACGCTGGTGATCATCGAGGCGATGAAGGTGATGAACCGCATCACCGCGACCGCCGCCGGCACCGTCGGCGCGATCCTGGTCGACAATGGCCAGCCGGTCGAATTCGATCAGCCGCTGGTCGTGATCGAGTAACGGATGGCCCAGATCAAGAAGCTGCTGATCGCCAATCGCGGCGAAATCGCGCTGCGCATCCACCGCGCCTGTCATGAAATGGGGATCAAGACGGTGGCGGTGCATTCGACCGCGGATGCCGATGCCATGCACGTCCGGCTGGCCGACGAGGCGATCTGCATCGGCCCGGCCCCGGCCGCGCAGAGCTATCTCAACATCCCCAACATCATCTCGGCCGCCGAAATCTCGGGCGCGGACGCGATTCATCCCGGCTACGGCTTCCTCAGCGAGAACGCGAAGTTCGCCGAGATCGTCGAGCTGCACAACATCGTCTTCGTCGGGCCCAAGCCCGAACATATCCGCATCATGGGCGACAAGGTGGAAGCCAAGCGCACCGCCGGCGCGCTGGGCCTGCCGCTGGTGCCCGGATCCGACGGCGCGATCGGTGACCTGGCGGAGGCCAAGCGGATTGCCGCCGAAATCGGCTATCCGGTGCTGATCAAGGCTGCATCGGGTGGCGGCGGGCGCGGCATGAAGGTGGTGCCCGACGAGAGCCAGCTCGAAACGCTGATGCAGCAGGCGGGCAGCGAGGCGAAGGCGGCGTTCGGCGACGACACCGTCTATATGGAGAAATATCTCGGCAATCCGCGCCATATCGAGTTCCAGATCTTTGGTGACGGCAACGGCAATGCCATCCATCTGGGCGAGCGCGACTGTTCGCTGCAGCGCCGCCACCAGAAGGTGCTGGAGGAAGCCCCCTCGCCCGTGCTGAGCCATGCCGAGCGCGAGCGGATGGGCGGCATCGTCGCGCGCGCCATGGCCGACATGGGCTATCGCGGCGCGGGCACGATCGAGTTCCTGTGGGAAAATGGCGAGTTCTACTTCATCGAAATGAACACCCGCCTGCAGGTCGAGCATCCGGTGACCGAGGCGATCACCGGGGTCGACCTGGTCCGCGAGCAGATCCGCGTGGCGGAAGGCCATCCGCTGTCGGTGCGCCAGGAAGAGATCGAGTTTCGCGGCCACGCGATCGAATGCCGGATCAATGCCGAGGACCCGCGCACCTTTGCGCCGTCGCCGGGGCTGGTGAAGTATTTCCACGCCCCCGGCGGGATGCACGTCCGCGTCGATAGCGGGTTGTATGCCGGTTACAGGATCCCGCCCTATTACGACAGCATGGTCGCCAAGCTGATCGTCTATGGCCGCACGCGCGAGGGTTGCATCCTGCGGCTGAAGCGCGCGCTCGAGGAATTCGTGATCGAAGGGGTCAGGACGACGATCCCGCTGCATCAGGCGCTGCTCGAGGACGCCGAGTTCAAATCGGGCGACTACACGATCAAGTGGCTCGAACAATGGCTGGAACGCGACGCGGAGGACGCCGCATAGCTCCCACCCTGCCCCCGATCGGGCGGATGCGCAGGCCGGGGCGGCGGCGACCCGTGTGGCGGTTCGCGTTGCTGGCGCTGCTGGCCGTCGCCGCGATCGGTTTTGCAACCGGCTACACCCCCGATACCGACCCGGCGGCAATGCGCGCGAAATACGCGCCCGCGCCGTCGCGTTTCGTCGATGTCGGCGGCGGGCTGACCGTCCATCTGCGCGATACCGGGCCGCGCGACGCCCCTGTGCTGATGCTGCTGCACGGATCGAACGCGTCGCTTCACACCTGGGAACCCTGGGCGACGCGGCTGCAGGCGCGCTATCGCGTCATCCGCTTCGACCAGATCGGCCATGGCCTGACCGGCCCCAATCCTGCCGGTGACTATGCGCCCGCCGCCTTTGTCGACACGGTCGAGCGGGTGCGCCGCACGCTCGGCATCGCGCATATGGCGGTGGCGGGCAATTCGATGGGCGGCGGCGTCGCGTGGCGCTATGCGCTCGCGCATCCCGACCGGGTGAGCGCGCTGATCCTGGTCGATTCGGTCGGCCAGCCCGACCCGCAGGGCGGAGAGGCCCCGATCGCCTTTCGCGTTGCGCGCATGCCGGTGATCCGCAATCTGGCGACTTCGATCACGCCGCGCAGCCTGATCGCCGACAGCCTGCCCGCGGCCTATGCCGACCCGCGGCGCGCGACCGACCAGCTGATCGATCGTTATTGGGAGCTGCTGCGCTATCCCGGCAACCGGGCCGCAACGATCGAGCGGTTTGCGATCCCGCCCGACAATGCCACCGACGCGGCGCTCGCCCGCATCGCCGCGCCGACGCTGATCCTGTGGGGCGCGCAGGATCGGTTGATCCCCGCGTCGTCCGGGCGGTGGCTGGCGGCGCGCATCCCGAAGGCGAAGCTGATCGTCTATCCCGGCATTGGCCACATCCCGATGGAGGAGGCGGCCGATCGCAGCGCCGCCGACGCGGCGCGATTCCTCGACGGAACCGTTGCGCCCCCGGATCATTCGGGTAGCTGACGGCGGCATGGAGGAGGCGCGCGTGGCCGAAAACGACCCCCATGCGCTCGATCCCGGCCGCAACTGCTGGCGGATCGCGCGCGCGACGCGCGCAACCGTGATCGTCGATGCCGAGCAGTATTTCCGCCACGTCCGCTCCGCGATGCGTCAGGCCCGGCAACAGATCCTGCTGGTCGGATGGGATTTCGACGCGCGGATCAAGCTGGTCCACGAACATGACGACGATGCCCCGGCCGAAGTCGGGCCGTTCATCGACTGGCTGGTCGCCCGCAATCCCGCGCTTCAGGTGCATATTCTGCGCTGGGACACCGGCGCGCTGAAGAGCTTCTTTCAGCCGACCACGCTGATGACGCTGATCCGCTGGTGGCGGCACCCGCGCATCCATGTGAAGCTCGACGCCTTTCACCCCGCGGGCGCGTCGCACCACCAGAAGATCGTGGTGATCGACGATCGCCTCGCCTTTTGCGGCGGCATCGACATGACGGTCGACCGCTGGGACACGCGCGATCATCGCGACGACGAGCCGCGCCGGCGCGAGCCCGACGGCACGCCCTATGGCCCCTGGCACGATGCGACCACCGCGCTGTCGGGGCCGGTTGCGGGCGCGCTGGGCGAATTGTGCCGCAATCGCTGGGCGCGCGCGGGCGGCGCGCCGATGGCGGCGCCGGATACGGCGGAAGAATGCTGGCCCGAGGGTCTGGCGACGATGTTCACCGATGCCGATGTCGCGATTTCGCGCTCTTCGCCGACCATGCCCGATCTGGATGCTGTGACCGAGATCGAGGCGCTCTATGTCGACCTGATCGCGCGCGCCGAACGCCATGTCTATGCCGAGAGCCAGTATTTCGCCTCACGCAAGGTGGCCGAGGCGATCGCGCGCCGGCTGGACGAACCCGATCCGCCCGAGTTCGTCATCGTCAACCCGGTCAAGGCCGACGGCTGGCTCGAGCCGATCGCGATGGACACCGCCCGCGCGCGCCTGTTCCAGGCGCTGAAGCAGCGCGACCATGCCAACCGGCTGCGCATCTATCACCCGGTCACCACGGCGGGCACGCCGATCTATGTCCATGCCAAGGTGACGATCATCGACGACCTCGTGCTGCGCGTCGGTTCGTCCAATTTCAACAACCGCTCGATGCGGCTCGACACCGAATGCGACGTGACGATCGACGCGACATTGCCCGGCAATGCGGACGAGGAAGCGACGATCGCGGGCATCCGCAACGACCTGATCGCCGAACATCTGGGCTGCGACCCGGTGACGGTCGCGCGCACGGTGATGGCCACGGGATCGCTGATCGCCACGATCGACGCCCTGCGCCGCCCCGGGCGAACGCTGATCGATTACGAGATCCCGGACCTGACGGCGGTCGAGGAATGGCTGGCCGACAACAAGATCCTCGATCCCGAAGGCCCCGAGGAGATGTTTGAAAGCCTGGCCAAGCGCGATCTGCTCAGGCGCCTGAGACGACGGGGGCGCCGGCGCAACTGATGCGATAGGGACGATAACCAGAGCGGCAGCGATCGATTGGCCTCACGTTGCCACCTGCCCCGTCACCCCGGCCTTGTGCCGGGGTCCACCTTGCCGCCCGCTTTGCCCTCACGAACCGGAGGCCGACGCCTCGCCGCACCGTGGACCCCGGCACAAGGCCGGGGTGACAGAGGATTTGCGGCTGGCATTCGCTGAATTCTCCATTCCAGATACGTGTCTCGGGCCAATCATGCGGCCACATGCCACCCTGCCGGCATCGTGCACCTGTCGTCCCGCTCCGCATCCCGATCAAACGCGCACGGGCAGGTCGAAACCAGACGTCGCACAGCACGCGCAATTGCGCCCTTCGCCGCATCCCCCTAAAGCGCGGCGCATGACCGAGATCACGCCCGAAATCGTTGCCGAGCACGGCCTGTCGCCCGAAGAATATGATCGCGTGCTGGCGGCGCTGGGACGGGTGCCCAACCTGACCGAGCTCGGCATCTTCTCGGTCATGTGGTCGGAGCATTGCAGCTACAAATCCAGCCGCATCCACCTGAAGAAGCTGCCAACCGAGGCACCCTGGGTGATCTGCGGCCCCGGCGAGAATGCGGGCGTCATCGACATCGGCGACGGCCAGGCGGCGATCTTCAAGATGGAGAGCCACAACCACCCGTCCTATATCGAGCCCTATCAGGGCGCGGCGACCGGGGTGGGCGGCATCCTGCGCGACGTGTTCACCATGGGCGCGCGGCCGATCGCGAACCTGAACGCGCTGCGCTTTGGCCGGCCCGATCATCCGAAGATGCGCCACCTGATCGCCGGCGTCGTCCACGGCATCGGCGGTTATGGCAATTGCGTCGGCGTCCCGACGGTGGGGGGCGAGGTCAATTTCCACCCCGCTTACGATGGCAACATTCTGGTCAACGCGATGACCGTCGGCATCGCCCAGCAGGACAAGATCTTCTACAGCGCCGCCGCCGGCATCGGCAATCCGGTGGTCTATGTCGGGTCGAAGACCGGGCGCGACGGCATCCATGGCGCGACGATGGCGAGCGCCGATTTCGACGAGAAGTCGAACGAGAAGCGCCCGACCGTCCAGGTCGGCGATCCCTTCACGGAGAAGCTGCTGATCGAGGCGTGCCTGGAGCTGATGGCGTCGGACGCCATTGTGGCGATCCAGGATATGGGCGCGGCCGGCCTGACCTCCTCCAGCGTCGAAATGGCGTCGAAGGGTGGGGTCGGCATCGAACTGATCATGGACCATGTGCCCCAGCGCGAAGCCGGCATGACGCCCTATGAGATGATGCTGTCCGAATCGCAGGAACGGATGCTGATGGTGCTCAAGCCCGGCCGCGAGGCCGAGGCGGAGGCGATCTTCCGCAAATGGGAGCTCGACTTCGCGGTGATCGGCACCGTCACCGAGCCGGATCCGGTTCTTGGGGGCCGCATGGTGCTCAAATGGCGGGGCGAGACCGTCGCCGACATCCCGCTCGGGCCGCTGGCCGACGAAGCGCCGCTCTATGACCGGCCGTGGGTGCCGACGCCTCCGCCCGCCGATCTGACCGACGCGCCGGAAAGCGCGAACGTCGCGGTCGACCTGCTCAAGCTAATGGCGACACCCGATCTCGCCAGCCGGCGCTGGATCTGGGAGCAGTATGACACCCAAGTCGGCGCCGACACGGTGCAGCGCCCCGGCGGCGACGCGGCGGTGGTGCGGGTCCACGGGACGGCCAAGGCACTGGCAATGACCACCGACTGCACGCCGCGCTATTGCTTCGCCGACCCGGTCGCGGGCGGCAAGCAGGCGGTGGCGGAGGCGTGGCGCAACCTGACCTGTGTCGGCGCGACCCCGCTCGCCATCACCAACTGCCTGAACTTCGCCAATCCGCAGCGGCCCGAGATCATGGGCCAGATCGTCGGGTGCCTGGACGGCATGGCCCAGGCGTGCCGCGCGCTCGATTTTCCGATCGTGAGCGGCAATGTGTCGCTCTACAACGAATCGAAGGCGACGGGCGGTGGCTCCGCCATCCTGCCCACCCCGGCGATCGGCGGGGTCGGCATTCTCAAGGACTGGGAGCGATCGGCGACGATCGGGTTCAAGGGGCTGGGCGACATCATCCTGCTGGTCGGCGAGCGCGAGGGACATCTGGGCCAGTCGCTGTGGCTGCGCGAACTGCACGGGCGCGAGGATGGGCCGCCGCCGTTCGTCGACCTGAAGGCCGAACGGCGGACCGGCGACTTCATCCGCGGGCAGATCGGCTGCGGTGCGATCAAGGCGTGCCATGACGTGTCCGACGGCGGCGTCGCGGTCGCGGTCGCCGAAATGGCGCTGGCCAGCGGCATCGGCGCGCTGATCGATTCGCCCCAGCCGTTCGGCAATGCCGGCTCCTTCTTTGGCGAGGACCAGGGGCTGTACGTCGTGACCGTGTGCGACACCTGTCTCGCCGACTTCATGGCGGCGGCGCACGCGGCCGACGTGCCGGTCGATCCGTTGGGCCGCACGATCCGCGACCGCATCCTGTTCGAGACCGAGGATGGCGACTGGGCGGTGACGATCGAGGAACTGCGCGCCGCGCACGAAGGCTTCTTTCCCACGCTGATGGGCGACGCCGCGGCGCTGTAACCCGCACGGTCGTCGCCGCGAACCGGGACGAGACCCGTTCAACCTGCAAGGAAACATCATGTCCCGACTGATCGGCCCGACGCTCTCCGCCCTGCTGCTGGCACCCGCGGGCATCGCCGTGCTTGCGACCAGCCCGTCCGCGCCGGCGCTGGCCCAGTCGGTGCCGGGTCCGGCGGTCGGCGGCAAGCTCGCGCTCGGCCACGCGCTGCGCGGCCAGGACGGCAAGCCGACGACTTTGCAGCGACAGGCGGCGGGCAAGCCGATCATGGTCGTGCTGTTCAGGTCGGCGAAATGGTGCCCCTATTGCCAGACGCAGCTGAAGGGGCTGGGCGACATCGCCGCGCAGGCGCGCGCGAAGGGCGTGCGCTTCGTCGCGGTCAGCTATGACGATCCCGCGGTGCTCGCCGATTTCGCTGCGAAGCAGAACATCGCGTTCCCGCTGCTGAGCGATGCCGGTGGCGCGATGGCCAACGCCTGGGGCCTGCGCGACCCGCGCTATCCGGAGGGCAATTTCGCCTATGGCGTCCCCTATCCCACCGTCCTCGTCCTCGATGCCAAGGGACGGGTGAAGGCGAAATCGGTCGAAACCGATTACAAGAAGCGGCCGAGCACCGCCGACCTGCTGGCGATGCTGGCAAAGGCGTGACGCGAGCATTGTGGGCCGGACGAAAGGGAAACCATTGAGACCAAACCCTATGAAAACCGCTCGTGTCGAGCATCGTCGAGACACGTATCTCGACTTCGCTCGATACGAACGGGGACGTTGTGGATGTTTAGATCGGCGCTCAATTCGCCCATGACCCAGCCCGTCCTCATCCCCTGGCAACCCTATCCCGACATGACCGACGTCGAGCGCGCGGACGCCGCGCGTGCCTTTCATGCCGCAATGGCGACGCGCCGCACGTGCCGCGCCTTCGCACCGACGCCGGTGGCGCGCGAGGTGATCGAGGCGGCGATCCTGGCGGCGGGCAGCGCGCCGAGCGGGGCCAATCACCAGCCCTGGCATTTCGCGGTGGTCGGATCGGCCGCGGCCAAGCGCGCCATCCGCGAGGGCGCGGAGGCCGAGGAACGCGAATTCTATGCCGGCAAGGCGGGACAGGAATGGCTGGAGGCGCTGGCCCCGTTGGGGACCGACGCGGACAAAAGCTATCTGGAAGTGGCACCCTGGCTGATCGTGGTGTTCGGCCAGCGCCGCGGCGGCCCGCAGCCGGGGGACGACCGCCAGAATTATTATGTGACCGAGAGCGTCGGCATCGCCTGTGGCCTGCTGCTCGCCGCGCTGCATCAGGCGGGGCTGGCGACGCTTACGCACACCCCCAATCCCATGCGATTCCTGAACACGATCTGCGCGCGTCCGGCGAACGAGAAGCCGCTGATGATCGTGACCGTCGGCCATGCCGCCGCCGACGCGACCATTCCGCTCCATGCCATCCAGCGCAAGTCGATCGAGGAGATCACGTCCTGGCTGTGAGCTGACTGCTTGCGCCCCTTTTCGCTGCCGGGCGATCGGTGTATCGGTGGCGCAATACAGGGGGGCAAAGATGAACGGCAACGCGACCGATCGAATCGGGACGCTCGACATCGTCCGCGGGGTAGCGGTGATGGGCATCCTGACCATGAACATCGTCGGCATGTCGATGGTCGACACCGCCTATATGAATCCGCGCGCCTATGGCGGCGCGACCGGCATCGACCTCGTCGCCTATCTGTTCAATTTCGTGCTGTTCGACGGCAAGATGCGCGGGCTGTTCTCGTTCCTGTTCGGCGCTTCAATGCTGCTGGTGATCGATCGGGCGACCGCAAAGGGCGAAAGCCCGGCGCGGATCCACTTCGCCCGGATGTTCTGGCTGTTCGTCTTCGGCCTCGCCCACCTGTATCTGATCTGGTGGGGCGACATCCTCCATCACTATGCGATCATGGGGTCGATCGCGTATCTGATGCGCAACCTGTCGGTCCGCCGGATGATCGCGGTCGGTATCGGGTTGATCGTGGTCGAGATGCTGGTGACGGGGTCGCTTCCCGCCTTCATCTTCGCCGCGCAGCAGCCGGGCGCGCCAGCCGAAATGGCGAAGGCGCTGGCGGGGTTCGAGAAGGGGTTCGGCGTGCCTCCCGCCGACTATATCGCGGCCGACCTGGCCAATTATCGCGGCACCTATGCCGACATTCTTGCCAAGCGGGTCGCCAAGCATGCCGGCACGCCGATCAACACCGTGCTGTTCGTCGGGTGGGAGACGCTCGCCTATATGTTGTTCGGCATGGCCGCGCTGCGATCGGGCATGCTGACCGGCGCGTGGCCGCTGGCACGCTATCGCAAGTGGCTGGCGATCGGTTTCGGGATCGGCATCCCCGCCTATGCCGCGATCGCCGCGATGATGGTCGCGGCGAATTTCTCGATCCTGAGCGTGACGCTGGGCGTGATGGCGTTGGCGACGCCGGTGCGGCCGTTGATGATCGTCGGCTGGGCGGCGCTGATCATCCTGGCCACCCGCAACGGCGGCGCGTGGGTCGAACGGATCGCGGCGACCGGGCGGATGGCGTTCACCAACTATCTGATGACATCGATCCTGATGACGACGCTGTTCTACGGCTATGGATTCGGGCTGTACGGCGAACTGAGCCGGGCGACGCTCTACCTGCCCATGCTGGGGATGTGGGCGCTGATGCTGGCCTGGTCCAAGCCGTGGCTCGATCGCTTCCAGTACGGACCGCTCGAATGGATGTGGCGGTCGCTCACGCGGCTCCAGCTTCAGCCGATGCAGCGCCCCAGCCCGGCCTGACCGAATTTTTGCGAACGCGATGCAATAGACGTTGCGAGCCAGTCTCATTAGCTCTACATACGCGTGATCGAAGCAAGAGAGCGCCATGGTCGTCTGCGTCTGCAATGCAATTCGGGAACGCGAGCTGCGCGATGCGGTACGCGGCGGCGCGATGAGCGCGGCGCAGGCCTATCGTGCGCTCGGGCGCCAGGCGAAATGCGGCCAATGCGTCCCATTCGCGCGCAGCATCATCGAGGCCGAACGCGCGACTGCTTGACACTCGCATTTGCGCGAAAGTGCCGCAAATCTGCGATTTTTAGCCTGTTCCCCAGCCGCCTGCGCGCGTAGACTAACCGTCGAAACGATCGAGGACCGGTTCCATGAAGGGCGATGAAGGCGTCATCGAATATCTCAATCAGGTGCTCAAGAACGAGCTGACGGCGATCAACCAATATTGGTTGCACTACCGCCTCCTCGATCACTGGGGCGTCCGCCGCCTGGCCGAATTCGAGCGGCACGAATCAATCGACGAGATGAAGCATGCCGACTGGGTATCGGAACGCATCCTGTTCCTCGACGGCCTGCCCAATTTCCAGCTGCTCGGCCGGCTGCGCATCGGCGAGACGGTCGAGGAGGTGCTCAAAGCCGATCTGGCGCTCGAGCACGATGCGCTCGTCACGCTGCGCGACGCGATCGCGCATAGCGAGGCGGTTCGCGACTATGTCAGCCGCGACCTGTTCCGCAGGATCCTGGACAGCGAAGAGGAGCATGTCGACACGCTCGAACGTCAGTTCGAGATGATCGAGCGGATGGGGCTGGAAAACTATATCCAGCTCAATTCCAGGCCCGAAAAGGAGGACGACTGACCATCGTCGCCGCGAACGACCATTTTCCCGCCGTCACCCCGGGCTTGACCCGGGGTCTCGCTGCCTGATCCGACGCAAGAAATTGCAGGACCCCGGGTCGAGCCCCGGGGTAACCCGGAGATTTCCACCGACGATGCGGTTCGGGCGTTTCGGGATCAACGGGTCGCTACGATACCAGCGCGCTTACAACGCGGCGCGGCGCCCGAATTGCGGACGGCGCGCGACCAGCGGATTGGCTTCCGCCTCCAGCATGTTCAGCGTCTTTTCAAACAGCGGGCGCAGCTGGACGACATATTGCAGCGCCTCGGTCGGCGCGTCCTGGCGCTCGACGCAGGCGCGCGCGATCATCTCGATCGTCTCCGCAAGCTCCGACAGCGGCTCCGCGCCGAACTGACGCGATTCGCCCTTCAGGGTGTGCGCGGGAATGACCATCGCGGTGGCGTTCTGATTGCGCATCGCGTGCTCGATCGCCGCCACCGACTTGACGCCGTCTTCACGAAAATAGCCGAGGATGCGCACGAAGCTGGCACCCAGCTCGGTCCGCGCTTGTGCAAACGCGGTCCAGTCGACCAGCGCAGCCCCCTCCGACCCGTTCATAACGATCTCCAAAACGCCGTCTGGCACCCCGTCCCGGGCTTATCGGAAACCGGTAAACAGGATGTTGATGTCAGCGCCCTTGCGTCAGGATAAACACATGGTCGTCAGGATGTTCGACGTGCAACCCCGCATGCGCCGCCGCTGCTGCGACCTCGGCAGCGGCGGCGGGATCGTCGGCGATCAGGTGAATGGGCAGCGCCGCGCCGTCGCGGAGCGCGCGCGCGAGCCGGATCGCCGGCCACGGACAACGCAGGCCCCGCGCGTCGATCCGCGTCATCCGTGGTCGAACGGATTCTTGGACGCGCGCAGGTTGAGGCGCACCGGCACCGCACCGAAATCGAACTCGCGCCGGATGCCGTTGATCAGGTAGCGGCGATAGCTTTCGGGCAGCAGGTCAACGCGCGTGCCGAACAGTACGAAGCTCGGCGGGCGCGTGTTGTTCTGGGTGATGTAGCGCGGTTTGATCCGTTTGCCGCCAGGCGCGGGCGGCGGATTGGTTTCGATCGCACGCTCGAACCAGCGGTTGAGCGCCCCGGTCGACACGCGGCGCGACCACGCCTCGCGCGTTTCGAAGCCGACGCGGATCAGCGTATCGAGCCCCTTGCCCGTCGCGCCCGAAACGGTCAGCAGCGGCACGCCCTTTACCTGTGCCAACCCCTCGTCCAGCGCGCCCTTGACGCCGTTGAACAGGCTGGAGGGGTTTTCCGCGACATCCCATTTGTTGAGCGCGATGATGAGCGCGCGGCCCTCCTGCAGGGCGCGGTCGGCGATCTTGAGGTCCTGGACCTCGAGCCCCTTGGTCGCATCGAGCAGCAGGACGACGACCTCTGCGAAGTCGATCGCGCGCAGCGCGTCAGCGACCGACAGCTTCTCCAGCTTCTCCTGCACCTTGGCGCGCTTGCGCATCCCGGCGGTATCGATCAGCCGCACCGCGCGCGGCTGGCCGTGGCCATCGGTCCATTGCCAGTCGACCGCGATCGAATCGCGGGTGATCCCCGCCTCCGGCCCGGTGATCAGCCGGTCCTGGCCGAGCAGCTTGTTGATCAGCGTCGACTTGCCCGCATTGGGCCGGCCGACGATCGCGAGCTTGAGCGGGGCATCGGGCGACTCCGGGTCGACCGGCGCGGCATCGACATCCTCGGGAAGCTCGACATAGGGGCGCAGCGCCTCGAACAGGTCGACGACGCCCTCGCCATGTTCGGCCGACAACGGGATGGGATCGCCGAGCCCGAGCGCCATCGCTTCGTAGATGCCCGGTTCCCCGGCGCGCCCTTCGGCCTTGTTGGCGACCAGCACGATCGGGGTATCGGCGGTGCGCAACCAGCGTGCGATTTCGGCATCGAGCGGCGTCACCCCCGCCCGCGCATCGACCATGAACAGGGCGACATCGGCGTCGCGGACCGCCGCCTCGGTCTGGGCGCGCATGCGGCCGGGCAGCGTGGCGGCGTCCTCGTCCTCGTAACCGGCGGTATCCATCACCAGGAATTCGAGGCCGAGCAGATTGGCTTCGCCCTCGCGCCGGTCGCGCGTGACGCCGGGCTGATCGTCGACCAGCGCCAGCCGCTTGCCGACCAGACGGTTGAACAGCGTCGACTTGCCGACATTGGGCCTGCCGATGATGGCGACCACGGGTAAGCCCATCGGCATGGCGCGCGCCCCCGCCCCGCTCAGCGGAACGCGGTCAACCGACCGCTGTCATCGAGGATGAGGAGCATGTTGTTGGCGACCACCGGCGACAGGGTGGTCGGCCCGACGGCGCGCTTCATCGTCGTGGTGATGCTGCCGTCCGTCACCGCGGCGGACACGATGTCGCCCTGGGAATTGACCAGCAGCAGTCGGCCGCCCGCAAGCACCGGACCGCGCCAGGTGATCGGCCCCTTCTTGCTCTTTTCCTTGCGGTAGCGCGGCAGCTGGCTGATCCAGCGGATCTTGCCGCTGGCGCGCGCGATGCAGACCAGCCGGGCGTCGTCGGTCACAACGAACAGCCATTCGCCGGCCAGCCACGGGGTCGCCACCCCGCCCAGATTCTGCTCCCACAAGCGCTGGCCGCTCACCACCTCGACCGCAACCATCCGCCCGCCCTCGCCGACGGCATAGACGCGGCCCTGATCGATCACGGGTTCGGCATCGATATCGGCCAGCGCCGACACTGACGTCGTGATGCTGGTGCGCGACAGCGTGTCGGCCCACACCGAACGGCCGTTTTCATAGCGATAGGCGTTGAGTTCGCCGGACGAATAGCCCGCGACGACGGTGCCCTGCGCATAGGCGGGCGCCGCCACCCCGAACACGCCCTGCGGCTCGATCGACCCAGATTGCGACCACAGGACCGACCCGTCGGCCTGAGACAGCGCGAAGAGCTGGTTGTCCTGGCTCAGCACATAGAGGTTGCCGCTCGCCAGCGTCGGCGAACCGCGCAGCGGCCCGCCGGGCTTCGCGCGCCACAATTCCGCGCCGTCGTCGGCATTCAGCGCGACGACATCGCCCAGCCCGTTGGCGGCGAACACGCGGTTCCCCTCAATGCTGACCCCGCCGCCAAAGCGTGCGCCACGATTTTCGTCGCCCGCGGTCGCCCGCTTCCACAGCGTGGCGCCATTGTCCGCCGACAGCGCATGGACCGTTGCGTTGCTGTCGATCAGGTAGATGCGACCATCCGCCACCACCGGCGACGCAGCCAGCCGCACGCGCGTGGTGCCGCCGGGAATCCGCACCGACCAGGCCGGCGCGATCGGATCGCCGAGCCCGAGATGACCCATCGATTTCGCCGCATTGCCGCCCGGCTGCGTCCAGGTCGGGTTGGCGACCGGGACGGGGGGAATGACCTGGATCGACGCGATCGTCGGATCGGCCTTGATTTCGTTTTCGGTGACCAGGATCGGCACGCGCTGGCCGACCACCGGGGTGCGCTTCGGCCCGCCCTTGAAGACGCCGCACGCGCTGAGCGCCGCGAGCAGGACGATCGCCGTGGTGGCCCGTACGGTTGACTTCATTGGGTATTCTTTTCCTCACCTTGCGCCGCTGCGGCATTGGACGCCGCCGGCGTCTGATCAATCGCATCGACGCCCAGCACGCCCGCCATCTGCACTGCGCGCTGCCGGATCGTCGCCGGCACGCGCTCGGCCTGCGCGATCTGGCCGAACAGCTTACCCGCCGGTCCCGGCTGGTTGAGCCGCAGATAGGCGACGGCGACCATTTCGCCCGCAGTCCCGAACCACGGGCTGTCCTTTACCGCCAGGCCGCGCAGCCGATCGATCACCGCCTGAGGCGCCAGCATATCGTATTCGGCCGATGTCTGGCGGATTAACGCCAGGTCGCGAAAGGGCTTGGCGACGCCTTCGTCCTTGGCGACCTGAGCGAACTTGGCGGCCGCACCCTTCAGGTCGTCCTTGGTCAGCAGGATGTCGGCTTCGGTGAACAGCGCCGACGCGCGATAACCCGGCCGATCCGACTTGGCGAGCTCGGCGAGGATCGGCTGCGCTTCGGCCGGTTTCTCCGCGCCCAGCGCCTCCAGTGCACGGCTGAAACGCTCACCCTCCGCGCCGGCAGCTTCGGCCTGGCGGTGCTGCCAGTAAAGCCAGCCGCCGAACGCGGCGAGCGCGACCAGGACGATGCCGACGATGGCGATGCCCCAGCGCCGCCACAGGCCGATCATCTGGTCACGGCGCAGCTCCTCATCCACCTCGCGGAGGAATGCGTCGCTGGTCTCAGGGGGTAACGCCAAGTTCGGGCTCCGTCGGGTGGGGTCGGTCAAAAGGTGGCGGACATTAGCCGCGCCAAATCGCAAAGCAAAGCGGGCGAAGACAAGGTGGCTCAGCCCTTGGGGACGTATATTTGTTCCGCGCCGGGAAAGCGCCGTGCCCGCACGTCGGCGGCATAGGTTTCAACCGCGGCAGAAATGCGGCCGGCGAGGTCGTCAAAGCGTTTGACGAAGCGAGGGGTCCGCTCGAACAGGCCCAGCATGTCCTCTGCCACCAGCACCTGGCCGTCGCATTGCGCCGACGCGCCGATGCCGATGGTGGGACAGGCAACCGCGCGGGTGATGTCGATCGCGATCGGCTCCATCACACCCTCTATGACCATAGCGAAGGCGCCGGCATCGGCGATGGCGCGTGCGTCGCCGACGATCTTGTCGGCTTCGGCCTGGCTGCGCCCGCGCGCGCCATAGCCGCCGAGCAGGTTGACCGCCTGGGGCGTCAAGCCGACATGACCCATGACCGGCACGCCCCGTTCCGACAGGAAGCGCACCGTCGGCGCCATCGCGACGCCGCCCTCCAGCTTCACTGCCGCGGCGCCCGTTTCCTTCATCAGCCGCGATGCGCTGGCAAACGCCTGTTCGGGGGAGGCTTCGTAGCTGCCGAACGGCATGTCGATGACGACCAGCGCATGATAGCTGCCGCGCACCACCGCGGCACCGTGCGCCGCCATCATCTCCAGCGTGACGGGCACCGTCGACGGCAGGCCGTAGACCACCTGGCCCAGGCTGTCGCCGACGAGCAGCATGTCGCAGTGCGGATCGAGCAGCTGCGCCATCCGCACCGTATAGGCGGTCAGCATCACCACCGGCTCGGCAGTCGTGCCGTCCGCCTTGCGCGCGCGGATCGCCGGCACGGTCAGCCGCTTCATCGGTGCGGGCGTCGGATTGGCGCGGCTGGTCGCGGTATCAAGCGTGAAGGTGGTTGACATGTGCGCCGCTGTTAGCCCGATGCGCGAGGAAGCGCCACCCCGGCCGTGACCGCGCTCAGCGCAGCCAGCCCCGCCCGGCCGCCGTGCGCGCCAGCCACAGTTGGACCACCGCGACGGCGATGATGAAGATCGGAAACGGCACCGTCGCCGCCGCGCCCTTGACCGCGATCAGATCGGTCGCGCCGAACACCCAGGCGAACTGGACGATCGCCGCGATCAGCGACAGCGCGAAGAAATAGGTCGCGAGCCGCCGCCGCGCGAGCAGCGCCAGCCCGCCGAAAAATCCGCCCCAGGTCGCCAGGCCGTAAAGCCAGGTCACCCAGCGCGGCCGCTGGGCAAGCAGCTGGCGGTCGTAGTCGGGCAGCGCCGCGCGCGCCGCATCGCTCATCGCCACGTCCATGTAGAATGCGAGGATGCCCGTCGCACCCCACAAGGTGATCAAAATCGCCGCCGCCCAGTACCAGGTCGGCAAATTCGCCCGCCCGTCCCCTACCATATGAGCCCCCTCATCGTTCGTTCCCACGAGGGCGTTTAGCGCAGTTTCATCCAAATTGCGCCGCATATTGGTCCGGATCGAACCCGATCAGGAGGTGCCCGGCATGTTCGACGATCGGGCGGCGGATCATCGAGGGTTGCGCGACCATCAGCGCGATCGCGCGCGCCTCGTCCAGCCCCTCCTGCCGCTCGCCCTCGGGCAGCTTGCGAAAGGTGGTGCCGGACCGGTTGATCAGCCGCTCCCAGCCGGCCTGCCGCGTCCACTCGCGCAGCTTCGCCGCGTCGATACCCCGCGACTTGTAGTCGTGGAAATCATAGGTGACGCCGGCGGAATCGAGCCAGGCGCGCGCCTTCTTCATCGTGTCGCAGTTCTTGATGCCGTAGACGGTGGTCATGGAAAGGATGCTCGCAATCGGGAGTGGATCGACGCCCTAGCCGCAGCGCACGCGCGGCGTGCGCACGTCGTCGACCGTGACGGTCAGCACGTCGCCCGCCCCGCGCGCGAGGCGATAGGTGGTTTCGTTGGTCATCCCCTCGCCGCTGACGACTGCCGCGACGTCGATGCCGCCGCCGGCCGCCACCGGTGTCACGCGCTGAACCTCCGCCACGCTTTCGTAGAAGCGCAGCCGTGCCGAATCGATCACCAACCGCATCTCGCTGAAGGGTGCGGCGCAGGCCGACGCATCGCGATCCCATGTGCCGAGATAAGGCGTGGGAATCGTCGCGGCGGTGCCGGGGTCGCCCGCCGGCTCCCGGGAGTCCGGCGCGGTGGACGGTGCCGGCGATGCGACATTCACCGACACGTTATCCGCCGGAACGTCGTCGGGCGCGGCGCGGTCACAGCCGACCGACAGACCGACAGCCGCAAGGGCGATGAGGCGAAGCGCCGCGTGCGCGCAGGACGAGGGGGTCATGCCGCCCCTCTTAGCCCGCCGCCGCGATCGGTCAAATGGCGACGCCCGGCCATCGATCCGCGCGCTGGACATAAATCTTTCAAATCTCTGCGGATGATGCAAACCTGAATCATGGCGCATGCATCGACTCAATCCGCGACCAAGCCCGACCTTCGTCGCGCCGAGATCCTGGAGAAGCTGGCGGACCACATGCTGGCGGCGGGCCTGTCCGGATCGAGCCTGCGCGCAATGGCCCGCGCGGTCGGCACGAGCGACCGGATGCTGCTCTATTATTTCCGCGACAAGACCGAACTGGTCGGCGCGACGCTGGAGGTGATCGCCGCGCGGCTGGTGGCGATGATGGAGGCGCAGCGCGCGCCCGAACCCCGGCCCTATGCCATCCTGGTCAGGGAACTGAGCACGTCGCTGCTCAACCCGCAGGCGTGGCCGTACATGCGGCTGTGGCTCGAACTTGCGAGCCTGTCGGCGCTGGGCGACCCGGTGTTCCGCGCGGTCGGCGAACAGATCGGGCGCGGCTTCCTGGAATGGGGAACGGCGCAGCTCGACTCCCCGACGCCCGAGGCCCGCGCGATCGAGGGCGCGAAGCTGCTCGTGACGATCGAGGGGCTGGCGCTGTTGACCAGCATCGGACTCGACGACGTGTGCCGAACGGCGCTGGACGCGCCGTAGGGCGGATCAGCGCGCAGCCGCCCCGGCCGAGTCCATGACCGGATCGCCGCGCTTCCACACCTGTTCGCCACCGACCCAGGTTTCGAGCACCTGGAGCTGGCGCAACGCCGCCGCGTCGGCGGTCACCGGATCGCGATCGACGACGATGAAGTCGGCGCGCAGCCCCGGCGCCAGCGTGCCGAAGCGCGTTTCGGCAAAGGCCGCATAGGCCGCGTCGATCGAAAAGGCGCGCCACGCCTGCTCGCGCGTCACCGCCTCCTCCGCGCGCCAGCCGCCGATCGGCTCGCCCTTCTCGTCCTGGCGGGTGAAGGCGGCCGCCCAGCCGACGAACGGGTTGGGATGTTCGACCGGATAGTCGGAGCCGAAGGCGAGGCGCGATCCGACCCCGAGCATCGATTTCCACGCATAGGCACCGCCCAGCCGCCCCTCGCCCAGTCGCGCCTCCGCCATCGTGCGATCGCTGGTCTGATGCACCGGTTGCATCGACGCGATCGTGCCGTGGCGACCGAACCGCGGGAGGTCCGCCGGGTCGACGATCTGGGCATGCTCGATCCGCCAGCGCCGGTCGCCGGGATAGGACCCGGCCAGTTCCTCGATCGCGTCGAGCACCCCGGCATTGGCGCGGTCGCCGATCGCGTGGATCGCGATCTGGAACCCATCCATCGTGCCCCGGCTCATCAGGTTGCGCAGCTGGGTATCGCTGGTGATCGCCAGCCCCTGCTGTCCCGGCGCGTCGGCATAAGGTGCCTTGAGCAGCGCGCCGCGCGAGCCGAGCGCGCCGTCGACATAGAGCTTGATCCCGCCCATGCGCAGCCTGTCGGCGTAAAGCCACGGCGTCGGCCCGTTGCCGCCGACGCGGAGCGCGGGCTCGATGCCGGCGGAATAGGCCATGATACGCACGCGCAGCAGGCCCTGGTCGCCCATTCGGCGATAGGTCAGCCAGTCGTCGACGCTGGTGCCCATGTCGGCGGTGGCGGTGATGCCGTTGGACAGCAGGATGCGCTGAGCATCCAGGAACGCCTGGTTGCGCTCGCGCGGGGTCGGTGCCGGCACCTTGTCGTCGATCAATTGCGATGCCGCGTCGACAAAGATGCCGGTCGGCTGGCCCTTCGCGTCCTTTTCAATTCTTCCGCCGTTGGGCGCGGCCGTGCGCAGGGTGATCCCGGCGGCCTTCATCGCGGCGCTGTTTGCCCAGCCGGCATGACCGTCCACGCGCTCCAGCCAGACCGGGCGGCCCGGCACGATCGCGTCCAGGTCCGCCGCGGTCGGAAAGCGGCCCAGCCCCCAGCGTTCCTGATTCCAGCCGCGCCCGATGATCCACGGGCGATTGGGATTGGCCGCGGCATAGGCCACGATCTTCGCCTTTGCCTCCTCGAGGCTGGCGGTGCCGCTCAGGTCGAGCGACCCCGCCTGGAATCCCAGCCCCATGACATGACCGTGCGCGTCGATCATGCCGGGCATGACGAAGCGCCCCTTCATGTCGGTGCGCCAGTCGGGGCGCGCGGGCCGCTTTTCACCTTCGCGCAGCAGCCGCGTCACCTTGCCCTCGCGGTCGATCAGGATGCCGGTAAAGCGGACCACCCGGCCTTCGGTGTCGAGCGCGACGCCGTTGACATTGTCGACCAACGCATCGGCCAGCGCGACGGGCGCGGCGACCAGCGCGAGCAGCGCGGCGAAGGGGCGCAGCCAGCGCCTCATTTCGCGATCCTGCGCACCAGCGCGCTCGTATCCTGCCGGTTGCCGCCCATCGCCTGTACCTCCGCATAGAATTGATCGACCATTGCGGTCATCGGCAATGTCGCGCCGTTGCGACGCGCCTCGTCGAGGGCGAGGCCCAGGTCCTTCCGCATCCAGTCGATCGCGAAACCGAAGTCGAAGCGGTCCTCGGCCATCGACTGCCAGCGATTCACCATCTGCCAGCTCTGCGCCGCGCCGCCCGAGACCGCTTCAAACACGCGGTCGAGGTCGAGGCCCGATTTCTGCGCAAAACGCAGTGCCTCGGCCAGGCCCTGAAGCACGCCGGCGATCGCGATCTGGTTGACCATCTTCGTCGTCTGGCCCGCGCCCGCCGCGCCGACATGGACGATGCGCGCGGCATAGGCCGACATGACCGGCTCCGCCGCGGCCATCGCCGCCGCCGTGCCGCCGCACATGATCGACAGCTTGCCGTTCTCCGCGCCTGCCTGACCCCCCGAAACGGGCGCATCGACCGCGTCCAGCCCCCGCGCTTCGGCCTCCGCCGCCAGTCGCCGGGCGATGTCGGCGGACACCGTGGTATGATCGATGAACACCGCGCCCGCGCGCATCGCATCGAACGCGCCGTCCGACCCGAGCGTCACCGCCGCCAGATCGTCGTCGTTGCCGACGCAGGTGATGACCGCGTCCCGGTCCGTCGCCGCATGCGCCGGGGTGGCGGCGACCGCGCCGCCATGCCGGGTCACCCACGCCTCGGCACGCGCGCGGGTGCGGTTATAGACGGTCACCTCGTGCCCGGCGGCCGCCAGGTGCCCGGCCATCGGCCCGCCCATCACGCCCACGCCGATAAATGCGATTTTTGCCATAGGCTGCCCGCATAAGCGGTGTTCCGTGCCCGCGCCAGATGGGTTAGGTGCCATGGTCTATGGCTACCCAACCCACGTCCGCCGCAGCCGCTGCGCCGCTGCCCGTATCGATCGACGATGTCCGCACCGCGCATGCGCGAATCGTCGACGCGATCGTGCGGACCCCGACGCTGATTTCGCGCACACTGTCGGAGCTGACGGGCGCCACCGTCTATCTGAAGTTCGAAAACCTTCAGTTCACCGCCGCCTATAAGGAACGCGGCGCGCTCAACACGCTGCTCCAGCTCACCGAGACGCAGCGCGCCAAGGGCGTGATCGCCGCGTCGGCGGGCAATCATGCCCAGGGCCTGGCCTATCACGCCAGCCGGCTGGGCATTCCGGCGACGATCGTCATGCCCAAGCCGACGCCGACGGTGAAGGTGACCCAGACCGAGGGCCATGGCGCGACGATCGTGCTGGAGGGCGAGACGTTCGACGCCGCCTATGCGCACAGCCGCAAGCTGGAGGCCGAGCGCGGCTATACCTTCGTCCACCCCTTTGACGATGCGCGGGTGATTGCGGGCCAGGGCACCGTCGCGATCGAAATGCTGGAGGACGCGCCCGACATCGACACGCTGGTCGTGCCGATCGGCGGCGGCGGGCTGATTTCGGGCATGGCGACCGTCGCGCGCGCCGCGGGCCGACCGATCGAGGTGGTCGGCGTCGAGGCCGAGCTGTTCCCGTCGATGTACAACCGCCTGAACGGCACCACCCTGCCCTGCGCGGGCGATACGCTGGCCGAAGGCATCGCGGTCAAGGAACCGGGCACGCTGACCGCGCGGATGGTCGAGGCGCTGGTCGACGACGTGCTGCTGGTCGGCGAACGCCATCTGGAGGAAGCGGTCAGCCTGCTCGTCCAGATCGAGAAGACGGTCGTCGAGGGCGCGGGTGCCGCCGGGCTCGCCGCGCTGCTCGCCCGCCCCGGCCGCTTTGCCGGGCGGACGGTCGGCATCGTGCTGTGCGGCGGCAACATCGACACGCGCCTCCTCGCCAACGTCCTGCTGCGCGACCTGGCGCGGTCGGGCCGGCTCGCCCGGCTGCGCGTGCGGCTGCAGGACAGGCCGGGCGCGCTCTATCAGGTTGCGCGGACCTTTCACGAGCAGGGCGTCAACATCATCGAGGTCTATCACCAGCGGGTGTTCACCACGCTGCCGGCCAAGGGCCTGATCACCGACATCGAATGCGAGACGCGCGACCGTGCGCATCTCGACCGGCTGATCGACGCGCTCAGGCTGGCCAATTACGAGGTCAGCCAGGTCGAGCTGGCCTGACGGGCTCAGAAGTTCAGCGGCGTCCCTGATTTCGCGGCGACGCGGCGGATCAGCGCGATGTCCTCGGCATAGCCGGGCTGGCCGGCATAGTCGAAGAACTGCTTCAGCACCTGATAATCGCCATCCTGGTTCGACACGCCATAGGGTTTGATCTGGCCGCGATCGAGCGCTTCCTCATGCAGCAACAGGCTCATGCGGAAGAAGTTGGCGGTGATCCGCTTGTATTCGGCGAGCTGCGCGTCGCGCACCGTCGCCGACAGCGCCTGATTGTCCTTGCGGTTCCAGCGGGTCGGCACGTGGCGGTTATAAGCGGTGAAGTAGTTGAACTTGAGGTTGAACGGCTGCGTCGCCCCCTTGGGGTCGGCATCGGGATGGTAGCTGCGGGTGACGAGCCTGAGGCCGGTCTGGAAGGTGCGATGCAGGAAATAGTCGTTCAAGGTCAGCTGGCTCAGCAGATACTCGCCGACCTTGGTCGAATTTGAGCCGTTGACGCGCTGCAGCGCCGGATCGAAACGCAGGCCGAGCATGAACCAGCTGAGCTGCATCGCATCGGTTTCGTCGCGCAAGGTCGCATCGGGACGGACGCTGTCGATGACGAACTGGGGAAAGCCGAGCAGGCGCAACCGGTCGCGCATCGCATCCTTGCCGCCGACATTGCCCGGTAGCCCCCGGCTCGCCTCCGACGGGTCGAAGCCGAAGCGCGCAGTGTCGCCCAGTTCCCAGATGGTGTTGGGCAGCATCTCGGGGAGACGGCCGTTGCCGCTGTCCGGCAGCGTGGCGCGCTTGCCGGCAAAGGCCGCGCGGAATGGTGCCTCCTTGCCCAGATAGGCAAAGGCAATCTGGCCGCGCATGAACGTCGTGCGTCCCATCGCCTGGCTGCGCATCAGGTGCTGGCCGATCAGCGCGTTGCGGTATTTGAGCGCGCTGATCCGCTCGACGCGCCAGCGATCGGCCGGATCGTAAGGATTGAGCCCCGCAAAGGGCTGGGTCAGCGTCTCGACGCCGAAATAGAGTTTCCAGAAATTGAAGTCGCTCGGGTCGGCGAGATACGCGTTCTGAAGCGCCTCCCATTCGGCCGCGCGCGCGGGGATGGCGATGCGCGGCACGTCTGAAATCCAGTCGTCCATCGTGCCTTCGCCGGGGCCATGCGCGATGTCGGCGGACCACAGCGGGAACGGCACACCGACCCGGAGCTTGTCGAAGTCGATCGCCAGGAATTCGTCGCGGGCGCGATGGGCGTCGGCCAGCGTGCGGACCGGCGCGGCACCGGTCGTCACCGGCATGAAGCGGGCCAGCTCGCCGGCGAGCGCGAGGTCGCGTTCGGCACTGGTCGCGCCGGGCAGCACCGCACCCCCGGGCTGGAGCAGGCGGAATGTGCGGGGGTTCTCGGCGGGCAGACTGAACTGGGTGCGCACGAACTTGACGCCGCGTACCAGCGCCCGCGCCTCGACTTCGCTGGCGCCGTCGATCATCGCGCGGCGGACGATCTCGGAATCGCTCGTCCCGATCCGGGCGAGGTCGAAGAAGTCGGCACCGTGACACGCGACGCAGCTGTCCTTCTCCCGCACCTTGCGCCACATCGCGAGTGCTGCTGCATAATCGTCGGGCGTCGTCTCGCCATCGGTCCGGAAGCTGACCTGCCGTGTGCCCTGGGGTGTCTCGACGACGGTCGTGACGACGCCCGGATCGCCCTCCTCGAAGCAGCCGGCCACCAGGCACGCGAGGAGGACGGGCGCGAAGGACAAGCGCAGGCGAAATGCGGCGCGACGAGCGCCCCCGGAAACCGACATCGGCATATGACCCCCTCACAAAAAGCGTGATTCGACACGGGCTTGCGATGCTGACACCCCGGGGTGCAGCTGCACGGATACATAGCCGCAATCGTCGGTAACCGCAGCTTACGAAAACTGCTTACCGGGTGATAAGGCGCAATATCGCGAAACCGAAGGCGTCGACCTCGGCCCCGGTACCGCGTGGACGGGTGCGGCGGGCGCGTTAACCATCATTATTGGTAAACACGCTTTTCACGAAGCTTTGTTCACCGCATATTCGCTTTCGACGCGTAGCAGGCCCGGCATCGTCCGGGGTTGAGCAGAAGGGTTGACGGGTGAGCGCACCGTTCAGATTTCCCCGGTTTTTCGTGACCAGCCCGACGCCCTGCCCCTATCTGCCGGGTCGGCAGGAGCGAAAGGTCTTCACCGAGCTGAACGGACCGCACGCCGGCGAACTGAACGACGCGCTCGGCCGGATCGGCTTCCGCCGCAGCCAGTCGGTCGCCTATCGTCCGTCCTGTGCGGGCTGTTCCGCCTGTGTCTCGGTCCGCGTCGTCACCGGCCAGTTCAAGCCCAATGCCACCCAGCGCAAGCTGCTCAAGCGTCACGGCGACCTGGAAGTCACCGCCTGCCGCCCATGGGCGACCGGCGAGCAGTTCGAGCTGCTGCGCCGTTATCTGTCGGCGCGCCACCCCGGCGGCGGCATGACCCAGATGGACGAGCATGACTATGCCGACATGGTCGAACAGAGCCCGGTCCGCAGCTTCGTCATCGAATATCGCGAGCCGTCCGTGGGCGGCACGCCGGGCCGGCTGGTCGGCGCGTGCATCACCGACCAGCAGGGCGACGGGCTGTCGATGATCTACAGCTTCTTCCTGGCCGACGACGAACGGCGCCAGGGGCTGGGCAATTACATCATCCTCGACCACATCCTGCGTGCCCGTGCGGCCGGCCTGCCCTATGTCTATCTGGGCTATTGGGTGAAGGGGTCGCAGCGCATGGCGTACAAGGCGCGCTTCCGTCCGCTCGAGACGCTGGGCCCGATGGGCTGGATGGCGCTCAACGATCCAGTCGATCCCGCCGTGCAGCCGCGCGCCCACCAGCCGGCCTGAGTCGCGCGCGGCATCGCCGCAGTCGTTCAGCCCTGGCCGTCCACGTCGCCTTCGGTAAGCTCCACATCGCTGGCGGTGCCATGATCGCCGCTGCGCGCCTCCGCGATGAAGGCCGCGCCATGGGCATCGAGGCCAATCGCGCCGCGAACATGCGTCTCGGCGGGTGACTCGCCGGCTTCCGGGTCGAAGCCGATCCAGCCGATGCCGGCGACATGCGCCTCCGCCCAGGCATGGGGGTACAGCGTCGCGCCGCCATCGCCGATCGCGCGATAGCCCGACACGAAGCGCGCGGGCAGGCCCAGGCAGATCGCTGCGGCGATGAAGAGTTGCGCCGCCTCCCGCGTGCTTCCGCTCATGCCTTCGACCGTTTCGCTGGCGGGACGCGCGTGGGCGCGCCCGTCGACCGCCGCGAAGGTGAATCCGGCATGGATCGCACCGTTCAGGCGGTGCGCACGATCGAGCGGGTCGCCTTCGCCCGCCAGATCGCGGGCAAGTTCGCCCAGCCGCGCGGTGCAGCGCGTCGCCTCCGTCGTGCGCAGATAGAAGATCGGCGGCAGCGGCTCGGCCGATCCGGTCACCGCGCCCGAGAACGGCGTCGTCAGCACGTCGCCGGTGACGGTCAGCTCGACCGCGTCGACCGGCCCGGTCGCATAGAGCATCGTCACCTGATTGCCGAAACCGTCGATACCGTGACGCAGGCGCGCATCGCAGCTGACGTCCAGATGCCAGGCCACGACCGATTGGTGGTCGGTATCGCCCGGCATCAGCCGCAGCAGCTGGATCAGCCGGTTCTGCGGCTGGTCGAAGCGGCGGACGCTGTGGTGGGCGAGCGACAGGCGCATCAGGGAAACCGGAACTGCCGCGCGATCGCGTCGCCGATCAGGTCGTTTTCGCGGATGAAGTTTTCGAGATACTCGTGAAGGCCGCTCAGGATCACCTCGGACCCGCGCGTCTTCTGCATCCGGTTCATCCGCGCGCGCGCCATGCGCCCCGCCTCGCCCTGAAGCCCGGTTTCCTTGGCGAGCAGGCTCAGCATCTCCAGCGCCTCCTCCGCGCTTGCCGCCAGCGACCGCGGCAGCTCGCGCCGGGTGAGCAGCAGGTCGATGACCAGCTCGGGCCTCAGCCCCTCGGTATAGACCCAGCGATAGGCGGTCACCGCCGACACCGTCTGCAGGATCGTCGTCCACTGGTCACGATCGATCACGCCGCCGACCGGCTCGCCCGCGGGCAGGAGCAGGTGGTATTTGACGTCGATCAGCCGCGCGGTGTTGTCGGCGCGCTCGATCGCTGCGCCAAGGCGGATGAACCACGTCGCCTCGTTGCGCATCATCCGCGTCACCGCACCGTCGAACCCGCGCGTCTCCGCCTTGACCGCCTCGACCAGATTGAGCGTCGCGGCCGATCCGCCGGGGCTGGTGCGGTTGTGAAAGATCAGCCAGGCGCGGTTGATCGCGGTCCACGCGTCGCGAGTCAGCGCGGTGCGCACCGCGCGGGCGTTGTTGCGCGCGGCCTCCAGGCATCGGATGATCGACCCGGGGTGGCTGGCGTCCAGCGTCAGGAAGCGGGCGACATTCTGGGGCGTCAGCGTGTGATCGGTCGCGGCGAACGATTCCTCGCAATAGGTGACGGTCAGCGCGCTCTGCCACGCCGCCTCGCCCGCGGGCCGGGCGGACAGCGCGTCGAGCCGGATCGTCGCCTCGACCAGCCGGGCGATGAAGTCGGCGCGCTCGACATAGCGCCCCAGCCAGTAGAGCGAGGCCGCGGCGCGCGACAGCATCAGCATGGCGCACGCCGCACGGTCACGCCCCGCCCCCCTGCTGGAACTGGAACTGCGCCTGGACCGCGTCGGCGGGCGCGCGATCGGGCAACAGCACGAAGCTGTCCTTGGTCCCGCCGCCCTGGCTGGAATTGACCACCAGCGAACCCGGCTTGAGCGCGACGCGGGTCAGTCCGCCGGGCACGACCTGAACCCCGCCGCTGCCGGTCAGCACGAACGGACGGAAGTCGACATGACGCGGCGCGATGCCCTGATCGGTAAAGGTCGGCACGGTCGACAGCGCCAGTGTCGGCTGGGCGATGTAGCGTTGCGGCTCGGCGATCAGCGCGGCACGGAACGTCTCGATCTCCGCCTTGCTGGCGGTGGGGCCGACCAGCATGCCGTAGCCACCCGACCCGTCGACCAGCTTGACCACCACTTCGTCGAGATGGTCGAGCACATATTTGAGCGCGTCGGGTTCGCGGCAGCGCCAGGTTTCGACATTGGGCAGCTTGGCCTCGCCCCCCGAATAAAAGCGCACGATGTCGGGCATGTAGCTGTAGATCGCCTTGTCGTCCGCGATGCCGTTGCCCGGCGCGTTGAGCAGCGTGACGTTGCCCGCGCGATAGGCCGCCATGATGCCGGGCACGCCCAGCATCGAATCGGGACGAAAGACCAGTGGATCGAGAAAGTCGTCGTCGATGCGGCGATAGATGACGTCGACCTGCACGGGCCCGGCGATCGTCTGCATGAACACGCGGTCGTCGTCGACGATCAGGTCGGCGGCCTCGACCAGCGGGACGCCCATCGAATCGGCCAGGAAGCTGTGCTCGTAATAGGCAGAGTTGAAATGGCCCGGCGTCAGCACGACGCAGGCCGGTTCCCCCCTGCATCCCGGCGGCGCGACCGAACGCATGGTTTCCAGCAGCCGGTCGGGATAGCTGTCGACCGCCGCGACCCGGAAACTGCGGAACAGCTCCGGGCACAGCCGGATCATCGCCTCGCGATTTTCCAGCATGTAGGAGACGCCCGAGGGGGTGCGCGCATTGTCCTCCAGCACGAAGAACTGGTCGGGGCCGGTACGCACCAGGTCGATGCCGCAGATATGCGCCCAGATGCCGCGCGGCGGGCGGATGCCGACCACTTCGGGTCGAAACTGGGCGTTGCAGAAGATCAGCTCGGGCGGCAGCACGCCTTCGGCCAGGATGCGCCGCGCGCCATAGATGTCGTCGAGGAAGGCGTTGATCGCCTCGACCCGCTGAACCAGCCCATCCGACAGCCGCGCCCATTCGTCCGCCAGAAAGACGCGCGGAATCATGTCGAACGGGATGATGCGTTCGGATGCGTCGCGATCGCCATAAACGGCGAAGGTGATGCCAAGCTGGCGGAACATCGTCTCTGCGGCCGCCAGCCGCCGTTCAAGCTCGCCGGGCGGCGTTTCGTGCATCCATGCGGCGAGTTCGGAAAGCTCGGACCGCGGCGCGTTCGGGCCGCTGGTCCCCCAGATTTCGTCGAACGCTGCGCGCGCTGCCATCCGCTCTCCCGCCGGCCGGATTTGGATTGAGTGACCATGCTGCCCGCGTCTGTTGCAACGCACAAGGCCTAATGCGCGGGTAGGCGGCACGCCGTGCCGCGCGCCGACCTATTTCTTACGCTTGAAATCCACCGCGACGACGTTCGACCCGTCGTCGGCGGGCTTGACCGCGGGGCCGTCATTTTCCGCTTCCTCGTGCGGGCCGGGGCCCTCGGGACCGTCAGACACATGAAAGCGCAGCTCGAAATTGACCGCGGGATCATGGAACCCGGTCACCGCCGAAAACGGAATCGTCAGTGTCGACGGAACCTGGTTGAAGCTGAGCCCGACCGAAAAGCGCCCGTCGTCGACCTTGAGATCCCAGAAGCGGTTCTGGAGTACGATCGTCATTTCGTCGGGGAAACGCTCGGTCAGCCGCTGGGGGATGTCGACGCCCGGCGCGCCGGTCTTGAAGGTGATGTAGAAATGGTGCTGACCGGGCAGCCCGCCCTGTTCGGCGACCGAGCCCAGCACGCGCCCGACGACCGCGCGCAATGCCTCCTGGACGATCTCGTCATAGGGAATCAGGCTGTCGGGTACGTTGGATGACATTGCGTCTAGCTACCCGTCCCAGCGTGTGGGTCAAGATTGCACCGGCGCGAACGCACGCTATGTGGACCTCATGCGCACCGCCACCCTCAACCGATCGACCCAGGAAACCCAGATCGACGTGACCGTCGATCTCGACGGGTCGGGCAGTTACGACATTTCCACCGGGATCGGCTTTTTCGACCATATGCTCGAACAGCTTTCCCGGCATTCGCTCATCGACCTCAAGGTCAAGACGGTCGGCGACCTGCATATCGACCAGCATCACACGGTCGAGGATACCGCGCTGGCGATCGGCGCGGCGGTCGCGCAGGCGCTGGGCGACAAGAAGGGCATCCGCCGCTATGGCGACGCGCTGTCGCCGATGGACGAGACGCTGACCCGCGTCGCGATCGACATTTCCGGGCGCCCCTGGCTCGTGTTCAAGACCGAGTTCACCCAGAAGCGGCTGGGCGAGATGGACACCGAGATGTTCGAGCATTTTTTCCACAGCTTCGCGCAAAGCGCGGGCGTGACGCTGCATGTCGAGACACTGTACGGCCAGAACAACCATCACATTGCCGAAAGCGCCTTCAAGGGGCTGGCCCGCGCGCTGCGCCAGGCGGTCGAGATCGACGCACGCAAGGCCGACGCGATCCCGTCGACCAAAGGTACGCTGTGAGCGTCGCGCTGATCGATTACGGCGCGGGCAATCTCCATTCGGTCCACAACGCCCTGATCGCGGCGGGTGCGCGCGCCGTTGCGGTCACCGCCGATCCAGATGCCGTGCTGGCGGCCGATCGCATCGTCCTGCCCGGCGTCGGCGCGTTCCGGGCGTGCATGGACGGGCTGGCGGCGTTGCCCGGCATGATCGACGCGCTGCAGGCGCGTGTCATCAAAGGCGGCGCGCCCTTTTTGGGCGTATGCGTCGGCATGCAGCTGATGGCCGACATCGGCGAGGAGTTCGGCGCGCATCGCGGGCTCGGCTGGGTGCGCGGGCGCGTGCGCACGCTCACGCCGTCGCCCGAGCTTCGCGTGCCGCATATGGGCTGGAACGACGTCGTGCCGGTCGCGCCGCACGCGCTGATTCAGCCGGGCGAAGCCTATTTCCTGCACAGCTTCGCGTTCGACGGCGACGAGGTGATCGCCACCACCGATCATGGCGGCCCGGTCACCGCCGCGATCGGCCGCGACAATGTACTGGGCGTGCAGTTCCACCCGGAAAAGAGCCAGCGCTACGGCATCGCGCTGCTGGAAAGGTTTCTTGAATGGCGGCCGTGAACCACCTGATCCTCCCCGAGCTGCGCTCGGGGAGGGGGACCGCGCGCCAAAGGCGCGGGGTGGAGGAGCCGGGCGGCGAGGGAATACCCCTCCCCCATTCGCTGCGCGAATGGTCCCCCTCCCCGAGCAAGCTCGGGGAGGAATGATGACCCCCCTCATCCTCTTTCCCGCCATCGACCTGAAGGGCGGTCAGGTCGTGCGCCTGGCCGAAGGGGACATGGCGCGTGCCACCGTTTATGGCGACGATCCGGCCGCCCAGGCGCGGCTGTTTGCCGAAGCGGGCGCGGACTGGCTGCACATGGTCGATCTCGACGGCGCCTTTGCCGGACGATCGGTCAACGGCGAAGCGGTCGCGGGCGCGATCGAGGCGTTCCCCGGCAAGGTACAGCTCGGCGGCGGCATCCGCGACATGGCCGGGGTCGAGCGCTGGCTGGCGCTGGGCGTGGCACGCGTGGTGATCGGGACCGCTGCGCTGAAGGACCCCGATTTCGTGAAAGCCGCGGCGCGTGCGTATCCCGGCCGGATCGTCGTCGGTGTCGATGCGCGCGACGGCATGGTCGCGACCGAGGGTTGGGCCGACGTGTCCGATGTCGCCGCGGTCGACCTGGCCCGCCGCTTCGAGGATGCGGGCGTCGCGGCCCTGCTGTTCACCGATGTCGGTCGCGACGGGCTGCTCAAGGGGTGCAATGTCGAGGCGACGGTGGCGCTCGCCCGCGCGGTGTCGATCCCGGTGATCGCCAGCGGCGGCGTTGCGGGAATGGCCGACATCCACGCGCTGGTCCGCCATGTCGGCGACGGCGTCGAAGGCGTCATCACCGGCCGCGCGCTCTATGACGGCCGGCTCGATCTGGCCGAGGCGATTGCGGTGGCGCGGGGGCAGGAAGCATGAGCGGCACTGCAACTGACTTCGGCTCCCACATCCGTTCGTTGATCTTGTTAAGCGTCGAGTTCCCCGGATGACCGTCCGGGCGCGCGTCATCCCCTGTCTCGACGTCGCCGGCGGGCGCGTGGTCAAGGGCGTCAATTTCGTCGCGTTGCGCGACGCGGGCGATCCGGTCGAGCAGGCGCGCGCCTATGACGCAGCGGGTGCGGACGAGCTCTGCTTCCTCGACATCACCGCCAGCCACGAAGCGCGCGGCACGATGGTCGATGTCGTGCGCCGGGTCGCGCAGGTCTGCTTCATGCCGGTCACCGTTGGCGGCGGCGTGCGCGCGCCCGAGGACGCGCGCGCGCTGCTGCTCGCGGGCGCAGACAAGGTCGCGGTCAATTCCGCCGCGGTTGCCAGGCCCGAACTGGTTGCCGACATCGCCGACCGGTTCGGCGCGCAATGCGTCGTCGGCGCGATCGACGCGCGAAGGAATGGCGACGGGTGGGAGGTGTTCACCCATGGCGGACGCAAGCCGACGGGCATCGATGCGGTCGAACATGCCGTGCGCCTCGCCAGCCTGGGCGCGGGCGAGCTGCTGGTCACGTCGATGGACCGCGACGGCACCCGTGACGGCTATGACCTGGCGCTGACCCGCGCGATCGCCGATGCGGTGACGGTGCCGGTAATCGCCAGCGGCGGGGTCGGCAAGCTCGACGATCTGGTCGCCGGCATTCGCGACGGCCATGCGAGCGCGGTGCTTGCCGCGTCGATCTTCCATTTCGGCGAGGCGACGGTGGGCGACGCCCATGCCGCGCTCGCGGCCGCAGGCATCGCCGTGCGACGGCCGATTGTCGGCTGAGCTTACACTTCACGCACTCACGCCGCCGCGATTAACCAATGCTTCGCCCGGTTTCGGCGACTTTGCGAGAATCGGCACCGTTCTTGATTAAGCATGATGCGGATGGACCGTTGACCAGGGAGAGATCAATGAAGCCACTCGTTCAAACCGCCATCATCGTCGCCGCGCTGGCGCTGCCCGCGGGACTCGCGAGCGCCTATGACAAGCCGCCCTCGCATCCTCCCCGCACCGGATCATCGGGCGGATCGACCGGAGGGTCCTCGGGCGGCAAGCCCGCAGCTGTGCCGGAGCCGGCCGAGATGGCACTGTTCGGCATGGGCATCGCCGGTCTGGTCGCCGGTCGCTGGATCGGGCGGCGCCGCAAGGCGCAGGGCTGACGCTTCCTTAACTGCCCGCGTTGCAGGGTGGCGGGCATGCCAAGCATGGTTCGCCACCCCATTCCGGCGCTAGCGCTCTGGTTCGCGCTGAACGCCGCCAGCCCGGCAGACGGCTTCGAGGCCTCGGACGCGGCGACGTTCGGCTTCGTGGCGATCGGCCTTTGGGTCGCGCGCCGGGCGCTGCGGCATCGCTTTCGTCGCGACAGGGCGTCCGAAACCGAGCGGGATTGACGCCGGCGCGCCGCAGCGGGCAAAGCCGCGCGCATGGACGATCGCCTGAACCTGTTGGAATCGATGATCCGCAGCCGGATGAGCGGCGATCCGGCGACGTCCTATGTCGCGCGCCTGCACGCCGCGGGCCGGGCGAAGATCGCGCAGAAGGTCGGCGAGGAAGCGGTCGAGACCGTGATCGCGGCGATCGCCGACGATCGCGCGGCGCTGACGTCCGAAGCCGCCGACCTGATGTTCCACCTGATCGTGCTGCTTGCCGATGCGGGGCTCGGCCTCGACGATGTCCGCGCCGAGCTCGCCCGGCGCGAGGGCGTGTCGGGCCTGGTCGAAAAGGCCGCGCGAACGTGACCGCCGCCTGCTCCAGCGCGTAAAGTTCGAGGATTCATCGCCCATGCCGATCGATGCCACCCAGCCCTATGACGACGCCAACATCTTTGCACGCATCTTGCGCGGCGAGATACCGGCGACGCGGGTGTACGAGGACGATCACGCGCTCGCCTTCAACGACATCAACCCGCAGGCGCCGACGCATGTGCTGGTGATCCCCAAGGGCCGGTACGTCAGCTGGGACGATTTCAGCGCCCGGGCGAGCGACGCGGAGATCGCCGGGTTCATCCGCGCGGTCGGCGCGGTGGCGCGCGCCGCCGGGCTGGTTGCGCCGGGCTATCGCCTGCTCGCCAATATCGGGCGCGATGCGCATCAGGAAGTCCCGCACCTGCACGTCCACATCTTTGCCGGGCAACCGCTTGGGCCGATGCTGGCGCGGTAAATGGCGCGAAAAGGATTGCACGGGCGCGGTTTGCGTCTAGGCTTCGCCAATTCAACATTTCACGGGACGGCAAGAGCCGCCCGCGACCCAAGGGGATTTGACTGAATGAAGTTTGCGCGCGTCAAGCCACTCGACGCCATCCTGGCGACCGCCAAGGCGAAATCGCTCGAGCCGACACTGGGCTGGTTCCAGCTGACCCTGTTCGGCATCGGCTGCGTCATCGGGACCGGGATTTTCGTGCTCACCTCCGCCGGTGCGCAGAAGGCGGGACCCGGCCTAATGCTCGCCTTCGCCATTGCCGGCGCGATCTGCATCGTCGCCGCGCTCTGCTACGCGGAAATTGCCGCCATGATCCCGGTGGCGGGTTCAGCCTATACCTATACCTATTCGGTAATGGGCGAATTGCTCGCCTGGACGGTCGGCTGGGCGCTGGTGCTTGAATATGCGGTGGCGGCCAGCGCGGTGTCGGTGGGCTGGTCGGGCTATTTCACCGGGACGATATTGAACCAGTTTTTCGGGATACAGCTGCCGGCCTGGCTGGCGGGCGGACCACTCGCGCTGGGTGGTGTCGAGGGCGGTTTGATCAACCTGCCGGCCGTCGTCATCGCGCTGCTCGTCACCTGGCTGCTGATGATCGGCACCAATGAATCGGCGCGCGTCAACGCGATCCTGGTCGCGATCAAGGTGACCGCGCTGACCGTGTTCATCATCCTGACGCTGCCCAAGTCGGAAATGGCCAATTTCAACCCGTTCCTGCCCGCTGGCGTGTTCGGCGGCTTTGGCTCCGGCATCGGTGCCGTGGGCGCGGCGGCGACGATCTTCTTCGCCTATGTCGGCTTCGACGCGGTGTCGACCGCGGCCGAGGAAACCAAGAACCCGCAGCGCAACGTACCGATCGGGCTGATCGGGTCGCTCGGCTTCTGCACCGTTTTCTACATTCTGGTCGCGGCCGGGGCGATCGGCACCATCGGCGGCCAGCCGATCGTCGGGCCCAACGGCATCCCCTTCCCCGCCGGTTCGGAGGAACTGGCGCGCCAATGTGCACTCCCGCAATATGCCGAGGCGCTGGTCTGCTCGAACGAGGCGCTGGCGCATGTGCTGCGCCAGATCGGCTTCTCGTCGATCGGCAACATGCTGGGCATCGCCGCCTTCGTCGCCCTGCCCTCGGTCATCCTGATCCTGCTGTTCGGCCAGACGCGCATCTTCTTCGTCATGTCGCGCGACGGTCTTCTGCCGGAGGGGCTGTCGAAGATTCACCCCAAGTGGAAGACGCCCTATGTCGTCACCGCGCTGACCGGCGGCGTGGTCGCATTCGCCGCGGCGTTTCTGCCGGTCGGCCAGCTTGCCGACATCGCCAATGCCGGCACGCTCTATGCCTTCATGATGGTCGCGATCGCGGTGATGATGCTGCGCCGGACCGAACCCAATCGCGAGCGCCGGTTCAAGACGCCGATGCTGTGGCTGATCGGGCCGCTGACGATCGCCGGCTGCATCTTCCTGTTCCTCAACCTGCCGTTCGAAGCGATGCTCGTGCTGCCCGCCTGGGGCGCGATCGGTCTCGTGATCTATTACGCGTACAGCTACAAGGCGAGCCATGTCGGCAAGGGGATCATCACCGTCGTCGACCTGGACGACGTGAAGGAGCATGTGCCCAACGTGTGATGCTGTCAGTTGCAGTCCTTCGATACGGGTCTTCGCCAGGCCCAGCCCCTACTCAGGATGAACGGGTTGGGACTGAGGACGAAATTTTCTAGACAGCGAAAAGGCCGGGGAGCGCTCCCCGGCCTTTTTGGTTGTTGAGAACCAGATCACCCTGGCTCACCCCTCCCCTTCAGGGGAGGGGCTTAACCGGGCCAAGTTGGTGACAAAACGCGCCTGCCAGTTCAGCCCAGCTTCTGCGCCACCAGCGCCTTCAAATCGACCTCGGGCCGGGCGCCATAGTGGCTGATGATCTCTGCCGCGCAGATCGCGCCCATGCGCAGCGACGTGGCCACATCGCGCCCCTGGGCCTGACCATGAAGGAAGCCCGCCGCGAACAGGTCGCCCGCGCCCGTCGTGTCGACGACCCGGTCGATCGGCTCGGCAGCAACCTCCACGCGCGCGCCGTCCTGGACCGCGATCGCGCCCTTCTCGCTACGGGTCACGACCAGGGTAGGCACCTGCGCCGCCGCGCTGGCAACGGCGGCGTCGAAATCGTCGGTCCGGCACAGTGCGAGCAGCTCGTTTTCATTGGCGAACAGGATGTCGATCAACCCGTCGGCCATCAGCGCGCGGAAATCGTCGCCGTGGCGGCTGATGCAGAACACGTCCGAAAGCGTGAACGCGACGCGGCGCCCGGCGGTTCGGGCAATGTCGATCCCGGCGCGCATCGCCCGGCGCGGCTCTTCAGGGTCCCACAAGTAGCCTTCGAGATACAGGATCGCCGCGTTGGCGATCAGGTCGCGGTCCAATGCCGCCTCGGGCAGGAATTGGGACGCGCCCAGAAACGTGTTCATCGTCCGCTGGCCATCGGGAGTGACGAAGATCAGGCAGCGCGCGGTGGTCGGCGCGCCGGACCGCACCGGGGTGTCGTAGCGGATGCCCGACGCGCGGATGTCGTGGGCAAAGACCTGGCCGAGCTGGTCGTCGGCGACCTGGCCGATGAAACCGCACTTGCCGCCGAGCGTCGCGATGCCGGCGACGGTGTTCGCGGCCGAACCACCCGATACCTCGCGACCGGGGCCCATCTTGGCATAGAGCGCGTCGGCCTCCTCCGGCGAGAACACCAGTTGCATGGATCCCTTGGTCATCCCCTCCTGGACGATGAAGGCGTCATCGGCCTGGGCAAGGATGTCGACGATCGCATTGCCGATGGCGACAACATCATAGGCGGCTTCGGTCACTCGGGTCTCCGGTCGGTTCGGGTTGGCGGCGCCGTAGCCAGTGGGCCGGCGTCGCGCAACCGCGTTGACGCGCGCCGCCGGCCCAGTCCAAACGGTGCGCGATGCTGAACGCACTCATCCTGTCGCTGCGCCAGCTCGACGATCGTCCCGTGTGGAGCGTGATGCTCAAGTCGTTCGCGGTAACGGTCGCGCTGTTCGCGGCACTCGGTCCGCTATGCTGGTGGCTTGCACGGCGCGCGGCCGGCTGGGCGGGCGGCACCGGATGGTGGCAGGAGCTGGCCGGCGCCGTCGCGGTGCTGGCGGTGGTGCTGGGTGCATGGTTGCTGTTCCGGGCGGTTGCGGTCGCGGTCATCGGCATGTTCGGCGACCAGATCGTGCGCGCGGTCGAGGCCCGGCATTATCCCGACCGGCTGGCGAGCGCCCGCGATGTCGCGTTCCTGCCCTCGCTGCGCATGGCGATCGCATCCGCCGCGCGCGCGATCGGCTTCAACCTGTTGCTCGCGCCGGTCTATCTGATCCTGCTGTTCACCGCGATCGGCCCGGCCATCGCGTTCTTCGCGGTAAACAGCTGGCTGCTTGGCCGCGACCTGGGCGACATGATCGCGGCACGTCACCTGCCCCTCGATGCATTGCCCGACTGGCGGGCGCGCACCCGCGGGGAGCGGCTGGTCCTGGGCGCAATCGGCACCGCGCTGTTCCTCGTCCCGATTCTCAATCTCGCAGCGCCGATCCTGGGCGCGGCGATGGCCACGCATCTGTTTCACCGGAGGAAATCGTGAATTATCCGCCCCGCTCCGTCCTGATCGCCACCGCGTTGCTGATGAGCGGATGCGCGGCGGTGCCCCCGCCCGCCACTGCGCCGCGCGCGGTCGCGCCGCCGACCTACCGCACCGCCGGGCTTGAGCGGGTGCTGGGCCAGAACGAAGCCGCGCTGGTCCGCGCGTTCGGCAAGCCGATCCTGGAGACGAGCGAGGGCGTGGGCCGCAAGCTGCAGTTCGGCAGCGGGCTGTGCGTGCTCGACACCTATCTCTATCCCCCCAACGCCGACGGCAGCGGCGTACCGGTGGTCAAGCACATCGACGCGCGCCAGCGCAGCGGCGGCCCGATCGACCGGGCAAGTTGCGTCGCGGCACTGACCCGGCGGTAGGGGTATATTCGGCGCATCCTTCGCCCCAATCCCGTCGCCCCGGCGAAGGCTGGGGCTTCCCGCCGCGCCGGCGCGCTGTCGTTCGCGCAAGATGCCAGCCTTTTCTGGCATGACGCCGATTGGTTTCAGGACCCAAGTGCATTCCACTCCGCCAACACATCCGCGTCGATCTCCGCCCCCGCTCGGACCGCACGCTCCGCCGCCGCACGCGCCGGATCGAGCTGCGCCAACGCCCACACGGCCGCACCGCGTACGACCGGTGCGGGATCGTCGAGCAGCGCCACCGCCACCCCCTGGGATGCCGCATCGCCGCTGTTGCCCAGCGCGATCAGACAGTTGCGCGCCATGCGGTCGCGGCCGATCCGCTTGATCGGCGACCCGGCAAACACCTGGCGAAAGCCGGCGTCGTCGAGCGCGAGCAGGTCGCCGAGCATGGGCGCGGCAAGCTCGGCGCGCGGCGCAAAGGCGCGGTTGGCGGCGGCGGCGTGCGCGAACTTGTTCCACGGGCACACCGCCAGGCAATCGTCGCAGCCATAGATACGATTGCCGATCGCGGCACGAAATTCATGGGGAATCGGCCCCTTATGCTCGATGGTTAAATAGGAGATGCAACGTCGCGCATCGAGGCGATAGGGGGCGGGAAACGCATCCGTCGGACAGGCCGCGTGACAGGCGCTGCACGAGCCACAGCGGTCGGCGCCCGGCGAGTCGGGCGCAAGATCGAGCGTCGTGTAGATTGCGCCCAGGAACAGCCAGCTGCCATGGTCGCGGCTGACCAGATTGGTATGCTTGCCCTGCCATCCCAGGCCCGCGGCTTCGGCGAGCGGCTTTTCCATGACGGGCGCGGTGTCGACGAATATCTTGAGCGGTGCGCCCGCCGTATCCGCCAGCCAGCGGCCCAGCGCCTTGAGCGCGCGCTTGACCACGTCGTGATAGTCCGCGCCCTGGGCATAGACCGAGATCCGGCCGCGATCCCCCGCCCCCGCCAATGCCAGCGGATCGGTCGCCGGGGCATAGCTCATGCCGAGCGCGATCACCGATCGGACGTCCGGCCATAGGCCGGCGGGGCTGGAGCGCTGGTCGGCGCGTTCCTCCATCCAGATCATCGACCCGTGACAACCGTCCGTCAGCCAGCGGCGCAGGCGCTCGCCGGCGCGCGGTGCGGCGTCGGCCGGCGCGATTCCGCACGCGACAAAGCCCAGTTCGGCGGCTTTCGCCCTGATTCGTGCTTCCAGTGGCTTGTGTTCGGACACATCCCCCCGCTACCACAGCCTTGGCGTGAAGGGGGAATGGCTTGAACGATCATCTTGCGCTCAGCGCATCGGGGCTGGTGAAGCGTTTCGCGGGCCGGCGGGTGGTCGACGGGGTCGACATCCAGGTGCCGCTCGGCTCCATTTATGGCGTGCTGGGCCCCAACGGCGCGGGCAAGACCACGACGCTGCGCATGCTGCTGGGCATCATCGAGCCGGACGAGGGGCACCGCACGCTGCTGGGCCATGACAGCCCGCGCGATGCCAGCGACCTGATCGGCTACCTGCCCGAGGAGCGCGGGCTTTATCCCGGCATGAAGGCCAAGGAGGCGATCGCGTTCATGGGCGCGCTGCGCGGGCTCGACTGGGCCACGGGGCGCAAGCGCGCGGTCGAGCTGATGGAGGGTGCGGGGCTGGGCCACGCCGTCGACAGCAAGATCCGCAAGCTGTCCAAGGGCATGGCCCAATTCGTCCAGCTGCTGGGGGCGGTGGTGCACCGGCCCCGGTTCCTGGTGCTCGACGAACCCTTTTCCGGTCTCGATCCCGTCAACCAGGAACGGCTGGAAAAGCTGATCCTTGCCGAGCGCGACCGCGGCGCGACCGTCCTGTTCTCGACGCATGTCATGGCACATGCCGAACGGCTGTGCGACCGGCTGGCGATCATCGCCGGCGGCAAGCGGCGTTTCGAGGGCACCGTCGCCGAGGCACGCGGCATGTTGCCGATGCGCGCGCATTATGTGCCCCACCGCCCATCCGACGCGATCGCCGCGCTGCTGCCCGCCGATGCCGAGCGCGAGGGCGAGGGATGGCGCTTCACCTTGCCCGACGAGGGAATCGAGGCACCGCTGGTCAAGCTGATCGATGCGGGCTTCGGCATTTCCGGGCTGTCGATCGAACGGCCCGGCCTGCATGAGGCGTTCGTCCGCATCGTCGGGGCCGAAGCCGCGGGAGACGTGCGATGAGCAAGTTTCGCCGGCTGGCCCGCCAGACGCTGACCGTCGCGCGGCGCGACTTCGTCGCCACCGTCTTCACCCCCACCTTCCTGCTCTTTCTGATGGCGCCACTGATCATGACCGGCTTTGCCGCGATCGGCGGGCTGGGTGCGGCGACGGTCGCCGATTCGGCCGGCAGCAAATTGCGGCTCGTCGCGATCGTCAGCCCGGCCGACCAAGCCGAGCTGCGCGCCGCCGACCGGGCGTTGCGCACGCTGTTCCGCACCGACGAGCTGCCGCCCGAGCTGACCTTTGCGACGCCCGCGCGCGATCCGGTCGCCCAGGCAACCGCCATGTTCCGCGCGAAGAACTCCGCCGTCACCGCGACGATGAGCGGCCCGCTCGCGCGGCCGACGGTGTTCTATAATCCGCCCAGCATCCGCCACGGCCGGTATCTCGCGCGGCTGGCCGACGAAGTGCTGTCCGCCCGGCGGCTCGGCACGCAGGCCGCGCTGTCGCGGCCGGTGATCCGCGCGGTCGAACGCGACACGCCGTCGCTGGTCGGGCGCAACGGCAGTGCATTCTTTGCGGTGTTCGGGCTGTTCTTCATCACCCTGCTGCTCGCCGGCCAGGCGGTCGGGACGATGGCGGAGGAGCGGTCGAACAAGGTGATCGAGGTGCTGGCGGCCGCGGTGCCGCTGGAGAGTGTGTTCCTGGGCAAGCTGATCGGCATGTTCGGCGTGGCGGTGCTCTTTCTGGGCTTCTGGAGCGTGATCGGCGCGAATATCGTCGGTTTCGTCCCGCCCGATGCGGCGCGACGGATCGCCGACCTGACCCCGGCGATCGGCATCGTCCCGTTCGCATTGCTGTTCTTCGGCTATTTCACCATGGCCTATATGCTGCTGGGCGCGGTGTTCCTGAGCATCGGGGCGCAGGCGTCGACGCAGCGCGAGATCCAGATGCTGTCGCTGCCGATCACGATTTTCCAGGTCGCGATGTTCGGACTGTCGGCGGCGGCGGTTTCCAATCCCGACGCGTGGTTCGCCACCCTGGCGGAGGTGTTCCCGTTCAGCTCGCCCTTTGCCATGGCCGGCAAGGCAGCGGCGTCGGCGCAATTGTGGCCGCATTTCGCCGCGCTGGCATGGCAGCTGCTGTGGGTGTCGCTGACGATCTGGCTGGGCGCGTCGCTGTTCCGTCGCGGCGTATTGCAGTCGGCCGGGCCGAAAATCCGCTGGTTCGGAAAGCGGCGCTATTGACATTCGTGTCAGCTAGCCCTTCTCTTCGCACAGAGGAGAGGCAGCATGGCAACGATCGCGACCGAGACTGAAGCCGGGACAGCGGCGGACCCGTTCGACGTGACGCGGCCCGAGCTGTATCGCGACGACACCTGGCATGCACCGTTCCGCAAGCTGCGCGCCGATGCGCCCGTCCATTATTGTGCGAACAGCGACTTCGGGCCGTACTGGTCGGTGTCGAACTACAAATATATCGTCGAGGTGGAATCGCTGCCCGACCTTTATTCCTCCGAGGTCGCGGGGATCACCGTCGCCGACCTGCAGGAGGGTGACGTGCGGATGCCGATGTTCATCGCCATGGATCGGCCCAAGCATACCGGCCAGCGGCGCACGGTGGCCCCGGCCTTCACCCCGAGCGAGATGATCCGCCTCAATCCCAACGTCCGCCAGCGCACCGCCGAGATCCTCGACGCGCTGCCGGTGGGCGAGACGTTCGACTGGGTCGACAACGTCTCGATCGAGCTCACCACCCAAATGCTGGCGATCCTGTTCGACTTTCCGTGGGAGGACCGGCGCAAGCTGACCTTCTGGTCCGATTGGGCGGGCGACATCGAAATCGTCAAGGATGCGGAAAAGCGCCAGGAGCGATTGAGGCACCTGTATGAATGCGCCGCCTATTTCGGCCAGCTATGGCAATCGAAGATCGGCAAGGATCCGACGCCCGACCTGATTTCGATGATGCTGCATTCCGACGCGATGGCGGAAATGGAGCCCAACGAGTTTCTGGGCAACCTGATCCTGCTGATCGTCGGCGGCAACGACACGACGCGCAACTCGATGACTGCCTTTGCCTATGGTCTCGACCAGTTCCCCGACGAGCGCGCCAAGCTGGAGGCCGATCCGGCGCTGATCCCCAATGCGGTGCAGGAAATCATCCGCTGGCAGACGCCGCTCAGCCACATGCGCCGCACCGCGACGCAGGACACGGTGCTGGCAGGGCAACAGATCAAGGCCGGGGACAAGATCGCGCTGTGGTACGTCTCGGCCAATCGCGACGAAAGCGTGTTCGACGACGCCGATTCGATCCGCGTCGATCGTCCCAATGCGCGCCGGCATCTGGCGTTCGGGCACGGCATCCATCGCTGCGTCGGTGCGCGGCTGGCCGAGCTGCAGATCGGCATTTTGATTGAGGAAATGGCCAAGCGCCGGCTGCGCGTCAACGTCGTCGGCGCGCCCGAACGGATCGGTGCCTGCTTCGTCCACGGCTATCGCAAGCTGCCGGTCGAGCTCAGCCGCTACTGAGCCCGATCCGCCAGCGCCAGGGTCAGTCAGCGAACACCGGCGCGCGCTTCTGCATGTTCGCCATCACCGCTTCGACCTGGTTGGGTGAGCGCATCAGCCGGCGCTGTTCGTCGCTTTCGGCCTTCAGGATCGTCGGAGCATCGGCATCCGCGGCCAGATTGGCGAGCCGCTTGGCCGCGCGGATCGCCAGCGGATTGCGCGCCGCAATCGCCCGTGCCAGCGCCATCGCCTCGCCATGCGGATCATCGGCGATGCGGGTAACGAAACGCATGGCCACCGCTTCCTCCGCGCTGAATTCACGCGCGGTGTAGGTAAGCTCGCGCAGGACATCGTCGGCGACGGTGGTGCGCCACAGCGCGAAGCCCGCCATGTCGGGCACGATCCCCCATTTCATCTCCATGATCGACAGCCGCGTGCCCGGCGCCGCGATGCGGATATCGGCACCCGACAGGATCTGGAACCCGCCGCCGAACGCAAGGCCGTGGACGGCAGCGATCACCGGCACGGCCAGCGTCCGCCACCCCCACGCGACCTGCTGCACGATATTGGCATCGCCCCAGGGGCGATGATCCAGGTCGATGCCCGAACCGCCGGTCGCCATGCTGGCCATGTCGAGCCCCGCACAGAACGCGCGCCCCTCGCCCGACAGCACCACCGCGCGCACGCCCGCCATCGTCCCCAGCCGGTCGATCGCGTCGCAAATGCCGGTGAACATCGCCGGATCGATCGCGTTCATCTTGTCGGGCCGGGCCAGCCGCACATCGGCGACGCCGTCCACCAGATCGATCGTCACGCGCTGTTCGCTCATCATCCCGCTCCCCGTGCAGCCGGGCCGACGATGCGTCGTCAACCGTTGCGTTGCAAGGCCCGCGCGATCCATCGTTCGGCGTGGCCGGCGACGCGGGCGTCGGTCGCGCGCGCGCCGGCTTCGGCCCAGGCAAGCGCGTCCTCACCGCCCGACGCCGCGATCAGCGCGTCGAGCGCGGTCACCCGCATCCGCGCACATGGATGCGTGCGGAACAGATACGCTGCGATTTCGGTGCCGTTGCCGCCCAGCTGTGCGGCGATCGCAACCAGCGCCTCGGCACTCGTCATGCTCAGATTGGCGGCGACCCGATTACCGGCGATGTCGAAGCGATACTGGTCGCGCCAGGGCTGGCCGGGATCGTGGCGCAGGATGTTGAGCGAGACCGAGAATGCATCCGGCGGCGCCTGAACATGCACGTCGCGGTGCGCGCGATAAAGCATCAGCCGCCCCGGTTCGAGCCGGGCACGCTCGACAAAGCGCAGGTGCGCCGGTGCGCCGGGGACGCCCGTGATCCGCGCCGGATCGGCCTCGTAATAGTCGCTCCAATAGCCCGGCCCCAGATAGCCATAGGTCAGGAACGCGAAGTCGTGATCATGGGGAAAGCCGTAGAAGAACGCTTCGGGGCCGCTGGCGCGCAGCACCGCGTCCTCGGCGGCGGGCCAGAAATTGGCGCGGACCAGGAAGCGGCCATCGGACGGACGGAGTATCATGACCTGGGGGCCGTAGCCCGCACCGCGCGGCACCGCCGCCCGGCCGCGCGCCGACAGCTCGGCAACCGCCAGATCGCCCAGAAAGGTGCGGTTGCGCCCCAGCTGCGCAAGCAAGGGGCCGAGCGAAGCGAATGCATCATCGTCGCGGGGGTCGAGGCGCGCGGTCGCCAGCGCGTCGCCCAGCGCCTCCAGGCCGATCGGATCGCCCGCGCCCGGGGCCAGAACCAGCGGCATCAGGCGTGCAGGCGGGCCAGCGTAGCGGCGGCGGCGGCGCGGACATCGGGGTCAGGGTCGTCGGCTGCAACCTCGCCCAGGCGCGTCACCGCGGTCGCGTCACCCAGCATCAGCCATTCGCGCATTGCCTCCCACCGCAGAAACGCGGTCTCGTCTCGGCTGGCGACGTCGAACTGCGCCGCCGCACCACGATGATCGAGCGCGCGCAGCAGCCGAAGCAGCATCTGGCTGCGCGCAGCCCCGTCGTCGGCGGTCGCGACGCGGATCAGGCTGCCGTCACCGGCATCATGCTCGTGAACACTGGCCGCCGCCCCCAAACGCGCGCTGACCGACAGCATCACGATCGGCTGCGGCACCGGCTGCACCAGGCGTTGCGCCATGGTTCGACCGTCGGTGACGACGACCGAACGATCGGCGGGCAACAGGTCGGGTTCTCGCACGAGGCACGGGACATCGGAGCGAAGCCGCCAGCGTTCGATGCGCACGCCGCCAGCGCGCAGATAACAGGTCGCCGACCAGCGCCCCGATCGCGCCACGCGCCACGCGCCCGCTCCGGCGGGCGGTGCGACCCCGTCGGGCAGCACGGTCGCAGTGATCGTGGCGGTCGCGCCATCATGGAGCAGCAGCGTCCGGCGCGCGGCGTCGCGGCTCGATCGCACCGGCGGCTCGGCGAGCGGCGTGGCGACGATGATCGCCAGCCATTGCGCGACCATTGCCTCGAACCAGCCAGGTTCATGCAGCAGCGCCAGCGCCGCCGGCACAAGGTCGGCCAGCGTGCCAGCGGCGTCGATGGGCGCGATCAGCTGCCGCCATTCAGCGTCCGCCGCCCAGGACGCGGCCCATTCGCGCGAACGCGCCGCGCCGTCGCGCCACTGGGTCGCGCTCGGCTCAGTCCGGGTGGAGCTCATAGACGATCTCGGCAATGCTGATCGTCGATTCGAACACGTCGTCGCCGATCCGTTCGCACGTGCGGATCGCCCCCAGCGTCGCGACGGGCATCGCCAGGTCGGCGATGTCGCACGCCCGGATGATCCGGCGAGTTCCGGCGTCGGTCATGATATTTCCCCCTTGATTTCAGCCTGCCGCAGCAGCCGGCTGCGGCGTGCGGGACGCTGCCGTTGCGGCCATCCCACCGCCACAGCCGACTGGTCCGTTTCGGAACGGTGTGCGCGCCGCTTGATCGCAAATGCCCGGCGCACTAGCAGCCCGGATGATGGAAACGCCGCCGCTCGCCGATCGCCATTTCGACCCCGCCCGGTTCTTTGCCGCGCGTTCGGACGGGCACGGGCGCACGCTCGGCATCGAATATCGCGCGCACGGCGCCGACTGGTGCGAGCTGGCATTGCCCTATGATCCGCGGCTGATCGGCGATGTCGCGACGGGCGTGATCGCATCGGGGCCGATCCTGACGCTGATGGACATGGCGACGAGCATCGGTGCGTGGTTGAAGCAGGGCAGGTTCGCGCCGCAGGCGACGATGGACCTGCGCATCGACTATCTGCGCGCCGCGCGCCCCGGCCACAGCGTGATCGGACGCGGCGAATGCTATCGGCTGACGCGCTCGATCGCGTTCGTCCGCGGCCAGGCGCATGACGGCGACAGCGCCGATCCGATCGCGCATGTCGCCGGCACCTTCATGCTGCTGGACATGCCGTCATGAAGCTGCCGCCCTATGCCGACCTGCTCGGCCTGACGTTCGACGCGCCGGTCGCTGCGGACGGCGCGCCCGTGCTCGTCATGCCGTTCACCCGCGACGTGATCGGGCGTCCGGGTTTCCTCCATGGTGGAGCAATTGGCGGCCTGCTCGAGATGGCGGCGATCGTCGCGCTCTATCACGCGCTCGGCGACGACCCGGCGCGGGTGAAGCCGATCAACGTAACCGTCGATTTCATGCGCGGCGGCCGCGACAAGCCGACTCGTGCAATCGGTATCGTCACCCGAGTCGGCACCCGAATCGCCAATGTCGAGGCGATCGCGTGGCAGGACGATCGCGACCGTCCGATCGCATCCGCGCGGATGAACTATCTCATCCAGCGACCGGCCTGACGTCGAGCCTCGGAATCTCCTGCATCGGGCAGCGGTCCATCACGACCTTCAACCCGGCTGCCTCGGCACGCTGCGCCGCATCCGCGTTGACGACGCCAAGCTGCATCCACACCGCCTTCGCGCCGACAGCGATCGCGTCATCGACCGCCTCGCCCGCCGCCGCCGAGTTGCGAAAAATGTCGACGATGTCGATCGGCACGCCGATCTGGGCAAGCTCGCGAAATACGAACTCGCCATGGACATGCTCGCCGGTGATCTGCGGATTTACCGGGATCACGCGATAGCCCTGGTCCTGGAGGAATTTCATCACGCCGTTCGATGCACGCTCAGGCCGGTCGGAGGCGCCGACCATGGCGATGGTGCGTGCTGATTCGAGCAATGCGCGGATGTCCTCGTCGCGTGTCAGTGGCATGGTGCCGCCTTTCCGGTGTTCGATTTTCGCCCTGCCCCGCCAACGCGGCCGAACGCGACGCGTTGCATCCGACGCCGTGAAACCTTTTTGCGTCGCCCGACGAATATGAGGCATCAATCCGGTTAGGGACACCCATGATGAATTTTCTGCGTCGCCAGTTTCTGAAGATCACCGGGACCAGCGCAGCCGCGCTCGCGGTGGGCTGCACCGCGGCGGAGGGCTCGGGCACCGAGCGTTTCGAGGTCAGCCTGACCGAGGGCGAGTGGAAGAAGCGGCTGACCCCGCAGCAATTCTATGTGCTGCGCCAGGAAGGCACCGAACGTCCGTTCACCAGCCCGCTGAACAAGGAAAAGCGCGCCGGCGTGTTCACTTGCGCCGGCTGCGCGCTGCCGCTCTTCTCCTCCTCGACCAAGTTCGAGAGCGGCACCGGGTGGCCGAGCTTCTGGGCACCGCTCAACAATGCGGTGAAGACGCGGCGCGACTTCTCGCTCGGCTTTCCGCGCACCGAAGTGGTCTGCCGCCGGTGCGGCGGGCACCTCGGCCATGTGTTCAACGACGGGCCGGCCCCGACGGGCCAGCGCTATTGCATGAACGGCGTGGCGTTGAACTTCGCGCCCGGCAAGGCAGCCTGAGACCGGAGGTCGCCGGACGCACGCAGCGCGCTGGCGCGGCGTGCGTTCAGTCGAAGGTGAGTACCTGACCGCGTTCCGCGCCGCCCGATGCCGGGCCCTGCGGGATCACGTCCGCGCCCGGCGCCCGGGCGTAGATGAAGCCATTGGTCGGATAGGCGCTGATGCCCAGATCGCCCATCGGAGCATACCAGACGCGCACCTCGCTCCAGTCGCCCGCCGCCGAGACGTCGATCGCGCGCACGTCACGTTCGATACCGCCGCGACGCGACCAGTTGGCATGGGTGAGCAGCACTTCGCGGTCGCTGATCACGCGCGAGACCATCGCCACATGCCCCAGACGCATCCGCTTCGTCGGCGCGAAGCTGAGCACCGCGCCTTCGACCGGCCGGCTGCCGCGATCGTAGCGCCCGGCGGCCTGATCCCACCAGCTTTCGGCGTTGCCGTAAATCTCGATGCCGGAAATCTCGCGCGCATAAGGTGCGCACTGCCAGAACTGGGCGGCCGCGGGACTGATCGTGCCGATCGTGCACATCACGACCAGAACCATGCGCGAAAGGATCGTCGTCGGCTGCATTCAAACCCCCCGGCCTGTTCCTTCCCTGGACGTCGCGATCTGAGCAGGCGGCGCGGCCCCGGAAAAGGGGGCGCGGGCTGCTTATCGGGCGAGCGGTGTGAAACCGGCGACGACCGGATGGAACCCCCCGCGGACCCTCGCCGAGTCGAAAGACCAGCCGCGCGACCACCTGCGAATTTGTTGCGCAGCACGAATATCCACAGACATTTTGGATCGCCCGTCATCGCAACGGGCAAATTTTGTTGCAACGCAGCAGTTTGTATGATTCGATGGTGAATGACGGCTGTCAGAGTGGTTAAGGACATGGTTAACCATTCGGGCGCATGTTGATGCCGTTGGATTTTGAGCGGGTGGAGCAGGCAATGGGTGCACGGTCCAAGCCAGCACAAGGCGCAATGACGCTGGCGGAAATGAAGGAATTTGCCGGGTTCGCGGCGGGGACGCAGCGTTACGTGCGGCGTTCGCTCGACATCGGGCTCGACCGCGACGATGCGATGACCCTGTGGTCGCGCGACGTCGTCGAGGCGGCAAGCATCCGCGCACAGGCGCGCGTTTATGAACGCCTTCCCGACATTCGCGCGATGGTGCCCGATGACAGCGGCCTCGACGCGGTCGAAAGCTTCATGGCGCCTTTGGTCACGATTTCGGCCTTCGATCTGGGCCAGGGTCGCCTGACCAACTTCTCGGCCTATCGCTTCCTCTATGAACGGCTGATCGGTGCGGAAGTGCGTCCGTGGCTGCCGGCGGCCTTCTGCTCGGCGGCGGCGCTGCCGCACCTTCACCCCGACCTTCGCCGGCGGCTGCTGCAGTCGATCAGCGAAGCGGCGGCGACTGCATCGGGCTGGTCGACGCGCCAGCCGTCCTTTTATCCCGCCTGGGTCGAAAAGATCGACGCGACCGCATTGCCGAACTGAGCGCCGGTACCCTGCCGCCGGTCGTCAGCGGCACACCCGCCAGCGCATCGCGCCACGATCGGCGTGATCGAGGTGGAAATGGTCGCGATGCGCCGCATTGTATTCGGGTGACAGCGTCGTCGCGAACAGGTCGCACGCGCCATCCCGCACATCGCGCAGAAATGCGCCCGCCGGCCCCGCATCATCCCAGTCCGCCAGCAGGGTGATCCTGCGCCCATCGGCCAGGACGAAACCGGCGATGTCGACCGCGTCTGCGGTGGCGTGTTCGCTGAGCGGTCCCGTCTCCCGACTGTACATCCGCCGGCAATTATAGCTGCCCAGGTGGAGAAACTCGGTCACCTTGCTTCCGAAGTGGCGCTCGGCGGCGGGCTGAACGACCTGCCATTCCCATAACGCCAGCGACGCGGCGACGGGGCAAGCCATACCCAGCCGCGCGGGGCGAAAAGCGATGCGGCGGGCGCCCCCCGGCTGCAGCTCGACCCCGTCGGCATAGCCGCACGCACCCTCCGTCACCGCAGCGAGCGGCTGAAAGCGCACCCCCGCCTGGTCAAGCAACGCGCGGCATTGCGCGAAATCACGCGTGAGCGCGGTCAGCTTGCCGCCGGTCGCGATGCCGATCGGCTGCGCCAGGTCGAGCGGCGTCCATGGCAGGTCCTGCGGCCGGCTGCGCAACCAGGCATAAGCCGCGAACAACATTCCCAGCACGATCGCCGCGACCACCGCCGCCTGCGCGGCGCGGCGCAGCGCCTTCATGCCCGGAACGCCGCATCGGCGGGCGACGCGGTAACCGGGTAGCCCAGATCGTCGGGGATGCAGAGCATGTCGACCCCGTCGCGCCGCTCGACCCAGGGCGTGATCTTGCGGATCGGCCATGCGGCGGCGTCGGCCAACGCATCGGCGAAGCATGCATAGCCGGCCAGTCGCTCCAGCGTCCGGCGCGTCGGGAAGATCAGACGGACCTCGTCCCGGTCGGCCTGGTCCAGAATGTCGGCCGCACTCGCCCAGAAAACGCGGACATTTTCCGTGCCGTCGACCTCCGGCATCGCCATGTCATCGGGTGCGCGCGCCAGGTAGAAGCGGGTGTCGAAGACGCGCGCATGCGGAAAATCGGGGCACCAGCGCGCGAACGGAGTCAGACGGTCGGTCGCCAGCGCATAGCCCGCGTCATGCAGCGCCGCACCCGTCGCCATGCCGCCCGCCAGGTCGCGGCGGAGGCGCGACAAATCGCCCTCGCCGGTCAGTCCGACCGCGACGCCCGCCTCTTCCGCCGTCTCCCGAATCGCGGCGATGCGCGCGGCGCGCTCGACCATGGCGGCATCGTCATCTGTCTGCAGGCGCGCGAGCGCATAGTCCGCCGCGTCGATCCGGCCGCCGGGAAAGACGATCGCCCCGCCGGCAAACCGCATCGCCGGCGATCGTTCGACGAACAGCAGTTCGGGCGGCGCGCCGGCGCGATCGCGAAACAGGATCAGCGTCGCAGCGGGAATCGGGGGCTGGGCAACGGGCGACGTCATCGTGGCGACATAGCGTCACTCCACGCGAAGCGAAAACCGTGATCCGGCCAAAGCCTCAGCGCAGCCCCAGCACGTCGAGGTCGGCGCTCGCCGCCGCCAGCTCGGCGCGCGCAGCCGCCAGCCGGAACTCGGCCTCCACCCGCCGCAGCCGCGCGTCGTTGGCGGTTTCCTCGCGCTGATTGACCAGGAACAGGTCGCTCGCCCCTAGCGCGAAGCGGCGCCGTTCCGCAGCCGCCAGCCGCTCGGCGAGCTCGGCTTCCTGGGTCGCGAGCGACAGCAGTTCGCCCGCACCGCGAACATCGATGCCCAACCCGTTCAATTCGATGCGAATCTGATCCTCGAGCAGTTGTCGCCGGGCGCGAACCGCCTCGATCTCGGCCTCGGCCTGGGCAATGCGGCCGCGCGCGCCGCGCTGTTCGAGCGGGACCGAGAAGGTGACGCCGACAATCCCCTCCGCCGCGGTGCGCGACCGGCCACCCTCGGCCACGTTGCCCAGGTCCTTGCCCGCTTCGACCCGAACGTCGAGGCGCGGACGCAGACTGTTGCGTTCGAGCGCCAGCTTGCGCTCGGCCTGCTGCAGCCGGTTCTCCAATGCCTGGATGTCGGGACGATCGCTGATCGCGGTCATCGCCGGGGTCGCGGGGATGGCGGGAAGCGTGGACGGCAGCTGCGCCGCGGTCGGCACCACCGCCTTGCCCTCGGCATCGCGGACGTAGAGCGACAGCGCGTTGGCGGCGTTGGCGAGCTGCTGCTCGGTCTGCGTCACCAGCGTCCGGCGGCGGACGATGTTCTGGCGGTTTTCCACCGCGAGGATCGCCGGGCGGAGCCCACGCGCGACCTGGCCCTCCAGATTTTCCTGCCGCTCGCTCGCGACTGCCAGCAGCTCGCGATAGACCGCGAGACGCAGCCCGGCGGCCACCCAGTTCTGATAGGCGGCGATGGCCCGGCGCTGCACGCCGATCGCGACCATCCGCCCTTCCAGCGCTACGGCGTCAGCCTCGCGCCGGGCGACATCGACACCGAAACGGCGGTCGTCGATGAACCGGTCGCGCATCAGCGCGAACAGCGCCCCGACCTTCACCTCGCCGAGGCTATTGGTGTAATATTGATCCTCATAGATCGGGAAATCGCCCTGGGAGAGGCGATAGCTGCCATAGAGCTGGCCGCCATTGCTGGTCAGCGGGCGATAGACCTTCCCTTCGACAAAGGTGCCGTCATAAAAGCCCGCGACGCGGCTTCGCCCTTCGGCGGAGAACACCGTGTCGAACGCGCCTTCGGCCGCGAGCGAGCGCCCGTCGGCGGCGCGTGCGCGCTGCAACGCCTCGACGATCTGCGGGGCGAAGCGCGCGGAGCCGGCGAGTACGCGGTCGAGCGTCAGCACGCCCGCCACCGGCGGCAACGGCGCGGCGGGCGCGACGGTGGCGGGAAGCGGGGCGATCGTCTGGGCCAGCGCGGCGGATGTCGCAAGGAGCAGCGCCGTCGCCGTCGCCGCCGCCGCCGCCAGCGCGCCGCGCCCGCTCGCCTCAATAAGCCGGGGCATTGCCACTCTTTGTCGCCGCATCGCCCTTGGCCGCGCTCCCGGTCGGTTCGTCGGCCGGGCGGCGGAATTCGAGCGGGAAGTCGTTGAGCTGGCGCCACAGCTCGTAGCCGACCGGCACGGTTTCCATCTGGACCCAGCCCTGCACCTTCGCGCCCAAGCGGATATAGCGCGCGTCGGGCCAGCGCACCGCGCCGGGCTTTTGCTCGATCAGGATGCGGAACAGCCCGTTGACGGAAGCGGAAGGGTCGATCGAGCGCACGCGGCCCTCGAACAAACCCTGGGCGAGCGTCGGCCAGCCGGAGAATTGAAAGGCGGGGAAGCCCTCGAACTCGATACGGACATTCCGGCCCGGGTGGATGAGCGCGATGTCGCGACCATCGACATACAGCTCGATCACCCGGTCAGGCGTTTCCGCCGCGAAAGTCGCGAGGACGTCGCCCGATTTGACCAGCGTCGCGCCCGCCGCCGGATTGATCTGCTGGATGCGGCCGGCGCGCGGGGCGCGGACGATCTGGGCCGACTGCCGGTTGATCGACACGTCGATCTGATTGAGCTTGGCGCTGACGCTGGCGATCTTGGCGCGCATCTCGGCAACCTTGATCTGCGCGAGTTCATAGTCGCGCCGCGCGATCAGGCCCTCGCCCAACAGTTCGCGCGACCGGGCGACGTCGAGCTGCGCGACCTTCATCGCCTGTTCCGCCGCCGCGATCTCTGCCTCGACCTGCGCGCGCTCGGCCGCCAGCCGGCTGAGCAGCAATGGATCGAGATCGACGACGCGCGCAACGGGATCGCCTTCCTTCACCTGGCTGCCGTCCTGGACGTACCAACGATCGACGCGGCCGCCGACAAAGGCGGTGATCGACTGAACACGATCGCGCGGGTCGAGCGCGATCACCTGCCCCGTCCCCGGCGCGGTCTGGACCCACGGCACGAGCCACAGGATCAGCGTGGTGACGATGATCGTCGTCACGATCATGATCGCCAGCGCGCGGGTGACGCGTGGCGGATGGAGCGACGCCAGCGTCTTGAAATGGACGATATGTTCAGAGCGGAAGGGCATGGGCCGCCTCCGACGCAAGATATTCCTGGAGATCGTCCAGCGTGGCGAAGCGCAGCTGGCGCTCGTTGCCCAGCCAAAGATAACCGTCGAGCTTCACCGCCTCGGGCCGCTTGGTGAACAGCAGCACGGTCGTGCCGGCCGGGCGCAACAGGTCGAGCGCGCGCGCGAGGCGATCGGGCGGCAACACGTCGTAGAGCGACGACAGCATCATCAGCTTGGGCTGAATCAACAGCCCGGCCGCGAGCTTGAGTGCCATCACCTCGCTGATCGACAGCGGCCAGCCGGAGCTGGACAGCACGGTGTCGAGCCCGTCGGGCAGCTGCGCAACCCGCTGGTCGAGCCCGACCACCGCCAGCGCATCCAGCGTGTCGCTGGCGCTCGCCGTCGCCGAGGCGAGATTGAGATATTCGCGGATGCTGACCTCGACGATGGTGGGGCGCTCATAGACGACGATGTCGGAGCGCAGCAGGTACATGTCGAGCGCGGCGAGATCGGCACCGCCGACCGACACGATGCCGCGATCGGGCTGGACGTGGCGCTTGAGCAGGCGCGCGATCGCATGGTCGGCCCCCGCTTCGGCGATGACCACCAGCCGCTGGCCGCTTTCGACGGCCAGGTCGAAGCGCGCACCGCCAAATTCGACGTCGCGCAGGCGGATCGCCCCGCTTTCGGGCGCTGCGGCGTTGGCGATGATCTTTTCCTGCGGGATCGCGTAGAGCAGCGAGACTTCCTCGAGACCCGCCACGAGGTCGTAAAAGGTCTCGAGATAGGTGCCGAGCTGGCTGATCCCGTAGAACACGCCCGAAAGGATGAGTTCGGCCGCGACCAGCTGGCCGATCGACAACTGCCCCTGGATGATCAGCCAGCCGCCGAGCGCGAGCAGCGTCGCGCTGGCGAACGCATAGAGCAGCAGCAGCGCGACCGTCTGAATGAAGCTGTAGCGGAAATGTCGGCGATGGTCGGCGATCCACGTCGCGGTGAAGCTTTCCGAACGGTCCATCGCGAACGACAGGTGCCGGCTGGATTTATAGAAGCCGTTGGAGGCGCCGACGCTTTCCAGCCACTTGGCGGTATTGTGCTTGGAATGGCTGAGATTGACCGCCGTCCGCATCGCGCGGCCCGACCAGAGCTGGAAAATCGCGAAGACCAGGAACACCAGCAGGACGTTGAAGGCGAGGAAGAACGGGTGGTAGAACGACGTCACCGCCAGCCCCACGCCCGATTGCAGGATGATCGTGAAGCCGCCGATCAGCAGGCTGGGCACCGATTTCTGGATGACGACCAGGTCGAAATAGCGGTTGAACAGATCGGCGCGACGCGAGTCACCAAAGAACGGGTTCTGGGCGTGAACCGCGCGCACGGTGATCTCTGCCACGAGCCGCGCGAACAGCCGGCGCTCGAACAGCGCCATCAGATGCGTGCGGAACGCCGACAGGATGCCCGAGATCAACAGCAGCAGCAGCAGGACGCCCGCCAGCGTGAACAGCGGTGCGGGCAGCGCGGTGTTCGCGACACTGTTGATCAGCAGCTGGACCGAGATTGGCGTCGCAAGTGTCAGGAGACTAATCGCCAGGCCATAGATGAGCGCCAGCCGGAAATAGGCGCCGTCGGGCGCCAGAATCTCGTTGGTCCAGCGAAAGACCTCGTTCAGGCCGAGCGTGCGCTTGGGTGCATCATTTGCCGCCATGCCGTCTCCCCGAGTTGGTGAAATATTGCGCTCTCGTCAGCACATGCGCGCATTATATGATTGGGACAACCACGACACCACTATCCTGTCGATAGGATTAACCTATTGCGCAGTCCCCTTATCGAGGCCGATCCGCATCACCGCACCCCTGCATTCGCGACGATCTGCTGAATGACCGCGCCGATCCGCCGATAGGCTGGCGCGCGTCCCGAGCCGACACGCCAGATCAGCCCGATCTCGCGATACCATCGCCCGCCGCGGATCGGGCGCACGACGACATCCTCCCCTTCCCCGCCACGGATTTCCTGGCGGACATAGAGCTCTGGCAGCAGCGCCAGCCCCATACCCATGCCCGCCATCTGGCGGATCGCGTCCAGGCTGGTGCCTTCATAATCGCGCAGAACGATTGCGCCCGCGGCGTTGGCGATCGCGCGGACCTGATCGCTCAGCCGGTATTGCGGCGAAAGCGTGAGCAGCCCGCGCCCCGCCAGGTCTGACGGCTCCAGCCGATCGGCGCGCGCCAGCGGATCGTCAGCGGCCATCGCGACGAGCAGCGGTTCGCGGAACAGCCGCTCGACCTGGACGCGCGCATCCGCGACGGGGAGCTGCGCCAGCACCATGTCGTGATCGCCGACGACCAGCGCTGCGATCAGGTCTTCGGGCAGCCCCTCGCGGACGTGCAGGCGCAGGCTGCGATGCTCGCGGTGAAGCTGAGCCACCGTCTGGGGCATGAGGTAGGCGCCGAGGGTCGGCGAGACGCCCAGGCGCAGCACCCCGCCGAGCCCGTCGTCGGACTGCATCGGCAATTGCTCGATCTCGCTGGCATCGGCGAGGACGCGGCGCGCGCGCTCGAGCACCTCGCGCCCGACGGGAGTCAGCACGACGGGGCCGCTACCCCGTTCGACCAGCGTCGCCCCGAGGACACTTTCCAGCCGCTGGATCTGGAGCGACAGCGACGGTTGTGAAATGCTCTCCCGCTCGGCAGCACGGCGGAAGTGCAGCGTTTCGGCCAGCGTGACGAAATAACGGAGCTGCCGCAGCGTGATGCGCGGCGATTCACTCACCCGCGCACCAGATCGAAATGGGGGCACGTCGGCGCGCGGTGCGGCGGGGTGGTGGAGCTGAGGGGAATCGAACCCCTGACCTCTGCAGTGCGATTGCAGCGCTCTCCCATCTGAGCTACAGCCCCGCCCCTCGCCTTCCGGTACGCCGGAAGGCCGCACCCTCTAGCGACAGTTTGACCGCCGCGCAACGGGGTTTCGCGTCGTCCCGCCGCGCGATCCGTTTCCCTCGCTTTTCTCCCGAGATGGCGACCCGGGACCGTATCGCGAATGCCGCATCGCATTGCTTTTCGGACGGGCCACGGCCAAAGCCGCGGGAACAAGATCATCGGAACTGGGAGAGAATGAGATGGCGCAAGCCTGGCACCTTGAACGCCGCCCCGCCGGAATGCCGGTCATGGCGGATTTCGCCCTGCGCGACGTGACGCTGCCCGCGCTCGCGCCGGGCCAGGTCCGCGTCGCCAATCGCTGGCTGTCGGTCGATCCGTACATGCGCGGGCGGATGAACGACGTGAAAAGCTATGCCGCGCCCTATGCGCTGGGCGAGCCGATGACGGGCGGCGCGGTGGGCGAAGTCGTCGAATCCGCGGCCGACGGCATCGCGGTCGGCGACTGGGTCCAGCACATGGCGGGATGGCGCGACGAAACGGTGCTCGACGCGCGCGAGGTCCAGAAGCTGCCGGCGATCGACGTTCCGCCGCAGGCGTTTCTCGGCCAGTTCGGCATGCCCGGGCTGACCGCCTATTTCGGCCTGCTTGCGGTGGCGAGCGCGGAGCCGAGCGACACGGTATTCGTTTCCGCGGCCGCCGGCGCGGTCGGATCGACCGTCGTACAGATCGCCAAGGCGCGCGGCATGACGGTGATCGGGTCGGCCGGTGGTGCCGACAAGTGCGCGTGGGTGCGCGAACTCGGCGCGGATCACGTCATCGATTACAAGGCCGGCGTGCCGGTCACAAAGGCGCTCGGCCAGGCCGCGCCCGACGGCATCGACGTGTATTTCGACAATGTCGGCGGCGAACATCTCGACGCCGCATTCGCCCATGCGCGGCTGAACGCGCGCTTCGCGATCTGCGGGATGATCGACATCTACAACAGCGGCGCGGCGACCGAGCTGCGCTACATCGCCCGCACCATCGCGGCGCGCATCCGCATTCAGGGGTTTCTGGTCAGCGACTTCCTGCCGCGCGCCGGCGAATTCTACCGCGACATGGCCGGCTGGCACGCCGCGGGCAAGCTGCAGCGCCAGGAGACCGTGGTCGATGGGCTCGCCCAGATGCCGGACGCGTTCCTCGGCCTGTTCACCGGCCAGAACACCGGCAAGATGCTGGTCAAGGTGTGAGGATTGTCAATTAGCCTTCGTGCCAGCGAAAGCCGGGACCTCATGCCGACCAAGCGCGCTCGTGGCTTGAGACCCCTGCCTTCGCTGGGGTGACGCCCTTCTCCGCACGCAGACGAGACCGCCGACAGCCCGCTCAAATCGCGCCGCTGAACGTATCGCACGCGGCGGGGTCGCCGGATTGCAGGCCGATGCGCAGCCATTTTACGCGTTGCGCCGAGCTGCCGTGGGTGAAGCTGTCGGGCACTACGGTCCCCTGGCTCTGGCGTTGCAGCGTGTCGTCGCCGATTGCATTGGCCGCGGTCAGACCCTCCTCGATATCGCCCTGTTCCAGTCGCGACCGGTTGCGCGCCGCCCATACGCCGGCATAGCAGTCGGCCTGGAGCTCGAGCCGTACCGACATGGCATTGCCCTCTGCGCGGCCGAGCCGCGCCTGCGCGCGGCTAACTTCGGCGGCCTGGCCCGTCAGGTTCTGGATGTGGTGGCCGACCTCATGCGCGATCACATAGGCCTGGGCAAAGTCGCCGCGCGCGCCGAAGCGGCTGGCGAGCTCGTCGAAAAAGCTGGTGTCGAGATAGATCCCCTGATCGGGCGGGCAGTAGAAGGGCCCCGCCGCCGATGACGCGGCACCGCAGCCCGATTGCGCCCCGCCCTGATAGAAATTGAGCGTCGGCGCCTGATAGCGCGATCCCTGTACGGCGAAGATCGGTTCCCAGGTCTGTTCGGTCGATTCGAGCACGCGGCACGCGAACAGCCGCTCGGCCGTGTTGCACACCGCGCCGCCCGCGCCGCCCTGCGCGACCTGTGGCTGGCGGGCGCCCTGCCCGACATTCTGCGCGGGGATCAGCCCGCCGCCGCCGCCGCTGAGCATCAGATAGCCCGCGCCGACGATCAGCAGCAGCGCGATCGTCCCGCACCCCATGCGCCTGCCGAGCAGCAACGGCAGCAGGCCGAGCAGGTTGAACCCGCCCCCACCGAAACCGCCGCCGCCCCCGCCGCTGCCAAGGTCGCGGACATTGTCGCTGGGATCGAGATCATCGAGACGCATTCGGGCATTCCCCCTTTGCCATGCCGTCACATGCCGGTCCGTGTCATAATGCGCCATTCGCCAGGTCGTTGCACTGGCTTTCGCCATGCCGCTTTTTGGCAAGTCCGCACCGATCCGTTGTTGCGGCGCAGCACGCAACGTCGCATGGAGACGCCATGGCAGATATTGAGTCGAAGCCGCTGCGGCGGACCCGCACCGCGATGCCGCTCCCCGAATGCGTCGCGCTCGTCCTTCAGGGCGGAGGGGCGCTCGGCAGCTACCAGGCCGGTGTGATCGAGGCGCTGGCCGAAAGCGCGGTCGAAATCGACTGGGTGGCGGGCATTTCGATCGGGGCGGTCAACGCCGCGATCTTCGCCGGCAATCCGCCCGAACGCCGGATCGAGCGCCTCCGCGCCTTCTGGGACAAGGTGACGTCGGGCCTGCCCTGCTTCCCGATTTATCAGGACGATTATGTCCGGGAGATGATTCACGAATGGTCGGCCGGCGTCGTGGCGACGACGGGCGTGCCGGGCTTCTTCCGCCCGCGCATGATGCCGCCCACCTTTGCGCCGCCGGGCAGCGAAGGCGCGCTCAGCTACTACGACACCGCGCCGCTTCGCGAGACGCTCGACGCGCTGATCGACTGGGATCTGCTCAACGACGGACCGGTGCGGCTGTCGGTCGGCGCGGTCGAGATCGAAAGTGGCAATTTCGAGTATTTCGACACGCGTAACGGTCGAATCGATGCGCGCCACGTCATGGCATCGGGCGCGCTGCCGCCCGGGCTTCCGCCCGTCGACATCGACGGCAAGCTTTATTGGGACGGTGGCATCGTGTCGAACACGCCGCTCACCCATGTCCTCGATCATCAGCGCGAGCCGATGCTCGTGTTCCAGGTCGACCTGTTTTCCGCCCATTCGACCCGGCCGCGCACGATTATGGACGTAAGCGCGCGCGAGAAGGAAATCCGCTATTCCAGCCGCACGCGCCAGATTTCCAACGAACTGCTTCGCCGCCGCCGCGAACAACAGACGATGCGCCGCGTGCTCAACAAGCTGCCCGCCGAGATGTGCGACGATCCCGACGTGCGGGCGCTGAAGGCCCAGGCGACCGAACAGCCCGTCAGCGTCGTCCACCTGATCCACCGCGCCAATGCGTGGGAAGGGGGCAGTCGCGATTTCGAGTTTTCCGCGCGCACGATGCGCGACCATTGGCAGGCGGGGCGCGCCGCCATCACCGAAACCATGGCCAACGCCCAGGTGATCGCCGCCAATATCGTCGACGGCAAGACGGCGGCGTTCGACCTGACGCGCAAGTGACCCGGCGTGGCTCGTGTCCTTCGATACGCCGCTTCGGCTTCGCTCAGCGGCTACTCAGGATGACCGGGTTCGGACCGACGAAGCCAGGATATTGTCCGCTCATCCTGAGTAGCGACTGAGCTTAGGCGAAGGCGCGTATCTAAGGACACAGAACTCCCCCCAACCACAGGAGTATCCCATGTTCCTCAAAGGCAAGACCGCACTCATCACTGGATCTACCTCGGGCATCGGCCTTGCCTATGCCAAGGCGTTCGCAGCGGAGGGCGCGGCCGTGATGATCAACGGTTTCGGCGAAGCCGACGCAATCGAAGCGGAGCGCGCCAAGCTCGCCGAAACCAGCGGCGCCAATGCGCTCTATGATGCCGCCGACATGACCAAGCCCGATCAGATCGTGGCGATGGTCGAACGCTGCCACGCCGAACTGGGCGGCCCCGACATCGTCGTCAACAATGCCGGCATTCAGCATGTCGCACCGATCGACGATTTCCCGCCCGAAAAATGGGACGCGATCATCGCGATCAACCTGTCTTCGGCGTGGCACATGATGCGCGCCGCCATTCCGCACATGAAGGCGCGCGGCTGGGGCCGCATCATCACCACCGCGTCGGCGCATTCGATGGTCGCCAGCCCGAACAAGTCGGCTTATGTCGCCGCCAAGCACGGCGTGGTCGGCATCACCAAGACGGTGGCGCTGGAAGTGGCGACGCACGGCATCACCGCCAACTGCATCTCGCCCGGCTATGTCTGGACGCCGCTGGTCGAAAACCAGATTCCCGACACGATGAAGACGCGCGGACTGACCCGCGAACAGGTCATCAACGACGTGCTGCTGGATGCGCAGCCGACCAAGGAATTCGTCCAGCCCGAAGAGGTTGCCGCGCTGGCGGTCTTCCTGTGCCGCGACGAGGCGAAGTCGATCACGGGCACCAACCTGCCCGTCGACGGGGGCTGGACCGCCGCCTGAGCCTGGCCGCACACTCGCCCGGCCAGGCATTGATTTCGCACTGGCCATGATCGACGGCGCTGCTACCATCGGGCACGAGGATGCGTGATGAGTGGCGTGATGGCGAGAATGACGGCGATATTGTGCGGGGTGGTGGCGTTGATCGGCTGCAGCGGCACGTCGGTGCCGCAATCGGCCGCAGCGCCGCCGTCGACCCCGCCGGCGATGGGATGGAAGCAGACCGCCACCCCGACCGACCGCGACCGGCTGCGGCGCTGGCGCTCGGCGTGGCTCGCGGCGCTGGCCGAGGCGCGCGGCAAGGATGATGGCGCGATCGCCGCCGATCCCGACCTGTTTTCGCCCGACCATGCACTGGCGGGCGCGGTGCCGCCGCCGGGCGACTATCGGTGCCGGATCATCAAGCTGGGGTCGCAGGGCCACCGGCGGCTCGACTATGTCAGCTATCCGCGCTTCGCCTGCCGGATCGAACATGAAGGCGATGTCAGCAGCCTGTACAAGATCGACGGATCGCAGCGTCCCGTCGGTCTGATCTTTCCCGACAATGGCGCGCGCGGCATCTTTCTCGGCACGATGATGATGGCCGACGAACAGCGCGCGATGCAATATGGCCGCGACAGCCAGCGCGACCTGGCCGCCGTCGTCGAGCGGATTGCCGACAAGCGGTGGCGGCTGGTCTTTCCCTATCCGCACATGGAATCGACGCTGGACGTGATGGAACTCGTCCCCGCGACACCCTAGTCCCAACCACCCCTTCCCCTCCGGAAACCCCCTGTCGATGCGCACCGCTCTCGCCCTGCTGCCGCTGCTGATCGCGGCCCCTGCGCAAGCCGATGCGGTCGCCGACGCGACGCGCGCGCAGATGCCCCGGCTCACCGCGCTGTATCGCGATCTCCACGCGCATCCCGAACTGGCGGGACAGGAGGTGCGCACCGCCGCCCTGCTCGCCGCCGAGGCACGCAAGGCGGGATTCGCGGTGACCGAGAAGGTCGGTGGCACCGGCGTGGTCGCAGTGCTGCGCAACGGCGCGGGTCCGGTGGTGCTGATCCGCACCGACATGGACGGGCTGCCGGTGGTCGAACAAACCGGCCTGCCCTTTGCGTCCAAGGTCCGCGTGGCGGCGGATGGCGGGGGCGAGACCGGCGTGATGCATGCGTGCGGGCATGACACCCACATGACCGCATGGGTGGCGACGCTCCACAATCTGGCCGCGATGAAGGATCGCTGGTCGGGCACGCTGGTGATGATCGCGCAACCGGCCGAAGAGCGTGGCGAGGGCGCGCAGGCAATGCTCGACGGCGGGCTCTACACGCGCTTTCCGCACCCGACCCACGCAATCGCCTTTCACGACAGCGCAGGCATGCCGGCCGGGACGATCGGGATCAAATCCGGCTATATCTATGCCAATGTCGACACGGTCGACGTGCACGTGCGCGGTGTCGGTGGCCATGGCGCCGCGCCCAACACCACCCGCGATCCGATCGTCCTTGCCGCCCGCATCGTCGGAACGCTGCAGACGCTTGTCGCGCGCGAGCTGGACCCCCAGGACCCGGGCGTGGTTACGGTCGGCAGCTTTCACGGCGGTGCGACGCACAACATCATCCCCGACGAGGCGCGGCTGCAGCTGACCGTGCGCAGCTATTCGGAAACTGCGCGCAAGACGTTGCTCGAAGGCATCGCGCGCATCGCGGCGGGAGAGGCGGCGGCGGCGGGCATCCCGGCGGACCGGATGCCGGTGGTGACGGTCAAGCCCGGCTATACCCCCGCCACCTTCAACACTGAACCGCTGACCGCACGGATGCGCGCACTGCTGACCGAACGCTTCGGCGAGCAGCGCGTGCGCGACGTTCCCGCCAGCATGGTGGGGGAGGATTTCGGCCGCTATTATCTGGCCGACCGGTCGATCCAGAGCCTGATCGTCTGGGTCGGCGGCGTGCCGGCGGATCGCTGGGCGGCGGCACAATCGGGCGGCGCGGCGCTGCCGTCGCTGCACAGCCCGTTCTGGGCACCCGATCCTGAGGCTACCTTCGGCACGGCAGCGGAGGCGTTGACGGCAGCGGCGCTCGACATCCTCAAGCGATAGGTGATCGCCCCGGCGCAGGCCGGCGCTGCTGGCCATGTCGCGCTTCCCGCTCTAACGGCCCTGGCCCGTACCGGGGCGACGGCTGGATTAAGCGCGGCGGCGACGCGTCGCTCAGCGCGCCAGCACCGTTGCGCCCACCGGCGCCGCACTCGTCTTGGGCAGGCCCAGCGTCGCGTAATAGCGTTCCGCCGGCATTTCGAGCCGGGTGACGCGCGGGGCATTCATCGCCTCGATCGACTGGGTGAAGCTGCGCGGCTTCTTCATCAGCTTTTTCGCCTCGACCACGGTCAGTCCGGACCGCCGCATCGCTTCGGCCACGAAGTGCACGCAGTTGCGGCGATTGAGGTTGTAGGTGCTGTTGCCGCGCGGTCCCCATTCTTCGACCAGCCGCAGCACCGCGGCATATTGCGCATCGGTCAGCACGACCGAGAAGTGCGCGTTGCTCTTGTCGATATAGTCCTGCTTGGTCACATGGACGTCGCCCGGCACGTTCCCGAACAGCGCGGCGGGCGAGATTCGCTTGAGCGTGAAGCCATAGCTTGTGTTGACCGGTGGCCCGCCCGCGTCGGGCGTGCCGTTCAGCGTGAAGAAGGCATGCGGGAAGTTACTGCCGAACTCCTGCGACCAGAAGGTGATGGTCACCGCCGCCCGGGCCGGTGCCAGCGTGACCGCGAAGAACAGGATGAAGATCAGCAGCGCGCGTGCAGCCGCACCGACGGGGGATTTGAGAGACGCCATGATCGCCATGGCATAATTGCTGCGCCGCTTCAGACAAGCCCGAAGCGGCGGGGGATGGTCGAATGCGCGCGCCTGTGCCGGTCAGTTCCCGGCGGGACGATCGCGCATGGCGGGCAGCACGGCGGAGGGCGGGTCCGAAGCATCCATCGATTCATCCAGCCCGCGGTCGAGCTGTGCATCGGCATCATCGGGGGAACCCTCCAGTCGATCGGTGATCGCCCGGTCGCTGCCGGCGTCGCCCTGCGGCGACTTGGGGGGTTCGGCCCCCGGATCAGGCGGTGCAACCGCCAGGCCGTCGAGCGCCTTTTCGTCGATAATCTGGGCATCGCGCGGGGATTGGTCGTCGGTCATATGATCCTCCATCTTCCATCCGCAACGCACCGTGGCCGCGCCCCGTTCCGGTCCAAGCAAAAAGGGCCCGGCGGTCGCCCGCCAGGCCCTTCGTCACTTTTGCGGTTCGCCCGGCGATCAGTCGCGGCTGGAGCCGAACAGGCGCAGGATGAACAGGAACATGTTGATGAAGTCGAGGTAGAGGTTCAGCGCGCCCATGATGGCCGCCTTGCCCTGCCACTCGGTTCCCGCCACCTGGAAGTAGATGCTCTTGATCTTCTGCGTGTCATAAGCGGTCAGGCCCGCGAAGATCAGCACGCCCGCGATCGAGATGATCAGGTTGAGCGGTCCCGACTGGACGAAGATGTTGATGATGCTCGCGACGATCAGGCCGACCAGGCCGACGATCAGGAAGGTGCCGAACGCCGACAGGTCCTTCTTGGTCGTGTAGCCCCACAGGCTGAGGCCCGCGAAACCGGCCGAGGTGGCGAAGAACGCGCTGGCGATCGAGCCGCCGGTGTAGCGCAGGAAGATCGTCGACAGCGACAGGCCCATCAGGACGGTGAACGCCCAGTAGAGCAGCTGCAGCGTGCCGGTCGACATGCGTCCCTGGCCGAAGCTCATCGCGAAGACGATAGCGAGCGGCGACAGCATGATGAGCCATGCGATCGGGCCGCCCGATGCAATCAACGTATAAGCCGGCGATTCGACACCGCCCCACGAAAACAGCAGCGCGACGATGCCGGTCAGCAGCACGCCCGACGTCATGTAGTTGTAGACCGAAAGCATGTAGGACCGCAGCCCCGCATCGTACACGCCCTCGCGCGTACCCGCGGCCGTCGCATAGGGGGCGGCGGTCGTCCGGGGATCAGACCAGTTTGCCATCTCAGAATAACTCCTTTGCCCGGCAACGATGCCGGTTACCGGAAATATCGCGCTTCGGTCCTTGCTTTTCAAGCAAAACCGGTTCGTCCTGCATCGGGATTGAGGGTTAACGGGGCTGCCGCCATGCACCGCCTTTTCGTCGGGCTGCGTCCGCCGCCCGCCATCCGCAACGCGCTGGGCGCCGTCATGCGCGGGGTCGAGCGCGCGCGCTGGCAGGATGACGGCCAGCTGCACCTGACGCTGCGCTATATCGGCGAGGTCGAGCGACCCGTCGCCGAAGATGTCGCCGAGGCGCTGTTGGGCATTGCTTTCGCCCCGATCACCGTGACGCTCGCCGGTGTCGGCCAGTTCACCACGCGCGGGCGCGTCAATTCGCTCTGGGCAGGCGTTAGTCCACACGACGCGCTGACCCGGCTGCACCTGAAGATCGATCGGGCGCTGGTGCGCATCGGCCTGCCGCCGGAGGGGCGCGCCTATCTGCCGCACATCACGCTCGCGCGGATGAGCGGCGGCGCCGGGCCGATCGACGGCTTCCTCGCGTGCAACGCCGCGCTCGCCAGCCCGCCCTTCACGCTCGACCATTTCCTGTTGTTTGAAAGCCATCTCGGCCGGGACGGCTCGCGTTACGAGGCGATCGCCCGTTATCCGCTCAAATAGCATGACATTACGCACGCGCGACGCGGGCTCTCCGATGCACAAGGCGTGTTTCGTATGCCGTGCATTCGTTGCGAACGGGTGGGACCCTCGCATGGATCGGTGGGAAAACGCGTGCTCACGCGGTCCGCACGTCACGCAAAAGGGGACCGGCGTTTCCGCCAGTCCCCCGGTCGCCGGACTTCGGTTCGCCCGAGTTTCCCGAAGGCACCCGCGCCAACCTGGTTTCGGCGGCAACGCCGTGTTCGTGCCGCGAGCGGCCCTTCGCACGACGCCCTGGTCGATCCGTCCGATGCCGGTCCGCCGAAACGGCCCCGCATCTTTCCTTTCGACCGACGACGGGGCCGCGCCGAAGCGCCTGTCCCGCCATCTGCGCTCCATCCACGGGTCCAGCTCGCGCCCTTCCCGCCGATTTCGCTCCCCGCCGCTGCTTTCGCGTCGGCGGGCTTGGTCCGCTCCGCTTGTCTTCCGATTATCGCGCCGTCGAAACGGCCCGACCCTTGGTTGATGCGCTTTCGTCCCGACCCGCTGCGCCGTCCGATCGTTGCCGATCATAAGCTCATCAGGCCTCGTAACCCTCTGATCTTTCCCCGGTTTCCCGCGTTCCGATCGCTCCGGCTACAGGCAAAGAGTGTCACCTTTGACGAGTCGCACCAAGGGCGAATCGGCTGCGAGAGCCTGTGACTAATGTGGATAACGGGGATAACCCGGCCGATTCCGGGCGTGGGGGAAATCGAGCGACGCGGGCACCCGATAGTCAGTCGGGAGGACGATGCCAAGTCCGCCCACGCGCCGCATCGCTGTCGTTTCATCTACTCAACGGGGCGGCTCATCGCGGCAGCGGCTATGCAAGTCCCCGCAGTCCGGGTTCCTGTCGTTTCGTTCATGCAACTCTTTTGCGAACGTCTACGTTCTGGTTCCGCAATTCAGGACAACAGATGGAGCAGACGATGCGTAAACTGATTCTCGGGGCGGCCGCGCTTGCGGTGGCGATGCCGGTGTCGATGGCCCTGCCGACCGACGATGTCCAGGCGCACCCGCGCAAGCGCTACGAGTATCGCGAATGGCGCGGCCGCGACGGTCGCCGCTATTGCCGCAAGCCTGACGGAACGACCGGTCTGGTGGTCGGCGGCGTCGCCGGCGCGCTCGTCGGCCGCACCATCGATACGCGTGGCGACCGCACCGTCGGGACCCTGCTGGGGGCTGCCGCGGGCGCGGTGGCCGGCCGCGAGATCGAGCGTAGCGGCAGTCGCTGCCGCTAACTTTCGACACGAAAGACAAATGAACGGGGTCGCGTCATCCGCGGCCCCGTTTACTTTGCGCGCAACGTTAACGCCCGGCGTGCTAGACGCCCCGCATGCTGCGTGTCCTGACGCTCTCGACGCTGTTTCCCGACGCCACGCGTCCCAATTTCGGGATCTTCGTCGAGCGCCAGACGCGCGCGCTGGCCGCGTTGCCCGATACCGAGGTGCGCGTCGTCGCGCCGGTCGGGATCCCGCCCTTCCCGCTCGATCGTGCGCGTCACTACCGGTCGCTGGCGACGCTGCCGCATCACGAGACGTGGCGCGGGCTCGACGTAGCGCGGCCGCGATTCCTGAATCTGCCCGCAACTGGGGGCCGCTTCCATGCCATGATGCTGAGCCGCGCGTTGCACCCGGCGCTGAAGCGGCTGCGGCGCGACTTCCCCTTCGATGTCATCGATGCGGAATTCTTCTTTCCCGATGGTCCGGCCGCCATATGGCTGGGGCGCAGGTTCGGCGTGCCGGTATCGATCAAGGCGCGGGGGGCGGACATCCATTTCTGGGGGCGGAACCGGACAACCGCCACCCAGGTGCGCGACGCCGGCAACGCCGCGCATAATCTGCTGGCGGTGTCCCAGGCGCTTGCCGACGACATGGCAGCCACCGGGATCACACGCCCTGTAAGCGTTCATCGCACCGGCATCGACCATGATCGCTTCCACCCGGCTGTTCCGGCGATCGCGCGCGCGGCGCTGGGGGTGACCGGCCCCCTGGTCGTCAGCGTCGGAGCGCTGGTTGCGCGCAAGGGCCACGACATCCTGGTCGACGCCGTCGCAAGCCTGCCGGGCGTATCGCTGCTGATTGCCGGCGAAGGCCCCGAACGTGCCAGCCTCGCCGCACAAATTCGCGCGCGCGGCGTCCCCGATCGCGTTCGCCTGCTCGGCGCGGTCGCGCATGACGGGCTGCCCGGCCTGTACGCTGCGGCGGACGTCATGGCGCTCGCGTCGGCGAGCGAGGGCCTGGCCAATGCCTGGGTCGAGGCGCTGGCCTGCGGGACCCCGATCGTCGTCACCGATGCCGGCGGTGCGCGCGAGCTGATCGACCGTCCCGCTGCCGGCCGCATCGTGCCGCGCACGCCCGCGGCCTTTGCGGCCGCGATCGCCGAATTGATTTCCGCGCCGCCGGGCCCGCGCGAAGTGGCCGAAACCGTCGGAGCCTATGATTGGCAAACCAATGCCACGTCGCTGCGAACGATGCTGGCTGCGTGTGTCGCCACTTCGATGAGTCCGCAAACGCGTGCAAAATGAAAGAGACGTTCGGGCGAAGCATAAGTTTTGAGCCGACCGGCGAATACTCCATTTTGGTTCAAATGTTTCGCCGAATTGGCTGGCAAAAGCGTATCGTATTAACGAAGTTGATTAATCCAGGATCGTATATTGTAACGATCGCTCCATTGGCGCTGCAGCATTTGATATGGAAGACGATCCGGTCCCGGTCTGGTCTCTGCGACGGCGGTTCTTCACGATCGTGCTGTGCGCCGTGCTCGCTTGGGTACCAATTCTCGTTCTGGCCTGGCTGATCCTCTGAGGCGGACCGGCTCGTAGGTTCGCCTGTCGTTGCAAATCGCTCGATCGCGCGCAATCAGCCCAACGGATAAAGTCCGGCCGCGATCCATCGTAATTCGGCGCGCAACACGCCCCAGGCGCGCGCCGCCGCCCGGCTGTCCATGAACTCCACCCCGACGCCGCGCGCGTCCAGCGCCGCGACCAGCGCCGCGGGCGGCCGCATCATGCGCGTGCCGGTACCGAGCAGGATGAATTCGGGCAACGGATCGAGCACGAGCAGCGGTGCCAGGTCGTCGATGGCGAGCGCGTCGACGGCGGGCGGCATCCATTGGTCGGCGCGCAGCGGCGTGATCGCAAGCGCGGGATAGATGCCGTCATCGACGCGGAAACCGCGTGCGCCCATCCCGGAAATCATCGGCCCCTGCGGCTTGCCCGCGCGGTCGAGCCGCATCAGGGCTGCTCGCGCACCACGCGTTCGGCGCCCTTGGCCGCGCCGGTCGCCTCCTTCGGCAGGAAGCTGTCGGGATTGAGCTTCAGCCAGATGAGGATCGCCGCCGACACGTAGACCGAAGAGAAGGTGCCGATCACGATGCCGAGCAGCATCGCGGCGGTGAAGCCGAAGATCACTTCCGGACCCAGCAGCAGGAGGATGGTCAACGTGATGCCCAGCGACAGGCTGGTAACGACCGTGCGCGACAGCGTTTCGTTGATCGACAGGTCGAGCAGCGCCACCATGTCCATCTTGCGGTACTTGCGCATATTCTCGCGGATGCGGTCATAGACGACGATCGTGTCGTTGAGCGAATAGCCGATGATCGTCAGGATTGCGGCGACGATGTTGAGGTCGAACTCGAGCTGGGTCAGCGCAAAGAAGCCGAGCGTCAGCACGACGTCGTGGAACAGCGCGAACAGCGCGCCGATCCCGAACTGCCATTCGAAGCGGAACCAGATGTAGAGCGAAATGCCCAGCATCGCGAGCGCAAGGCTGATCGCGCCGACGCGGAACAGCTCCTGGCTGACCTTGCCCGACACGCTTTCGACGCCGCTGATCCGCGCGCCGGGATAGTCTTTCGTGATCGCCGCACGCAGCTTGGCGACGGCCTGGTCGGCGGCCTCGTCGCCGCCATCGGGCAAGGGGGTGCGAATGCCGACTTCGTTGGGACTGCCGAACTGCTGGATCGTCGCCTCGCCGATTCCGAGCGCGTCGACGCGCGCGCGCAGCTGCTCGGTCGCTACCGGCTGGGGGAAGGTGACACGCAGCGACTGGCCGCCGATGAAGTCGATGCCGAGATTGAAGCCCTTGACCGCGCACAGGGCGATCGACGCCGCCAGCAGCAGCAACGAGATCAACATGGCGACGTTGCGCCATTTCAGGAACGAAATGTTGGTGCTGTCGGGGACGAGCTTCAACGGGCGCATGGGCGGCGGGCCTTCAAATGTTCAGGGTCTTCGGGCGGTTGCGCTTCAGCCAGTCGGCGACGAGCAGCCGGGTGAAGGTGACGCCGGTGAAGACCGAGGTGACGATGCCGATCGCCAGCACGACCGCGAAGCCGCGGATCGGGCCGGAGCCGAAGAAGAACATGATCGCCGCCGAGATCACGTTGGTGATATTGGCGTCGAAAATCGCGGTCGAGGCTTCCTTGTAGCCGAACTCGACCGCCTGGATGGTGCCACGCGGTCGCCGCACCTCTTCGCGGATGCGTTCGTTGATCAGCACGTTGGCGTCGACCGCCGCGCCGATCGTCAGCACGAAGCCGGCAATGCCGGGAAGCGTCAGCGTCGCGTTCAGCAGCGCCATGATGCCCAGGATCATGATCGCGTTCACCAGCAGCGCGAGCGTCGTGTAAACGCCGAAGCGGACATAGGTGACGACCATGAAGATCATCAGCGCGACGCTGGCGACGACGCCCGCGATCACGCCCGAGCGGATCGAGTCCGCGCCGAGCTCGGCGGAAACGGAGCTTTCCTGAACCACCTTGAGGTCAACGGGCAGCTTGCCCGAACGCAGCGCGATTGCGAGCTCGTTGGCGCTTTCGACGGTGAAGCCGCCCTGAATCGTCGCGCGGCCGCCCAGGATCGGCTCGTTGATGTTCGGCGCGGAAATGACCTGATTGTCGACGATGATCGCGAACGGGCGATTGACGTTCTCGCGCGTGACCCGGGCAAAGCGATTGCCACCGGCAGCATCAAATGTGATCGCCACGATCGGCGATCCGTTCTGGGGATCGAATTCCTGACGCGCATCGACGATCTGGTCGCCGGAAATCAGCGTCTGGCGCTTGACCGCGATCGGCGCCGCGCCCTCGGCATAGAGCAGGATCTCGCTGCCGATCGGCGCCTGGCCGCGCGCGATCTGACCGGGATCGGCATTGACGTCGACCAGCTTGAAATCGAGCCGCGCGGTCTTGCCCAGCAGCGCCTTCAGCGCCTCGGGATCCTGGAGGCCGGGTACCTGCACGACGATGCGGTTGCTGCCCTGGCGCACGATCGTCGGTTCGCGCGTGCCGAGTTCGTCGATGCGGCGGCGCACGACCTCGGTCGCGTCCGCCATCGCGCGGTCGATCGCCTGGTCAAGGCCAGCCTGCGTCTGGGTCAGTACGAAGCGGCTCTGGTCGACCACCTCGATATTCCATTCGCGCTGGCCGGTCAGGCCCGCGCCGCTGCCGGTGATGCCCAGCAACCGTTCGCGCGCCGCGTCGACCTGCGACGGATCGCGCAGCATGAAGCTCAGCCGGTTGTCGCGCGTCGAAATGTCGCCGATCGAGATGCGCGGGTTCTGGCGACGCATCTCGGTCGCCACCTGTTCGCGCAGCGATTCCAGCCGCGTGGTCGCGACCTGATCGGTATCGGCTTCGAGCAGGATATAGCTGCCGCCCGCCAGGTCGAGCCCGAGGTTGATCGTCGGCTTGGGCAGCCAGGCGGGAAGCTGGCCGCGGACCCGTTCCGGCAGCATGCTCGGAATGGCGAGCAGCAGGCAGACGGCGATCGTCGCCCAGACCGCCCAGATTTTCCAGCGGGGAAAGTCGAGCATCAGTCGTTCGCAGGCTTGCCGCCGCCGACCGGCGTCACTTCGGCGAGCGTCATCTTGACCACCTTGACCCGCGTATTGGGCGCGATCTCGACCTCGACAAAGCTATCCTCGACCTTGGTCACCTTGCCGACCAGCCCGCCGGCGGTCACGACCTGGTCGTTCTTCTTGACCGCGGCGATCGACGCCTGAAGCTGCTTCACCCGGCGCTGCTGCGGCCGGATCATCAGGAAATAGAATGCGACGAAGATCAGGATCAGCGGCGCGATCTGCAGGATGCCGCCCAGCGGGCCGGCCGGGCCGGCGGCTGCGGCGGATTGAGCGAAAGCAGGCGTTACGAACATGGGTTGCCAAAATCCGGATGGAGCGGAGGCGCGGTCGTCGCCTCCATCAAGCGGCGCGCGCTACCACCTCGCCGCCGCCTGCGCAACCATCGCGGCCCGTCGCCGCGCCCGCGAACCGCGCGGCCGGTTTCCGGCTTGCCAGCCCGCCGCCATCGGCGTAATGGCGCCGGCTCGGTCGGGACGTAGCGCAGCCTGGTAGCGCATCACACTGGGGGTGTGGGGGTCGCAGGTTCGAATCCTGTCGTCCCGACCAATCATATCCTGCCCTGCGCGACATGCGCGGTCACATTCGCGCTTGCATCCGCGCCGGGTCGCTGGAACTAAGCGCCGCAAAATGTGGAGGGATGCCCTTTGTCATCGACCATCGCCGAATTGGAGCGTCGCCGCGCCGCCGCGCGGCTGGGGGGCGGCCAGAAGCGCATCGACGCCCAGCACGCCAAGGGCAAGCTGACCGCGCGCGAACGGCTCGACGTGCTGCTCGATCCCGGCAGCTTCGAGGAACTCGACATGTATGTCGAGCATAACTGCACCGATTTCGGCATGCAGGATCAGGTCATCCCCGGCGACGGTGTGGTCACCGGATCGGGCACGATCAACGGGCGCCTTGTCTTCGTGTTCAGCCAGGACTTTACCGTGTTCGGCGGCTCGCTGTCCGAACGCCATGCGCAGAAGATCTGCAAGATCATGGACATGGCGATGAAGGTCGGCGCGCCGGTCATCGGCCTCAATGATTCGGGCGGCGCGCGCATCCAGGAGGGTGTGGCGAGCCTGGGCGGCTATGCCGAGGTGTTCCAGCGCAACGTGCTGGCCAGCGGCGTCGTGCCGCAACTCAGCCTCATCATGGGGCCGTGCGCGGGCGGCGCGGTCTATTCGCCGGCCATGACCGACTTCATCTTCATGGTGAAGGATTCGTCCTACATGTTCGTCACCGGCCCCGATGTCGTAAAGACCGTCACCAACGAAGTGGTGACCCAGGAGGAACTGGGCGGCGCGGTCACCCACACCACCAAATCGTCGGTCGCCGACCTCGCTTTCGACAACGACATCGAGGCGCTGCTGGCCGCGCGCGACTTTTTCGATTTTCTGCCGTCGTCGAACCGCGAGGACGTGCCCGAGCGGCCATGCGACGACCCGTGGGATCGTATCGAGGATAGCCTGGACACGCTGATCCCACCCAGCGCCAACCAGCCCTATGACATGCACGAACTGATCGCCAAGACGGTCGACGAAGGCGATTTCTTCGAGCTGCAGCCCGCCCACGCCGGCAACATCATCATCGGCTTCGGCCGGATCGAGGGGCGGACGGTGGGCATCGTCGCCAACCAGCCGATGGTGCTGGCCGGCGTGCTCGACATCAATTCATCCAAAAAAGCCGCGCGCTTCGTGCGCTTCTGCGATGCGTTCGACATTCCGATCGTGACCTTCGTCGACGTCCCCGGCTTCCTGCCCGGCGTGGGGCAGGAGCATTCGGGCATCATCAAGCATGGTGCCAAGCTCTTGTTCGCCTATGCCGAAGCGACGGTGCCCAAGATCACCGTCATCACCCGCAAAGCCTATGGCGGCGCCTACGATGTGATGGCGTCGAAGCACCTGCGCGGTGATTTGAACTATGCCTGGCCCACCGCCGAGATCGCGGTGATGGGCGCGAAGGGCGCGGTCGAGATCATCTTCCGCGGCCGCACGCCGGAAGAGATTGCCGAGCGGACCGCGGAATATGAAGCGCGGTTTGCCAACCCGTTCGTCGCGGCGAGCAAGGGGTTTGTGGACGAAGTGATCATGCCGCACTCGACCCGGCGGCGCATCGCGCTGGGGCTACGCAAGCTGCGAGGGAAGCAGTTGGAGAACCCGTGGAAGAAGCATGATAACATTCCGCTGTGAGCACCGCGCAGGTCTATTCCTTGGTTTGTGTTCTCGCTGCCAGCTTTCTGATCTGGAACGGCACCCAGGCAATTATCAGTGACCATGTCCACACGCAGCGTGGACGCGTTCAGCGACAGAATGCGAGCCTCGCGTTTTGGCTGATGACTGGTTTTAACTTGGTTAGTGGTTGCTTTCTTCTTTGGGCAGCTTGGTTCGCTACTTATGCATGGTGACATTGATGCTATTTTCGGCTGCCTCAAGCATAGCGATGCCGCCACTCCTCCCAATTCGTCATTGCGAGCGCAGCGAAGCAATCCAGCGGGGCCGCGCGCGGTGAGCGCGGGTCTGGATTGCCACGGTGCCTTTGGCACCTCGCAATGACGATGGGGGTGGTAGCTTGAGGGACTATTTCCAGCCTGCCGTCTACCTGATGGCCAACAAACGTAACGGTAAGCTTTACGCCGGCGTCACCTCCAACCTGCCCCAGCGGGTCTGGCAGCATCGCGAGGGTGTCGCGGATGGTTTCACCAAGCGTTACGGTTGCAAGATGCTGGTCTGGTATCAGTTGGCCGACACGATGGAGGCGGCAATCGCCCGCGAAAAGCAGATCAAGGGCGGATCGAGGGCGAAGAAGCTGGCGCTGATCGAGGGAATGAACCCGGACTGGGACGATCTGTATGGGCAGATTGTGCATGGCTAGGGTAGCGTTGCCGCAACTCGTCATTGCGAGCGCAGCGAAGCAATCCATTCCCACGCTTCGGCCCCACGGCGCGGCTCGATTGCTTCGCTGCGCTCGCAATGACGAAGAAGGGAAGCTGAAAGAGAGGAAGGGCGATGGCCAAGCTGACCGTTCGAATGAGCTTCACCGTTCCTGCGGAGACGAGGGCCCGATGATCCTCGGCCGCCTCAACCACATCGGCGTCGCAACGCCCTCCATCGCCGACAGCATCGCGTTCTACCGCGACGTGATGGGCGCGACGCGCATTCACGCCCGCTTCGACTTGCCCGCTCAGGGGGTGAAGGTGTGTTTTGTCGACACCCCCAACACCCAGATCGAGCTGATCGAGCCACTGGGTGCGAACTCGCCGATCCATGGCTTTCTCGCCAAGAACCCGGCCGGGGGGCAGCATCATCTGTGCTATGAAGTGCCCGACATTCACGAAGCCAAGGCGTGGTTCGAGGGCAAGGGCGCGCGCGTGCTGGGCGAGCCGCGGATCGGGGCGCATGGCACGCTTATTTTCTTCGTGCACCCCAGGGACATGGGCGGCGTGCTGACCGAGATCATGGAGACGCCGAAGGATGCGCATTGAGACGACCACCACCCTCCCCCCCACGGGGGGAGGATACGCAGCCTTGCCCCAGCGAAGGCTGGGGCTAGGCGGAGTTGGAGAGGGGGATGGGCGGCTGCCAGCGTCGCACACCCCTCTCCCAGCTTCGACTAGGCGGCAGAGCCGCCAAGTCTGCGCAACCCTCTCCTCTCGGGGGAGAGGGCTGAGATGACCGACTGCCCGACCCCCGCCGACTGGGCGGCGCTCGCCGCGAAGGAAGTGAAGGGCCGCGACCTGACCTGGCACACGCCGGAGGGGATTGCGGTCAAGCCGCTCTACACCGCCGAGGACGTGGCCGGGATCGACCCCGGCCTGCCCGGCTTCGCGCCTTATACGCGCGGCGTGAAGGCAACGATGTACGCCGGCCGCCCCTGGACGATCCGGCAATATGCGGGCTTTTCGACCGCTGAGGAATCCAACGCCTTCTATCGCCGCAACCTGGCCGCCGGGCAGAAGGGGCTGAGCGTTGCCTTCGACCTTGCCACCCATCGCGGCTATGACAGCGATCATCCCCGCGTCACCGGCGATGTCGGCAAGGCGGGCGTAGCGATCGACACGGTCGAGGACATGAAGATCCTGTTCGACGGCATTCCGCTCGACCAGATGTCGGTCAGCATGACGATGAACGGCGCGGTGATCCCCGTCCTCGCTTTCTTCATCGTCGCGGCGCAAGAACAGGGCGTCGATCAGGCGCTGCTGGAAGGGACCATCCAGAACGACATCCTCAAGGAGTTCATGGTCCGCAACACCTATATCTACCCGCCCGAGCCATCGATGCGGATCATCGCGGACATCTTTGCCTATACCTCGGCCAACATGCCGAAATTCAACTCGATCTCGATCAGCGGCTATCACATGCATGAGGCCGGGGCGACGCAGGTGCAGGAGCTGGCCTTCACCATCGCCGACGGGATCGAATATGTCCGGCGCGGGGTGGAAAGCGGACTCGATATCGACAAGTTCGCCGGCCGCCTGTCGTTCTTCTTCGCGATCGGCATGAACTTTTTCATGGAAGTCGCCAAGCTGCGTGCCGCCCGCCTCCTGTGGCACCGGGCGATGACGATGCTGGGGGCACAGGACGAGCGGTCGAAGGTGCTCCGCACCCATTGCCAGACATCGGGCGTCTCGCTGACCGAGCAGGACCCCTACAACAACGTCATCCGCACCACCGTGGAGGCGATGGCGGCGATGCTGGGCGGCACCCAGTCGCTCCACACCAACGCGCTCGACGAGGCGATCGCGCTGCCCACCGATTTCTCCGCCCGCATCGCCCGCAACACCCAGATCGTGTTGCAGGAAGAAACGGGGATGACCCGTGTCGTCGATCCGCTGGGCGGCAGTTACTATCTCGAGGCGCTGACCAAGGAGTTGGCCGACAAGGCGTGGGAGATCGTCGAGCGGGTCGAGGCCGAAGGCGGCATGGCGAAGGCGGTCGCCGCCGGCTGGCCCAAGGCAATGATCGAGGAAGCCGCCGCCGCGCGTCAGGCCCGCGTCGACCGGGCGGAGGACGTGATCGTCGGCGTCAACAAATACCGGCTGGCGAACGAGGACCTGCTGGAGACGCTGGAAGTCGACAATGCCGCGGTGCGCGAATCGCAGATTGCGCGGATCAACGCGGTGAAGGCGAGGCGCGACGAAGCTGCTGTGCAGGCTGCGCTGGAGGCGTTGCGGGAAGCGGCGAAAGCTCCTCCCCGAGCTCGCCTCGGGGAGGGGGACCATCGCGAAGCGATGGTGGAGGGGCAATTGCCGGCCCAGACCCCTCCACCACCGCCGTTGGCGGCGGTCCCCCTCCCCGAGCAAGCTCGGGGAGGAACTGAAACCAACCTCCTGGCCCTCGCCGTCACCGCGGCGCGCGCCCGCGCCACGCTGGGGGAAATTTCCGCTGCGATGGAGGACGTGTTCGGCCGTCACGCCACCGTCCCCACCCCGGTCAGGGGCGTCTATGCCGCTCCCTATGCCGAGGATGACCGCTGGGCACAGGTCACCGCCGGCGTCGACGCGGTCGCCCGCCGGCTGGGTCGGAAACCCAAACTCCTCGTCGCGAAAATGGGCCAGGACGGGCATGATCGCGGTGCCAATGTCATCGCCAGCGCCTTTGCCGACATGGGCTTCGACGTGGTGAGCAGCCCATTGTTCCAGACGCCGGAGGAGACCGTCGTGCTGGCGCTGGACTCCGGCGCGGACATTGTCGGCGCGTCGTCGCTGGCGGCGGGGCACAAGACGCTGATCCCGGCGCTGATCGCCGGGCTGCGTGCCGCCGGCCGTCCGGACATCAAGGTGATCGCGGGCGGCGTGATCCCGCCCCAGGATTATGATGTCCTGCGCGATGCGGGCGTTCAGGGCATCTACGGGCCCGGATCGAACGTGGTCGAATGCGCCGCCGACGTGCTGCGCCTGCTGGGCCACAACATGCCGCCGGCGGGGGAGGATGCGCGGTGACGGCGACGGCGATCCTGCTCGGCAAGGCGGGGTTCGTGCTGTTCTCGCTCGGGCTGCTCATCGGGATCGCCATCCCTAAGCTGCGCAACCCGCGCATGGGCCTGTCCGCGCACCTGACCGCTGTGCAGACCGGGCCGGCACTGATCGCGCTTGCGCTGTTCTGGCCCTATCTGACCGTGCCGGAGGCGTGGGCAGCCGGGGTGATCCACGCGCTGTGGCTGTCTTCCTACCTGCTGGTCGCAGGCATCTTGCTCGCCGCGCTGGTCGGGGCGAGCCGGAGCTTGCCGATCGCCGGCCAGGGCCATAGGGCGAGCCAGACCATGGAAACCGTCGTCACCGTGCTGGTCAAAGGCAGTTCGCTGGTGATGGCGGTCGCCGCGGTCGCCATTTGCTTTTTCGCACTGACCTGATCGATGGAAATACCCGTGACCGCCGAATCCCGCACCGATTGGACGCGCGACGAAATCGCCGCGCTGTTCGACCTGCCCTTCACCGAACTGGTGTTCCGCGCCGCTGAAGTCCACCGCGCGCATCATGATCCGGTCGCGGTGCAGCGATCGACGTTGCTCAGCATCAAGACCGGCGGCTGCCCTGAGGATTGCGGCTATTGCTCGCAATCGGTCCATGCCGAGACGGGGCTCAAGGCGACCCGGCTGATGGACGTGCGTGCGGTGCTGCAATCCGCCGCCCAGGCGAAGGACAATGGCTCGACGCGCTTCTGTATGGGGGCGGCGTGGCGCAACCCCAAGGACCGCGACATGCCCGCGATCGTCGAGATGGTGAAGGGCGTGCGACAGATGGGCATGGAGACCTGCATGACCCTGGGGATGCTGACCCCGGGGCAGGCGGCGATGCTCGCCGACGCGGGCCTCGATTACTACAACCACAATATTGACACCTCGCCCGAGCGCTATGGCGACGTCATCACCACGCGGACCTTCGCGGACCGGCTGGAGACGCTGGATCATGTCCGCTCCGCCGGCATCAATGTGTGCAGCGGCGGCATCGTCGGCATGGGCGAGACGCGCGAGGACCGGGTCGGGTTCATCCATGCGCTCGCCACCCTGCCCCAGCATCCCGAAAGCGTGCCGGTCAACGCGCTGGTGCCGGTAAAGGGCACAGTGCTGGGCGACATGCTGGCCGACACGCCGCTCGCCAAGATCGACGATATCGAGTTCGTCCGCACCGTCGCGGTCGCCCGCATCACCATGCCGGAAAGCATGGTGCGGCTGAGCGCAGGCCGCGAGAGCATGAGCGAGGCGACGCAGGCGCTATGTTTCCTGGCGGGAGCGAACAGCATCTTCACCGGCGACAAGCTGCTGACCGCCGGCAATGCGGGGGATGACGCGGACGCCGCGCTGTTCGAGCGGCTGGGGGTGAAGGCGATGGCGTTGGACAGCGAAGGCGCGCAATGCCCACCGTAAAGCGGATCGGCGCGTTCAGGTTTTACTTCTACAGCCACGAGCCGAACGAGCCGCCGCGCATTCACGTCGATCGAGGTGATGCGACCATGAAGGTCTGGCTGCAAACGATCGAAGTGGCGAAAAGTCGAGGCTTTCGAGCGCATGAGATCAGTGGCATTGTCGAGATGGTCGACGCCCATCGCGCGGAGTTTCTGGAGGCATGGCATGAACATTTCGGCTAAGCTCACCGACGAGCGCGTGCTGGACGTCCGTTGCGACGAGCACAGCTTGATCGTCGACCTGATGGACGGCCGCACGATCTCTGCGCCCCTGGCCTGGTATCCGCGCCTCCTGCACGCCACGCCACAGCAACGCGCGAACTGGGAGCGGGCCGGGGCAGGCTATGGCATCCACTGGCCGGAAATCGACGAAGATTTGAGCACCGACGGGCTACTGCGCGGTGCGCGGGCACCGAATGCGGCGTAATGGGCAACTGTCGATGATCTCCGCGCCCCTCTTTGTCACAAAGAATGGGGATCGCAGGCTTTGGGGAACGTTCAGGTTCGATCAGCTGCCTGCTCCTGGTGACCGAATTAGTATCACAGATCATAACGAGCGACTGCAACGGCTGACTGTTCTGTATGTGAATCACGAACCTTTACGCGATGATCAACCTAATGATCCCGATCGGTGCACATCCTGGATAAACGCGGAATGGGTCGATGAATTTTATTGATTTGGAACTCTGATGTTCAAGAAAATCCTCGTCGCCAATCGCGGCGAAATCGCGTGTCGCGTGTTCCGCACTGCCAAGCGCATGGGGCTGGCGACAGTGGCGGTCTATTCGGATGCCGATGCGCGCAGCCCCCATGTCCTGATGGCGGATGAGGCGGTGCGGCTGGGGCCGGCGCCGGCGGCGGAGAGCTATCTGCGCGCCGACCTGATCCTGGAAGCGGCGAAGGCGACGGGCGCGGATTGCATCCACCCCGGCTATGGCTTCCTGTCGGAGCGCGAGAGTTTCGCAAAGGCGTGCGCGGAGGCGGGAATCGCGTTCGTCGGTCCACCGCCGGGCGCCATCGCGGCGATGGGCGACAAGATCGAATCGAAGAAGCTCGCCAAGGCGGCGGGCGTCAATGTCGTCCCCGGCTATCTGGGCGAGATCGCCGATACCGACGAGGCGGTGCGGATCGCCAGCGACATCGGCTTTCCGGTGATGATGAAGGCGTCGGCGGGCGGCGGCGGCAAGGGGATGCGGCTCGCCTGGTCCGAACAGGATGTCCGCGAAGGGTTCGAGGCGACCAAGCGCGAGGGGCTGGCGAGCTTCGGCGACGATCGCGTGTTCATCGAAAAGTTCATCGAAAGCCCGCGCCACATCGAGATTCAGGTGCTGGGCGACCAGCACGGCAACATCGTCTATCTGGGCGAGCGCGAATGTTCGATCCAGCGCCGCCACCAGAAGGTGGTGGAGGAAGCCCCCTCCCCCTTCGTCACGCCCGCGATGCGGCGCGCGATGGGCGAGCAGGCGGTCGCGCTGGCTCGCGCGGTCGGCTATTTCAGCGCAGGGACGGTCGAGCTGATCGTCAGCGGCGCGGACCCAACCGGCGAGAGCTTCTACTTCCTGGAGATGAACACGCGGCTGCAGGTCGAGCATCCGGTGACCGAGGCGGTGACGGGCATCGACCTGGTCGAGCAGATGATCCGCGTGGCGGCGGGCGAACCGCTGGGCTTCGGGCAGGGCGACATTCGCCTCGACGGCTGGGCGATCGAGAACCGTGTCTATGCCGAGGACCCCTATCGCGGCTTTCTGCCGAGTACCGGCCGGCTTGTGCGCTATGCGCCGCCGCCGGCGGAGGAGACGCCATATGTGACCTGGTCGTCCCCGCTCGCGAGCGAGAGAGATGCGCATAGCGAGGGCGAACGGATCTCGACTTCGCTGGATACGAACGGAATCACGCTCGATACGAACGGAGCGAATGCCGCTCCACCGCCGTTCGCTTCGAGCGAAGTCGAGAAGCGCGATGCAGCCTATATCCGCGTCGACGATGGCGTCACCGAAGGCGGCGAGGTCAGCATCTTCTATGACCCGATGATCGCCAAGCTGATCACCTGGGCGCCGACTCGCGATGAAGCCGCCGACCTGCAGGTGCAGGCGCTCGACCGCTTCGTGGTCGAGGGCGTCGGCAACAATGTCGATTTCCTGTCGGCGCTGATGCAGCATCCCCGCTTCCGTTCGGGCAATCTCACCACCGGCTTCATCGCCGAGGAATATCCCGACGGATTCCATGGCGCGGCGATGGCCGAGGATCTGCCCGCGCAGCTGGCGGCGGTGGCGGCGGCGCTGACCCGTGCCGACCGCCTGCGTGCCGGGGCGATCAGCGGGCGGCTGAATGGCGCGCCCGACCCCGGCGTTGCGTGGACCGTGACGCGCGACGGCACGACGTACGAGGTCGCGCTGACCGAAGGCGGCGCAATCGTCGACGGCGTGGCAATGACGCTCGAACTGCACCATGGCCCCGGCATGCGGATGGCCGAAGCGGTCATCGACTGCGCGCCGCTGGCGCTGCGCGTCGAAAGGCGTCGCGGCGGCGGCTGGGTGCTGCAGACACGCGGCGCCCGCCATGTGGTGCGCGCCGAACGCCCGGAAGTGGCGGCGCTGGCCCGTCACATGATCGAGAAGCTGCCGCCCGACACGAGCAAGTTCCTGCTGTGCCCGATGCCGGGACTGCTCACCCGGCTGCACGTCGCGCCGGGCGACCGGGTCGAGGCGGGACAGCCGCTGGCGGTGGTGGAAGCCATGAAGATGGAGAATATCCTGCGCGCCGAGCGTGCCGGGGTGGTCAAGGCCGCCAACGCCGTACCGGGCGACAGCCTGATGGTCGACGCCGCGATCCTCGAGTTCGAATAGATCACGATCAGGATGGGCTCGCCTCTTGAGCCCCTCCCCTTCACGGGAGGGGTAGGGGGTGCGGCCTGTCCGTTCGGATCGGCAAATAGACAGTCCCCACCCCAACCCCTCCCCTGAATGCAATGGGGATTAAGTCGTTTCGATCGCATTTCTGCTATTGCAAATGACACGCATTAAGCTAATCGCCTCTCGCACAGGGAGACGACGAATGACGTTGCTGAGTTCCGCGTTGCTACTTTCCACCGCACTAGCCATCGTTGCGCCGGAAGCCCCGCCAGCATCTGCCCCCGAGACGCCCGAGCAGGAAATCATCGTCATCGGCCAGGCCGACGGCTATCTGGCGACCGACGGCACGACCGCGCTCAAGACGCGTACGCCACTGAAGGACACGCCGCAGACGATCACGGTCCTGACCCGCGAGCAGCTGGACGATCAGGCGATCCTGAGCATCGGCGAGGCGCTGCGCTACGTCCCCGGCACCACCGTCGGCCAGGGCGAGGGCAATCGCGATCAGGTGACGATCCGCGGCCAGAACACCACCGCCGACTTCTTCCTGGATGGCGTGCGCGACGATGTGCAGTATTTCCGCCCGCTCTATAACCTGGAGCGGGTCGAGGTGCTGAAGGGGCCCGCGGCGCTCACCTTTGGCCGCGGCGGCGGCGGCGGCGTGATCAACCGCGTCCAGAAGACGCCGCTCGCCGACCAGTTCGCCTTCGGTGCCGACGCCAGCGTCAACAGCTTCGGCGCGACGCTGGTCAGCGCCGACCTGAACGCCCCGATCGCGCCCGGCGCGGCGTTGCGCGTCAACGCGATGGCGGAGGGGCTGGAGAGCTTTCGCGATTTCGTCGACGGGGAACGGTTCGCGATCAATCCCTATGCCGCCGCCGAACTGGGCCGCACGTGGCGTGTCGGGCTGTCCTACGAATATCTGGACGACGATCGCGTGACCGATCGCGGCGTCCCGTCGCTCGACAATCGCCCGATCACCAACGCGCGCGACACGTTCTTCGGCGTGCCCGGCGTCAATCGGACGACGTTGCAGGCACATGTCGCCAAGCTCCGCGTCGAGGGCCAGATCGCGCCCGGCCTGACGCTCGACACGACCCTGCTCTACGGCAATTACGACAAGCTCTATACCAACGTCTTTCCCAACGGCGCGGTGCGCGCCAGCGACGGCACCTTCGCGCTTGGAGCCTATACCGACACGACGACGCGCGAGAATCTGATCGGCCAGGGCAATCTGATCTGGACGGCCGATCTGGGCGGGGCGCGGAGCACGCTGCTGATCGGGGTCGAGGTCGCCGACCAGTCGAGCCGCAACGCGCGGCTCAACGGCACGCTGTCGTCGGCGCGGATCAGCGTCGTCGACCCCGTCTATCCGACCGTCCGCTTCGACATCCCGGCCAACGACCGCCGGTCGGATGTCGACGTGTTCTCCGTTTATGCCCAGGACCAGTTTCAGATCGGCACGCTTGTCGAGATCGTCGCAGGCCTGCGTTACGACCGGTTCGAAATTGCGGGCGTCGACTTCGCGGCCACCCCCGACCGGCCGTTCGGACGCACCGACGACAAGGTGTCGCCGCGGTTCGGCCTGATCCTGAAGCCGACGACTGCGCTGTCGCTCTATGGCAGCTACAGCCGGTCCTTCCTGCCGCGTTCGGGCGACCAGTTCCTGGCGCTTTCGACGACTCAGCAGAACCTGGCGCCCGAAGCCTTCACCAATTACGAGGTCGGCGCGAAATGGGCGATCCGGCCCGACCTGACCGCCACGGTCGCGCTGTTCCGGCTCGACCGGACCAATGCGACGACGCCCGACCCGCTCAACCCCGCGCTGTCGATCAATATCGGCGCGACGCGGACGGAGGGCGTCGAGATTGGGCTCGCCGGGCGGATCACGCCTGAATGGCAGGTCAGCGGCGGCTACAGCTATCAGGACGCAGTGCTGCGCGGCAACGACGCGGTGCGGCTGGGCCAGGTGCCGCGGCATCAGGCGTCGCTGTGGAACCGTTATCAGGTCGCCCCGGCGATCGGCATCGGGCTGGGCGTGGTGCATCAGGGCAGCCAGTTCGCGGCGATCCGCACGTCGCCGGCGACGACGCGCCTGCCCGCGTTCACGCGCGTCGATGCGGCATTGTTCTACACCATCGATCCGCGCTTCGACATCCAAGTCAATGTCGAGAACCTGTTCGACACCGATTATTTCAGCGACGCGCACAATAATAACAACGTGACGCCCGGCGCGCCGATCAACGCCCGCGTGACGCTGCGCGCGCGGCTATAAGGTCCAGCCCAGAACACGGGTCGCCAAAGAATCCTCGCTTTCGCGTCACCCCGGTCTGCACTGGGGTGAATAAGGCGGAGCGACGTCCGCCCGGCTGCTGAAATGCGTTTGATCGCCCGTCACCCCGGCCCCGTATCGGGGTCCACCGTGCGGCAGGCGCAGTGCATGGCGATCATGGGCGGCGCTGGCGGCAGGGGAAAGCTTCACGCCCGCGCTCGACCCGATTTCCAGCAGGTCGAGCGCGTCGGCGATTCCCGCGCGCGCCCGCGCGGTCATTGGCGCGCCCATCACGGTGCAGCTGCCAAGCTGGACGCGGAACGCTTCGCGACCGGCCGCTTGATCGGTCATTACCGCCTCCGGGGCAGCTTGTTGCATGGCGGCGATACCCCAGATAAGGCCGCGCCACCAATGACCCAACCGTTGATCCTTGCCGTGCCGAAGGGGCGCATCCTGGACGAGGCGCTGCCGCTGCTCGCGCAGGTCGGCATCGTGCCCGAGCCCGCATTCGCCGATCCCGACAGCCGCGCGCTGCGCTTTGCCACCAATACGCCCGCGATCGACCTGATCCGGGTGCGCGCGTTCGACGTCGCGACCTTTGTCGCGCATGGCGCGGCGCAGCTGGGCATCGTCGGTTCCGACGTGCTGGCCGAATTCGATTATTCGGAGCTGTACGCCCCCGTCGACCTGGGCATCGGGCATTGCCGCATCTCGGTCGCCGAACCGGCGGACCTGGCCGCGGGCGACGATCCGCGCGGATGGAGCCATGTGCGCATCGCCACCAAATATCCCCACATCACGCGGCGCCATTTCGAGGCGCGCGGGGTGCAGGCCGAATGCGTCAAGCTCAACGGCGCGATGGAGCTGGCCCCGGTGCTGGGGCTGGCCCCGCGCATTGTCGATCTGGTCTCCTCGGGGCGCACGCTCAAAGAGAACGGGCTGGTCGAGGTCGAGGTGATCGCACAGGTCACGAGCCGGCTGATTGTCAACCGCGCCGCGTTCAAGATGCGCGCGGACACCATCGTGCCGCTGGTCGACCGCTTTCGCCGCGCGGTGGCCCAGCAGGACGCGGCCGCATGATCCGCCTGGACGCCAGCGCCCCCGGCTTTGCCGCGCAGTTCGACGCGCTGGTCAATGCCCGCCGCGAGTCCGACGCCGACGTCGCGCGCGACGTCGCGACGATCGTGCGCGCGTTGAAGGACGAGGGCGACGCCGCGCTTCACGCCTTCACGCTTAAATTCGACCGCCATGACCTCAACGACACGGGCTGGCGGATCGAGCGCAGCGCGTGCGCGGCGGCGCTGGCGGGTATCGCGCCCGAATTGCGCGCGGCGCTCGAGCTCGCCCGCGACCGGATCATGGCCTATCACGCGCGCCAGAAGCCGCAGGACAGCGAGACGACCGACGCACACGGCATCCGCACCGGGGCACGGTGGCGCGCGGTCGACGCGGCGGGCGTCTATGTGCCGGGCGGGCGTGCCGCCTATCCCTCATCGGTGCTGATGAATGCCATTCCCGCCAAGGTCGCTGGGGTCGAGCGGCTGGTGATGGTGACGCCGACGCCCGACGGTGAGGTCAATCCGCTGGTGCTCGCCGCCGCCGAGCTGGCAGGGGTCGACGAGGTGTGGCGGGTCGGCGGCGCGCAGGCGATCGCCGCGCTTGCCTATGGTACCGATCGCATCACCCCGGTCGATGTCATCACCGGCCCCGGCAATGCCTGGGTCGCGGAGGCGAAGCGCCAGCTTTATGGCGTGGTCGGCATCGATATGGTCGCGGGGCCGAGCGAGATCGTCGTCGTCGCGGACGGCGCGAACGACCCCGAATGGACCGCCGCCGACCTGTTGAGCCAGGCCGAGCACGACCCGACCAGCCAGTCGATCCTGTTCACCGACGACGCGGCCTTTGCCGATCGGGTGGCGGACGCGGTCGACCGCCAGATCGGCGCGCTCACCACCGCGAACGTCGCGCGGGCGAGCTGGGACGCCAATGGCGCGATCATCCTGGTCCCGGAGCTGATGGCGGCGGTGCCGCTGGTCGACCGGCTGGCGCCCGAGCATCTGGAGCTGGCGGTCGCCGATCCCGCGCCGCTGTTCGCCGCGGTCCGCCACGCCGGCTCGATCTTTCTCGGCCGGCACACGCCGGAAGCGGTCGGCGATTATGTCGCGGGGCCGAACCATGTGCTGCCGACCGGGCGCCGCGCGCGCTTTGCCAGCGGGCTGTCGGTGCTCGACTTCATGAAGCGCACCAGCTTTCTGGAGCTGGGGCCGCGAGGCCTGGCCGCGATCGGCCCGGCGGCGGTCGCGCTGGCCGAGGCGGAGGGGCTGCCCGCCCACGCCAAGTCGGTGGCGCTGCGCCTGGCGGATTGAGCCGCTGCAACCCATCCCCGTTTCCCGACTTCGCTCCAATCGAGCGGATCGCTATGCAGGTAGACATGACAGCCAATTCCCGACCCAAGCCCCGATCGCAGGCGCGCGCCGCCGCCCGGCTCGCCGCCGTCCAGGCGCTCTATCAGCAGGAAATGGAGGGCACGCCGGTGCCCCGCCTGCTGGCTGAGTTCCACCAGCACCGGCTGGGCGCGACGATCGAGGATGTCGAATATGCCGACGCGGACGCGATGTTCTTCGATGACATCGTCAAGGGCGTCGACGCGCGCCGCGACGAGATCGACGCACTGATTTCGGGCAAGCTGTCGGCAGGCTGGACGCTGGAGCGGCTCGACAAGCCGATGCGCCAGATCCTGCGCTGCGGCACCTATGAACTGATCGCACGCGCCGACGTGCCGACCGCGACGGTCATCAGCGAATATCTCGACGTCGCCGACGCGTTCTATGACAAGCGCGAGAAGAGCTTCGCCAACGGCCTGCTCGACGCCGTCGCGAAGGACGTGCGGCGCTGACCCGCTTCGGGAGCCCATGACCGAAGCCGACTTCATCGCCGCGCTGCGTGCGCTGCCGCTCCATGCGGGGGCGGAGGCGCTGGCGGACGATGCCGCGTTCCTGCCGCCCGACCTTGTGCTGACCACCGACAGCATTGCCGAGGGGGTGCATTACCTGCCCGGCACGACGCCGCAGGATGTCGCGTGGCGGCTGGTCGCGACCAACCTTTCGGATTTGGCGGCGAAGGGCGCGCGGCCCGACGGCGTGCTGCTCAACTATCCGCTCGGCGACGACGCGTGGGACCGCGCGTTCGTGGCGGGGCTGCGCGAGGTGCTGGCACGGTTCGATTGCGCGTTGCTGGGTGGCGACACGGTGCGGCTGATCGCCGGCGCACCGCGGACGATCAGCCTGACCGCGATCGGGCGCGCCAGCCACTTGCCGATCCCGCGCCGGTCGGGCGCGCGCGCCGGCGACAGCATCTGGGTCGCGGGCGCGATCGGCGATGCGATGCTGGGCCACCGGCTGGTCGCGGCGGGCGACTTGCAGCCGGGTGCGCTGGTCGCCGCCTATCTGCGCCCGCAGCCGCTGGTCGCGCAGGGGATCGCACTGGCCCCCTTGGTCAGCGCGATGATGGACGTGTCCGACGGGCTGCTGATCGATGCGGCGCGGATCGCGACCGCGTCAGGCGTGACGATGGCGATCGAGCGGGCGCGCGTGCCGCTGAGCCCGACATTCCGTCGCGTGGCGCAAGGCGACGACGCGGAGGCGGCGCTGCGCTGGGGCGATGACTATGCGCTGTTGTTCACCCTGCCCGCCGATCGCCACCCGCCGGTGCCCGCGACGATGATCGGCCGGGTTGAGGCGAGCGGTAGGTTCCCGGTCACGCTGGACGGTGAAGCACCCGCCGGGGCGCTCGGCTACCAGCACTGACCGGCATCGGGATTGCTGCAGTGCACGCCCGCTTGCGCTGCCTCGAACGCCATCTATACCTCTCAACCGACGCGGAACCCGGCCCATTCCTACGAGGCCAGCCGCGCAGGGAAATCAGGGGAAGGATGCCCATCGAATGAACATCGTTTACATCGCCATGCTGTGCGGCGTGATCGCCGTGCTCTATGGCATCTTGACCAGTCAGCAGGTGCTGCGCGCCCCGGCGGGCAACGAGAAGATGCAGGACATCGCCGCCGCCATCCAGGAAGGTGCCAAGGCGTATCTGGGCCGGCAATACCGTACCATCGCCATCGTCGGCGTGATCGTCGCCGTGGTGCTCGCCGCGACGCTGGGCTTTCTGTCGACGGTCGGCTTCGTGATCGGCGCGGTGCTGTCGGGCATCGCCGGCTATATCGGCATGAACATTTCGGTGCGCGCCAATGTGCGCACGGCGGAAGCGGCGCGGACCAGCCTGCAGGGCGGGCTCACCCTGGCCTTTCGGTCGGGTGCGATCACCGGGATGCTGGTCGCGGGCCTCGGCCTGCTGTCGATCGCGGTGCTGTTCTGGTACCTGGTCGCGGTCGACGGCCATGCGCCGAATGACCGCGAGATCATCGAGGCGCTGACCGCGCTGGCGTTCGGCGCGTCGCTGATCTCGATCTTCGCCCGCCTGGGCGGCGGCATCTTCACCAAGGCCGCCGATGTCGGCGCCGACCTGGTCGGCAAGGTCGAAGCCGGCATTCCCGAGGATGACCCCCGCAACCCCGCCGTCATCGCCGACAATGTCGGCGACAATGTCGGCGACTGCGCGGGCATGGCGGCCGACCTGTTCGAAACCTATGTCGTCACGCTGGGCCTGACGATGGTGTCGATCGCGCTGCTGATCACGGCATCGCCGGCCGATCTGCTGGCGCTGATGGCGCTGCCGCTGATCGTCGGCGGCGTGTGCATCATCACGTCGATCATCGGCACCTACATGGTCCGGCTGGGCAGCAGCGGATCGATCATGGGGGCGCTGTACAAGGGCTTCTGGACGACCGCGATCCTGGCGATCCCGGCGATCTATTTCGCCACCGCCTATACGCTGGGCGACCTGAACGCGGTGATCGGCAGCTCGGGATTCCTTGATCCCGCCACCGACACGCTTTCGTCCCAGCCGCTGGGAACCAGCGTCGCGGACGGCGGGCTGAGCTTCACCGGCATGGACCTGTTCTGGTGCATGATGATCGGGCTGGGCGTCACCGGGCTGCTCGTCTGGATCACCGAATATTATACCGGCACCCAGTTCCGCCCGGTGCGGTCGATCGCGAAAGCCTCCGAGACCGGACACGGCACCAACGTCATCCAGGGCCTGGCGATCAGCCTGGAATCGACCGCGCTGCCCACCCTCGTCATCGTCGTCGCGGTGATCGCCGCATATCAGCTGGCCGGCATCATCGGCGTGGCGTTTGCCGCGACCTCGCTGCTGGCGCTTGCGGGCATGGTCGTCGCGCTCGACGCCTATGGCCCGGTCACCGACAATGCCGGCGGCATCGCCGAGATGGCGGGGCTGCCCGATGATGTGCGCGTGCGCACCGATGCGCTCGACGCGGTCGGCAACACGACGAAGGCGGTGACCAAGGGCTATGCGATCGGATCGGCGGCGCTGGCGGCCCTCGTGCTGTTTGGCGCCTATACCGAGGATCTGAAGCGTTATTTCGGCGGCATCACCGTCGATTTCTCCTTGAGCAACCCGTACGTCATCGTCGGGTTGCTGCTCGGCGCGCTGCTGCCCTATCTGTTCGGCGCGTTCGGCATGACTGCGGTGGGCCGCGCGGCGGGCAGCGTGGTGCAGGACGTGCGCGACCAGTTCCGCGACAATCCCGGCATCATGGCGGGCACCAGCCGCCCTGACTACGCCCGCACCGTCGACATCGTCACCCGCGCCGCGATCAAGGAGATGATCGTGCCGTCGCTGCTGCCGGTGCTGTCGCCGGTCGCGGTCTATTTCATCATTACCGGCGTGGCGGGGCAGGCCCAGGGCTTTGCGGCGCTGGGCGCGATGCTGCTGGGCGTGATCGTCTCGGGCCTGTTCGTCGCCATCTCGATGACCTCGGGCGGCGGTGCGTGGGACAATGCCAAGAAGTACATCGAAGACGGCAATCACGGCGGCAAGGGCAGCGATGCCCACAAGGCGGCGGTGACTGGCGACACGGTCGGCGATCCGTACAAGGACACCGCCGGCCCGGCGGTCAACCCGATGATCAAGATCACCAACATCGTCGCCCTGCTGCTGCTCGCCGCGCTGGCGGGCGGTGGCGCGGGGTAAGCGACGCCACTTTCAACGTTATGACCAAACGAAGGCCCGTCGGCATCGCCGGCGGGCTTTTGTTTTGCGCGGGCCTGACCTAAGCGCACGCGCAGCATGACCCATTTGCGCACCTGGATCGCCACGCATCCGTGGATCGCGGCATCGCTGATCGCGATGGCCCTGCTGGTGCGCGCGCTGGTGCCCGGCGGCTATATGATCGCGACGACCGGCGGCACGATCACGGTTCAGGTCTGCGCCGAAACCGGCATGACGCCCGAGCAGATCACGATCGCGCTGCCCGGCGGCGGGCATGACGGCACTGATGGCGACGGCGATGCCCGGGCGAAAATGCCCTGCGCCTTTGCCGGCCTGGCGATGCCGATGCTGGCGGGTGCGGACCCGATCCAGCTCGCCATCGCCCTTGTCGCAATCCTGGCGCTTGGCCTTGCCGCGCGGCAGGTGCCGACGCTGCGAACCGTCGCGCGGCTGCGGCCGCCGTCGCACGCCCCACCCCTGACCGCCTGAGCCATCCCCTCACGCGCGCGTCGTGCCGGCCCGAGATGGCCGGCCGCGCGCATCTTCGCCGATGCCCCGGCGTCGGCACGCCTCAGGTTCAGGACGTTTCCCATGCTGATTCCGCCATTTCTGGCCGCAGCCGCGCTGGCTGCGCCGGGCGCAAGCCCTTCGACCCCGCCCGCCGCCGATGATCGCGATCGCGAGCCCGCCATCATCGTCACCGCCCCCACCCAGGCCGACGAGGCCCAGCGCCGCGCCGACCGCACGCCCGGCGGTGCCGATGTCGTGCACTATGCCGACTATGCCGACAAGACCGTCGTGTCGCTGCGCGACGCGCTCGCCTTTTCGCCGGGCATCTACCTTCAGCCGCGTTACGGCCAGGAAGTGCGCATCTCGATCCGCGGATCGGGCATCTCGCGCGGCTTTCACATGCGTGGGCTGACGTTGTTGCAGGATGGCGTGCCGATCAACCTGGCTGACGACAATGGCGATTTCCAGGAGCTGGAGCCGATCTTCCTCGATCATCTCGAGGTCTATCGCGGATCGAACGCCCTGCGCTTCGGATCGAGAACGCTGGGCGGCGCGATCAACGGCGTCACCCCGCGCGGGACCAGCGCATCGGGTCTGTACATCCGCGCCGACGCCGGCAGCTTCGACACCGCGCGGCTGCTGCTGACCGCCGGCGGCGCGTCGGGACCGGGCGATTTCTGGGCCGGGATCAGCGGCGACACCTCCGATGGCGACCGCAACCATGCCCGCCGCCGGTCGGTGCGTTTCCACGGCAATGCCGGCATAGACATCGCCCCCGGCGTCACCACGCGCTTTTATGGATCGGCCAATGCGATCTACCAACAACTGCCCGGCGCATTGTCGAGCCAGGTCGCGCTGACCCGGCCGCGCACCGGCAATTTCGTCGGCGACCAACGCCGCGACATCACGTCGATCCGCGTCCATAACCGCACGACCGTGACACTGCCTGGCGGCGAGCTGAACGGCGGCATCTTCCTGAATGACAAATCGCTCTATCACCCAATCTTCGAGGTGATCGACAATGCCAGCGTCGATCGCGGCGGCTATGCGCGCGTCGAATGGGCGCGCGGGCCGGTGGAGCTGACCCTGGGCGGCGAAATCCGCATCGGCGACACCAATGCCCGGCGCTTCGTCAACGCGAACGGCCGGCGCGGCGCCCCGACATTCCAGGCGGATCAGCGCGCGCGCACCAGCAATGTCTATGGCGAGGCACGGGTGACGCCGGTTTCCGGGCTGAGCCTGATCGGCGGGCTGGTGTGGACCGATGGCTGGCGCGCGCAGCAGATCAATTTCAGCCGCGGCCCGGTCAACCAGTCCGGCCGGGCCGAGTTCAGCCAGGTCAGTCCGAAGCTGGGCATCCTCTATGCGCCCACACCCGATATCCAGCTTTACGCCAATGTCAGCCGTTCGGCCGAGCTGCCCGGCTTCAACGAACTGGGCCAGATCACCAGCTTCGTCCCGCTCGAGGCACAGCGCGGATGGACCAAGGAAATCGGCACCCGCGGCCGGGGCGGGCCGGTCGAATGGGACGTGACCTATTATCGCAGCGACCTGACCGGCGAGCTGCTGCAGTTCACAGTGGTCCAGGACATTCCGGCCACCACCTTCAACGCCGGGCGCACGCGCCATCAGGGGGTTGAGGCCGGGCTGACCGGCCAGCCGACCCCGCTGGTGCGACTGCGCGGCACCTATTTGTGGTCCGATTTCCGCTTTCGCGACGATCGCCAATATGGCGACGATCGGCTGCCCGTGATCCCCGTCCACATGCTGCGGGGCGAGGTGCGGATCGGCACCGACGCGCTGCATGTCGCGCCCAGCGTCGAATGGGTGCCCGACGGCGCGTTCGCCGATTATGAGAACAGTTTTCGCGTCGGCGGCTATGCCCTGATCGGGGTCACGGCCGGGCTGACCCTGGGCAACGCCTTCGACCTCTTCGTCGACGTGCGCAACCTGACCGACCGCAACGCGATCGGCGACATCAGCGCCGTCGTGCGCGGCAATCCCGCCGCAGCGACCTTTGTCCCGGTCGCCAGCCGCGCCATCTATCAACCCGTCGAGCGGCGCGCGCTGTTCGCCGGCATCCGAAAGCGCTTCTGATGCACGCGGGGCTGTATCGCACCATCTGGCGCTGGCATTTCTATGCCGGGCTGTTCGTCGTGCCGTTCATTCTGATCCTGGCGATCACCGGCACCATCTATCTCTTCAAACCCGACCTCGACAGGTGGGAGGAGCGCGGCTTTCGGAGCCGGGGCGCGACCGGTAGCGTCTCCGCCGACGCGCAACTGGCGGCGGTCCTTGCCGCCCATCCCAGCGCGCGCTGGCAATCCTATCGCCTGCCGGAAAGGGTCGGGGATGCCGCCGTGATCCGCGTCGCCACTGCGTCCGGGCAGACGCGCGACGTCTATGTCTCGCCCCAGGGTCGCGTGCTCGCCACTGTCGATCCCGCCCGGCGCATCAGCGCCTGGATCGGTGATCTGCACGGATCGCTGCTGGCGGGCGCGGCCGGGCGACTGCTGGTCGAGCTGGCGGCAAGCTGGGCGATCGTCCTGCTGCTGACCGGCCTGTTCCTGTGGTGGCCGCGCGGGCGGGGTCCGGCCGGGGTGATCTGGCCTCGCCTGAACCGCGGCATTCGCGCGGCACTGCGCGATCTGCACGCGGTCACCGGTTTCTGGGTATCGGGGCTGGCGCTCGTCCTGCTGCTCACCGCGCTCCCGTGGACCGATGCCTGGGCAACCGCTTTCCGCGCGGTGCGCGCCGAGCTGGGCTGGGTGCGCGAGGCCCAGCAGTGGAAGGGCGGGGTCACGCTGCACGCCGCGCACCACCCCGCGACGGCACACCACCCGCCGATAGCGGACACCGCATTGGCCGGGACACCGCCATTGCCGCTGAGCGTCATCGTCGCGCGCGCAAGCCGCGAGGCAATGCCCGCGCCCGCCGTGCTGCTGCCCCCGCATGCGCCCCAGCCGTTCGGCCCGCCCAACGGCCCCGACTGGAAACTGACCAGCCAGACCCAGAACCGGCCGCAAATCCGCAGCGTCAGTTTCGACGCGACGAGCGGCGCGGTCACCGGCCGCCAGGACTTTGCCGACAAGCACCCGATCGACCAGGTCATCGGCATCGGCATTGCCTGGCACGAAGGCCAGCTGTTCGGGCGGATCAATCAGGCGATCGGCGTGCTGACCGCGATCGGCCTGATGACCCTGGCCGTCACCGGCACCTGGACGTGGTGGCGGCGTCGGCCCGCCGGATCGGGGCTGGGCGCCCCGCCCGCCTGGCGCGGCGATGTGCGCCAGCGCGGCGCGATCATGGCGATCGCCGGGCTGGGGTTGCTGCTGCCGATGCTCGGCGCGTCGCTGCTCGCCATCCTGGCCGGTGAGGCGGCATGGCGGCGATGGCTCAGCCCAGCGCCTTGATCGCTTCGACGAACACGTCCGGGCGGTCCTCCTGACAGAAGTGCGCGGCGCGCTCGACGATGGCGTGGGGCTGGCCCCGGGTGCCCGGCACCTTTGCCTGGAAATAGGCGTCGCCGCCCGCGGTGATCGGGTCGCTGTCGCCGAACAGGGTCAGGAACGGCCGTTCGAACCGCTCGAGCCCCGCCCAGGCGGCAGCGTTGTCGATCGCGCCGGGGTCATCGCGGCTGATCGGGACGAGCAGAGGGAATGCGCGCGCCGCCGCCTTGTAGCTTTCGTCGGGAAAGGGTGCGTCATAGGCGGCGACTTCGGCGTCGCTGAGCGTGCGCACCGTCGCGCGCTGAAGGATCGGGCCGATCGCAAAGCTGTCGCTGGTGGCGGCAAATTCGCGCCACGCGAGAAACGCGGGCGCCGGCGTCCCGCCCAGCGGCAGGAAGGTGTTGCTGGCGATCACCCAGCGGAAGCGGTCCGGGTCGAGCCCGACGACGCGCAAGCTGAGCAATCCGCCCCAGTCCTGGCAAAACAAGCCGATGTTGCGCAGCTCCAACCGGTCAAGGAACTGAGTGAGCCAGGCGACGTGGCGCGCATAGCTGAACACATCGCGGTCGACAGGCTTATCCGATTTGCCGAAGCCGATCAGGTCGGGCACGACGACGCGGAAACCCGCCGCCGCGACGGGACCGATCATGTGGCGATAGAGATAGGACCAGCTGGGTTCGCCGTGCATCATCAGCACGACCGGCCCGTCGCGTGGCCCCTCATCGACATAGTGCTGGCGGACCATGCCCAGCGGCCCCGCGTCGATGTCGATGTAGTGCGGGGCGAACGGATAGTCGGGCAGACCGGCAAAGCGGTCCTCGGGTGTGCGCAGGATGGTCATCGGTGTCCTCTCGATCGTTAATGCACTTTCTTGCTGGTCTTAATGCGTCGCACGACAGCGACCTTGCGCAAAGTTGCCCTTCCTGTTTGCTATCATGCCAAATCGTTTTGGGAGGAGGGACCTCTCCATGTTCATTGCTCTTTTCCTCATGTCGATCCAGGCCACTACGCAAGCGCCAGACATGTCCGCCGCGGCATGTAGCGCGGCGGAATGGCGGCTGATGTTCGTGAACGGCCCGCGCGGCGAGGAGATTGCCGGCAGCCGAGAGGCATTGCTTCGCGCCCTGCGTCGCGGCAGCCCGGTACGCGTCAGCTGGGGCGAAGCGGATGCCGAGGGGAAATGGTCGGTTGAGGAATTCGCCAACACCACCTTCGTCAACATCATGGGCGGCCGAGATGTGGTGGCGCAGATCGAGCCTGCGCTGATCCAATCGCACTATACCGAAGTTGCCAAAGCGGGGCTCAAGACTCCACTTGTGCTGTGGCGCAGCATCATCGCAACCGACGGGCGGTTCGAGGCGGTCACCACCAATGCACAGAGCGGCAAGCAGCTGCGGGTATTGGTCCAGCGCACGACCGTGCACTGGTATGCCCTGGCACCGGATCCACGCTGTGACGCACGTCCGCTGCCTGACCTCGCGCCACGCGGCCGACTGAACATCATCGAGCGCGACGAACGCGCTGATCCCTAGCCCTGGGGGCGGCTGATCGCGGCAGTCACATCAGCGCAGGATCGGCGATCCCTTTCCTTTTGGCGCGGCTTGGCGTAAAGGCCCGCGACTTAATCCCATTTGCCACGAGGTTTGTTTGGCCAAGGAAGAACTGCTGGAAATGCGCGGACAGGTTGTGGAGTTGCTTCCCAACGCCATGTTCCGCGTCAAGCTTGAGAATGATCACGAGATTCTGGGCCACACCGCGGGCAAGATGCGCAAGAACCGCATCCGCGTGCTGGTCGGCGACGAGGTCCTCGTCGAACTGACGCCCTATGACCTGACCAAGGGCCGCATCACCTATCGCTTCAAGTAAGGCGCGAGCCCGACATGCGGCTCGTCCTCGCCTCCACCAGCCCGCGCCGCCGCGACCTGCTGGGTCGCCTCGGCGTCGCACCTGATCGCCAGGCCGCCCCCGACATCGACGAAAGCCCGCTGAAGGGCGAGTTGCCGCGCCCCTATGCGCTGCGGCTGGCCGAGGCGAAGGCGCGCGCGATCGATCGCGCACCCGACGAAATCGTCGTCGCCGGCGACACCACCATCGCGGTCGGCCGCCGCATCCTGCCCCCCGCCGAAACGGAAGCGGTGCAGCGCGAATTGCTGTCGCTGCTGTCCGGGCGACGCCACCATGCACTGTCGGCGGTGTGCGTGATCGACGCGGCGGGCCGCGCCCGGCTGAGGCTGGCGGACACCATCGTCGCGTTCAAGCGGCTGACCGCGGCCGAGATCGACGCCTATGTCGCGTGCGGCGAGGGGCTGGGCAAGGCCGGCGGCTATGCGATCCAGGGGCGCGCCGAGGCGTTCGTCCGCTATCTGGCCGGCAGCCATTCGGGCGTCATCGGGCTGCCGCTGTTCGAGACGCGCGCGCTGCTGGCTGCGGCAGGTGTTCCGCTTGGCTGAGTGGCGGGTCGAGCGCGGGATCGGCGAGACCCGCGCGATCCGCGTCGTCGACGGGCGCATCATCGAAGCACGCATCGAGCCTGAAGACGGGCTGCGCGCCGGGGCGGTGATCGCCGCGCGACTGGTCAAGCGCATCCCCGCGCGCAACCAGGCTATCGCCACATGGGACGGGGGCGAGGCGCTGGTGACGCCGCTGCCCGCCGGGGTCACCGAGGGAGCCGCCTGCCGGATCGAGATCACCCGCCCGCCCCTGCCCGAACCCGGCAAGCCCAAGCGCGCCCGCGCCCGCCCGGCCGCGCCCGATGCGGTGCCCGGCCCCGGCCCGACGCTGGCCGAACTGCTGAATGCGCCCGCGACCCTGCCGACTCGCGCCGACGATTTCGAGGCGCTCGGCTGGTCCGAACTGCTCGAGGAGGCGGCGAGCGGCCGCGTGCGCTTTGCCGGCGGGGAGCTGACGATCAGCCTGACGCCGGCGATGACGCTGATCGACGTCGACGGCGAGGCCGCTCCTGCCGAGCTGGCGATCACCGGCGCGCGCGCCGCCGCCGAAGCCATCGTTCGGCTCGACCTTGCGGGGTCGATCGGGATCGATTTGCCAACGACGCCCGACCGGTCCGCGCGGCTGGCCGCGGCGGCAGCGATCGACGCGGCAATCCCCCAGCCGTTCGAGCGGACCGCGGTCAACGGTTTCGGCTTCATCCAGATCGTGCGGCGCAGGTCGCGACTCTCGCTGCCCGAGCTGGCGGCGAGCGATCCGGTCGGATGGCATGCGCGCGCCGCGTTGCGGATCGCCGAGCATACGCCCGGCGCGGGGCAACGCACGCTGACCGCGCACCCCGATCTGGTCGCGCGGCTGGCGGCGCATCCCGACTGGCTGGCGGCGCTGGAACGGCGGATCGGTGCGGCCGTGATCTTGCAGGGCGACGCGCGCCGCGCCATATCCGCCGCGCATGTCCAGGCGCGCCACCCCTGAAAGCTGCCCGCGATGCGGCAAGCCGGTTTCCGTCGATTTCCGGCCGTTTTGCGGGCGCGGATGCAAGGATCGCGACCTGCTCGCCTGGCTGGACGAGGGCTATCGCCTGCCCGGTGCGCGCATCGATCCGGATGATGCGGCAAATGCAAATGTCGGGCTGGACAGCGACGCCGACGCTGACTAAGAGGCCGCTCTTTCCCGGCTGCTGCCGGTGATGCCCAGGTAGCTCAGTTGGTAGAGCATGCGACTGAAAATCGCAGTGTCGGCGGTTCGATCCCGTCCCTGGGCACCATTTCCCCACTGAACGCCGTTTCCTGCTGAACGGCTTTTTCCGGTTGAACGACGTCGCCGCCCGCCGACGCCGACCGCGTCCGTCCGCGCCCATCCGCATCGCCTAAGCCGCTTTCCTTCGGAACAACCGGGGACGGCGACGGGTTAGGTTCGGGACGGGCCAGAACGGAGCAGCATATGTCGACCAACCGAAGCATCTTTCCCTGGGCGGCATTGGGCGCGGGGGCCGTTGCCGGCGCGGCATTGCTGCTGCAGCGCGACAGCGCGCGACCCGGATCGGGCGGGCAAGGCGATTCCGCGCCGGGCCGGACGGCGCGGCGGCGGTGGTTCGGCGACTATGCGGTGACGGGCAAGACCGTCACGATCGCCAAGCCGGGCCGCGCCGAGCTGTATCGCTTCTGGCGCGACTTCACCAACCTGCCGGCATTCATGGAAAATCTGGAAGCGGTCGAGATGCTCGGTGAGGGCCGCTCGCGCTGGCACATTCGCGGTCCGCTGGGCACCGTGACGGTCGAGAGCGAGATCGTCGCGGCGCGCGAGGGCGAACTGATCGCGTGGCGATCGGTCGCGGGGTCGGAAATCGACACTGAGGGTCGCGTGGCATTTCGCGACGCGCCGGGCGACCGTGGTACACAAGTCGAGCTGGTCGTCGCGTACAAGCCGCCGATGGGCAGCGCCGGCAGGGCCGTCGCGACGCTCCTGCAACGCGAACCCGAAATCCAGGCGCGACGCGACCTGAGGCGTTTCAAGATGCTGATGGAAACCGGCGAGATCGCGACGTCGACCCGTCAACTGAAGCTGGAGGAGACCGCCTGATGCGCGCGCTTTGCTATCACGGCACCCATGACGTCCGCGTCGATACCGTGCCCGACCCCGACATCGTCAATCCGCGCGACGCGATCATCAAGGTGACGTCGACCGCGATCTGCGGCTCCGACCTGCATCTTTATGACGGCGTCATCCCCGCGGTGATGCCGGGCGACGTGCTGGGCCACGAATTCATGGGCGAGGTGGTCGAAACGGGGCCGGGATCGACATTGGTCAAGGGCCAGCGGGTGGTCGTCCCCTTCACCATCGCGTGCGGCAGCTGTTTCTTCTGCGGGCAACAGCAATACAGCGCCTGCGACAATTCCAACCCCGTGGACAAGCGCGAGATGTCCGAAACGCTGTACGGCACGCCGATGAGCGGGCTGTTCGGCTATTCGCACCTGACCGGCGGCTATTCGGGCGGTCAGGCAGAATTCGTGCGCGTGCCGTTCAGCGATGTCGGGCCGATCGTGATCGACGACGACACGCTGGAGGACGAACAGGTGCTGTTCCTGTCCGACATCCTGCCGACGGGTTGGATGGCGGCCGAAAACGCCGCGATCGAGGGCGGCGATACGGTCGCGATCTGGGGCGCGGGGCCGGTCGGGCTGTTCGCGGCACAGAGCGCGGTGCTGATGGGCGCGGCGCGGGTGATCGTGATCGACCATTATCCCCATCGCCTCGAACTCGCGCGGCAGATCGGCGCGGACACGATCAACTTCCGCGAGAGCAATGTCCGCGAGGCGCTGATGGAAATGACCGGCGGCATCGGCCCCGATGCGGTGATCGATGCGGTCGGCATGGAAGCGCACGGCTTTGCGATCGACAACATGATCGACGTCGCCAAGCAGACGATCGGCATCGGCGCGGATCGGGCGGCGGCGCTCAAACAGGCGATCCTGGCATGCCGCAAGGGCGGACGGGTGTCGGTTCCCGGCGTCTATGGCGGGATGACGGACAAATTTCCGATCGGCGCGCTGATGGAAAAGGGCCTGACGCTGCGCACCGGCCAGACCCATGTGCAGAAATACAGCCGCATGCTGCTCGACATGATCATGGCGGGCAAGATCGACACGACGTTCCTGATCTCGCACCGCTTGCCGCTCGAACAGGCGGCCGAGGGCTATCGCAACTTCAAGTCGAAGCAGGACGACTATACCAAGGTCGTGCTGAAACCCGGCATCGCATAGGGCCGATCGCCGGTCAGCCTGCGCTTCGGCCGGGGATGGGCTGGCGGGTCAGCAAGGGGGCGCGCATTCGGGCTTGCACAAGACGACACGCCGTGGAAGCGGGACGCCGAACCGATTGGATCAACAAGGGCAAGGACGGCAATGCCGCAAAGCGTTTCGCGAACGGGATCCCAGGCGACATTCAGCGCGAGTTTCGGAACACTCGCCGGGGTCTGCGCGGCGCTCCTCTTCTTCCTGATCACCGGCGCGCTTTCTTACACCAATGTCCGCGAGCTTCGTGCCGATACCGCGCGCGTTGTGCACACGCACAAGGTAATGACCGAATTCGGCAGCTTGTTGTCAGCCGTGCAGGACGCGGAGACCGGACAGCGCGGGTTCCTGCTCACCGGTGACGAACGTTACCTCGATCCATATCGCGCGGCGATCGCGCGGGTCGCTTCCAGCGTTGAAAAGATCGACCTGCTGACGCGGGACAATGCGCAGCAGCAGGCAAGCCTGCGCGCGCTGACCCCGCGCGTCGCGGCAAAGCTCGCGGAGCTGCGCGAGACCATCAACTTGCGACGCGTGCGTGGACCGGATGCCGCGCTTTCGCTTGTCAGCACCGATCGCGGCAAGGTCGAAATGGACGCGATCCGCGCGCAACTGGCCCGGATGCGCGCCGACGAGCAACGCCTGCGCGAGAGCCGGCTGGCCCAGATGGACGCCGGTTTCTGGACTTTGACGCTCAGCGGGTTGCTGACCACGCTGCTCGGCATCGGCCTCACCTTGACGGTGGGCCTGCTCGTCCACCGCGCCGAACGCACGCGCCAGCGTCTGGCGTGGCTGCAGGCGGGCGAGGTCGGGCTGAGCCAGGCGATGCTGGGTGATCGCAGCGTGGCCGAACTGGGTGACAGCATCCTCGATTTCCTGACCAGCTATCTCGGCGCGCAGGCGAGCGCGCTGTTCAAGGGCGAGGACGGCGTGTTCCAGCGCACCGCGATGCTGGGCGTCGCCGGCGACGCCCCGGTGCCCCAGCTGTTCAGGGAGCGCGAGGGACTGCTGGGCCGCGTGGCCGCCGAAGGGCGGCCGACCGTCATCTCCGACGTGCCCGACGGCTATCTGAAGCTGGGTTCGGCCCTGGGCCATGATCGGCCGCGCCACCTCGTCATCGCGCCGTTCAGCGCCGACGGGGTCGTCAACGCGGTGGTCGAGTTCGGTTTCCTGCACCCCGTCGAGGACCGCACCCTCGAGCTTCTGGCGCGCGTCGAGCCGACCGCCGGCGTGGCGCTGCGATCGGCGCGCTACCGGACCGAATTGCGCAACCTGCTGGAGGAAACCCAGCGCCAGTCGGAAGAGCTTCAGGTCCAGAGCGAGGAATTGCGGGTTTCCAACGAAGAGCTGGAGGAACAGGGTCGCGCGCTCAAGGAAACCGCGGTGCGGCTCGAACAGCAGCAGGTCGAGCTCGAACAGACCAATTCGCAGCTGGAGGAACAGGCGCAGCTGCTGGAAACCCAGCGCGACGACCTCGCCCGGTCGAGCGCAGCGATCGAGGCCAAGGCGCGCGAGCTGGAGCAGGCCAGCCAATACAAATCCGATTTCCTGGCCAATATGAGCCATGAGCTGCGCACGCCGCTCAACTCGCTGCTGATCCTGTCGCGGCTGCTCGGCGACAATCCCGACGGCAACCTGACCGATGAACAGGCGAAATACGCGCGCACGATCGAAGCGTCGGGCAACGACCTGCTCAACCTGATCAATGACATCCTGGATCTGTCGAAGATCGAGGCGGGGCATATCGAGATGCGCGCGGAACCGGTCGCGACCCGGCGACTGGTCGCCGACCTGCGCCAGACCTTCGACCCGGTCGCAAACGACCGCGCGATCGATTTCGTGGTCGAGGTCGCCGACGACATGCCGGCATCGATCGTCACCGATCGCCAGCGGCTGGAACAGGTGCTCAAGAACCTGTTGTCCAACGCGTTCAAGTTCACCGAACAGGGCAGCGTCACGCTCCGGCTCGCCCCGGTCGCCGACGGCCGCATTGCGTTTACCGTCGTCGACACCGGCATCGGCATCTCGGCCGATCAGCAACAGGCAATTTTCGAAGCGTTCCGCCAGGCCGACGGGTCGATCAACCGGCGCTATGGCGGCACGGGCCTGGGCCTGTCGATCTCGCGCGAGCTGGCGCGGCTGCTCGGCGGGACGATTTCGGTGGTCAGCACGCCCGGCCAGGGCAGCAGCTTCACCGTCACCGTGCCCACCGACTATGCACCCGTGGACACCCCCGCCGCGCCCGCCCCGACCGCCGCCCCCGCGCCCGATCAGGCCGCCCCGCCCCGCGCCGGGCGGGTGAAACGCGCCATCCCGATCGAGGACGATCGCGAGCAGATCGACACGCTGCGCCGCATCCTGCTGGTCGTCGAGGACGATCGCGCCTTTGCCGGCGTGGTCCGCGACCTCGCGCGCGAGGCGGGATTTCAGACGCTGGTCGCGGGTACGGCCGAGGAAGCGCTCGACCTCGCCCGCGACTTCAAGCCGAGCGCGATCGTGCTCGACCTGGGGCTGCCCGACCAGTCGGGGCTGTCGGTGCTCGACCGGCTGAAGCGCGAGGATGCGACACGCCACATCCCGATCCACGTCGTGTCGGGTAGCGACCATCAGCAGACCGCGCTGTCGCTCGGCGCAATGGGCTATCTGGTCAAGCCGGTGAAGCGCGAGGACCTGGCCCATGCCATCTCGGCGCTCGAGGCGCAGCTGACGCGGACGATGCGGCGCGTGCTGATCGTCGAGGACGATCCGGTCCAGCGCGAGGCGGTCGGCAAGCTGCTCGCCGGGCCGGAGATCGAGACGGTGGGCGCGGGCACCGCCGCACGATGCCTGGAGCTGCTGAAGGAACAGACGTTCGATTGCATGGTCCTCGACCTGTCCTTGCCCGACGCGTCGGGCTATTCGCTGCTCGAGACGCTGAGCCAGGAGGGCGAGCACGGCTTTCCGCCGGTGATCGTCTATACCGGCCGCGACCTGTCGAGCGAGGACGAGCAGCAGCTGCGCCGCTACTCCAGCTCGATCATCATCAAGGGGGCGAAATCGCCCGAGCGGCTGCTCGACGAGGTGACGCTGTTCCTCCACCAGGTCGTGGCGGAGTTGCCCCCCGAGCAGCAACGGATGATCCGCCAGGCGCGCAACCGCGATGCCGTGCTGGAGGGCCGCCGCGTCCTGATCGTCGAGGACGATGTGCGCAACATCTATTCGCTCACCAACATCCTGGAGCCGCGTGGCGTAAAGGTGGTGATCGCCCGCAACGGCGAAGAAGCGATCGAGGCGATCGACCGCCGCACCGACACCGAGGAAGCCATCGACCTTGTCCTGATGGACGTGATGATGCCGGTGATGGACGGGCTCGACGCCACGCGGCGGATCCGGCTCGACCCGCGCTGGTCGAAGCTGCCGGTGATCATGCTGACGGCCAAGGCGATGCCCGACGATCAGGAACGATGTCTGGCGGCGGGCGCTAACGACTATATGGCCAAGCCCCTCGACGTCGACCGACTGCTCTCGCTGGTGCGTGTATGGATGCCACGCTGAAGCCGGCGGCCGCGACCGAGCGGATCGAGGATATCGAGGCGCAGCTGCTGCTGGAGGCGCTGTACCGGCGCTATCACTACGACTTTCGCCAATATGCCCGCGCGTCGATCCGGCGGCGACTGCGCCAGGCACGCGACCAGATGGGCTATGCCAGCCTGTCGCTGTTGCAGGACGCGCTGCTCCACGACGACCGCGTGGTGACGCGGCTGCTCGACTATCTGACGGTCCAGGTCAGCGAGATGTTCCGCGATCCCGGCTATTACCGGGCAATCCGGGAGAAGGTGGTGCCGCACCTGCGCACCTATCCCTCGCTCAAGATCTGGATCGCGGGATGCAGCCAGGGCGAGGAGCTCTATTCCTTCGCGATCCTGCTGCACGAGGAGGGGCTGCTCGATCGCACGCTCCTCTATGCGACCGACATCAATCCGGCCGCGCTCGCGACCGCGAAGAAGGGAATCTTCGCGGTCGACAGGATCGCGGCATTCACCCAGAATCATCAGCTGTCGGGCGGCAAATCCTCGCTCTCGGATTATTACACGACCGCCTATGGCCGCGCCGCCTTCGACAAGAAGCTGCGCGCACAGGTGGTGTTTTCCGACCACAGCCTCGTCACCGACGCGGTATTCGCGGAATGCCAGTTCGTGTCGTGCCGCAACGTCATGATCTATTTCGACCGGCCGCTGCAGGACCGGGCGCTCGGCCTGTTCCGTGAGTCGCTCGTCAGGGGCGGGTTCCTGGGGCTGGGTGCCAAGGAGACGCTGCGCTTTTCCGCGCATGCCGCCGCCTTTCGCGAATTCGTCCGCGAAGAGAAAATCTATCGCCGGAGCGACGGATGACGGCGCCGGCCCCGCAGATCGTCGTGATCGGCGCGTCGGCCGGTGCGATCCAGGCGCTTTCCGAGCTGCTGCCGCGCCTGCCCGCCGACTATAGGCTGCCGGTGCTGGTCGTCGTCCACGTCCCCGATGCGCCGTCGGGACTGGTGCCGCTGTTCCGCACCAAATGTGCGGTGGCGGTGCGCGAACCCGAGGACAAGGAACCGATCGAGCCGGCAACCGTCTATTTCGCGCCGCCGGGCTATCACCTGCTGGTCGAGGCGAATCGCACGCTTGCCCTGTCCGTGGACGAACCCATGCTGTTCTCGCGCCCGTCGATTGACGTGCTGTTCGAAAGTGCTGCCGAAAGCTACGGCCCCGCGCTGCTGGGCGTGGTGCTGACCGGCGCGAACGAGGACGGCGCGCGCGGCGCGGCGGCGATTGCGGCCGCCGGGGGCAGCGTGCTGGTTCAGGACCCCGACGAGGCGTTCGCAGCGGCGATGCCCGCGGCGGCGCAGCGCAGCGCCCCTGCGGCGCGGGCGATGCCGCTGGCGGCGATTGGCGATTATCTGGTTGAGTTAGGACAGGAATGAACGACGGCCCCAATCTCGTCAAACTGCTGATCGTCGACGACCTGGAGGAAAACCTCGTCGCGCTGGAGGCGCTGCTGCGCCGAGACGGGCTCGTCTTCGTGCGTGCACGCTCGGGCGAGGAGGCGCTGGAACAGCTGCTCGCCCACGACGTCGCGCTCGCGCTGCTCGATGTCCAGATGCCCGGCATGGACGGGTTCGAGCTGGCGGAGTTCATGCGCGGTGCCGCACGCACGCGCCACGTCCCGATCATCTTCCTGACCGCGGGCAGCGCCGACCGGCAGCGGCGGTTCCGCGGCTATGAGGCCGGCGCGGTCGATTTCATCCAGAAGCCGATCGAACCCGACGTGCTGCGCAGCAAGGTCAACGTCTTTTTCGAGCTGCACCGCCAGCGGCACGAGCTGCGGGAACAGCGCGACGCGCTTGCCGAGGGCAGCCGCGCGCTGGCCGATTCCGCGACGCGCCTCGAGACGCAGGTGCGCGAGCGCACCGCCGAGCTGGAGGAGACGCTGGCGCGGCTGAAGGCGGAAACGGCGGAGCGCGAGCGCGCGCAGGCATCGCTGCGGCAAAGCCAGAAGATGGAGGCGGTCGGCCAGCTGACGGGCGGCATCGCACACGATTTCAACAACATGCTGACCGGCATCATCGGGTCGCTCGACCTGATGCGCCGGCGGATCGCCAATGGCGAGTTCGACAAGCTCGACCGCTACATGGATGCGGCGACCACCTCGGCGGAACGGGCCGCCGCGCTGACCCAGCGGCTGCTCGCCTTTTCGCGGCGCCAGTCGCTCGACCCGCAACCGCTGGCGATCAACCAGCTGATCGAATCGATGCGCCCGCTGATCGAACGTGCGCTGCCCGAGCGGATCGAACTCGTCCTCGCGCTCGACGAAACCGTCTCCAACGCGCTCGCCGACACCAACCAGCTGGAGAACGCGGTCCTCAACCTCGTCCTCAACGCGCGCGATGCGATGCCCGAGGGCGGCAGGCTCGTCATCGAGACGCGGATGGCCGATGTCGCCGCGACGGACGTGCAGACGCGCCCCGGCCTGCCCGTCGGCAGGTTCGTCGTGGTTTCGGTGTCCGACAGCGGGGTCGGCATCCCGCCCGAAGTGCTCGACAAGGTATTCGACCCGTTCTTTACCACCAAGCCGCTGGGCCAGGGAACTGGGCTGGGCCTGTCGATGGTCTATGGCTTTGCGCAGCAAAGCGGCGGCGCGGTGCGGGTGCACAGCCAGGTCGGGCTGGGCACGTCGGTCACATTGTTCCTGCCCGTCACCGAGGCGATGCCGGCGGTCGTGGGCGAGAACACCGCCGCCACGCCGCTGGGCGAGGGCGAGTGCGTTCTGCTGGTCGAGGACGATCCCGCGGTGCGCATGCTCGTGCGCGAGGTCCTGAACGAACTGCGCTATCAGGCGATCGAGGTGGCCGAACCCGCCAGGGCGCTGCCGCTGCTCGCGTCGGACATGCCGATCGACCTGATGATCTCCGACGTCGGCATGCCCGGCATGACGGGTCGCGAGCTCGCCGACATCGCGCGCAGCCACCGCCCCGACCTGCCGATCCTGTTCATTACGGGCTACGCCCAGAATGCGACGCTGCGATCGGGCTTTCTGGGCGAGAACATGGCGATGATCACCAAGCCTTTCTCGCTCGACGAACTCGCCACCCGCATCCGCGCGCAGCTGGGTCGCCAGGCGCGTTCATAAAGCCGCGCGCGCACGGCGATGCCCGGAAACGGGCGTTCGCCGCTAGCGCCCGGGCGTCTCGCCGGAAAGCATGTCGATCCCGAGCGCGCTCAGATCCGGGTGGTCGAGCGGGCGGACGCCAGCGCGGTCCCAGTGGAAGCGGCGTTGATGTTCGGCAATGGCGACGTCGTTGATGCTGGCATGGCGTTCGGCCATGTAGCCGTGGGCATCGAAGCGCCAATTCTCATTGCCATAGGCGCGCCACCACTGGCCGGCGTCGTCGTGATATTCATAGGCGAAACGCACCGCGATGCGATCGTCGGCGGCGGCCCATAATTCCTTGATCAGCCGATATTCGTGCTCGCGCGCCCATTTCGCGGCCAGGAACGCCTCGATCTCGGCGCGCCCGGTGAGGAAGGTCGAGCGGTTGCGCCAGCGGCTGTCGGGGGTGTAGGCGAGCGCCACCCGCGCGGGATCGCGCCCGTTCCACGCATCCTCGGCCATGCGCACTTTTTGCGCGGCGGTGTCGGCGGTGAACGGCGGCAGCGGCGGGCGCGGCGTCATGGTCTCTTCTCCTGTTCGAGTTCGGCGATACGCGCCCGGAGCGCGATGTTCTCGCGGTCGAGCGCGTCGAGTTTCTGACTGATCGGCGCGAGCGCGGGGGCCAGTTCGGCCTCGGTAAAGCGCGGGGTGATGTGTTGCGGGCAGTTCCAGTCAAAGGCCGCGACCTCGATCACGAAGCCGCGCTCGACGCGTGCGCGATAGCCGGGTTCGGCCAGCGCGGCGACCGTGGCTTCGTCGGCGACATGCATCCGGCCGAGCAGCTTCAGCCGGCGGCGATTGGGGTAATCCATCAGGAACAGCGCGACACGATCATCGGTGTCGACGTTCCCGAGCGTCAGATACTGGCGGTTGCCCGCAAAGTCGGCAAAGCCCAGGCGCTGCGCGTCGAGCACGCGCAGAAAGCCGGCCGGACCGCCGCGATGCTGGATATAGGGCCAGCCGTCGGGATTGACGCTGGCGATGTAGAAGCTGTCGCGTGCGGCGATGAACGCCGCTTCCGCCGCGCCGAGCCGGTCGGCCCCCTCGCCCTTTGCCTCCATGCGCGCATAGCTGGCGCGGCTGCCCGCGGCCGTCTGGGCATCACGGGCGGCGGCGCTGGCGGCGATCCTGAGGAAATGACTGGCCATCACGTTGCCTCGAAGCGAGAGGGGTGGCCGACGCGCGCAGGTGCGTCACGTCGGCCGGCGGGAGGTCAGGCGGCTTCAGTCGCGCGCACGACCGGGAAATCGATGTCGGTTTCCGCGACATTGTTGACATAGTTGGTCAGCACGTTGACGGCCACCAGCGCGACGATCTCGATCACCTGCGCCTCGCTGAAGCCCGCAAGCTTGACCGCGGCGAGGTCGGCATCGCTCACCCGGCCCCGACTCGCCACCACTTTCGTCGCGAACACCACGGCGGCGTCGGCGCGGGCATCACCCGAATGGCCTGCCCGGTTGCGCGCGATCTCCGCCGCGTCGATCCCGGCGAGGTTCAGCCCCAGATAGCTGTGGGCCGACAGACAATAGTCGCAGCCATTGGCCTGGGCGACCGCGAGCGCGATCCGCTCGCGCGTCTTCGCATCGAGCGCCTTGCCGAGCGCGCCGTTGAGGCCGAGAAAACCCTCCAGCGCGGCGGGCGACTGGCCGACGAGACGGAAAAGGTTGGGGACGACGCCGAGCGACTTTTCGACCGCGTCGAACAGCGGCTGCGACGCGGCAGGCGCGGCATCGCGGGCGGGAATGGTCAGGCGGGACATGGCGTTTCTCCTGTGCAGCGAGGCGGCAGCGCCTCCGAGGCAGGGAGATAAGCGCGTGTGCCGTTGAAGATAATTCTTGGATTTGACACTTCATTGTTTCACTGATTGAAATAAAATCATGGACCGGATCGACGCCATGCGCGCCTTCCTTGCCGTCGCCGATCGCGGCAGCTTTACCCAGGCGGCGCATGCGCTGCGCCTGTCGGGCGCGGCGACCACCCGCGCGGTGGCGCAGCTTGAAAGCGAACTGGGCGTCGCGCTGCTGATGCGCACGACGCGGTCGGTGCGACTGACCGAGCGCGGCGCGATCTATGCCGACCGATGCCGCCGCCTGCTCAGCGAACTGGAGGATGCCGCCGCGCTGGTGCGCGGAAAGGACGCGGCACCGCGGGGGTCGCTCAGCATCACCGCGCCCGTCCTGTTCGGGCGGCTGCACATCCTGCCGATCGCCGAGCGGCTGGCGGCGGACCATCCCGACCTGTCGATACGCATGACGTTCCTCGATCGGGTGACGCATCTGGTGGAGGAAGGCTTCGACCTGGCCGTGCGCATCGGCACGCCCGCTGACAGCGCGCTGATCGGCGTGCCGTTGGCAGAGGTCCGCCGCCTGACCGTCGCAAGCCCCGACTATCTGGCCGCGCACGGAACGCCGCGAACGCCCGCCGACCTGCGGCATCACCGCATCGTCGCGTTCGAGGGAATCGGCGCGACCAACGACTGGCGGTTCGGCGCCCGCGGCGAAACCGGCGTTCACGTCCAGCCGCGACTGTCGGTCAACAGCGCCGCCGCCGCCATCGCCAGTGCCGAACGCGGACATGGCATTACCCGCGCGCTGTCCTATCAGGTCGACGACGCGATTGCCGCCGGGCGACTGGCGCGCCTGCTTGAGGCGTTCGAGCCCGCGGCGGTTCCCGTGACGCTGCTCTATCAGGCGAGCCGCCGGGGGGCACCCAATATCGCGGCCTTCGTCGCCGCCGCGCGCGCGCATTTCGGCGCGGCACGCGCCTGAGTCCTGCAGCCGCCGGCTATTTGAGCCGCATCGGCAGGCCGGCGACCATGAACTCGACATGATCGGCGCGCTCGGCGACCTGCTGGTGCAACCGTCCCGCCGCATCGCGGAACCGGCGGGCAAGCGCATTGTCGGGAACGATGCCCAGCCCGACCTCGTTGCTGACCATCACGACCGGGCACGCCGCCGCCGACAGCGCCGCGACCAGGGCATCGCCGGCGGCGGCGACATCGATTTCGGCATGCATCAGGTTGCTCGTCCACAAGGTCAGGCAATCGATTAGCAGAACGCGGTCCGGGTGGCCTTCATCCGCAACGGCGCGGGGCAGATCGACCGGAACCTCCACCGTTCGCCAGCCCGCGCCGCGATCCGCCCGATGGCGCGCGATCCGGTCCGCCATCTCGTCGTCGAACGCCTGGGCGGTGGCGAGATAGATGCGGGTGTCGGCGAGCGATTCGGCGAGCGCCTGCGCCCGGCTGCTCTTGCCCGACCGCGCCCCGCCCAGGATCAGGGTCAGCACCCGCAGCGCCTTTCGTCTTGCCATGCGCGCGTGGCTGCCATAATCCGCCTTCCGTGTTCGGTTCCCAGAGATGGGATTAATAGGGAACGCGGAAGCGGGCGGATAGCCCGCCAGCCGCGGCTGTCCCCGCAACTGTGACCGGCGAGCGGTCGCCCCACATGCCACTGGCCGAAGATCGGCCGGGAAGGCGGGGCGATCGCGGCGACCCGGGAGCCAGGAGACCTGCCGGACATTGTCGGTCCTTTGCGCGGACGGGGTGTTCAGCGCGATCGAGGGTCTTCCTCGCGTGACGACATCGAATGGGGTGGCGTGCGCGGGCGATGCCCGGCCTTCGTTGCATCGTGCCGCTGGCGCGCGACCCCCGATCGTGGAGGGAAGTCGTGCGCGCCAGTTTCGTGACCACCGCCGGGGCAATCACTGCCCTGGCATCCTGTCTCCCCGCCCCGGCGCTCGCCGATCCGGACCGTGACGCGGCGGTCGTCGACGATTCCGTCATCGTCGTCACCGCCAACCGCACGCCCCAGCCGATCGAACGGGTCGGCCAGTCGGTCACCGTCCTCGACGATGCCGAACTGAGCCGCCGCCAGACGCGAACGGTCGCCGATATCCTGCGCACCGTGCCGGGGGTAAGCATCACGCGCAACGGCGGTATCGGCGCGACCGCATCGGTGTTCATCCGCGGCGCGGAAAGCGACCAGACGGTCGCGCTGATCGACGGGGTCAAGCTGAACGATCCGTCGTCACCGGGCGGCGGCTTCAATTTCGGCAACCTGCTGGTCGGCAATATCGAACGGATCGAGGTGCTGCGCGGACCGTCTTCGGTGCTGTGGGGAAGCCAGGCGATCGGCGGCGTCGTCAACATGATCACGCGCCAGCCGACCGAGCGGCTGACCGCCAACCTGCGCGGCGAGGGCGGTTATCGCGGCACCGGACAGGTCGTCGGCAACGTCGCGGGCCGGATCGGACCGGTATCGGCGAGCGGCGGCGCGGGCTGGTTTCGCACCGACGGGATTTCCGCGTTCAGCGAGGCGCGCGGCGGCACAGAGCGCGACGGATACGAAAATTTCGGTGCCAATGCGCGGCTGAGCGTGGCGGTGGCCGAGGGCGTTTCTGCGGAGGCGCGAGGCTGGTATTCCAACGGGCGTGTCAACATCGACGGCTTCGCGCCCCCGGCCTTTCAGTTCGGCGATGTCGACGAGCAATCGCGCACGCGCGAGCTGGTCGCTTATGGCGGGATCAACGCGGCGCTGTTCGACGGGCGGCTGCGCAACCGGCTGGGCTATGCGCATACCGACACGCGCCGCCGCAACATCGACCGCGCCCAGGGCGATGCCGAAACCTTTGCCGCGTACGGCCGCAACGCCCGGATCGAATATCAGGGCGTGCTCGACATCGTCGAGGGGTGGCAGGCGACCGGCGGGCTGGAGCGCGAGACATCGCGCTTCACGAGCAGCAGCTTCGGCGCGCCGCCGACGGTCGGGCGCGCGCGCCTGGACAGCGTCTATGGCCAGCTGGTGGCGACGCCGGCCCGCGGGGTGACGCTGACCGGCGGGGTGCGCCACGACGACCATGACCGTTTTGGCGGTGCCACCACGCTCGGCGCGAGCGGCGTGTTCGCGATTGGCGAAACGGGCACGACGTTGCGCGCCAGCTATGCCGAGGGGTTCAAGGCACCGTCGCTGTTCCAGCTGCAAAGCGATTTCGGCAACGCCACGTTGCGGCCCGAACGATCGCGGGGCTGGGACGCGGGCGTGAGCCAGGCGCTGGCGGAAGGCCGCCTGCGCGCCAGTGCAACCTGGTTCCGCCGGACGTCGAACGACCTGATCGGTTTCATCTCCTGTCCCGCCCCGCCAACCGGCATCTGCGTCGGACGGCCGTCGGGCACCTATGACAATGTCGCGCGCGCCCGCGCACAGGGCGTCGAGTTCGCGCTTGCGCTGCAGCCCGTGCCCGCGCTCAGCGTCCAGGCGAATTACAGCTATCTCGACGCGACCAACCGGTCGCCCGGCGACGCCAATTTCGGCCGCCAGCTCGTCCGCCGTCCCCGGCACAGCGTGACGGCGCTGGTCGATTATCGCTGGCCGTTCGGGCTGGAAACCGGGGCGACGCTGACCCATGTCGGCGCGAGTTTCGACAATGCCGCCAACAGCCGCCGGATCGAAGGCTATGTCATCGCCGACCTGCGCGCCGCGTGGCCGGTCAGCGACCGCGTCGAAATCTATGGCCGGGTCGAGAATCTGTTCGACGAACGCTACGAAACGCTCTTCCGCTTCGGTACCCCGGGACGCGCCGGCTATGCCGGCGTCCGGCTGGCCTATTGATGACCGCGCCCGCGCCCGCCCCCGACCTGATCGCGCGCTTCGCCGTCCATGGCGGCCGCGTCGACCAGGCGCGCGCGTGGTTCCCGCAGGTGGCGGCCTGGACCGACCTGTCGACCGGCATCGCGCCCTGGGCCTATCCGGTCGCTGAACCCGGTGAAGCCCCCGCCCCCCTGCCCGATCCGGCGCGGCTGGCAGAGCTGGAGGCGCGCGCGGCACACGCCTTCGGCACCGTCCCCGACCATGTGGTGGCGGTGCCGGGCAGCGACCTGGCGCTGCGCCTGATCGGGGCGATCCTGCCCGGACCCGCCGGCTGGGTGACACCGGGCTATGCGGGCCACCGCGCGATGTGGCCGCAGGACCGGGCGGTCGCGTTGTCCCGCGCCGACTTCGCCGATGTCGCCGGCGAACACCGCCACATCGTCCTCGCCCGCCCCAACAACCCGGACGGATGGTGCGCCGATGCCAACGCGCTGGCCGGCGTCGCCACGCGGCTGGCGACGAAGGGCGGCTGGCTGATCGTCGACGAGGCCTTTGCCGATGCGACCCCCGACGACAGCGTGGCGGGGCGCGGCTGGCCGGGACTGATCGTGCTGCGATCGTTCGGGAAATTCTATGGGCTGGCCGGGCTGCGGCTGGGCTTCGTCATCGCGCCGCCCGCCATTGCGGGACCGTTGCGCGCAATGCTGGGCGACTGGCCGATCAGCACGCCCGCGCTGGCGGCGGGGATCGCCGCCTATGGGGACACGGCCTGGCAGTCGGGGCAGCGCCAGCGGCTGAGCGAGGCGTCCGAGCGGATGGCGGCGCAGGTCGCGGCGGCGGGGCTGGACATCGTCGGCCGGACCGCGTTCTTCACGCTGGTCGCGCTGCCGCGACGCGACGCGCTGTTCGCGCACCTCGCCCGCGCCGGGGTGCTGACCCGCCCGTTCGCGGCGCAGCCGACGTGGCTGCGCCTGGGACTGCCGGGCGATGTGGCGGGCTGGCAACGCGTGCGCGACGCCCTGGCTTCATGGAGCAACGACCGATGACCGAAACCGAAGCCGACTTCGCCCGCCACAACGAACGCATGAAGCGCGTCCAGGCGGCACGCGCACGCATCCAGGCGCGGCACACGCTCGAGCGCGGGCTGCTGATCGTCCATACCGGCAATGGCAAGGGCAAGTCGTCCGCCGCGTTCGGCATGGCGATCCGCAGCCTGGGCTGGGGGATGAAGGTGGGCATCGTCCAATATGTGAAGGGCAGCTGGGAAACCGGGGAGAAGAACTTCTTCCACGCCAATCCCGACCTGCTGACCTTTGAGTTGATGGGCGAGGGTTTCACCTGGGACACACAGGACCGCGCCCGCGACATCGCCGCTGCGCGCGCGGCGTGGGAACGATCAAAGGCGCTCATCCTCGACCCGGCCTATGACTTCGTGATCCTCGACGAGCTCAATATCGTGCTGCGCCAAGAGACGCTCCCAATCGACGAGATCGTCGCGTTCCTGAAGGACCGGCCGCTGACCAAGCATATCTGCATCACCGGCCGCAACGCCCAGCCCGCGCTGATCGAGATCGCCGACCTGGTCACCGAGTTCGGCGAGGTCAAGCACCCCTACAAGGCCGGGTTCAAGGCGCAGAAGGGTGTCGAGTTCTGATGCGCGCGACGGCGATCGCGTGGGTCCGGGCGGCCGTACCGGCTATGGCGCTGGCGCTGGCGAGCGCCGGCTGCACCGCCGCGCCGCCGACTGCCGCCGGACGGCAATCAGCAGGCGCATCGCCACGCGTCGTGTCGATCAACCCGTGCGTCGACGCGGTGCTGATGCAGGTCGCCGATCCGCGGCAGATCGCGGGCATCAGCCACTATTCGCAGGACCCGCGCGCGACATCGATCCCGATCGCGCTGGCGCGACGCTTTACCGCGACGTCGGGGACGGCGGAGGAGGTCGTCGCGCTTGACCCCGACCTGGTCATCGCCGGCGCGCATGTCGAGCCTTCGACGATCGCTGCGCTCCGCCGGCTGGACATCGCCCTGGTGCAGATCGGCGTGCCCGCGACCGTGGCGGAAAGCGACGCGCAGATCCGCACCATCGCCGCGGCGATCGGCCGGCCCGAACGTGGCGAGGCGCTGGTCCGCCGGATCGACGCGGCGGTGCGCGCGGCGCGGACCGGGGGCCCGGCGGTACCGGCGCTGATCTGGCAGGGCGGCGGGCTGGTCCCCGGCACCGGCACGCTGGCCGACGAATTGCTGCGCAGCACGGGCTTCGCCAACCAAAGTGCGCGCTATGGCCTGAAGCAGTGGGACGTGCTCCCGCTCGAGCCGCTGGTCGCGCGCCCGCCCCGGCTGCTGCTGTCGGTCGGCGCGCGGGGGCAGGACGACCGGATGCTGGGCCACCCGGTGCTCGACGGGCTGCGCGATCGGATCGCGGTGCGCCCCTATCCCGACCGGCTGCTGAATTGCGGGGGACCCACGATCATCGACGCGGTCGGCCACCTTGCGCGCGTGCGGCGGTCGCTATGACCCGGCGGGGGGCGCTCAACCTGGCGCTGGTCGCGGCGATCGCGGCGGCGATGCTCGCCTCGCTGATCGCGGGCAAGGTGTGGATTCCGTTCGATGCCTGGACGCTGGGTGACCCGCGCTGGCCGATCATCGCCGAGCTGCGCCTGCCGCGCACCGTGCTCGCCGCGCTCGTCGGCGCGGGGCTCGGCATGTCGGGCGCGGTGATGCAGGGCTATCTGCGCAACCCGCTCGCCGACCCCGGCCTGTTCGGCGTGTCGGCGGGCGCGGCGCTGGGGGCGGTGATCTCGCTCTATTTCGGCTATGCCGCCGCGCCGTGGCTGCTGCCCGCCTTTGCGCTCAGCGGGGCGGCGGCGACGATGGCGCTGCTCGCGCTGATCGTCGGGCGATCGGGCAGCATCGTCGTGTTCACGCTGGCCGGCGTCATCGTGTCGAGCGTGGCAGGATCGATGACTGCGCTGGCGATCAGCCTGGCCCCCACCCCGTTCGTCACATCGCAGATCGTCACCTGGCTCATGGGGGCGCTCACCGATCGCAGCTGGGATGATGTCCGCCTGGCGCTGCCGCTGATCGGCCTGGGCATCGCGGTGCTGGCGCTGACCGCGCGCACGCTCGACGTGCTGACGTTGGGCGACAGCGCCGCGCGGTCGATGGGGGTCGATCCGGTGCGGCTCCAGCTGCTCGTCGTCGTCGGTGTCGCGCTATGCGTCGGCGCTTCGGTGGCGACCGCCGGGGTGATCGGCTTTGTCGGGCTGATCGTGCCGCACATGGTCCGCCCCTTTGTCGGCAACCGGCCTTCGGCGGTGCTGCTCCCCGCCGCGCTGGCGGGCGCGCTGCTGCTGATCGTCGCCGACAGCGTGGTGCGCGCGATGCCGACGGTCAGCGAGCTGCGGCTGGGCATCGCCATGTCGATGCTGGGCGGGCCGTTCTTCCTGGTCCTGCTGCTGCGCATGCGGCGGAAACTGGCATGAGGGGGGCGACGATGGGCGAGCTGACGGTCGCGGCGCTGACGGTCACGCTGGGCGGCGTCCGCGTGCTCGACGACGTTGCCGCGCGCTTCGAGCGCGGGCAGGTGACCGCGGTGCTCGGCCCAAATGGCGCGGGCAAGTCGACGCTGCTCGCCTGTCTGGCCGGACTGCGGCGACCCGATCGCGGCGAGGTGCGGATCGACGGCACGCCGCGTGACGCGGTGTCGCGGCGCGATCTGGCGCGGCGCATCGGATTGCTGCCGCAGGTCGCCGACGTGCATTGGGACGTCGATGTCGCAACGCTGGTCGCGCTGGGCCGCTATCCGCATCGTGGCCGCTGGGGCGAAAGCGCTGCCGACCGTGCCGCAGTCGCCGCCGCAATGGCGGCCACCGACGTCGCCCGCTTTGCCGATCGCCCGGTCTCCGCGCTGTCGGGGGGCGAGCGTGCGCGCGTGCTGCTTGCCCGCGTGCTGGCGGGCGCGCCCGAATGGCTGCTCGCCGACGAGCCGCTCGCCAATCTGGACCCCGCGCACCAGCATGACGCGCTCGAGGGGCTGCGCGCCGCCGCCGTCGCGGGCGCGGGCGTGATCGTCGTCCTCCACGACCTCAACCACGCACTGCGGATCGCCGATCAGGTGCTGCTGCTGGCGGGCGGGCGCGTGAGCGCGGACGGACCACCGGATGTAGTGCTGACTCCGGCGCGCATCCGCGACACCTATGGCATCGCCTGTACGATCGCCACCACGGATGCAGGCGATCGCGTGCTGGTTTCGACCGGTCGGGTGGCACCCGCGTGATCGCGCGGCCCGAACAACTGCTGGTCGCGCTGATCGGCGAGGCGGCGATCGGCTATCCGACCGCGCTGTTCGGAGCGATCGGTCATCCCGTGACCTGGATCGGCGGCGCGATCGCGGCGCTGGAGCGCGGATGGAACCGGGGCAGTGCGCCGCGTCGCCGCGCGATGGGGGTCGCGCTGATCATCGTCGTCGCCGGCGGGGCGGCGGCGGCCGGGCTGCTCGTCGAACGGATCGCCGGCGACCACGCGATCGGGATCACGGCGATCATCGTGCTGGCGACGACGGGGCTCGCCCAGCGCAGCCTGGACGATCATGTCCGCGCGGTGGCGCGCCCGCTGCGCCGGGGTGACCTGGTCGCCGCGCGCGCGGCGGTGGCGCATATCGTCGGGCGCGATACCGCGACGCTCGACCAGCGGGGCGTTGCACTGGCGGCGACCGAGAGCCTGGCGGAGAGCTTTTGCGACGGCGTGGTCGCACCGGCATTCTGGTTCCTCGTCGCAGGGTTGCCGGGGCTGTTTGCGTGCAAGGCGATCAACACCGCCGATTCGTTGATCGGCCATCGCGACGATCGCTACCGTTGGTTTGGCTGGGCCGCCGCGCGTCTGGACGACATGGTCAACTGGGTGCCGGCGCGGCTGGCCGGGCTGGGCATCGCGATCGCGGGCGGCGGCGGGTTTGCCGTCATGTGGCGCGACGCCCGGCACCACGCCTCGCCCAATGGCGGCTGGCCGGAAGCAGCGATGGCGGGCGCAATCGGCCGGCGGCTGGGCGGGCCGGTCAGCTATGACGGCGCGCCGGCACCACGCGCATGGCTGGGCGACGGGCCGCCGCCCGATGCCGCCGACCTCGACCGCGCGCTGGCGATCTATCGCCGTGCCTGCCTGTTGCACTGGCTGTCGGTGGGGGCGATCGCATGGCTGCGGTGATGCTGCAGGGCACCGGATCGGACGTCGGCAAGTCGGTGCTGGTCGCCGGATTGTGCCGCGCCTTTGCCAATCGCGGCCTGACCGTGCGCCCGTTCAAGCCGCAAAACATGTCGAACAACGCCGCCGTTGCGGCGGGCGGCGAAATCGGCCGGGCCCAGGCGCTGCAGGCGATGGCGTGCCGTACGCCGCCGACCACCGACATGAACCCGGTGCTGATCAAGCCGCAATCGGACACCGGCGCACAGCTGGTCATCCACGGCCAGGTCGCGGGCACGCTGGACGCCGGCGACTATCGCCGGCGCAAGGATGCCTGGCTGGCCGCGGTGCTGCAATCCTGGCACCGGCTGCGCGCGCAGGCCGATCTGGTGATCGTCGAGGGCGCGGGCAGCCCGGCCGAAACCAATCTGCGCGCCGGCGACATCGCCAATATGGGCTTTTCACGCGCAGCGAATGTGCCCGTCGTGCTGGTCGGCGACATCGATCGCGGCGGCGTGATCGCGTCGCTGGTCGGGACACAGGCGGTGCTCGACCCCGCCGACGCCGCGATGATCCGCGGATTCGTGATCAACAAGTTCCGCGGCGACATCCGCCTGTTCGACGATGGCTATGCCGAGATCGCGCGGCGCACCGGCTGGCCGGGGCTGGGCATCGTGCCCTGGCTGGCGGCGGCGCGGCAATTGCCGGCGGAGGACGCGGTCGTGCTCGATACCGCCGCCGCGTCGCCCGGCGCGATCACTATCGCAGTGCCGATGCTGTCGCGCATCGCCAATTTCGACGATTTCGATCCGCTGCGCCACGAACCGGGCGTGCGGCTGGTCATGGTGCCGCCGGGCACGCCGCTGCCCGCCGACGCGGCGCTGATCATCCTGCCCGGCACCAAGGCGACGATCGCCGACCTGGATTTCCTGCGCCGGCAGGGGTGGGACATCGACATCGCCGCGCATGTCCGGCGCGGCGGCGCGCTGCTGGGCATCTGCGGCGGCTATCAGATGCTGGGCGCGACGATTTCCGATCCGGACGGCATCGAGGGGCCGGCGCGCGAGGTTGCGGGGCTCGGCCACCTGCCCGTCGCCACGGTGCTGACCGCCGACAAACGCGTCGTCGAGACCACCGGCACCCGCATCGCCGACGGCGCGCCCTTTATCGGGTACGAGATCCACGCGGGACGGACGGTGCCGTGCGCGCCGGTGCAGCCGCTGCTGCGCCTGGCCGATGGCCAGATCGACGGGGCGATCAGCACCGATGGCCGCATTGCGGGATGCTATGTCCACCGCCTGTTCGACCACCCCGCGCAGCGCGCCGCCTGGCTCGCGCAGATCGGCAGCGGCAGCGACGGCGTCGCACAGGCCGATCGCGTCGACCGGGCGCTGGACATGCTGGCCGACCACCTCGAAACGCATGTCGCCGTCGATCGGCTGCTGGCGATTGCAAGGGATGAACGATGATCGATGAAGCCGCCGCCTGGGCGCATCTGGACGCGCTTGCCAAACCGACCCGCAGCCTGGGGCGGCTCGAAAAGCTGGCGGTGCGGCTCGCCGTCATCCAGCAGCACCTGACGCCCGCGACGCGCCCGCGCCGGATCGTGCTGTTCGCCGCCGACCATGGCGTCGTCGCGCAGGGCGTTTCGGCATGGCCGCAGGCGGTGACCGGGCTGATGGTCGGCACCATCCTGGCCGGACGGGCAACCAGTTCGGCGCTGGCCGCGGCGCAGGGTTGCGACCTGCGGCTCGCCGATGTCGGCGTCGCCCTGCCCCCCGCCCCGCCGCATCCGACGTTTCATGCGCGTGCCAGCCTGGGTGCGGGCACCGCCGACCTGTCGGTCGGCCCGGCAATGACCGTCGCGCAGTTCGACGCCGCCTGGGCCACCGGCGCGCAGGAGGCGCGGCGCGCGCGGGCGGACGGGCATCAGGTGCTGATCGCGGGCGAGATGGGCATCGGCAACACGACGTCGGCCGCGTGCCTGACCGCGCTGCTGGCCCAGGCCGATCCCGCCGGTGCGGTCGGGCCCGGCGCGGGCGCGGACGATGCGATGCTGGCGGCGAAGACGCGGATCGTCGCCGCCGCGACGGCGCGCGCGCGCGCGCACCTGCCCGCCGATCCGCGCGCCGCCATCGCCGAAGTCGCCGGGTTCGAGATCGTGGCGATGGCCGGCTTCTTCGCCCAGGGCGCGACCCTGGGCGCGACGCTGCTGCTCGACGGCTTTGTTGCGACCGCCGCCGCGTTGATCGCAGAGGCGCTGGCACCGGGCACGCGCGACGCGATGATCGCCGCGCATCGCTCCGCCGAACCCGGGCATGGCGCGGCGCTCCACGCGCTGGGCCTCGAACCGCTGCTCGATTGGGAGATGCGGCTGGGCGAGGGCACGGGCGCCTTGGTCGCGCTGCCCCTGCTCGACAGCGCCGCAGCCCTTTTGTCCGACGTCGCGCGGCTCGATGAACTTGGCGTCTGACGCGTCGCCCGACTGCCCGTGGTGGGCACCACCGGTACTGGCCGTGCAGTTCCTGACGCGCCTGCCGGTGCCAGGGACCGCCAGCCTGACCGCGGCGCAGGTGGCGACCGGGCTGGTGCGCGCGGTGGCCTGGTTTCCCCTGGTCGGCGCGCTGGTCGGCGCGATCACCGCCGCGGTCGCGCTCGCTGCGGCGCAGCTGTGGCCGCCGGTCGTCGCAATGCTGATTGCGCTGGCGATCGAGGCGCGGCTGACCGGCGCGTTCCACGAGGATGCCGTCGCCGATTTCTGCGACGCGTTCGGCGGCGGCAGCACGCCCGAAGACGTGCGACGCATCCTGAAGGACAGCCGGATCGGCAGCTATGGCAGCGTCGGACTGATCCTGGCGATCGGGGTGCGCGCGGCGCTGAGCGTTGCCATCCTGACCACGCTGACGCCTTGGATGGCGGCGGCCGCGCTGATCGGCGCGGCGACGTTCGGCCGGCTGGTTGTCGTCGTGATGATGACGATCATTGCCCCGGCGCCGGGCGGAACCGGGCTGGCCAAGGATGTCGGCACCGGCGTCGGCGCGGCCACGCTGATGCGCGCCGCCGCAACGGCGATCCCCGGGCTGGCCGCGGTCGCGCTGTTCCAGCCGGTCGCGTTCATTGCAGCGATTTGCATCGCGGGCGTGTTCTGCCTGTGGCTGCGCGGCCTGCTGCGCCGGCGGATTGGCGGCAGCACCGGCGATTGCCTGGGCTTTGCGGCCTATATGGGCCAGCTCATCCTGCTGCTCGCGGCGGCCGCGCGGTGACAGCCGACGTCGTGCTCGTCCGCCACACCCAGGTGGCGCGCGCCTGGCACGGTCGCTGCTATGGCGTCAGCGATGCCGGTCTCAGCCGACAGGGCATCGCGGCGATCGCGCCGCTGGCGGCGGAACTGGCGGCGCGGGACCCCGCATGGGTCGTGCACAGTGGCCTCACGCGCAGCACCCGGCTCGCCCGGCGCATCACTGCGCACGCACGCTGTCCGCTCGTCGCCGATCCCGGCTGGCGCGAACGCGACTTCGGCACGTGGGAGGGGCAGAGCTGGGCTGCGATCCATCGTGCCACCGGCAATGCGATGGACGGCATGATCGACGCGCCCGACCAGTTCAGGCCGGGCGGCGGCGAAACCACCCGTGCGCTGATGGACCGCGCGCTCGCCGCCTGGCGGCGGCTGCCCGACGGGCCGGGCGTGGTCGTCACCCATGGCGGGCCGATCGCGAGCCTGATCGGGCATCGTCGCGGCTTGCCGGTCCGCGAATGGCTGGACTGCGTCCCCGCACCGGGTGGAATGATCGTCCTCGCACGCGACTGACCGCGAAGGGCAAGGCAAGGTGCCGCAGCATTTCCGTCGCTTGCGCTATTCCCCGACGGAATAGGCGATATCGCAACATCCCGCCATCCGCCGCAGCCCGCGCGGGTCTATCTGAACATCGACGCCGCTGATCAAGCGCGGCCTGATGGAGGTTCAGATGGCCAAGTTCGACACCTATCGCAACGCCTTTGCCAACGCCCGGCTGACCCGCAAGGACAATGGCGTGCTCGAAGTCATGCTGCACACCAACGGCGGCAAGCTGATCTTCAACGGCCATACCCACGAACAGTTTGTCGACCTGTTCCACGCGATCGGCGAGGACAGCGAGAATCGGGCCGTCATCCTGACCGGCAGCGGCGACGCATTCATGGACACGATCGACCCCGAGGGCTTCGATTTCTTCACGCCGGTCGGTTATGACAAGATCCTGCGCGAAGGCCGCAAGGTGCTGTCGAACATCCTCGACATCGAGGTGCCGATGATCAGCGCGCTCAACGGCCCTGTGCTGCTGCACAGCGAATATGCGCTGCTGACCGACATCATCCTGGCGACGCCCGAAACCGTGTTCCAGGACAAGCCGCATTTCGATTTCGGCATCGTGCCCGGCGACGGCGTCAACCTGTTGTGGCCCGAGGTGATCGGCAGCATCCGCGGCCGCTACTTCATCCTGACCCGCCAGCTGCTCGATGCGCAGACCGCCAAGGAATATGGCGCGGTCAATGAAATCGTCCCCGCCGACCGGTTGCTCGCCCGTGCGCACGAGATCGCCGACCTGATCGCGGCGCTGCCGCCGCTTACCGGGCGCTACACCCGCATCGCGCTGACCCAGAAGCTGCGCCGCATCGTCGACGAGGGGGCGGGCTATGGCCTTGCGCTCGAAGGCATCAGCGCCGCCGACGTCGCGCGCCGCATGGCCGCGCAGGGCTGAACCCCGCGTCACCAAACGCCTTTCATTGGAGATCGACCATGATCCAAGTTTACGCTTTTTCGACACCCAACAGCGTCAAGGTTCCCATCGCGCTCGAAGAAATCGGGCTCGACTATACGCTGACGAGCATCAACGTCCGCCAGGGTCAACAGAAAGCGCCGGAATTCGTCGCACTCAACGCGAACGCCAAGGTGCCGGTGCTTGTCGATGGCGACCTGGTGCTGACCGAGAGCGCCGCGATCCTCGTCCACCTCGCCGAAAAGACCGGCAAGCTGCTGCCGGCATCGGGCGTCGCACGCGCCCGCGTCTTTGAACAGCTGTTCTTCCACGCCTCCGGCCTCGGCCCCGCCTTTGGCAATGCCGGGTTTTTCCGCAAATTCGCGCCCGAGCCGATCCCGCTTGCGATCGACCGGTTCGGTAACGAGGCGCAACGCGTGATCGGCGTGCTCGATGCGCTGCTCGCAGGCCAGCGGTTCGTCGCGGGCGACACGCTCAGCATCGCCGATATCGCGCATTTCGGCTGGCTGTGGCGGCGCCAGTTCGCCGAAGTGTCGATCGACGGCGCGCCCAACGTCCAGCGTTACGTCGCCGATCTGGAGGCCCGCCCCGCGTTCCAACGCGGCATCGCGCGCACCATGGCGCTGGCGGAAGGTTGAGATGATGGCCCGCAAAATCGTCGTCACCGGCGCATCGAAAGGCATTGGCCGCGTGGCCGCCGACGCGCTCGCCGCCAGTGGCTGGGAGGTGATCGGCGTCGCCCGGTCCGCCCCGGACAGCTTTCCCGGCGAGTTCATCACCGCCGACCTGGGCGACGAAGGGGCCACCGCGGCACTGGCGACGGAACTGACGGCGCGGGGCGACGTGCTCGGCATCGTCAACAATGCCGGTGCGGCGCGCACGGAACATTTCGGCGCGATCGAGCCCGCGGACTTCATGGGCCTGCTGGCGTTCAACCTGCGCCCCGCGCTTCAGCTGACCCAGGCGCTGCTGCCCGGGATGCAGGCGGCGCGGTTCGGGCGGATCGTCAACGTCACCAGCCTGGTGACACTGGGCCTGCCGCTGCGCACCAGCTATGCCGCGTCGAAGGCCGCGCTGGAGAGCCTGACCCGGACGATCGCGATCGAGCAGGCCCCGCACGGCATCACTGCCAATGCGGTGGCGCCCGGCCCGACCGAGACCGAGCTGTTCCGCCAGAACAATCCGGTCGGGAGCGCGGGCGAGGCGCGCTACCTGTCGCAGGTACCGATGAACCGGATCGGTACCCCGGCGGAAATCGCCGCCGCCATCGCCTTCTTCGCCTCCGACGCGGCCGCGTTCGTCACCGGCCAGACTCTGTTCGTCGACGGCGGCGCCAGCCTGGGGCGGAACTGACGCCCGGCAGAGCGGTCGCGCCTTTGTCTTCGCGGAAAAGATATCCTATCCCGCGCCGGTCGATCGGTGGGACAGGAGAAAGCGATGACGGACAAGACGATGGCGCGAACGGGGCGTCGGGTCGAGGTTCCCGCCGGCTTCGCGGGCCCGCTGACCGTCGGTGCGGAGGCGCTGGCCCGGATGAATCAGCGCGCGACCGACGATCCCGACGGCCACTGGCTCGACATCGCGCGGCGGCTTGACTGGGTCCGCACGCCGACGGTGGCGGGTGACTGGTCGTTCGACGCCGCCGATTTCCACATCAGCTGGTATGCCGACGGCCAGCTCAACCTGGCGGCGAACTGCCTCGACCGGCATCTGGAAACACGCGGCGACAAGGTCGCGCTGATCTGGGAACCCGACGACCCCGCCGAACCGCCGCGTCGTTTCACCTATCGCGAACTGCACCGCGAGACGTGCCGGATGGCGAATGTGCTGGCCGGGCTGGGCGTGGCTCGCGGTGACCGCGTCACCATCTATATGCCGATGATCCCGGAAGCCGCGTTCGCAATGCTCGCCTGCGCGCGCATCGGTGCGATCCATTCGGTCGTGTTCGGCGGCTTTTCGCCCGAGGCGCTGGCCGGGCGAATCCGCGATTGCGGGTCGCGCGTGCTGATCACCGCCGATGAAGGCCTGCGCGCACAAAAGCCGGTGCCGCTCAAGCGCAACGCCGACATCGCCGCCGACCATGCCGGGGGGATCGACCGGATGCTGGTCGTCCGCCGCACCGGCGCGGACGTAGCGATGACGCCCGGCCGCGATGTCTGGTATCACGAGGCGGTCGCCGACGCCGCGGAGACGTTCGCGCCCGCGGTGATGGACGCCGACGATCCGCTGTTCATCCTCTATACCTCGGGTTCGACGGGCACCCCCAAGGGGGTGCTCCACGCGACCGGCGGCTATCTCGCCTGGGCGAGCTACACCCACGCGCTGGTCTTCGATCATCGCGAGGATGACGTGTTCTTTTCCAGCGCCGATATCGGCTGGGTGACCGGGCACAGCTACACGCTCTATGGCCCGCTATCGAACGGCGGCACGACGGTGATGTTCGAAGGCGTGCCGACCTGGCCCGACGCGTCGCGGCTGTGGCGCATCGTCGACCGGCATGGCGTCACCGTCGTCTATACCGCGCCGACCGCGATCCGCGCGCTGGAACGCGAGGGCGACGCGCCCGTCGCCGCGACCCGCCGTGCGTCGCTGCGCCTGCTGGGGTCGGTCGGCGAGCCGATCAATCCGGAAGCGTGGAACTGGTATCACGACGTCGTCGGCGAGGGACGCTGTCCGATCGTCGACACCTGGTGGCAGACCGAGACCGGCGGGATGCTGATCGCGCCGGTGCCGGGTGCGGTGACGCTGAAGCCGGGATCCGCCACCGGGCCCCTGCCCGGCATCCGTCCGGCGCTGGTCGACTCCGATGGCCAGACGCTGGAAGGCGCGACGTCGGGCAATCTAGTGCTGACCGCCAGCTGGCCGGGCCAGATGCGCGGCGTGTGGGGCGACCCCGAACGCTTTTTCCAGACCTATTTCACCGCCTATCCCGGCCGCTATTTCACCGGCGACGGTTGCCGGCGGGACGAGGATGGCGACTATTGGATCACCGGGCGCGTCGACGATGTGATCAACGTGTCGGGCCACCGGCTGGGCACCGCCGAGGTCGAGGCCGCGCTCAACGCGCATCCCGCGGTCATCGAATCGGCGGTCGTCGGCGTGCCCCACGACATCAAGGGCCAGGGCATTTACGCCTATGCGATCCTGGCCCAGGATGCAGCCGCCAGTGCAGCGCTCAATCGCGAGCTGGCGCAATGGGTCCGCCAGCAGATCGGGCCGATCGCCACCCCCGACGCGATCCAGTTCGCCCCCGCGCTGCCCAAGACGCGCAGCGGCAAGATCATGCGCCGCATCCTGCGCAAGATCGCCGAGCATGAATATGCCGCGATCGGCGATGTCTCGACGCTGGCCGACCCGCAGGTCGTCGACGCGCTGATCGCGGGGCACAAGGCGATCGTCGACGGCACAGCGGCCGCATGATGCGGGTCTAGTGATGTCGGTGCGACGGATCGTCCCGGCCGTGCTGGCGATGGGCACGGCCTTCCCCGCGCTTGGTCAGCAAGCGCCCACGCCTGCCGCTGCGCCTGCGCCTGGGCCCGACATCGTCGTGACGGGCCGCGGCATCCCGGTCGACCAGGCCGACCGTTCGGACGCGGTGATCGAAATCGGTCGCGACCGGATCGTCGCGACCGCCAGCAACCGGCTTGAGGACGTGCTGGCCGACGTCGCCGGGCTGCAATCCTTCCGCCGCGCCGACAGCCGGTCGGCCAACCCGACCAGCCAGGGGCTGACGCTGCGCGGCATCGGCGGCAACGCATCGAGCCGCGCGCTGCTGATCCTGGACGGCGTGCCACAGGCCGATCCATTCGCAGGCTGGGTCGCATTTCCCGCTTATGCGCCGGCCGCGCTGGGTACCGTGCGCGTCGTGCGCGGCGGCGGCAGCGCGCTGTGGGGACCGGGTGCGCTGGCGGGTGTTGTCGAGCTGGAAAGCGCAACCCCCGACCAGCTGCCGGCCGCGCAGGCCCAGATCGCCTATGGCAACCGCGACGCGGTCGACGCGCTGGCCACCGCGACGCTGAAGCGCGATGGCGGCTTTGCGACACTGACCGCCGGCACCGCGCGCGGCGACGGCTTCATTCCGATCGTCGTCGGCGACCGGGGCCCCGTCGATCGTGCCGCGCGCTATGCCCAGAGCAACGTGACGCTGCGCGCGGCCTTCGATGTCGGCGGCGACCGCGAGCTTCAGGCGACGGTGCGCGCCTTTACCGACCGGCGCGATCGCGGACTGGCCTTCACCGACATCGCCAGCGACGGCGCGGATGCCAGCGTGCGCATCGTCGGCAGGGGCGCGTGGCGCTGGTCGGCGCTCGGCTATATCCAGGCGCGCCGCTTCGCGAGCCAGTTCGCCGCGGTCAGCGCCGACCGCGCGACCGTCACGCCGACGCTCGACCAGTACAACGTCCCTGCGACCGGCATCGGCGGCCGGATCGAGCTGTCGCCACCGCTGGGCAGTGCCATCCGGCTGCGGATCGGCGCGGACGTGCGCGAGACGCGCGGCACCACGCGCGAGCTGTTCACCTTTGTCGGCGGCGCGCCCACCCGGCGTCGCGAGGCCGGTGGGACCACCCGCACGGCCGGGGGCTTTGCCGACCTGCGCGTCGACGCCGGCACGCTGGGCATCGATCTGAATGGCCGCGTCGACGGGTGGTGGATTGCCAACGGTCGGCTGTCCGAAGTCGCGCTGGCGGGCGGCGCGCCGATCACCGACCTCGCCTTTGCCGACCGCGACGGCGTCGAGCCAACCGGGCGCGCCGGGCTGTCCTGGCGACCCGCGGGCGACGTGCTGACCCTGCGTGCCGCCGCCTATCGCGGCTGGCGGCTGCCCACGCCCAACGAATTGTACCGGCCGTTCCGCGTCGGGGCCGACGCCACTGCCGCCAATGCGGCGTTGCGCCCCGAACGGCTCGACGGCGTCGAGGCTGGCTTCGACCTGAAGCCCGGCGCCGCGACTTTCGTTTCGGCGACGCTGTTCGACAACCGGGTGCGCGATGCGATCGCCAACGTCACGGTCGCGCGCGGGCCGGGCAATTTCCCCGGCGTCGGCTTCGTATCGGCGGCGGGATTCTTCCGGCGGCGCGACAATCTGGCCGCGCTCGACGTGCGCGGGATCGAGATCGAGGCGGGGGGCCGCGTCGCCAGTGTCGAAGCACGCCTGTCCTACGCCTATACCGACGCGCGGGTGCGCGGTGCCGGCACGTCCGCCGCGCTGGACGGCCTGCGTCCCGCGCAGACGCCGCGCCACCAGGCGAGCGCGACGCTCGCGTGGCGCTCCGCCGCCGGGACGCAGGCGTCGGTGACCGGGCGCTACCAGTCCAGCCAGTTCGAGGATGACCAGAACAGCCGCGTGCTGGGCGACGCGCTGACCCTCGATTCCGCCGCGACATTGAGCATCGGTGACGGGCTGGCGCTGAGCGCGCGCGTCGAGAACGCGTTCGATGCCCGCGTCGACACCGGCTTCAGCGGCAATGCGCGCGAGCGTTCGCACCCGCGCACGCTGTGGCTCGGGGTCAACGCGACGCTGCGCTGAGCGCGCCCTAGCCGCGCGCCCGATCCTCGCGCGGCGGCGAACCGAGCAGCGCAGGTTCGAAGATCAGCGCGCACACCAGCGTCCACGCCAGCGACAACATCAGGATCTTGCCCATGCTGGCGGTACCGGGATGGTGCGACAGCCACAGCGCACCGAACGCGGTGCCGGTCGCCAGCGCGCTGAACAGCACCGCACGCGCCAGGCTGGATTGCAGCAGGTCGGTTGCGCCCGCCCGCCAAGCCATCACGAAGTAGATGTGGAACGCCACCCCGACACCGAACAGCAGCGGAAAGGCGATGATGTTGGCGAAATTGATCGACTGCCCGATCAGCACGCAGGTCGCGAGCGTCAGAAAGCCCGACAGGATGACCGGCGCGAGCGTGAACGCCACCTCGCGCGCGTTGCGCAGCACCGCGAACAGCAACAGGCTGACCAGCACCATCGCCAGGACGCCCGCCTGGATGAACGCCCAGGCGACGGTACCGGCGGCGGCCTGCGTCGAAACCGGCAGGCCGGTCGCGGCGGGGGCGACCGACTGGACCGCGCGGGTGAAGCGGCTGAGCACGCGATTGTCGTTGCTGTCGCCGCTCGGGAACAACTGGACGCGGACCCGGCCGTCGGGCGCGACCCAGTCGCGGACGATGTCGGGCGGCAGGGTCGCCCGGTCGACCGCGCTCGCCTGCAGCGCCGCGCTCGCCTGGGCAAGCATGATCTGCAGCGGATCGATCAGGACTCGTTCGGTACGCGCACGCGTCGCCGGTTCGGCGGCCGCCAGCACGGCGAATGCCTTGGCCAGCCGCAGCGCGGTCGCGCCGTCCGGCCCGCGGCCCGCCGCCTGCAGCCGTCCCGCCACGCCGCGCAGCGCCGCGACGGTTTCGGCATCGCTCGGCGGCGGCGCGGCCTCCAGCGGGTTGAGCGACAGGTCGAGCAGCAGTGCGGCGTCCTCGATGATCGCGAGCTTGGCCGGCTGATCGGCGGGGACGAAGCTGTCGAGCGTGATCGCCTGCGCCACCTCGGGCCGCGCCGCCAGCCGGCGGGCGAGCGCGGCGGCGGCATCGGCGTCGGCGGCCATCACGTCGATCGTGTTGGGCGTGCGCAGCGGATCGCGCATCAAGTCGGCCAGTGTCCGCATCGCCGGCGCGGACGGATCGCGCAGGTGGAGCGGATTGAAGTCGAACCGGACGAGCGGCAGCAGCGCGATCGATCCGATCATCGACAGGCCGAACGCCCACAGCACTGCGCGGCGATGACGCTCCAGGAAACGATCGATCGGCGCGGCGGCCGAAAAGCCGACCTCGCGGTGCGGGCGGCCGGGACGCAGCAGCATCAGCAAGGCAGGCAGCAGCGTGATGCTGAACAGGAGCGCGATCAGCATGCCGAGCCCGGCGATGATGCCGAGTTCGGCGATGCCGACATATTCGGTCGGCAGGAATGCGCCGAAGCCCAGAAACACCGCGCCCGCCGCCAGCAGCAACGGACCGCCCAGCGCGGTCGCGGCATTGCGCAGCGCGCGGGCGAAGTCGGCACCGTCGAGCCGCTCGGCATTGAACCGGACTGCGATCTGGATACCGAAATCGACGCCCAGCCCGACGAACAGCGGAATGAACGCGACCGAGATCAGGTTGAGCGTGCCGACCGCCAGCAGCCCGATCGCCGTCGTCGTCACCAGGCCGGCGACGATCGTCGCCAGGATCGCCAGCACGATCCGCGCTGAGCGGGTCGCGAACCACAAGGTCACCAGCATGGCCACCGCCATGGCGAGGCCGACCAGGCCGATATTCTCCTCGAGCGAGGCAAACTCCTCGTCGCTGAGCGGCACGCCGCCGGTGACGCGCACCCGGACGCCGTGCGCGGGGTCCAGCGCGGCCCGACGTGCGGCCTCGTCGATCGCGCGGGTCGCCTGCTCGCCGGGCTTGAGCGCACCGAAATCAAGCACCGGCTGGAACAGGATCAGCCGGCGGCGCGACGGGGCGAGGGTTCCCTGCCCCGACCCGATCAGTGCCTGCCACGAAAACTGCGCCTCGCGTCCCGCCACCGTCGCCTCCACCGCATCGGCGAGGCGTGCGAGCGGCCGGTCGATCGCGGCGAGCCGCGTGTCGCCGCGTTCGACCCCGATCAGCACGGTGTCGAGCGCGACCGCGATCCCGCGCAGCGACGGATCGGCGGCGAGCGGGCCAAGCAGCGGCTGGGCCTCGATCAGCGCCGCGGTCGCGCCGCGCACCTCGGCGACGCTGCCGAACAACAGCCCGTTGGTGGCAAAGAACGCGCCGGCATCGGGGCGGCGGACCGAGCGGAAATGCGCGCGGTCCTGCGCCATCGCCGCCGACAGCCGCGCCGCCGCCGCTTCGGCGGCTTCGGGCGTCGTGCCGTCGATGACCACGAGCGCGAGATCGCGAAACTGCGGGAACGCGGCATTGGCCGCGGCTTCCTGCCGGCGCCATTCGACATCGGGCGAGATCAGCGCGCCCGTGTCGGTCGTCATCGCGAAATGCGTCGCGGCGAACAGCATGGACACGACCAGCGTTACCAGCGACAGCGCGGCGACGATCAATGGCCGGGCGGTGCTGAAGCCGACGAGCGGCGGGATCGGATTGCGCATGACCGCCCTGATGCCCCCGGGGTCAGAAATATTGCAGGCTGATCGTCATCCGGGTTTCGCCGGCCCCGACCATGAACCGCGCATCCTTGAAACGCGGCGCGTGGGTGCTGATCCGGTAATTGTTGGAAAAACCGACGCCCTCCTTCGGAATCCCGAACAGCCCGCGATCGACCTTGCCATTGCCGTTTTCATCGTGGAACAGCTGGATGGCGTAGAGCCCCGGGGGGATGTCGCGCACGATGATCTCGGTGCCACCCATCCTGACGCGGGCCTGCGCCGAATAGGGGCAGGGTTTCAGAAAGTCGCCCGCCGGGCAGACATCGACATGGATGGTCCCGCGCACCGCGCGCGTATTGGGCACCCAGACGCGGACCGTCCCCGCCCCGTCCTGCCCGGCGGCGTGCGCCGACGCCGGCGCCATCGCGGTCGCAGCGGCAAGCAGCGCGACGAACAGGCCATGCGCGCGGATCATGCGATGGCCCCGATCCCCCGGATGCCGACATCGTTGTGGCCGAGCGCCTTGAGGACGGTGTCGACGATGTGTTGTGCGTTGAGTTTTGCGAGGTCGTACTGGCGTTCGGGTTTATCCTGGTCCTGGAACAGGTCGGGCAGGCGCATGGTGCGCAGCCTGAGGCCGTGGT